>NZ_JBVJLC010000003.1:0-962576 GCF_055584925.1 Streptomyces sp. NPDC087906
GCTACACCACCACCCTCGGCCGACCCATCACCAACACCACCACCTACCTCCTCGACCACCACAACCAACCCGCACCCATCGGCATCCCCGCCCACTCCCTCCTCGGCGGCATCTGCCTCGCCCGCAACTACCACAACCGCCCCGACCTCACCACCCAACGCTTCACCCCCAACCCCCTCAACACCCCCAACGACCCCCGCACCTACCACACCGGCGACCTCTGCACCTGGCGCCCCGACGGCACCCTCGAATTCATCGGCCGCATCGACAACCAAATCAAACTCCGCGGCTACCGCATCGAACTCGGCGAAATCGAAAACTCACTCAACACCCACCCCTACCTCACGACCGCGGCCGTCGTCGTACGGGAGGACACTTCCGGCGACAAACGACTGACCGCCTACATCGTCACCACCCCCGGAACCAGCCCGGACATCGACGAACTGCGAGCCCATCTCCAGCAGCAGCTCCCGGACTACATGGTCCCGGCGGCCTACGTCACACTCGACCAACTGCCCCTGACCCCCAACGGCAAGGTCGACACCAAAGCCCTCCCGGCACCAGACCACCACCGTCCCGACCTCAACACCAGCTACACCGCCCCCCGCACCCCCACCGAACACATACTGGCCACCATTTGGGGCGACATCCTCGGCATCGACGCCATCGGTATCCACGACAACTTCTTCACGCTCGGCGGGCAGTCCATCAGCGCGGTGCGCGTGACCTCCCGGGTCCGGGAGGCCGGTCTGCGGATGGCCCTTCAGCAGCTCATGCGGCATCCCACGGTGGCCGAGCTGGCCGGCGTGCTGGACGCCCCGGAGACCGAGTCCGGCGGACTGGTCGTACTGCTCTCGCCCGAGGCGAACCCCGCTCTGCCCACGCTGTTCTGCGTCCATCCTGGCGGTGGGAGCACGCATCCGTACCAGGCGCTCGCACAGCGCCTGGCCGGGGCGTTCACCGTGTACGGCATCCAGGCGCCGGGGCTGAACGCGGGCGAGTCGCCGCTCGTCGGCTTCGAGGCCATCGCCGACCGCTACTGGCGCGAGATCCGCCGGGTGCAGCCCGAGGGGCCGTGCACGATCCTCGGCTGGTCGACCGGTGCCGTGATCGCGCACGCGATGGGTGCGCGGGACCCGCAGTCGGTGGCCGCACTGCTCCTGCTGGAGCCGGCGACGACCGGGGACGACCAGCAGGCCCGGTTCCAGCGGCACGCGGAGGTCTACCGCCAGGTGAACGCCCTGTGGCAGCGGGGTCAGGGCGAGACCGGCGACCAACGCGCCAGCACCGAAGGGGAGATGAAGCTCCTGGCTCCGGAGATGAACATCGACGAGGCCGCGATCACGCTCGCCGAGTGGCTGCCCTACGCGGTGCTGGAGGCCGAGGTACGCTCCCTCGCCGCGTACCGCCCTGCGGACTCGGCTGCCCCGGCCACGCTGTTCGTCAGCGACACCGTACGCGACGGCAGCGGTGACGAGGTGCCGCAGGCGCGGTACGTCGCCCACTGGTCCGGGCTCTACCCGATGGGCCTGGACATCCGCCCGATGCCCGGTCGCCACATGGAGATGGTGAAGGGTGAGGAGCAGTTGTCCGTACTGGTCGCCGCGGTACGAGAGGCCATGACGGCGGCCGGCTCCGGCCGAGAGGCGGCGCTCCTGCTGCCGGCCTGACGGACGACACCACGCCACCACCAGCCGCCCCCCGCACCCGCGGGGGGCGGCTGCCGTTCGTCCCGGGCCAGCGGCTTCTTCGTGCAGGAGCCTGGGTGCTCAAGGCTTGATGCGCGGTGCGTAGCAGGGGTGCGGAGTGCGGGGTGCGTAGTAGGGGGTGCGGAGTGCTCGGTGCGGGATGCGGCGTTCGAGGTACGGGGTGCTGGGTGCGGAGTGCGGGGGCGTAGTACGGGGTGCTGGGTGCTGGGGCATCCGCCCCGCAGCAACGTCGACGCCCTCGTCCCGGATCCGGGACGAGGGCGTCGAGGTCGTGCGAGCAGGTCAGGCTGGTCGGCTCACCAGCGCGTCAACTCCGGTATGAAGCTGGGGATTTCGGTGGCGCGGCCGCTGTCCAGAGCCGTCCGGTAGATGTGGCAGCCGACCGCCAGGTCCAGGACGCCGAGGCCGAACGGGGAGAACACGGTGGGGCGGTTGCGGTCGAGGGTGACCTTGCCGTTCAGGACGTCGGCGAGGGTGCCGTTGATGAAGTCGCGGCTGCCGTACTCGATTTCGGTGAGGTGGGGTGAGGTCTGGGCCGTGAGGCAGTGGTCGATGTCGTCGAGGATGTTGTTGCACTTGATCATGACCGTAGGGTGGATGTCGCGCAGCGACAGGTTCAGGATGAGCTGGTCCGGCAGCAGGGGCTGTTCGTCGGCCAGCCACGGCGCCGGCGCGGTGGTCGCGAGGATCACCAGGTCGGCGACGGCCAGGGCCGCGTCGATCTCCGTGACGGCTCTGGCCTGCCAGCCGTGGGCTTCGGCCGCGTAGGCGGCGAACTTCTCGGCGTACGACTCCACATGATCGTGGACGAGGCACTCGCGGACGTTGAGTCCGCGGGCGGCGAGAAAATCGGAGACCGTACGGCCGATGACGCCGGCGCCGACGAAGAGCACCGTGCGGGGCGCCTCGTCGGGGGTCAGGGTCTCCACGGCGAGCGCCGCCGAGGCCGCCGTACGGGCGGCGCTGATGGCGGACGCCTCCAGGCAGGCGAACGGGTAGCCGGTCTCGGCGTCGTTGAGGAGCAGGACCGCCGAGGCGCGGGGCAGGTTCTGCCGCACGTTCTGCGGGTAGCTGGCGATCCACTTCAGGCCGGACACCGGCGCCTCGCCGCCCAGGTGGGCGGGGAGGGCGATGATGCGGGCGCCGGGGTTGTCGGGGAAGCGCAGGAAGTAGCTGTCGGGATTCACGGTGGCGCCGCGGCTGTGCTGGAGGTAGGTGTCCCGCACGATGTCCAGGATCTCGGACGGCGCGGAGGTGATGACGTCTCGGGCGACGGCCCCGTCGATCACATGGAATGCAGACATCGGTGGTCCCTTTCACGGGAGGGGCGCGGGATGGCGGTAGCGGTGCCGATGGCGGTGGTGGTGGTGGTGGTCACGCGAGGACACCCAGGTGTGCTCCCACCCAGGCGTCGTTGTAGACCGTGCCGAGGTAGCGCTCGCCCAGGTCGGGTGAGATCGCGGCGATACGGGAGCCGGCCGGGAACACGTCGGCGTACCGGCGGATCGCGGCCAGGACGGATCCGGTGGAGCCGCCGACCAGCAGGCCGTGGGTGCGGGCGAGCAGCCGGCACTCGTGGATCGCGTCCTCCTCGGGGACGAACACGACGTCGTCGGCGAGGCCGGGTTCGAACAGTTCGGGGATCCGGCTGGCGCCGAGTCCCGGGATGACGCGCGGTCCTGGCGGGGCTCCGAAGATGATCGAGCCGACGGCGTCCACGGCGACGATCCGGGTGTCGGGCGAGTATTCGCGCAGATACCTGGCGCAGCCGACGAACGTGCCGGTGGAGCCCGCGCCGACGAACAGGTAGTCGATCTGCTGGAGTTCCTTCAGCAGGGTGCGCGCGGTCTGCTCGTAGTGGGCGCGGGGGTTGGCCGGGTTGGCGTACTGGTTGAGCCACACCATGGTGGGGTCGGCCTCGACGCGGCGCCGGATGTGGGCGATGCGGGACTGGAGGAAACCGCCGTTGGCGTCGACGGTGTCCACGACGACGACCTCGGCGCCGAGGGCGCGCATGTGGTCGATGCTGGTGGCGTTGGTGTTGGGGTCGACGACGCAGGTGAAGGCGTATCCCTTGGTGGCGCAGATGGAGCTGAGGGCGATGCCGAGGTTGCCCGAGGACGATTCGATGACGCGGGCCCCGGGGGTGAGGACGCCGCGGTGTTCGGCGTCCTCGACCAGGCTGAGTGCCGTCTTGAGTTTGACGGATCCCGCCGGGTTGAGTCCCTCGATCTTGAGGAAGACCTCGGCGCCGGGTGCCATGCGGGGCAGCCGGACGAAGAGGTCGTCGGTGACCAGCTCGTACGTGTGCTCGTAGATCATGACTCGGGCCTCCACAGGTCCTCGGGGCCGGTCTCGTCCGCCGCGTATCTGCCGAGGGAGCTGACGGCCATCCGCATCTCCAGGGCCATGGCCTCCAGGAGGCGTTCCAGGCCGTGTGCCGGGTCCTCGTCGGCGGCGACGAGCGCCGCGCGGCCGAGGCCGACGGCGCGGGCGCCGAGGGCGAGCAGTTTCACGGCGCGGATGCCGTCCCAGACGCGTCCGCTGGCGAGCAGGGTGCGTCCTTCGGGTTCGACGCGGCGCAGGCACTCGGCGAGCGGCAGTCCGACGTGGCCCAGGAAGCCGGTGGGGGCCCATCCTGTGCCGCCTTCGGCTCCGTCGACGGTGACGGCGTGGGCGCCCGCGTCCCAGGCGATGCCGGCGGCGTGGCCGACGTCCCTGCCGGGGAAGAGCTTCACCCAGCAGCGGGCGCGCGGGTAGTTGTTGCGCATGAGCTGGATCTGCCGGCGGAAGATCTCGTCGGTGAAGGTGCCGGGGCTTGAGCAGCGCAGGACGGCTCCGCCGTCCGTGAGGCGTTCGACGGCGTACTGGCCTTCGAGGTCGGCCGCGACCGCCTCGCTGACCATGGTGAGGCCGCCGAGTCCCGGCTTGGCGCCCTGGCCGACCTTCATCTCGAAGCCGAGGCGGCCGGAGGCGAGGAGTCCGGAGACCGCGGGGTCGCTGTAGACGTGGTTCCAGACCTCGGAGTCGGCGTCCTCGGTGCTCTGCTGGACGCAGATGCCGCCGACGCCGTCGGGCAGCTCCTCGCAGTAGGCGAGGATGCGCTCCAGCAGTCCCTTGCGGTGGTCGTCGCCGCTGCTGCGGAAGCCGTTCATCGGGGCGACGTTCTCGCCGATGACCATGGGGATGCCGAGGCGTCCTGCCTGCCGGCTGAGGGCGAGGCTGGTGCCGGCGACGCGGGTGGAGCCGAGGGCCGACATGTACACCGGCAGCGGGGCCTCGAAACCGCCGATGGCGGTGGTGAGGCTGACGTCGGAGTAGAGGGGTTCGCGGCCGAGGTCGATGAGCTTGGCGAGGCGGCCCGGCATGAAGACGGGCGGGGCCAGGCGCAGCGCGTCGATCTCGTCGCCCTGCGCGGGGGTTCCGCCGAAGACGGCGGTGCCGTAGCTGTCGAGCGGCGGGAAGACGGCGGCTGCTCCGTCGCGTGCGCGGGCGCGGATGTCGTCCTCGGGCAGTCCTGGTGCGGTCAGGTACGTCACGGGGACACGACCCCCGCGAGCTTCGGGAAGGCGGTGGCCTGCCAGACGGAGTCGAGTCCCGCGACCCAGCGGGTGAGGCGCTCCAGGCCGATGCCGAAGCCGGCGCTCCTGGGGATGCCGTGCCGGGCGACCTCCAGGTACCAGGCGTACTTGGAGGGGTTCTCGCCGGTCTCCCGCATCCGGGTGACCAGCGCGGCGTACTCGCTCTCGCGCTCGCTGCCGCTGCACAGTTCGCCGCAGGACTCGGGCGCGATCAGGTCGAAGTTGAGCAGGGTGCCGGGCTCGGTCGGGCTCTCCTTGTCGTAGAAGCCGCGCGAGCCCTTGGGGTAGCCGACGACGAAGAACGGGGCGTCGGCCTGGCGGGAGATGCGCTCCTCGGCCTCCCACTCGATCTCCGTGCCCATGGCCTGCGGGTAGCCGTCGGCGCGCAGCCGGTCGACGACCTCGCCGTGCGGTACGCGGGCGAACGGCCGGGCGACGAACCGGCGCAGGGCGTCGGGATCGCGGCCCAGTACGGCCAGTTCGGGGCCGCACTCGTCGGCGACGGTGGTGACGGCCTGCCGGACGAGGCCTTCGGCGATGTCCATGGCGTCGTCGCGGGTGGCGCCCGCGTACTCGACGTCGATCTGCCGGAACTCGGCGAGGTGGCGGCGGGTGGTGCTGGTCTCGACGGGCTCCAGGCGGACGTTGGGGGCGACGAGGAAGATGCGGTCGTACGCCAGCAGGGACGCCTGCTTGTAGAGGATGGCGCTGGTCATCAGCTTGTAGCGGTGCCCGTAGTAGTCGACGTCGACCTGCTTGGCGCCGCGCGAGCCGGGGTCGGTGACGGGACCGATGATCGGGTGGGACATTTCCACCGCGTCGTCGGCGCGGAGGTAGGCGCGGGCACCCGCGACCAGGGCCTGCTGGATGCGCAGGGCCGCCCGGGTGCGCGGGTCGCGCAGGTGTTCCAGCGGGGTGGGGAGGGCGGGAGCGGCGGCGAACGCCAGGGGGTGGTCGATCTGGAGTGTCATGTCGGTCCTTGTCCGGTCGACGTACGGTTCATCGGCCCGAAGAAGGGCCGCGGAAGGGGAAAGTGACGGTCCGTCAGCTCGCTCGGGCGAGCGGGACGGCGGCCGCGTCGTAGCGGGACTTGACGTGGTGGAGCGCGTACATCAGCCCCGACGAGGTCAGGGGGTGGGAGCTGTGCGCGGTGGCCGTGGGGCCGAGCGGCAGCGATCCGGTACGGGACCACTCCAGCCGGCCCTGGTCGGAGATGACACTGCGGGTGCGGCCCGCGTTGTCGGGGTGCAGGCAGAAGGGGACGTCGAGGTAGCCGCGGGCGAAGGCCCGGATCAGGGCCTGTCCGAGGTCGTCGTGCAGGCCGAGGACGGCCTCCACGAGGGCGCGGGCCTCCGCCTCGACGCCCGTGGACGGCGGCGGTGCGGTGGGCCGCTCGGACTGCCCTGCGGCCGTGGCGGTCTCCAGCGCCGTGACGTTCTCGGCGATCGACGGGATGCGGGCGGACTCGGCGGCCGTCTTGACGATGAGGCGCGCCGCTCCGGTCCGTACCGCGAGCCGTGCCGCGTCGGCGACGAGGGCCAGCGCACCGGGCCTGGTCTGCGGATAGACGCCCATGTAGGCGTAGACGACCACGTGCCAGGAGGTGTCGGGGAGGTGGTCGGCGGCCAGGGCGCGCAGCGCGTGGACGGCTTCCTCGTCCTGCTGGGCGTTGGTCTGCTGGGCGTAGCTGAGGGAGATGCTGCGCAGACCGTGCTGCCGGAAGAACATCCCTTCCAGTACGGAGATGGCGACGAGCAGCGAGGGCGGGCAGAGCTGGCCCAGCATGCAGCCGCCGAAGCTCTCCAGGTGCGGTTCGACACCGGATGCCCGGAGCGAGGCCAGCCTGCGGCACGCCTCGCCCCACGCCTGCACGGAAGTGGCCAGCGGAGTGCGGCCGTAGGGCAGGCAGTACGAGACGGGGCCGCCCTCGGTGGCGTCGAGACCGGCTTCGACCAGGGCCTCGACGATGCGGCCGGGCTGCGCCGAGCCGTGCCGCACCTGGACGGGGAAGTCCTCGCCGCGGACGCCGTCGAGCATCCCTGTGGTGGTGGCGACGGGCATGCTCACGAGCGGGTAGCCGTTGAGCGCATGGCCCTGAGCCGCGGCGCGTGCGGCGGCGGCGTAGTCGCCGACGCGGGTGAAGCTGTCGAGGGTGAGGGTGCCGACGGTGGTGGCCGCGGCGCCGCGGGTGGCGAGCAGTCCCGCGCGCATCCTGGCGGGCTCGGCGAACCCCATGCGGGGCTGGACGACGAGTGTGCCGTCGCGTGCCGCTTCGGCCATGAAGTGGTGGAAGGTGCCACCGGGGAGCGGGTCGGTGAGCGGCGCCGGGCTGCCGGGGGCCGGGTCGCTGCCGGGGATCGTGTCGCTGCCCGGCGCTCTGCCGAGTGCGGGATCAGCGGATCGCATCGGCGTAGGCCCTTCCGTGCCCGGACTGCGCGAGGGAGTCGAGCAGGCCGAGCATGCGCGGTACGGCGTTCGGCCCGATCAGGACGGCGTCGAAGCCGGCCTCGGTGAGCGCGGGATGGGCTTCGGGGTCGACGGACCCCTCGGTGTCGAGCTTGCCGCCGATGACGAGCGGCACCCGGGCCAGGGCGGGCTCGGCACGGACCGCGCGGGCGAGGGCCGGGCCCTCCTCGGCGCCGTGGCCGTTGACGGTGCTGACGACGATGAGGCCGGGCGGCCGGGCGGCGGACTCGGTGACCAGGACATCGACCGGGACGCAGGCACCGAGGTTGGTGACCTCCCATCCCTGTTCCTCCAGGGTGAGTTGGAGGAACAGCAGGTTCCAGGTGTGCGCGTCCGAGGGAATGGTGCTCAGGACCGCGTGGGGCGGGCTCTCCAGGGGCTGGTGACGCTGGTACACGACCGGCTTTCCTCTCGACACCGTAGGGGCCTCGATCGCTGCGACCGGGCCGGTCATCCGGGCCAGCCCCCGCGCCGGGCCGGTCCTCGAAGTCCCGCCCGCCTCAAGGGCGTTCGGCGGCGCTTCGGGAATCCGGCGGCGGGCGTACGGGCTGTCGTCGGGTGACGTTGTCCATCGTGGCCAGCGGTGTTGCTGAGCGGCACTGGGCACTTGTGGCCAGCCGCGGGGGCGTCACTTGTGCCCACTGGGGGTGTCCGCGCACGCGTCCTAACGTGCTCATCGCGGACGTCCTTCCGGCGCCGAACCGCTTGTACCGCGAGTACCGCTTGAACCGCTTGTACCGCTTGTACTGCTGACAACGTGCTGACGATGGGGAGTGAACGGTGGCTGATCACCAGGTGGAGGAGTGGCGGGGCGCGCTGGCGGGTCTGGAGCCGCTGGAGTTGCCGGCCGACCGGCGCCCTGCGGACGACGGGGCAGGACCGTCGGACCGGGTGCTCTTCGACGTGCCCGCCGCGACGGCAGCGGCGCTGTCGGCGACGGCGCACGAGCGGGGCACGGACCTTTCGACGGTCCTGCTGACGGTGTTTCAGGCACTGCTCGCACGGCACACCGGCCGGGGCGACGTCCCGGTGGTGGTGCGGGGCGACGACGGACAGGCGCTGGCCGTACGGGGCCCCGACGGCGACCCGCAGTTCGAGGACGCGCTGACCCAGGCGGCGACGGCGGTACGAGCGCGCGGCGGCCTGCCGTTCGCGGCGCTCGCCGACGCGGCGGCCGGTGCGCTGGACACTGCCCCCTGGTTCGTCTGGCGCACCGCCGGAGATACGCCGGCCGGGTGCGCGCCCGCGGCGCAGCTCACCCTGGAGCTGGCCGCCGACGGCGAAGCGCTGCGCGGTGTGCTGGGCTACCGCACGGACTTGTTCGACCGGGCCACGGCGGAGCGTCTCGCGGACCACTTCGGTGTGCTCGCCCGGTCCGCCGCCGACGATCCGGGGGCGCGGCTGGCCGCGCTGGAGATGCTGACGGCGGTGGAGCGGACCCAAATCCTGACCGAGTGGAACGGCCCCCGGTCCGCCTTCCCCGACACGTCGACCGTCCACCGGCTGGTCGAGGAGCGGGCCGCCCGGCAGCCGGACGCGGTCGCCCTGGAGCACGACGGTCAGTCGCTGACGTACCGGGAGCTGGACGAGCGGGCGAACCGGCTCGCGCGCCATCTGGGCGAGCGGGGCGTCGGTCCCGGCGCGCTCGTGGCGGTGTGCCTGGACCACGGCCCTGATCTGGTGTGCGCGCTGCTCGGGGTGCTCAAGTCCGGCGCCGCGTATGTGCCGTTGGACCCGTCGTACCCGGCGGAGCGGCTGCGTTACATGGTCGGTGACAGCGCGGCGCCCGTGGTGGTCACGCACTCCGCACACGCCGGCCTGTTCGCGCCGGGGACCGAACTGCTGCTCACCGACAGCGGCTGGCCGGACTGCGCCGCCTCGGCCCCCGCGGTCGAGGCGGGCGCGGGCGATCTGGCCTACGTCATCTACACCTCGGGCTCGACGGGCCGTCCCAAGGGCGTGCGGGTGGCGCACCGGGGCGTCGTCAACTACCTGCACTGGTGCGACCGCAACTACCCGGCGGCGCCCGGCGCCGAGATCGGCTCGCTGCTGTGCTCCTCGGCGGCCTTCGACCTGACGGTCACCGCGCTGTTCCTGCCGCTGGTGCAGGGGCTGCGCCTGGTGATACCGAACCCGGGTCCGGGCCGGACGGTGTTCGACGCGGCCGTGGATCTCGTCGCGACCGGCGCGCGGATCAGCTTCCTCAAGGCGACGCCGTCGCATCTGGAGCTGCTGGTCGCCCGGCTGGAGCGGGACGGGCTGCGGCACGGCATCGTGACGGTGGTGGCGGGCGGCGAGGACCTGACCCCGGCGCTGACGCACCGGATGCTGGCGAACGGCACGGACTCCACGGCCGTCGTCAACGAGTACGGACCGACCGAGGCGACCGTGGGCAACGTGGTCAGCCGTACGGTGTCGGTGGACCCGGCGGCCGACCATGTGCCGATGGGCCGCGCGATCGACAACACCGAGGTGTACGTGGTCGGCGCGCACGGCGAGGTCCAACCGGTTGGCGTGCCGGGCGAGTTGCTGATCGGCGGCGTGAACGTGGCCCTCGGTTATCTGGGCCGGCCCGACCTGACGGCGGAGCGGTTCGTGCCGCACCCGTTCTCACCGGATCCGGACGCCCGGGTGTACCGCACGGGTGACCTGGTGAAGTGGCTGCCGGACGGGCGCCTTGTCTATCTCGGCCGGATCGACGACCAGGTCAAGCTGCGCGGCCACCGGGTGGAACTGGGCGAGATCGAGAACGCCCTGCTCGCCCGTCCCGGTGTGGCCGCCGCGACCGTCGTGGTCCGCGAGGACGTCCCGGGCGACAAGCGGCTGGTGGCGTATCTGGTGGCGGCGGGCGAGACAGGTCCTGCCGTACCCGAGCTGCGCCGGGCCCTGGCGCGCGACCTGCCCGAGCACATGGTGCCCGCCCGGTACGTGACGCTGGAGCGGCTTCCGCTGACGCCGAACGGCAAGGTGGACCGCAAGGCGCTGCCCGCGCCGCAGGGCCACCGGCCCGAGCTGTCCGTGGCGTACACGGCGCCGAACACACCGACGCAGCTCGCGGTCGCCGGTATCTGGGCCGACCTGCTGGGCGTGGACCCGGTGGGCGCCGACGACGACTTCTTCGAGCTGGGCGGGCACTCCCTGCTGGCCGCCCGGGTCGCTGCCCGGCTGCGCCGGGACCTGGGTGTGGACGTCTCCCACCGCACCCTGTTCGAGGCGCCCACCCCCGCGCTGCTGGCCGCGGCCGTCGACGCGCTCGACCCGGGTACGGTGGCGGCGATGCCGCGCGCCGACCGGTCGGCGGGGCCGCTGCCGCTGTCGTTCGCCCAGCAACGGCTTTGGTTCCTGGACCAGTTGGAGCCGGGACGGGCGGAGTACGTCGTCCCGGCCGGGCTGCGCGTCACGGGGCGCTTCGCCCCTGATGTGTTCGGAGCGGCGCTGACGGCGCTGGTGGCCCGGCACGAGATCCTGCGGACCCGGTTCGTCGCGGACGCTACGGGCCGTCCGGTCCAGATCGTCGAGGAGCCGCGCGAGGTGTCCGTCGAGGTGCGCGACGCGCGGGACCTCGGCGTCGAGGCGGCGCTCGGCATTCTGCGCGAGGCGGCGGGAGAGCCGTTCGACCTGGCGGCGGGGCCGCTGCTGCGAGCGCTGGCGGTGCGTGTCGCCGACGAGGAGTGGCTGCTGCTCATCACACTGCACCACATCGTCTCCGACGGCTGGTCGGAGGGCATCCTGGCGCGTGAGCTGCGCGAACTGTACGGGGCCGCTGCCGCGGGACGCGAAGCCGGCCTCGTACCGCTGGAGTTCCAGTACGCGGACTTCGCGGCCTGGCAGCGTACGGCCCTGGAGGGGGCGGCGCTGGACGGGCAGGCGGCGTACTGGCGCGACCGGCTCGCGGGGCTCCAGCCGCTGGAGCTGCCCGCCGACCACCGCCGCCCGGCGGAGCGGTCGGGGCGCGGCGACGCGGTGGCCTTCACCGTGCCCGCCGAGGTGGTCGACGCGGCCCGGCGGACGGCCGCAGGGCAGGGCGCCACGCTGTTCATGTCCCTGCTGGCGGTGTTCCAGCTCCTGATGGCGGAGTACAGCGGGCAGGAGGACATCGCGGTCGGCAGCCCGGTCGCGGGGCGCGGCAGGGCCGAGACGGAGGAGCTGATCGGCTTCTTCGTCAACACCCTCGTGATGCGTACGGACCTGTCGGGCGATCCGCGTTTCGGTGAGCTGCTCGACCGGGTCAGGGACACCGCGCTCGGCGCCTACGACCACCAGGAGCTGCCGTTCGAGCGGCTGGTGGAGGAGCTGGCGCCGGAGCGCGACCTGTCGCGCACGCCGCTGTTCCAGACCATGTTCGTGCTCCAGAACACCCCGGACGGCAACGCGTGGGGGCTGCCGGGACTTGACGTCGAGCCGTTCGCCGTGCGGGCGGAGGAGGCCAAGTTCGACCTGACGCTGTTCCTGACGGAGCGGCCCGACGGTTCGCTCGACGGAAACCTCGTGTTCGCCGTGGACCTGTTCGAACGTACGACGGCGGCGCGGCTGGCCGGTCACTTCACCACGCTGCTCGCAGCGGCGGTCTCGGGCCGGGAGAGGCGGCTGTCGGAGCTGGAGATGCTGGTCGGCGCCGAGCGCGAGCGCGTACTGACCGAGTGGTCCGGGATCGCCTCCCTCTCCCCCACCGCCGACACGACGGCGCACCGGCTCGTCGAGGAGCGCGCGGCCGAACTGCCCTCCATGGCAGCGGTGTTGTCGGAGGCCGGCGAGCTGACCTACCGGGAGCTGAACGAGCGTGCCAACCGGCTCGCCCGGCATCTGCGGTCCCTCGGCGCCGGTCCCGGCCGGGTGGTCGCCGTCTGCCTGGAGCGCGGGCCCGACCAGATCACCGCGCTGCTCGCCGCGCTGAAGTCGGGGGCGGCCTATCTGCCGCTGGACCCGGAACTGCCCGCCGACCGGCTCGCCTTCATGATCGAGGATTCCGGTGCGGCGCATGTGGTGACCGACGCGGCGCACACGGCGCGGCTGCCCCGTACCTCCCACCGCTTCCTCACCGACCGGGACTGGCCGCGGATCCAGGAGCTGCCGGCGCACGACCCCGAGCCCGCGGCGACCCCGCACGACCTGGCGTATCTGATCTACACCAGCGGCTCGACCGGCCGCCCCAAGGGCGTACAGATCGAGCACCACAGCCTGGTCAACCTGGTCCACTGGACGGTGGAGAGCTTCGGCGCGGCGCCGGGCAGCCGGGTCGCGCATCTCGCCGGCATCAGCTTCGACGCCGCGGCGTGGGAGCTGTGGCCCGCGCTGGCGGCCGGTGCGACCGTGTGCGTCCCCGAGGACACCGTGCGCCGCACACCTGAGCTGCTCCAGGGCTGGCTGGCCGAGCGGCGGGTGACCGGCACGTTCCTCTCCACGCCCATGCTGGAGGCGCTGGCCGCGCTCGACTGGTCGGAGCCGGCCTCGCTGGCGTATGTCCTCACCGGCGGTGACGCGCTGCGTCTGCCGGCCGGGCTGCGGCTGCCGTTCCGCGTCGTCAACAACTACGGCCCGACCGAGTCGACGGTGGTCACGACATCTGCCGAGGTGGTGCCGGGGGTGCCGGTGCCGCCCATCGGCCGGCCGGTACGCAACACCGTCGTCCACGTCGTCGACCGGCACGACCGGCCGGTGCCGATCGGCGTCCCGGGCGAACTCCTCGTCGGCGGAAACGGGTTGGCCCGCGGCTACCAGGGGCTGCCGGAGCAGACGGCGGAGCGGTTCGCCACCCTGGACATCGACGGCACGCCCCGGCGGGTCTACCGCACCGGGGACCGGGTGCGGTGGCTGTCCGACGGGCAGTTGGAGTTCCTGGGACGCCTGGACGACCAGGTGAAGCTGCGCGGTCACCGTATCGAGCCGGGCGAGATCGCTTCGGTGCTGCTGGCCGGCGCCGACGTCACGGCGGCGACCGTCGTCCTGCGCGAGGACGTCCCGGGCGACAAGCGCCTGGTGGCGTACCTCGTGGCGGACGGGCAGCGGCCGACCGACGAGGAACTGCGCGCCCGGCTGCGCCGCGAACTGCCCGACTACATGGTGCCGTCCGCGTTCGTGGTGCTGGAGCGGCTGCCGCTCACCCCGAACGGCAAGGTGGACCGGCGGGCGCTGCCCGCACCCGAGCCCCGCTCGGCCGAGGCCGGCGTCGCGCCGCGCACCCCGGCGGAACGCGCGGTGGCCGCGGCCTGGTCGGAGGTGCTGGGCACGGCCGTCACCGGTGTGGACGACAACTTCTTCGAGCTGGGCGGCCATTCACTGCTGGCCACCCAGGTCACCTCGCGGCTGCGGGCCGCACTCGGCGTGGAGGTGCCGGTACGGGCCCTGTTCGCAGCGCCGACGGTCGCCGCGCTGGCGGCCGTCGTGACGGAGCTGGACGCGGACGACGCGGGGCGGATCGCACCCGTCGCCCGCACCGGCGCTCCGCTGCCGCTCAGCTCCGCCCAGCAGCGGCTCTGGTTCCTCGACCAACTGGAGCCGGGGCGCGCCGAGTACGTCGTACCGTTCGCGCTGCACGTCCGCGGCGACCTGGACGCGCAGGCGCTGGACGCCGCGCTCACCGCGATGGTGGCGCGGCACGAGATCCTGCGGACCCGGTTCGTGTCCGAGGACGGCGAGCCGGGGCAGATCATCGACCCGGCGGCGCCGCTGGCGGCGACCGTCCACGACCTGCGCCAGATCACCGATCCGACGGAACGGGAGGCGGCGGCCAGGCGGTTCGCCGAGACAGAGGCGGGCCACCCGTTCGATCTGGCGACGGGTCCGCTGCTCCGCGCCCATCTGGTACGGCTCGCCGACGACGAAGCCTTTGTTCTGCTGACGGTGCATCACATCATCGCCGACGGCTGGTCGGAGGGAGTCATGGCGCGGGAGCTGCGCGAGGGCTACCGGGCGGCCGTCGCGGGGGTCGCCCCGACCGGTCTGCCCGAACTGCCGCTGCAGTACGCGGACTTCTCCGTATGGCAGCGGGAGCGGCTGGCCGGTGACGTCCTGGACGAGCAACTGGGCTACTGGCGGGAGCGGCTGGCCGGGGTGGAGCCGCTGGAGCTGCCGAGCGACCACCGCCGCCCGGCGGGGCCGCCCCAAGGCGGCGGGACCGCGGCGTTCGAGGTGCCGGCCGAGGTCGCCGCGCGACTGCGGGCGGCGGCGACGGCGAACGACGCGAGCCTGTACATGGTGCTGCTGGCCGCTTTCCAGGTGCTGCTGGCGAAGTACAGCATGCAGGACGACATCACGGTCGGCAGCCCGATCGCCGGCCGCAACCGGGCCGAGACGGAGGAGCTGATCGGCTTCTTCGTCAACACCCTTGTGATGCGCACCGATCTGTCGGGCGACCCGGCCTTCAGCGAGCTGGTCGGCCGGGTCAAGGACACCGCGCTCGGCGCGTACGACCACCAGGACCTGCCGTTCGAGCGGCTGGTGGAGGAGCTGGCGCCGGACCGCGACCCGTCCCGCAACCCGCTGTTCCAGACCATGTTCGTCCTGCAGAACACCCCGGACAGCCACGCGTGGAGCCTGCCGGGCCTTGAGGTCGAGCCGTTCGCGGTAACGCTGCCCGACGCCAAGTTCGACCTGACGCTGATCATGGCGGAAGGCCCGGCAGGCAGCCTGCGCGGGACGCTGGAGTACCGCACCGACCTCTTCGAGCGCGTGACCGTCGACCGGCTGGCCGGCCATCTGGGCACGCTGCTCGACGCGGTCGGCGGCGACCCCGGGGCGCGGCTGTCCCAACTGTCCCTGCTCACCCCCGCCGAGCGGCGGCAGACACTCGTCGAGTGGAACGACACCACCGCCCCCTACCCGGACACGGCCACCCTGCACGGCCTCTTCGAGGAGCGGGCGGCCCAGCAGCCGGACACCGTGGCCATCGAGTCACCGCAAGCCACCCTGACGTACGGCGAGTTGAACGCGCGAGCCAACCGGATCGCCCACCATCTGCGCACCCGCTACGGGGCGCGGCCGGACATGCCGGTCGCGGTGTGCCTGCCCCGCGGGGCCGACCTGGTGACGGCGGAGCTGGCCGTGGTGAAGGCGGGGGCCGCGTACGTACCGCTGAACCCGGAGTTCCCGGTCGAGCGGCTGGCGTACATGGTGCGGGACTCGCAGACCCCGGTCGTCCTCACCGCCACCGCGTACGCCGACCGGATCCCGTCCGACGTCCCCCTGCTGCTGCTCGACGAATGCGACGCCGCGGGGGGCCCGTTGGACGGCGAGCCGGTCACCGATCCCGAGCCGGTCGCCACCGCGCACAACCTGGCCTACCTCATCTACACCAGCGGCTCCACCGGCCGGCCCAAGGGTGTCCAGGTCGAGCACCGCAGCCTGATCAACCTGGTCCACTGGACGGTGGAGGAGTACGGTCTCGATCCTGGCCGGCGGATCGCGCTGCTCGCCGGCGTCTCGTTCGACGCGGCGGCGTGGGAGCTGTGGCTCGGCCTCTCCCGGGGCGCGACCTGCTGCATCACCACCGAGCGGGTCAGGCTCACCCCGACGCTGCTGCGGGACTGGCTGGGCGAACAGGCCATCGACGCCACGTTCCTGTCCACGCCGATGCTGGAGTCGCTGGCCGCGCTCGACTGGGACCAGGACAGCACCCTCGAATACGTGCTGACCGGCGGCGACCGGCTGCGGATGCCGCCGCACGCCCGGCTGCCGTTCCGCGCGATCAACAACTACGGCCCCACGGAGACCACGGTCATCGTCACCTCGGCCGTCTGCGTCCCCGGGGACGCCGTCCCGCCGATCGGTCGGCCGGTCGCCAACACCCACTGCTTCGTGGTGAATCAGCACGGCACGCCGCAGCCGGTCGGCGTGCCCGGTGAACTCCTCATCGGCGGCGTGCAGGTGGCGCGCGGCTACCTGGGACGCCCCGATCTCACCGACGAGCGGTTCGTCATGTTCGAGGACGAGGAGGTCGGCGGCCGGGTGTACCGCACCGGCGACCTGGTCAGGTGGCAGCCGGACGGGCAGATCGAGTTCCTGCGCAGGATCGACGACCAGGTGCAGATCCGCGGCAACCGCATCGAACTGGGCGAGGTCGAGGCCAACTTGATCACCCACCCCGGTGTCGGCGAGGTCGCCGTCATCGTCCGCGAGGACGTGCCGGGCGACAAGCGGCTGGTGGCCTACCTGGTGGCGGCGGGCCCTGAGGCCCCGAGCATCACGGAGCTGCACGCGCACCTCGGGCGCTATCTGCCCGACTACATGATCCCGGCGGCGTTCATGACACTGGAGCGGCTGCCGCTGACCGCGAACGGCAAGGTGGACCGGGCGCAACTGCCGGTCCCCGACGGCAAGCGGCCGGACCTGGGTACGTCGTACACGGCGCCGCGCAACACCGTCGAGCGGCACATCACGGCCGTCTGGTCGGAGCTGCTGGGCATCGAACGCGTCGGTGTCCACGACAACTTCTTCCAGTTGGGCGGGCATTCGCTGCTCGCCACCCAGGTCGCGTCACGGCTGCGGAAGGCGCTGCGGGTCGACGTACCGGTACGGACGGTGTTCGACCACCCGACGCCCGCCGAACTGGCGCAGAACATCGCCGATCTGATGATGGCGGCGATCAACGCGCAGTTCGCACCGGCCGGATGAGGGCGGGCGGATGACCGCAGGCCGATGAAGGCCGCCGCATGACGCAGTACGCCCCCACCGTCAGGACGACGGTGGGGGCGTACGGGCGCGGCGTACGGGCGAGGCGTACGGGCGGGCTCCGTAAGGGCGGCGCGTCAGACCATGTCCTCGACCCGGATGCCGCCCTGGGCGATGGCCAGGGCGCCGAGTTGGAAGCGGCTCTGCGCGCCGAAGCGGTCGGTCAGCTTCTCGGAGAGCCGGCGGACCGTACGCAGCGAGACGTCCATCCTGCGGGCGGCGGCCGCGTCGGTGAGGCCCTGCGCCCAGAGCCGCAGCACGTGCTGCTCCTGGAGGGAGAGGCTGCCGCGGGTACGGGGGCGCGCCTCGGTCAGCGGCAGCGCCTCCTTCCAGAGGCGGCTGAACAGGGCGGCGAACGCCTCGGTGACCGACTCGACGCCGCACACCATGGCGCCGACAACGGACCGGGCGCTTGCGACCGGCACCACGGCGTGGGTGCGGTCGCAGAGGATCATCCACGCGGGCAGCGAGGGCAGCGTACGGATCGACCCGACGCTGTCGTCCGTCCCCCGTACGCGCCCCATGGCCTCGGGGTCGTTGCGGACGCTCTCCAGCACGATGGTGCGGGCGGGCGTGCCGCGGCGGCGCAGGATCTCGTCGACGGGCCGGGCCGACTCGGCGGCGGGCACGGCGAGCCGCTCGGTGGGACCGACGGTCAGCCACTCCTGCTCGCACCCTTCGGCGAGTTCCGCCAGGCGCCGCCACACGGCGTCCGCCCCGGCCAGCCATTCGACGCCCGGCATGCTGTCCCGGCTGCCGAGGGTGTGCTCGGACAGCAGCCGGGTCACCTCCAGCCTGCTGTCCTCCACCTGGAGCCGGTGGCGGGCGAGTTCGTCCTGCTGCCGGGCGAGCATCGCAGCGAGGCCCACCTCGGGGTCGACCGGCCGGAAGCCGGTCGCGGTGTCGCCGGGGACCACGAGCAGCAGGGCGGACAACCGCTCAAGACGCTGCCTGACCGTCTCCTCTGCCTCGTTCAACTGCTCGGCCAACTCGGCGACTCCGGCGTCGGGCTGGTCGACCATGGCGAGATAGACGCTCCGTGCGAGGGAGTCGATACCCAGAGAGGTCCGCATGTCCTTCACTCCTGTTGTCCGGGGGTCCAGGGGTCCGTCGGCCGGTCATCAGTAGACGGGAGGGCGGGCGGCCGGCGGATGCGGGGCGACCACCCAAGTTGTGGGCGCGGTCCCCACGTTGTATGTCGAGCCCGGGGGCGGGGTCGCCGGTGCCGTACGACGGCCGGCCGCGCGACAGGGACTACGATCGCGCGCATGCCCGCCTCGCAGCCGACCGTCCTTGCCACCTCCGGAGGGCATCGCGCCGGTGCCCGCGCGCGTGTGCTGTTCGACTCCCTGGTCCACCACGCGGTCGACCTGTCGGGGGTGACCGGCCGCCGGCCGCGCATCCTGTACCTGGGCACTGCGGTGGGGGACGCGGAGCATGTCACCGCGCGCATGCACGAGGCGGCCAGGGTGGCGGGGTTCGACCTGACGCCGCTGCACCTGTTCCCCATGCCGAACGTGGCGGACGTGGAAGGCACCCTCCTCGACCACGACGTCGTCTGGGTCATGGGCGGGTCGGTGGCGAATCTGCTGGCGGTGTGGCGGGTGCACGGCCTGGAGGGGGCACTGCGGCGCGCCTGGCAGGCGGGGGTGGTGCTGAGCGGGGTGAGCGCCGGGTCGATCTGCTGGTTCAAGGGCGGCGCGACCGACTCGTACGGTCCTGACCTGCGGCCGGTGGTGGACGCGCTCGGCTTCCTGCCGTACGGCAACGGTGTCCATTACGACTCGGACCTGGGCCGCCGGCCGCTGATCCACCGGCTGGTCGCGGACGGCACCCTGCCGACGGCGCACTGCACCGACGACGGTGTGGGGCTCGTCTATCACGGCACCCGTCTCGTGGAGGCGGTCACGGAGTCGCCGGGCAAGGGCGCCTACGTGGTGTCGTACGACGGTGACGGGGTACGCGAGGAGCGCTTGGAGCCGCGCCTGCTGCCGCGGGCCCGGCACTGACCACCCGCGCGGTGGGGGGCAACGGCACTCCGTGACCTGCGGGTTCGGGCTCCGGCGCGGCCAACGCGGCTCGTACGCGGCCCTGTTCACCGGGCCGGCCCCCACCCGTATGCGGGGGGCCGCCGGAGAATATGGGGGCCGCTCCCCCATGTGGGGGTCGCGCCAAATCTGGGACGTTCTTCCTGTGAACGAATCAGCCGCACCCACGACGCCCCGAAGCGCGCACCTGCCGCTCGCCTGGTGGGCCCCCGCGCTCTCCCTCAGCGAGCGTGTCGGCGCCCCCGGACGTCCGGAGGCGTCAGCCACGACCGCCACGTCCGGCCGCGCCCCGTGGGCCGTCGGGGACACGGCGGGCTTCGCGGCTCGGCTGGCCCATCTGGGTCTCGACGAACTCGCCGTATGGGAGCTCGCCGCCGAGGCACCGGAAGATCTTGCGGACCGCGCCGGCACGCCGCGCTGGGCCGGTTACGCCGAAGAGGCCCTGGAATGCGCGCACCTGGCCGCCCGGCTGGTGCCGGGTGACGAGAACGCCACCGGGCCCGAGGTGTTCGCGGCGGTCGTGGCCCCGCTGGTGGTGCCGGCTTCGGACAGCCTCGACCGGCAGCTCGCGCCGCTTCCGGCGGCCGAACGCGACGTACTGCGCGCCTCGTTCGAGCAGTGGCTGCTGAGCAGGCTGGCCCGGCAGGCGGCCCGCACACTCGTCAGCGAACTGGCCGGCGCCCGGCGCGCCGGACGGCTCGACGGGGCCACGCCCCGCGACCGGTTCGCCTCCTTCCTCGCCGCCAACGGCACTGCGGACGGCCTGCGTTCACTGTTCACCGCTTATCCGGTACTGGCCCGGATGCTGGCCCTGACGGCGCTGGACGCGGCCGAAGCGGTCGCCGAACTGGGCCTGCGGCTGCACGCCGACCGGGCCGAACTGGCCGCTGTCCTGCTCCAAGGACGCGAGCCCGGCCCGCTCACCCGCGTCGAACTGGGCCGCGGCGACGCCCATCGCGGTGGGCGCTCGGTGGCGGTGCTGACGTTCGCCGACGGGTCACGCGCGGTGTACAAGCCGCGCCCGCTGGGGCAGCACGCCCTGCTGGACGACCTGGCCCACTGGCTGACCGGCCGGGTCGAGGGCCTGGAGCTGCGCACCCCGCGTACGGTGCGGCGGCAGGAGCACGGCTGGCTGGAGTTCATCGAGCACCGCTGGTGCGGCTCGGTGACCGAGGCGGACGCCTTCTACCGGCGCCAGGGCGCGCTGCTGGCCCTGCTGTACGCGGTGGACGGCGCCGACATGCACTACGAGAACCTCATCGCCGACGGCGCCCAGCCGGTGCTGGTGGACGCCGAGACCCTGCTGCACACCGGACTTCCGCAGGCCGCGACGGCCGGGGCCGACCCGGCGGCCGACGCCCTCCAGGCGTCCGTGCACCGCACGTGCCTGCTGCCCCACCTGCTGATCGGCGAGAGCGGCGCGCTGGACATCTCGGCGCTGGGCCGCGCCGAGGAAGGCACGTACCCGAGCGAGGGCCTGTGCTGGGAGGACAGCGGCCTCGACACCATGCGGGTCGTCAGGGGCGCGGTGGTCAGCCCGGCCGCGCAGAACCAGCCGCTGCCCGACGGGCACCGCCTCCAGGGCGCCGACCACCGCGCCGCGCTGCTGGACGGCTTCCGCACGACGTACGCCGCGATCCGAGCGCACGGCGCCGAACTCACCGCGCCGGGCGCGCTGTTGGAGCGGCACGCGGAGAGCCCCGCACGGCTGATCGTCCGCTCGACCCGGCTGTACTCGACCCTGCTGGAGGAGTCGACGCACCCGGCGCTGCTCGGTGACGCGCTCGCCAGGGACGCGGCCTTCGCCGTGCTGTGGACCGAGTCGGCGCACGACCCGGCACGCGGCCGGCTCGTGGAGCACGAGACCGAGGACCTGTGGCGCGGGGACGTCCCCCTCTTCGTCCACCGGCCGTCCGGCACGGGGGTACGTGCGGCCGGTGGCACCTGGCTGCCTGACCTGCTCCCGGTGCCGAGCCTGAGCGCGGTCCGCACCAAGATCACCCGGATGGACGAGGTCGACTGCCGGAACCAGGAATGGATCGTCGCCGCCGCGCTGGCCGCACGCGACGCGGACTGCTCGCTGGTCCGGCCGCGCTCCGAACTGGTGCAGGCTCCCCTGCCGGCCGTCGCGCCCGAGCCGTCCCGGCTGCTGGCCGCCGCCTGCGGGATCGCCGACGAGATCGCCGCCCGCGCCGTGCGGTCCGGCGGCCGGGCCAACTGGCTCGGCCTGGAGAGCCTGCCGGGCGGGCACTGGTCGGTGCTCCCGATGGGCGCGGGACTCGCCCAGGGCTACACCGGGGTCGCGCTCTTCCTGGCCCAGGCGGGACTGCTCGCCGGCGCCGAGCGCTACACGGCGCTCGCCCACGAGGCCGTACTGCCGCTCCCCGCGCTGCTGAAGATGCTGGCAGCCGACCCCGAACTGTGCGCCGCCGTCGGCCCCGGGGCGTACGACGGGCTCGGCGGCATCCTGTACGGACTGGTGCGGCTGTCGACCCTCCTCGACGCCGACCTCGCCGACTCGCTGCCCGACGCGCTCACCGCACTCGAACACGCCGTCATGGCCAGAATGGACCTCGGCTTCGCCGACGGCGCCGCAGGCGCCCTGGCGGCCGCGGTCGCCACCCACGAGGCGACGGGCGCCCGCCGGGCCCTGGAACTCGCCGACGCGCTGGCGGACGCCCTGGCCCCCGCGGCAGCGCAGGGCCAGGACACCGCGGGCTTCGCCGAAGGCTCCGCCGGTATCGGCTGGGCGCTGCGGCGCCACGCGGACCACCGGGCGGACGGAAAGGGACACCCGGAGATCGCGGCCGGACTGCTGCGCTCCGCCGACGCCGCCCCTGAAGCCGCAGCGCCCAGCCCGTCGTGGACCACCGGCCTGCCCGGGATCGCCGCCGCCACCGCGCACCTGCCGGGCCACGACGACCTGGCCACCCGGCTGGCCGCCCTCGGCGACGGCCCCGAACTCAGCGCGGGCCACGGCGCCTTCGGCGCCCTGGAGGCCCTGTCGGTCCTGGCCGACCGGGGTGACGCCACGGCGTCCGCCGCTCTCGGCCGGGCCGGCGGCCGGGTCCTCGCGACCGTCGAGGGACAGCAGCACCGCTGCGCCACCCCCGGCCAAGTGCCCTCTCCCGGAATGCTGACGGGCCTCGCCGGCATCGGCTACGGGCTGCTTCGCCTCTGCTCCCCGACCCAAGTCCCGTCCGCGCTCCTGCTGGAGCACTCCTGTCCGGGCAACCCGGTCAACCCACCCGCCTGTTGAGGGCCAGCCTCCCCGGCCGCCCGAAACCGGCCCCCCAACTGCTCCTCCCCGCCGTTTCGTTGTCTCCGCTCTTCCGCTCGTTGACTAGCTCGTTCACCCGCTTGTTCACTCGTGCACTTCCCCCACGAAGGAGTTCCCCCATGAACCAGCACTCCAGCCGCGCCGCTTCCCTCGCCGCCGCCACCTCGGCCGCCGCCTCCGTCTCCGCCGACACCGAGGCCCCCACGCCCGCCGTCGCCGACGAGCAGGACGCGGCGGGCGGCATCACCCTCTCGGGCCGCAACCGCGCCTGCGCCCGCGCCCGCATCCTGGCCGGGATGGTCCTGACCAGCGGTATCGTCATCACGCTCAGCTCGATCGACACCTCGGTCTCCGCGCCCCAGTAGCCGCCCCCGGCCGATCGGCGGGCCGGCCGGCCCGCCGAACTGAATCGAAGTGCCGACGGCACACCACGGTTCCGGATATTCTGATTATGCTTGGAGGTCATGCGTCTCCAAGCATCTTCCCTCATCGGCCGGGATGCCCAACTGGGGCTGCTCGGACGCGCTTTGTCCGACGCTCAGCAGGGGCGCGGCGGTGTGGTCTTTCTCGTGGGCGAAGCCGGGGTCGGCAAGTCCCGGCTGGCGGCCGAGGTCGTGGGCAGTGCGCTCGGGGTCGGGATGGGCGTACTGCGCGGCCGCAGCAGCACCACAGGCCCCGCGGTGCCCTTCCGGCCGCTGACCGAGGCGCTGATGTCGCTGTTCCGCACCGGCGAGTCGCTGGACGAGCTGTCCCTGGGACCGTACAAGCCGGTGCTGGGACGGCTGATCCCCGACTGGAACACCGGCGCCGGCGACAGCAGTTCGATCGTGATCCTGGGTGAGGCCGTCCTGCGCCTGCTCATGGCGACCGACCACGGCCGGGGCCGGCTGCTGGTGCTGGAGGATCTGCACGACGCCGACCCCGAGACCCTGGGCGTCCTGGAATATCTCGTGGACAACCTGGAGTACAGCCCGGTCCTGCTGCTCGCCACCGTCCGCACGGACTTCAGCGACGCCCTCGACCTCGCGCAGTCGGCCCGCCGGCGCGGCACGGCCTCGGTCGTGGAACTGGCGCCGCTCACCCGCCCGCAGGTACGCGACCTGGTGGCGGGCCAGTTGGGCACCTCTCCCGAGGACGTACCGGCGCCGGTGCTGGAGCGGCTGTGGGAGGGCAGCGCGGGCAGCCCTTACCTGGTCGAGGAGTTGCTCCAGTCGATGATCGGCGCTGGCACCCTCGTACAGGGCCCCGACGGCTGGCGCACGGTCGGCGATCCGCGTGGCGACGTGTCGTCCGCCCTCGCCCGGGGAATCCTGCGCCGGATCGACCGGCTGGGCGCCGAGGGCCGGACGCTGCTGTCGGCGGCGGCCGTGCTGGGCAGACGGTTCCCGCTGACCGTGCTCCAGCGGATGACGGGAGTCGACGACCGGGCGCTGCTCAGCCATCTGCACGCCGGTGTCGCCGCTCGCCTGGTGGTCCCCGACGAGCCCGCTCCCGACTGGTACTCCTTCCGCCATTCGCCCACCGTGGAGGCCCTGTTCACCCAACTGACGCCTGGCCAGCGGGCCGATCTGGCGCGCCAGGGCGCCGAGGCGGTGGAGAAGCTGCACCCGCAACTGCCCGGCGACTGGTGCGCGCTCGCGGCCGGGCTGCGGTCCGAGGCCGGCGAGGACGCGGCGGCCGGCAAGCTGTTCGCCGAGGCGGGCCGGCGGGCCCTGGCAGCGGGCGCGCTCGGTTCGGCGGTGACGCTGCTCAGCCGGGCCGAAACCCTGCTGGCGCGGGCCGGCGACCCGCAGGAGCGTGCGGGCGCGCTGGAGCCGCTGCTGCCCGCGCTGGCCGAGTCGGGCGACTTCGACCGGGCCTTCGACCTGGTCGAGCATCTGCACGCGCTGGACAGCGCAGGTCTCGGTGCGTCCCGGCTGGCGATCCTGCACACCCGGCTGGCCAAGGTCGCGCACACGGCGGGACGTTGGAGCGACGGCAACCGGCAGATCGACCGGGCCCGCGAGGTGCTGGGGGCGAACCCGGACGGCGCCGCGACGGCGTCCGTCGACGTCACCGCCGCCTACCTCGCGCTGGACACCCCCGGCACCGACCGCACCCAGCAGGCGGAGAAGTTGGCCCGCTCGGCGGCCGACGCCGCCGAGCGCTACGCGCTGCCCGCCGTCGCCTGCCAGGCGTGGGAGCTGCTGGCGACCGTGGCCCGCGAGCGGGACCCCGACGAGTCCCGGGCCATGCTCGAAAAGGCCCTGTCGACCGCGGAGCGGCACCAGCTCCCGCTGCGGCGGATGTACGCGGCGACCCGGATCGGCGGCAACGACTGGCTGGCGGAGGGCGACACCGCCGGACTGCTGTCCGCCCGGGACGAGGCGCTGCGGCTGGGCTCGATCAACATCGTGCACACCGTGGACGGCATCCTCGTCCTGGACGGGGTGATGCGCGGCGCGCGCGAGGCGACCCGCGAGGCTGCGGTCGAGTGCCTGACGATCGTCCGCAGACTCAGACTCGCCCCGGCCGTCCGGTACCTGCTGATGTCGCTGGCCGCGCTGGAGGCCCACCAGGGCGACCGGCAGGCGATGGAGGCCGCCCTCGACTCGTTCGCCGAATGGGAGGGGGCAGGATCGCAGGAGGAGCCGCTGACACTGGGCATGGCCCGCGCCTTCTGCGCCCTGATGGAGGAGGACCGGGACCTGGCACGGGCAGAACTGGGGGCGTTGTCCGCGCTGGAGCGGCACAACCCCAGCACGTACCACCTCGGCGGCACGCACGGGGTGGGGCTGCTGCTGGACGTGCTGGCCGGCGACGCGGACCGCGTCCGGCACGATACGGTCGCCGCCACTGCGGTCGGACGGATGCGGTGGAACCGCCAGTTCGTCGCGCTCGCTGACGCGGTCCTGCTCGGCCGCGAGGGCCAGGGTGAGCGGGCCGCCGAGCGCATCGACTCGGCGCTGCGCGACGCCGCCGCGTACCCGGTCGCCCTCCACCTGGGCCTGCGGCTGGTCGCCGACGCGGCGCACGACGACGGCTGGGGCGAGCCGGTCGCCTGGCTCAGACGGGCGGAACACCACTTCCACGAGCAGGGAGTGCCCGCCGTCACCAACGCCTGCCGGGCCGCCCTGCGCCGACTGGGCGCCCCCGTGCACCAGCACCGCAGCGGTACGGACGGCATCCCCGAAGAGCTGCGGGCCCTCGGCATCACCGTCCGGGAGTACGAGGCGTTCGTACTCCTCGCCGACCGGCTGAGCAACAAGGACATCGCCGACCGCCTGTTCATCTCGCCCCGCACGGTCGAGAAGCACATCGCCAGCCTGATGAACAAGACGGGCGCGGCCAACCGCGCGGACCTGTGCGAGCGTTCGACCCGACTGCCGAAGCCGTGACGTGCCGCCATGAAACTGCTCCTCACCGACTCCGGCATCAGAAACGCGAGCATCCTGTCGGCGCTGGTCGACCTCCTCGGCAAACCGATCGCCGAGGCGAACGCCCTCTGCATCCCCACAGCGGGCTACGGCGGCCCGTACGGCGAGCCGAGCGGCCCATGGCGCTTCGTCAGCGGCCGGTCGCCCAGCCCCATGACCGAGCTGGGCTGGAAGTCCGTGGGCGTCCTGGAGCTCACGGCACTGCCCAGCATCGACAGAGAACGCTGGGTCTCCTGGGTGCGCGAGGCGGACGTCCTGCTGGTGAACGGCGGCGACGCGCTGTACCTGTGCCCCTGGCGGCTGACCTGATCCCCAAGCCCGGCCGGCGCCGCCTGGACACACCGGCGGCGCTCACCGGCGGGGCTCCCAGCGGAAGAGGCGGGCGGCGAGCGCGACGGCGACGACGACCCAGCTCAGGGTGGGCACCAGCAGGAGCAGGGAGTCCGTGACGGCGACACCGCCGTCCCAGGCGTTGACCACCAGCTCGGTGGCCGCGCCTCCCGGCAGCACCCGCTTGAGCGCGGCGAGGTCGTCGGTGCCGGCGATGCCCACCCAGCTCGCGACCCCGATCACCAGCAGGCTGACCGGCAGCGTGGTCACCTGAGCGTGTTCCGGCGAATTCGTGAGCCCCGCGGTGGCGAGCGCCAGGCCGACCATCATGGCCAGCGTCGCCAGGACGGCCGCCACGAGCAGCAGTATCTGGGCCGGTGCGGTGGCGACAGCGCCCAGCACGATCAGGATCACGATCACCTGGACGAGCGCGATGACGGTGACCGGCAGGAGCAGCCCGGCGAGAATGCCGACGTCGCCTGCGGCGGTCGAGCGCAGCCGCTTGAGGAAGAGGTTCTGCCGGCGCGACGCCAGCGTGGTCACAACCGTGGTGTAGAGGCCGAAGGCCATGATGGTGAACATCACGATCGCCGCGATGTAGCCGAGGCCGACCGCCTCGGCGAAGATCTCGTGCCGGTAGACGAAGAACGCGCTGACGACGACCGGAATGACGAGCCCTGTGACCAGGACGAGCCGGTTCCGGAAAATCTGGATCAGCTCACTGCGAGCGATCGCGAACATGCGGGGTGGGTCCCTTCGGAGGAGGGGCGGAGGTGGGGTGGGTGGGGTGGGCGACGGCCCGGGTCAGTCGCCGCTGATGGCGCGGAAGACGTCGTCGAGGCGGGTCGGTCCCGCCTGCAGTCCCCGCAGGTCCACCCCGGTCTCGTGCGCCCAGCCCAGCAGCCGGTAGAGATCCTTCTGCAAGCTGAAGGTCTCGACACGCAACCCCCCGTCCACGGGCACAGCGGCCACCGGCGGCTCGGGAGCACCGGCCGGGAGCGTGAAGCTGATCACCGACGGCAGGCTCTGCGTCAGCTCGACGACGGTCCCCTCGCGATGGAACGTCCCCTGGTGCATCAGCCCGATACGGTCGGCGCGCTGCTGCGCCTCCTCCAGGTAGTGGGTGGTGAGCACGATCGTGGCGCCCTCCTCGCGCAGCCGGTCGACGGCGGCCCAGAGCGCGTCGCGGGACCTGATGTCGAGGCCGGTCGTCGGCTCGTCCAGGATGATCAGCTCGGGGCCGCCGTAGAAGGCGGTGGCGAAGTCCAGCCGGCGCTTCTCGCCGCCGGAGAGCTGCGACACCTTGGTGCCCGCCTTGTCCGTCAGCCCCACGACACCGAGCACCCGGCCGACGTCGTCCCGCCGCTGGGTCAGCGTCCCGATCAGCCGGACCGACTCCCGCACCGTGAGATCAGGCGAGAAACCGCTCTCCTGCAGCATGATGCCCATCCGCGGGTGCACGGCAGCGCGGTCCAGCGGGCTCCGGCCCAGGACGCGGACGGCGCCCGACGCGGTGCGCCGGTGCCCCTCGATGACTTCGAGGGTCGAGGTCTTCCCCGCGCCGTTCGTGCCGAGCAAGGCGTACACCTCGCCCTTCCGCACCTGGAACGACAGATCCTTCACGGCGTGGAAGTCGCCGTACCGGACGTTGAGCTTCTCGACTTCGATGACTGCGGTGGTGGACATGGCTCGATTCCACCGTGTGCGGCGCCCGCCAGGTAGTGGCGTCGCATCACGTCCGCACCATGACATTCCTGGCAAGCGCGTATGACGTGGTGTCACTGGCGTATCGGTGAGTACGCACGAATACTGGCCGCACGATGTCCGATATTTCCGAAGCGACAAAAAGCCGGCTGCGGCAGCTCAACCTGATCATGGTGTTCCCTACCGTCGCGGCCAGCGGCGTGCTGCTGGTGGCGCTGGACACCGAGACCTGGTGGGACGGGGTGGTCCTGGGTCTGGGGGTGCTCGCCGCCCTGGTGGCATTCATCTCCTGGGCGGCGGGCCGGCTGGCCCGGGTCGCCGTGCCGTGCCTGGTCATCACCGCCGGCGTCTGGCTCTTCGGGGTGCTGGTGGCCGGGAGCGGTAAGGCCGTCTTCGGCCTGTCCGTCGTGGGCCCGCTGATCGTGCCGCGGCTGCCCCGCCACCGCGACTGGGCCGCCGCCGGCCTGGTGGCCTACGTCGCCCTCGCGGGCGCGGCCCGGTTCCTGGTGACCCACGACAACCCGAGTGACATGCTGGTCGAGTTCGTCATCATCCCGGCGGGCGTCACGGCCGTGGTGACCGGGCTGATGTTCCCCAACAAGCGGTTCTACGACATCGTCGACGAACTGGACCAGTCGCGCCTGCGCGAGGCGGAGCTGGCCGTCGTACGGGAGCGCATGCGCTTCGCCAGCGACCTGCACGACATCCAGGGGCACACCCTGCACGTGGTGAAGCTCAAGGTCGCCCTCGCGCAGAGGCTGGTGCACCGCGACCCCGGCCGGGCGGAGCAGGAGCTGCGCGAGATCCACGCGCTGGTCGGCGACACCATCGCCCAGACCAAGGAGCTCGCCTACGCCAAGCGCCGACTCAACCTCCCCGCCGAGCTGGAGAACGCGAAGAACCTGTTCGAGGCCGCCGGCATCAAGGTGCACATCCGCCGCGGCACGGACGCGGACGCCGATGTGAGCGAACTCCTGGGCCAGGTCCTGCGCGAGACGACGACCAACATCCTGCGGCACGCCGAAGCCGGCGAAGTACGGATCACCCTGTCCGGGACCGGCATCACCATCGTCAACGACGGCGCCCCGCACACACCCCTGCCGGAACTCGGCGGCCTGGCCGTGCTCGGAGAGCGCGTGGCCGACGACGGGGGCAAGCTCACGGTGGAGCAGAAGGACGGACACTTCCTGACCGCCGCGACGTTCCCCGCGCCCGCCCCCGCGTCCGAGACCCAGGAGGCCCGATGACCACCGTCGTACTCGCCGACGACGAGGCACTGCTCCGCAAGGCGCTCGCCGCGCTGCTGCCGCTGGAGGGCGACATCACCGTTCTCGCCGAAGCCGCAGACGGCGCCGAAGCGGTCAGCGCCACGCTGCGTCACCGGCCCGACGTGCTCGTCATCGACCTGGAAATGCCCGGTATCGACGGCCTCGGCGCCGTGGCGGAGATCCGCGCCGTCCAGCCGGACCAGGTGATCCTCATGCTGACCAGACACGCCAAACCCGGCGTGCTGCGCCGGGCACTGAAGCTCGGCGTCCAGGGCTTCGTCAGCAAATCCGCCGAACCGGCCCACATCACGTCCGTCATCGCAACCCTCCACGAGGGCCGCCGCTGGATCGACCCGGACGTCTCCGCCCTCGCCCTCATCGACGACTGCCCCCTCACCGACCGCGAGATCGACGTCCTACGCGCCACATCCCAGGGCTACTCCGTAGCCGACATCGCCGGCCAACTCCACCTCGCGGAGGGCACCGTCCGCAACTACCTCTCGAACGCGATGGGCAAAACCCAGACCCAAACCCGCCACGAAGCGGCACGCTACGCGCGCGAACACGACTGGCTGTGACGGCGAAGGTGTGACCGGCCCGCAGGGCCAGGACCGGTCGGCGTCCCACGGCGGTCCGGCCGTCCGGCGTCCCACGGCGGTCAGGTGGTCCGGCGGTCAGGTGGTCCGGCGGTCAGGCGGTCAGGCGGTCAGGCGGTCCGGCGGTCCGGCGGTCCGGCGGTCCGGCGGTCCGGCGGTCCGGCGGTCAGGATGTGTTCAGACTCCGGCTGCCAGGGTCACGTCCCATGACAGAAACCCATGGTCGTTCCCACGCGTACCCGCGCTCCGACGGCGCCCCCGGCCACCGCTTCCGCTGGAACAAGGTCCCGGAGGTGACCGCGTACTTCTGGATCGTGAAGGTGCTCTGCACGACGGTCGGCGAGACCGCGGCGGACCTCCTCAACGAGAAGCTGGGCCTGGGCCTGACCGGTGTGTCGCTGCTGATGAGCGCTCTGCTGGCGGTGGTTCTGGTCGGGCAGTTCCGCACCACGGCGTACCGACCGGGTGTGTACTGGCTCGCCGTGGCCCTGATCAGCGTGGTCGGCACCCTGATCAGCGACAACCTCACCGACAATCTGGGGGTGCCGCTGGCGGTGAGTACCGTTGTGTTCGCCGCCGCCCTCGCTGTCGTCTTCTCCGTCTGGTACCGCCGCGAGCGGACCCTGTCCATCCACAGCGTCGACACACTCTCCCGGGAGGGCTACTACTGGCTGGCCGTACTGTTCACCTTCGCGCTCGGCACGGCGGCAGGCGACCTCGTCGCCGAGAAGATGGCCCTCGGATACTGGGTCTCCGGCGTGCTGTTCGCCCTGGCCATCGCCGCCGTCGCGGTTGCCCACCTCACCCTCGGCCTGGACGCCGTACTCAGCTTCTGGATCGCCTACGTCCTCACCCGGCCGCTCGGCGCCTCGCTCGGCGACTACCTGTCGCAGCCGACCGGCGACGGAGGGCTGGGTCTTGGCACGGTGGTGACGAGCGCGCTGTTCCTCGCGGTCATCCTCGGTCTGGTCGTCCACCTGTCGGTGAGCCGCCGGGACGTCCGGGAGACCGAGCGCCTCACCCCAGAGGAAGCCTGACGACGAAGGCCGCGCCCGGGGCGTGCCGCTCGTCGTGGGCCACATCGCCGTCGGCGGTGCGGGCGAGTCGTCGCGAGAGCGACAGCCCCAGCCCCGCGCCGGTGTGCCCGTCCCCGGGATCGGCCCGGCGCCCCGGCTGGAAGAGCCGCGCTCGGAAGGACGCCGGCACACCGGGGCCGTCGTCACTGACGACGATGTGCACCTCGCCCGGCCGGGCGCGGGCCCGGATCTCCACCCGGGTGCGCGCGTGCCTCAGCGCGTTGTCGAGCAAGGGACTGATGACGCGCTCCAGAAGGGCGCCGGGAACTCCGGCCGACAGCCCGGCTCCCCGTACGCTCACGACGACCTTCACCGGACCGCCGGTCTCGATACGGCCGGTGAGAGCGCCCAGCACCGCCGCCACGTCACTCACGCCCTGTCCGTCCGCCGCGCTGTCGCGGGCGTCGTCGAGAAGCGTGTCGCAGATCGTACGCATGGATTGGGCGGCGTCCGCGACGGCTTCCTGGACGGCGCGGGTTTCGTCGGCCGAACGGGGCCTGGCCTGCCACCAGTCGAGTTCGGCGATGATCCGGGCGAGCGGGTTGCGCAGTTCGTGCGAGAGTTCACGTGTGAGCTGCTGCTCATGGCGCAGCACTGCGCGGGTGCGGTCCAGCAGCGCGTCCAACGATCCCCCGAGCAGCGCGAGTTCGGTGGGCCGGGCCACGGTCGCGAACCGCTCGTCGGAGGCTACGGCGCGCCACCGCTTCGCGCGGTCGGTCATCGCGTGGACCGGCTTCAGCGCCCGCGCCACCGCCATCCGGGTCAGTGCGTACGTGCAGGCCAGCATGACGACGTCCAGCGCAACCGAGCCCAGGAGCAGATCGTCGGCCGAACTGGTGTAGGGAGCCAGGTCCAGGGCGGCGACGACGACCGCGCCGCCCTGGCCACCGGACACGGTCCGCGAGCACAGCCGTACGTCGCCGTGGATGTCTTCGGTGCCGCAGTGCTCACCGGTTCTCCCGGCCAACCGGTCGGCCGCACGGGTGAGCGGTCCGGTGGCTGTGACGGCCGGCGGCTTCTCCAGCAGCCGATCTGCCGTGTAGATCCATACGTCGGTGTCCAGCAGCTCCTCGCCCGGTGTCTCCAGGACCCGCACCTCGGGGCCGCCGGTATCGAGGGTCGCCGCCACGGCGGCGGCCCGCGTCGTCAACTCGTCGTCCGCCTGCTTGCGCAGATGCCGCTGCGCGACGGTGTTGAACACCACCGTGAAGACCACCATCAGCAGGGTCGCGGTGGTGAGCGCGACAAGGGAGAGCCGGCCGCGCAGGGTCCGGGGCCACCACCGGAGTGCCGTGCCTCTCATGACAGGCGGTGCCCGACACCGCGCGCGGTGGTGACGGTCAGTGTGCTGCCGGCGTCCCGGAGCTTGCGGCGCAGCCGGGTCAGGTACTGGTCGAGGGTGTTGTCACTGACCTGCGCTCCCTCGGGCCAGCCTGCCCTGATCAGCTCCCGTCGCCGCACGATGCCGCCGGAGGCCGCCATGAGAACGGCCAGCAGCCGGAACTCCGTCGGCGTCAGGGCGACGCGCGTGCCCCGTACGGTCAGGCTGTGTCCGGCCGGGTCGAGCAGGGCATCACCGGTGCGTACGGCGGGAATTGACCCGGTGCGCTTGAGTGCCGCCCGCAGCCGGGCGGCCAGCTCTGTCAGATGGCACGGCTTGGGCAGGTAGTCGTCTCCTCCGGCGGAGAAGCCCGACAGCCGGTCGGTGAGGTGGTGATGCGCCGTCAGAAAGACCACAGGGGGCAGGAATCCGTTGGCCCGCATCGCCTGGCACACGTCCCGGCCGTCCGCGTCGGGCAGCCCGACGTCGAGCACCACCGCGTCGATGCCGTGGGTGGCCAGCCGCAGCGCGGTCGCGCCGTCGGGCGCGGGCACGGTGTCGAAGCCTTCGTCCCGCAAGCCACGCCGCAGTGTCCCGCGCAGGGCGTGATCGTCCTCGACGACCAGGATCGTGTGTCGCACAGCGCTCCTCGATCAGCATCGTGGCGTTCATTCTACAACGTGTAGTAGCTTCTCTGGAGTCCCGCCCGGCCCGGTTCGGCCGCCGCGCAGGGGCGATTCCTCGCGCGCCTTCAGGAGGCTGACCCGCCATGCCCCATCGCACCACCGCAGCCCACCCCCGGGCCTGTGCGGCGCCTTCCGCCGGACGGGGCCGCGTCACGATCATCTCCGCGAGTGTGGGCGCGGGGCACGACGGCGCCGCCGACGCACTTGGCGCGCGGCTGGCGGCGGCGGGTTTCACGGTCGACCGACTCGACTTCCTCGACCTGCTGCCCGCCCGCACGGGCCGGATCCTGTCGCGTCTCTACCACCGGACCCTGCTGCTCGCGCCCGCCGGTTATCAGCGCGTCCACGCCGCGCTGGAACGCGCCGACCGGCCCGGCCTCCCCCTGCGGCTCCTCCTGCGGAGCGCGGAGAGCCGCACGCTCGCCGCCATCACCCGCGGCACCGTCGCGGTCGTCTCCACGTATCCCGGTGCCAGCCAGGTGCTCGGGGCGCTTCGACGGCGCCGGCTGCTGGATGTGCCCGCGCTGACCTATCTGACGGACTTCTCCGTGCATCCGCTGTGGGTGGCGGCCGGCATCGACGCCCATCTCGCCGTACACCCGATTCCGGCGCGGCAGGCCGACGGACGAGGGGCCGCACGGGTGGTGGTCACCGGCCCCGCGGTCGGACCACGCTTCTTCCCCGCCGGCGAAGGCGAACGACGCGCCCTGCGCGCACGGTTCGGCCTGCCTGCCGGTGCCGCGCTGGCCCTGCTGGTGGCCGGTTCCTGGGGGGTGGGCGCCCTGCGGCGCTCCGCAGCCGAAATACGCGGAACCGGAGCCGCGACGCCCGTAGTGGTGTGCGGCCGCAACGAAGCACTCGCCGCGCGCCTGCGCGCGGACGGCTTCGCGCATGTCCACGGCTGGGTCGACGACATGCCCGGCCTGATGCGCGCCTGCGACGTACTCGTCCAGAACGCCGGCGGACTGACATCGCTGGAAGCGTTCGCCAGCGGGCTGCCGGTCATCAGCTACCGCTGCATACCCGGCCACGGCCGGACCAACGCCGCCGCGCTCGACGAGGCGCGACTCGCACCGTGGGTAAGGGAGGCGCACCAGCTCGCACCGGCGCTCACCGACATGCTGAGCGGTCCGGTCTCCGAACGGCGGCGGGCCGCAGGACTGGCACTGAACGCTCCGCCCCGGGACGTGGTGACGGTGATCGCTTCGACCGTCTCGGGCAGCGCCCCCCTTGCCGGACGCGGCGCGCCGGCGGTGCGGAGAAGCAACCGGCCACGAGCCACGAGCAGAACCAGGTCCAGGGCCAGGAGCATAACCAGGAGCAGAACCAGGGCCATGGCCGGTGCACTGGTCGCCACCGTCTGCCTGGGCGTCGGAATACCCCTCGCCGGCGCGTACGACGCCGGCCCCGCCCGCTTCTCCTCGTTCGCGCACGAACTCCTGGAGAGGTACGAGCTGTGAGCGGCCGCCCCGGCACCTCGGCGCTGATCGGCGCCGGGGTCGCACTGTCCGCGGCAGCACTGCCCGCGGCCGCACTCCACGCCGGTCCCGCGCTGTCCACGTTCGGCCCGCTGCGCAACCGGTTCTTGCCCCGTCTCGCGGGGCAGGGCGACCCCGGTCATGTGGCGCTGACCTTCGACGACGGGCCCGACCATCTCTCCACGCCGCACTTCCTGCGCGTTCTTGAGAAGTACCGGATCCGGGCCACGTTCTTCCTGCTGGGCTCCATGCTGACCCGCTCCCCCGCCCTGGCCCGGGAGATGGCCGCCGCCGGACACGAGATCGCCTGCCACGGCTGGGCACACCGCCCGCTGGCCGTGCGCGGCCCACGGGCCACCCGCGAGGACCTCACCCGGGCGGTCGGCCTGCTGACCGAGGTGCTGGGCGAACCACCGCGGCTGTTCCGCCCGCCGTACGGAGTGATGACCACGCCGGCCCACCTCGCCTGCCGCGAGCTGGGCCTGAGCCCCGTGCTGTGGACCGCCTGGGGCGAGGACTGGCGGGCCCGCGCCACGCCTCGCAGCGTTCATGACACGGTGATGGGCTCGCTTCGCGGCGGTGGTACGGTCCTGCTCCACGACTCCGACTGCACCTCAGCCACCGGTTCTTGGCGCCATACGCTCGGCGCCCTTCCCCGCATTCTCGATACCTGCCTGGACCGGGGCTGGCAGCCGGGGCCGCTGCGCGACCACGGCTCGCCTTTCCTCTACAAGCGGTAGTAGCTTGGTTCCGTGCTCCGCGAACGCCGCGGTGCCGCCACGGACGACGGAGGAGCGGGCAGTGTGACGGGTGACACTTCGGAAGCAGCCGGCCGACGGGCACCCGGTGAGCTGGAGAACGAGGTGCTCGCGGCGCTCTGGGCCGCAGGGCAGCCGGCCTCGGCGGCGACGGTGCGCGAACAGGTCACCGGCGACCCCGCGTACACGACAGTACTGACGATCCTGTCCCGGCTCCACGAGAAGGGGCTGGTGACCCGCGAACGGGCCGGTCGCGGATATCTGTACGCGCCGGTTCGCGACGAGGCGGGACACACTGCCGCCGGGATGCGGGCGCTGCTGGAGAAGGGCACCGACCGAGCTGCGGTACTCGCCAGGTTCGTCTCCGAACTCCCCTCCGAGGACGAGCAGTTGCTGGAGCAGTTGTTGCGCGGACACCCAAGGGACTGACCACGTGCGGATCGCCCTCTTCATCCCCTTCACCATCAGCGTCGTCCTGGCGCTCACCGCCCGCTCCGCCGGGCACAGGCTGCCGCCGAGACCGGCCGCGTGGCTGCTGACGGTCGCCGCTGTCGTGACGGGAGCCGGGTGGGCCGCCGCGCTGGGCATGCTGGCCTTCACACTCATCGGCAGATTCCCCGAGCTGGCCGAAGAGGGTGGCTGGTCCTCGGGCGTGCTGGCCGCGGAGACACCGGTGAACTGGCCGGTCGCCGCCGGCTGCGCCGCCCTGCTCGTCGTCTGCGCCGTCATGCTGCTGATCGCCGCCGCGCGGTGCACCCGGACCCTCGTCAGGGCCCGACGGCAGAGCCGCCGGCTGCCCGCCGGCGGTGATCTGGCCGTGGTCGACGACCCCGTGCCCCTCGCGTTCGCACTGCCCGGATCACCCGGCCGCGTCGTCGTGTCGTCCAGCATGTTGCAGGCGCTCGGTACGGACGAACGGCGCGCCCTGTTCGCGCACGAACGGGCGCATCTGCGCCACCGCCACCATCTCTTCCTGCTCGTGGTCCAGTTGGCCGCAGCGGTCAACCCGCTGCTCCGGCCGGTCGCGACCGAGGCCGGCTTCGCCCTGGAGCGGTGGGCGGACGAGAACGCGGCCGTCGTCGTCGGCGACCGTCCTCTGGTGGCCCGCGCCGTCGCCCGAGCGGCGCTCGCCGCGAACCGTGCGCCGCAGCAGGCTCTCGCGGTCACTGGAGGCCAGGTGCCCCGGCGCGTCCAGGCGCTGCTCGTCCCGCCGCCCCCGCTCCGCCGGCACCTCGTGGCGGCGCACACCGCACTCATGGTGCTGTGCTGTGCGAGCCTGGCCCTGTCGGCACACGACATGGACGAGATCTTCGACATGGCGTCCCCGACGCACACCACCACCATCACCCGCGTCGTACCACCGCCGCATCGACAGCCGGAGTCGAAGGCCGGCGACGACACGGTCACCGTCAGCCGCTGAGCGTCCTGCGCGCTGGTAGAAGTCACCCGTCCGTCGTCGCTTGAGCGGACTCAGCGCGGAGCGGACTCAGCGCGCTCGCACGGCTTCAGCGGCGAACTCCACGTATTCGTGCAGCCCGTAGGCCAGGACCAGCCCCAGCGCCGCCGACAGCGCCACGGCCGTCAGCAGGGCGGCGACGGCGGCCCGCGCGCCGCGCGCCCGGGGCCGGACCGGCACCGGACTCAGCAGGGCCTGGACCCGGTGCGGAACCGGCCCCGTACTCACCGACAACCGGGGCCCGGGGCTCTCGCCCGCACCTCGCTCCGATTCCGTGGACGCGGCAGCCAGCGCCGCGCGGGCGATGGCTTTCGCCGCCAGTCGGCGATCGCCCACCAGGGAGGCTGCCGTCTCGTCCGCCCAGCGCTCCAGGTGGAAGTTCAGGGCCCCGCCCAGAGGGTGCAGGGCCGGATGCACCGCGGCGGCCAGATAGGCGGTGGCCGTCAGCAGATGGTGGCGGCCGGTCAGATGGGCCCGCTCGTGGCCGAGCAGCACCTCGCGTTCCGCGCGGCCAAGAATCCGGAGCATGCCGGTCGTCACCACCACCCGCCCGCTGTGCTCACGCCAGGCGGGCAGCGCGAACGCCTGCGGTGCGGGATCCGGCACCACGAGGAGGTCGCCGGCGGGTGCCACCTCACCGATGGACGCCCAGGCGCGTACGAGCATCGAGCGGCGCTCGTACCAGCGGCGGGCCAGCAGCACCGTCTGGAACACCAGGAGCGCCCCGGCCGCCGCTGCCACGGGTAGGGCGGCCGGCCACTCGGCAGCCGCCCGGCTCAGCGGTATCTGTTCGAGGGAGGCGAGGAACGGCACATGGAACAAGCCGACCAGCGCGGCGAGCGTGCCGCCCGCCAGGAGCACGGCGGCTCCGGTCAGCACGGCGCACGCCTCCCGCGGTGGCAGCAGGCCGGCCAGCCGACGCGCGGCCGCCACCGCGCCCCAGGGCACCACCAGCGTCAGCGCGACCAAGGACAGAGCCAGGGTCACGCGCCGTCCTCTGATTCCAGCAGGAGCCGCTTCAACGCGACCTCGTCGCCTTCCGACAGCGAGGACACGAACCGCTTCAGCACCAGCTCGCGGTGCGGCTCCCGCTCCAGTTCCCTGCGCATGCGCCCGGCCGCCAGCCCGGCGGCGTCGTCCGCCGCCGCATAGGCGAAGCCGCGGCCCTGCGGGGTCCGCACGACCGTCCCCTTCTCATGCAGACGGACCAGGATCGTCGTCACCGTCGTCCGCGCCAGATCCCGGCCGAGCGCGGCATTGACCTGCGCCGGTGTCAACGGTCCCTTGGCCGCCCAGAGAATCCCCAGCACGTCCGCGACCAGTTCACCGTGCGGACGCCTCGCGTCCCGGTCATCGCCCACCATCGTGTTACCGCCCCGCTACCGGCCCCCGGACCGGCTCGTCCGGGCTTCCACAGTCCTGCCCGGCCAACTGTACGGGGCCGCGTACCGGCCAGGTCCGGCCCTGCCCGGCCCGGTCAGCCGCTGGTTCGCCCGCCACGGCGGGTGTGCCGGCGGGAGCGCAGATATTCGAAGGCGATGGGCAGCAGCGACACCACGACGATGGCGATCAGGATGAGTTCGATGTTCGCCTTGACGAAGTCGATCTTTCCGAGGAAGTAACCGAGCACGGTGACACCGACTCCCCACAGGGTGCCGCCGATGGCGTTGAAGACGATGAAGGTGCGGTAGTGCATGGCGCTGACCCCGGCGATCACCGGCGTGAACGTACGGACGACGGGGACGAAGCGCGCCAGCACGATGGAGCGGGGACCGTACTTCTCGAAGAACTCGTTGGCCTTCTCGACGTTCTGCTGCTTGAACACGCGTGAATCGGGGCGCCTGAAGAGCGCGGGCCCCGCCTTGCGCCCGATGAGGTAGCCGGCCTGGTCACCGAGGACCGCGGCCGCGGCGATCAGCAGGCAGACGAGCCACAGCGGCTGGCTGAGGTATTTGCCTCCTGCGACCAGGAGTCCCGTGGTGAACAGCAGGGAGTCCCCTGGCAGGACGAAGCCGATCAGCAGGCCGGATTCGGCGAAGACGATGACCAGGATGCCGATGAGGCCGAAGGTCGAGATCAGATAATCGGGGTCGAGCCACTGGGGGCCGAGAGCCAGAGTCATGGTCACGTTCCTGTGCGCGGGAGGAAGGGGAGCGGGCGACGGGGAGCGGGCGACGGACCAGGCCGGGTGCGGCTGTTCCGTCGTCAGGCGTGGAAGCTGTGCCGGGCGACGAACTTCAGCGGCCGGGCGGTGGAGGCGTACGCGACGACGAAGGAGACGCGGGCGGCTGGCCGGCGCGCGCCGCTGTCCGGCGCCGCCACAGCAGAACGAGGAGCGCCGCTGATCCCGCCCAGCAGGCGGCCAGCAGCCAGCCCGCCAGGACATCGGTGGGCCAGTGCACGCCGAGGTAGATACGGCTGAAGCCCACCAAGACGGCCCACAGCACCGGCAGAACCAGCAGCACCGGCCTGGCGCGGCCCCGCGCCCTGCGGTACACACCGGCCGTGAGCAGCACGGCCACGACCATCGACGTCGTGGTGTGTCCTGAGGGCATGGCCCAGCCACTGGCCTGGGCGGCCCAGTCCTCGGCCGGCGGCCGGGGGCGGGCCAGAGCTGTGGCGAGGGCAATGCGGACCATCTGCGCGGAGGCAAGGGCGATCAGGCCCGCGAGAGCACCGCGCCATACGTCGATCCGCAGCGCGAGCACACCGCCCAGGGCCGCCAGGGCGTAGGCGGGCACCCCGCTGCCGCTGTCCGTGACGACGACAGCGGCATGCCGCGCCCACGCGGGACGGTGGCTCAGCGCCCACTCGTGCACAGCGGTGTCCAGGGCGAAGGGGGCACCCCGCACCGAGACGGCCGCGGCCAGGACACCGAGCGATACCGCGCCGACCGACGCGACGGTCACCGCCCACCGCCATGGCGGGTCTGGACGCGGAGGGGGGTGGATGGGCGAAGAGGACATGAGTCATCCTGTGGACAGGGTCGTCGCGCGGGTGGATGCGTGTGGCGTCGATCAGAAGACACCGTATCTTCTATACGCGAATAGAAGATACTACGGACTGTGGACCCAAGGGGCAGGAGGACGGTTTGAGCGCCCGGAGACAGCCGTCGGGAGAGAGCGGCAGACGACGCGCGAACGGCGCGCTGGAGGCCGAGATCCTCGCCCTGCTGCATGCCACGGGAGAGGCCATGACTCCCGGGGAGGTGGCCGACCGGCTGGCCGCCCCGCTCGCCCACACCACTGTGGCCACCACACTCGCCCGCCTGCACGGCCGCGGCGTACTGAACCGCTCGCCACAGGGGCGCAGTTATGCCTACACGCCCGTCACCGACGAATCGGGCCTGACCGCGCGGCACATGCGCCAGGTGATGGAGACGGACAGCGACCGAGCCGCCGTACTGACCCACTTCGTGGGCGAGCTGTCCGCCGACGACGAAGCCCTGCTGCGCCGCCTGTTGGGCGGCGCAGGGTAGTTGGGCGGCGGTGGCGGCCGGTCTCGGCCGTGATCTCTACGGCGCTGCCTGCCGGGTGCCCGCGAGCCTGGCCGCAGCCGGTTTCCGACGCTCAGGGAGAAGGAAGAGGATCATCACGGGCACGAGGTAGGAGGCCCACACGACGGTCTGCAGGATCGTGGGGTCGGGCTGAAAGTTGAACACGCCCTTGAGGAGCGTGCCGCCGTACCAGGAATCCGGGGGGACGGTCGTGCTGATGTCGAACGCGAGGCTGTTCAAGCCGGGCAGCAGGTCGGCTTCCTGAAGGTCGTGCATGCCGTACGCGAGGACCCCGGCAGCGACGACCACGAGCATGGCGCCGGTCCACCGGAAGAACTTCGCCAGGTTGATCTTGAGTGCGCCTTGGTAGAAGAGCCAGCCCAGGACGACTGAGGTGAGCAGCCCGAGGAGGGCTCCGCCGAGCGGGCGGACGCCGTCGCCGGTGGCCTGGACGGCCGTCCAGATGAACAGCGACGTCTCCAGTCCCTCGCGGCCGGCGCGCCGGTACCGAGCGCGAGAGCGGCGTCCAGTTTGCCCTGGAGTTCGGACCTCAGATGCCGGGCGGTGCGCCGCATCCAGAAGACCATCCAGGTCACCAGGGCGACGGACAGGATCGACAGGCTGCCTCCGAGGGGGTCCCCAACTGGCCCCCACCACAATGCCACCGCCCAGGCGGATCGGCCTCTCCGAGGATTCACGATCCGGAGGTCAGCAACTCAGGAGGCATCGCGCCGACGGGCCCGCTCGGCTTTACGTTTGAGGTTCCTGATGGCCTCGTGCCATCGCCAGGAATCGCTGGTGTACCAGTCTTCTTCGTCGATGGGCCGCCAGCTCGCCAGCTCCTCCAACTGTGAGATCACCGCGTAGGTGTCGTGCTGACTTCCACCCGGGTCGAGTTGACGTGTGATGTCGTGCAGTCGGCGGGCGGCGGGCGGCGGGCGGCGGGCGGCGGGCGGCGCGGTAGTACGAGACCTGACTGCCGGTCAGCCTGCGTACGGCGTAGCCGCCGCACTTGCCGCACCGGTTGAAGTCGTCTCGCGCGAGCAGGTCCGTGACAGTCAGAAGATCGTCGTTGGCTGCGATACCGCGGGTTCATCCCCGCACGCGCAGGGAGCAGGGCGGCACGTGGCGGAAGGATGCGACGAGCCTGGGTTCATCCCCACACGCTCGGGGAGCAGATCGCACGCTGTAGAGCCACCTGGGCGTCGATGGGTTCATCCCCGTACGCGCGGGGAGCAGGCAGGGGGGCGGGGGTCGTGGTCATCGGGTGTGGGTTCATCCCCGCACGCGCGGGGAGCAGGATCGATCTCCCACTGGCCGAGCGCGTTGAGGGGGTTCATCCCCCGTACGCGCGGGGAGCAGCTTTGAGCTGAGACTTACGAGGCACCGGATTGGGGTTCATCCCCGTACGCGCGGGGAGCAGAGCTTCACCGGCGCGAGGCGCGCGATGGCGGAGGGTTCATCCCCGTACGCGCAGGGAGCAGGTGACGCCGTCGAGCGGCAGGATCGCCACGGCGGGTTCATCCCCGCACGCGCAGGGAGCAGCAGTTCGCGGCCGATCTGCAGACCCTCGCCGCGAAGGGGGGTTCATCCCCGCACGCGCGGGGAGCAGCCGCTCCCCGATCTCGCCGAGATCCGTCGCCGGGGTTCATCCCCGCACGCGCGGGGAGCAGAACGGCTGGCACTGCCACTACCACGTCCTGCTGGGTTCATCCCCGCACGCGCGGGGAGCAGCCAAGTGCCGGAATAGCCTCTCGGAACAGCTCGGGTTCATCCCCGCACGCTCGGGGAGCAGTTCATGATTCAGGTTAAAGAGCGCAGTTCGCGGGGTTCATCCCCGCACGCGCGGGGAGCAGGCCACGATGTCGTTCAACAACCGGGACGGCCGGGGTTCATCCCCGCACGCGCGGGGAGCAGAAGGTGGTGCAGATCGTCCCCGTGAACGAGGCGGGTTCATCCCCGCACGCGCGGGGAGCAGGCCGAGCCATTTCCCGGCGCCGATCATGAGCTGGGTTCATCCCCGCACGCGCGGGGAGCAGTCTCCATGACCTGCGCATTTAGCCGAGGTAGGTCCTCGGTGCAGCAACGATGAGAGAAACGCACAATGTAGACGAATGAGACGAAAGCGATCTGGACGGCTCGTGAGGTGGAATCTAGGCCCCAGCCGGGTACTTCGGGCCGGCTCAAGGCGACTCGTCAGTGGTGGATCTCCCCGTCGTGGGACGTGCGCAAGCCGGTCGCCTCAACAAGGTGACGGCTGTGATTCTTTTGCCGACGAGTTTGTATGGAGAATCCCGGAGCTGAAGCGGACTTTGGAAGGGCCTGGGCACAGCCAGGGGTTGAGAACGGCGCATTACGGGGCCCGGTTGCCGAAGCGGCGGCGTTTGGACGCTTTGCTCCATCCCGATGGGCCCGACAACGAAGTACGCGGAGTTCCCGGAGCGGGTGGGCGGTCGGTGGGGCGGAAGATGAGGGTGAGGCCCTCGTGGTCGACGGGGTGCCATTTGTGATCGTGGGTGCGGAAGTCGTAGCCCTGCTCCGAGTTGGTGGAGTAGGCGAGCAGTGCGCGGCCTTGGCCCGCGTACTGGCGGACCTCGTCCCACAGGGCGTCGCGGATACGGGCCGAGGGGCTGCCCAGGAAGACGCCGGGCGAGATCTCCAGGAGCCAGCGGGTGAGAAAGCCGCGCAGGCCCACGGGGCAGTGGGTGAGGACGATGACGGTCACCAGATGACGCCGTCCTGCACCATAGCGTCCTGGGTCTGGGCACCGTCGTACCGCGCCGCGTCGTCGCCGTAGTTGCGGCCGGCGGCCACCTCGGCGCCCTTGTCGGACAGGAGGGTGACGCGGTCGATGTCGTCGTCGTCCGGTTGGTCACGCTTCGGCGCGAGCAGCGCCTGGATGTCGCGTACGCAGCGGTCCAGCAGGCCCGCGCTGTTGATCCGGTCCCGCAGTGCCCGGCGGGTGCGGGGGCCGATGTCCCCGGGGCCTTCGGCGACCACCTCGAAGGCGACCGGGATGCCGATGTCGGTCTTGTAGAAGTCGGCGACGTCGAGAACGAAGGACAGTTCGTGGCCCGAGTGGACGAAGCCGAGCCCTGGGCTGCAGCCCAGGGCGGCGACGACGGTCTGCGCGATCCCGTACATGCACTGCGCCGCGGCCGTGACCGCCTGGTTGGGCGCGTCGCCCGACCCGAAGTCGCCAGGTGTGAACCGCCGGCCGCGCCAGGGGACGCCGGTGCGGGCGGCCTGCTCGGCATAGCAGCGCTTGACCCGGTCGCCCTCGCGGCCGAGCAGTTGGCGACGCGTACAGCCGGCCGGATCCTCGTCGGGGAAGCGCAGCCGGTACATGGCGCGGGCCACATCGAGCCGGGTCCGCTGGTTGGCCCAGGCGACCGCCTGTGCTTCGACGAGCGCGGAGGAACGACTCAGTGCCCGGCCACCGGCGTAGAACCGCACGCCGTTCTCCCCGACCCACACCACCACCGCTCCGGTCTCGCCGAGAACCGCCATGGCCTGATGCGTGATCCGGGTACCCGGGCCGAGCAGCAGCGTGCCGATCGTCGCGGACGGGATGTGGCGTATGCCGTCCGCGTCCTCGGCGGTGATGGCGTTGGCGTCGCGGTGCACGACACAGCGTTCGAGGTAGACGAAGGACAGGCGGTCGCCGACACGGGTGAGCTGCCGGGGGCTCGACGCGGGGCGTCTGCTGACCGTACTCACGGCTACTCCGCCGGGGCGAGGGTCATCAGCCCGCACCCGTACGCCTTGGCCTTGCCGAGGCCGGCGGTGAGCGTGCGGCGGAGCGCTTCGGGGTCCAGGACCCGGAGGCGGCCGTCGTAGGTGACGCGGGTGAGGGTCACTTTGTGCGCACGCTCGTCGGACTCGTTTCTCTTGCCGAAGGCCAGGTTGCGACGGTCGTGGACGACGACCTCGTGCCAGGGGCCGTCGAGTCCGTCCGGCCGGGGCTCGGGTCGTTCCACGATCGCGAACCCGGCGTCGGCCTGCCGCTTCAGCAGCCAGGCGAGCTGATGCCGGGGGGTGATATGGGCGGTGCGCTTCGTCGGCTCCGCCGCGTGCCGTCGAGCGCTGTGTACGGGGTTGGCTGTCAGCCGGAAGGCCCAGGTGTCGTCGGTGGCGAGCCGGGTGAGGAACGGCGTGTACGACGCGGTGTGCCAACTGCCCGTCGTCGGCCAGCCTGCCTGCTCCACCAGGTGGGTGAGGTCGGGCCGCTGCGGACTGACGATGTAGAGCAGCACCTCGCTGCGGGACTGCTGGTCCAGGCGCCACAACACCCGTGGCCCGTTGCCCGGTTCACCGGGCTTCTCGGCGAAGGAGGACATCACGGCTGCGTGCAGGCTCTGCGGCGAGGTGAGCAGCCGACGGGCGCCCAGGCGTGCGGTGTTGACGCGGAAGCGGGTCAGAAACATCGGTCAGTCTTCCAGTATCGGCATCGGGTCGTGCCTCGGTGGCACGAAGGCCCGGCGGGTGGTGCTCAGCGGATTGATGACGGTCACGGCCCGCGAATCGATGCTGCGCAGGCCGTAGCGGCGGTGGCGGGGGTCGAAGCTGAGCGGCTGGTCCCGTACGGCGTCGCCTGGCCCCTCGCCGGCCCCCAGGTCCGCGATCGCCTCCAGTTCGACACGCCGCTCGCGGGCGCGGCGGCGCTGGACCCAGGTGGACGCCTGCCAGGGCTCGGCCTCCAACGCCCGCCACAGGTCGCCGCGATGAACGCCCAGGTCGATCGGGCGCGACGGCGGGCAGGAGCGGCGGCCGAGGAACGGCAGGTACACCGGTGCACGGACCGCCGCGTAGAGAGCCTCGATGAAGGCTTCGTCGCCCTCGACGGCGGCGACGAAGACCGCGTCGGAGAGATAGAAGCGTTCCGACACCGGCATGGATTTACCGGTGTCGCCGTGGCGGGCGGTCTGGTAGTCGCGTACCCGGGTGCCCGGCTGGTCGAGCCGGACCGCGAAGGTCAGCGCGGCGAGGTCGGTGACGTCGGCGGCACGGTCGCGGCCCTGCGCTGCGGCAAGCAGCCCCAGTACCCCGCTCTTGGTGGGGGCGCGTTCCGTCGTGCGCCGTGTAAAACGGGACGACGCTCCCCAGGACTGGAGCGGGCCGGCCAGGCGCAGTGTCAGCACACGGCGGTCTTTCGCGGTCATGCGGGACGGTCCGGCCCGTTCTGCGCCTGCCCGGCCGACCGCCGCGCCGGACCGTCCGCCAGCCGTTCGGCGACCGCGCCGCCGACAGCGTCGAGCAGTCCATTGATGGTGACGTCCGTGCCGAGGGCCGCCAGGGGCTCGGTCGCGGCGCCCACCCGCAGCACCCAGCTCGGGTCGCCGGTCACCTCGTACGCCTTCTCGATGTCGGAGACATGGGCGAGCAGTTGGGCGCACGCGCCGCGCAAATGGCCCCCGGCCTCCTGGGGGGCGAGAACGGGTTCCTCGAAGGCGGAGACGAAACTGATGGGCCGCGCTGAGCGGAGGGTGACGACCACGGCCTCGGGAAGGGTGTGGTTGCCGAAAGTGTTGATCTTCCCGGTCGGCATGGAGGCGATGAAGCCCTGGAGGAAGGCCCGGACAGCTCTGCGCACCGGCTCGGTCACCGACTCGTCGGCGCTCAGTCCGACGCCGAGATTGTCCTGCAACTTGTCCACGTCGAGCGCGGCATAGCGGTACAGAGTCGCGGAGTTGAAATCCACCGTACCGATCATGCCGGCACCGGACTCCTCATCCTCCTTGTTCCGGTCGTCGACCGCGGTGAAGTAGTCCGACTCGTTCTCGACCTGGTGGACGCTGATGGCGTGGGCGACTTGGGCCGCAGCGTCGACGTTGAGGTCGGTGGAGTCCGCGACCATCCGCCCGAACAGCGCGACGTCCACCGAGTGCCGGGTGTCAGCGGTCTTCCGGGCGCGATCCTTGTTCTCCTTGACCTTCAGATACGCCTTGATGTCGTCGGCTCCCTCGACCGCGAGGCGGGCCAGGCCGTCGAGCTGGCGTGAGCTGAGGAACATCAGGTACGAGGACTCCGGCGGCGGCTGGGGCTCGCCCTTCTTCTTGGCGCTCTCCGCCTTCCTGCGCGGCACCTCGATCTTGGAGCCCGTCGCGGCGTAGAGCACTTCGGCAGCCAGCGCCAGGGCGGTGGCTTCGTTCAGCGCGGGCTCCACGGCGGTGATCCGTTCGGCCAGCAACTCCGCCACCCGGCGCGTGCGGAAACCTAGTTCGGCGGGGTCGAGCAGAGCTTGGAATGCCTCACGGGTGGCCTTCTTCCACGCCTGGCTCGACACGCGGGCCCGGCGTACACCGCCGTAGACAGCCGTCTTCGGGGTGCCGGTGTCGTCGCGGTTCAGGTTGCTCGGCGGCACGGTCTGCAACACGTGCACATCGATGATGGTGCGGCTCACGGGGTTTCGTCCTCCGAGGTGGTGGTGTCGCCGTCCGGGGCGGCGGTGTCGAGATCGTCGGGCGTGCTCTGCTCGGCCGCGGCGCCACTCTCCGACGCCGATCGGGGGACGGCGAGGTAGGAACGCCCCCAGGAGCGGCGTACCGACTGGGCCCCGCCGGGGGTCTGCCAGATGTAGAGCTGATCGGCGAGCAACCCGTAGTCGAGCGGGACGGCATCGCGCCGCAGCAGGAGTACGAGGTCGCGCAGCCGCCCTGCGAGCACTGCGGGGGTGGCGGCCGTACCGGCCCGGACGAAACGCTTGCGCGTCGGCTCATCGATCCCGCCGCCCGGGTGCAGACGGCGTACGGCCGCGCCGAGTTCCGGACCCGGCCTGCGGTGCATACGAGCCGTATGGCGGGACTGCTGGTGCAGCGACCACAGAGTGACGGTGGCATACGCCGCCTCTTCGGCCCAGCGCATTTTCTGCTCGGTGAGATCGCCGTTCTCGTACTGCACGAAGAGCGGCTCGGTACCGACGAGACCCCACAAGTCAGGCATCTCTCCGGCAGGGCGGCCTACACCGCGCCGCAACCGGGCCAGGGTGCCCACCGCGTCGCTGCGGTCGTCGAGATAACCCCGCTGAAGCAGGTTGATGCGCTCGTGGACGGCGGCGCCCACCAGCCCCAGGGGCGCCTGCCGGGGGCCGAGCGGTGTCTTTCGCCGGCCGGGTGCCACTGTCGCGGGGCCGGGGCCGGGGCCGGGGGCGGTGGCGGGCGCGGCGGTGGGGCCGGGCTCGGGGGCTACGGGCAAGGTCGCGGTCATACCGGCGCCTCCACGGGGGCGGGTCGGGAGGGCGAAGGAGGTGAGGCATCCGCAGGGCCTTCGCCGGTATCGGTGGGCAACAGCTTGCCGAGCCGCGTGCGGAAGCGGAGTTCGGCCGCGGCGTCGTTCAGCCAGCGTGGCCCGCCCTGGCCGTCCACGACGCGTCCCTCCCAGGCGGCGAGGCCGGTACCGTCCAGCATCTCCGCCCCCAAGCCCGCCACGACGCGCCGCAGTTCGCGCCTCCAGTCGCTGCGGTAGTCATCCGGGTCCGGGCGGGAGCCCAGTTCCCTCAGCCAACGGCGGTACGAGGTGTCGAGAGTGCCGAATCCCAGATCGCGAGCGGTGTTCCTGCGGGGCTCCGGGTCGGACCCTGCGGCCAGGGCGAGGTCGGTGGCGAGATCGCCCAAGATGCGGACAGCTTGCTCCGCATCGTCCAGAGCGTCCAGGGCCCTTTGTCCGTACCGCTGGTCCTCATGGTGCATCAGCACCACGGACATCAGCACCCCGTCGTCCACCACCTCGTCGATGACGGACTGCTGGGTGCCGTACCTCGCGCCGATGAGGCGAGTGCGGATCAGGTGGCGCGGCGTGAGGATCCCCTCTGTGCTCAGCCGGGCGATCCACTCCACCATCCCGGGACGCAGGCGCGCTGCGGCCCCCTCCCCCTGTGTTGTCCCCCGCTCACGTCCGGCGAGCAGCCCCTCCAGGCCGCGCCATGCCATGTGCGACGGGTCATGTTCCAGGGGCAGGTAGACGGTCGGCTCTCCTCGTTTCTTCTCCTGCGCCGGGCTGCGACGCCAGACGGTCATGGGCTCGTATCCCTGCTTGTTGTGCGGTTCAAGAGGGTCGCCGTAACACAGCACCACTCCGTACACACCTTCAGTGTCATGGTGGAGCCGGATACGGCGGGACTGCCAGGTGTACAAGTCCCGCAAGCCGTACGGCCGTTGCTTGAGGTCCGCCGCCGCGGCCGGGCCGCTCGGCTCCGTCGCCCGCCAGGCGGGCCGGTCGGCGGGACCGCCATGTACGCGGGCGGTATCCGCAGCCACCAGGTTGAGCAGCAATGTCTCGCGGAGGGTGTTCCCTTCGATCAGCACGCCGCCGAGATTGCCTGCCCAGGCCACACCCAACGGATAACCCTTGCCGGACTTCACCCGGGGATCGCCCACCGCGCCCGACTTGATGCCCGACGGGTCGAACGCGTGAGCGTGCACCAGCCAGCGGGCCGCCTCGGCGAAGCCGAGCCGGCTGACACCTGGCATCCGCATGCTGAAGAAGGGGTCGCCGTTGGGGACATCGGCGACGATACGGTTGAGTGAGGAGACCTCGTTCTTGGCCGTATGCAATCCGGCGACCTGGTAGAACGGGTGCTCCGGGTGCAGCAGATCGAAGCGTTCTCGGTGCCGGGTCAGATAATCGGCGACGGACACGGCGAACGGGGCGTCGGCCAGCCACAGCTCCTCCCACGCGTCGATATCGGCCGGCGCCGAGCCCATCTCCGGGGCGTCGCCGAGAGCGTCGTGGAGGATGGCCAGAAGCAGTCTGACCAGCGCGAACTCCTGGGTCGGGAGATCCCCGGCCAGCCGGCGGATGTCGCGTGTCTGGTCGAACACCTCCAGCAGGGACAGCTCCCGCTCCGTCCCGTCCGCGAATTGGACGGGTAACCAGGGGCGGTTGGTCAGGTTGAAGGACGGTACCTCGGGCATCCGTACCGCCTCCTTCCTCTTGCTCGGTTCGTCACGGGTCACCAGCAGGCCCTCGTCGGGGTCGTACGCCAGCCACCACCCTGCCAGCCGGGTCTGACAATCCTCGTCGAGCGCGAGGATCAGTTCCCCGGCGAGCCAGTGGCTCTCCTTCTCCTGCCAGGCATCGACGTAAAATTCCTCAAGCTCGGCGAGGGCCTGGTCGTGCTGTTCGGGAAAGGAGAAGTGGTACGGCAGACGCAGCCCGCTCGCCGCGACCGCGCGGGCGGCCCGCGCGGACGGCACCGCGTCCGTGGGCAGTTCGAGGCCGCCGCGGCCCTTGTCCAACCAGGGCAGGGTGCACAGGGTGCCGTCGGCCCGGCGCATCACGACCAGGACCTCCAGGCTCTCCCGGCTGTCGCGTACCTGCGCCCGGCCGGCCGGGGTGTCGTCGGCGTCGCCGACACCGGCGTCGATCCAGCCGATGATCGGCCTGCCGTTCTTGCGGACCTCATCCAGCCGGAAGATCTCCGCCTTCTGCCGCTGCACCGCACGGGACTCGTCGTGAAGCGCGCGCGCTGGACCGGTGGCCTGCTCCCACTGCGGCGGGCAGGGCTCGTCCTCGCCATAGGCCCGCTGGACGAGTGGGCTGATGTCCTCCGGCAACCGGACCGGACGTGCGGGGCTCTCCGGCCCGCCAAGGTGCGGAGCGAGAACGGCGAGGGAGCGCAGCAGCGGATAAGCCCCGTAGACGGTGCGCGAGCCCTTCACCGGTTGCGGAGCGGGCGCCGCCTGCCAGTCCACACCTGTCACCAGGCAGCGCGGCTGCCGCAGCCGCGGCGGACGCTCGCTCTGGTCCGCACCGCGCGGATGCCGGTGGAGTCGTCCCATCCTCTGGAGCAGCAGGTCCACCGGGCACAGGTCGGTCACCAACAGATCGAAGTCCACGTCGAGGGACTGCTCGGCGACCTGGCTGGCGACCACGATGTGGGCGATGCGCGGACGGTGCGGCGAGGTACCGCCACCGTGGTCCGGTGGTCCGAAACGGGTCAGCAGCGAGGCGTCCTTGCGTGCCCGGTCGACGTCGATGAAACGCGCGTGCGCGACGGTGACGTTGTCCGCGCCGAACCTCTCCCGCAGCACGGCTGCCGTGTCCGTCACCCGGTCGACGGTGTTGCGTACGACCAAGGCGCAACCTCCGTCGGCCAGTTCCTCGGCCAACCGGTCCGCAAGTACGGTGACGTCGTCGGCCAGTCGCTCCAACTGGACATCGCTGCGGCGGCCCGAGGCGGCGGGCGACGCCGTGGTGGCGCCGGCGCCAGGGGCGACGGCGGTCAGGAGCGGATAACCGGTAGCGACGGCGGTCTCGGGGGCCCCACCGGCGCCGGCGGTCGCTCCGGTGTATGCCTGCGCCAACTCCCTACGCCTGCCTGCCGGAAGGGTCGCGGAGAGCACCACGACGGGCACGCGGTATGCGCCGAGCCACGAAAGGACGCGGTCGAGATACGTGTTCATGTAGGCGTCGTAGGCGTGGACTTCGTCGATGATGACGACCTTGCCCGCCATCGCGAGGTGACGCAGAGCCAGATGTCGGCTCTTGAGACCGGTCATGAGCAACTGGTCGATGGTCCCTACGGCGAACGACGCGAGCAGCCCCTTCTTCCGCCCGCGCAGCCACTGGTGCGCGACGAGGTCGGCGGAGGCGGCGCTCTTGGCCGAACCCGGCTTGCGCGCCGGGGCGGTGGGGTGTTCGTCGGTGGCGTACGCGTCCACGGCGGCGATGGTGCGGTGGCTGTCCCGCATGAGGACGGCGTAGTCCTCCTGGAGCGCGGCTTTGGCGTGAGCGAGGAGCACGGAACGCTCCACGGCGGTGGTCTGCGGGGCGGAGTCTCCGAAGACATGGTCCACAGGGGCGTCCGGGAGCCGGTCGAGCCAGGCCAGCAGGCGCGGGAACATCGCGTTGCTGGTCGCCATCGTCGGCAGCGCGACGTAACACCCGCCGGCGCCTGAGCGGGCCGCGAAGACCTCCGCGACCGCGAGGGCCGCCTCGGTCTTCCCTTCGCCCATGGGTGCCTCGATGATCAGCATGCCCGGCTGCGACATCCCGCGCGCCATCACAACAGCCTGCTCCTGCACGGGCCGTACCCGCGCACCGGGCGGCAACGCGAAGCGCGCGGCGAACAACTCAGCCGCAGGGGCGCCGGGTTCGGCGGGCGACCATGGCGGAGGGAGCCGTAGCCCCTTCCACGCGGCCGCGACACGCTCCGCGTCGCTTCGACGTTGCGCCTCGGGAAAGTACGGGAAGAGGTCCGGGTTGCTGGCGATCCAGTCACACACGATGACGGTGGCGGAGAGCAAGACCTGTACGGGCTGCGGCAGTTTCACCTGGCGCCAGTCGTCGAGCCGATCGCCGACCCGGAAGACGTCGGCGCAGGCGTCCAGCAACTCGTTCTGCACACGCTGCCAAACGGCCTCCGCCGGGCCGGGCGTTCGCAGCAACTCGGGGTGGGCGTCCAGGTTGTGGAGCTGCATATGGTCGGGCGGAACGCCGTGATGACCACCCGCAACGACCGCGAACTGCGCCGACGCGCGGCGCGTCCAACCGCGTCTGTCCTCCAGCCACTCCTGCAGCAACACTTGACCGGCCAGCCCGTGCGGGGCCATTCGGCGGTCGTCACCGAACTGCTTTCTCGTACGCATACGAAGCCCGGCGGTACCCATCACGTGGGCGAGATCGTCCACTTGGCACGCGAAGGCGGGCGTGCACTTGCCGATGTCATGCGTCCCGGCCAACCACACACACAACCGCCGCCCGTCGTCCGCTCCCCCAGGCAGCGGTTCCGCGATGAGCTGCTTGACGTTACGCGGCAGCCAGTGATCCCAGAGCAACCCGGCGACGGCGGCGCTGTCCGCCATATGCCGCCACAGCGGCAGCCACTGCTGACTGTCCCGATCATGCTTGGCCCACACGGTCCTGGCCGCACCCGTCAGACGGTCACTCAGACTCGGGGGCTGTTCCTCTCTGTCATGCACGGCGGTTATTCAACAGGGCTTAAGGCGATACGCGCAGCGCGTCCGCCAAAGCGATCAAAAAAGATCACGCATGGCGAAACTATTTCCACACTCGAACATTGAGCTACGCAGGTGGGAACGAGTGCCATGCCGAGAGGTCGAAGAGTCGCCGAACTCCGAGCGCCTGGGAGTTGATTCACCCGCTTTGATGACGGCGAATTTTCCGCCTACGGGTACAGACAGACTAGGATCACCCCCAATCTGCTCCTCGCGCACGCGGGGTAATTCTGCCGGAACGATAAAGCCTCGGACGCGACTCGCGCCCACGTGGTGAGCCGGCCGAGCCTACGGGAGCCTTCCCTATCCGGAGCACACCGGATGTCCCCGCTAATGCCTATTGGGCCACATACGACCGCTCCCCGCACATGCGGGGATTAATATGCCAGCCTGACTGACTGATTTCCCTTCACTTCCTCCGCGCCTTTATACAGAACGCTAAAGACTAGTCGGCAAGCGGCGCGCCTGGGGCGGTGAAGCGCCACGATTGGATAGCGTCACCGACAAGCCAGGCTGCCGCAGAGCGGCCTTGAAGGCTGAACCGATAGACGCATCAATCCCACAAGACGATTCACGCGATGGACGGGAAATATGAACCTGCAGATCCTCGCCTCGACTCCGCAAACCTTCGGGTGTGCCCTCCTATGTCTGCTGGTGTGCGGCCTGGATCGGGTAAGAGTCCGAGCTGGCGGCCGAAGGTTCCATGTCGTCATCACGCTCTGGCTCGCCCCGCATAGTCATGCAAGCAGCAGCTACAACTGGGGGCACTGGGTATACGTGACAAGTCGCTTCCCGACTCGGCCATCTCGTCGGTGACGGTGACGGGGTAAATCCCCGCATAGGCGCCGAGAGCCGAAGTGCTCGCCCCTCCCCGCGCCTGTGCGGGTTCATCCCGACAGGCGCGGGGAGCAGGTCGAGTACATCGATACAACACCGCCAGCGAGGCTTCGCCCCTGAGGCGCGGGCAGTTCAACCCGCCGTACTCCCACCGGGCTGCGGAGGGGCCACCCCCACAGGCGCGGGGAGCAGATGTAGTGGACGGTCGCGTGCTCGTCGTCCGCGGGTTCATCCCCGCATGCGCGGGGAGCAGTGAGCATGCCGGGGTTCGAGTGGAGGCGTGGCGGGTTCATCCCCGCATGCACGGGGAGCGGAGAAGGACGTTGTTGCGGTTGCCTTCGGGCGCGGGTTCATCCCCGCATGCACGGGGAGCGGCCGGCGAATCGGGCGGGTGGATGCCTGCCCGCGGGTTCATCCCCGCATGCGCGGGGAGCAGGGCGAGTACGTCGTCCGCCGGCACCTCCGCCTGGGTTCATCCCCGCATGCGCGGGGAGCAGTTGAAGGTGAGCATCTGCTGAGAGATCGCCGAGGGTTCATCCCCGCATGCGCGGGGAGCAGGACGGCAAGGCCGCGCTGTGTATGGGCTTCATGGGTTCATCCCCGCATGCGCGGGGAGCAGTGTTGCGTCGTCGCGGTATCCGTCGGCATCCGGGGTTCATCCCCGCATGCGCGGGGAGCGGTCGGCAGGGGCTGCGGTGGTCCGTTGGTTTGGGGGTTCATCCCCGCATGCGCGGGGAGCGGGCAGCCTGACCCGCAGCACCCCGAAGGCCCGTGGGTTCATCCCCGCATGCGCGGGGAGCAGACCGCGATGGTTGAGGCGGCGATACGGGTGCGGGGTTCATCCCCGCATGCGCGGGGAGCAGCCCGACTGGCAACTGTGCCCCGGGGTGACCGAGGGTTCATCCCCGCATGCGCGGGGAGCAGTAGTGAGGAGCCCCCATGGCCGCCAACTACCGGGGTTCATCCCCGCATGCGCGGGGAGCAGACTTTCCCTGTCCCTCTGTTCGTGGCAGCTCCGGGTTCATCCCCGCATGCGCGGGGAGCAGCGCTGAGTCCCCAGTCACGGACGGCCTGGGCGAGCGTTCATCCCCGCATGCGCGGGGAGCAGACCACGCTGCTGATCGGTGCCGCGCTCGGCATGGGTTCATCCCCGCATGCGCGGGGAGCAGGCCATCCAGTCGACCGTGTCGATGCCGCCCAAGGGTTCATCCCCGCATGCGCGGGGAGCAGCGTTGTGGGACCGTGCGACTCGCGAAGCGCTCGGGTTCATCCCCGCATGCGCGGGGAGCAGGTCTCTCCCCGGGTACGTATTTGGACTCGCTCAGGTTCATCCCCGCATGCGCGGGGAGCAGCGCCTGGTTCTCCTGCTCAGCCGACGCCAGCAGGGTTCATCCCCGCATGCGCGGGGAGCAGTGACCTTGAGATCCTTAGCTTTGATCTTTGTCGGGTTCATCCCCGCATGCGCGGGGAGCAGCCGGGGCGCGGCGCGTGGATGACGTCGGATCCGGGTTCATCCCCGCATGTGCGGGGAGCAGTCGCCTTGGGTGACCCAGATGTGCGCGTAGGCGGGTTCATCCCCGCATGCGCGGGGAGCAGGTGTCGCCGAACACGAAGCGGCAGCGCCCGGTGGGTTCATCCCCGCATGCGCGGGGAGCAGCCCCACCGCTCCCGGCGCCCTCGCTCGGGGACGGGTTCATCCCCGCATGCGCGGGGAGCAGGGGTGCCAGCCTGACGGAGGCAGGCACTCCCGGGGTTCATCCCCGCATGCGCGGGGAGCAGGCCACCTCAATGGGCTCGACCTCGGTCGCGAAGGGTTCATCCCCGCATGCGCGGGGAGCAGGAGAAGGGCGCGCAAGAGGAAGTCGACAGCCGGGGTTCATCCCCGCATGCGCGGGGAGCAGGGTGTCCGTCTCGTCCCGCTCGGGGCCGCGCGCGGGTTCATCCCCGCATGCGCGGGGAGCAGACCCTCCTGGAGCAGATGCCCGTCACTGCGGGGGGTTCATCCCCGCATGCGCGGGGAGCAGGTGGTCGCCGGGACCGGGTCGGCTCGACGTGTGGGTTCATCCCCGCATGCGCGGGGAGCGGTCAGGTCCCGCAGCACCCGCGCTTCGAGGTCGGGGTTCATCCCCGCATGCGCGGGGAGCGGCAGATCGACAAGCACACCGAGCACAACGACCGGGGTTCATCCCCGCATGCGCGGGGAGCGGGCTTCACATCAAGCTCATTCGGCCGAAGATCCGGGTTCATCCCCGCATGCGCGGGGAGCGGTCGGAGGCCGGGCCGCTGTCGATCCCGCCGTTGGGTTCATCCCCGCATGCGCGGGGAGCGGTCGGAGGCCGGGCCGCTGTCGATCCCGCCGTTGGGTTCATCCCCGCATGCGCGGGGAGCGGGCTCGTTGACCTGGGGCTTTCCTGGGGGGCTACGCCCGTTTGAACCAACTCTTGAGATTCGGGCAAAAAGGGTAAAGCTCACCATGTCGCGCCCGACATATCGCTCCGACAACACCCTACGACCCCAGCCATCGGTCCAACATCCCCGGCCACGAGGTGAGTTCGGGGATGCCGGGTCTGATCTCCGTACGCGGCCTTTCGCGGCGGATCCGGGCGTGTCCGGCTTTTCGACGGCAGCCTCGCCGCCCCCGGCGGGGGCTGTCCCCCCGCGCCGGCTCCCCGAGGCGATCCGGGCTGGAACGATCAAGGGCCGGTGTCGGAATTCTCCGATACCGGCCCTGATCTGCGACTCTTTCGAGTCGGGACGACAGGATTTGAACCTGCGACCCCTTGACCCCCAGTCAAGTGCGCTACCAAGCTGCGCCACGTCCCGATGCCCGTGTGACCTGGGGTTTCCCCCGGCTCGACGTGCACCAGAACAATACCGCACTCGGCCGGGTGCTCACTAACGGCATTCCGGGGGCGTCCCGTGCCGACAAGAGGGAACCTGGACAGGACGCACCGATCACCACCAGGAAGGGACCCAGCCATGACCGCAAGCGGTGACCTGCTCATCGATGCCTTCGGCCGTATCCGTGAGCTCGTCCACAACGTGGTCGACGGAACGGCTCCCGATGATCTCGCCGCCCGGCTGGACGACGGGGCCAATTCGGTCGCCTGGCTCGTCTGGCATCTCACCCGGATCCAGGACGACCACATCGCCGGTCTCGCGGGGAGCGACCAGATCTGGACGTCGCAGGACTGGTCGGAGCGGTTCGCCCTGCCGTTCCCGGCCGGCGCCACCGGCTACGGGCACTCCGTACAGGACGTGGCCGCGCTCGGGAGTGTGTCAGGTGAGCTGCTCGCCGGGTATCACGACGCCGTCCACGACCGGACCGTCGAGTACGTGGCCACGCTGAAGGACAAGGACTTCGAGCGGGTGGTCGACGACTCGTGGACGCCCGCGGTCACCCTCGGGGTCAGGATCGTCTCCGTCGTCTCCGACGATCTCCAGCACGCCGGCCAGGCAGCCTTCATCCTCGGTGTGCGGGGGCGGCAGTGAAGAAGCGCCGTATCGGCTCCGTGAAGGTGGGCGCCATCGGGCTCGGCGGTATGCCGATGTCGATCGAGGGGCGGCCCGACGAGGCCCGCTCCATAGCCGCCGTGCACGAGGCGCTGGACTCCGGGGTCACGCTCGTCGACACCGCCGACGCGTACCATCTGCACGCCCACGAGGTGGGGCACAACGAGGCGCTGCTGGGCAAGGCGCTCGCCTCGCACGACCGCGGCTCCGAGGTCCTGGTCGCCACCAAGGGCGGGATGACCAGGCCCGGCGACGGTTCCTGGAAGGTGGACGGCTCCCCCGCCCACATCAAGGCCGCCTGCGAATCCTCGCTCGGCCGACTCGGGGTCGACGCGATCGGGCTGTACCAGCTCCACCGCCCCGACCCCGACGTGCCGTACGAGGAGTCGGTCGGCGCGCTGCGCGAGCTGCTCGACGCGGGCAAGATCCGGCAGGCGGGCATCTCCAACGCGAACCCGGAGCAGATACGGGCGGCGAACAAGGTGCTCGGCGGGCGGCTGGCCTCCGTGCAGAACCAGTACTCGCCCGCCTTCCGCTCCAGCGAGGCCGAGCTGAAGCTCTGCACCGAGCTGGGCATCGCCTTCCTGCCGTGGAGCCCGTTCGGCGGCATCAAGCAGGCCGCGGACCTCGGCTCCCGGTTCGCGCCGTTCGGGCAGGTCGCCAAGGCCCACGGGGTCAGCCCGCAGCGCGTCTGCCTGGCCTGGCTGCTGGCGAAGTCGCCGGTCGTGGTCCCGATCCCCGGATTCACCCGGCCCGAGACCGTACGCGACTCGGTCGCCGCCGTCGGTCTCGTCCTCACCCCGGCCGAGCTGGCCACGCTGGACGCCGCCTGACCGCGACCGCGCGGACCCGACCGACCGGCCGGCCGCGGACGCGTCAGACAGACGCGTCAGACGTGCGCGTCCAGCCAGTCGGTCAGGTCCCGGTGCACCTCGTCGCGGTTGGTCTCGTTCAGGATCTCGTGCCGGGCGCCCGGGTAGCCCTTCCAGCTCAGGTCCTCGACGCCCGCGTACCGGAAGTCCTCCAGCAGCTCGTAGACCAGCGTCATCCGCTGGTTGCAGGGGTCCTCCTCGCCCGCAGCGACATGCACCGGCAGGTCGGCCGGCATCCGGGCGAGGGAGCGCGGGTCGTTGATCTTGCGTACGGCGTGCAGCCAGTCCAGGGCAAGACCCGCGCTGAAGGGGAAGCCGCACCGCTCGTCCGCCACATAGGCGTCGACCTCCGCCTCGTCACGGGACAGCCACTCGAAGCCCGTGCGGTGCGGGAACGGATCGTTGAACGAGGCGAAGAGGCCGGGGATGTACGGGGAGTGCGCCGCCCTGCCGTGCTCGGCGATCTCCTGCTCGAGCCCCGCGAGCGAGGTGTCGATCTCCGCGCCCGGCAGGGTGCGGAAGGCGCCGGTCAGCACGAGCGCGGTCAGATCGTCCGGGTACTCCTGCGCGTAGTCGCGGGCCAGCATCGAGCCCAGGCTGTGGCCGAGCAGCACCACCGGCACGCCCGGGTACAGGGTGCGTGCCTGGTCGCCCGCCGTCTTGAGGTCCCTGACGATGGCCCGCCAACTGCTCGGGGGGCCGTCGTCCGTGCTCGCGGCGCTGTCGCCGGTCGCGCCGCTGTCGCCAATCTCAGCACTGTCGCCGGTCGCGTCACTGTCGCCGGTCTCAGCACTCTCGCCGGTGTCGGGTTCGGTGACCCCGAGGCCGCCGGTGGAGGTGGCCGTGGCGCCGTGCCCGCGGTGGTCCGTGGCGACCACCCCGTAGCCGTGCTCCAGCAGATGCCGGGCGAACCGGTCGTAGCGCAGGGCGTGCTCGGCGGCGCCGTGGGCGATCTGTACGAGGGCGCGCGGCCTGCCGTTGTCGGGGAGCCAGGTGTACGTGGCGATCTGGACGCCGTCGTGGGCGGTGAGCAGCCCCGGTTGGTATGCGGTCATCGGCGGCGTCTTCCCCGTACCGGCCCGTCCCATGCCGTCCCGTCGCCGGGTTGCTCCGGATGCCGCGGATCCCGCGCCCGCAGATACCGCGCCCGCAGATACCGCCACCGTCAGATACCGCCGTCCTCCCGGTGGTGGATCTGCCGGACCAGTTCGGCGGCGACGGACTTGACCAGGTCGAGCCCCGGCCGGCCCCATCGCCTCGGCTCGGTGTCGGACACGCAGACCGTGCCGAGCGCCAGCCCCGTACGGTCGACGAGCGGTGCCCCGAGGTACGAGCGGATGCCGCTCTCCTCGACGAGGGGGTTCCCGGCGAACCGGGGGAAGTCGGCCACGTCCTCCAGGACCAGCGCCTTGCGCCGCACCACCACATGCGGGCAGAAGCCGTGGTCACGGGCCAGATAGCGGTCGGCAGGCGCGCCGGGCGGGGTGTGCAGCCCGGCGAAGAACTGCCGCTCCTCGTCGATGAAGTTGACCATCGCGTACGGCGCCGCGGTCTGTTCGGCGAGCTGTCTGGCGTACGCGTCGAACGCGGGCTCAGGCCGCTGCCCGAGCCCGAGCGTACGCAGCCGCCGCACCCGGTCCGGCGCCTCCTGGTCGACGGGGGTGAGCAGTAACCGGCTGAGCGGGTCGTACCCGTGCCTCATACGGACGCTCCGTCGCTCGGCTCGGCGGCCGTGAGAGTCGCCGCCGTGGCTGGGGGCACGGCTGGGGGCACGGGGGCCGGGGCGGCTCCCGTCGTCGTGAGCAGGTGCTGTACGAGCGTGACCAGGGTCCTGATCCCGGAGCTGGCGATCCGGGCGTCGCAGAGCACGATCGGCACCTCGGGCTTGAGATCTATCGCCGCCCGCACCTCGTCGGGCTCGTAGCGGAACGAACCGTCGAACTCGTTGACGGCGACGACGAACCCGATGCCCCGCTGCTCGAAGAAGTCCACGGCGGAGAAGGAGTATTCGAGCCGCCGGGTGTCGGCGAGGACGATCGCGCCGAGCGCTCCCCGGGACAGCTCGTCCCACATGAACCAGAAGCGCTCCTGGCCCGGGGTGCCGAAGAGGTAGAGCACGTGCCGCTCGTCGAGCGTTATCCGGCCGAAGTCCATGGCGACCGTGGTGGAGGTCTTGGCCTCGACACCCGTCAGGTCGTCCGTCTCGGCCCCCACCTGGGTCAGCAGCTCCTCCGTGCTCAGCGGGGCGATCTCGCTGACCGCGCCGACGAAGGTCGTCTTGCCGACCCCGAAGCCGCCGGCGACCAGGATCTTCAGCGCGGTGGGGAAAGCCGTGGGGAACGCCGTCGGGGACGCCGTCGGGGACGCCGCGGGGAGAGCCGTCGGGGATGGTTCGGGGCTAGAGCTGTCGTCGTAGACCATCGAGCACCGCCTCCAGCAGGGCTTGGTCGGTGGGGTTGTCGAAGGTGTCGGGCGGCCGCGCGGTGATCGCCCCGCAGCCCACCAGATCGGAGAGCAGCACCTTGGTCACGGTCGCGGGGAGCCGCAGGTACGCCGCGATCTCGGCGACCGAGGTCGGCCCCTGGCAGAGCCCCAGGGCCTCGGCGTGCTCCGGGTCGAGATGTGTCCGCGGGACGCTTCCCGTGGACATCACCTGCGTCAGCAGGTCGAAGGCGACGGCCGGCCGCGTACGGCCGCCGCTGACCGTGTACGGACGGATGAGCCGGCCCGCGGCCTCGTCGAGCCACGGCCCGTCCGTCGGGACCGGCACCTTCAGCGCCCCGTGAAACTCTGCGCCGGACCCGCCGCCTGCCTGACCGGGGTGGCCAGGTACGGCCGTACGCTCTTGACGAGCATCGCCATCTCGTAGCCGAGGACCGCCGCGTCCGCCTCACGGCCCGCCAGCACGGCCAGACACGTCCCGGAGCCGGCTGTGGAGACGAACAGCAGGGTGGAGTCCAGCTCCACCACGACCTGGCGGACCTCGCCGCTGTCGCCGAAGCGGATGCCCGCGCTGCGTCCCAGGGAGTAGAGCCCTGAGGCGAGGGCCGCCATGTGGTCGGCGCTGTCGGAGTCGAGACCGTGGGCCGACCTCACGAGGCCGTCGGAGGAGAGCAGCACAGCGCTGCGGGTGTACGGGACACGCTGGACCAGGCCGCTCAGCAGCCAGTCGAGATCGGTGACATGTCCGTTCGGTACATCGCTGGCCATGGTGCATCTACTCCTTGGGGGTGGCGTCGTGGGGAGCCGAGGGGGTGGCGTCGTTCGGGGCCGTGGGGGCGGGCTGCGGGTCCGGGTCGGTGGGTCGCTCTGCGGGTCGCCCGCCGGATCGCTCTTCGGCCCACGGCTCGGGCGGCCGGATCTCGACCCGTGCTTCGGGCTGGGCCTCGGCGAGGCCGATGCCGCGGCGGAAGGCGGCCATCAGACCGGGGTCGTGCAGAACCGGCTCGTCGTCGGGGCCCGCGGCCGGGGTGTCGCGCAACTGGGGCACCAGATGCTCCTGGCCCCGGCGCTTGGGCAGTTGGGGCCGGGTCGGCCGGCTCATCGTGCCCCGGATCGTGCCGTCCCCCGCGGGCGGCGGGTCGCTCGGGCCGGGCGGCGCTGCCGCGACCGTCGCGGCGCGCGCGTCGGGGGTGGGCTGCCGGGCGGCGTGGCTGACGCCGGGCCGCGCGGCGGCGGGCGTGGGCCGTTCGGCCCGCGCGCCGCGCACCGGCAGATGCGCGGGCCGGGGCGGCGGACCCGCCACCTGCACCGGGACCACGGGAACCGGTGCAGGTACGGGTACGGGTGCGCTTACAGGCGCGGGTGCGGGTGCGCGGGTGTCGGCGGGTGTACGTACCGGTGCGGCTGTACGTACCGGTGCGGGCGCAGGTGTGGGTACGGCGGCGGCGCGGCCCGGCCCGGCGCCTTCCGGCTCTCCCGAGCCGAGCAGGGCCTGCGGCAGTACGAGGACGGCCTGGATGCCGCCGTAGATGTTGGACTGCAGACGCACGGCGATACCGTGTCTGCGGGCCAGCGCCGACACCACGAACAGCCCGATCCTGCCGTCCTGGAGGAGCTGGGCGACATTGACCTGGTCCGGGTCGGCGAGCAGCCCGTTCATCCGCTTCTGCTCGTCGGCCGGCATGCCGAGGCCCCGGTCCTCCACCTCGATGGCGAGACCGGCCGTCACCTGCTGCGCCCGCAGCAGCACTTGGGTGTGCGGTGACGAGAACACCGAGGCGTTCTCGACCAGTTCGGCCAGCAGGTGGATGACGTCGGCGACGGCGTGGCCGCGCAGGGTGCCGTCGATCGGCGGCACGAGCTTGATCCGCGGGTACTGCTCGACCTCGGCGATGGCGGAGCGCAGGATCTCGGTCATGGTGACCGGCTTGCTCCACTGCCTGCGGGACACGGCGCCGCCGAGTACGGCGAGGTTCTCCGCGTGCCGGCGGATCCGGGTGGCCAGATGGTCGACGTGGAAGAGGCCCTTGAGCAGTTCGGGGTCCTCGACCTCGTGCTCCAGGTCGTCCAGGAGCTGGATCTCCCGGTGGACCAGGGACTGAAGGCGCCGGGCCAGATTGACGAAGACCTCGACCTTCTGCTCGTTGCCCGCGCTGCTGGACAGCCGGGACGCCTGGACGACGGCGGCGAGCGCGGTCTGCTGGGAGCGCTCCAGCTCCTTGGCGAGCAGGTCGAATTCGTCCTCGCCGTAGGTGGCGGTACGGGCGGTGGCGGTACGGGCGGCGGCGGTACGACCGGCGCCTCCTGGCGCCGGCGGGGTACGCCGGGCGGGCACCGGTTCGCCGCGTCTGAGCTGCTCGACGAGGGCGCGCAGTTCGGCCTGGCCGCGCACGCCGGAGCGGCGCAGCGCCTCGCAGCGTCCGATGAAGGACTTGGCGGTGCGTTCGGCGCCGAGCGCGGCGGCGGCGACGGCGGCGAAGGCGAGCAGCGCCGTGCCGACGAGGCCGGCCCAGACGGCGGTGGTGGGTTCGGCGGCCGACGAGCGGAGTGTGAGCGCGACGCCGGTGGCGCCGCTCAGCGCGGCGACTATGGCGGGCAGGACGGCGGTGCGCAGGAGTTGGGGACGTATCCGGGTGTCCGGTGACGGCGGCGCGGTCGGCCGGGCCGTGGGCGACGGCGGTCGGCCGCCCGGCCTGCCGTGCCGCCCGCCCTCGCGGCGCTCGGGCCGCGCGACGGGTGCGCGAAGGTGAGACATCAGTGTGGAGCCCTCCGTTGATCACCAGCAACACACAGTAGTCGCCAAGCGGTCACGAGCGGAGTGCAGTTGACAAAGTCGCCCATACGGCGTCCCGCTCTGGTATGAGGCTTCGTACGCGCGAACGAAATGCCGCGTATACCGTATGCGCCTCGTATACCCCGTACCGGGACTCTTCGCTCAGTTCGCGCGGCCTGCGGCCCCGTAGCCGTACAGGAAGGCGTCGACGGCCCTGGACACGCACGCGCGTATCCGGTCCTGGCTCAACGAGGGGCTTCCGTAGGGGCGGAGGGTGATCTCCGACGTGACGAGGGCGATGAAGTGCGAGGTGGCACGCGCCGGGTCGGCGATACGCAGCAGCCCGGCCTCCGCGAGCCGGCCGAGCTGCCGCGCCACCTCCTGCTGCACCCGCGCGGGCCCTGCCTGCTGCCAGGTGTCGATCACGGCCGCGGGGAAGTGCCGCACCTCGGCCTTGATCTGCCCGACCATCGCGAAGTGCTCGGGGAACTGGGTGCACTGGTCGACGAAGGCGCGGCCGAGGGCGAGCAGGTCGGCCCGCGGGTCGGTGCCGGTGACCTGCTGGTGCACGGTCGCGATGAACGCGTCGGCGACCTGGGTCGCGCTGTCGTGCAGCACGTCGGAGAACAGGTTCTCCTTGCCGTCGAAGTGGTTGTAGATGGTCCGCGTGGACACCCCGGCCTCGGCGGCGATCGCCTCGATGCTGGTGCGGCTGTACCCCTCCCGGCCGAAGACCGTGCGCGCACCCTGCGTGATGGCCCGGCGCTTCCCGGCCCTGCCGCCGCGGCGGCCCGCGCCGGTGGTGCCCGGCGCCGCGTCCGCGTCGGGCTCGGCGGGGGCCGTCGATGTGGTGTTCAGGGGAAGCCTCCAGGTTCAGATGGCGCGCAGGCCGATTTACCGTGCACGTTGTACTTCACTTTCCGGGCGTACGGCAATACTCGGCGCGGTACGACCGCCGGCCGGACGCGCGGGAACCCGGCGCGTCGGTCGGTCCCGCGCGTCGGTCCCGCGCATCGGTCCCGGCCTTCAGCCCCGCCCTCCAGCCCCGCCGGTCAGTCCCGCCGGTCAGTCCAGGGGCGGCATCTCCAGGACGGTCTTGCCCTGGCTGTGTCCGCCCTCCACAGCCCGGACCGCCTGCGCGGCCCGCTCGAACGGGACCACCCGGGTCACCTTCGGATCGAGGGCGCCGGTGCGCACCAACTCCACGACGGCGCCCAGGATCGCGGGGTCCCGCACCGGGCCCACCGGTGCGCCGCCCAGCGCGGCGACGGCCTCCCGGTCGGCGCCGCTCACCAGTTTCGTACGGTCGGTCAGCAACGCGGCGACTTCGCGCAGCACGTCGCCCCCCACCAGGTCGAGGACGCCGTCCACGCCGTCGGGCACCGCTGCCCGCACCCGCTCGGCGAGGCCGGGGCCCGACGCGACGAACCGGACGCCGAGCGATGCGGTGAACTCCCGCTTGGCCGGGGCCGCAGCGCCCACCACGGTCAGCCCGAGGCCCACCGCCACCTGGGCCGCCGCCACTCCGACGCCTCCCCCGGCACCGGTCACCAGCAGCACCGCCCCCTTCGGCAGCGCGAGTTGGCGCACGGCGCCGTAGCCGGTGGCGGCGGCGATCGGCAGCGCGGCCGCGTCGGTCCAGGACACCTCCGGCGGTTTGCGCACCGTCGCGGCCGCCGGCAGCAGGGTGTACTGCGCGTACCCGCCGGTCAGCGGGCCGCCGAGGACCGCGTCACCCACCGCAAAGCCGGTGGTGCCGGGGCCGAGCGCGACCACCTCGCCGGCCGCCTCGCCGCCCATCACGGCGGGCAGCTCCACCACGGGCGCCCCGGCCGGTCTGCGGCCCGAACGGCGCTTCCAGTCCACCGGATTGACGCCCGCCGCACGCACGGCTATCAGCAACTGGCCGGGCCCTGGGACCGGTTGCGGGAGATCGGCGAAATGCTCGACCTCGGGGCCACCGAAGCGGTCGTAGACATAGGCCATGGGCATGCGGCACCTCGTCACTTCTCGTTCGTCACATCTGACTTGCGGCTGCTGACTTGCGGCTGCTGACTTGCGGCTGCTGACTCGCGGCTTGGCGCGCGGCCGGCTCGGCGCGCGGCCAAATTGCCATGCAGATTGCATTTTACCTGAGCGGGCCGTTAGGCTCCGCGAAAGTCGGCGGAGCCCCGTTCCCTCCAGTGGGCTCCAGGCGGTACAGCACAAGGAGCGCAACTTATGGGCAGCACGGTCGCGATCGTCGGCGGCGGGTACGGAGGGGCCGCACTGGCCCGTCAACTCGACCCGGACTTCGACGTCGTACTGATCGACCCCAGGGACGCCTTCGTGCACACGGTCGCGGCCCTGCGCGGGCTGGTCGACGCGGAGTGGGCGGAGCGGATCTACTTCGGCTACGACGGTCTGTTCACCCGCGGCCGCCATCTGCGCGGCCACGCGGTGGCGGTGGACGCGGGCGGTGTCACGACGGCCGACGGCACCGGGATCGCGGCGGACTACGTGGTCCTGGCCACCGGCTCCTCCTACCCCTACCCGGCCAAGCCGGACACCGAGACCAGCACCGACTCCCAGACTCGGCACGCCGACACCCGGACCGAACTCGCCGCAGCCTCACGGGTGTTGCTCCTCGGCGCGGGCCCGGTGGGTCTTGAGCTGGCCGGTGAGATCACCGAGCAGTGGCCGCAGAAGGAGGTCGTGGTGGTCGATCCCGCCGACGACGTCCTCGGCGGCAAGTATCTGCCCGGACTGCGCGACGCGCTGCGCGAGCAACTGGCCGCGCGCGGCGTGCGGCTGGAGCTGGGCAGCGCGCTGGCGGAGCCCCCTTCGGTGCCGCCGGGCGTGCGCGAGCCGTTCTCGGTCACGACGGAGGCGGGCGTACGCATCGAGGCGGATCTGTGGTTCCGCTGCTACGGCGTGGTGCCGAGCAGCGGCATGCTGCGCGGCGAACTCGCCGCGGCCCGGCGGCCCGACGGGCATGTGGAGGTCGACGAGTACCTGCGGGTGGCGGGTGCGTCGAACGTCTTCGCCGTCGGTGACGTCACAGCGGTGCCCGAGCCGAAGCGGTCCAAGGCAGCCTCCGAGCACGCGGCGGTGGTGGCCGCCAACATCCGGTCGCTGGCCGCGGGACGGCCGGCGGAACACACGTACCGGCCGGGCGAGGACGCGGTCCTGGTGCCGCTGGGCTCCACCGGCGGCGCCTCGCAGGTGCCGGGCCCCGAAGGTCCCATCGTGCTCGGCGCCGCGGAGACGGCCCGCTACAAGGGCGACGATCTGCTGCTGGGCCGGTTCGCCGATCTGTTCGGCGCGGCGGCCGAAAAGAACTGACGAGTCATCAATTAGTTTCACAAACCCGCCAGTTCGGCCGATCACGACACGATTCCGCAGCACCGTCTTCACGCACGTCCGTCAGGATCGGGAGCAACTCCCCGTCCTGAACGAGAGGTCGTTGACCGATGAGTAACGGAACGCAGTCCCTCGCCGGCAAAGTGGCCGTGGTCACCGGCGGCGCGGGAGGGATCGGCGTCGCCACCGTGGAGGCACTGGCGACCGCGGGGGCGGACGTCGTCCTCGCGGACGTCGCGGAGGCGCCCGCCCGAGCCGCGGCGGCCGAACTGGCGGCCAAGGGCCTGTCGGTGGTCGGCCACAGCGTCGACATCGCGTCGGAGGACAGTGTCAAACGCCTGGTCGACTTCGCCGTCGACACCTTCGGCGGCATCGACATCCTCGACAACAACGCGGCGCTGACCTCGGCGATCCGGCAGGACCGCGACGTGGTGACGATGTCCGTCGAGCTGTGGGACCAGGTGCTCGCCGTGAATCTGCGCGGGCCCATGCTGCTGTGCAAGCACACCGTGCCGGTGATGATCGAGCGCGGCGGCGGCTCGATCATCAACATCACCAGCGGCCAAGGTCTGTCCGGGGACCGGGTGATGGTCGCCTACGGCAGCTCCAAGGGCGGTCTGGTCGCACTGACCCGCTTCGTGGCCGCCGCGTACGGCGCCGACGGCGTCCGCTGCAACGCCGTCGCGCCGGGGCTCGTCCGCACCCCGGCGCTGGAGGCGGACATGCCCGTACCGGTACAGCAGATGTTCCAGAGCGCGAACCTGATACCCCGGCTGGGCACACCGGACGACGTGGCCCAGTTGGTGGCGTTCCTCGCCTCCCCCGCCGCCTCCTTCATCACCGGTCAAGTGCTGTCCGTGGACGGCGGGTTCCTCGCCCACCTCCCTACGCTCTCGCCGCTGCCGCCGCGCTGACAGCACCACCTGCTCCGGGCGGGGCCGGACGAGGCCGGGGCGGGGCGGGGCGGGGCGGGGCCGGGGCGGGGCGGTCAGCCGACCCAGGGGGTGATGCCGGCCTCCACCGCTGACGCGTCCGCCGCTCCGGCCCACGCGTAGTAGCCGTCGGGCCGCACCAGGACCGCCTCGGGCGCAGTGGTCGCACCGTCGGCGCGGTGGGCCACGACCAGCCGCTTCTGCCGGCCGGGAGAGTCCAACCCGGTGGGTTCGGCGGTCTCCTGGGGCAGGACCAGGACGAACCGCCCCTCCCGCAGCACCTCGTAGAGCCGCCCCCGGTCCAGCGCCAGATCCGGGGCCCGCTTGCCGACCAGCTTGTGGGCCCCGCGCCCCGCCGGGTACGAGTAGCCGATCCCGGTGATCTCCCCGACAGCCGCCCGCGTCACCGGCCGTACGTGCGTGACCACCAGCTTCCGCACCGTGCGCAGCGCGATCTCCAGCGGGTTGTGCGCCATGGCGAGCCGCAGGTTGAGCCCGCTGCTGCGCAACACCGCCTTGCCGACCGGGTGGCGCTCGCTGTGGTACGTGTCCAACAGGGCGTCGGGGGCGGCGCCGTCGAGCACGGCTGCCAGCTTCCAGCCGAGGTTGACGGCGTCCTGAAGACCGGTGTTCATCCCCTGGCCGCCGGCCGGCGAGTGCTGGTGCGCGGCGTCGCCCGCCAGCAGCACGCGGTCCACCCGGTAGGCGGGCACCTGGCGTTCGTCGCTGTGGAAGCGGGAGAGCCAACGCGGTTCGTGCATACCGAAGTCGGAGCCGAAGGCGCGCTCGATGATGGCGCGTAGCTCCTCGAACTCGACCGGGGAGTCGTCCGGTTCGCCCCGATGGGCCCGGTCCCAGCCGCCGACCCGCCAGTAGCCGTCGCCGAACGGGGCGATGAAGCCGAAGGCGTCGCCGGTGCCGTGCACCCGTACCACCAGGCTGGGCTGCTCGGTGAACTTGACGTCGGCGAGCGCGACCGACCGAATCACCACCTTGCCGGGGAAGGGCAGGCCAAGGGCCTCGCGCACCGCGCTGCGCCCTCCGTCGGCGCCGACGAGGTAGTCGGCCCGCAGGGTCGACTCGCCTTCCTCGGTGCGCACCGACACGGTGACACCGTCGTCGTCCTGGTCGAGTCCGGTGACCTCGGTCCCGTAGCGGAAGGCCGCACCGTTCTTCAGGGCCCGGCGCAGCAGCAGCTTCTCGACCTCGTACTGCGGGGTGACCAGCAGGAAGGGGTAACGGGACGGCAGCGCGCCGATGTTGAAGGGGATGGCTCCGAACAGCCGCAGCTCGCCGATGACTTGGCCGGTGGTGACGAGTTCGTCGGCGAGGCCGCGGGCGTCGAGGAGTTCGAGGGTCCGCGCGTGCACACCGAAGGCGCGGGTCAGATTGCTGATGCCCTCCGGGCGTTTCTCGACCACCACGACATCGACACCGGCCGCCGCGAGATCGCCGGCGAGCAGCAGCCCGGTGGGGCCCGCTCCGGCGACGACGACCGCGTGGGAGCCGGGGACCCGCTCGGGGCCGCCGCCGGCAGGGGTTTGATCCGTGTGGGACATCCGCAACTCGCTTCCTACACGTCGGATTCGGGGTCCGGCCCCGAACCGCCGGCAGGGCGGAAGACGCGGGGGTGCTGGGAAGCCGGGGCCGGCTGCGTCCAGCCTGCACCCCGCGTATGAAGGCGGTGCTGCGACAGCGTTTCGACCCCATGGGGGGGACGGGTCGGTGCGTCCGGCCGTACGTCCGGAGGGAATTGACGGTCCGTTGCCTCCGGACCCGTCAATTCCCTCCGGACACGTCAGCTCTGCGCGGGCGAGGCCGCCGTGTCCTTCGTACCCGCCGTCGCGGTGACGGCTGCGGGCTTCGAAGCGGCGGTGGGCGCCTCGGGCCAGCCGCCCGCCGGTGCGACGGCGACGGCCCGCCACCACGGCTCGGTCGGCACGGCGTCACCCGTCGGTTCGAAGGGCTCCCCCGGCCGCGGCAGCGCCAGCGGCGCGCCCGCTTCGGCGCCGGCCGTGACCGTACCCTCACCGGGCTCGGCCCACGGGTGCGGAGCCAGATTGAACGTGCCCCAGTGGATCGGCATCATCACACCGGAGGGCGTGCCGCCCTGCAGGTCCAGATGCGCCTTCATCCCCTCGGCCGGGGTCATGTGGATGTCGGGCCAGGCGTCGCTGTAGGCGCCGATCTGGATCATGGTGGCGTCGAACGGGCCGTGCTCGGCGCCGATGTCCTGGAAGCCGGGGAAGTAGCCGGTGTCCCCGCTGTGGTAGATCCGGTGCTCGGGCCCCTGGACGGCCCAGGACGCCCACAGCGTGTGCTGCTTGTTGCGCAGGCCACGGCCGCAGAAGTGCCGGGCGGGGGTCGCGGTGAGCCGGAGTCCCGCGACCTCCGTCGACTCGTTCCAGTCCAGCTCGCGCAGGCGCGACGCGGGCACCCCCCAGCGCTCCAGATGGGCGCCGACGCCGAGCGGTACGGCGAAGACGGTGTCCGTCGTGGCGAGCGCCTTGATGGTGGGCAGGTCGAGGTGGTCGTAGTGGTCGTGCGAGATCACGACCACGTCCACGGAGCCGAGCGAGGCGAGCGGCACGGGGGCGGGGTGCAGCCGCTTCGGACCGACGAAGGAGAACGGCGAACAGCGCTCGCCCCACACCGGGTCGAAGAGCACCCGGCTGCCGTCGATCTCGGCCAGCACGCTGGAATGGCCCATCCAGGTGAGCCGCAGCCCGGAGGCGGGCGGCCTGGCGATGTCGGCGAGGGTGGTGGGATGCACCGGAATGGTGCCGGCGGGCGCCCGCAGCACCCGCTGCTCCTTCTCGAAGTAGACCTTCGCCAGCTCGACGCCGGAAGCGCCGGACGGCCGGGTCCTGGCTCCCACCGGGTTCTGGAAGACGCCGTCGGCGAAGTTGGGCGAGTTCTGGATGCGTTCCAGCCGCTTCCCCGCCGAGTCGGCCCCGAAGGGCTCGGACCGCAGCGAGCGCAGTCGTGAACGCAGCGATACGGGAGAACCAGCGCCTGTCACAGCACCTCCTGGAGCTTCGGTTTCGTCCCCCATTATGACGGGGGACGTCGTTCGGTGCGGGGCGAGTGCATGAGGAATACACGGACTCGGGGAATACGTCACATCAACGGGCGGGGTGCCCCCAGGATTCCCCGGCATGCCGGGGATCAGCGAGAATTCCGCGGCACCCCCCGCAAGAAGTCGACAAGACCGAGGAGACCCACCCGATGACGGCGACCCCGCCCGGCGACGCCCCGCTGATCTCGCTCACCTGGACGGACCACGTCACCGGACGCGAGGGATACCTGGTGGTGGACCGGCTGGTACGCGGCGTGGCCAGCGGCGGGCTGCGGATGCGCGAGGGCTGCACGCTGTCCGAGGTGGCGGGGCTGGCCCGGGGCATGACCATGAAGGAGGCCCTGCACTTCGACGCGGAGGCGTCCACGGCCCGGTACGTGCCGCTCGGCGGCGCCAAGGGCGGGGTCGACTGCGACCCGCGCGACCCCGGGGCGTACGACCTGCTGGTCAGGTTCCTGCGCGCCACCCGGCCGTACGTCGAGTGCTTCTGGACCACCGGGGAGGACCTGGGGCTGAGCCAGGACACCGTGGACCGGGCCGCCGCCGAGGCCGGTCTGGTCTCGACCGTCCAGGCCGTCCATCCGCTGCTCGACGACGAGGCGGCGGCCAGGCGGCGGCTCGCGGACGCCTTCGCCGTCGAGGTGGCGGGGATCGGCCTGGACGCGCTGGTGGGCGGCTGCGGCGTCGCCGAGTCGGTGCTCACGGCGCTGGACCGGGCGGGGGTCGGCCACGACGGGGTCCGGGTCGCCGTGCAGGGTTTCGGGACCATGGGCGGGGCGACCGCGCGGTTCCTGGCCGAGGCGGGGCTTCACATCGTCGCCGTCGCCGATGTGAAGGGCACGATCGCCCACCCGGACGGCCTTGACGTCGAGGCGCTGCTGGCCGCCCGCGACACGTACGGCACGGTGGACCGGGCCGCGCTGCGGCCGGACGACCGGGAGCTGCCGGCGGACGGCTGGCTGTCGGTGCCGGCCGACGTGCTCGTGCCCGCCGCGGTCTCGTACGCCGTCGATTCCGTCAACCAGGCCCGGATCGGGGCCCGTTGGATCGTCGAGGCGGCTAACATGCCGGTGCTGCCCGAGGCCGAGGAGCTGCTGGCGCCGCGCGGGATCACGGTGCTGCCCGATGTCGTGGTGAACTCGGCCACCAACGCCTGGTGGTGGTGGACGCTGTTCGGCGACATCGGTCCGACGGCCGACGAGGCGTTCGCCCACATCCGGCGGTCGATGCGCGCGCTGGTCACTCTGGTGCTGGAGCGGGCCGAGGCCGAGGGGACCACCCCGCGCGCAGCCGCGCACGCGCTCGTCGCGGACCGGCTGCCGGTCATCGCGGAGCGGTACGGCTGGTACGGCTGAGGCGGGCGATGCGGGTGAGTAGGGTGACGGCGACACATCAGCACCGGTGTTCGACACCGACGCGTACCGACGTACCGACGCATGACGACCCACCACGACCCACCACAACGTTCACCACCCGGTTTCACAACTCAAGGGGAGACTGTGGCGCAGCGCCAGACCGACGGGACCGACGGGACCGACCAGGCGGCTCGGCCCGGACTTGATGTGCTGGTCGTCGGGGGCAGCGGGGTCGACACCGTCGTCCGGGTCGACTCACTGCCCGTACCGCTCGCCGACTCGGTCGGGGTGGGGCCGATCATCGAATGGCCGGGGCACACCGGCGGCAATGTGGCCCTGGGCTGCCGGCGGCTGGGGCTCGATGTCAAGTTCCTCGACTTCATCGGCGAGGACAGGACCGGTGAGCAGGTGCGGGAACGGCTCACCGAGGGCGATGTCGACTTCGAGACGCTGATATCCCCGGCCGGCACCCGAAGGGCCGTCAACTTCGTGGAGAAGACGGGCCGCCGGATGTCCTTCTTCGACGCCCGCGATCCGGCGGAGCTGCGGATGCCACGCGAGTTCTATCTGCCGCATCTGCGGCGCGCCCGCCATGTGCATCTGTCCGTCACCAACTTCGCGCGCCATCTCTTCGACGACATCGAGGAACTCGGTGTCCCCGTCTCGACCGATCTGCACGACTGGGACGGCCTGGACGACCACCACAGGGAGTTCGCGCTCCGCGCCGATCTGGTGTTCCTCAGCGCGTCCGGGTCCGGCGGGCGGATCGCCCAGTTGATGAAGGAGATCCTGCGCGAGGGGCGGGCCGAGACGGTGATCGCCACCGCGGGCGCCGGCGGCTCGTATCTGATGTCCCGGCAGGGCAGCCGGTCGCCGCGCCCGGTCCCGGCGACACCGCCGCCAGGTCCTGTGGTGGACTCCAACGGCGCGGGCGACGCGTATGTCTGCGGGTTCCTGTACGGCCGGCTGACCGGCCGTGACCTGGAGGAGTGCGCCCACCTCGGGGCCGTGGCCGGTGCCTACGCCTGCACGGGCGAGGGGCCGGCCTCCCTGATCGACAGGGACACGCTGCTCGCCCGTACGGTCTGAGCCGGCTCAGGTCTGCCGCACCGGCTCGTACGTGTCGGCGTCGAGCCCGAACGTCCAGGCCACTCCCTCCTTCGCGGTACGTGTCCTGGGCGGCACCCGCAGCCAGTACGTGCGGTGTTCGCCGTCCGGTTCGGGCGTCGCGTTGACGACCTCGACCATCACCACGTCCTCGTCGCCCGGCAGCCCCGTCCGCCACAGCACCCCGGTCTCGTCCCGGTGCACGGGCCGGGCGCCGGACTCGGCGAGGAAGCGGTCGTAGCCGTAGTGCTCCAGCATGACGCGGCGCAGCTCCGCGTTCTCCTCGGTCCGTATCCGCTCGGGCGTCAGCGCGGGCAGCTCGTCCAGGAACGTGGCGGGTACGGGCATGCCGCGCCACGCGTACAGCGCGAAGCCGTCCGGGTAGGCGAGCGCGGGCCCTTCCGCGTGGTCGAGCCGGCCCGCCTCGTCGCGGTGCAGCGCGACGGGGCGCTCGCAGATCACCGCGACGTTCTCGTACGGCCACCACCAGCCCGCGTGCTCGGCGACGGCGGCCAGACCTTCGAGCCGGGCGCTGCGGCCGTCGAAGGCGGCGAGCCAGGCGGCGTCCTGCTGGCCGAGCACCGCGTCCAGCAGGACCGAGCGCACCCGCGCCGCCTCCGCCAAGTCGTCGGCGCCCGCGGTGAGGGAGTCGACGACGCCGGTGCGTATCCGGTCGGCGAGCAGCCGTGTCGTGTCCCACAGCCGGGCGCCGGTCGCGCTCCAGTGGGCGGCCCAGCCGGCCGGCCCCAGCGCGTCGTGCACCCTGCGCCGCTCCTCCGCCCAGGGGCGGGTGCGCACCTCGTCGCGCACGGAGCGCCCCGCCCCGGCGCCCGCCAGGGCCCGCGCGGTCTCGGCGCCCGCCAGCGGCGATCCGGCCCACCGGATCTCGGCCGGTTCGGCGAGTCCGGCGCTGCGGTAGGCGAGCCGCACGCCGCGCTCGGCCGCCGCCCGGTCCGCCGGGCCCGTCGCGGCGGCGACGAGCCGCCACTTGTCCAGCTCCTCCACGCCCGTGCCCCTGCCCGCAGCCATGCCGTCGTCCGTACCCAGGTCCGTGCCGATGTCCGTGGTGTCCGTGCCGATGTACACGAAACTCATGTCCGAAGCCCCTCCGCTGTCATGTCTGTCCTGCCTCCGTCCTCGCCAGCGCACCGTGCGCCGGGCTCAGTCGGCGACCACGCGCACGGCCCCCGGCAGGTACTCCCGCTGGCGCACCACCCGGAACCAGCCCTTGGGCAGCGGTATCGCCGCGTGCTCCTCATGCACCACCCGTCCGCCGTCCGGGAGATGGAGGTACATCGGCCCCGACTCGTCCCCCGGCACCCGGATCAGCCTGCCGGGTCCGGTGACCGCGTGGGCATGGCCGGTGACCTCGCCGAGCGCCAGGACCAGCCGCCCCCGCGCGTCCCTCGGGCCGCCGTCCGCCGTCACGAGATGCGGCGGCACCGCACTCTCCGCGACGGGCATGATCAGCACGTCTCCCTGCCGGAACATGGCTCTCCCCTCGACCGGCCGGCGCCGAGTGCGCCGAACCTGTCTCCGACGCTAGAGGCCGGGTCTGACAATCGGCGCCGGCCGCGCCCGACCGGCCCCCCGCCGAGGCCCGGTGTCAGTGGCGCTTGGTACAACTTCGCCATTGGCCCGTCAATGCCGCCCGGTGTCAGGAGCATCAGTCATGTCCATCTCGAACCACCTGCAGGAGCTCTACGGCCTGCCCGCGTTCGACTTCCCCGGGGGCGGTGTGACGGAGCCGCTGCCCGAGCCCGGCACCGTGGCCTGGCGCGTCTCCGTCGACTCCTACGAGGCGGAGGAGCCGTGGGAAGCGGCGTTCGCGCGCTTCACCGAGACCGTCGACACGACGGAGGTCCAGGCGCTCATCATCGGCTCCTGGAGCGACGCGTACGAGTCGGGCCCCGAGGAGGTGATCGCGGCCGTCGTGGCGGCGCGCGGCCAACTGCCCGAGCTGCGGGCCCTGTTCCTCGGGGACATCACCTTCGAGGAGTGCGAGATATCGTGGATCAACCAGACTTTGGTGACTCCCCTGCTCGACGCGTTCCCCGAGCTGCGTGAGTTCGGTGTGCGCGGCGGCCAGGACCTGCGCTTCCCGCCGGTCAAGCACGAGCAGTTGCGTTCGCTGACGATCCAGACGGGCGGGCTGGACGTCGAAGTGGTCCGGGGCGTCGGTGCGAGCGAGTTCCCGGCGCTGGAGCGGCTGGATCTGTGGCTGGGCGTCGACGACTACGGCGCGAACGCGGAGATCGCCGATCTGGCCCCCTTCCTGTCCGGGGCGCGGCTGCCCGCGCTGCGCCATCTCGGCCTGTGCAACAGCCAGATGCAGGACGAGATCGCCGCCGCGCTGGCCGGTGCGCCCGTCGTGGCCAATCTGGAAACGCTCGACCTGTCGATGGGCACGCTCGGCGACGAGGGTGCGGAGGCGCTGCTCAGCGGTCAGCCGCTCACCCATCTCAAGAAGCTCGACCTCAACCACAACTACCTCGGCGAGACCATGCGGCAGCGCATCGTCAGCACCCTCGGCGAGGCCGGTGTCGAGGTGGACGTCGCCAACAGCACGGAGGCCGACACGGAGGACGACGGCACCGAATGGCGCTATGTCGCGGTCGGCGAGTGATCAGGTGAGACTCGCCGTCGTGGGCAATCCCGGCAGCCGCCGCGTCGGCCTGTTCCAGGCCGCCGTGCGGTCGGCCGGGCTGCCCGCGGCCCGGGTGCTGGCCTGGCGCGATGTGCTGGGCGGCCGGGCGTCGTTCACGGCGGGCGAGACGGTACGGATCGAGTCGCCCGGGGAGGACCCCGAGGTGGACCGGCTGCTGCGGGGCCCGGTGGAGCCGACCCGGGTGGAGGGTTCCGCCCGGTGGTACGGCACGTTCACCGCGGCGGTCGACCGGCTCGGCCGACTGGCGGACGCGGCGGGCGCCCGGCTGCTGGACGACCCCGCCGAGCTGGCCGTCCTCTTCGACAAGCGGCTGTGCCACGGCGTGCTCGACCGGGCGGGCGTGGCCGTACCGTCCTCACCGACCTCGGGCCCCGATGCTGCCCCCGTGTCCTGCTGGGACGACGTACGGGCGCTGCTGGCCGGCGCCGGGCTGCGGCGCGCTTTCGTCAAACTCGCCCACGGCTCTTCGGCGTCCGGGGTGCTCGCCGTCGAGACGGCGGGCGGCGGGCGGGTGCGCGCCACCACCTCCGTCGAAGTCGACGGAGCGGGCCGGCTCCACAACTCGCTGCGGGTGCGCACCTATACGAGCGAGCGCGAGGTCGCCGCCATCGTCGACACGCTCGCGCCCGACGGTCTGCACATCGAGCGGTGGCTGCCCAAGGCCGCGCAGGGCGGCAGGTCGGCGGATCTGCGGGTGGTGGTCGTGGCCGGCCGCGCCACCCACGCCGTCGTCAGGACCAGCTCCTCGCCGATGACCAATCTGCATCTCGGCGGCGCCCGCGGCGACCTCGCCGCGGCGCGGGCCGCCGCCGACGCCGCGGGCGGTGACGGCTGGGCGGGCGCGCTGGCTCTCTGCGAGCGGGCGGCGGCCAGCTTCCCGGGCACGCACTGCGTGGGCGTCGATCTGCTGCCGGTCACCGGCTGGCGCCGGTTCGCCGTCGGCGAGGTCAACGCCTTCGGTGATCTGCTGCCCCGGCTCACCGGGCTGCCGGGCAGCGGGGCCGAAGGGCTCGACACGTACGCGGCGCAGCTCGCCGCCCTGCCGGGGAGCGCCCGTGCGTACGTCTGACGGCTCCCCCGGCTCCCCCGAGTCCCCCGAGTCCCCCGAGTCCCCCGAGTCCCCCGACATGAACGAGGTCGTCGGGCGGGACGATCTGCTGTTCGTCACACTCGACACCCTGCGCTACGACGTCGCCGCCGCGAGCGCCGCCGCAGGGCGCACCCCGAATCTCACCCGCCGTCTGCCGGGCGGCCGGTGGGAGCGCAGACACGCGCCCGGCAGCTTCACCTATGCCTCGCACCAGGCGATGTTCGCCGGCTTCCTGCCCACCCCGGCGAGCCAGGGCCCGCATCCGCGGCTGTTCGCCGCGCGGTTCGGCGGCAGCGAGTCGACCGCCGAGCGCACCTTCGTCCATGACACCCCCGACCTGGTCTCCGGCCTCGCGGCGGCCGGCTACCGCACGGTGTGCGTCGGCGGGGTCGGCTTCTTCAACCGGCAGGGCCCGCTCGGCTCCGTACTGCCCGGACTGTTCCAGGAGAGCCACTGGGAGCCGGAGTTCGGTGTCGCCTCACCGGTCTCCTTCGAGGCGCAGATCGACCGCGCCGAGGAGGTCATCGGCCAACTGCCGCACGAGCAGCGGCTGTTCCTCTTCGTCAATGTGTCGGCGCTGCACCAGCCCAACTGGTTCCATCTGCCCGGCGCCGACCGCGGAGCGGGCGATTCGCTCGCCACCCACACGGCTGCCCTGGAGTACGTCGACCGCCATATAGGCCGGCTGTTCAGCGCCATGAGCAGCAGGCGCCGCTGCTTCGCCGTCGTCTGCTCCGACCACGGCACCGCCTACGGCGACGACGGCTGGAGCGGCCACCGGCTGGGCCACGAGGTCGTCTGGACCGTGCCGTACGCCCACTTCTTCCTGAACCCAGGTGAGCCCCGATGAGCACCCCACGTCCGTACGAGAGTTACGTGTACGCGTATCCGCACAAGACGGCGTACCGCGAGCTGCCCGACCTGCCGCCGCTGCGTGAACTGTGGGCGGGGGAACGCACCGAGGCGCTCTCCCTCTATCTGCACATCCCGTTCTGCGAGGTGCGGTGCGGCTTCTGCAACCTGTTCACCCGGGTCGGCGCGCCCGACGAGCTGACGACGCGCTATCTGGACGCCCTCGACCGGCAGGCCACGGCCGTGCGCGACGCGCTGGGCGACACCCGGCCCGTACGGTTCGCGGCCGCGGCCTTCGGCGGCGGCACCCCCACCTTCCTCACCGCGGCCGAACTGGACCGGCTGTGCGACATCGCGGAGAAGCGGACCGGCGTCGATCTGCGCTCCGTCCCGCTGTCCGTGGAGACCTCCCCCGCCACCGCGACCGCCGACCGGCTGGCGGTGCTCGCCGACCGGGGCGCGACGCGGCTCAGCATCGGGGTGCAGAGTTTTGTGGACGCTGAGGCCAGGGCGGCGGTCCGCCCGCAGCGCAGGGCCGAGGTGGAAGCGGCCCTCGGCCGGATACGCGACGCTGGCGTGCCCGTGCTCAACATCGACCTGATCTACGGCATCGAGGGGCAGACGGCGGCGACCTGGCGCAGCTCGCTGGACGCGGCGCTGGCCTGGCGCCCCGAGGAGCTGTATCTCTACCCGCTCTACGTGCGGCCCCGCACCGGCCTGGCCCGCCGCGAGACCGCCGCACACGCACGGGACGACGAGGCGGCCCACGACAATGCCGCAATCCGGGACGACGAGGCGGCGTGGGACGCGCAGCGGCTGCGGCTCTACCGGCAGGGCCGCGACCATCTGCTGGAACAGGGCTACGAGCAGGTGTCCATGCGGATGTTCCGCAGGTCCGGCTCGCCCGTCGCCGCCGCCGACGACTACGCCTGCCAGAGCGACGGCATGATCGGCCTCGGCTGCGGCGCCCGCTCGTACACCTCCCGGCTGCACTACTCCTTCGACTACGCCGTCGACATGCCGAAGATCCGGAACATCATCGACGACTACACGGCGACCGAGGACTTCTCCCGCGCCCGGATCGGCTTCGCGCTCGCCCCGGACGGGGACGAGGCCCGGCGCCGCCATCTGCTCCAGTCGGTCCTCCAGGCGCAGGGCATGGAGATCGCTGAGTACCGGGCGCGGTTCGGCAGCGCGCCCGACGAGGACTTCCCCGCCGAGCTGCGGTTCGCGGCCGAGCGGGGCTGGCTCGACGCGGCTGCGGACGCCGGACTGCTGCGGCTCTCGCCCGAAGGTCTCGCGCACTCCGACGCGCTGGGTCCGCTGCTGTTCTCCCCCGCCGTGCGCGCGCGTATGGCCGCCTACGAGACGAAGTGAGCGGCGCGATGGACCTGACGATCCTCTACCGGGGCCCGCTGGCCTCCTGCGACTACGACTGCCCGTACTGCCCGTTCGCCAAGCGGCGCGACAGCCGCGAGCAACTGCGCGCCGACCGCGCGGCGCTGGAGCGGTTCGCCGGCTGGGCCGCCGCGCAGACCGAGGACCGGCTGTCGCTGCTGTTCACCCCGTGGGGCGAGGCTCTGGTCCGCTCCTGGTACCGCAGGACGCTCGCCGAGCTGTCCCGGCTGCCGCACGTCCGGCGGGTCGCCGTCCAGACCAATCTCAGCGCGCGCGCCGACTGGCTGGACGACGCCGACCCGGACACGCTGGCCCTGTGGTGCACGTACCACCCGGGGCAGACGCCGTACGACCGCTTCCTCGCCAAGTGCGAGGAGCTGACGGCGCGGGGCGTCCGGTTCAGTGTGGGGGTGGTGGGTCTGCCGGACCATCTGGCGCACGCCCGCCGGCTGCGCGCGGCGCTGCCCGCCCAGGTCTATCTGTGGATCAACGCGGCCGAGGGGCACACCTACACCGACGAGGAGGCGGCCCGCTGGACGGACCTCGACCCGCTGTTCCCGTACAGCCGCCGGCCGCACAGGTCGGCGGGGCTGCCCTGCCGCACGGGCGAGTCGGTGATCTCCGTGGACGGTGCCGGTACGGTACGGCGCTGCCACTTCGTCCCGGCCGAGCTGGGCAATCTGTACGACGGTTCGTACCGCGCGGCGCTGCGCCCCCGCGCCTGCCCGCTCGCGGTGTGCGACTGCCACATCGGCTATGTGCATCTGGAGACACTGCCGCTGTACGACGTGTTCGCCGGCGGCGTGCTGGAGCGGATCCCCGCGGCGATCGGCCGGCCCGGCTCTCCCCCGGGCGCGCTCTCAGTGGTCCAGCGGGAGCAGGTCGGGCCGCTTCGCGGCGACATGGTCCCCTGACGACTCGCCGCGCAGCCGCCTGCCGATCCAGGGCACCAGATGTTCCCTGGCCCAGTTGATGTCGTCGCGCCGCACCTCGAAGGCGCCGCGTGGCGCCTGCGGCGGCCAGAGCTGGTCCGGGTCGGCCGGTATGTCGAGGCCGAGCACCTGCGCGGCGCGCAGCGCGACCCGGGTGTGGCCCTCGGGGGACAGATGCAGCCGGTCGGCGTCCCAGGCGCGCCTGTCCTGCACGGACCTGAGCGACCAGAGGTCGAGGACGGGGCAGTCGTAGCGGTCGGCGATGGCCCGTACATGGGCGGTGTAGGTGGCGATCTTGCCGCGCAGATGGCGCAGGACGGGCACGCCCCGGGTGTCGAACCCGGTGGTGATCATGACGGTGGGCACCGCGCCCGCGAGGTCGGCCACGGCGCGTTCGAGCCGTTCGGCGACATCGTCGGGGTCGGTGCCGGGCCGGATGATGTCGTTGCCGCCGGCACAGAACGTCACGAGATCCGGGGCGAGTTGTTTCGCGCGCGGAATCTGTTCGGCGACGATCTGGTCGAGGAGTCTGCCCCGTACGGCGAGATTGGCGTACCGGAAATCGCCGTGCGCCGTGTCCACGGGTGCGTGGCACACCGGCAATTGGTCGGCGAGCAGGATCGCGAGCCGGTCCGCCCAGCCGATGTACCGGCCGTCGGGCCCCGGATCTCCTACACCTTCGGTGAAACTGTCACCGATCGCCGTGTACGACCCGATGACGTCATGTCTTCTTGATCTCGAATCGTTTGCCACGTCTCCATATGCTCCTCTTACGGATGTGACCTACGCGACCGTAAGGAGGGGTTGACGGGTGGTGAGAAACGCCACCGGTCAAGTTCTGCAAAAGCCGGAATAGCCGCCGCCCGCGGTGAAGCGGACGGCGGCGCTATTCCGGTGGCGCGGCTCAGACGGTGACGCCGTGCTCGCGGAGGTAGGCCAGCGGGTCGATGTCCGAGCCGTAGTCGGGGCCGGTCCTGATCTCGAAGTGCAGGTGCGGACCTGTCACATTGCCGGTCGCGCCGGAGACGCCGATCTGCTGCCCTTCGGTGACGGTCTGCCCTGCGGAGACCGTGAGGGCGGACAGGTGGCCGTACTGCGAGTAGTCGCCGTCGCTGTGCCGGATGACGACCTGGTTGCCGTACGAGCCGCCCCAGCCCGCCGTGACGACGGTACCGGCGGCGACGGCCTTGACCGTGGTGCCGGTGGGCACCACGAAGTCGGTGCCGGTGTGGTAGCCGCTGGACCACATGGCGCCGTTCTGGTGGTACGGCGTACCGATGGGCGCGCCGTCGACCGGCAGGGTGTAGCCGCCGTCGGTCTGCTTCGTGGCGGCAGCGGGGGTCGCGGTGGTGGCGGTGGCCGCGGTGGTCTTCGCCGAGGCGCTCGGGGCCGCGGGGGCCGCCGCCGCCGGTGCCTTCGCGCCGATGGTCAGCTTCGTACCGGGCCTGATCAGGGACGGGTCGGAGCCGATGACCGAGCGGTTGTCGTCGTACAGCTTGTGCCAGCCACCGCTCACCTGCTCCCTGGCCGCGATCTTGGACAGATAGTCCCCGGGGACCACGGAGTACGTCGTGGCCGCCTTCGCCGGAGCGGCCTTCACCGATGCGGCCTTGGCTGACGCGGCCTTCGCCGAAGCGGCCTTCACCGGTGCGGCGGTGGGTGCGGCGTGCTCGGCCGCGTGGGCGCCGGTGGCGCCGATGAACGGCATCGCGAGCGCGGCACCGCCGGCACCTGCGGCGGCGAATCCGCGGGCGAGTGAACGGGACTTGGGACGGCGGTGCTTACCCTTTCCGGGCATGGCGAATTTCCTCTCCTGCGCCTGCGAGGTGAGCTGTCGGGTTAGGGCCGGAGCTGCCCTGCCGCGCTTGTCGCGCGACTTCACCCCAAGCCGTCCGGACATCCGGAATCGGCGTTCTACCTGGGTCCCCCGCTCCTGCCACACGTGGGTGGATGGGAATTCCGGGTGGCGGCAGGATTCGGCGTTCCGCCCGGATTGACGGTGACGGTAAGCGAGCGGGGTCGGCGGTAACAAGCCGTTCGGTGAATTCGCCGGCGGGTGCTCGGGCACCACCTCGGAGCGACGGTCACCCTGCGTGGATTCCGGATCTTCGAATTCCCCCGGACCATGGAATTCCATTTCTGTTCTCCGCCACGGACCGTCACCGATATGATCCTGCTCACCAGCCGGACACCCATTTCCCCCACATCCGGGGCGCGTTGGGTCAATATGCTCAATACGGACAGCCGGTACGGGCAGGTCACGTCATAACCGATGCCATAAAGTCGGAAGCCGACATCGCCGTCCCTGGGGGCGGCGCCAGATCTGGAGGAGCTTCCGTGACACAGCAGCTACCACCCGTCCCGTCGACAGAGCCCGAGCTGACCGGAGTACGCAATTTCCGCGACGTCGGCGGGCTGCCGACGACGGACGGACGGTGGGTGCGGCACGGCAAGCTGTTCCGCAGCGGCCATCTCGCGTCGGCCGCCCCCGCCGACGCCGCGTTCCTGGCCTCGCTCGGGCTGCGCACGGTCTTCGACTTCCGCAACTCCGCCGACCTCAAGCTGGACGGCCCCGACATCGACCTGCCCGGCGTGCGGAACGTGAACATCCCGCTCAGCGACCCGGCCGACGGCGCGCAGTTCTGGCGGATGGTCCGGCAGGGCGATCTCGACCAGCTCAAGGCGATCCTCTCGGAGGACAGGGCGGCCGAGCGGATGACCGGCTCGTACCGGTCGATGCCCGTCGACCGCGCCCCCGAGCTGAGCCGTGTCCTGCACGCCCTGGCCGACGACGACCTGCCCGCGCTGCTGCACTGCGCGGCGGGCAAGGACAGGGCCGGGGTGACGATGGCAGTGACCCTGCTGGCCCTCGGGGTCGGCAGGGACGCGATCGAGGAGGACTACCTCAAGTCCAACGACCCGCGCAGGCGGTATCTGGTGCACCGCGACGACACCTCGCCCACCGGGCGCTCCGCCGAGGTGATGGAGCTGCTCAGTCCGCTGTTCGAGGCCCGCGCCGCGTATCTGGCCGCCGCCTTCGAGACCATCGACACCACCTGGGGTTCCACGGAGCGCTATCTGGCCGAGGGCCTGTCGCTGGCACCCGGGACCGTCGAGCGGCTGCGCGCCCATCTCCTGACCGACGGCGAGGCCTGAGGCAGCGGTACCTGAGGCAGCGGCGCCCGGGGCAGGAGCGGGCCGGACTACTTCCCGACCGTGAAGAGCAGGTACAGGAAGCCGGCGAAGAGATGGCCGGCCACCAAATAGGCGAAGAGCCGCACGACAAGGGACTTCGGAAGCGTCCACTCCTTGCGCGGGGCACGCTTCGGTACTGGGTTCTCCGGCATGGGACGGCTCTCTTCTCCCGTACGGGGCTGGCAGGTCAGCGGCGATGAGCCGGGCCGCCGAGACACAGCTCGGCGGTCGGGCTCTGCAGCAGGGTGTGGACGAACAGCAGCCCGGTGCCCGGCGGGTCGGCGGCGGCGATGCGGTGCGGGGTGAGCGAGTCGAAGTGGGCGCTGTCCCCCGGGTCGAGCACATGGACACCGTCGCCGAGGCCCAGCCGCAGCCGCCCTTCGAGGACGTAGATCCACTCCTCCCCCGGGTGCACCCTGATCAGGTCGCCCTGCGCGCCGTACGGCACGGTGACCCGCAGCGGCTGCATCGCCCGGCCCGAGCCGCCCGCCTGGTGGTACGTCCAGCCGTCCGCCTCGACGGGCTCGGTGCGTCCCGCGCGGACGATCGGGTCACGCTCGGGCGGCATCTCGCCCAGCAGGTCGGAGACCGTCGTACCGTAGATCCGGGCGAGGCCCAGCAGCATGGGCAGCGACGGCTGCCGGGCTCCGGTCTCGAGCCGGGACAGATGGGCGGCCGAAAGACCTGCCCGCAGGGCGGCGGCCTCCAAAGTGAGCCCCCGGCCGCGGCGCAGTTCACGCAGCCGGGGGGCGACGCCGGGGAGTTCGTCGGGCAGCCGGTCCGCTGCCGCTCCGGCAGGAGGTGTGGTCATGCCTCCATTGCGCCAGGAACTTTCCTCCGAGGCAAATTTCTTGCCTCGGAGGCAATACCGCGTGGTGCTCCGCGCGGTGCCCCGCGCCGCGCCGCGAACGGCGCCGGCGGCTACCGGTTGGCGACCGCCTGCTTCACCAGGGTCTTGCCGAAGTCCCACATCAGTCCGCCGCCGCCGTGCGCGTCGTCCATGACGGCGGTGAAGGCGTCCACGAACCGGTCCACCTCGCGCTCGCCGATGGTCAGCGGCGGAATCAACTTGATCACTTCGAGGAAGTCGCCGGACACCTGGGTGAGGATGCGGTGCTTCTGGAGCAGCGGTACGACGACCATCTGCGCGAAGAGCCCCTTGCGGGCCGCCTGGAGCATGGTCCAGCGGCTCCGCAGCTTGATCGAGTTCGGCCGGCCGAACTCGATGCCGATCATCAGCCCCCGGCCGCGCACCTCGTGCAGCAGCTCGTAGCGCGGCACCAGCTCGGCCAGCCGGGTCCTGAGCAGATCGCCGGTGGTCCTGGCGTTGGCGACGATCCGCTCGTCCTCCATCACGGACAGGACGGCGAGTCCCGCCGCCATGGCCTGCGCGTTGGAGCCGAAGCTCGCGGAGTGGACGAGGACCCGGTCCATCGACGAGTAGACCTTCTTGAAGATCCAGTCCTTGCCGAGGGTCGCGCCGACGGGTACGTAACCGCCGGAGAGCGCCTTCGCCACGCAGACCAGGTCAGGCTCGACCCCGGCCTCGTGCTGGTAGGCGTAGAAGTCGCCGGTCCTGCCGAGCCCGGTCTGCACCTCGTCGGCGATCAGCAGTGCCTTGTGCTTGTGCAGCAACTCCTGGGCGGCGAGCAGGAATCCGGGCGGTGTCTCGTGCACGCCCTTGCCCTGGATCGGCTCCACGACGAAGCCGGCCACATCGCCGCGCTTCAACTCCCGCTCCAGCGCGGCCAGATCGCCGAGCGGGATCGCGGTGTCGGGCAGCAGCGGCGCGAAGCCGTCCTTGAAGCTGGCCTCGCCGTTGACCGAGAGCGATCCCGTGGTCAGTCCGTGGAAGGCGTGCGAGGCGTAGAGGACCCTGGGCCTGCCGGTCGCGTAGCGGGCGAACTTCAGCGCGGTCTCGACCGCTTCGGTGCCGCTGTTGCCGAAGAACACCCGGTCCAGGTGCGGGGTGTGGGCCAGCAGCTTCTCGGCGAGCAGTCCCGGCAGCGGCTGGCAGTCGAAGCGGGTGAGGTCGGCGAGCGAGGCGTCGAGCACGTCGTGCAGCGCCTTGCGGACGACGGGGTGGTGGCGGCCGAGGCCCATCACGCCGAAGCCGGCCAGCATGTCCAGGTAGTCGTTGCCCTCGGCGTCCCAGAAGTAGGCGCCCTCGGCCCGCTCGTAGACCCGGTCGAAGCCGATCGTGTGCAGCATGCGCGGGAGTTGGTGGTTGAGGTATTTGGTGTGCAGTTCGTAGCGCTCGGCGCCGCGCTCGGCGAGGAGCTGCGTCAGGTCGAAGCCCTTGGGCTCCTCCGTGGGCTGGGTCATTCCGTGCTCTCCTTGTGTGCCAGGGCGGCACTGATCCGTCCTGCGATCTCCACCGGTGTCAGACCGATCTCGGCCAGTACCTCATCGCGTTTGGCGTGTGCCAGGAACTGCTCGGGGATGCCGAACGTCCGCAGGGGCACGTCTACCCCGGCGTCCCGCAGTGACTGCCCGACGGCCCAACCGACGCCGCCGCTGCGGCTGTTGTCCTCGACGACGGCGACAAGTCGGTGCCGCGCCGCGAGCGGTGCGAGGTGTTCGTCGACGGGCCGGACCCAGCGCGGGTCGACGACGGTGCAGCGGACGCCTGCTCCGGCGAGCAGTTCCGCCGCCTGAAGGCAGGTGGCCGCCAGCACTCCGACGGCGACGAGCAGGACGTCGGCGCTGCCTTCGGCGGGCCGGTGCAGGACGTCCATCCCGCCCAGCCGGGCCACGGCCGGTACGGGCTCGCCCACCGACTCCTTGGGGAAGCGCAGCACCGTCGGCGCGTCGTCCACGTCGACGGCTTCGCGCAGTTGGGCCCTGAGCTGGTCGGCGTCGCGGGGGGCCGCGATCCGGATGCCGGGGACGCACTGCAGGATCGACATGTCCCACATGCCGTTGTGCGAGGGCCCGTCGACCCCGGTGACCCCTGCCCTGTCGAGGACGAAGGTCACGCCGAGCCGGTGCAGGGCCACGTCCATCAGCAGTTGGTCGAAGGCGCGGTTGAGGAAGGTGGCGTACACGGCGACGACGGGATGCAGTCCGCCGGTGGCGAGCCCCGCCGCCGAGACCGTCGCGTGCTGTTCGGCGATGCCCACGTCCCAGATCCGCTCGGGGAAGCGCTCGGCGAACTTCGTCAGCCCCACCGGGTGCAGCATGGCGGCCGTGATGGCGACGACGTCGGGCCGCTCGGCGCCGATGGCGGCGATCTCGTCGCCGAACACCGACGTCCAGGAGGGGGCGCCGGGTGCCACGAGCGGTTCACAGGTCAGCGGGTCCATCACACCGACGGTGTGGAAGTGGTCGGCCTCGTCCTCCAGGGCCGGCGGGTAGCCGCGGCCCTTCTCGGTCAGTACGTGCACCAGGACGGGCCCGTTGAACCGTTTGGCGCGGTGCAGCGCCGACTCCACGGCCTCGACGTCGTGTCCGTCGACCGGGCCGATGTACTTGAGGCCGAGGTCCTCGAACATGCCCTGCGGGGCGAAGGTGTCCTTGAACCCCTTCTTGGCGCCGTGCAGCGACTCGTAGAGCGGCCTGCCCACCACCGGGGCGCTCTGCAGCCGCTCCTTGCCCCAGGCCAGCGCCCGTTCGTAGCCGTCCGTGGTGCGCAGCGTCGCCAGGTGGTCGGCGAGGCCGCCTATCGTCGGCGCGTAGGAGCGTTCGTTGTCGTTGACGACGATGATCAGGGGGCGGTCCCGGGCGGCGGCGATGTTGTTCAGCGCCTCCCAGGCCATACCGCCGGTGAGCGCCCCGTCGCCGGTGACGGCGACGACATGGTGCCGGCCGCCGGTCACGTCCCGGGCCTTGGCGAGGCCGTCGGCCCAGCCGAGCACGGTCGACGCGTGGGAGTTCTCGATGACGTCGTGCGCGGACTCGGCGCGTGAGGGGTAGCCGGAGAGGCCGCCCTTGGCGCGCAGCTTGGAGAAGTCCTGCCGCCCGGTGAGGAGTTTGTGGACGTAGCTCTGGTGCCCGGTGTCCCACAGGACGCGGTCGACGGGCGAGTCGAAGGCCCGGTGCAGGGCGATGGTCAGTTCGACCACGCCGAGGTTCGGCCCGAGGTGCCCACCGGTTCTGGCCACCGCCCGGACCAGGAACTGCCTGATGTCCTCGGCGAGTTCACCGAGTTCACTTGCCGCCAGCGCCTTGAGGTCGTGCGGCCCCCGGATGTTCTCCAGGATCGTCACGCTCGGGCCCCCTCTCCGATTCCGATCAGCTCGCGGTGGCGGCGTGTCCGCGCCGCCCGCTGCCGGTCCGGGCAGGCAGCGCCGTGGCAGGTGCCACGGCGCCGCTGCCTGGACCGGCGGTCATGGCGTCGTCAGCGCGTTCCGGCGACCGTCTCGCGCGCGGCGCGGATGGTCTCCTTGAGCGAGCCCATGGTGGCGAGGACGGCGGTCGGCTCGTAGCCGCAGTGGGCCATGCAGTTGGCGCAGCGGTCGTCCTTGCCCCGGCCGTACTTGCTCCAGTCGGTCTCGTCGATGAGCTTCTGGTACGTCGGGACGTAGCCGTCGGCCATCAGGTAGCAGGGGCGCTGCCAGCCGAAGAGCGAGTAGTTGGGAATGGCCCACGCCGTGCAGGGGAAGTCGGCCTTGCCTTCGAGGAAGTCCAGGAAGAGCGGCGAGTGGTTGAGCCGCCACTTGCGCCGGTTGCCGCCGCTGAACGCCTTCTTGAACAGCTCCCTCGTCTGCTCGACACCCAGGAAGTGCTCCTGGTCGGGGGCCTTCTCGTAGGCGTAGGCGGGCGAGAGCATCATCTCGTCCACCTGCAGCTCGTCGTTGAGGTAGTTGAGCACCTCGATGATGTTCTGCGGGGTGTCCGTGTTGAAGAACGTCGAGTTGGTGGTCACCCGGAAGCCGCGCCGCTTGGCTTCCTTGATGGCCTCGACCGCCTCGTCGAAGACGCCTTCCTTGGCGACCGACTCGTCGTGCCGCTCGCGCATGCCGTCGATGTGGACGGTGAAGGCGAAGTAGGGCGAGGGGGTGAACTTGTCCATCTTCTTACGGAGCAACATGGCGTTGGTGCACAGGAAGACGTACTTCTTCTTGGCGACCAACTGCCGCACGATCTCGTCGATCTGAGGGTGCATCAGCGGCTCGCCGCCGGCGATGGACACCATCGGGGCGCCGGACTCCAGCACGGCGCCGACGGCCTGGGCAACGGGCATGCGCTGCTTCAGTACACCGGCGGGGTGCTGGATCTTGCCGCAGCCCTCACATTTGAGATTGCAGGCGAACAGGGGTTCAAGTTCGACAATGAGCGGAAACTTGTCGCGCCTGCGAATCTTCTGTTCGGCGAGATAGGTTCCGATTTTGATGGTCTGGCGGAGCGGCATGGCCATCTGGCTCACCTCCTGGGGAGCAGCGAAGAACGGTGCCATTCGTAAAAGGCCGGAAGGACGGCACGCAGGACGCGGAAGGCTGTTGTGCCTCCGCGCACCGTGCCGATACGGACAAGCTCGTGCTCCGGAGCGTCCACGACCACACGTACGGCCGCGACCGGGCGGGGCCCGGCGCTCAGAGCGGTGCGGAGGGTCGCCGCCGACTCCATGTCGACGGCGATCGCCCCGGTGGTGCGCAGTTCGGCCCGTTCCTGGCCGCGCACCACGTGGTCCGACCCGGTCAGCGGTCCGGTGTGGACCGTGTGTCCTGGGACGGCCCGGGTCAGCGCGTCGACGAGCAGACCGGTGCCGGTGCAGGGCGTGACGCCCTGCGCGCTCCGGGTCTCGTCGGCGACAATCAGGTCCCCCGGGTGCATCCCGGGGGTGAGACCGGCGCAGAAGCCGGACGCGATGACCGCCGCGTCCCTGTTCCGGTCGGTGCCGAGGGTGCGCGCCACCGCACGCTCGGCGTTGTCGGGCCCCATTCCGGTGCGCAGGACCGTCACGGGCCCCGCAGCGCCGCGCCTGCCGCGCAGGGCGAACCGCTCGATGCCCAGCGCGCAGGCGATCAGCAGGGGGTCGGCGGGGCCTTCGGGCCCGGTGGCTCTGCCCATCAATTCCCCTTGCGGCCGTGCACGGCGAACGGTTCCCCGTTGACGTAGCGGCCGAGGGCGGTGAGGGGGAACACCTGCCGGTAGAGGTGGTAGTTGATGGAGAAGTCCCACGGGAATCCGGTGCCGGTGAAGTACGGCTCGTCCCATGAGCCGTCCTCCAACTGGGTGTCGGACAGGTAGGCGATGCCCCGCTCGACGGCCTTGCTCTCCTGCTCGCCTGCCGCGAGGAGCGCGAGGAGCGCCCAGGCGGTCTGCGAGGCGGTGGAGGCGCCGTGGCCGATCCACTTCTCCTCGCGGTAGGAGCGCAGGTCCTCGCCCCAGCCGCCGTCGTCGTTCTGCACCGATTCGAGCCAGCTCACCGCCCGCCGGATCGCGGGGTGCGAGACGGGCAGTCCGGCGGCGGTCAGCGCCGGTACCACGGACCCTGTGCCGTATACGTAGTTGACGCCCCAGCGCCCGAACCAGGCGCCGTTGGTCTCCTGTTCGGCGAGCAGCCACTCCACACCTCGCCGGGTGGCGGGGTGGTGTGCCTTGCCCTCGTAGGCCAGCATCTCGACGACATGTCCGGTGACATCGGCGGACGGCGGGTCGATGACCTCGCCGAAGTCCGAGAACGGCAGCCTGTTGGGGAACGGGCTGGTGTTGTCGGCGTCGAAGGCGGCCCACGCGCCGTTGCGCGACTGCATGCCCATCGTCCACCGGGCGCCGCGCTCGACGGAGGCGTCGAGCCGTGCGGGCACGGGGTGTTTGACGCGGCGCAGCGCGAGGATGACCTCGGCGGTGTCGTCGATGTCGGGGTAGTTGTCGTTGTGGAACTCGAACGCCCAGCCGCCCGGTGTGAGGGCCGGTCTGCGGACGGACCAGTCGCCCGGCCGGGCGATCTCCTCGTTCATCATCCAGTCGGCGGCCTTGACCAGCGCCGGGTGGTCCGGGCTCAGGCCCGCGTCGGCGAGCGCGATCGTGGCGAGGCAGGTGTCCCAGACCGGCGACTGGCACGCCTCGATCATCCGGGCGCCGTCCTCGCGCCACACGGCGAACCGGTCGAGCGATTCGAGTCCCGCGCGCATGACGGGGTGGTCTATGTCGTAGCCGAGCAGATGCAGCGCGATGACCGAGTAGACGGCGGGCGGCTGGATACCGCCCCAGCAGCCGTCGTTCTCCTGCCGCTCGATGATCCAGCGCGCCGCGGCGTTCATCGCGGTACGCCGCACACTGCGCGGGGCGAGCTTGTGGTAGGCGTGCAGGCCCTTGTCGAGGCGCTGGAACACACCGTCCCAACTGGCCAGGGGCGCGGTCGGCTTGCTCGGGTTGGGCCGGCGCACATCGCTGTGCAGCTCGTCCAGGGCGAAGGGAGCGGGCCGGACGGGGCGCTTCGCCGACACGATGGTCAGCGGCACGATGGTCTGCCGGGCCCAGCAGCCGAAGTCGTAGATGTTGAGCGGGAACCACTTCGGAAAGAAGATCAGCTCGGGCGGCATGACGGGGAGGTCGTCCCATTTCCACCAGCCGAACAGGGCGAGCCAGATCCGGGTGAAGACCCGGCTCTCGGCGATGCCGCCGCGCTCCCTTACCCAGGCGGACGCCCGCGCCATGTGCGGGTCTTCGGGCTTGTCCCCCGCCAACCGCAGGGCCACGTACGCCTCGATGGTGGTGGACAGCTCGCCGGGGCCGCCGTAGAAGGTGGCCCAGGTGCCGTCGGCGCGCTGTTCGCCGCGGATGAAGAGTGCGGACGCCTCGGTGGTGCTGGCGTCCTGGATACCGAGGAACTGACGGAGCAGCAGGTCTTCCGCGTCCATCGTCACATTGGTCGCCAGGTCGCCTTTCCACCATCCCTCGGCGTCCTGCTGGCCGAGCAGATACTCGACCGATCGTGCGGTGGCCCGCTCTGCGGCCACCAAAAGGTCTCCGGCCGCGGCGATGGTGGTATCGGTCGGTCGGTTGGCCGAGGCTGCGCGGGGTCCCATGGCCCCGGTGCTTCCGTCGGTCGTCGCTGTCATGGCTTCCCCTTCGTGCAGTGGTGCTTCTGCTGTGCTGGGGTCTCCGTCGTCCGGTGCCCGACGGGCGGTGGACGGCGACTGTTGGGGCTATCCCCCAGAAGAGGCGGGTAGGGGAATGGTGATCATCTCTTTCGTACGACGACGAAGTCGGCGAGCGCGACGAGCTGCGCCCTGACCTGTTCCGGCATGTCCACGGCCGCCAGCGTCTCGATGGCGGTGGCGTGCTGTCTGCGCGCTTCCTGAGAGGTCCACTCCCGGCCGCCCGCCTCTTCGATCAGCGCTGCCCTGGTGGCGAATTCTTCCTCGGAGAAGGTCTCGAAATCATTGCTTTTCGCGTCGGCGGCGAGCAGTTCGGCCAGCCGCTCCGAAGCGGGCCCGCCGGCGGCGAGCGCGGCGACCACCGGCAGGGACTTCTTGCGCTGCCGCAGGTCGCTCCAGGTCTGCTTGCCGGTGGCGTCCGGGTCGCCCCAGATGCCGAGCAGGTCGTCCACCGCCTGGAAGGCCAGGCCGAGATGGTGGCCGAAGGACTCCAGTGTGTCGGCGGTCCGGTCGTCGGCGCCGCCGAGGACGGCCCCGATGGAGACGGCGCAGGCCAGCAGGGCGCCGGTCTTGTTGCCCTCCATCAGCAGGCATTCCTCGACGGTGACGCGCTCGCGGTGCTCGTACGAGATGTCCTGCGCCTGACCGTCGATCAGCTTGCGGGTGGCCGCGGTGAGACGGCGCGTCGCGCGTCCCGCCTCGGGGGTTCCCAGCTCCAGCAGCACCTCGTTGGCGAGCGCGAACAGCGCGTCGCCGACGAGGATCGCCTGGGCGGGGCCGTGCACCTTCCACACCGTGTCGCGGTGCCTGCGCTGCTCGTCGCCGTCCATCAGGTCGTCGTGCAGCAGCGAGAAGTTGTGGACGAGTTCCACGGCGACGGCGCCGGGCACACCCGTCTCGGGTGAAGCGCCCGCCGCCTCGGCGGAGATCAGCGCGAGCGCCGGGCGTACGGCCTTGCCGCCGTCGCCGTCGGCGGGCCTGCCCTCGGCGTCGATCCAGCCGAAGTGGTAGGCGGCGACGGTGTCCATGGGCGGGGCGAGCCGGTCGACGGCGGCGCGCAGCACCGGGGTGGCCAGCGCACGTCCGCGCTCCAGCAGCGCGAAGACGTCCGCGGTGTCGACAGCCGGATCGGCCGGGGGCACAGTCGGCACGGTCTCTCCTCTTGTTCCAGTACTCGTCGGTGCAGTACTCAGGCTCATGCCGCCTCCTCCAGCGGATGTTCATGGGGGTGGCCGAGCTCGGAGAGGGCGGCGCCGGCAGCGCTGAAGCCGCTGCGCACGGCGCCCTCCATGGTCGCGGGCCAGCCGGTGGCGGTCCACGCACCGGCCAGGAAGAGGCCGGGCGCGTTGGTTCGGGCCGCTGGCCGCAGCCGGCCCACCCCGGGGGTGGGGGCGAAGGTCGCCGTCCGCTCCCGGGTGACGAAGAAGTCCCGTACCTCGGCGCCGCGCGCCGCGGGCAGCAGCCGCTCCAGTTCGGGGAGGTAGCGCTCGCGCAGCTCGGAGACCGGTGTGTCGATCTCGTCCTGGGCCGCGGACTGGGACAGGGCGAGGTACTGGCCGTCGGTCAGACCCGAGGCGTCCGTGCGGTCGAAGACCCACTGGACGGGCGAGCCGAGCGCGGCGAAGAAGGGTCGGCGGAGCACCTTGCGGTCGTAGACCACATGGACGTTGAGGATCGGCGCTGTGCCGATGTCGAGCAGGTCGCCGGGCCGGTCGAGGGCGCCTTCGGGGAGCAGTGCGTGTGTCTCGCGCTGTGCCACGGCGAGGACGACCGTCCGCGCTTCGAGCCGTTCGCCGTCGGTGTCGACGTACCAGCCGCCGTCCGGCGCGCGGGTGACGGCGCTGACGCGGGTGCGCAGTTCGGTGCGTACCCCGGCGGAGTCGAGTGCCTTGCGGGCCAGCGTGTCGTGCAGTTCGCCGAGCGGGACCCGCGCCCAGCCGATGTCGGCGGCGCCGGGTTCGGAGAGGAGCCCTGTCTTGAAGACCATCGCGGCGAGCGCCAGGGAGGAGTGCGGGGCGGTGGCGTTGAGGGTGGCCACACCGACCAGGTCCCACAGCGCCTCGATGGTGCGCTCGGACTGCCCGTGCCGGGCGAGCCAGCTTCCGAAGTCGGTGTCGTCCAGCGCGGGATCGGAAAGGTCGAGGCCCTTGAGCGCGAGTGCGGCGCGGCCGACGGAGGCGCGTTCCGCGAGGGACAGGTGCGGGTAGCGGGCGAGCCCGGCGGCGAGGTGCAGCGGTACGGGCAGCGCGGTGCGCCGCAGCCGGCCGAGTCTCGGCTCGGGCCGCCCGACGTCGAGCACCGGTACGTCGAGCCGGTCCTGCAGGGGTGCCAGGTCGGCGCCGTCGACCCGGTCGAGGAACCAGCGGTACGCGGTGCAGCAGCGCAGGTACACGTGCTGGCCGTTGTCGACGGTCAGTTCGCCGCGCCGGAAGGAGAAGGCGAGACCGCCGAGCCTCGGCCGGCCCTCGACCAGTGTCACCCGCACTCCGGCGTCGGCCAGTTGCAGTGCCGCCGTGATGCCCGCGAGTCCGCCGCCGATCACAACGGCATGGCCGGAACCGGACGGTGTGGCCTCGGCCGTTGTCATGCGCGCTCCCCTCGGACTGTCGCAGTCAGGGACGCGCTTTCCTTGTGCGGGGTTGTCAGGGCGCGGGAGGCGTCTTCGGCGATCTGCCGCATCAGCCGCGCCTCCTGATGGTCTGCCTGGAGACATGGCGGGCATCGAGACCGGAAAGCCCGCGCACGGCAACATACGCCTTCTCGCGCCCCGGTAGTGAGACCCTCCCCCGCAGGACCGCCTCGGGATCACGTTCGATGCGGTCGAGGAGGCGGCGGTAGATGCCCGCCATGGCCGCCACGCAGGCGCCGCTGCGCCGGTCGAGCATCGGCAGCAGCCGGTAGCCCTCGGCGAACAGCGCGCGGGCGCGGCGCACCTCGAAGTGCACGAGCCCGGCGAAGTCGGAGCCGGCCGGCGGGGTGGCGCTGTGGAACCCCACGGAGCAGCCGAACTTGGCGAGGTCGTCGGCGGGCAGGTAGGTGCGGCCGTTGCCCGCGTCCTCCCGTACGTCCCGGAGGATGTTGGTCAACTGGAGTGCGAGACCCAGCGTGTCGGCGTACTCGGCGGCGCGCTCGGCGCCCGGCACCCCGGCTCCGGTGCCGAACACGCCGAGCGAGAGCCGGCCGATCGCACCGGCGACACACCGGCAGTAGTTCTTGAGGTCGTCCCACGTCTCGTACGTCTCGCCGCGCACGTCCATCAGGACGCCGTCGATCAGCTCGTCGAGGCCCTCGATCGGGATCGGGAAGCGGCGCGCGGCGGCGGCGAGCGCGACGGCCACGGGGTCCGTGTCGTCCTCGTCGACGGCGCCTTCCCTGATCCTGGTCAGCAGCCCGCGCGTCTCTTCGAGCCGGGCGTGTTTGGCATCGGCGGGGAGCGTCCCGTCGCCGATGTCGTCCACCCGGCGGGAGAGCGCGTACAACGCGGACATGGCTTGCCGCTTCTCCAGCGGCAGCAGCCTGATGCCGTAGGCGAAATTCCGGGCCTGCTGCCCGGTCACAGCCTCGCAGTAGCTGTAGGCCGCCTGTACCGGCGCGGACATGGGTGTCTGTCCCTCCACGTTCCGGCTCACCCCTCTCTGTGCGCTCTTCGCAAGACAGCTCCCACTTCGCGCAGCAGACGCGGCTTGGTGGGTTTGGGCGGTCCGGGGAGCACATCGTGCCCGGCGGCCGCGATCGAAGCGAGGGCGGCGCGCCCTCCGGCCACAAATCCGGCGAGCAGCAGTCGGAGCCTGCCGTGGACGCTACCCACCAACGGGGTGCCTTCATTCAGCAGGGTGCCGGCCCGTTCGGCTTCGTAGGCGATCAGGGTGCGCACCGACGCGTTCCCCGAAGCCTCGGCCAGGTCCGCCTCGGTGACACGGAAGCGTTTCATGTCGGCGGCCGGCAGGTAGATCCGGTCGCGGCCGAGGTCCTCGGCCACGTCCTGGAGGTGTTCGACGATCTGCAGCGCCGTGCAGACCGCGTCGGAGCGGCGGATCCGCTCGGGGGTCGCCGTGCCGGTGATTTCGAGGACGAGCCGGCCGACCGGGTTGGCGGACAGTTCGCAGTAGGCGAGGAGGTCGTCGTACGTCTCGTACCTCCCCACCAGTTGGTCCTGGCGGTTGGCCGCGATGAGCCCGAGGAACGGGTCGAGACTGAGCGATCTGCGCCGCACGGTGGGCACCAGGGCGCGCAGCAGCGGATGGCCGGGTTCCGGCCCGCCGGATGCGAACACCCGTCTGAGGTCGGCCTCGAAGGCGTCGAGCATGACGAGCCGGTCGTCGGCCTGCGCCTCGGCCACCCCGAGATGGCGCGCGTCGGCGCCGCCGGGGGCCAGATCGCCGTCGCCGATGTCGTCCACGAGCCGCGCGAATCCGTAAACCGCCATCAGATCGCCCCGCCAGGCGCGGGGCAGGAAGAACGGGGCTACGGGGAAGTTCTCTTCCGCGGCCTTGTCCAGTGTGCTGCGCGACGAGGCGTCAGGGCGCACCTGCGGAGTGCCCGTCACTGCGAGCTTCCCGGTACGGGGACGGAATAATCCTCGTGGCGCTGGAGATTTTCCGTCATTGCCGTCACATCTCCCGTTCTACACTGCCGACCTAATACATCCCATTTCGGACACGCCGCCCGCTTGCCCGAGTAAACGCCTTCGGGCAGCCGGAATGGCCAGGGTGTATCACCCCACTTGCCGCGAATTCAGAACCAGCTCAGCTTACGTTGTACAACGCGGACGACCACGCCGGGGTGTTGCGCGCATTACAAGAACGCTGCAATACGCACCAACCTTCCCCGGCGCCGGATGACTTGACCCGTTCTTGACGAGAGCGATCAAGGCCCCCGCCGGAACGATCCCGGCGGGGGCCCTGGTCGGAGCTGTGCGGAGCGGCTACTTGCCGGTCTCCTTCTCGTACGCCTTGAGCACCTCGTCGGTGGACCCGTCCATCAGCAGCTCGCCCTTCTCCAGCCAGAGCACCCGGTCGCAGGTGTCCCTGATGGACTTGTTGCTGTGGCTGACCAGAAAGACCGTGCCCGCCTCTTCGCGCAGTTCGCGGATGCGCGCCTCGGAGCGGATGCGGAACTTGCTGTCACCGGTGGCCAGTGCCTCGTCGATCATCAGCACGTCATGGTTCTTGGCCGCCGCGATGGAGAACCTCAGCCGGGCCGCCATACCGGACGAGTAGGTGCGCATCGGGAGCGTGATGAAGTCGCCCTTCTCGTTGATGCCGGAGAACTCGACAATTCCGTCGTAACGCTCCCGCACCTCCTCGCGCGACATGCCCATGGCCAAACCGCCGAGCACCACATTGCGTTCGCCGGTCAGATCACTCATCAGGGCGGCGTTCACGCCCAGCAGTGAGGGCTGGCCGTCGGTGTAGACCTTGCCGCTCTCCGGCGGCAGCAGTCCCGCGATGGCGCGCAGCAGGGTCGACTTGCCCGAGCCGTTGGTGCCGATCAGGCCGATGGCCTCGCCCCGGTACGCGGTGAAGGTGACGCCGCGTACGGCGTGCACCTTGCGGATGCCGCGCGACTCGCCCTTGTCCCTGCGCACGATCCGGTTCAGCGCGGCGGTCGCCGACCCCCGGCCGCCGCCACCGCCGTTGACCCGGTACACGATGTGCACGTCGTCGGCAATGACGGTGGGGACGCGCCCCTTCACGTTGGTATCAGCCACGCCCATACTGCTCCTCAGCCTTCCAGAAGAACACAAAACCGAAGACGCCCACGACGAGCGCCCAGACCAGCGCGATGGCCCAGACGTGTGCGGGCAGGTTGCTCGCTCCGTAGCCGTCGATCATCGCGTACCGGACGAGGTCCATGTACACGGCCGCCGGGTTGTACTGCAGGACGTCGGCGATCCAGCTCGGCTTGCCCTTGAGCATCACCGGGATGGAGAACATCACGCCGGACGAGTACATCCACGTGCGCATGACGAACGGCATGAGCTGCGCGAGGTCGGGTGTCTTGCTGCCCATCCTGGCCAGTATCAGCGCGAGGCCCGTGTTGAAGACGAACTGGAACACCAGCGCGGGCACGACCAGCAGCCAGCGGAGCGAGGGGTAGCTGCCGAAGGCGCAGGTGATGATGACGAGCACGATCATCGAGAACAGCAACTGCTGGAGCTGCTGGAGCGCGAAGGAGACCGGCAGCGCGGCGCGCGGGAAGTGCAGCGCGCGCACCAGGCCCAGGTTCCCGGAGATGGCGCGCACCCCCGCCGTCACCGAGCTGGTGGTGAAGTTGAAGACGAACACCCCGGTGACCAGGAAGGGGATGAACACCTCCTGCGGCATGCCCCGCTTGGTCCCCAGGATCAGGCCGAAGATCAGGTAGTAGACGATGGCGTTGAGCAGCGGGGTCGCCACCTGCCAGAGCTGTCCGAGCTTGGCCTGGCTGTACTGGGCGGTCAGCTTCGCGCTGGAGAAGGCGAAGATGAAATGCCGCCTGCCCCACAGTTGGCGGGCGTAGTCCGCGAGCCCCGGCCGGGCGCCGCTGACCGACAGCCCGTACTTGGCGGCCAGCGCCTCGGGCAGCAGACCGTCGTCGGGGGACGGCGGTGCGCTCGTCATGGTCGCACCGTCATGGGTAGTGTCACTCACAAGTGGGAACTTCCGTGTTCGAGAAGCCATCTGATCGGGCACGGGCGCTGCGGCCGGGCCCCTGGGCGTGCGGACCGGGCTGACAGCGTTCAATGCTGTCAGAACCGAGCTTGTCAGACGACCGGCGGCCGGCCCAGTCGGGTCGGCCGCCATACCGTACGCCACTTCATGGGGTGCCGGGATCCGGGCGGCGGGGCCCCGCCTTCCCCGAAGCCGGCGAACCAGACTTTCCGGGCGGTCACCGGCGGCCGGACGGCCGGACAGGGCGGGACGACCGGTCGCTCACCTCAGCCTGCTGGACGCCAGGATGGAGACGAGGTGCAGCAGCGTCTGCACGAGGGCGATGCCGGCGAGTACGGCGATGCCGAGGCGGGTGAAGAACAGGTCGCCGTGGACCACGTCCAGGATCGCCATGAGCAGGATGAACAGGCTGGCCTCGATGCCGCCGACGAGCCGGTGGAACTTGAGCGCGGCGGCGCCGCGCCTGGCCAGGGCGAGACCCGAGGAGCGGGGCGCCGACGCCTCGTCCTTGACCGCGGGCAGTCCGCTGCGCTGGCGCGCGACGTCGACCAGGTCCGTCTCGGCCTTGATCAGGATCGCGCCGAGCGCGGCGAGCGTGCCGAGGAAGGCCCACAGCCAGTTGGCGGTCGAGCCGTTCTGCTCGAAGACGTCGGCGCCGCGCACCCCGAAGCCGACGAGCAGGGCCGCCTCGCACAGGTAGTGGCCGACGCGGTCGAGATAGACGCCCGTGATGGAGGTCTGCTTGCGCCAGCGGGCGACCTCGCCGTCCACGCAGTCGAGCAGCAGATAGATCTGGAACAGCACCACGGCGAGGATCGCGCCGGTGATGCCGGGCACCAGCAGGGCGGCGCCGCCGATCACCCCCACGACCACCATCAGATACGTGAGCTGGTTGGGCGAGATACGGGTGTTGACAAGGTACGGGTCGATGTGCAGCGAGATCTCCCGCATGTACATGCGCCCGGCCCAGTGCTCCCCGCTGCGCCGGTCCTTCACGCCCTCCGGGTGAACGACGGGCCGGAGTTCAGCTACTGATGGTCTTGGCATAGTCGGCGTACGCGTCCCTGATCTGATCGGTGGACAGGTCGAGGTGCTCAAGAATCGTGAAGCGCCCGGGGCGGGTCTGCGGCGCGTAGGCCACGGCCCGTACGAACTCGTCGGCGGAGAAGCCGATCTCCTCGGGCAGCACGGGCAGCCCGTGGCGACGCAGCACCTGGGCAAAGAGCCCTGACTGCTCGTGCGCGCCGCGCAGATGCATGGCGAACGCGGCGCCGAGGCCGACCTGTTCGCCGTGGAGCGCGGCGCGCTTGGGGTACAGCAGGTCGAAGGCGTGGCTGATCTCGTGGCAGGCGCCGGACGACGGGCGGGTGTCGCCGCTGATCGACATGGCGATACCGGTGAGGACCAGGGCCTCGGCGAGGACGGTGAGGAACGCGTCGTCGCCCGCCCCCGCCGGATGGCGCAGCACGGCTTCGCCGGCGGTGCGGGCCATCGCGGAGGCGAGGCCGTCCACCTGCTCGCCGTTGACCCGGTGGGAGAGCTCCCAGTCGGCGATGGCGGAGATGTTGGAGATGGCGTCGCCGATGCCGGAGCGGACGAAGCGGACCGGGGCCTGCCGGATGACGTCGAGGTCGATGACGACGGCGATGGGGGTCGGGACGCCGTACGAGCCGCGGCCGTTGTCGTTGTCGAGGGTCGAGACCGGTGAACAGATGCCGTCGTGCGAGAGGTTGGTGGCGACGGCCACCATGGGCAGGCCGAGCCGGGCGGCCGCGTACTTCGTCACGTCGATGATCTTGCCGCCGCCGAGGCCGACCACGGCGTCGTACCGCTTGCCCTTGATGCCGTCGGCCAGTTTGACCGCCGAGTCGATCGTGCCGTCGGCGACGGGGTACCAGTCGGCGTCCGGCAGCAGCGGCGCCAGCTTCTCGCGCAGCGCCTGTCCCGATCCGCCGCTCAGCGCGAAGGCGAGCCTGCCCGAGCTGGAGATCCGCTGGTCGGCGAGGAGCGCGGCGAGCTGGTCCATGGCGCCGCTGCGGATGTCGACGACGACCGGCGAAGGGATGAGCCGGGTCAGTACTGGCACGCGATCTCACGGCCCTTCGCGAGGTCGTCGTGGTTGTCGATCTCGACCCAGGAGACGTCGCCGATGGGTGCCACGTCCACGATGAAGCCGCGGTTGACCAGCTCCTGGTAGCCGTCCTCGTAGTACAGGTCGGGGTCGCGCTCGAAGGTGGCCTTGAGCGCGTCGGCCAGCTCCTCGGCCGCCTCGGGCTCGATCAGGGTGACGCCGATGTACTCGCCGGTGGCGGTGGCCGGGTCCATCAGCTTGGTGATGGAGCGCACGCCCTTCTCACCGTCGGTGATGACCTTCATCTCCTCGTCGGCGAGGTGCTTGACCGTGTCGAGGGCGAGGATGATCTTGCGGCCGTGGCCGCGGGCGCCGAGGAGGGTGCGCTGGACGGAGACCGGGTGCACGGTGTCGCCGTTGGCGAGGATCACGCCCTGCTTGATGACGTCGCGCGCGCACCAGAGGGAGTAGGCGTTGTTCCACTCCTCGGCCTTGTCGTTGTCGATCAGGGTGATCTTCAGACCGTAGGTCCGCTCCAACTGCGCCTTGCGGGCGTACACGGCTTCCTTGCGGTAACCGACCACGATCGCCGCCTCTTTGAGGCCGACCTCGGCGAAGTTGCCGAGCGCCAGGTCGAGGACGGTGATGCTGCCGTCCCCCGCCGCGTCCACCGGCACCAGGGCCTTGGGGAGCGTGTCGGTGTAGGGGCGCAGTCGCCGGCCGGCTCCGGCAGCCAGTACGAGGCCGATCATGCGGTTTCTCCTTCGTCGTGTACGGCGGGGGCCGCCGAGGACACCCAGAAGCGGATGGACTCGGCGAGCACGACCAGCGCCACGGCGACCGCGAGCACCGTCAGGGCCGTGGGGAAGTCGGTGTGCCGCGTCACGAGTACGGCGGCGAGGACGGTGACGACGAGCGTCCTGCCTTCGTGTCCGCCGATCGCCATGACCAGCCACCGGGGCGGGGCGCCGGTGCCGCCGCGGATGCGGTACACCGTGTCGTAATGATGGTAGGCGACGGCGGCCACCAGGCCGAAGGCCGCGGGCAACGCGCCGTTCACCTCGGAGCGGGCGGCGAGCAGCAGGACCGTGCCGTACTCGGCGGCCCGGAAGACCGTGGGGACGAGCCAGTCGAGCGCGCCGGTCAGCGGGCGGGCGACCGCGATGCCCGAGGTCAGGACGTAGACCGCGGCGGCGACGGCGGGCCAGGGCCCGTCGATCGGGGCGAACGCCGCGGTGGCGGCGACAGCGGCGCCGCCCGCGAAGGCCACCAGGAAGGACAGGACGGCGGGCATCCGGCGGGCCGGGCGGCGCAGCACTCCGGCCACCGACCGGGCGAGCGGTCCCGAGTCGGTGAGTTCGGCGAGGGCGCGGGCGGCCCGCTCGGTGCGGTTGGCCTTGCGGGTGAGCGAGCGCAGGACCCGGCCCGCGCTGGTGTAGCAGGCGGCGAAGCCGCAGCCGACGAGCAGCGCGTAGAAGACGATCCGGGGCGTGGTGAACGCGGTGAGGACGGCGATCATCGCCCAGCGCTCGCCGATGGGCAGGACGATCATCCGGCGCACCCACACCGTCCAGCCGACGCTGTCGAGCTTGCTGGAGAGCGCGGCTGTCGGGGTGCCTGCCACGGCCTTGCCGTCGGCCGTCGCCGCCGTGGCGTCGACGTTCGCCTCGTTGAAGGAGGAGTCGAGGAGGTGGCGGCAGGCCTGGAGCACCATCGCGCCGAGCGCCAGCGCCCACACGTCGTCGCCGCCTCGGGCCGCGCCGAGGGCGAGTCCCGCGTAGTACGCGTACTCCTTGGCGCGGTCGAAGGTCGCGTCCAGCCAGGCGCCCAGGGTCGAGTACTGGAGCGAGTAGCGGGCGAGCTGTCCGTCGGTGCAGTCCAGCACGAAGGAGAAGATCAGCAGGACCGCCGCGGCGACGAAGCCGCCGCGGGTGCCGGTGGCCGCGCAGCCCGCCGCGATCAGGGCGGTGACCAGCGAGGCGGTGGTCACCTGGTTGGGCGTCAGGCCCCGGCGGGCGCACCAGCGCGCGAGGTAGCGGGAGTAGGGGCTGATGCAGAAGGTGGTGAAGAAGCCGTCGCGCGCCTTGACCGCGGAGCGCAGCCGTACGGCTTCGTCGTCGACGGCGCCGACGGCGGCCTCGGCCTCGGCGCGCGCGGCGGCGTCGTCCGGTACGGCGGCGACGAGCGAGCCCAGCTCGGGGCGGTGCACGGCGGTGCCGTCGGCCGCGACGGCGTCGGCGACGAGGTCGGTGAGCGGCGGCTGCCGGGTGAGCCGGCCGGGGAGCGCGGGTCCTGCCGGGACCGGGACGGCGGCTTCCGCCGGGACGCCGGCGGCGCCGACGGCGCGCAGCAGCGCGGCCCTGGCCTCCGGCTTGGCGGTGAGCGCTCCCGGCACGGCGACGGCCGGGAACCGCGGGTCGGTCAGCGCGAGGCGCAGCGTGTGCACATGGCCGACGAAGCGCGGGTCGACGAGGGCGATCCGCTCACCGGCCGGGGCGGCCGCGGCGAGCTGTCCCGCTTCGGCGGCGTCCGACGCGTCGCGGACGTCGAATCCCAGGGACCGCAGATGGCCTTCGAGCGGCGATCCGGGCACCGGCGTACCTGTGAGAATGGCGGTCGACAGACGAACTCACTCCTTGGCACTGACAGGGCTGGGTGCGCGGCTTCGCGACCCGGTGTCGGGGGCGGCGGCACGTCGGCAGAGGCTATCGGATGAACGCCGGCCGGAGTTCACCGGCTGTTTACGCCCAGGACGCTCCGGTCCGATCCGGCCGGGCCCCGGCCGGAGATCATCATCGTCCACCGGCATCCCACCGCCAAACCGGCCGACCGGCCGCCGCGCAGCGGCCGGTTAGGGTGACCGCATGACGTGGCTGATCACAGGCGGAGCGGGTTATATCGGGGCACATGTGGCGCGGTCGATGGCCGGCGCCGGCGAGCGGGTCGTCGTCCTCGACGACCTGTCGACGGGGGTCCCCGAGCGGCTGCCGAAGGAGATCGAGCTGGTCGAGGGCTCGCTGCTGGACCGAGATCTCGTCGACCGGACGCTGCGCGGCCACGGGATCACCGGTGTGGTGCATCTGGCCGGGAAGAAGCAGGTGGGCGAGTCCGTCGAGCAGCCGCTGCGGTACTACCGGGAGAATCTGCACGGTCTGACGGTGCTGCTCGAAGCGGTGGTGGCGGGCGGCGTCGGGCGCTTCCTGTTCTCGTCGTCGGCGGCCGTGTACGGGGTGCCGGACGTGGAGCTGATCACGGAGCGGACCCCGGCGGCGCCGATCAGCCCGTACGGCGAGACGAAGCTGGCCGGCGAATGGCTGGTACGGGCCACCGGGCAGGCGCACGCGCTGGCCACCGCCTGCCTGCGGTACTTCAACGTGGCGGGCGCGGCGTCGCCCGAGCTGTCCGACACCGGCGTGTTCAACATCATCCCGATGTACTTCGACCGGATCACCCGGGGCGAGGCCCCGCTGATCTTCGGCGCCGACTATCCGACGCCGGACGGCACCTGCGTACGCGACTACATCCATGTCGCCGATCTCGCCGACGCGCATCTGTCGGTCGCGCGGCGGCTGGCCGAGCAGCGGCAGCCCGGGGACCTGACCCTCAACATCGGCCGCGGCGAGGGCGTATCGGTGCGTGAGCTGGCCGATCTGGTGGCCGATGTGACCGGGCACGGGCTCGCGCCCGAGGTCGCGCCGCGCCGCGCGGGCGACGCGGCGCGGGCCGTCGCCTCGGTCGACCGCATCAGCCAGGAGCTGGGCTGGACGGCGCGGCGCTCGATGCGGGACATGGTCGCCTCCGCCTGGGAGGGCTGGCGGCTGCGCCATCCGGCGACCCCGGTCGGATGATCTTGACAGGGCGCTGACCTGCGGTCATTTCCGCAGGTCAGACGGAATGACAACGGTGTTCAGTCCCGTGTTGCCGGATACCCCCCGCCCGTAGTTCACTGACGTGGTCCGGCAGTTCGTCCGACCAGCGGGAGGCGTCCTCATGGGGGCAGGGCACGACCACGGACACAGCCACGGGAGCGTGCCGACGGGCACGGCGACCGCCGCCTACAAGGGCCGGCTGCGGATCGCGCTGGGCATCACGCTGTCCGTGATGGTGATCGAGATCATCGGTGGCCTCGCCGCCGACTCGCTCGCCCTCATCGCCGACGCCGCCCATATGGCGACCGACGCCGTCGGGCTCGGAATGGGCCTGCTCGCCATCCACTTCGCCGCGAGGCCCGCCGACGACAGCCGCACCTTCGGCTACGCGCGCGCCGAGATCCTCGCCGCGCTCGCCAACTGCCTGCTGCTGCTCGGCGTCGGCGGCTACCTGGTGTACGAGGCGGTCGAGCGCTTCATCACGCCGCCGGACACCCGGGGCGGTCTCGCGATCGTCTTCGCGCTGATCGGCATGGTCGCCAATGTGATCTCCCTCTCGCTGCTGATGCGCGGCCAGAAGGAGAGCCTCAATGTGCGCGGGGCGTATCTGGAGGTGCTGGCCGACACCCTCGGCTCGCTGACGGTGCTGATCTCGGCCTCGGTGATCCTGACCACCGGCTGGCAGACCGCCGACCCGATCGCCTCCCTGCTGATCGGGCTGATGATCGTGCCGCGCACGGTGAAACTGCTGCGCGAGACGCTCAACGTGCTGCTGGAGGCGGCGCCCAAGGACGTGGACATGGGCGAGGTACGGGCGCATATGCTGGCGCTACCCGGAGTGGCGGACGTGCACGACCTGCACGCCTGGACCATCACGTCCGGCATGCCGGTGCTCTCCGCGCATGTGGTGGTGGACCAGGACGCGCTGGACACGGTGGGCCACGAGAAGATGCTCCACGACCTGCAGGGCTGTCTCGGTCATCACTTCGACGTCGAGCACTGCACCTTCCAACTGGAGCCGGGTGGCCACGCCGAGCACGAGGCGGGACTCTGCCCCTGACGCGGCGCGGCGCCGGTGGTACACCAGTGGTGCGCGCGCCGTGACCGTACCTCCGTGCACCGGCGGGGCGGCCCTGTGGCGGTGTCCCGGCGGGTAAGAGTGGGAACGGACATGCCCACGCCCCCGAAGTGCGGACACGGGGCTTTTGTACGGCAGACTTGGGGGCCGAGGCCCGAAGCGAAGGATGGTTATGCCGACCACACCAGTCACTGCTGCGGCGAACAGCTCGTCGAACGGCGTACAAGAACCGATCATGCTGGAGCTGGTCGACGAAGACGGCAACACCATCGGTACGGCCGAGAAGCTCTCCGCGCATCAGCCACCGGGGAAGCTGCACCGCGCCTTCTCCGTCTTCCTCTTCGACGAGCAGGGCAGGCTGCTGATCCAGCGCAGGGCGCTGAGCAAGTACCACTCCCCCGGCGTCTGGTCGAACACCTGCTGCGGTCACCCGTACCCGGACGAGGCGCCGTTCGCGGCTGCCGCCCGCCGTACGCACGAGGAGCTGGGCATCTCGCCCACGCTGCTCGCCGAGGCCGGCACGGTGCGCTACAACCACCCCGACCCCAAGTCGGGCCTGGTGGAGCAGGAGTTCAACCATCTGTTCGTGGGGCTCGCGCAGTCCTCGCTGCGGCCCGACCCCGACGAGATCGACGATACGGCGTTCGTCACCCCGGCCGAGCTGACCGAGCTGCACGCCGAAGCGACGTTCTCCGCCTGGTTCATGACCGTGCTGGACACGGCGCGGCCGGCGATCAGGGAGCTGACGGGGCCTGCCGGGGGCTGGTGAGCGGCAGCGCCGCCCAGACGATCTTCCCGCCGCCGGCGGTGTGCTCGACATCGCAGCTACCGCCGGCCTCGGCGGTGATCTCCCTGACCAGCAGCAGCCCGCGCCCGCTGGTCTGCGCGTAGTCCCGCTCCAGCGCCTTGGGCCGGTACGGGTGGTTGTCCTCGACGGCGATCCTGATCCACCCGGCGCCGATGGCGACCTCGACGCCGACCTCGGGCGAGAGCAGGGCCGCGTGCCGTACGGCGTTGGTGACCAGCTCGGAGACGATGAGCAGGACGCCCTGGACGAGTTCGTCGGGGGCCCCGGCCGTCTGGCGCTCCAGCAGGTCGCGTACCGCGTGCCGGGCCTGGGGCACCGACGCGTCGACGGCCGGAGCGGTGAACCGCCAGATCCCCTCGTACACCGGCGGCGGGGCCGGAACACTCGCGCGGCTCTCCATACTGCGGCACCCACCCTCGGCTCGGCCCGCCGGCGGACCGGCGCTGTCCTGGTCACCGAGTCTTGGGAAAGATCCGGCCCGCCCCCGGCTACTGAACAGAAGTCAGCGGGTATCGACGCGTTATGACCGAACGGGCACGTGGGACGGTGTCTTGCGACCGGTCCTGATCTCCGGTTGTCGCTTCACCGGCGTCTTCGGTGCCCGATACCATCCGGTCCATGGAGCCCCAGTTGCTGCCCACCGTCGCGGACGGCATCGCGACCGTGGTGATCCACCACCCGGCCAAGCGCAACGCGATGACCGCGGAAATGTGGCGTGAGCTGCCGCCGCTGCTCGGGCGGCTCGCCGCCGACGCCGCTGTCCGGGTGCTGGTACTGACCGGTGCGGGCGGCACCTTCTGCGCGGGCGCCGACATCGCGTCGCTGCGGGAGCCGGGCGAGGATCCGCAGTCCCTGGCCGTTCGGGCGGAGGAGGCGCTGGCCGGCTTCCCCAAGCCGGTGCTGGCGGCCGTACGCGGTCACTGCGTGGGCGGCGGCTGCCAGTTGGCCGTGGCCTGCGATCTGCGCTTCGCGGACGAGGGCGCCGTGTTCGGGGTCACGCCCGCGCGGCTGGGGATCGTCTACCCGCCGTCCTCCACCCGGCGGCTGACCGGACTGGTCGGGCCGGCGGCCACCAAGCACCTGCTGTTCTCTGCCGAGTTGATCGCCGCGGACCGCGCCCTGCGCACCGGGCTCGTCGACGAAGTGCTGCCGGCGGGCGAACTGGACAAGCGGGTGGCCGACTTCGCCCGTACGCTCGTCTCGCGCTCCCAGCTCACCCAGGCGGCGGCCAAGGAGTTCGTCTCGGGCAGGGACGACCGGGCGGCGCACTGGGCCCGGCAGGCCCGGGTCAGCGGCGAAACCGCCGAGGGCGTCGCCGCCTTCCTGGAGCGCCGCGAGCCGCGCTTCGGCTGGACGCCGCAGGGCTGACCGCCGGCACCCGGCCGGCGGCCCGGCGTACGGCCGGCGAACGCGCCGTGCCGCCCGTCGCGACCGGGGATGTCACAGCCACCTGCCACAATGCAGACCGCGGAACGGACAGAAATGCGGAGCGTGAAGTGACGACGTCCATCGAAGGCAGGATCGCCGAGGAACTCGGCGTACGGGAGCGACAGGTGCGGGCGGCCGTCGAGCTGCTCGACGGCGGATCGACCGTGCCGTTCATCGCGCGCTACCGCAAGGAAGCGACGGAGACGCTCGACGACGCGCAGTTGCGCACGCTGGAGGAGCGGCTGCGCTATCTGCGGGAGTTGGAGGAGCGGCGCACGGCCGTCCTCGAATCCGTACGGGAGCAGGGCAAGCTCGACGCCGCCCTGGAGGCGCAGATCCGCGCCGCCGACACCAAGGCGCGCCTTGAGGACATCTATCTGCCCTTCAAGCCCAAGCGGCGCACGAAGGCGCAGATCGCCCGTGAGGCGGGCCTTGAGCCGCTGGCCGACGGCCTGTTGAGCGACCCGTCGGTGGATCCCGTCGCCGCTGCCGCCGCTTTCGTGGACGCCGAGAAGGGGGTGGCGGACCCGGCGGCGGCGCTGGACGGCGCGCGCGCCATCCTCGCCGAGCGCTTCTCCGAGGACCCCGACCTGATCGGCGAGCTGCGCGAGCGGATGTGGGCCAAGGGCCGGCTCGTGGCGAGGGTCAGGGACGGCAAGGAGGAGGCAGGCGCGAAGTTCGCGGACTACTTCGACTTCGCCGAGGCGTTCACCGCACTGCCCTCGCACCGCGTCCTGGCCATGCTCCGCGGCGAGAAGGAGGACGTCCTCGATCTGACGCTGGAGCCGGAAGAGCCGTCCGATGAGCCGGGCCCCTCCCTGTACGAGAACATGATCGCCCGGCGCTTCCAGGTCAACGACCGGGGCAGGCCCGGCGACAAGTGGCTCGGCGACACCGTGCGCTGGGCCTGGCGCACCCGGATCCTGGTCCATCTCGGGATCGATCTGCGGCTGCGGCTGCGCACGGCGGCCGAGGACGAGGCGGTGCGGGTCTTCGCCTCCAACCTCCGCGACCTGCTGCTGGCAGCGCCCGCCGGCACCCGTGCGACGCTCGGCCTCGACCCGGGCTTCCGTACCGGTGTGAAGGTCGCCGTCGTGGACGCGACGGGCAAGGTCGTCGCCATCGACACCATCCACCCGCACGTCCCGGCCAACAGGTGGGACGAGTCGCTGGCGACGCTCGCCCGGCTCGCGAAGCAGCACGCGGTGGACCTGATCGCCATCGGGAACGGCACAGCGTCCCGCGAGACCGACAAGCTCGCCGGTGAACTCATCGCCAAGCACCCGGAGTTGAAGCTCACCAAGGTGATGGTCTCGGAGGCGGGCGCCTCGGTGTACTCGGCCTCGGCCTTCGCCTCGCAGGAGCTGCCCGACCTCGACGTGTCGATCAGGGGCGCCGTCTCCATCGCGCGCCGGCTCCAGGACCCGCTCGCCGAGCTGGTGAAGATCGACCCCAAGTCGATCGGTGTCGGCCAGTACCAGCACGACCTGTCCGAGGTGAAGCTGTCCCGCTCGCTCGACGCGGTCGTGGAGGACTGCGTGAACGGCGTGGGGGTCGACGTGAACACGGCGTCGGCGCCGCTGCTCTCCCGGGTCTCCGGGATCGGCGCGGGGCTCGCCGAGAACATCGTGGCGCACCGCGACGCGAACGGCCCGTTCCGCTCCCGCAAGGCGCTCAAGGACGTGGCCAGGCTCGGCCCCAAGGCGTACGAGCAGTGCGCGGGCTTCCTGCGGGTGCGCGACGGCGACGACCCGCTGGACGCGTCCAGCGTGCACCCCGAGGCGTACCCGGTCGTGCGCTCCATGGCGAAGACCACCGGCGCCGAGGTCGCCGCGCTGATGGGCAACTCGACGGTGCTGCGCTCGCTGCGCCCGGCGGACTTCGTGAACGACTCCTTCGGGCTCCCGACGGTCACCGACATCCTGCGCGAGCTGGAGAAGCCGGGCCGCGACCCGCGGCCGGCGTTCAAGACGGCGACGTTCAAGGACGGCGTCGAGAAGCTGGCCGACCTGGAGCCGGGGATGATCCTGGAGGGCGTCGTGACGAATGTCGCGGCGTTCGGGGCGTTCGTCGACATCGGCGTCCATCAGGACGGTCTCGTCCATGTGTCGGCCATGTCGCGGACGTTCGTCAAGGACCCGCGCGACGTGGTGAAGTCGGGCGACGTGGTGCGGGTGAAGGTGCTGGACATCGACATCCCGCGCAAGCGGATCTCACTGACGCTGCGGCTGGACGACGAGGCGGCGGCCGGGTCGGGCGCGGAGTCCGGCGACGGCGGACGGGACCGGGCGCCGCGGCAGCGTTCGGGCGGCGGCGGTCCCCGCCGCAAGGCACCCGGCCAGGGTCAGGCGCAGGGCCAGGGACAAGGGCAGGCGCAGGGACAGCGCCAGAACCAGGGGCAGGGCCAGGGACGCCGGTCGGCTCCGGCGCCCGCTCCCGGGAACAGCGCGATGGCTGACGCCCTGCGCAAGGCGGGACTCGTCGACCCCAAGGGCCGCTGAGAGGCGGCCCGTTGCGGATGAGGCGGACGAGTAGCGGCGAGAGCCGGGGGTAGCCGCAGAAGACCAACACGAAAAGAGGATCTGATGTCGAACCTCTCTACGTCAGGAACGGGTCATCTGCGGGCCGGTGCCACCCCCGGCACCACGCACAACGGCATGGGCACGGCTTCCCTGGTCCTGGGGATCATCGGCCTGGTGCTCTCCTGGTACTGGATCGCCGCGCTTCCGCTGGGAATCGTCGCCATCTGCCTCGGTGTCGCAGGCCGCCGCAGGGCCGCACAGGGCCAGGCCGACAACCGCGGTTCCGCGACCGCCGGAATGGTGCTCGGAATCGTCGCCGTGGTGCTGGCGGTGGCGTTCGTCGCCATTGTCGCCGCCACTCTGTGACGCGCGGGAACGCGCGCTTCGACGCAACAGGGGGAACGGGCGGGGTGCGTGATCACGCACCCCGCCTGTGCTGCGCGCCCCGCCTGTGCTGCGCGCCCCGCCTATTCCTCGTGCACCTTTCCCGCTGAGACGACCAGCCGGCGCGTCGTACTGACGGCGTCCAGCATCCGGCGGTCGTGGGTCACCAGCAGCAGCGTGCCGCCGTACGAGTCGAGCGCCGACTCCAGTTGCTCGATCGCGGGCAGGTCGAGATGGTTGGTCGGCTCGTCCAGCACCAGCAGATTGACGCCCCGGCCCTGGAGCAGCGCGAGCGCCGCCCTGGTCCGCTCCCCCGGCGAGAGCGTCGTGGCGGGGCGCGACAGATGGCCGGCCTTCAGCCCGAACTTGGCCAGCAGGGTGCGGATCTCCGCGGGTTCCGTGTCGGGCACGGCGGCACGGAACGCGTCCAGCAGGCTCTGTGCTCCGTGGAACAGCGCGCGGGCCTGGTCGACCTCCCCCACCACCACGCCGGCGCCGAGGGTGGCGTGGCCTTCGTCCAGCGGCAGCCGGCCCAGCAGGGCGGCGAGCAGCGTGGACTTGCCGGCGCCGTTGGCGCCGGTGATGGCGACCCGGTCGGCGCGGTCGATCTGGAGGGACACCGGGCCGAACTGGAAGCCGCCGCGCCGCACTTCGGCGTCGCGCAGCGTCGCGACCACGGCGCCCGAGCGGTCGGCTGCGGCGATCTCCATCCGCAGCTCCCACTCCTTGCGCGGCTCCTCGACCACGTCGAGCCGTTCGATCATCCGCTGTGTCTGGCGGGCCTTGGCCGCCTGCTTCTCGGTGGACTCGGTGCGGAGTTTGCGGCCGATCTTGTCGTTGTCGGTGGCCTTGCGGCGGGCGTTCTTGACGCCCTTTTCCATCCAGGCGCGCTGCATCTGGCCACGGGCTTCGAGCGACGACTTCTTGTCCGCGTACTCGTCGAACTCCTCACGGGCATGGCGCCGCGCGGTCTCGCGCTCTTCGAGATACGCCTCGTAGCCGCCCCCGAAGAGGGTGATCTTCTGCTGGGCCAGGTCGAGTTCGAGCACCTTGGTGACGGTGCGCACCAGGAACTCGCGGTCGTGGCTGACCACGACCGTGCCCGCGCGCAGCCCGCTCACGAAGCGTTCGAGCCGGTCGAGTCCTTCCAGGTCCAGGTCGTTGGTCGGCTCGTCCAGCAGGAAGACGTCGTAGCGGGAGAGCAGCAGCGAGGCGAGGCTGGCGCGGGCCGCCTGGCCGCCGGAGAGGGTGGTCATGGGCTGGTCGAGCCCGACGGTCAGACCGAGCGAGGCGGCGACCTCCTCGGCGCGTTCGTCGAGGTCGGCGCCGCCGAGCGCGAGCCAGCGCTCCAGACCCACGGCGTACGCGTCGTCGGCGCCGGGCGCGGCGTCCACGAGCGCCTGGGTGGCCTCGTCCAGGGCGCTCTGCGCCGCGCTGACGCCGGTCCTGCGGGCCAGGAAGTCCCGTACCGTCTCGCCGGGCCGCCGCTCGGGCTCCTGCGGGAGGTGGCCCACGGACGCGGTGGGCGGCGAGAGCCGCAGCTCGCCGCTCTCCGGCGAGTCGAGTCCGGCGAGCAGCCGGAGCAGGGTCGACTTCCCCGCCCCGTTGGCTCCGACGAGTCCGATCACATCACCGGGGGCGACGACGAGGTCGAGCCCGGTGAAGAGCGAGCGGTCGCCGTGTCCTGCGGCGAGGTCCTTGGCTACGAGCGTGGCAGTCATCAGATGGCTGATCCTATCGCCAGGCCGGAGCACCGAACGGAGCCCCGGACGGGGCGCAGAAGGGCGCGAAAGGGGCGCGGGACGGCGCGCGGAACAGCGCACGGGACCGGGGCGGCCGGGCCGGCTGTCCCGCGCGGGGTACGCCAACTGGTCCGCGGTGCGAAATGCCGCGTGTCGGGCCGGATTCCGCTACGGTCCGACCATGACCAGCAGTGATGTGATCGTGGTCGGCGGCGGCGTTATCGGGCTGACGACCGCGGTGGTACTGGCGGAGGACGGCCTGCGGGTCGGTCTGTGGACGCGCGATCCGGTGGGCCGGACGACATCGGCGACGGCCGGTGCGCTCTTCTGGCCGTACCGGATCGAGCCCGCGCAGCTCGTCGGGACCTGGCTGGAGAGATCGCTCACGCGCTACGAACAGCTCGCCGAGGACCCGGCGGCGACCGGGGTCCGGGTGGTCGAGGGCCTGATGGCCAACACGCCCCTGAGCGACCTCGGCGGCTGGGCGTCCCGGGTGCGCGGTCTGCGGGAGGCGCGCGAGGACGAGTTGCCCCAGGGCTTCGCCCAAGGGGTGCGGGCCGCCGTTCCGTTGATCGACATGCCGGTGTATCTGCGCTATCTGAAGACGCGGTTGCGGCTCGCCCGCGGCACCGTCGACGTACGGTCGGCCACGGGCTTCGACGAGCCGGCCGCCGAGGCGCGCGTGGTGGTGGACTGCACGGGTCTCGGCGCCCGTGAACTGGCCCCCGACGCCTCGCTGTTCCCGGTGCGCGGTCAGGTGGTGGTGGTCGAGAACCCGGGGATCGGGGAGTGGTTCGTGGCGACGGACCCCGACTCGACCGACATGACGTATGTGATGCCCCAGCCGTACGGGGTGCTGCTCGGCGGTACGTCGACCGACCACTCCTGGGACCTGGAGACCGACCCGGCGGAGGCCGCGGCGATCGTGGCGCGCTGCGCGCGGGTCCATCCCGGGCTCGCCACCGCACGGGTGCTCGACCACCGGGTCGGGCTGCGGCCCGCCCGGCCCCAGGTGCGGCTCGATGTCGTCCAACTGCCCGGCGGCGGGCGGCTGGTGCACAACTACGGGCACGGCGGCGCGGGTGTCACCGTGGCCTGGGGCTGCGCCGAGGACGCCGCCAGGCTGGCGACGGCCGGGCTGACCTTGTGACCGGCCGGGCATCCGGCGGAGAAAGCGCTCTCCGTCGGCGGGCGGGCAGCGGATAGGGTGTAACGGTTCAATGTGTCAGTTCGCTGCCGAGGAGCGCACGCCTTGACCGATTCGTCCCCCGGGGACCGCCCCACACTGGAAGCCGTGGCCGCGCGTGCCGGTGTCTCACGGGCCACCGCCTCGCGGGTCGTCAACGGCAGCACGGGTGTGCGCCAGTCGCTGGTGGAGAAGGTCCGCGAGGCGGTGGACGAGCTGGGGTACGTGCCGAACCACGCGGCCCGCACCCTGGTCACCCGGCGCACCGGCGCGGTCGCCGTGATCATTCCCGAGCCGGAGATACGGATCTTCTCGGACCCGTTCTTCTTCCAGCAGATCCGCGGCATCAGCAAGGAACTGACCCTGCACGACACCCAGTTGGTGCTGCTGCTGGTGGAGGGCCCTGGCGACCACGGGCGGATCGCCCGCTATCTGACCGGCGGCCACGTGGACGGCGCACTCGCGTTCTCGCTGCACACCGACGACCAGATCCCGGCGATCACCCGGCGGGCCGGGCTGCCCACCGTGTACGGCGGCAGGCCGGTGTGGACGGTGGCGCCCGAGCAGCAGGCGGTGCCGTACGTGGACGCCGACAACCGGGGCGGCGCGCGGGCCGCCGTGCGGTATCTGCGCGACATCGGCAGGCGCCGGATCGCGCACATCGCGGGCCCGCGCGACCAGACGTCGGCCACCGACCGGCTCGACGGGTACCGCGACGTGCTGCCGGACGCCGATCCCGCGCTGGTCGTCGAGGGCGCCTTCACCGCGGAAAGCGGTGTCCGGGCGATGACGGAGCTGCTGGAGCGGTGTCCCGACCTCGACGCGGTGTTCGCGGGCAACGACCTGATGGCGTCGGGCGCGCTGCGGGTGCTCAAGGAGCACGGCCGCGCCGTACCGGGGGATGTGGCCCTGGTCGGCTTCGACGACATGGATTCCGTGGCCGAGAACACCGATCCGCCGCTGACCACCGTCCAGCAGGACGTGGAGGGGCAGGGCAGGCTGATGGCCCGGCTGCTGCTGGGCGGCTTCGACCGGTCGCCGAACGGCGCGCCCGCCCCTGAGCAGGAATCGGTGATCATGCCGACCACGCTCGTGCGCCGCGCCTCCGCCTGAGCGCGCGCGGCCCGCGAGTACGGGACCGGGCCGCTGGTACGGGACCGGGCCGCTGGTGCGGGACCGGCCCGCCGGTACGGGACCGGGCCGCTGGTACGGGATCGGCCCGCTCCCGCTTTCGCAGTGCCGGTGCGACAGCAATACTGTTGCACCGGACACAGCGACGGGAGGTGGCAGATGGCGACCGGTGCCGAGGACATCCTCACCGTCGACCAGCTCGCCGCGCGGGCCGGGGTGAGCGTGCGTACCGTCCGCTTCTACAGCACCCGCGGGCTGCTGCCGCCGCCGGTGCTCGGTCCGCGCCGGGTGGGGCAGTACGGCAGGGACCACCTCTCCCGTCTCGCGCTCATCGAGGAACTCCAGCACCAGGGCATGACGCTCGCGGCGATCGAGCGCTACCTCCAGCAGTTGCCGGCCGACCTGAGCGCCCATGACCTCGCCATCCACCGCGCGCTCGTGGCCTCCTGGGCACCGGACTCCGCCGAGGAAGCGGGCAGGGCCGAGCTGGAGCGCCGGGCCGGGCGGACGCTGACCGAGCGGGACATCGACCGGCTCGCCGCCATGGGCGTGCTGGAACGGGCCGAGGCCCCGGGCACGTACCGGCTCGATCCGGGGCTGCTGCCGCTCGGTGTCGAGCTGCTGGAGCTGCCGCTCGCCCACGAGACGATCCTCGCGGCCCGTACCGTCCTGCTGGAGCACACCCGCGCGGTGGCGCACGAGCTGTCCCGGCTGTTCCGTGACGAGGTGTGGGGGCCGTACACGGAGCGGGAGCCGGACCCCGAGCAGGTGGCCGCGATGCGGTCGCTGTCGGGGCACGTACGGCCGCTGGTGGCCCAGGCGCTGGTGACCGCGTTCCAGCGCTCGCTCAAGGACGAGCTGCGGGCCGCGTTCCCTGCCGAATAGCCGGGGAACGCGGCCCGCCGCGCACTATGCGCCGCGGCGCCTCACGCGTCGGTGAACGTCTCGCCCTTCTCCGCCTTGCCGACGAGCAGCGCGGGCGGCTCGAACCGCTCGCCGTACCGCTCGGCCAGCTCGCGCGCGCGGCCGACGAAGCCGGCGGGGCCGCCCTCGTAGCCGTTGATGTACTGCAGGACGCCGCCGGTCCAGGCGGGGAAGCCGATGCCCATGACGGAGCCGATGTTGGCGTCGGCCACCGAGGTGAGTACGCCCTCCTCCAGGCAGCGCACGGTGTCGATCGCCTCGGAGAACAGCATCCGCTCCCGCATGTCGGCGAACGGCACATCCGCTCCCGGCTTCGTGAAGTGCTCACGCAGCCCCGGCCAGAGCCGGGTCCTGGCGCCGTCCTCGGCGTACTCGTAGAACCCGGCGCCGCCGCTGCGGCCGGTGCGGCCGAACTCGTCGACCATCCGGTCGATGACGGTGTCCGCCGGATGCGCGGTCCAGCGGCCGCCCGCCTCCTCGACGGCGCGCCGCGCCTCGGCCCTGATCTTGCGCGGCAGGGTCAGCGTCAGCTCGTCCATCAGCGAGAGCACCTTGGCGGGGTAGCCGGCCTGGGCCGCCGCCGCCTCGACCGAAGCGGGCTCGACGCCCTCCCCGATCATCGCGACGCCTTCGTTGATGAACTGGCCGATGACGCGCGAGGTGAAGAAGCCGCGCGAGTCGTTGACGACGATCGGCGTCTTCCTGATCAGCCGCACCAGGTCGAAGGCGCGCGCCAGCGCCTCGTCGCCGGTCCGCTCGCCCTTGATGATCTCGACCAGCGGCATCTTGTCGACGGGCGAGAAGAAGTGCAGCCCGATGAAGTCGGCGGGGCGGGTCACCCCGTCGGCGAGCGTGGTGATGGGCAGGGTCGAGGTGTTGGAGCAGAGCAGCGCGTCCGGCTCGACGATCCCCTGGATCTCCTGGAACACCTTGTGCTTGAGCGACACGTCCTCGAAGACCGCCTCGATCACCGCTTCGCAGCCCGCGAGATCGGCGGGTTCGGCGGTGGGGGTGATCCGGGCGAGTACCTTGTCGCGCTGCGCCTCGGTCGTACGGCCCCGGCCGACCGCCTTGGCGAGGACCTTCGCCGCGTACGCCTTGCCCTGGTCGGCCGCTTCCCGCGAGACGTCCTTCAGGACGACGTCGAGACCTGCCTTGGCGCAGGAGTACGCGATGCCCGCGCCCATCATCCCGGCGCCGAGGACGGCGACCTTGCGGATCTCGCGCCTGGCGACGCCCTGCGGCCTGCTCGCCCCCGAGTTGACGGCCTGGAGGTCGAAGAAGAACGCCTGGATCATGTTCTTGGCGGTCTGTCCCGTGACCAGCTCCGTGAAGTACCGGGACTCGATCGTCTGCGCCGTCTCGAAGTCGACCTGCGAGCCCTCGACCGCAGCGGCGAGGATGTTGCGCGGCGCCGGGTAGGGCGCCCCGCCCGTCTGCTTCTTCAGGTTGGCGGGGAAGGCGGGCAGATTGGCGGCGAAGCGCGGGCTGGCCGGGGTGCCGCCGGGGATCCGGTAGCCCTTCGTGTCCCAGGGCTGGGACGACTCGGGGTGCGCGTCGATGAAGGCGCGGGCCTTGGCGAGCATCTCGTCGGGGGTGGCCGCGACCTCATGGATCAGTCCGTGTTCCAGGGCGCGCGCCGGGGAGTACTGGGTGCCTTGCAGCAGCACCTTGAGCAGGGCGTCCGCGATGCCCATCAGCCGTACCGTACGGGTGACTCCGCCGCCGGCGGGCAGCAGCCCGAGCGTGACCTCGGGCAGCCCGATCTTCGAGCCGGGGGCGTCCAGGGCGACGCGGTGGTGGCAGGCGAGGGCGATCTCGTAACCGCCGCCGAGCGCCGCGCCGTTGATGGCGGCGACCACGGGCTTGCCCAGGGTCTCGATGCGCCGCAGGGCGTGCTTGATCGCCATGCTGCTGTCGAAGACCCGCTGGGCGTCGCCGGGCCCGACCTTGATCATGTCCTTGAGGTCGCCGCCCGCGAAGAACGTCTTCTTGGCCGAGGTGACGATGATGCCGCGGATGGAGTCCCGCTCGGCCTCGGCGCGGTCGGCGACGGCGGTGACGGACCTGCGGAACGCCTCGTTCATGGTGTTGGCCGACTGCCGCGGGTCGTCGATGACGAGCGTGACGACGCCGGTACCGTCCTGCTCCCAGCGGATGGTGGTGGACTCGCTCATGCTGCTGCTCCGTATCGGGGTGGGAGGGGACAGGATCAGACGCGTTCGACGACGGTGGCGACGCCCATGCCGCCGCCGATGCAGAGCGTGGCGAGTCCGTACCGCTTGTCCTGCCGCTCCAGTTCGTCGACGAGGGTGCCGAGGATCATCGCGCCGGTGGCGCCGAGGGGGTGGCCGAGCGCGATGGCGCCGCCGTTGACGTTGATCTTGTCGACGGAAACGCCCATGTCGGCGGCGAACCGCAGCACGACGGCGGCGAACGCCTCGTTCATCTCGATCAGGTCGATGTCCCCGATGGTCAGCCCGGCCTTGGCGAGCGCCTTGCGGGTGGCGGGGGCAGGCCCGGTCAGCATGATGGTCGGCTCGGACCCGGAGACGGCGGCCGAGACGATCCGGGCGCGCGGCGTCATGCCGTACCGCTCGCCGATCTCCTTGGAGCCGACGGCGACGAGCGCGGCGCCGTCCACGATGCCGGAGGAGTTGCCCGCGTGGTGGACGTGGTCGATCTTCTCGACCCAGTGGTACTTCTGCAGCGCGACCGCGTCGAACCCGCCCACGTCACCGATGGTGGCGAAGGACGGCTTGAGAGCGGCCAGCGAGTCGGCGGTGGTGCCGGGCCGCATGTGCTCGTCGTGGTCGAGGACGGTCAGCCCGTTGCGGTCGGTGACCGGTACGACGGACCGCGCGAAGCGGCCGTCCTTCCAGGCGGTGGCCGCCCGCTCCTGGGACAGCGCGGCGAACTCGTCCACGTCGCGCCGGGTGAAGCCGCCGATGGTGGCGATCAGGTCGGCGCCGATGCCCTGCGGGGCGAAGCCGGTGTCGAAGCTGGTCATCGGGTCCATCGCCCAGGCGCCGCCGTCGGAGCCCATCGGCACCCGGGACATCGACTCGACCCCGCCGGCCAGGATGAGGTCCTCCCAGCCGGAACGGACCTTGGCAGCGGCCAGGTTGACGGCTTCGAGGCCGGACGCGCAGAAGCGGTTCTCCTGTACGCCGGCGACGCTGTCCGGCAGTCCGGCGGCGATGGCGGCGATCCGGGCGATGTCGGAGCCCTGGTCGCCGAGCGGGCTCACCACGCCGAGCACGATGTCGTCGACGGCCGCCGGGTCGAGTCCGGGGAACCGGGCGCGCATCTCGTGGATGAGCCCCACGACCAGATCGATCGGCTTGGTGCCGTGCAGGGCGCCGTTGGCCTTGCCCCGGCCGCGGGGGGTGCGGATCGCGTCGTAGACGAACGCTTCGGTACTCACGAGAGTTGCCTTTCGAAGATGCGCTGCGGTCGGAGGTGCGGTGCGGTGCGGTCACGGATGCGGTGCGGACACGGATGCGGTGCGGTCGCAGGTGCGGTGCGCGGCTGACGGCGTGCGGCTGCTCAGAGCCAGCTCTTGACGGTCTCGACCAGCTTGACCGGGTCGGACCCGGTGGGTACGACGTTGAGCATCGTGACGCCCGCCTCGCGGAACGCCTCGATCCGGTCTCGTACGTACCCCTCGGGCCCGCACAGCGTCATCAGCTCGCAGAACTCGGCGGGGACGGCGGCCTCCGCGTCGCGCTTGTTGCCGCCGAGGTAGAGCCGCTGGATTTTCGCCGCCTCCTTCTCGTAGCCGTAGGCGACGGCGAGGTCGTTGTAGAAGTTCTTGCCGGGGGCGCCCATCCCGCCGACGTACAGCGCGATCAGCGGGCGGGCGAGGTCCCGGTGGCGCGCGGCGTCGTCGCCGATGGCGAGCAGCCCGCCTGCGACGGTCCGCAGCGGGCCGCGCGCCGGGTCCCGCTTGGCGGCGCCCCTGGCGAGCGGCCCGCCCCACACCTGCTGGGCCTTCTCCGGTACGAACAGGTGCGGCAGCCAGCCGTCGGCGATCTCCGCGGTCAGCTCCACGTTGGCGGGGCCGAGCGCCGCGACGTACAGCGGGATCTCCCGGCGCACCGGCTTGCCGAGGAACTTGAGCGGCTTGCCCAGCTTGCCGCCCTTCTCCGGGGGCAGCGGCATGTCCGTGATGCCGTGGTGGTCGATCGTCTCGCGGCGCCAGATGCGCCGGCACAGCTCGACGGTCTCGCGGGTGCGGCCGAGCGGCTTGTCGTACGGTTTGCCGTGCCAGCCCTCGACGACCTGCGGGCCCGATGCGCCGAGGCCGATCATCGCCCGGCCGCCGGAGACCGCGTCGAGCCCCGCACCGGTCTGCGCGATCAGCGCGGGGGTGCGTGAGTAGACGTTGAGGATCGCGGCGCCGATCTTCATGCGCTCGGTGCGGGCGGCGAGGTAGCCCATGAGCGTCGGTGAGTCGAAGCCGTACGCCTCGGCGACCCAGACGGCGTCGAGTCCCGCCGACTCCAGGGCCGCGGCCTGGTCGCAGGCGGTGCGGGGGTCGCCCGCGTACTCCAGCGGAAGGGAGATCTCCATCAGTGGACGTCCTTGTCCTGGTCGGCGGCCTTGTCCTCGCTGATGCCCGGCACGTCCCAGTCGCGCGCCACCTCGGCGGTGTCGGCGCCGGGCAGCGCGGGCCCGCCGCGCACGGATCCGGGGGTGGCGGAGAAGCGGGGCGCGGGTGCGGGCTGGGTGATACCGCCGTGGCGGGTGAAGGTGGAGCGGGCGGCGAGATGCGGGTGTGCGGGCGCTTCGCGCAGGGTCAGTACGGGGGCGACGCAGGCGTCGGACCCGTCGAACACTTCGGTCCACTCCTGCCGGGTCCTGGCCTTGAACCGGGCGGCGACGGCGGTGCGCAGCTCGTCCCAGCGGGCGAAGTCGTTGCGGGCCGGGACCTCGTCCTTGATGCCGAGCAGCTCGATGAACTGGTCGTAGAACCGCTTCTCCAGGGCGCCGACCGCCATGTAGCCGCCGTCGGCCGTCTCGTACGAGCCGTAGAACGGGCTGGCGCCGTCGAGGAGGTTGGCGCCGCGCTCGTCGCGCCAGCCGCCGGCCGCCATCATGCCGTGGATCATGGTGGTCAGATGGGCGGCGCCGTCCACGACGGCGGCGTCCACGACCTGTCCCGCGCCGTCGGGGGTACGGGCGTGCTGGAGCGCGGCGAGTACGCCGATGACGAGGTAGAGGGCGCCGCCCGCGTAGTCCCCGAGGAGGTTGGCGGGGATGGCGGGCGGCTCGTCGGCCTTGCCGATCATGGAGAGCGGTCCGGCGAGCGCGAGATAGGTGAGGTCGTGTCCGGCCCGCTCGGCGAGCGGTCCTTCCTGGCCCCAGCCGGTCATCCGGCCGTACACCAGCCGGGGGTTGCGGGCGAGGCAGGCGTCGGGTCCGATGCCGAGCCGCTCGGCGACGCCGGGGCGGTACCCCTCGATGAGCACATCGGCGCGGGCGACCAGGTCCAGCACGCGGGCGGGGCCCGACTCCGACTTGAGGTCGATCAGCACGGAGCGCTTGTTGCGGTTGGTGAGGTCGTACGCCGGGTCGATGCCGAGCCCGGGGCCGCCGGGGCGGTCGACCCGTACGACGTCGGCGCCGAGGTCGCCGAGGTGCATGGCGGCGAACGGGCCGGGCCCGATGCCGGCCAGCTCGACCACGCGCACGCCGGTCAGCGGGCCGTTTCCTGTCGCTGCCATCGTTCTCCCGAGACTGTGACACAACTGATGTAACACTGACGATGCTAAGAACGCGGTCCGCCGCGCACAAGCCCTGGCGGCCCACGGAACAAGCAAGCGCTTAGTTTCTCACCGGTCTTCGATTGTGCCGCAGATCCGGCCCGGCGGCGCGGCTCAGGCCGTGGCTTCCCGCAGCGCGGCCCGGCAGAGCGCGTCCGCCCTGCGGGTGGACTCCGGGAGCCGGTAGTCCCGGGCCAGCCGCAGGGTGTGGGCGCAGGCCGTGTCCAGCGACACGCGATGGCCGACCGAGACGAAGACCGGCTTGACGCCCCGCTGGGTGCGCAGCGCGCGGCCCACCTCCTCGCCGTCGTCGGCGCGCAGTGGCGAGAAGTCGCCACGTTCGGGGCCTGGTTGCTCGTAGCGGAAGGTGAACGGGTTCTTGGCGACGCCGATCACCGGGTGCCCGGTGAGCACACCGAGATGGCTGGCGAGCCCGAAGCGGCGCGGGTGGGCGCGGCCGTAGCCGTCGCAGACGATCAGGCCGGGAGCGCCGGGGAGCGCTTCGAGCGCGGCGAGGACGGTCGGGATCTCCCGGAAGGCCAGCAGTCCAGGGACGTAGGGGAAGGTGACCCGGCCGACGGCGGTGGCCTCGGCGACCACGGCGAGCGTCGCGGCGTCGAGCACGACGGCCGCTGCGGCGACCACGTCGCGCTCGTCGTCGTACGCGACGTCGACCCCGGTGACCAGCCCCGTACCGGCAGGCGGTCCCGGCTCGTCGAGGACGACCCGCCCCCGCAGCTCGTCCTGGACGGCGCGCGCCTCGTCCTCGGAGCCGGGCGTGGAGAAGGAGGGTGTACCGGTGGTCGTCATGGCGCGCCAGCTTAGGGTGAGGGGCACGTGGCACACGAGGAGAGACGGGATGCGCGATGACTGAGGGGCGGCCGGGGGCCAAGGAGTATCCGGGTGAGCGGATCTCGGTCTCCTTCGAGACCCGGCGCTGTCTGCACGCCGCCGAGTGCGTGCGGGGGCTGCCCGAGGTCTTCGACCCGGCCGACCGGCCCTGGGTACGGCCCGACGGCGCCGCGGCCGAACAGGTGGCCGAGATCGTACGGCGCTGTCCGTCCGGCGCGCTCCAGTACCGGACCGCAGACGGCGGCGGCGAGGCGCCCGACCGGCCGACCACCGTCGTCCACTCCCCCGCCGGGCAACTGGTCGTACGGGGCGATCTGCGCGTCGAGTCGGCCGAGGGGACCCGCACGGAGACCCGGGCTGTGCTCTGCGGCTGCGCCGCCAGCGACCTCCAGCCGTACTGCGACCACTCGGGACCCTGCGGCGAGGACTGACCAGACCCGCGCACGGTGATACAGCTCACGGCTCCCGTTGAGCACGGAATGGAGCGTTCCGGCGTCCTCATGGGTAAGCGGAGGGCCGCCGGGCCCGTAAATCCGATCCGTCGGAGGGAACAGGCCATGTCACCTGTCATCGAACAGGCCGTGCAGGCCCGCGTGGTCGCGTCCGCCCCGAGCCCGGAGACCGTCCCCGCGACGCTGCTGTACGACCGGCAGGACCCGTTCGCCGTGCGGATGGCGTTCCCGCCGCCGGCGACGCTCGAAGGCACCGAAGTGACCTGGGAGTTCTCCCGCGAGCTGCTGACCACGGGGGTCTCCGAGCCCACCGGTGAGGGCGATGTGCGGGTGCGGCCGTTCGGCTACGGCCGCACCGTCGTGGAGTTCCGCGCCCCGGAGGGCACGGCGATGGTGCATCTGCGCACCAACGAGCTGCGGCGTTTCCTGGCGCGGGTGCAGGGGCTCGTGCCGGTCGGCGACGAGCACCTCTACCTGGATCTGGACCACGACCTGGCGGAGCTGCTGCGCGACGCGTGACAACGTGCTGTGTGGCTACGTGCCGCATGGCAACGCGACGCGTGAGAAAACGCGTTGACGCCGTCTGCCGCCCTCTCCTACCGTCGGTGGCGTTCCCGCAGTCGTCCGATCGGAGCAGGACGTTGAACTACTGAGGTCTGAGACACCGTCCGCACAGCGTCGCGCTGTGCGTGTTTCGCGTGCGACCTCGGCAGTCGATCCTGTCTTGCCTGTCTTGCCGTACCGGGAACGCCGGTGTCTCCATCCGTTGCCCTGATGCCCCGCACAGCAGCCGGAGACCCGTATGTCTGCTTCCGCCACGCACATCACCTGTACCGACCTCTCCTTCGACTGGCCCGACGGGACCGCCGTCTTCGCCGGATTCCAGCTCGCCGTCGGGCCCGGCAGGACCGGCCTCGTCGGACTCAACGGATCGGGGAAGTCAACCCTGTTGCGGCTGATCGCCGGTGAACTCACCCCGTCGGGCGGCCGGATCCGCACCGTCGGCGAGGTGGGGTATCTGCCGCAGACCGTCGTCTTCGACACCGCCCTGCGGGTGGACGAGGCGCTGGGCATCGCCGGGGTCCGCACCGCGCTGCACGCCATCGAGGCGGGTGACGCGCGGGAGGAGCACTTCACCGCCGTCGGTGACGACTGGGACGTCGAGGAGCGGGCGCGCGCCGCCCTGGACCAGCTCGGGCTCGCCCATATCGGGCTCGACCGCACGATCGGCGAGGTGTCCGGCGGTGAGTGCGTCCTGCTCCGCCTGGCCGCGCTGCTGCTGGCCAGGCCCGATGTGCTGCTGCTCGACGAGCCGACCAACAATCTCGACCTGCGGGCGCGCCGGCGGCTCTACGCGGCCGTCGAGTCCTGGACCGGTGTGCTGGTCGTGGTCAGCCACGACCGCGCGCTGCTCGGACTCGTCGACCAGATCGCCGATCTGCGCGACGGCGACGTCTCCTGGTACGGGGGGAACTTCACCGCGTACGAGGAGGCGCTGGCCGTCGAACAGGAGGCGGCGGCCCGGACGGTGCGGGCCGCCGAGACGGATCTGCGCCGGCAGCAGCGCGAACTGACCGAAGCACAGGTCAAGTTGGCAAAGCGGGTGCGGTACGGCCAGAAGATGTACGACCAGAAGCGTGAGCCGCGTGCCGTGATGAACGCGCGCAAGCGCACCGCCCAGGAGTCCGCGGGCAAGCACCGCGTCCTGCACGAGGAGCGGCTGGCCGACGCGCGGGAGCGGCTGGACGAGGCGGCGGACGCGGTCAGGGAGGACGAGGAGATCCGCATCGAACTGCCGTACACCCTGGTCCATCCGGGCCGAACCGTGCTCACCCTGCGCGAGCTGGAGCTGCGGCACGGAGCGCGGGTGGCCGGGGAGTTGGAACTGCGCGGCCCCGAGCGGATCGCGCTGGTCGGGGCCAACGGAGCCGGCAAGACCACGCTGCTGCGCAGCATCGCGGGCGAGCTGGCGCCGGTGTCGGGCGAGGTGGTCGCGCACGTACCGCTGCGGTTCCTGCCGCAGCGTCTCGACGTCCTGGACGGGGAGTTGACGATCGCGGAGAACGTGGCGCGGCTGGCACCCGCGGCGACCAACAACCGGATCAGGGCGCGGCTCGCGCACTTCCTGTTCAAGGGCGCACGGGCGGACCAGTTGGCCGGCACCCTCTCGGGCGGGGAGCGGTTCCGGGCCTCGCTCGCCGCGCTGCTGCTCGCCGAACCGGCCCCGCAGCTCCTGATGCTGGACGAGCCGACCAACAACCTGGACATGGCGAGCGTCGCCCGGCTGACGGCGGCCCTGGACTCGTACGCGGGCGCGCTCATCGTGGCCAGCCACGACGTGCCGTTCCTGGAGTCCATCGGCGTGACCCGCTGGCTGCTGCTCGACGGCGAGTTGCGGGACACCGCGCCCGAGGCGCTGAGGTAGCGACAGCCGACCGGGAAACCCGACAGAAGATGTCCGGTTTCCCGGTTAGCTTCGCTCGTATGGCTCAGCACATCGTGATCGCGGGTGCCCGCGAGAACAACCTCCAGGACATCTCCCTCACCATCCCGAAGGACCGGATCACCGTCTTCACCGGCGTCTCGGGGTCCGGCAAGTCGTCGCTCGTCTTCGACACGGTCGCCGTGGAGTCGCAGCGCCAACTGGGCGAGACGTTCGGCTCGTTCCTCCGCAACCGGCTGCCCAAGCACGAGCGGCCGCAGGTCGACACGATCGACCGGCTCGCGGTCGCCATCGTGGTGGACCAGAAGCCGCTCGGCGGCAACGTCCGCTCCACCGTGGGCACGATGACCGACATCTACGCCGCGATCCGGGTGCTGTTCTCCCGCTGCGGCACGCCCGGCGCCGGCCCGGCCGCCGCGTACTCGTTCAACGACCCGGCGGGGATGTGCCCCGGCTGCGACGGGATCGGCAAGGTGGTCGAGCTGGACATCGGCCGGGCGGTCGACCCGTCGAAGTCGCTCAACGGGGGCGCGCTGCTGCTGCCCGGACTCGCGGTGGGCAACTGGGAGTGGAAGCTGTACGCGGAGTCCGGCCGCTTCGACCCGGACAAGCCGCTCTGCGACTACACCGAGGTCGAGCGCCGTGCGCTGCTGTACGGGGACGCCGGCGGCGGAGAGGGGGTGGTCGGCCGCTTCGACCGGCTCTTCATCAAGCGGGACACGGCGGGCCTCTCCGAGCGCCGCCGTGAGGCCACGGCCCGGTTCACCGTGGAGCGGGTCTGCGCGGAGTGCGGCGGTGCCCGGCTCAACCGGGCGGCCCTCGCGACCCGGGTGGCCGGTTTCTCCATCGCCGAACTGACCCGGATGGAGGTCGCCGACCTGGTGGAGGTGCTGGGCCGGATCGACGGTCCGATCGCCGCACCGATCGCGGCTGCCGCCCGCGAGCGGCTGGAGCGGCTGGTGGGCATCGGGCTCGGCTATCTCAGTCTGGACCGGGAGACCACCAGCCTGTCGGGCGGCGAGGGCCAGCGGCTCAAGATGGTGCGCCACCTGGGGAGTTCACTGACGGGTCTCACCTATGTCTTCGACGAGCCGAGCGTGGGACTGCATCCCCGCGATGTCGGCAGGCTGGCCGATCTGCTGGTCCGGCTGCGCGACAAGGGCAACACGGTCCTGGTGGTGGAGCACGACCCCGATGTGATCGCCGTCGCCGACCATGTCGTCGACATGGGCCCCGGCGCGGGCGCCGACGGCGGTCATGTCGTGTACGAGGGGCCGCCCGCCGGGCTGGCCGCCGCCGACACCCTCACCGGGCGCTGCCTTCGTGAACGTACCCCGATGAAAAGGTCGTTCCGCTCCCCCACCGGACATCTCACCGTGACCGGGGCGGCGTTGCACAATCTCAAGGGGATCGACGTGCGGTTTCCCACCGGGGTGCTCACCACCGTCACCGGGGTGGCCGGATCGGGCAAGTCGTCCTTGGTCTCAGGGGTGTTCACGGCGGCCCACCCGCAGTCGGTGGTCATCGACCAGAGCGCCGTCGGTGTGTCGTCGCGCTCGACGCCCGCCTCGTATCTGGGTGTGCTGGACAGCGTGCGCGCGCTCTTCGCCAAGGAGAACGGTGTCGACCCCGGCCTGTTCAGCTTCAACTCCGCGGGGGCCTGCGGGACTTGCGCCGGGCGCGGTGTCATCCACACCGATCTGGCCTTCATGGATCCGGTGACCGCGGTCTGCGAAGCCTGCGGCGGGCGGCGGTTCCACGACGACGTGCTGAAGCACCGGGTGCGCGGCGCCTCCATCGTGGACGTATTGGAGATGACGGCGGCGCGCGCCGCGGAGTTCCTGGAGTTCACCGGCGACCGGGCGCTGCTGCGCAAGCTGCGCGCCCTGCACGAGGTCGGGCTCACCTACCTCGCGCTCGGCAGGCCGCTCAGCTCCCTGTCCGGGGGCGAGCGCCAGCGCGTCAAACTCGCCACCCAACTGCACCGCACCGGCAGTGTGTACGTGCTCGACGAGCCGACCACCGGGCTGCACCTGGCCGATGTGCGCACGCTGGTCGCCCTGTTCGACCGGCTGGTGGACGCGGGCAACTCGGTGATTTGTGTGGAGCACAGTATGGATGTCGTGAAACGTTCGGACTGGGTGATCGATCTGGGTCCCGGCGGCGGTAAACATGGTGGTGAGATCGTGTTCGAAGGCACTCCGCGCCAGTTGCTGGACGACCCGAAGTCCAGCACGGCCGAGCACCTGCGACGGGATCCGGCCATTCCGTAACGGGGGCACATCGGGTCATGATGGACGCGACCGGAACCTTCATGGACCTGGAGAGACGCCCGTGCCCAGCAGGAAAGCCCTGATCCGCCGCCCGAGCCCGCGCCTCGCGGAGGGGCTGGTCACCCATCGCGAACGTACCGGCGTCGACACCGCGCTCGCGGAGCGGCAGTGGGCTGAGTACGTCAGGACGCTGCGCGAGCACGGCTGGGAGACCGTCGAGGTGGCGCCCGCAGACGACTGCCCGGACGGGGTGTTCGTCGAGGACACGGTGGTGATGTTCCGCAACGTGGCCCTCGTCGCCCGGCCCGGGGCGCTGTCCCGCCGGGACGAGACGGCCGCGGTCGAGCAGGAGTTGGGCCGGCTCGGCTGCTCGGTCAACTGGGTGTGGGAGCCGGGCACGCTCGACGGCGGTGATGTGCTGAAGACCGGCGACACCGTGTACGTGGGGCAGGGCGGCCGGACGAACGCGGCGGGCGTGCAGCAGCTCAGGGCGGCCTTCGAACCGCTCGGGGCGCGCGTCGTGGCCGTACCCGTGAGCAAGGTGCTCCATCTGAAGTCGGCGGTGACGGCGCTGCCGGACGCCACGGTGATCGGTTACGAGCCGCTGGTGGACGTGCCGTCCGTCTTCCCGCGCTTCCTGCCGGTGCCGGAGGAGTCCGGCGCGCATGTGGTGCTGCTCGGCGGCGGCCGGCTGCTGATGGCGGCGAGCGCGCCCAAGACGGCCGAGCTGTTCGCGAGTCTCGGCTACCAGCCGGTACTGGTCGACATCAGTGAATTCGAGAAACTTGAGGGCTGTGTCACCTGCCTGTCCGTGCGCCTGCGTGACTTGTACGTCTGACCTGCGCTTCTCCCCCCTCAGACGCCCGGTCGCGGACCCCGGCCGGAAGGGGTCCGTTCCCCGGGTCTTGGCCAGAGGCTTACCTCGGCTTTAACCTACGGTCTCGTAACCTACGAGTCCGTAGGTTTTCCTCTCCCGTCCCCAGGAGTACCCGTGACGCTCACCTCTCCGCACCTCGGCAGTTCGGACGCGTGGTCCGACGCCCGACTGCTGTACGCCCTCGAAGAGGTGGTGGAGAAGGAGCTCAATCGCCATCTCAAGACGACCAAGGACTGGATGCCGCACGAGTACGTGCCCTGGTCCGACGCGCGCAACTTCCCCGGCCTCTTCGACGACGGCGAGGCGTGGGCGCCGGACCAGTCCAAGGTCACCGACATCGGCAAGACGGCGCTCGTGGTCAATCTGCTGACCGAGGACAACCTCCCCAGCTACCACCACGAGATCGCCTCCCTCTTCGGCCGCGACGGCGCCTGGGGCACCTGGGTGCACCGCTGGACCGCCGAGGAGGGCAGGCACGGCATCGTGATGCGGGACTACCTGCTCGCCTCACGCGCCGTCGACCCGGACAAGCTGGAGCAGTTCCGGATGGCGCACATGTCGGAGGGGTACGAGTCCGACAACCGCCACTCGATGCTGCACTCCGTGGCGTATGTGGCCTTCCAGGAGCTGGCGACCCGAGTCTCGCACCGCAACACCGGGCACCAGTCGGGCGACCCGGTCTGCGACCGGATGCTGGCCAGGATCTCCACCGACGAGAACCTGCACATGGTCTTCTACCGGAACCTGCTGGGCGCCGCCTTCGAGCTGGCCCCCGACGCGACCATGCTGGCCGTGCGGGACGTCGTCGTCGACTTCCGGATGCCGGGGCACGGCATGCCGGGCTTCGAGCGCGCGGCGGCCCAGATGGCCATAGGGGAGATCTACAACATGCGGATCCACCACGACGACGTGCTCCAGCCGATCCTGCGCTACCTGAAGGTGCTCGACATCGACGGGCTCGGCCCCGAGGGGCTCAGGGCGCAGGAGGAGATCGGCGTGTACATGGGCGGTCTGGACTCCGAGGCGAGCAAGTTCGACGAGAAGCTCGCCGCCCGCAAGGCGCGGATGGCGGCCCGCGCTGCGGGCTGAGCCCACCCGGGACGGGCGTGCGCGCGTCGTACGCCTTCCACCGTGAAGCCGGCCACCCGCCTCCTTCTCGCAGGCGCTCCCGTGATCGTCGTCGTGGCCGTGGCCCTCGGCCGCGGCGGCGACTCGGGTGCGCTCGGGGAGACGTTCCGCATCACGCGCTGACCGGCGCCCGGCGAAGGACCGCGATCAGCCGCGGGCCCTGCGCAGCCGCTGCCGCTCCTTCTCGGAGAGGCCGCCCCACACCCCGAACCGCTCGTCGTGGTCCAGCGCGTAGGCGAGGCACGCCTCCCGGCCCTCGCAGGCGCCGCAGAGCTGCTTCGCCTCGCGCGTCGACGAGCCAGGGGCGGGGAAGAAGAAGTCGGCGCCTGTCTGGGCGCACAGGGCGCTCTCCTGCCAGGCGAGTGCGTCGTCGCGGTGGGCGTACGGCTCTGGCGTGCTGTCCATGACGCGGTCCACGGTGCTGTCGGTGACGTTGATCGGCATGGGCACACCTTGCCCGGCCGCGATAAACATCTTCTTGACGAAGCGTCAACGGGTCACCTGGGGCGGTCGCTCACGCCTCCGGGGCCGCGCCGCGCATGACGGCGAACTCGGCGCCGTACGGGTCGGTCAGCTTGGCGAACCTGCCGACGCCCTCGATGTCGGTCGGGGCCAGCCGCACGCCGCCGCCGAGCCGCTCGGCGGTCCGTACGGCGGCGTCGCAGTCCTCGACAGCGAAGTACAGCAGCCAGTGCGGATGGCTGTCCTTCTCCAGCGGGTCGGAGCCGAGCGGTACGAAGCCGCCGAATATGCTGTCGGGGCTGTGCCCCGCCGGGTGCACCATCCGGTACGAGCCGCCGCCGCCCGGCATCGGCATGCTGATGCTCTCCCAGCCGAAGACGGACCGGTAGAAGCCGTAGGCCGCCGCCTCGTCCGGGGTGTACAGCTCGGTCCAGCACAGGCTGCCGGGCGCGTCGACCAGGCCCATGCCCTTGGTGTGGCCGGGCTGCCAGACCGAGAACCCGGCCCCCGACGGATCGCTGAAGACCGACATCCTGCCGATGTCCATGACGTCCGTCGGCTTGAGCACCACGGAGCCGCCGCCCTTGGCGACGGCCTTCGCCGTGGCCTGCGCGTCCGGCGCCTGGAAGTAGAGCGACCAGGACGGCGGCGCCTGGTCCGGCGGTACGGCCATGGCCCCGGCGACGGTCCTGCCGTCGAGCTGGAACATGCCGTACCCGCCGGCCTCGGGCCCCGCCGACCGGAACGTCCAGCCGAACAGCCCGCCGTAGAAGCCGGTCGCGTCCTCGATGTCAGGGGTGGCGAGATCGGTCCAGTTCGGGGAGCCGGCGGCGAACGGCCTGGTGAGCATGGTGCGCTCCTTCGGTGGAGACCCGTCGTGACACACGTCGCGCGTACTTCCGAGTCTCCTCCTGATACGCCGGCGCCGCATGTGTGTCACGCCCGTACCAGGTGCGCTCCGCCTCGGTGGGCGCAGCGGTCCGTGCTCAGTGGGCGGAGTGGTCCATGCCGGGCATGTCGGCCACGCCCTTCGTCCCCTTCGCCGTCGCTCCCTTCGCGCCCATCGGGTGGTGGTCCGGGTCGTAGTTGGGGATGGTGCCGTCCGGCTTGGCGATCAGGAACATCCCGGCCATGCCCATGTCGGAGTGGCTCTGCACATGGCAGTGGTACATCCAGGCGCCCGCGCCCACATGCTCCCCGGCGATGATCTGGAAGCCGAAGGAGTTGGCAGGACCGGTGATCTTCGTGTCGATGACCGGGCTGGTGTCGTCGGGTCCGGTCAGCAGGCCGGTCCTGTTGTCGGCCCAGCGGTGACCGTGGATATGGAACGTGTGGTAGTACTCACCGTGCGTGATCATGATGACTTCGAGCCGGTCGCCCACCGTGGCCTCGAAGTTGGGCGACTCGGCCGCCGGTTTGTTGTTGATCTGCAGGTCGTTGAAGACGATGGTGAACTGCTTGTCGGGCAGGATGTCGCCCTTCCTGCGGACCACCACGGGGCCGTACATGCCGGCCCGGATGCCACCGGTGCCGTGGTCGGTGCCCACGACGTGGTCGTGGTAGTGCCAGTAGCCGGCGCTGCCCGGCTGCCAGGTGCCGTCGGCCCGCTTGCCCGGGGCGTGGGTGCGCCAGGTGTAGGTGCGCTTGCCGCCCGGTTCCACATGGCTCTTGTTCATCCTGGTGCCGTCGCTGGCGACGTCGTAGTCGACGCCGTGGACATGGAGGCTGGCGGCCACGTCCATGGTGTTCTCGAAGTCGATGTGCAGCGTGTCGCCCTCGACCAGCTCGATGAGCGGTCCCGGGACCGTCGCCTTGCCCTTCTCCAGGCCGTAGCCCATCGAGCCGTCCGCCAACTTCTCGGCGAACAGGGTGATATGACGCACCTGTCCGCCGGCGGGCGCGGTCTTCGGAGGGGTCGCCGCCGAGGTGGCGGAGGTGGCTGACGTGGCCGCTGGGGCCGATGCGACCGCGAGCGACGTCACGCCCGTCGCGGCGGCGCCGCCTGCCAACAGCCGCCGGTTGAAGCTCCGTCTGTCCATGGCCATGCCGAACTCCCGCGTGCCGTACGGAATTTGCAGGGGCTTATTACCCCGGGGACGGCCACACGGTAGACCAGGGATCTTCGTTTATCCACACTCAGGACAAAGTTTGTGGGATTCCGGTCATAGCTATTGGCGGACCGCCGAAAGGGGTCTAGCTTTCCTGGCTGTTGCTGTGACCAAAGAGGGGTGGGTGAAACATGCAGCGCGCACCACATCACCGGTCAAGATCGAGGCGCGGAATAACCGTGGCTCTGCTGGCCGGCGCGATGGCGGCATCTCTGCTCGGCGGAACCGCCGCGACCGCCAACCAGGCGCCGGTCTCCACGGCGAAGGCACTTGACCTTCCTTCGCCGCCCGGCGGCTCGAACGTCAAGGTGCTCGTCTACTACGCGTCGGCCACCGAGGAGTCGCCTGTCGTCAACGCCGGTATCGAGGCGATCGAGGCCATCGGGCAGACCAGCCCGGCGGGCAAGCGCTTCAAGACCGAGGCCACCGCGGACGGTTCGGTCTTCACCAACGCCAACAAGCTCGGCAAGTACAACGCTGTCGTCTTCCTGACGGGCGGCGGCGATGTGCTCGACCCCGACCAGGAAGCCGGGCTTGAGTCGTACGTGGAGGCCGGCGGCGGCTTCCTCGGGATCCACGACGCGGCCAACACCGAGCCGTACTCGGACTGGTTCACCGGACTCATCGGTGCCCGGCCCGCGGCCTCGGCCCCGCCGGCCGTCCAGCGCGCGACCGTCGAGGTCGGCGACCGCGTCCACCCGGCGACCAAGGATCTGCCGCTGGAGTGGAAGCGCTCCGACCAGTGGTTCAACTGGGCCACCAACCCGACCGGTTCGGTGCACACCGTGGCCAAGGTCAGGGAGAGCAGCTACCAGCCGGGCACCGGCGCCAACGGCGCCGACCACCCGGTCTCCTGGTGCCGCGACTACGACGGCGGCCGCTCCTTCTACACCGCCATGGGCGGCACGGCCGACTCGTACGCCGAGGCCGACTTCCGCGACCACCTGCGCGGCGCCCTCCAGTGGACGACGCGCCTCTCGCGCGCCGACTGCAAGGCGACCATCGACGCCAACTACACGGCGGAGCGCGTCACCCAGCCGAACCAGCCCGACCAGCAGGACCAGATCGGCGAGCCGCACGGCATGACGATCATGCCGGACGGCCGGGTGATCTACATCGGCCGCGGCGGCGGCGCCGCGAACGCGCCAGTGGTGACGGACTGGAACGACCCGAACGTCGGCAAGGGCATCGGCCAGATCCACATCTACGACCCGAAGACGAAGCAGGTGACCCTCGCCGGATCGCTGACGGTCTTCGGCAACAAGGGCGGCGGCGACGAGCTGGTCAAGGTCGAGGAGGGGCTGCTGGGGATCACCCTGGACCCGAACTTCGCGACCAACGGCTGGGTGTACGTCTACTACTCGCCGTTCTCCGAGATCGACCGGGACACCCGGATCGGGCAGCGCAGGGTCGCGCGGTTCACCCTGAACCTGACGACCAACAAGCTGGACATGACCTCCGAGAAGGTGCTGCTCCAGTGGCCGGCCCAGATCCACAGTTGCTGCCACGCGGGCGGCGGGATGGCCTTCGACTCGAAGGGCAACCTGTACATCGCCGTCGGTGACAACAACTCGTCGCAGTTCAGCGACGGTTACTCGGGCAACAACCCGGAGCCCAACTACAAGGGCGTCTCCTTCGCCGACGCGCGCCGCACGGCGGGCAACACCAACAACCTCAACGGCAAGATCCTGCGGATCCACCCCGAGCAGGACGGCACGTACACCCTGCCGGAGGGGAACCTCTTCACCGGCAAGGAGACCGCCGAGGGCGGCGGCAAGACCCGCGGTGAGATCTACGTGATGGGCGTGCGCAACCCGGCACGTATCTCCATCGACAAGAAGACCGACACGCTCTACGCGGGCTGGGTCGGACCCGACGCGGGTGAGCCGAGCACCACCTGGGGCCCGGCGAAGTACGACACCTTCTCGGTCATCACCCACGCGGGCAACCACGGCTGGCCGTACTGCATGGGCAACAAGCAGCCCTACCGCGACCGCAACCTGCCCGACCCGACCAAGCCGCTCGGCTGGTACGACTGCGACCACCTGAAGAACGAGTCGCCCAACAACGACGGCCTGGTGAACATCCCGCCGGCCGAGGCCAACAACATCTGGTACTCGCCGCAGGGCGGTGCGCCCGACTACCCGCGCAACGCGGACGGCGTGCCCAGCTACGACGCGAGCCAGGCGAAGTACCTGCTGCCGTGGCTCAAGGGCGGCGGCCAGGCCACCATGGACGGCCCGGTCTACCGGTTCGACCCGACGGTCAACAGCAGCGTCAAGTGGCCCGAGTACTGGGACGGCAAGTGGTTCGTGGGTGACTTCTACGACGCCACCAACCCGCGCCACGCGGTGCAGATGGACCCGAAGAACGCCGGCGAGGGCGGGCTGCCCGTCAGCGCCGACTCGCTGCGGAAGATCATTCCGGTCGGCGCGGGCGGTATCCGCAACCTGATGGACTGGAAGTTCGCCCCGGACGGTTCGCTCTACGTCCTCGACTACGGGCGCGGCTTCTTCAACTCCGACAAGGACTCCGCACTGTGGCACATCACCTACAAGGGCGGTGCGCCCACTCCGGCCGCCAAGGACCTCGCCAGGAAGGCAGCCCAGTGAGACAGCGACCGCTACGCCTCTGGACCGCCCTGGTGGGTGCGTTGCTGCTGGTGCTGGGGCTGACCTCGACCGCGGCGTACGGACGCTCCGGCGCCGATGCCAAGGCGGGTGCGGCGGCTGCCCAGACGCTCAACTGGACGGCCGGCGACCCCATCGACCACTTCCTCAGCGCACCGGCCACGGCGGTGGCCGGCCCCGCGACGCTCGTCTTCGAGAACAGCGCGGCGACCGGCAACACCACCGGCATGCCGCACACGTTGACCTTCGACGTCTCCAACTCCGACTACAACAACGACGTCTCGGTCAACATCCTGGCCAACCCGGCCGACGACACCGGCGGCAAGCACTCGGTCGAGGTCAACCTGACCCCGGGCACCTACCGCTACTTCTGCAGCATGCCCGGCCACAACATGATGACCGGCATCCTGGTCGTGACCGACGGCGGCGGTGGCGAGGACACCACCGCGCCCGAGACCGCGGCCAAGGTGGACGGACAGCAGAACGCCGACGGCGCGTACGTCGGTTCGGCGACGGTCACGGTGACGGCGACGGACGACTCGTCCGGTGTCGGCACGATCGAGTACGCGGTCGGCGCCGACGGCGCGTGGCAGCCCTACACCGCCCCCGTGGTGGTGGACCAGGTCGGTGACCAGTCGATCAGATACCGGGCGACCGACAAGGCCGGCAACGCGGCGGCGGAAAAGTCCGTCGACTTCACCGTCGTGGCGCCGCCGACCGACGACACCACGGCGCCCGAGACCTCGGCGACCGTGAGCGGCGAGCAGGACGCGGACGGCAACTACCTGGGCATGGCCACGGTCACGGTGACCGCGTCCGACACCGGGTCGGGCGTCAACACCATCGAGTACGCGATCGGCGCCGACGGTGCCTGGCAGCCGTACACCGCGCCGGTGATGGTCCATGAGACCGGCGCCCGGACGGTCCGCTACCGCGCGACCGACAAGGCGGGCAACGCGGCGGCGGAGAAGTCGGTCGACTTCACCGTCGTGGCGCCGCCGGCCGAGGACACGACGGCTCCGGTGACCTCGGCGGCCGTCACGGGCAGCAAGAACTCGAACGGCGCCTACATCACGAGCGCGAAGGTGACCCTCACGGCCACCGACGACGACTCGGGCGTCGACAAGGTCGAGTACTCGATCGACGCGGGCCCGTACCTCGCGTACACCACGCCGGTCATCGTCGACCGGGCGGGCGCGCACACGCTGGCGCACCGCGCGACCGACAAGGCCGGCAACACCTCGCAGGCCAAGGAGGTGTCGTTCACCGTCGTCGAGGGCGGTGGCGTGCCGCCGCCCCCGTGCGCCGAGCACGACGAGCGGCTCACGGTCATCGTCGGCACGGTCGACACGGGTGTGCCGAACCGGATCACCAGCAACCGCTGCACGATCAACGAGCGGATCGAGGACGAGCGCGAGTGGACCTCGCAGGCGCTCTTCCTGAAGCATGTCGACGGTGTGCTCGGCCAGTTGCTGAGCGAGAACGTCATCGACAAGCGCGAGCAGAAGGCGATCACCAAGGCCGCCAAGCAGTCGAAGATCGGCCTCCCGGGCCAGACCGAGGGGTACAAGGACATCTTCGACGGCACCCAGGCGTCCTTCGACAAGTGGGAGCATGTCGGCGGTGGTCAGATCGATCTGACCACGGACGGCACCATGACCGTCAACCCGACGGTCGGGGGCAGTCTGGGCATGGAGTGGTACCCGGTGCGGAAGTACGACAACTTCTCGCTGAAGCTCCAGTTCCGCGACGACGCCACCGGCACAGGTAACGCCAACGGCGGGGTCTTCATCCGCTTCCCGCAGCCGCACGACTTCCCCGGGGAGTCCCGTCCTGAGTGGGTGGCCATCAACTACGGCCACGAGATCCAGGTCTACGACGGTCCTGGCGGCGACATGTACAAGACCGGGTCGGTCTACGGCTTCGACCGCGTGGGTCTGGCCGGGGCGCATCCCACCACCAAGGGCACCTGGAACGACTACGAGATCCAGGCGGTCGATCAGCACTTCAAGATCTTCCGCAACGGTGTCCTGATCAACGAGTTCGACAACAACGCGGGCCAGTCCTTCGAGCCGCCGCGCGACGGCGACGTGGGCACGGACGGACGGCGTTACGCGTCCGGCTACATCGGCCTGCAGAACCACAGCACCACGGACCTGGTCTCGTACCGCAACGTCCGCATCAAGGAGCTGTGACCGGCAGCGACCCGGCCGGTTGACCAGGGTGCCCCCTCCCCGCGCACACCGCGCGGGGAGGGGGCACCCCGCTGCTCGGGCTACTCCGGCTTCTCGGGCCTGGCCTTGCTCGGCTGGACCCGCTTCGGCTCCCCCGGCATCTTCGGATAGTCCGGCGGGTAGGGCAGATCGCCGTGGCCGTGGTCGCGCTCGTCGCGGTCGGCCAGCTCCAGCAGCCCTTCCAGGCTGTGCGGATGCTCGTCCATCCCCGCGTGGACGTCACCGACGTCGGCGTAGCGGACCGGCATCGTGGCGATGTCGAAGTCCTGCGGCGCCACGTCGTCCAGCTCGTCCCAGCGCAGCGGCGCCGAGACCGGGGCGTGCGGCCGGGGCCGTACGGAGTAGGCGGAGGCGATGGTGCGGTCGCGCGCCGTCTGGTTGTAGTCGACGAAGATCCGCTCGCCGCGCTCCTCCTTCCACCAGGCCGTGGTGACCCGGCCCGGCATCCGGCGCTCCAGCTCGCGCCCGGTGGCGATGGCGGCGCGGCGCACCTGGGTGAAGGTCCAGCGCGGCTCGATCGGTACGAAGACGTGCAGGCCGCGCCCGCCGGACGTCTTGGGCCAGCCGGTGAGCCCCAGCTCGCCGAGGAAGGCGTTCAGCTCGTGCGCCGCCCTGACCGCGTCGGCGAAGTCGGTGCCCGGCTGCGGGTCGAGGTCGATCCGCAGCTCGTCGGGGTGGTCGAGCCGGTCACCCCGTACCGGCCAGGGGTGGAAGGTGAGGCAGCCGAGGTTGGCGGCCCAGAGCACGGCGGCGACCTCGGTCGGCCGGATCTCGTCGGCGCTGCGGCCGCTGGGGAAGGTGATGTGCGCGGTGGGGATCCAGTCGGGCAGGTTCTTCGGCGCCCGCTTCTGGAAGAACGACTCGCCCCCGACGCCTTCGGGGAAGCGCTCCAGGGTGGTGGGCCGGTCGCGCAGGGCGCGGGTGATCCCGTCCCCCACGGCCAGGTAGTAGCGGGCCACGTCCAGCTTGGTGAAGCCGCGCTCGGGAAAGTAGACCTTCTCGGGGCTGGACAGCCGTACGGTCCTGCCGCCCGCCTCCAGCTCCACCGCTGCAACCATGCTCGTCACCGTAGGCGGCCCCGGCGCCGCCCGCACATCGAACGCACGTCGAGCGCCCGCACCTTTTACCGCGCACAATCGACGCATGGATCTGCCGGTGATGCCGCCCGTGAAGCCGATGCTCGCCAAGTCCGTCGCCGCCATCCCGCCCGGTATGCAGTACGAGGCGAAGTGGGACGGCTTCCGGGCGATCGTGCACCGCGACGGGGACGAGGTGGTGATCGGCAGCCGGAACGGCAAGCCGCTCACCCGCTACTTCCCCGAGCTGGTCACAGCCCTGCGCGCCGAGCTGCCCGACCGGTGCGTGCTGGACGGCGAGATCGTGATCGTGCACGAGGGCCGGCTGGACTTCGACCGGCTGACCGAGCGGATCCACCCGGCGGACTCCCGGGTGAAGCTGCTGGCCGAGCAGACCCCGGCGAGCTTCGTCGCCTTCGACCTGCTGGCCAAGGGGGACGCCTCGCTGCTGGCAAGACCGCAGTCGCTGCGCAGGGAGGCGCTGGAGGCGGCGCTGGTGGGCGCGGGGCCGCCGGTGTACGTGGCGCCCGCGACCACCGACATCGAGCTGGCCGGGGAGTGGTTCGAGCAGTACGAGGGCGCGGGGCTCGACGGGGTCGTCGCCAAGCCGCTCGACCTGCCGTACCGCCCGGACGTCCGGGCGATGTACAAGATCAAGCACGAGCGGACCGCCGATGTGGTGGTGGCGGGCTACCGGCTGCACAAGAGCGGCCCCGTGGTCGGGTCGCTGCTGCTGGGGCTGCACGACGCCGAGGGGGTGCTCCAGCATGTCGGGGTCTGCGCCGCGTTCTCCATGAAGCGCCGCGCCGAGCTGGTCGAGGAGCTGGCGCCGCTGCTGATGGACTCCGTCGAGGGCCATCCGTGGGCCGCCTGGGCGCGCGAGTCGGCGCACGAGGGCGCCAGGCTGCCGGGCGCGCCGAGCCGCTGGTCGGGCAAGAAGGACCTGTCCTGGCTGCCGGTGCGGCCCGAGCGGGTCTGCGAGGTGGCGTACGACCACATGGAGGGCGACCGCTTCCGGCACACCGCCCAGTTCCGCAGGTGGCGCGCGGAGCGTACGCCGGAGAGCTGCACCTACGCCCAGTTGGCGGAGCCGGTGAGCTACGACCTGGCTCAGGTGCTGGCCGGGCCCTGAGCCGCCGGACCCTGAGCAGCCGGGGCGGTGACGGACCGCAGGCCGCCCAGCAGATGGGCGCGGAAGCCGGGGTCGCGTAGGACTCCTCGGTGTGGCCGAGGGCGGTGTAGAAGACCCGGGCGCCGCCGTGTTCGTGGCACCACACCAGCGGCCGGTCAGCGCCGGGCGCACCGCCCTCGTACGACGTGCCGTCGGCCGAGGCGAGGACCCGCGACCGGCCGCGCACGCCGACGTCGAACTCGTACCACTCGTCGGTGCACCGCCATGCGGCGGGCAGATGCCGGGTCGCCGGGTGGTCCCGGTCCTCGACCCTGACCAGGCCCGGTTGCAGCGCCGGATGGCGGACGAACCGGGCGCCGACCAGCTCGCCGTAGAACGGCCAGCCGCCCTCGGTGCCCGCGGCCAGATGGACCCCCATGAAGCCGCCGCCCGCGGCGCAGTGCGCCCGCAGCCCGGCGCGTCCAGCGGGGGTGAGGACGTCGCCGCTGGTGGAGAGGAAGACCACGGCGCCGTACCGGCCGGGGCCGCCCTCCAGCGCCGCCGGGTCCTCGGTCGCCTCCACGGCGAAGCCGTGCTCGGCGCCCAGCTCCTGGAAGGCGCGGATCCCCGCCGGGATCGAGTCGTGCCGGAAGGCGGTGGTACGGCTGAAGACCAGGACGCGCGTCACGCGGTGATCCTACGAGCCTCACCGGTCTGGCCACCCCCCGCATGCGGCGGCGGCTGCGCGGTGTGACGGTGCAAGGGTGACCACAGCCAGCGAGACCAAGCCCCCGGCGCCGGCTCCCGAACCCCCCGTGCTCGAAGGACGGCAGCGGAACATCGTCTTCGGCACGATCATGCTCGGTGTGCTGCTGGCCGCGCTCGACCAGACGATCGTCGGCACGGCGCTGCCGACGATCGTCGCCGACCTCGGCGGCGCCTCCCACATGTCCTGGGTGGTCACCGCGTATCTGCTGGCCGAGACGGTCTCCACGGTCCTCGTCGGCAAGTTCGGCGACATGTTCGGGCGCAAGCTGGTCTTCCAGGTCTCGGCGGTCGTCTTCATCACCGGCTCGTTCCTCTGCGGCCTCGCGACCGACATGATCCTGCTGATCTCCTTCCGCGCGCTCCAGGGCATCGGCGCGGGCGGTCTCATGGTCACCGCCATCGCGCTGATCGCCGATGTCATCCCGCTGCGCGAGCGCGGCAAGTACCAGGGCGCCATCGGCGCCGTGTTCGGGGTGGCGACGGTCGTCGGACCGCTGCTCGGCGGGGTGTTCACCGACCATCTGACCTGGCGCTGGTGCTTCTACGTCAATGTCCCGATCGCGGCGCTGGTGGTCGTGGCCGCCGCCCGTACCATCCCCGCCGTCCGCTCGTCGCTGCGCCCGGTCGTCGACTACCTGGGCATCGCGCTGGTCGCGGTCGGGGCCAGCGCCCTGATCCTGGCGACGAGTTGGGGCGGCAACCAGTACGCCTGGGGCTCGCCGACGATCATCGGGCTGTTCGTCGGCGGTGTCGTGGCGCTCGCGCTGTTCTGCGTGGCCGAGACCCGGGCGGCCCAACCGATGCTGCCGATGCGGCTGTTCGGCAATCCGGTGTTCGCTGTCTGCTCCGTCCTCAGCTTCATCGTGGGTTTCGCGATGCTCGGCGCGCTGACCTTCCTGCCCACCTATCTCCAATACGTCAAGGGCGACTCGGCGACGATCTCCGGGGTGCGCACCCTGCCGATGGTGATCGGTCTGCTGCTCGCCTCGGTCTTCAGCGGCAACGTCGTCAGCAAGACCGGCTCGTACCGCTACTTCCCCGTCGTCGGGACGCTGGTGATGGCGGTCGGGCTGTATCTGATGTCGCACATGGGCCCCGGCTCCGGGGTGTGGCTGGAATCCCTGTACATGTTCGTGCTCGGTGTCGGCATCGGACTGTCCATGCAGGTGCTGACCATCGCGGTGCAGAACACCGTCGACTACTCGGACCTCGGCACGGCGACGTCCGGGGTGACCTTCTTCCGTACGCTGGGCAGTTCGTTCGGTACGGCCGTCTTCGGCACGATCTACGCCAACTCGCTGAGCGGCCATCTGCGTACGGGCATCGCGGGGGCGGTCAGGAACGGCGGGAACGCGGCGGCGGTCTCGAAGGCGGCGGGGAGCCCGCGGAGCCTGCACCGGCTGCCGGCCGCCCAGTCGGGTCCGCTCGTGCAGTCGTACACGGACGCGCTGCAGACGGTGTTCCTGTGGGCGGTGCCGGTCGCGCTCGTCGGGTTCGTGGTCGCACTCTTCCTCAAGCAGGTGAAGCTGCGGGACTCGGCGCGGGCCGGCTCCACCGACATGGGCGAGGGGTTCGCCTCGCCGAGCGGCAGCAACTCGGCGCGGGTGCTGGAGCTGTCCGTCGCCAAGATCCTGCACAGCGCGCACCCGGACACCGGGCGCGGCATCGTCGTCGCCTCGGACACCCGGCTCGATGTCGCGGGCGCCTGGGCCGTGATGCAGGTGGAGCTGTTCAGCAGGCTGGTGGGGCACGCGAGCATCGGACTGATCGCCGCCAGCCGCAGCATGCCTCCCGAGGTGCTGGTGCCGGTCTTCCAGCGGATGGTGGACGAGGGCTATCTCACCCGGCACGGCAATCTCTTCGCGCACACCGAGGCGGGGCGCCGGGAGGCGGCGCTGATCACCTCGGCCTGGGGGCGCTGGCTCAACGAGCGGCTGGCCACCGACCGGGGCGCGCCGAGCGACGCCGAGCTGCGCCGGGCCGTGGACTCCATCGCCAAGCGGCTGCTCGCCGAGGACCTGGCCAGGCCGCTGCGCCCGGCCCCGCGCCGGGTGCCGGCCGGCGCGACGGCGGTGGAGGACTGATCAGCCGGGGCGGGACGGGGCAGCCTGGGCGGGATCGGAGCAGCCGGTCAGTCGAGGTAGCTGCCGTCCACGTAGACCCAGGCGCCGTCGTGCCGGGCGAAGCGGCTGCGTTCGTGCAGCGCGCCCCGGCTGCCCAGGTTGGTGTAGCCCGCCCGGAAGGTGACCGTGCCATGGGTGTGGAAGGCGGTGCCCTCGGTGCTGTCCAGGATCTCCAGGCCGGTCCAGCGCATCGCCGGGTCGAGGTCGACGCCCGAGGGACGGGTGGCCGGGTCCCAGGTCTTCAGCAGATACGACTCGTCCAGCACCACGAAGGCGCTGTAGCGCGAGCGCATCAGCAGCACGGCGGTGGGCGCGGTCGTGGGCCCGATGTGGAACCGCCCGCAGCACTCGCCGTACGGGGCGGGCAGCCCGCACGGGCACTGCGCGGCGGCGGGGTGCTCCGCGGGGGCCGAGGGGCGGGTGCCGGGGCCGGTGGCGCCGGTGCGCCGGGGGCGGGCGGGACGTCGGGACATGCCCCTATTGTGCCTCGGCGGCGGCCGGGAGAGCCCCGGGGTGCTGTCCCGGACCGAAGCGTCTGCGGTACGCGCTGGGCGGCAGTCCGGTGCGCCGGCGCAGTTGGGCGCGCAGGTTCGCCGCGGTGCCGAGGCCGCTGAGCCTGGCCACCCGATCGAGCCGGGTCTCGCCGTGCTCCATCAGCCGGCAGGCGAGGGCGACCCGCTGGGCGGTGAGCCAGGCCAGCGGGGTGGTGCCGAGCTGGGTGCGGAAGCGGCGGTGCAGCGTCGCCTGGCTGACCGCGGCGCGCGCCGCCAGGTCGGGGACGGTCAGCGGGGTGTCGAGATGGGCGGTGGCCCAGTCGAGCAGCGGGCCGAGCGAGGAGTCGGGGACGGCGGGCAGCGGCTGCTCGATGAACTGCCGCTGGCCGCCGTCGCGGTGCAGCGCGAAGACGAGCCTGCGGCTGACGGCGACCGCCGCCCGCGCGCCGTGGTCGCGGCGGATCAGCTCAAGGCACGCGTCGAGCGCGGCCGAACTCCCCGCGGCGGTGACGATGTCGCCGTCGTCCACGAACAGCACGTCGGGATCGAGCCGTACGGCGGGGAAGCGCTCGGCGAACTGGCGCGCCCAGCGCCAGTGGGTGGTGGCCCGCCGACCGTCCAGCACCCCGGCGGCGGCCAGCGTGAACGAGCCGCTGCAGAAGCTCACCAGCCGGGCGCCGCGCGCGGCCGCCCGCCGGACGGCGTCCAGGACCGCGGGCGACGGCGGGGTCTCGGGGTCGGGGCGGTTGGGCGCGATGACGGTGTCGGCCCGGTCCACCGCTTCGAGCCCCGCGACGCCGGAGAGCTGGAAGAAACCGGAGTGCATCCGGACCGAGGGGGTCTCGGCGCACAGCTCGAAGTCGTACCAGGGCCGGCCGATCTCCGGCCGGTCGAGTCCGAACATCTCGGTGGCGACGCCCATCTCGAAGGGGTTGGAGCCGTCGGCGACGATCATCACGACCCGGTGCGAGGAATCTTGCGGCATACGCGATTCCTAGCACTCACACGAGGCGGGCGGCAACACCGACGATGGAGCCATGACCACTGAGCCCAGCACGCAGCCGAGCACGCAGGCCGGCCCCGAGCCCATCGCCCTGGCCGCCGCCCTCGACTCCTTCGACGCCCTGTGGAGTCCGCGCATCGTGACCCGGGTCAACGACTACGACATCCGGATCGCCAAGGTGGCGGGTGAGCACATCTGGCACGTCCACGAGGAGACGGACGAGTTCTTCCAGGTGCTGGAAGGGGAGCTGCTGATCGGGCTGCGCGAGGACGGCGGCGAGCGGACCGTCACCCTTGCGCGCGGCTCGGTCTTCACCGTCCCGCGCGGGATCTGGCACAAGCCGTCGTCGGCGGGCGGCGCCTCGCTCCTGGTGGTCGAGCCGAGCGGCACGCTCTCGGTGGGCGACCGGCACGACGAGGTGCCCGGCCATGTCGACGCCACGACGGGGCACGCCCTGTGACCGCCGCGCAGCGGGCCGCGCTCGCGGAGGTCGTCGCGATCCCCGTCACCCCCTTCGACGCGGCGGGGCAGGTGGACCGGGGCGCCTACCGCGCGCTGGTGCCCGGACGGCGCCGTGATCAAGCACATCGCCGCCGATCCGGAGCTGCTGCGGCACACCGGGCCCGCCGTGGTCTTCGACGACTACCGGACCATGCAGCGCACCATCGACGACCCGGACCTCGGGATCACAGCGGACCACGTACTGGTGCTGCGCAACGCGGGGCCGCGGGGCGGTCCCGGGATGCCCGAGTACGGCATGCTGCCGATCCCGGCGCATCTGCTCGAACAGGGGGTGCGGGACATGGTGCGGATCTCCGACGCCCGGATGAGCGGCACGAGTTACGGCGCGTGCGTGCTGCACATCGCGCCCGAGTCGTACGTCGGCGGGCCGCTCGCCCTGGTCCGCACCGGGGATCCGATCACGCTGGACGTCGAGGCGCGGACGCTGCGCGTCGAGGTGACCGACGAGGAACTGGCGCGCCGGAGGGCCGGCTGGACGCCGCCGCCCCAGCGGTTCGGCCGGGGCTACGGGGCGCTCTACGAGGAGCAGATCAGCCAGGCCGACACCGGCTGCGATTTCGCGTTCCTGTCCCGCCCTGGTGAGGTGCCCGACCCGTACGCGGGATGATCGGTACCGGCCGGCCGACCTCCGCGCCGACCGACACGAAGGGCGGTTCACTGGATGAGGCTGACGATTCTGGGCGGTGGCGGTTTCCGGGTGCCCCTGGTGTACGGCGCGCTGCTCGGGGACCACGGCGAGGGCCGGATCACCCGGGTCACGCTGTACGACGTCGACCGGGGGCGGCTCGGCGCCATCGCCCGGGTGCTGGCCGAGCAGGCGGCGGGGGTGCCGGACGCGCCGGAGGTCGTGGCCACCACGGATCTGGACGAGGCGCTGCTCGGCGCCGACTTCGTGTTCTCCGCGATCCGGGTGGGCGGGCTCGAAGGGCGCGCGGCGGACGAGCGGGTCGCCCTGGCCGAGGGGGTACTCGGGCAGGAGACGGTCGGCGCCGGCGGTATCGCGTACGGGCTGCGGACCGTTCCCGTCGCCGTCCGGATCGCCGAGCGGGTGGCGGCGCTGGCGCCCGACGCCTGGGTCATCAACTTCACCAACCCGGCGGGGCTCGTCACCGAGGCCATGTCGCGGGTGCTCGGTGACCGGGTCATCGGGATCTGCGACTCACCGGTGGGGCTCGGCCGCCGGGTCGCCCGGGTGCTGGGCGCCGATCCCGACCGGGTGTGGATCGACTATGTGGGGCTGAACCATCTGGGCTGGCTGCGCGGGCTGCGGGTGGACGGCAGGGACGAACTGCCCCGGCTGCTGGCCGACCCGGCTGCGCTGGGCTCCTTCGAGGAGGGCAGGCTGTTCGGCCCCGAGTGGCTGGCGTCGCTCGGCGCGATCCCCAACGAGTATCTGCACTACTACTACTTCAACCGCGAGACCGTAGCGGCCTACCGGTCCGCCGAACGCACCCGCGGCGCCTTTCTCCGCGACCAACAGGCCGGTTTCTACGACGGGTTGGCCGGACCGGAGAGCCCGGAGTCCGCGCTCGGCGCGTGGCACCGTACGCTCTCCGAGCGCGAGGCCACGTACATGGCGGCGAACCGCACGGCGGCCGGGGTGGGCGAACGGGACTCCGCGGACCTGGAGTCGGGCGGCTACGAGAAGGTCGCGCTCGATCTGATGCGGGCCGTCGCGCGCGACGAGCGGGCGACCCTGATCCTGAACGTGCGCAACGGCACGACGCTGCGGGTGCTGGACGCGGACGCGGTCATCGAGGTGCCGTGCCTGGTCGACGCGAACGGCGCGCATCCGGTGACGGTCGGTCAACTGCCGCTGCACGCGGTGGGGTTGGTCACGGCGGTGAAGGCGGTCGAGCGCGAGGTGCTGGCAGCGGCGAGCGGCGCGTCGCGGGCGGGCGCGGTCAAGGCGTTCGCGCTGCATCCCCTGGTCGACTCGGTGACGGTGGCCCGGCGGCTGCTGGACGGCTACACGGCGGCGCACCCGGGCCTCGAATATCTGCGGAAATGACGCGTGCGATGCCGCAGCGCACCTGAAAAGTGCTGCGGCACCGCACGCGTACCCCACCCGTTCTCTCTATGGTTTGCGTGCCACGCCCGCGTATCCCGGTATCGGTTCGCCGCCGGGAGCGGGGGTGGCCTCTCCCTGATCCGGACGCCACCGCTCGGCCAACGCGACGCCCGGCTCCACGAGTTCGAGTCCGGTGAAGAACTCGGCGAACTCGTCACGGGAGCGCAGGGCCAGTGTGAGGCCCCGGTTCTCGTACAGGGAGCGGGCCTGTTCCGCGCTGTCCGGGGTGAAGTCCCCCGTTGCGTGGGAAAGGACGAGATAGCTGCCCGGAGACAGCGGTTCGAGCAGTCGCCGCACCAGGTCGTGCGCGCCGTCCTCGTCGGAGACGAAGTGCAGCAGCGCGACGAGCGACAGGGCGACGGGCCGACCGAGGTCCAGGGTCTTGGCCGCGGCCTCGATGATGGCATCGGGTTCGCGGGCGTCGGCCTGGACGTACTCCGTGGCGCCCTCCGGGGTGCTGCGCAGCAGCGCCTCTGCGTGCCGGAGGACTATCGGGTCGTTGTCGGTGTAGACGACGCGGGAATCGGGGGCGACCTCCTGGGCGATCTGATGGAGATTCGGTTGGGTCGGGATACCCGTCCCGATGTCCAGATACTGCCGTACTCCGCCGGTGGTACCGAGCCACCGGGTGGCGCGGTGCATGAAGCCCCGGTTGACCTTGGCCATCTCGTGCGCCCTGGAGTCCAGGGTGAGCAACTGCCGCCCCATCTCCTCGTCGACGGGGTAGTTGTCCCGCCCGCCGAGGAGCCAGTCGTACACCCGGGCCGGATGCGGCCTGCTGGTGTCGATGGGGAGGTGCCCGGTCATGCGCGCTCCATGAGTCTCAGGGTCGGTGGGCAGGATCTGCGGAACAGGAGTAGCTGCGATCAGGTCAGCAGGAAGTCCGCCTGCCCTGACTTGGCCCCCTGGATGAAGGCCTCGATCTCGCCGGTGGTGTAGATCAGTGCGGGGCCTTCAGGGTCGGCCGACTGACGCACGGCGACTCTGCCGTCGGCCAGTTTCATGGCCTCGATGCAGTTGCCGCCGTTGCCGCCGCTCCACGGCTTGTGCCAGCCATCGGCGCCGAGGTCGGTGGCGGGCATACCGTTGTATATGGGATCCATTCACAGCTCCTTGCGGACATCCTTGAGGATCTCCTTCGTGCGTTGTGCAGTCGCGGCCTGCGCCGCCATCCGGTCCATGACCTCCAGGTGAGTGGCCACCTCCGGGCGTGCGTCGAGATAGACCGCGCCCGTCAGGTACTCGCTGAAGACCATGTCCGGAAGTTCGGGTACTGCGAAGCGGAAGATCACGAACGGCCCGTAGGTGCCGGGATGGTGCCCGCTCGCGAACTCCGCGATCTGCAGCGTCACGTTGGGCAGGTCGGCGGCTTCGAGCAACCGGTCGATCTGCTCCACCATGATGTCCGGGTCGTCGCCGACGGGGCGGCGAAGCACCGTCTCGTCCATGACCACCCAGAATTTCGGTGCGTCCTCCCGGGTGAGCAGCGACTGGCGCTCCATACGGAGTGCCACGTGCCGTTCCATCTCCGCCGGCTGGGCCTGCCCCACGGCCCCCGCGTGCATGACGGACCTGGCGTACCCCTCCGTCTGGAGCAGCCCGGGAACGAAGTGCGGTTCGTAGGCCCGCAGGAGGGAGGCAGCGCCCTCCAGGCTGACATACATACTGAACCAGTCCGGCAGGATGTCGTGGAACCGCTGCCACCAGCCGGGCTTGTTCGCCTCCTCGGTGAGGTCGACGAACGCGTCCGACTCCTCCTGAGCGACCCCGTAGGCCCTGAGCAGCACCTGTACATACGGGATCTTCAGCGTGACCTCGGCCGTCTCCATCCTGCGGATCGTGGCCGGCGCCACGCGGAGCAGCTTGGCGGCCTCTTCGCGTTTCAGGCCGGACCGCTCGCGCAGGTCCTGCAGACGTCTGCCGAGCACGACCTGACCCACGGTCGGGGCTGACCGCGGTTCACTCACTTTGGAGACCTCCCCACGCACGATTGGCAGCAGTCTGCCACGACTCCACGACGAAGAACACGGCACTCTGGAATTTTCAGAGTGCCACTTGCCAAGTGTCCCCGACGGGTGGAGAGTGGATGAGTGAACCAGTTCACGCGATTGTCGCGCTGTGCCGTGGGAGAGGCGTCACGCGCAGCAATCGCTTCCCCACCGTTAGGAATCGGTCGTGGCACCTGGTAACGCGCTCACCCCCCAGCTCATCACCGTGTGCCCTGGCAACGTTGTCCGCCGCTACGGATTCGAGTTGCCCGCCCGCGCGGAGTCGGTAAGCCGCGCCAGAAAACTGACCCAGGACCGGCTACGCCGCTGGGAGGTGGCCGAGGAGACCTGCGAGACGGCCGTCCTCGTGGTGTCCGAGCTGGTCACCAATGCCGTGGTGCACGCCGCGGGCGACCACGTCATCTGCGAGATACGCGAGGAGCAGGGCCGGCTGCGGATAGCGGTCGAGGACCAGGGCTACGGTCCGACCGGACCCCAGTTGCACCGCGCGGCCGAGGACGAGGGCGGCCGGGGACTCTTCCTCGTCGACTCGATGTGCAGTTGCTGGGGAGCGCACGACACATCCGGATACGGCCCCGGGCGTGTCGTCTGGGCCGAGCTGTCACCGGAGCAGCAGACGGAGGCCCCGTGCTGAGGACCGCGCTGCACCGCTTCACCCAGGGCCTGCGCGGCGAGCACACCGGCCGGGTGCAGCTTCCGCTGCCGGCCACTCTCCCTGCCTCGCTGGGCTGTGACGCGGTGGGCGTCCCGGCCCGGCACGGTTTCCGGCTGATGGCCAGGCTGCCGCGCAGCGGCTGCGTCTTCGCCGACGCCGACTGGTGGTGGTGGATCGTGCCGGCGGGCTCCGACCTGGAGCTGGCCTGGCCCTCGCCCGCCCGCTACGTGGAGGGGACCAGCGTGCCGGCCGCGCGCCCCCGGCTGATCCACTGGCCGGACGACCCGACGCCGTACACGCCGCCGATCCCCTTCTACCTCATGGTGTGCCAACTGGCCGGCACGGCGCCCGCCTGGGACTCCCAGGTCCCGCGCACCGTACCGACCCCTCGCTAGAACCCCTGTCCCGGCCGGCTCTCCCGGCTAGGGCGGAGCCGCCAGGACCGTCAGGGCTGACCGAGTACGAACAGCGCCGCGCGTGCCACCGCGGCGTCCGGGCTCTCCCAGCCCCGTACCCGTACCGTCGCGCTCTCGCCCGGCAGCAGCGTCAGCAGGCCCTGGTCGGCCACGGCCGCAGGGCCGAGCCTGTCCGCCTGGAGCAGCAGGTCCCGCAGCAGCGTGCGCGCGGTGATCACGACGCCCACGCCCGCTCCCGTGCCGTCGTCCGGCGCCAGCGCCACCTCGTACTCCGGTACGGGGTAGCGGAACGCGAGATCGCGGACCGGTACGTGCAGGGCGCGCAGTCCGTCCGCGTCCGCGACGAGGTACTCGTCCCCGCCTGCCGCGTCGGGCCGCAGCGCGTCCGGCACGGGTGCGCCCGCGACCGTGCGGGCTTCGGCGACCAGCGTCAGCTTCTCCCTGCCGAGCACGTCCCCCGCCGCCGACATCCGGCGCAGCTCCACCTCGGCCCGCCACGGCTCGGCCGACTGGTTGGCGGCGAGGACGACCGGGCGTCCTTCCCTGAGCTGGACGGTCAGCAGCCGGTCGGCGTAGAGCCTGCGCAGCTCGTACCAGAGCGGCTTCAGCCTGGCGTCGCCGTCGACGGCCGCCCACGAGGTCACCGGCCAGCAGTCGTTGAGCTGCCAGACGACGGCGCCCGCGCTCAACGGCCAGTGCGAGCGCCAGTGTTCGACGCCGGTGGCCACCGCGCGGACCTGGTTCACCTGCATGAGGTAGTGCCAGCGGTCGAAGTCCTCGGGGACCTCGAAGTGCCGGGCGAGACCGCGCTCCAGCTTGCCGTTGCCGTCGGACGCCTTCTGGTGGTGCAGCATCCCCGGTGAGTCGGGGCGCAGTTCCTCACCGGCCAGCGCCCGCCGCAGCGTCGCGTGGGCGGGCGGCGCCTGCCAGCCGAACTCCGCGACGAAGCGCGGGACTTCGTCGAGGTAGTCGGTGTAGTCGGCGGTGTTCCAGACGTCCCAGGAGTGGGTGACGCCGTGCGCGGGGTCGTTGGGGTGGTGGTCCCACGAGCCCGACCAGGGGCTGCCGCCCCAGTACGGCCGGGTCGGGTCGGTGTCGGCGACGACCCGGGGCAGCAGACCCAGGTAGTAGCCCTCGCCCCAGGAGTCGCCGGCCAGCCGCTCCTCCCAGCCCCAGTCCCGGAACGCCCACAGGTTCTCGTTGTTGCCGTTCCACAGCACCAGACTGGCGTGCGGCATCAGCCGCGCGACGTTCTCCCGCGCCTCCGCCTCGATCTCCGAGCGCAGCGGCTGCTCCTCCGGGTAGGCGGCGCAGGCGAAGAGGAAGTCCTGCCAGACCATCAGGCCGAGTTCGTCGCAGACGTCGTAGAAGTCGTCACGCTCGTAGATACCGCCGCCCCAGACGCGTACCAGGTCCACATGGGCCTCGGCGGCCTGGCTCAGGCGCTCGCGGTAGCGCTCCGTCGTCACCCGGGACGGGAAGATGTCCTCCGGGATCCAGTTCACGCCGCGGACGAACAGCCGCTCGCCGTTGACGACGAACGTGAAGCCGCTGCCGTGCTCGTCGGCGGAGGTGTCGATCTCGACGGTACGGAAGCCGACGCGGCGCGACCACCGGTCGAGGGCGGCGCCGTCCTCGTCGTACAGGGTGACCTCGCAGTCGTACAGCGGCTGCGCGCCATGGCCGTTGGGCCACCACAGGTCGACGTCGGGCACGACGGCGGTGACCGCCGCCGCGTCCCCGTCGAAGCTCCCGGAGACCTCCTGCCCGCCGACCCGCACGGTGGCGGTGAGCGTACGGCCCGCCGCCCGCTCCGTGCGCTCCACGTCGAGCCGGACCTCCACCCGGCCCGCGGCTCCTTCGACGGTGACCAGCGGGCGTACCCGGGCGAGGCGCGCCGTCGACCAGTGGTCGAGCCGTACGTCCTTCCAGATCCCCGCCGTGACCAGGGTCGGCCCCCAGTCCCAGCCGAAGGCGCAGGCCATCTTGCGGAGGAAGGGCGCCGCCTCGGGATACGCCTCCCGGCGCGCCCCGATCTGCTCCCTGACGGCCTCGGCCGCCGTGTAGGCGGAGGTGAACCGCACGGAGAGCGGGGTCGCTGCGCCGTCGGCGGCGTACCGGCCGGTGATGTCGAACCGGTAGCCGCGGTGCATGTTGGCCGTACGGCCGATCACCGCGCCGCCGACGCTGATCTCGGCGGCCGTGTCCAGCCCGTCGAAGACCAGGTCGGTCCGCTCGTGCGCCGTGTCGCGCGCGCCGAGCGCCGTCCCGTACTCCCAGTCGGCGCGGCCCACCCAGTCGACGTCGAGTTCGTTCGACCCGAGGAACGGGTCGGGGATCCGTCCTGCGGCGAGCAGGTCGGTGTGGACGCAGCCCGGCACCTGGGCGGGCAGTGCCTGCCCTTCGTGCCGCAGCGTCCAGCCCTCGGTGAGGGGGACGGCCTCCCGCGTGCGGGGGCGGTGGTTGTCGGTATTCATGGTGATCACCTCACGACTCGCGATTTCGTGCGTTGCGGGCTGTCGTTGAGAGCCGGCCTCAGGGCTGTACGCGCCGGACCTCGAACAGCAGGGCCTGTGCGGGGGCCAGCGTGGGCAGCGGCACTCCGGCGCCGGCGAGCACGGCGCCGGGCAGGGCGACCCAGCCGTCGAGTGCGGCGGTGTACCAGGCGGGGCCCGACACCTGGTGGACCAGCGGCAGGCCCGCTTCGTCGCGGACCCGTATCTCGTAGCGCGCCGCCGGGTCGAGGCCCGGCAGCCGGGTCCTGCCCGACTGCCCGTCGCCCGACGTCTCCGTCCTCGCCCAGCAGTAGAGCGCCGACGCGCCGTCGGCGGCGACCACTCCGTGCAGCAGCACGGCGTCGTCCGCCAGGTCGGCGCGGACCACGCGGCCGGTGTGCAGCAGCCCCCGTACCTCCTTGTACAGCGCCACCCAGCGGCGCAGCGCGGTCAGTTCCTCCGGGGTGCGGGCGGTCAGGTCGTCCTCGATCCCGGCGTGCCCGAAGAGCGCGGTGAGCTGGCGGAACGACGCGTCGGTCGCCCGGCCCGTGGTGTGGCTGCGGGGGCCGCCGACATGGGTGCCGATCAGCTCGGGCGGCAGCAGTTGGCCGGTCCAGCGCTGGACCGACTGGCGTTCGACCGGGTCGTTGCAGTCGGACGCCCACACCCGGTCGGTGCGGGCGAGGATGCCGAGGTCGACCCTGGCCCCGCCGGACGAGCAGCTCTCGATCTCCAGTCGGGGGTGGCGCTCCTTGAGCGCGTCGAGCAGCCGGTAGGCGGCCTCGGTCTGGGCGTGCACACCGGGCCGGTCCAGGCCGCCGGGACCGCGGCCGACCGCTTCGTGCAGATCGCGGTTGTGGTCCCATTTGAGGTAGTCGATCCGGTAGCGGGTGACCAACTCGTCGAGCGACGTGAGGAGATGGCCGAAGGCGTCGGCGTGCGCCAGGTTGAGCACGTACTGGTGGCGGGCGCTCGGGCCGAGGCCCGCGGACGGGCCGAGGATCCAGTCGGGGTGCTCGGCGGCCAGCCGGGAGGCGAGGTTGACCATCTCGGGCTCGACCCAGAGGCCGAACTGCATGCCGTGGCCGTGCACCCGGTCCGCGAGCGGTCCGAGCCCTTCGGGCCACACGTCGGGGTCCACGGCCCAGTCGCCGAGTCCGGCCGTGTCGTCGCGGCGCCCGGTGAACCAGCCGTCGTCCAGGACGAGCCGCTCCACCCCGATGTCGGCGGCCCGCTCGGTGAGTTCGAGCAGCCGGTCGACGCGGTGGTCGAAGTAGACGGCTTCCCAGGTGTTGAGGGTGAGCGGGCGCGGGGTCACCGGGTGCTGGGGACGGGCCCGCAGCAGCGCGTGGAACCGGTCGGCGAGCGCGTCGAGGCCCTGGTCCGACCAGACGAAGTGGCAGACGGGCGCCGTGTAGCTCTCCCCCGGCGCGAGGCGGATCTCACCGGGGGCGAGGGACTCGCCGCCGCCGATGACCGCACCGTGCACCCCGGCGCCCTCCGGTGAACGCTCCGCCAGCCAGCGCTGGTTGCCGCTCCAGGCGACATGCAGGCCCCACACCTCACCGGTGCGGAAGCCGAAGCCGGGCACGCCGACGGTGAGCAGGTGGGGCGCGTCCTGTCCCGGCTTGCCCCGGCGTACTTCCCTGACATGGCTGCCGTGCGCGAGGGCGCCGCGCTGGGGTGCCCGCTCGCGGCACCATTTTCCGGTGAAGTCGAGGATCTCACCGGCCCGTGCGGGCAGCGGCAGCAGCGTCGTCACCCCGGCCAGGTCGTACGGGGTGGTGTCCTGACCGCCCGTCAGGGTCTGCCGGCTCAGTTCGGTCCGTACGCTCAGCACCCCGGAGGGCTCCAGCCGGTAGCCGAGCGTGATGTCGAGTTCGCTGACGTCGTCGGCGAGTTGGAGCACCAGCTCGCCCGCGCTCTCGTGCGCGTCGACCAGCCGCGGCCGGGGTGTGGTCGCGACTCCGCCCCGGTGGCCCTGGTGGGCGGGGGTGCCGGACCAGTTCTCGGCCTCGGTCGGCCAGACGGTGAACTGCCGTACGGAGTCGGGCGCGTTGTTGAGGACGACGCCTTCGGCGGTGCTGCTGAGCGCCGCGAGGTCGTCGTCGTCAAGGGCGCCGAGATCCGCTCCCCAGTGCAGTACGCGGGGCAGCGGCCCGGTCAGCTCGACGGCGAAGCTCACTCCGGCCGCGCGCAGATGCGCGATCCGCGCGGTGGTGCGGGTCATGCGGTGGTTCCTTTCGAATCGGCGGACAGCGACGGCTTCGGCGATCGGCTAATCCCGCACGGCCAGCAGCTTCTTGGTCTGCCGGGTCATGTCCGTGAAGATCTCGTCGTTCGCGTCGTGCGCGAAGAAGTTCTGGAACATCGGCTCCAGCACCGAGCCGACGGCCGTGCCGTTCGCGTAGGGCGGGTAGGCCAGGAGTTCGCCGTCCTTCTCCGCCTTGATGAAGACCGACAGGTCGACCCCCTTCTTGGCCATGGACCTCGCGGAGGCGTCCATGGACGCCGGGATGGAGGGGAAGAAGCTGCCGGAAGCCGACGCCTTGGACTGGCACTCCTCCGAGCCCAGGTAGGAGACCCACTTCCAGGTCAGCGCGGGGTGCTTGGTGCCCGTCCAGATCACATCGCCGTTGGAGTTGCTGCTCGTACCGCGCTTGCCGCCGGGGCCCGCCACGTTCGGCGAGATACCGACCTTGACCTTCGGGAGCTGGGCGAACTGGGTGGCCTCCCAGGAACCGCCCGGGTAGATCGCGACCTTGCCCGAGCCGATCATGTCCGTACCGCTGGGGGTGTTGCCGGCCGAGGCGAACTCGCCGTCCTTCGGGGCGAATCCGCGGTCCGTGAGCTGCCTGAAGTAGTTCATCGTCTTCACGAAGCGCGGGTCCGCGTAGTCGAACGTCGTGGGCCAGGACGGCTTGTCGCCGAGCCGCCAGCCGAGCGACGAGACGAACGGGCTCCAGGTGGTCTGGCCCGTGAAGTCCTTCGTGGCCATCGTCCCGATGCCGTAGGTCGCGACATGCTTCTTGTCGAAGCCGGGCTGGTCGCCGCGTACGCCCTTCTTGTCGACGGTCAGATGGGCGATCATCTTCTGGAACGTACCCCCGTCGTCCGGGTTCCAGTTGAGCGCCCTGACATCGGCGGGGGTGTAACCGGCCTTCTTCAGCATGTCCTCGTTGAAGTAGAGCGCGGCGGACGCCCAGTCCATGGGCAGTCCGTACTGCTTGCCGTCGGTGTACTTCCACGCGTCCACGCCGACGGAGAACTTGCCGATGTCGAAGTCGGTCTTCTTCATCAGCTCGTCCAGCGGCATGAGTTGCTTCAGCGAGGCGTACTGCTGGAGGTACTGGACGCTGTTCATGAAGGCGTCGGGCGCGGTGCCCGCGACAAAGCCCGCCAGCAGTTTGGTGAAGTAGTCCGCGCTGTCGTACTGCGAGATCTTCACCGTGACCCCGGGGTTGGCCGCCTCGAAGGCCGTCGCGCACTGCTGGTAGCCGGCCGCCTGCTTGTCGTCCCAGGTCCACCAGTTGACCGTGGTCCGGCCCGCCGGACCGGGGTCGGCGCCGCAGCCGCTGAGCAGCGCGGCCGTCGCCGAGAGGACCAGGCCGGCGGTGAGCTTGGCCCGTACGCGTCGGGTGAACCGGATCGTCATCGTTCCTCGATTTCCTGGGCCGGTGCGGAGCGGAAGGCGGCGAGCGCGTCGGCCACGTCCAGCGCGCCGCCCGCCTCGTGTCCGTTGAACTCCCACGTACGGATCGACTTGGGCCCCCGGTAGGCGTGGTAGGCGCCGAAGGCGGTGGACGGCGGGCAGATGTCGTCCATCAGCCCGGTGGAGAACTGGCCGCGTGCCCCGGCTCGGCGGGCGAAGCCGACACCGTCGAAGTAGCCGAGCGTGGTCAGGGCGGCGTCGGCGGCATGGCGCCGCGCGCCGAGGTAGCCGGTGAGTTCGGCGTAGGGGAAGGTGCCGGTGACGGCGAGCGCGCGGCGGATGTCGGTGAGGAACGGCGCCTGGAAGTGCCCGGCAGCCAGGTCCGGCACCAGACCGGCGGCGGCGAGCGCGATCCCGGCGCCCTGGCTGTTGCCGGTGACCGCGACCCGCGCCGGGTCGACGGTTTCCAGGGTGCGCACCGCGTCGATCGCGCGGACCGCGTCGGTGAAGACCCGCCGGTAGTAGTACGTCTCCTTGTCCTCGACGCCCCGGGTGAGAAAGCCCGGGTACGCCGGGCCGCTGCCGACCGGGTCGGCGGTGTCGCCGCCCGCGTGCGCGCCGCCCTGGCCGCGCGTGTCCATCAGCAGATGCGCGTAGCCCGCGCTGGCCCACACCAGGTCGTCGTACGGGCCGCCCCTGCCGCTGCCGTACCCGTGGAACTGCACCACGGCGGGCAGCGGACCCTCGCGCTCGGCCGGCAACCGCAGCCAGCCGTGCACGGGGTGGCCGCCGTAACCGGCGAAGACCAGGTCGTACACCTCGACCGTGCGCAGTTCGGTGCGGACGGGTGTCAGCACCGGATCGCCGCCCGCGGCGCGCGCCTCGGTGAGGGTGGCGGCCCAGAACGCGTCGAAGTCGGCGGGCTCCTGGTATCCGCTGCGGTACGCGTGCAGTCCCGGCAGGTCCAGGTCGCTCAGCATGCGGGCGCCAGCTTCCCGTCGAGGACGATCTGCCGGCCGGTTGCGATCTCGATCGAGATCAGCGCGTCGCCGTGGCGCAGCCGTACGGGAGTCGCCGCGTCGCCGGAGATCCGCCGGACGGTCACCGAAGTGAGCCTGCCGTCCTGCCAGTCGAGGTCGGTCTCCAGACCGCCCCGGCAGCGCAGCCCGCGCGCCTGTCCCGCAGGCCAGCGCGCGGGGAGGGCGGGCAGCAGGGTGACGGTGTCGCCGTGGCTCTGGACGACGAGTTCGGCGAGGGCGGCGGTGAAGCCGAAGTTCCCGTCGATCTGGAACGGCGGATGGCTGCTGAAGAGGTTCGGCAGCAGCCCGCCCCACCGCGAGCCGTCGACCGGGGCGTGCTCCGCCGGGTCGTACGACAGCGGGCGTACGGCTTCGACGAAGAGGTCCCCGGCGGTGTCGCCGTCGCCGAGCCGGGCGCGCAGGGCGATCTTCCACGCCCAGGACCAGCCCATCGCGCCGGGCCCCCGCCGGTCGAGCACCATGCGGGCAGCGGCGGCGAGTTCGGGGGCGGTGTCCGGGGCGATCTGGCCGAGCGGGTAGACGGTGACGAGCTGCGACATGTGCCGGTGCGCCGGGTCGACCTCGGGCAGGTCGGTCGCCCACTCCTGGAGCCAGCCGCCCTCGGTGACGGCGGGGGTGCGCAGCCGGGGCAGCGCCGCCCTGATCTCCGTGCAGAGCGGGTCGTCGATTCCGAGCACGTCGGCGGCGGCGAGGCAGCGCTCGAACAGGGCTCTGATCAGCGCCATGTCCATGGTGGTGGAGCGGGTCAGGGACGCGGGGGCGCCCGCCGCCGAGTAGAAGAGGTTCTCCGGCGAGGTGGCGGGGAGGGTGTCGAGCCGCCCGTCGTCGGCTTCGACCAGCCAGTCGAGGCAGAAGGCCGCCTGGCCGCTCAGCAGCGGCCAGCCGCGCTCGCGCAGGAAGCTCACGTCGCGGGTGAAGTCGTAGCGGTCCCAGACGTGTTGGACCAGCCAGGCGCCGCCCATCAGCCAGAAGGCCCAGGACGGGTTGCCGTGCTGCCGGCCGACCGGCAGGGCCCAGCCCCACATGTCGGTGTTGTGGTGGGTGACCCAGCCGCGGGCGGCGTACAGCTCACGGGCGACCGGGGCGCCGTTCTCGGCCGCCCGGTCGAGCAGGTCGAACAGCGGCAGGTGGCAGTCGCCGAGTCCGGTCACCTCGGCGGCCCAGTAGTTCATCTCCGTGTTGATGTTGACGGTGTAGTTGGACGACCAGGGCGGCCGCAGTTCGGCGTTCCAGATGCCCTGGAGGTTGGCCGGCGGTCCCGCGCCCGCGCGTGACGAGGAGGCCAGCAGATAGCGGCCGAGCTGGAACATCACGGTCGCGGCGAGCGCGTCGTCGGCGCCGGAGAGGAGGTCGCGCTCGACGTCGAAGGTGCCGCTCCTGCGCTGTCCGACACACAGGGTGGTGGCGCCGAGCAGGGCGCGCAGATCCTTCTGATGCTCCGTCATGAGTGCTGCGGCGCCCTGGGCGAGGGCGTGTTCGGCCTGGGCGGCGGCCTGCGCGCGGTGTTCGGCTCGGGTCCTGCCGCCTCCGCCGGGGGTGTGGGTACGGGACCAGAAGTCGGCGCCCGCCGTGGAGGAGGCGACGGTGATCAGCGCGCGGGTCATCCCGCGCACGGCCCAACTCCCGTCCGCCGCCGTGACATCGCCGTCGGTATCGATACGGACGGCGAGCGCCGCGTACGGGTCGTAGCCTGCGCGCTCGGGTCCGTCGGGCGTCGACTCGTCGGCGTACCGCAGCGGTTGGGCCACGGCCTCCTCGTGCAGCGGCGCGCCGTCGACCGGGACGGCCACCCCGATGACGATGCCCGACTCGGCTGTCTCGCGGTGGAGTTCGCGCAGCGGGCTGCCGAGGTCCAGGGTCAGGGCGACCCGGCCGTCCGACACGGCGATCTCGACGCACAGGGCGCCGGCGGGCCGGTCGGCCCAGGTGTGCCGGCGTACGGTCCGGGCGCCGTACCGGATCTCCTCCTCGACGACACCGTTGTCGAGGTTGAGGGTGCGGCCGGCGAAGGTGGCGGGCTCTGCCGCTTCGAGCCCCAGGGTGAGGTCGGCGAAGGGCAGGAACTCCTGGGTGTAGTCCCCTTCGAAGGACATCACCAGCGCTTCGGCGCGCGGATGGTCGCCCGCCGTGACGGCGGCGCGTATCTCGGCGAGCCGTTCGGGTCCCGCGCCTGCGGCCCGTACGGCGTCCAGGGCCCGCGCGGGGCCTTCGGGGGTGCCGGACCAGAGGGTGGAGTCGTTGAGCTGGATCCTGGCGGTTTCGGTGCCGCCGAAGACCATGGCACCGAGCCTGCCGTTGCCGACGGGCGCCGCCTCGTTCCAGTCGGCGGCGGGCCGTGGCCAGTGGAGCCGCAGGTCGTCGGGGGTGCTGCGGGGTTTCATAGCTCCGTACATGGGTCCGTACTTCCTACTTCAGGCCGGTGAAGCCGATGGAGTTGACGATGCGGCGGCCGAAGACCATGAACAGCGCGAGCATCGGCAGGGCGGCGATCAGGGTGGCCGCCATCAGCCCCGCCCAGTCGGGCGCGGCCTGCGGGGACGACTGCTTGAAGACGCCGAGGGCGAGGGTGAGCGGCCTGGCGTGCTCGCCGTTGGTGACCAGCAGGGGCCAGAAGTAGTCGTTCCAGGTGTTGATGAACGTCAGCAGGGAGAGCGTCGCGATCGGCGCGGCCGTCATCGGCAGGGTGATCTTGAAGAAGATCCGCATCCGGGAGGCGCCGTCCACGATCGCGGCCTCCTCGATCTCGGTGGAGAGGCCGAGCATGAACTGCCGCAGGAAGAAGACGTTGAACGCCGAGAACAGCGCGCCCGGCAGGATCAGTCCGGCGAACGAGTCCATCAGGCCGAGGTTGCGGATGAGCACGAAGTTCGGCAGCAGGGTGAGGATCCCGGGCACCATCAGCGCGCAGAGCAGGACGGTGAAGACCGCGTCCCGGCCCTTCCAGCGCAGCCGGGAGAAGGCGTAGGCGGCCATCGCCGAGAAGAAGACGACCAGCGCGGTCTGGACGGTGGCGTAGACGATCGAGTTGCGCAGGTAGAGCGCGGTGTCGAGGGAGGCGCCTGAGCCGCCCTGCGACTGGGCCTCGGCGGTCGAGGCGAGGCCGAGGGCCCGTTTGAAGGCGCCGACGGTGAAGTCGACGGGCAGCAGGGACGACGGATCCGTGGGCAGGGCCACGTTGTTGGAGAAGGCCGTCCGCAGGATCCAGTAGAACGGGAAGATGGTGACGACGAGCACGACGGCGACGTAGATCCAGGCGATGGCCTTGCCGGGCGAGAACCGCGCTCCCGCTGCCGGGCGCGGCCCGGCAGTCTCGTGCGGTCCCGCTGCCGGGTGCGGCCCGGCTGTCGTGGCGGATGACGACAGGGTGGACATGGTCCGGCTCCTCAGCTCAGGTCGGATTCGTTGGCGCGGGCCAGCCGCATCTGGGTGAAGGTGATCGCGATGAGCATCACGAACAGCGCCAGCGACATCGTCGAGGCGTAGCCGAAGTCCAGCTCCCCGAAGGCTTTTTCGTAGATGTACATCTGGAGCACGTTGGAGGCGTTGGCCGGGCCGCCCTTGGTCGTGACCTGCACGATGTCGAAGACCTGGAAGGATCCGATGACGGTCAGGATCACCACCATGACCAGGATCGGCCGCAGCAGCGGCACCGTCAGCCTGCGGAACATCTGCAGCTCGCTCGCCCCGTCGAGTCGGCCGGCCTCGTAGACCGTCGGCGGGATGGTCTGCAGCCCGGCGAAGATCAGTACGGCGTTGTAGCCCATGGACTTCCAGATGCTGATCGCGGCGAGCGAGGGCACCGCCCAGTGGCTGTCGCCGAAGAACAGCAGATGCTGCCCGGTGACCTTCTCGATCAGCGCGCTGATGATGCCGAGCTGCGGGTCGAGCATCCACTGCCAGACCAGGGCGGCGACCACGCCCGAGATCAGGAACGGCAGGATGATCAGGCCCCTGATCACGGTGGAGTTGGTCAGCCGGTGCAGGACGACGGCGGTGATCAGCGAGAAGAGCACCCCGAGGACGACGGAGACCGCGACGAAATAGGCGGTGACGCCCAGCGAGTGCCAGAAGACGCTGTCGTGGATCAGCTCGCGGAAGTTGGCGAGGCCCACCCACTTCGCCGGGGTGAGGATGTGGAACGTGGTGAAGCTGAAGTAGAGGCCGCGCACGGTCGGGTAGGCGAAGAAGACCAGGAACCCGACGACGGCCGGGGTGATGAGCAGCCACGCCAGCTTCGCGTCGCCGCGCCGGTGGGTGGCCACGGCGCCGGGCCGCTGCGAGCGGCGGCCGGCGGGCCCGCGTACGGCCTCGCGGCCGGGCGGCGCGGTGCGAGCTGACAGTGCCATGGCTGCTCCATTTCGCCGCTTCGTCGCGGCTGGTCCGTGGCTCCCTGAGTGAGGGGGAGCGCCGCGACCCTAGTCAGGGTTTCCTTCCAGGGTCAATATATTGACGGCCACCGTTTCCGGCGGACTTCTCGCTGGCCTGAGCGTGAATGACCGTAACCGAGCGCCATTACCTGCCCTGAGAAGGTAATATTCCGGCCGTGAGTCTCTCCCAGCAGCCACCCGCCGCCGCCCTGGTGTTCCAGACCCTGTTGACGCAGGGCCCGCTGACCCGGGCCGAACTCGGCCGCAGAACCGGGCTGTCGTCCGGAGCCGTCACCAAGGTCTCCACCCCGCTGCTCGCCGACGGCTGGATCACCGAGATCGGCCAGCCCGCCGGCGAACGGATGCCGGGCAGGCCGGCCACGCTCGTCGCCGTCCGGCCCGACCGGGCGCGGTTCGTCGGCGTCAAGGTGACAGCCGACGAGCTGATCGGCGTCCTGGCCGATCTGACGGCGACCCCGCTCGCCACCCGCCGGGTCGCCCTCGGCTCGCGGGACGTCGGCACGGTCGTACGGGCCATCGCGCGGCTGGTGGGAAAGCTCGCGGCGGAGCCCGAAGGCGAGCACGCGCCGGAGGTGCACAGTGTCGGTGTGACCATCGCGGGCGACGTCGACGGACACACCGGCGCCGTACGGTACTCACCGTTCCTGGACTGGCGCGGTGTGCAGCTCGCCGCCCTCGTGGAGAGCGCGACGGGCATCGCGACGGTCATCGACAACGACGTACGGGCGCTGACGGTGGCCGAGCAGTGGTTCGGCTCGGGAGCGGGGCTCTCCTCGTTCGCGCTGGTCACCGTCGGCGCGGGGATCGGCTGCGGAATCTCCATCAACGGCCATGTGGTCTCCGGCGCCCACGGGGTGTCCGGCGAGATCGGCCATCTGCCGGTGGGCGGCTCCGACCGGGTCTGCACCTGCGGCAACACCGGCTGTGTCGAGGCCATCGCCTCGGCCCAGGCGATCGTCGACCAGGTCAGGGCGGAGACCGGGGACAGCGCGCTCACTCTGGCCGACGCCACCCGGCTCGCCCACAGCGGCGACGAGGCGGCCCGGCGGGTCTTCACCCGGGCGGGCCGGGCGCTGGGTCTTGCCATAGCGTCGGTGGCCAACCTCTTCGGGCCCGAGCGCATCATCATCTCCGGTGAGGGCGTCGCCTCGTACGACCTGTTCAGCGCCGAGATCCGGCGGGCCTTCAGCGCCCAGGCGTTCGGAACGGCGGCCGACTGCGATCTGGTGGTCCGCCCGCTGCCCTTCGAGGCGTGGGCGCGGGGCGGGGCGGCGGTGGCGGCGCAGCGGCTGTTCGCGCCGGGCCGGACGGCAGGCGCGACGCTCTCCGCCGGCTGACCGGCGGCCGTCGTGGCGCAACGGACGCGTGTCCTGCGGCCTCCGCCATGGGGCGGACCTGCCAGGACACCCCCTGCGCGCAACGCCGATCACATAGGCTCGTCAGCGACATGAACAACAACCACACATCCCTCGGCCCCAAAGCGGACAAAGAGACAGTGCGCCGGCACAATCTGAGCCTTGTGCTGCGCGCGGTACGGGACGAGGGCGAGGCGACCAGGGCCGGGGTCGCCGCGCGCGTGGGACTGACCAGGGCCGCGGTGTCGTCCCTGGTCGAGCAGTTGCTGGAGAGCGGCTTCCTCTCCGAGTCGGGCAAGACGTTCAGCGGGCAGGCGGGCCGGCCCGGCACGGTGCTGAAGGTGACCCGCTCGGGTCCTGCGGGCATCGGTGTCGAGATCAACATCGACTACGTGTCGGTGTGTGTCGTCGACCTGTCCGGCACCGACCGGGTCCGGCTCACCGAGCACATCGACAACAGGGGCGCGCAGCCCGCCGAGGTGCTGGCCCGCGGCGCCCGGATCGCCGCGCGCACCCTGGAGTCGGCGGCCGAACAGGACTTGCTGCCCGTGGGGGTCCAACTGGCCCTGCCGGGGCTGGTGTCGGGCGGTACGGTCCGGCAGGCCCCCAACCTCGGCTGGAACCGGGTGCCGGCGGAGGAGCTGTTCGCGCGCGCCCTGGCCGAACTCCAGCCGGAGCGGCCCGTACTGCCGGTCAGTTCGGAGAACGAGGCCAATCTCGCGGCGCTGGCCGAGCTGTGGTTCGGCGGGCTCGGCCCGCTGCGCTCGTTCCTCTATCTGACCGGCGAGATCGGGGTCGGCGGCGCGCTGGTCCTCGACGGTGAACTGCTGCGCGGCGCGCACGGTTTCGCCGGGGAGATCGGCCATGTGGTCGTCGACTCCGAGGGCCCGCTGTGCCGTTGCGGTTCGCGCGGCTGCCTGGAGCAGTACGCGGGCCAGTCGGCGCTGCTGCGGGCGGCCGGCATGGACGAGAACTCCGGGGTGCCGGGCGTCGCCGAGCTGGAGCGCAAGGCGCGCGACGGTGACGCGCGGGCGGTGGCCGCCGTCGAGCAGGCGGGCACGATGCTGGGCCGCGTCCTGTCGGGCGCGGTGAATCTCTTCGACCCGGACGCGGTCGTACTCGGCGGGATCTACCGCGAGTTGATGCCGTGGCTGTCGCCGTCGGCCGACCGGGAGCTGACGGCCCGGGTGGTCTCGGGCCTGTGGCCGCGCGACAGCGGCCGGCTGCGCGCGTCCTCGTCGGCGGGCGACGCGGCGCGCGGCGCGGCGGCGCTGGTCGTACGGGCCGTACTGGCGGACCCGGTGGCGTACGTACGCCGCGAGGCGAACCGCTGACGACGGGAGAGCCCGCGGGGTGCGCCCCTCGGGGCGGGCCCGGCGACGCGTGCGAGCCGGCGGAGCTGGTCGGGTAGTTCGGCGACGCCGCGAGTGCGCGCGCCAGCCGGACGAGACTGCCCGGTCACGACCCGGGCCGCAGGCGGGTCCGCCCCCCTGAGGCGGGGCCGGCGACGCGTGCGAGCCGGCGGAGCTGGTCGGGCGGTTCGGTCGCGCCGCGAGTGTGCGCGTCGGGCGGGCGAGACCGCACGGCAACGACCTGGGCCGCAGGCGTGGGTGAGGCGGGTGATTCGTGTGATCGCGCGTGCCGGGCACGTGCTGCCTCGACCGGCCGCGCGCCTGCGTGGCCGGGAACGCCCGCTGTCCGGCCGGCGCACGGGCACAGCGGTGCCGTACGACCGCGCGTCGGCCGGGAGGGGCAATGCTCAGCGCGCGCCGAGCAGGTGGTCCATCGCGAGCTGGTCGAGCGCTTCGAACGCCATGCCGCGCTCGGCGGCCGCGTCGACGTCGAAGTCCTCGAAGGCCGTGCGGTCGGCGAGCAGCGCCGCCACTCCGTCGGCCGCCGTGGGCTGGGCCAGCTCGTCCAGGCGCGCTGCCCGCAGCGCCTCCTGGACCTGCGGGTCGGCGCGGAACGCGGCGGCGCGCTCCTTGAGGATCAGGTAGTTGCGCATGCAGCCCGCGGCCGACGCCCACACCCCGTCGAAGTCCTCGGTGCGCGGCGGCTTGAAGTCGAAGTGCCGCGCGCCTTCCCAGCCCGCGCTCTCCAGCAGGTCCACGAGCCAGAAGGCGGCGCGCAGATCACCGGCGCCGAAGCGCAGGTCCTGGTCGTAGCGGGTGCCGTGCTGGCCGTTGAGGTCGATGTGGAAGAGCTTGCCCGACCACAGCGCCTGCGCGATGCCGTGCTGGAAGTTCAGCCCGGCCATCTGCTCGTGGCCGACCTCCGGGTTGACGCCGAACAGCTCGGGGCGCGCGAGGCGGTCGATGAAGGCGATGGCGTGGCCGACGGTGGGCAGCAGGATGTCGCCGCGCGGCTCGTTCGGCTTGGGCTCGATGGCGAACTTGATGTCGTAGCCCTGCTCCGTGACGTACTCGGCGAGCAGGTCGAAGGCTTCCTTCATCCGGTCGAGCGCGAGGCGCACGTCCTTGGCGCCGCCCGACTCGGCGCCTTCCCTGCCGCCCCAGGCGACGAAGGTCTTGGCGCCCAGCTCGGCGGCGAGGTCGACGTTGCGCAGGACCTTGCGCAGCGCGTAGCGGCGGACGTCGCGGTCGTTGGCGGTGAAACCGCCGTCCTTGAACACGGGGTGGGTGAAGAGGTTGGTGGTGACCATCTCCACGGTGATGCCGGTCTCTTCGGTCGCCTGCCGGAAGCGCTTGACGTGCGCCTCGCGCTCCGCGTCGGTCGAGCCGAAGGGGATGAGGTCGTCGTCGTGGAAGGTGACCCCCCACGACCCCAGCTCGGCGAGGCGCTTCACGGACTCGACCGGGTCCAGGGCCGGCCGCGTGGCGTCACCGAAGGGGTCCTTGCCCTGCCAGCCCACGGTCCACAGGCCGAAGCTGAACTTGTCCTCGGGGGTGGGGGTGAAGCTATCCGTCATCTCTGGCCGCCTTCGACACGTCAAGGTCCGGCACCCGCCGACCTTTTGTTTCCTGACATGACTAATATGGCACGACGTCCCCGGTACGCAAAAGCCCCCGTTCGCGCTCATCTGTGTCCGACCGGTCGAACGTGCACGGGCGGGACCACGGAGAGTCAATGATCGCCGCCCCGGTTCCGGTGCGGCGCACCATCGCGTAATTTGTTTTTCCCACGTCCAAAACTGTGTTCCACAGCCGGTCAGGAAGAGGTGCGTCCATGTCGCGGAGCCCGGTCGTCATCGGCGTCGACAGCTCCACCCAGTCGACCAAGGCGGCGTTCACCGACGCCGGGACCGGCCAACTGCTCGCCGTGGGGCGCGCCTCGCACCGCGTCACGGGCGAGGGCGGCGCCCGCGAGACCGACCCCGAGGTGTGGTGGAGCGCGCTGCGCGAGGCGGTCACCGCGGGCCTCAAGGAGTCCGGTGTCGACGCCTCGGCGGTGACCGGTATCGCCGTCGCCGGACAGCAGCACGGACTGGTGGTGCTGGACCGCACCGGACGGCCGCTGCGGCCGGCGATGCTGTGGAACGACACCCGCTCCGCCCCGCAGGCCGCGGCGCTCACCGAGGCGCTGGGCGGCGGCGCCGCCTGGGCGGCGCGCACCGGTTCGGTGCCCGTCGCCTCGATCACCGCGACGAAGTGGCAGTGGCTGCGCGAGAACGACCCCGCCATCGCCGAGGCGACGGCGGCGGTCCGGCTCCCCCACGACTTCCTGACCGAGCGGCTGTCCGGCACCGCCGCCACCGACCCCGGGGACGCGTCGGGCACCAACTGGTACTCCACGGCCACCGGCGCCTACGACCCGGAGCTGCTGGCGCTGCTCGGCCTCGACGCCGCACTGCTGCCGGCCGTCGCGGCCACCGGCGGCGCCAGGATCGGCTCGCTCACCGCGGGCGCGGCGGCCGAGCTGGGGCTGCCCGCCGGTATCGCCGTCGCGGCCGGCACCGGCGACAACATGAGCGCGGCCGTCGGCCTCGGCCTCGGCGGCGAGGGGCTGCTGGACCACCCGGTGCTCAGCCTCGGCACCTCGGGCACGGTGTTCGCGGCGACCCGCACCCGCCCCACCACCCCGACGCTGTCCGGCTTCGCGGCGGCCGACGGTACGTACCTGCCGCTCGGCTGCACCCTGAACTGCACCCTCGCCGTCGACAGGGTGGCGGCGCTGCTGCGGCTCGACCGGGAGGACGCGACCCCGGGCGGCGAGGCCGTACTGCTCCCCTACCTCGACGGCGAGCGCACCCCCGATCTGCCCACAGCGGCGGGCCTGTTGACCGGGCTGCGGCACGACACCACACCGCAGCAACTGCTCGGCGCGGCCTACGAGGGCGCGGCGGTGACCGTCCTGCGCGCGCTGGACGAAGTCCTGGCCGCGTGCGGCCTCGACCCGTCGTCCCCCGAGGTGGCGGGCCGCCCGCTGCGGCTGATCGGCGGCGGCGCGCAGGGCCGGATGTGGGTGGAGACCGTACGACGCCTCTCCGGCCGCCGCCTGGTCGTCCCGCAGAGCGGCGAACTGGTCGCACTCGGCGCGGCGGCCCTGGCGGCGAGCGCGGCGACCGGCGAGGACCCGGTGGCCATCGCGACGTCCTGGCAGTCCGGCAGCGGCCCGGACCTGGAGCCGGTGACCCGGGACCTGGAGACCTGGGAACGGGTCAACTCGGTACTGGACCGCGCGGCGCCGACCCTGCTGTCGTAACCGGCCCGGCCCGGCCTGGGCGGCAGGTCCTGGGGAGGGTCCGACCTAGTCCGCCGTCGGTCCCGGCGCCGCCCGGCGCAGCGCGTCCAGGACCGGCCGGATCAGGGGGTGGGCCTCGGCGCCCGTGCGTACGGCGGCGAAGACGCGGCGGGTGGCGGGCGGGCCCGTTACCGGGCGGACCACCGTGCCCTTCAGGTCCATGCCGCGCAGCGCCGAGCGGGGCACGAGCGCGACGCCAGCGCCCACCCCAGCCAGAGCGACGACCGCGCGGAAGTCGTCGGACGAGTGCACCAGACGCGGCTGGAAGCCGGCGAGTTCGCAGGCGAGCTGGATCACGTCGCGGCACGGGTTGCCCGGGGAGTGGCCGATCCAGTCGCTGTCGGCGAGTTCGGCCAGGACCACCTCGGCCGACAGGGCCAGCGGATGCCCTGCGGGCAGCACCGCGTCGAAGGGCTCCGCGTACAGCGGCACCCGGGCGAGCCGCAGGTCGTCGTCGCTCGGCGCGCCCCGGTACTCGACGGCGACGGCCAGGTCCGCCTCGCCGTCGAGCACCATCGGCAGGCTCTCGTCGCCCTCGGCGTCCCGTACCCGTACCCGGATGCCGGGGTGCGTCCCGGACAGTGCCTGGACGGCGGGGGCCAGCACCTCGGCGATACCGGTGGCGAAGGCGGCGACCGTGACCTCGCCCGCCGCGCCGCCCGCGTACGCCGCCAGCTCCGCCTCGGCCCGTTCGAGCTGGGCGAGGACCGCATGGGCGTGGCCGAGCAGGATCTCCCCGGCGGCCGTCAGCCGTACGCCGCGGCCGCTGCGGGTCAGCAGGGTGTGCCCGGTCTCCTGCTCCAGCGCGGCGAGCTGCTGGGAGACGGCGGACGGGGTGAGGTACAGCGCGGCAGCCGCCGCGGTCACCGTACGGTGGTCCGCGGCGGCCCGCAGGATGCGCAGTCGCCGTGGGTCGATCATTCGGCTATTTTGCCAGGTCCGGGCGGTAAGCGGCCGGGCCGGTCAGCCGTGCAGGGCGGCGCGGGCCTCGACGAAGGCGGCGACCGCGCGCTCGACGTCGGCGGTGGAGTGCGCCGCCGAGAGCTGGACCCTGATCCGGGCCTTGCCCATCGGCACGACCGGGTACGAGAAGCCGATCACGTACACACCGCGCTCCAGCAGCAGTTCGGCCATCCTGCCCGCCTCGGCGGCGTCGCCGATCATCACCGGGGCGATGGGGTGGTCCCCCGCCAGGATGTCGAAGCCCGCCTCGGCCATCTTCGTACGGAACAGCGCGGTGTTGGCGCGCAGCCGCTCGCGCAGCTCGCCCGCGCTCTCCAGCAGGTCGAGCACCTTGATCGAGGCGGCGGCGATGACCGGGGCGAGCGAGTTCGAGAACAGGTACGGGCGGGAGCGCTGGCGCAGCAGGGCGACGATCTCGGCGCGCGCCGCCACGTAGCCGCCGGAAGCGCCGCCGAGCGCCTTGCCGAGGGTGCCGGTGATGATGTCGACGCGGTCCATGACGCCGTGCAGCTCGGGGGTGCCGCGACCGCCGGGGCCGACGAAGCCGACGGCGTGCGAGTCGTCGACCATGACGAGCGCGTCGTAGCGGTCGGCGAGGTCGCAGATCTCCGCGAGCGGCGCGACGTAACCGTCCATGGAGAACACGCCGTCGGTGACGATCAGCCGGCGGCGGGCGTCCTGCGACTCCTTGAGCCGCGCCTCCAGCTCGGCGAGGTCGCGGTTGGCGTAGCGCAGCCTGCGGGCCTTGGAGAGCCGGATGCCGTCGATGATGCTGGCGTGGTTGAGCGCGTCGGAGATGACGGCGTCCTCGGCGCCGAGCAGGGTCTCGAAGACGCCTCCGTTGGCGTCGAAGCAGGAGGAGTAGAGGATCGTGTCCTCCTGCCCGAGGAAGGTGGAGAGGCGCTGCTCCAGCTCCTTGTGGATCTCCTGGGTGCCGCAGATGAACCGTACGGACGCCATGCCGTACCCCCAGCGGTCCAGGGCGTCCTTGGCGGCGGCGACCACCTCGGGGTGGTCGGCGAGGCCGAGGTAGTTGTTGGCGCAGAAGTTGAGCACGGCACCGGAGGCGTCGCCGCCGGTGACGGCGACCGAAGCGCTCTGCGGGGTGGAGATGACCCGCTCGGGCTTGAAGAGTCCGGCCTCGCGGATCTCGTCGAGGGTGGCGCGCAGGTCGTCACGGGTGGAGGTGTACATGTCGGGCTCCTGGGATACGGCGGGGTCGCGGCGGCGGGCGGCAGGCGGCAGGCGGCAGGGAAAAGGGGGCGTTCGGCGCGCGGTCAGGCGTCCCAGTTGAGGATGATCTTGCCGCTGCGCGCGGTGGCCGCCTCGTCGAACGCCGCGTCGAAGTCCCGGTAGTCGTAGCTGCCGGTGATGACGGGGGCGAGGTCGAGACCGCCTTCGAGCAGGACGGTCATCGCGTACCACGTCTCGAACATCTCGCGGCCGTAGATGCCCTTGATCGTGATCATGGAGGTGACGATCTTCGACCAGTCGACGGCGAACTCCTGCGCCGGCAGGCCCAGCATGGCGATCCGGCCGCCGTGCGTCATGTTGTCGACCATGTCCCGCATGGCTTCCGGCCTGCCCGACATCTCCAGGCCGATGTCGAAGCCCTCCTTGAGGCCGAGTTGGCGCTGCGCCTCGGCGATGCCGGTGTGCGAGACGTCGAGGGCGAGGGTGGCACCGACCTTGCGGGCCAGCTCCAGCCGGTCAGGGCTGACGTCGGTGATCACGACATGGCGCGCCCCCGCGTGCTTGGCGACCGCCGCCGCCATGATCCCGATCGGTCCCGCGCCGGTGATCAGTACGTCCTCGCCGACCAGCGGGAAGGAGAGCGCGGTGTGCACCGCGTTGCCGAACGGGTCGAAGATCGCTGCGATATCGAGGTCGACCTCGGCGCGGTGCACCCAGACGTTGGAGCCGGGGATCACGACGTACTCGGCGAAGGCGCCGTCCCTGCCGACGCCGAGGCCGACCGTGCTGCGGCACAGATGCCGGCGGCCGGCCAGGCAGTTGCGGCACTTTCCGCAGACCAGATGGCCTTCGGCGCTGACCAGATCGCCGACGGCGACCTCCTGCACGTCGGCGCCGACCGCGGCGACCTCCCCGACGAACTCGTGGCCGAGGACGAGCGGCGTCCGCACCGACTGCTGGGCCCAGCCGTCCCACGACCTGATGTGCAGATCCGTGCCGCAGATGCCGGTGCGCAGCACCTTGATCAGTACATCGCCGGGGCCGTGCTCGGGCTCGGGGACGTCCATGAGCCGCAGTCCGGGCTCGGCCTTCTGCTTGACAAGTGCCTTCATCGGCTCGGCTCCCGGCAGGTGACAGTACGGATCGGTGGTCACCCACCAATCTGCCGAGCCGGGACCGCGCAGTCCATCGAGAGTTTCTTAAGCCGCCCCACAGCGCAGCTTCACGCCCGGCAGTGGCGGTGCGGCGACGGCGGCCGTTCGTCGTGGCCGCCGGCCGTGTCCTGCGGGTCCTGGGGCGCATCGTGCGAGGTGTCCCGCGGCGCGTCCTGCGGCTCGGGCAGGTCGACGGAGGCGTACGGGCCGGGCAGCAACAGTACCGGGATGGGTGCGCCCCAAACGATGGCACCGGCCATGGCGGAGCGGGCGGCGGCGACCCGCTCCCGGCCCTTGGACGGCTGCGGGGGCACTCCTGGCACCAGCGGGACCACCGGCTCGGCGGCCATGGCGGGGCGGCCGGAGGCGGGCATCCGGACCACCCGCATCGCGGGTCCGGTCCGCCGCGCCGGCTGGGCCCGCATCGCGGGTTCGGGATGCCGCGCGGGCTCCTCGGGCGCCACTCCCGCGTCCGCCTCTCCCGCGTCCGCCGCTTCGGCCCCCGCCCCGGTCACCGCCGCCCCGGTCACCGCCGAGCTGCGGGTCAGCAGGAACACACCGCGCGCCGCGACCACCGCGCCGACGGCCGCCGCCGCGATGCCGAGCGCACCGCCCTGGAGGCGTTCGCCGAGCAGGCTCAGCCCTATGGCGGCGGCCGCCACCGGGTTGGCCAGGGTCAGTACGGCCAGTGGTGCGCCGAGGCCGCCCCGGTAGGCGGTCTGGGACAGCAGCAGGCCGCCGGAGGCGAACGCCGCGACCAGCAGCGCCACCAGGCCGACCTGCCACAGCGGCAGCGCCGTCGTACCGCCGACGGCCGCGGCGACCGTCACGGTCTGGGTGAGCGCCGAGGCGACTCCCGAGGTGATGCCGGAAGCGGCGGCATGGCGCAGTCCTGGCCGGGCGCCCGGCCTGGTCAGTACGCCGACGAGCGCGAGGGCGACGGCGGCGACGCCGAGCGCCTGCCAGAGGGTGAGCGTCTCCTTCGGCGCCGTGCCTGCCGCTGCGAGCAGGATGGCGGCGAGGCCGACGAGCGTGAAGGCGGTGCCCTGCCACTCGCCCTTGCTGACCTGCCGCCCTGCCCTGCGCGCGCCGAGCGGTACGGCGGCGACGAGGGTCAGGGCGCCCAGCGGCTGGACGACGGTGAGCGACCCGTAGGTGAGCGCGACGACATGCAGCAGCGCGCCGGCGGCGTTCAGCCCGACCGACCACCACCAGGCGCCGCGCCTGAGCAGCGTGAGCAGCCCGGTCTTCGGTTCGCTGCGGGCGGCCAGCCGCTCCTGGGCGACGGCCGCCGTGGCGTAGGCGACGGCGGAGACCAGCGAGAGTCCCACCGCCGCGAGCATCGCACCGTTCATCGGTGGCCCCCTGACGAGGTGACGAGTGGGATCTTGCGGGCCGGTACGGACGACCGGACCACGAGCGAGGGGGACTCGGCCCTGGGCGGCCGGATGAACGCCAGCGCGCCGGCCAGCAGGGCGGCGGCGACGATCGCGTCGAGCCAGTAGTGGTTGGCCGTGCCGACGACGACGAAGAGGGTGATCAGCGGGTGCAGCAGCCACAGCGCGCGCCACCGGGAGCGGGTGGCGGCGATCAGTCCGAGCGCGACCATCAGGGCCCAGCCGAAGTGCAGCGACGGCATGGCGGCGAACTGGTTCTCCAGTGAGCCGGAGGTGGGTGTCGCGCCGTACACCGTCGGTCCGTAGACCTTGGCCGTGTCGACGAGCCCGGCGGCGGTGAGCAGCCGGGGCGGTGCGAGGGGCAGCAGCAGATGGAGGGCGAGCGCGGCGCCGGTCACGGTGGCGAGGACCCGGCGGGCCCACACGTAGTGGCCGGGGCGGCGCCAGTACAGCCAGCACAGGAAGAGGACGGTGGCGGGGAAGTGCACCGCCGCGTAGTACGTGTTGGCTATGTGGACCAGGGTGTCGCCGTGCAGGAGGAGCCCCTGGACGGCGCCTTCGCCGGGCAGCCGCAGGTCACGTTCGAGGTCCCAGACCCGGTGCGCGTTGCGGTACGCCTCGGCCGTACGTCCGTTGGCGGCCTGCCTGCCGAGCTTGTAGACGAGGAAGAGTCCGGCGACGAGCAGCAGCTCGCGTGCGAGGGGCGGTCGGGCGGAAGCGTTCCGGTTCCGTTCGGCGGGCCCTGTCCGGGCATTCATTCACCCGACCCCCTTGCCTGGACGACACGGCGCTGGGCGGCGTCGTGGTGGTGCGGCGACGCGGTCCGCACCACGCCCTATCGATACGCCAGTGTACCGATACGCGCTCGTATCGGTACACTGGCGTATCGATACCGGGTATGCGGGATAGGTCACAGGACCCAGGACAGGCCGCGGGACCCGAGAGCCACAGGACCGAGAGGGAGAGACGATGACGTCGACGGGCCGCTCCAAGATCACGCCGGAACGTGAGCTGGAGTTCTACGAAGCGGCTCTCGACCTGCTCAGGGAGAGCGGCTACGAGGCGCTGACGATGGAGGGTGTGGCTGCCCGTACCCGCTGCGGCAAGTCGACCCTGTACCGCCAGTGGCGCACCAAGCCGCAGCTCGTCTCGGCCGCGCTGCGCGGCACCCGCTGCGTCAAGCTCAACGAGGTCGACACCGGCTCGCTCGTGACGGATCTGCTGGCGACGGCGCGCGGCATCGCCGCGGGCTCCGGCCGGGACACCGCGCTGATGCTGGGTCTCAGCCACGCGGCGCTGCAGAATCCGGAGCTGCTGTGCGCGCTGCGCGAGGGCTTCGTCGAGCCGCAGGTCGCCGCCATCGAGGCGATGACGCGGCGCGCGGTCGAGCGCGGCGAGGTCGCCGCCGACAATCCGGCGCTGGAGTTCGTGGCCGCGCAGCTCATCGGGGTGGTGCGGGCCCGTCCGGTGCTGGAGGGACAGCACGCCGACGAGGGCTATCTGATCCGCTTCCTGGAGTCCGCCGTGTTCCCCGCGCTCGGTCTGCGAGTCCCCTCGCCCTGATGACCGGCGGGCCGTCGTCCCAGCGGATGACCTGGCCCGCCCGCGCCGCACCGTGGGGACGGGGGCGGCGCACCTTCCGGCCGGTGGGCCCTTCTCCTACGGGGAGGGCCCACCGGCCGGTTCGTAGCCGGACCGCACCCGGCCGTCCCACCGGCCGACCGGTCAACGGCGTACAAGACGCGGTCAAGTCCCGCCTAAAACACCACTGAATACGCCAGAAGTGGCGCCGATCGAACAGCACTCTTCCGCCACCCCGGAGAGCGGTCCGGGTGCGCGGACAGCCGTCCATACCCGGCACGTCCGGGGGCCGGCCGCCAGACAACCTGTCGTTTTCGGCCAAGTAGTGTCCAAAAGTACGGTAGTTGACGACCGAACCCAGCCAGATACGCTCCATCGGAAGGGCACATCCCTGTCCCGCGCCTGGAGGCCGACCATGACGCTTGTCTCGGAACAGAGTTCGGTCCTGCGGCTGCCCGCTGTGCCGTTCTACTGCCCCGTCCCCGCGGCCAGGCACCAGTCGATCGACCTGCTGAACGAGCTGACCGTCCACTGGATGCTCCGGCAGGGGCTCGACAGCGACGAGCGCCAGCTCAAGCGGCTCGCGGTGTGCGACCTCGGCGGTCTGACGGGTGCGACGATGCCGTACGGGCGGCTCGAACCGCTGACGCTGATGGCCAAGTTCCACGCCGTGCTCTTCTCGCTCGACGACGGTGTGTGCGACGAGGCGGACGCCACGGCCGATCTGCTGGCCAGGGAGACCTCGCGGATCATGCGCGCGGTCGAGGCCCCCGGGGGCCCCTCCCCCACCGACTCGCCGCACACCGCCGCGCTGCGCGAACTCCGCGCGGAACTGGCGCGGTTCGCCTCCCCCGCGCAGATGCGCCGGTGGACGGACGCGATGCGCCTGTACACCTCGGGTCTGGTGTGGGAGGCGTCCTGGCGGCGCGATCCGCTGCTGCCCTCGCTCGACGACTACGTGACGATGTGGATGCGGGCGATAGGGATGGCGCCCTCCACGGCGATGATCGAGATCGTGGGCGGCTTCCAGGTCCCCGACGGCGATCTGGCGGACCCGCGGGTCCAGGCCCTCACCGAGATCACCTGGACCCTGGTGAGCTGGGACAACGACCTGTACTCGCGCAACAAGGAGCTGCTGCGGGCGGGCGACAACCTCAATCTGATCGACGTCCTGTGCCAGGAGCTGGACTGCGACCCGCACCGCGCGCTCGTCCGGGCGGTGGCGATGCGGGACCGCGTGATGGTGCTCTTCGACCGACTGGCGGCGCAGGTGCTCGGGGACGCGGACGAGGCGGCGCGCCAATACGTGCGCGGTCTGGCCCAGTTCATCCGGGGCCATCTCGACTGGGCCTCGGTGTGCCCCCGTTACACCGAGGACACCGGGGCGAAGGCGGCGCCCGGCGGATGGTGGAAGCAGCACCCCGCCGACGACGCCGCTGAGCCGCTTCCCCTCCCCTCGATCGCCTGGTGGTGGGACCAGGTGGACAGCGGGCGCTGATCAGTACCCGCGCGACCAGCGCACGGCGGAGCGCCACAGCCGGCGCGGCGCCGCGCCGCGGCCGCGCTCCGCAGCGGGCGCGGTGGACGGGAACGGCCCCTCCGACGCGGCGGGTTCGGCCGCCGGCATCCGCTCCGGCTCGGGCTCCGGCTGTCGCGGTGCGCCGCCCGGCCGCGGCGAGTCGACCCGCCAGGGCACCCGCGGGGCGGGCACCACCGGGCTCGGCGGCCCCGACACGTCCTGCGGCGGCCGGGGCGCGAACGTCACCGGCAGCGCGTCGAGCTGACGGGACATCAGGGCCGCCGTCCAGCTCAGCTCCGACTCCTCCACGGCGAGCTGGAGGTCGGGCAGCCGCAGCAGCAGCGCGTCGATCCCGGTGTCGGCGATGGCGCGGCCGATGTCCTGGCCCGGACACTCGTGCGGTCCGCCGCTGAAGGCGAGATGTGCGCGGTTGCCCTGCATGGAGGCGCTCCGGTCCGGACGTACCACCGGGTCGACGTTGGCCGCCGCGATGCCCACGACGAGCGCGTCACCCGCCTTGATGTGCTGGCCGCCCAACTCGGTGTCCCCGACGGCCCAGCGGCCGAAGATCGTGGTGAACGGCGGTTCGTCCCAGAGGGTTTGCTCCACGGCCTCGGGCAGTGTCATATGGCCGCCGCTCAACTGGGCCCGGAAGCGCGGGTCGGTGAGCACCATCCGGAGCACGTTGGCGATCAGGTTGGCGGTCGTCTCGTACGCGGCGATCAGCACGAGCCGCAGATGCTGACCGCACTCGGCGTCGGTGAGCCCGGCCGGGTGCTCGGTGAGCCAGGTCGCGAAGTCCTCCTCGGGGGCGCTCCTACGCCGGGCCACCAGCCGGTCAAGCGCCGCCATCACATAGGCGTTGCTCTCGTTGGCGGTCGCCGTGCCCTTGATCATGTCGCGGGCGGCCGCCACCAGACGCTGGTTGTACTCCTCCGGCATGCCGATGATCTGCGCCATCACCATCATCGGCAGATGTTCGGCGAACCGGCTCACCAGGTCGGCCTTGCCGTCCTCGCAGAACTCGTTGACCAGCCGGTTGCTGTAGCGGTTGATGTAGCGCCGCACGCCGCGGTGGTCGATGCGGGCGATCGAGTCGGTGACGGCGCCGCGCAGCCGCTCGTGGTCGGCGCCGTCGGCGAAGACGCAGATCGGCTGCCAGGTGAAGACCGGCGCCAAAGGGTGGTCGGGCGGCACGCTGCCGTCGTTCAGGGCCCGCCAGCGGCGCGAGTCGCGGGAGAACTGCGAGGGCGTCCGGGTCATGTGCAGGTTCTCGCTGTGGCCGAGTACGAGCCAGGCGGGCGCGTCGCCCTGGAGCAGCACGGGGGCGACGGAGCCGTGTTCGGCGCGCAGCTTCTCGTACAGGCCCATGGGGTCGCGCTCGGCCTCGGGGCCGTAGAGCCGGCGCAGTCCGTTGGGGGTCAGGCCGCCGGTCGCCATGCCGTGGGCGGGGCAGCCGGGGGGCGGTACCGCGCGGCCGTCCGTCCCCGGCAGCGGGGAATTCCCTGGCAGATGCGAAGAGGGGGTTGTCACGGTCACTCCTGGGATAAGGCAGGGAGGGTGGATTCGGTTCTGTCCGGGGTGAGTTGGACAGCGGCGCCGGTCAGCCGCGCGGCAGCGCGAGCGCGTGCAAGTAGCGCACCAGCGTCAGCAGCACATCGCGGCTGGACGCCCGCAGCCGGGCGTCGCAGTCGACCATCGGGACCTCGTCGGGCAGGTCGAGGGCGGAGCGCAGCGCCTCGACGGGATGGCGCGGCGCGTCGGGGAAGGTGTTGATCGCGACGACGAACGGCACACCGCGCTCTTCCAGCCGTCCGATCACGTCGAAGCTGACTTCGAGCCTGCGGGTGTCGACCAGTACGACGGCGCCGAGCGCGCCTTCGAAGAGGCCGTTCCACAGGAACCAGAAGCGCTCCTGCCCCGGGGTGCCGAAGAGGTAGAGCACCAGTTGTTCCGTGATGCTGATCCGGCCGAAGTCCATGGCGACGGTGGTGGCCGTCTTGCTCTCGACGCCGGAGTTGTCGTCCACGCCGACGCCGGCCTGGGTCATGGTCTCTTCGGTGGTGAGCGGTCTGATCTCGCTGACCGAGCCCACCATCGTGGTCTTGCCGACCCCGAACCCGCCCACGATCACGATCTTCACCGCCGAGGTGGCGGTGGTGGGGAGCACGTCCTCGCTCCGGGGTCCGGTGACCGTGTCAGAGTTTCTGAAGTCCATGCATCACCGCTTCGAGGAGGGACCGGTCGGGCAGCGCGGCACGTGCGACGGGCGCGCGCGACTCGACGAGTTCGGTGCCGAGGAGTTCGGTCAGCAGCGCGGTCACCACGCTGAAGGGCAGGCTGAGATAGGCCGACAGCTCGGCCACGGACAGCGGCGCCCGGCACAGCCGCAGGATGGCGGCCTGTTCGGGCGGCACCGTGGGCGACGGCGGGACCCGGGCGACGATCATGGTGACCAGGTCGAGAGCGGCGCGCTCGGCGCCGTCGGGTCCGCCGGTGATCACATAGAGCCGTTCCGGATCCCCCACGTCCGCCCGGGGGCTGCGGCGCTCGCGTTGGGGAGGGGTCATCCGCCCTGCCCGTCGTGGCGCGGCGGGCTCGTCAGATGGGCGCCGATCCGTACGACCATGTCCCGCATCCGGGCCCCCACCAGACCCGCGTCCACCGTGTCGTCGGCGAGGACGGCGAGATACGCGCCGGCGCCCGCCTCCATCAGGTAGAAGAAGCCGCCGCCGACCTCGATGACGACGAGCCGCATCCGGCCGTCGCTCAGCGGGATCTCGGCGGCGACGGCGGCCGCCAGGCTCTGCAGTCCGGCGCAGGCCGCGGCGAGCCGGTCGGCGACATCGGGGTCGCCGCCGTGCCTGGCGATCCTGAGCCCGTCGGCCGAGAGCACCACGATCTGCTGGATCTGCGGCACCCCGGTGGCCAGCTCCTTGAGCATCCAGTCCATGTTCGCCCGCTGCTGGATCACTTCAGGTCCCCTTTGCCCCACGTGTCATCGGAATCGTCGTGCCCGCCGGGATGGCCCGGCTGCTGTCCCTCGCCGTCCGACGGCTCCCGCGGGGTGCCGTTGACCGCCTTGGTGAACGCTTCGAGCCAGATGCCGGGGCCCGGCTGACCGCCCTGCCCGGCGCCGCCGTCGGTGCCGTTCGCGGCGCCGTTGGTCCCGTTGGTCCCGGCGGCGGGTGGCGCCGAGGCAGCAGCGGCGCCCCGGGCGGCGAGCCCCAGATTGTGCGAGCCCAAGGGGGCCCGGGTACGGCTGCGCCGCTGCGGCAGGCCGTTCTCGGTCCACTCGGTCACCACCGGAACGTCGTCCTCCAAGGCCGCCATCACTTTCGGTGCGGAACGCGGCGCCGGGGCCGGTGCCGGTGCCGGTGCGGACGGCTGCGGGCCGGTGAGCGGCCGGGGCGGCGGTGGCCCGTCGACGGAGCGCAGGGCCTCCTTCAGGGGCAGGGCGAGACCGGTGCCGCGCGGCAGCGCGGAGGCGCCGATGCCGTGGGCGATGCCGGGCGCGGGCCCCGTGGTGACGACGTCGCGCGGCACGACGAGCACGGCGCGTACGCCGCCGTAGGCCGACTGCCGCAGCGAGACCTGGAGGTTGTACATCTGGCAGAGCCGGCCGACGACGGCCATGCCGAGCCTGGGTGTCTCGCCGAGGTCGTTGAGGTCGATTCCGGCCTGGGCCTGGGCGAGCATGCGCTCGGCCCGGGTGCGGGCCTCTTCGCTGAGGCTGACTCCGCCGTCCTCGATCTCGATGGCGATGCCCGTCTGCACCTCGACGGCTGTCACGTGTACGCGGGTCTGCGGGGGCGAGTAGCGGGTGGCGTTGTCGAGGAGTTCGGCGCAGGCGTGGATGAGCGGTTCGACCGCTGTGCCGATGATGGCGACCTTGGCGATCGAGTGCAGATCGACGCGCTGGTACTCCAGGATCCGCGACATCGCGCCGCGCAGCACGCTGAACAGCGGTACGGGCCTGGGCCATTGGCGGCCGGGGCGGGCCTTGCCGAGCACCGCGATGCTGTCGGCGAGCCGGCCGATCAGCGCGGTGCCGTGGTCGATCCGCAGCAGGTCGTCGAAGACCTCGGGGTTGCGGCCGTGGTCCTCCTCCATCTCGCGCAGTTCGCTGGCCTGCTGGTGCACGATGGCCTGGACGCGGCGGGCGATGTTGACGAAGGAGCGCTGCGCGGACTCCCGCATGGCTTCTTCGTTGTCGACGATCTCCAGGATGGCGCGGAGCAAGGCGCGCTGTGCGTCGGGGAGTTGCCGGTAGCGGTCGTCGCCGTCCACGACGGCGCGGATCACTTCGAGCGGCGATTCGCCCTGCCGCAGCCGGTAGATGGCGGCGGGCATCAGCTCCTTGCCGAGCCGGACCAGGTCGTCGTCGTGCTCGGCCACGCTGCGTTCGAGGAAGCCGAGGCGGTGCGCGTACTGCTCGCGCAGGGCGCTCGCCACCCGGCCGCGGTGGATGATCTCGGCGGCGCACCAGGTCACGGTGACCGTGGCGAGCGCGCCGTAGACCACGACGGGTATCCGGGCGGAGCCGTCGACGAAGGCCACCAGGGCGGCCGTGGCCGCCACCATCAGGACGGCGGGGACCACGAGCGCGCGGACAACGGGGGACGGTTGATCGTTCGGGGGTGCTTCGAGACGAACCATGTAAGCCCTCTGGCGGTTGTTTCAGGTCGGATTATTCAAACCATCGAGACACAAGCGAACAAGTGCCTGATTTCGTATCAACTCGGCGCGCTCCGCGAGAGCTTAGCCCCGGCCGATCAGCACATCGGCATATTCACGCAACCCTCTGCACGACCCCTGCCGAGAGGCATACACTCGCCCGTTCGCACACTGCGCAGCGGTCACCGCACGAAGAGTGAGCACATCCGTACGGTCCACCCCTCCCGATACGAACATATGAGCGATTCACCAGGACCGGCGCGCCGTGACCGTGTGTAGCCCGCCGATGCCAAGCAGTCTCCGGCCGACCTGCTGATACTGGAGAAATGACCCGACACGGAGAGCTGGGCACGGCCCTGCACCGATGGCGTGACCGGATCGCACCGGCCGAGGCCGGGCTGCCCGCCGAGGAGTCCCGGCGCGCGCCCGGCCTGCGGCACGAGGAGCTGGCTGAGCTGGCAGGTCTGTCAGTGGACTACGTCGTCCGGCTGGAAGAGGGGCGGGCCACCTCCCCCTCGGTCCAGGTACTGAGCGCGCTGGCGCGCGCCCTGCGGCTGTCCGAGGAGGAACGCAGACATCTCTATCTGCTGGCGGGCCAGTCCCCGCCGGCCACCGGCCGTATCCCGTCCCACATCCCGCCCAGCGTCCAGCGGCTGATCGACCAGCTCGGCAGCACACCGATCGGTGTCTACGACGCGGCCTGGGACATGATCGCCTGGAACCCCCTGTGGGCGGCGCTCGTCGGCGACCCGGCGGCGGCGACGGGCCGCGACCGCAACGCGGCGTGGCGGCACTTCACCGGCCGGCCGAGCCGGGTCAGCCACACGCCCGAGCAGGAGGCCCGCTTCGAGGCCGCCCTGGTCGCCGACCTCAGGTCGGCCGCCGACCGCTACCCCACCGACGCGAACCTGCGCTTCCTGGTCGGCGAGCTGCGCCGGCTCAGCAGCCGGTTCAGCCATCTGTGGAAGTCGCACATCACCGGCTTCCACGAGAGCGACATGAAGACCGTCCATCACCCGGATGTCGGCCCTGTCACCTTCGACTGCGACACCCTCACGGCGCCCGGCAGCGATCTGCGGCTGGTCGTCTACTCGGCGCCGCCCGGCAGCGAGGCCGCGGAGACCCTGCCGCTGCTCGACGTGATCGGCACCCAGCCGATGCCCGCGGCCCCCTCCGGACACTGATCTCCGGTACGTCCGGAGGCCCCCGTCACCCGTTCGTCCCAACGAGGGCCGGCCGGCCCGGCGCCGCCGGGCCGGGACGGGTGGCTACGGAGAGTGATACGTCCGGTCGGCTCAGGCGGCGGTGCGCGATACCCGGACCGTTCCTACGGTGGCTGAATGATCATCAGATCCGTGACGCGCTCCGCGCTCGCCGGGACGGTGGCACTCGCCGCCGGCCTGCTGGTCCTCGTACCGGCGCCGTCCCCGGCCGCCGCCGACTCCCCATCCGATCCGTCAGCGCGGCCCGTGCAGGGCGCGCGGTCCGACCGGGCAGCGCTGCCCGCCGACCCCGCCCTGCTCTACGGGTCCGGCACCCAGGTGCGCACGGCGCCCGGCGCGCCCGCGCTGCCCTCCGAGGTGTCCGCCCTGTCCTGGCTGGTCTCCGACGCGGACACCGGCGCCGTGATCGCCGCCCACGACGCGCACCGCAGACTGCCGCCCGCCAGCACCCTCAAGACCCTCTTCGCCCTGACCGCCCTGCCGCATCTGCCGGCGCAGACCATGCACACGGTCACCAGCTCCGACCTCGCGGGCATCGGCGAGGGCAGCAGCCTGGTGGGGATCGTCCCGGGACACACCTACCGGGTCGCCGATCTGTGGCGGGGCGTCTTCCTCAGCTCGGGCAACGACGCCGTGCACGTACTGGCCGCGATGAACGGCGGTGTGCGGTCGACGGTCAGTCAGATGCAGCGCAAGGCACAGTTGTTGGGCGCCCTCGACACCCATGTCGTCTCCCCCGACGGGTACGACATGCCGGGGCAGGTCTCGTCCGCTTACGACCTCGCCGTCTTCGGCCGGGCGGGCCTCGCCGACCCGCAGTTCGTCGGGTACTCCTCGACAGCCGACGCGCAGTTCCCCGGCGACAAGACGGCCAGCTTCGGCATCCGGAACACCAACCGGCTGCTGAGCGGGGCCGACGGGGTCGCCCGCTACCCGGGGCTGATCGGGGTCAAGAACGGCTATACGACGAACGCGGGCAACACCCTGGTCGCCGCGGCCAGACACGGCAGCCGCACGGTGCTCGTGACGGTGATGAACCCGCAGTCGGGCGAGTCGAACGCCGTGTACGCGGAAGCCAGAAGGCTGCTGGACTGGGGCTTCGCCGCCGCAGGGCACGTACGTCCGGTGGGCTCGCTGCAACCGGCACCGGTGGTGCCGCCGAAGCTGCCCACCACTCCTGACACGGTGCGGACCGGCACCGGCGCGCTGCAGAAGGCGCTGGGCACCGCGCACGGTGCGCACGGGGCACATCCGGCGGCCCTCGCGGGGGCCGACGGGGCCGAGGGGGAACCGGCGTCGGCGTACATCCTGCCGCTCGCGCTCACGGGTTCGGCCGCCGTGGGGTCGATCGCGCTCTTCGTCTTCCGCCGTACGGGCCGCCGCCGGGGCGGCTCGACCGACCGGTGAGCGCGGCAGGGCCCGTACGCACCACCGAAGCGGCGGCTACCAGTGCGCGGGCCGGACGAGCGAGCCGGGCAGCCGGGTCGCCGCGTCGCCCTTCGCCGCCTGGAGTTGCGGCTGGGTGAGGAAGATCGCCCCGGTCAGATCGGCGCCGCGCAGATCGGCGTCCCGGAGGTCGGCGCCGATGAGATCGGCGATCCGCAGATCGGCCCCGCGCAGGTCGGCGGCGATCAGATACGCGCCGCGCAGATCGGCCCCGCGCAGATCGGCCCCCTTGAGCCGGGCGCCGAACAGGTCCGCTCCCCTGCGGTTCTTGCGCTTGCCCGGTACCTGGGCCCGTACGAGTTCGCTCGTGCGGGCCAGCAGGGCGCCGACACCCTGCCGGTGCGCCGCGACGTCCAGGGCCAGCAGGCTGTCGGCGTCGCCCAGGGTGAGCCGCTCCGTCGCAGCCAGCGCACGGGCCAGGTCGGCGCGGAGCGGACGGGCCTGCGGCAGCGTCGTCGCCTCCGTGAGATGGCGGAGCATCTCCTGGAGCTGGCGCATCACCGGCAGCAGGGCGAACATCTGCCCGGCGCTCTCCGGTGCCTGGCGCCAGTCCCGGCCGCCGAAGGTGTGCTGGGAGATCTTCTGCCCCGCGCCGAAGCAGTCGTAGACCGTGCAGCCCGCGTAGCCGCGCGGGCGCAGCTCGTCGTGGATGCCGCAGCCGAAGCCGGTGTCCAGATGACGGCAGGGCTCCCCCGCCTTCTTGGCCACGGGGAAGTCGGCGGAGACCGCGAAGGTCAGGGCGGCACAGCACAGCCCGAAGCAGGCACCGCAGTCGGCCCGCAGGGCGGGATCGGTCGGCTGGGGCATGGCGCTGCTCTCCTGCGTGGAACGGTGGCGGGGCGCCAGAATACGGGGTCCGCGCGGCCGGCTCAGCGGCGCAGGCTGTCCGACTCCAGCGCCCGGCGGGCACGGGCCGCCACCCCGTCGGCGCCGCAGGCCTCGGCCAGTTCGAGCCCCGCGGAGAGTTCGGCGACGAACCCGGCGGCGATGCCGTACTCGACCCTGGCGTGGGCGAGTTCGTAGGCGCAGGGCGACGCTTCCAGATGGGAGACGGCCTGGGCGAGCAGTGCGACGGCCTCCGGGCCCTCCTTCAGGGAGGCCGAGCAGCACAGCGCGACCCCGATGGCGGTGTGCGTACCGAAGCGCTCCGCCCGGTCCCGCGCGTACGCCGCGAGCTGCGCCGCCCTGGCCGGGTCGTGTTCGGCGAGCGCGGACGCCAGGTCCAGGGCCCACGGCGCCATGATGATGTTGTGCCGTCCCCGGGACGTCAACGCGTCGCCCGCCGCTTCCAGTTCGGCGATCGCCTCGGACGTGCGGCCGAGAGCCAGCAGCAGCCGGCCGCGTACGGACGGTGCGTCAGGAATGACGATGGTGGAGGAGTACGGCGGCGCGAACGCGTACTGTTCGGCGGCTTCCCTGGCCCGGTCGACATGTCCTCTGGCGAGGAGTGTGTCGATGAGCATGCAGGCGGCGTCCCAGTGCATAGGCAGTCCGTCGCCCACCCGGTCGGCGAGCCGCAGGCTCTCGCGCAGATAGTCCTCGGCCTCGGCCAGCCGGCCGCGCCGGCGGTTGAGATACCCGACGAGCGTGTAGGCGAAGGCCAGATGGCCACCGCTCCAGCCGGAGATCTCGAAGGCGCGCAGCCCTTCGGTGAACAGGCTCTCCGCGCGGTCCAGCCGGTCGGCGAAGGCGTACGCGAGCCCCAGCAGCGCCGGGGGTTCGAAGCCCCACGCGGTGTCGGTCCAGCCGGTGCCCGGCGCCAGCATCCCGTCCAGCAGGGCCCGTTCGGCGATCTCGACGATCTCTTCGGCGTTCTCGCCGCGCGCCGTCGCGTCGGAGGCGCGCAGCATCAGCATGACCCGCTCGGTGTTGTCACGCCCGCTGAGTTCGCCGGCCAGCTCGGCGAGCCGGGCCGAGCGGGCATGGCCGTCCTGCTCGACGGCCTGTACGCCCTCCCAGAGGAAGTGCGCGGTCTGCAGCCGCATCCTGGCGGGGCCTTGCGGCAGGCGGGCCGACTCGGTGGCGAGCAGGTGCGAGGCCTCGCCGGTCTGGTTGTTGTGGGTGAGGGCCTGGGCGAGGCGGAACACCACGTCGACCCGCAGGTCCTCGTCCAGATTCCTCGTCTCCAGCGCGGCGCGCAGATGCCCGGCCGTGGTGGCAGGTGAGGTCAGCAGGGTGGCGCAGCCCAGCTCGTACAGCACACGGGCCCGCACCCGGGGCAACGGCGGCTCCGCCAGGGCCCGTTCGAGGCATCTGCGGGCGGCGTCCGGGGCGCCGACGGCAAGGTTCTCGGCGGCGGCGTCGCGCAGTTGCTGGACGAGTTCCGGGTCCTCGTCGGGCTGCACCTGCAACAGGTGCGGCGCCGCTTCGACCACACCGCGGCCGCTGTGCACGATCACCCAGGCGGCGACGCCGTGCATCGCGGTACGGGTCGCCGAGGGGATCGACCGGTAGATGGCGTTCGCGATGAGCGGATGGACGAACTCCAGCGGGTCGGTGCCCACCAGGATCCGGGCCGCGCGCAGCCGTTCGGCGCACTCGTCGGCGAGTTCGCGGTTCATGGCGGCCAGTTGCACCACGAGGTCCATCGAGATGCCGGTGCCGAAGATCGCCGCCGCGCGGGCGAACGTCATGGTCGGGACGCCGAGTTCTTCGAGCCGGGTGATGAGTCCCTCACCGTGCGACCCCGCGCCGAGGGCGCGCAGCAGGCCCGCCGTACTCTCGACCGGTGGCAGGGCGCTCTCCCGTACCCGGGCGAGCAGTTCGACCGTCTCGTACGCGTTGCCCGCTGTGACCGCCCACACTTCGCGGCAGAACGGGTCGTCGGCCGCTTCGCCGAGCGCGGCGCGCACCAGGCCGGCCGTCGCGTCGGGGGTCAGTTCGCGCAGGGTGACCTGCAACTTGGCCGCTGCGCCGAGGATCTGGAGGTATTCCTCCGCGGGTCCGCCGGCCCCTTCGGTGCGGTAGGCGACCACGACGAGGACGGCGCGTCCGGCGGCGGGGCGCCGGGCGTACGAGGTGAGCCAGGCAAGGGTCTCGGGGTCGGCCCACTGCGCGTCGTCGATGACGAGTACGAGCGGTCCGTACTCCTCGGTGAGCCGGTCGACCAGGGCGTCCAGCGCGTCCCTGACGCCTTGCGGGTCGGCGGGCTGTTCACCGGGCGGCGCTATGCCGAGCGCGGGTCCCGCGATCTCGTACCGGTCGCCGAGTAACTCGCGGGCGTCCGGGATCTGATGGCCCGTCAGAGCGGTTTGCAGCAACTGCCGTACGACGTGGAAGGGGACGGAGTTGACGGTCTCGCCGCCCCGCGCCGTCCATACCGTGCAGCGTCCGTCGGCGAGCTTCGCGACTTCGGAGAGCAGGGCCGTCTTGCCGAGTCCCGCCGCTCCCCGGTAGACCAGCAGCGCCGCGGCGGGCACTTCGGCGCAGAGCGCGTCCAGGGCATGGGAGGCTGCGGCGAGTTCGGATTCACGCTCCATCAGCGGAAGGGTGACCGATCGTTCCGGCCGGGGCGCCATCGGCCCCTCCCCTCTCCTCAGTCCGGTGCGCGGTCCTCGGTGCGGTGCGCAGGTCAGATGACGAGGGTAGCCCCAGCCGCCCGGCGTGGCGCTCGATCCGCGCGAATTCGGCCGAACGGCTGCGGAAGTCCCGTCGCGTCAGGGCGGTTTCCGCCTCAGGGCCGGCTCGCACCGCCGCGCGGTACGAGTGCGTCGGCTGTCGCGCGCATGCCGTCGGCGTCCCCCGGGGCGATCCCGGCGGCCGCCAGCGCGGCGGGGAAGCGTTCGGGGCGTGCCAGCAGCGGGCGGCGGTCCGGGCGGCCGGCCGCCCATGCCAGCAGCCAGCCGGCCAGTGCGTGCGGGTCGTCGGGGTGCGCGCGCAGTGCGGCGGCGTAGCGCGGCAGTGCGGCGGCCGGGTCCCCCGAGGTGAGGAGTTCGTCGCCGCTCGCCGCCGGGCCGGGCGCGGCGGGCGGCAGGGCGTAGAGGCGGAGCCGGTCGTCGTACCAGTACGCGTCCGCCGACCCGTCCCGCACGGTGCCGGCCGCCCCGTCGGCGGCGATGTTGCGCAGCCGCCACTCGACCCGGTGGCTGACGGCAGCGGCGCTGGCCCGCGCGACCGCTTCGGGCGCGACGGGCTCCCGCAGCCAGTGGTCGAGGGTCGCGGCGAGCCCGGCGACCAGCCGTCGTCCTTGCGGGGTGAGGACGGCCCGGGTGGCGAGTGTCCGTACGACGAGCCGGGTCTGCAGGCGGCGCAGCGCGAACTGGAAGGGGGCGCGTCCGGTGGGGTCGGCCTCCTTGTCGCCGAGCCGCTCGCGCCAGAATCCGGCGACGCCGGTGAAGGCGTACGCGCCGTGCAGCAGCCCCGGCAGATGTCTCGGGTCGGGGCGCCAGGGGGCGTAGTGGCAGGCGTCGCGGTCGTCGCCGACGAGCGGGAAGAGATGGAGGAGCGCGCCGAGTTTGCTGTGCTGGAACTCGTGGACCAGGGTCTCGGCCAGATCGAGGGCGCCGGGCGGCCGGGCGATCATCATGGAGCCGAACGCGTCGCCGGTGGAGGCGCTGAGCCGGACGCCCGGGGTGGCGCCGTCGCCGGTGGCCCCGTCGCCGGTGGCGCCCGGCCCGGCCGGGTCTGGTGTGCCGTCCGGTGGTGTGTCCAGCAGCCGGGGTGCCGGGCGCCAGGGGACGATCCTGCTGATCTCGGCGGGGCGCAGCCGCCCCGGTTCGGGGCCTGGCGGCTGGAGGATTCCGACCGCTTCGTCCAGCAGCCGCTGCCAGGCCAGCACCTCGGCCGCTTCGAGCGGCGCGGGGCCGACCGGTTCGTCCAGGTCGCGGTACGGGTCGAGGTCGTCGAGGCAGATCGGCGGGCCGCCGGGACCCGCGCGCACGGTCCGCAGCGGGAGCCAGCGCGCGCCGCGCTCGTCGTCCAGCGGCCGGACGGTGACGGTGCGTTCGGCGGATCCGACGGGGCCCACCGTCACCCGCCGGTCCCGGACGAGGGCGCGTACCCACCGCGCTCCTTCGTCGCCCGGTCGAGCGGGCCCCGGCAGCACCAGCAGGCCGAGTGTCGGCAGGTTGACCCGGCCGGCGAGCACGGGCACCCGCAGCTCGGCGTCCGTTCCACCGCGCACACAGGCGGCGACGGCCAGCGCGGCGAGCTGGCCGGCGTCCGCCCACAGCGGCGGACCCGAGGCGGTGCCGTGCAGCCGGCGCAGCATATGGGCCAGCCAGCTCCCGGCCTGCGGGCTGAGCAGCAGCGCCTCGACGGCGTCCGGCGCGCGCAGGGCGGCCTCTTCGACGTACCGCCAGACCGAGGCGGCGGGGGCGCCGAGGAGGTCCGGCCGTTCGTCGAGCCGGGCGAGCAGTTCCCGCACCAGCAGCAGCCTGCGGGTGCGTTCACCGCGCAGCAGGAAGGCGACCGCTTCGGCGGAGCCGCCGCCGGCGGCGAGTTCGTCGAAGAGAGGGCCCGGCATACGGAAGCGTTCGTACCGCTCGTCCGAGGTCATGGACCATCTCCGTCAGCCGTCAAACGGCCCTGCCGGACGGGGGGTTCGAGCCGGCCAGTGCGTTGGCGCGGGGTCGCCCCAGCTCTTCGAGCAACCGCCGGTTCGGCGCTGGGACGGCGAGCCCGCGGAGCGCGGCGATACTCACCGAGGTCAGATCCGCCACATCGGATTCGACATGCTCCGGCGTGATGTCGGCGTGCACCGGCTGGTCCAAGACGTGCTCCCCCTTCGCGCGCGGCGGCACAAGATGCCACCGCCTTCTCCCATCATGACCACAGAGCACCGGTACTGAAACCCTGCTTTTGCGCCGGTCGATCAGCGGGGGCCGCCGGCAGCGCCGTTCAACTCGCTGATCGCCCGCCGCAGTTCGTCGCTCCGGTGCGGGTCGTCGTCGAGCAGCGTGACGGCGTCGAACAACTGCCAGAGGTCGTCGGGACGGCGGCCCAGGGTGCGTACGAGACCGACGAGATCGGTACGCGGCACCGCGTGCCGGGGCAGCCGGGCGACGATGCCCGGGTCCAGGGCGCTGACCAGGGTCTGCCGTTCGTCGCGGTCGCTCATCATCGGGTAGGCGAGCAGCGCCTCGACCAGCCGCAGCATGGGGCTGCCCGCACCGGGGCGGCCCTGCGCGGGCGGCGCGGGCGGCGCGGGCAGGGAGCTGTCGAACCCGGGGCCGCGCAGGAAGACGGCCGGGGTCTGCTCGGTCGCGCCGCCGGCCCGCAGCGCTGCCATCCGGGCGCCGACCCGGGCGAAGAGCGGCTGCGCCTCCGGCACGGCGTCGGGGCCCAGTTCGCCGAGAACAACGTCCGAAAAGAGACCCGTACGTCTGACCGGATCGTTGACCGCGCGCTGGCCCCGGGTGACGGCGAGCAGCAGCGCCTGCTGGTGGGTGTGCACCCGCTCGCCGGCCGGCAGGGTCTCGGCGGGCAGCGAGAGGGGGAAGCCGTGCCGCTCGTCGAAGGTCTGGCAGGCGTCGACGACCCAGGTCTGCCGGGCGAAGCCGGGCAGTGCGTCGCTGGACAGCGCCCGGCGGGCGGACTCCAGGTCGAGGTTGCGCCGGTCGGTCTCGGTCGCGTCGGCGCAGTACAGCCGGATCCGCTCGTCCTGGTCGAGTACGCCGTGGCCGCCCCACCAGATCCACAGCGCGTCCCCGCGCAGCGCGGGCAGTTCGCCGACGAGGGCGTGCCGCAGGGCGGCGTGGTCGGCGGGGCGGTACGCGACGCCCGGGTCGTAGCCGTCGGCCGGGGCGAGGTGCAGCAGGATGTGGTGTTCCGGCACACCCGCCGCGCGCAGCCAGGCGCTGAAGCGCACCGCGTCCCTGGCGGGTCCCGGCAGGGTCCAGGTGTCGCCTGCCGCGTACCGCTCGATCCCGACGACCAGGGCGAAGACCCGCCCGGGGGCGACGGCCGGTTCGGGGCCGACGGCCTTGTCCGTCACGGCAGTTGCTCCGCGATGGTGCGGTAGACGGCCGGGTCGGACCAGTAGGCGCTGTGTGCGGCGGGGAAGGGCTGGCGGTTGTCGGTCTCGACGTCGGTGACCCGGCCGGGGAAGACGGGCGCGCCGATGTAGCCGAGCAGGTCCCTGCGGTCGTGGAGGTTGAGCCAGTCGGGCACGTGTGCGGGGAGCGGGTCGGGGTGTTCGAGTCCTGGCAGGGCGCCGGTCTCGTACAGGAACGGCGCCTGCGAGCCGACGGTGACCAGCAGTTCGACGCCCGGAAGCGGTCCGGCCAGCAGGGTGTCGAGGGCGATGATCCCGCCGAGGCTGTGCCCGAGCAGCACGACGGGCGGCTCCAGGGTGGCCACGAGCAGCCGCAGCCCGTGCCGCACCGGCTCGCCGCGGGCGAGATAGCGCAGGATGTCACCGGCCGCCGGATGCGCGGCTTCGGTGAGGGCTCGTCTGCGGCGTACGACGTAGTGTGATCCGGCGCGTACCACGGGACGCCCGAGCAGCTTCAGCACGGGACCGCGCTCGGTGCCGTGCGGGGGCGCACCGAGCGCGCGGGCGAGTCGGCCGACCGCCGTGTCACGGGTGTCGCCGTCGCAGACGACCGGCAGATCGGCTTCGAGTGCCTCGCCGATGACGGTGGCGGCCAGCGCTCTGGCGAGGGTCGCCGCCAGGGTGCCGGTGTCGAGTGCGCGGGCGGCGGCGGGCAGCAGCGGATCGCGGGCGAGGGCGCGTGCGGCCTCGTCGAGCCCCGGCCCGATCTCCGCGAACTCCCCTGCGCGGGAGGCGAGTTGACCGAGCAGCGCGCGGGGCCGCTCGTCCGGGAACGCGGCTCCTGGCGGGGTCACCGCACTGCCGGACCGGGCTGCGGCGAGGGCCAGTTCCGACGTCGGCTCGCGGTACAGCCGCGCCCACGCCTCGGCCTCCTCGTCGGCCTGGTCGGCGGGGGCGCGCGGATCGCGGCTGTCAGCGCCCCTGCCCCGGCCGGGGATGCTCGCACCGCCGGAACCGAGCCGCGCACCGTGCGGTGTGCCCCAGTCGTACGGCACGACACGCGCGGCAGGCGCCAACGGGCCGAGCCCCTGGGCGATTCTGGTACAGAGATCCGTGAAGTACGGTTCCCTTACGCCGGTACCGTGAACGAAGACCACAGATGTCATGAACCGCCCCGCCGTCAGCGGTCGCCAGCGCGCCGCCCGAACCACTGTTCACCTGCATGAATTACCGTCAAATTATCAGTACTCTCGCGGAGATGCCGCTGCTTCCCGTATCTGCGCGAACACGCGGGGCTTTCGTACGGCTGGGGGCGGGGCACGCTTCCGGCAAGGGATCGAACCAGGGGGTACCCCATGAACCCGGATGCGATGATCACTCATCTCATCGGTGCGTCGGCGCTGATCGTGCTGGTGGCCCATCTGGCGGGCTGGGCGGCGCGGCGCGTCGGACAGCCCTACATCGTCGGCCAGTTGGTCGCGGGCATCGCGCTCGGCCCCTCCCTGCTCGGTGAGATCTCCCCTTCGGTGCGCGCCGCGGTGTTTCCCCCCGCCATCGCCCCGGTGCTCAGCGGGCTTTCGCAGATCTCGCTGGTGCTCTTCCTGTTCGCCGTCGGGTACGAACTCGATCTGCGCGTCCTGCGCGGGCGCACCCGGGCTGCCTTCAGTGTCTCGATCGCCTCGTTCGTCGTCCCGATGGCGGCCGGCTGCGGCGGGGCGCTGATCTTCCAGAAGCAGCTCCACGCGCTCGGCATGCCCAGGCATCTCCCGGTGACGTCCGTGCTGTTCCTCGGTGTCGCCCTGTCGGTCACGGCGGTTCCCGTACTGACGGCGATCGTGCGGGAGAACGGTCTGTCGCGGACGGTGCCCGGGGTGATCGCCGTGTCGGCCGCGGGGATGCTGGATGTGCTGGGCTGGACGGTCCTGGCGGGCACGATGCTGCCGACGGCCCCGGACGGCGCGCTGTCCTGGCAGGTCAGGCTGGTCCTCGCGGTCGCTTTCGGCACGGCCATGCTGCTGGGGGGCCGGCGGCTGCTGCTGGCGACCCTCTGGCGGATCCAGCTCGATCCGTCGCTGCGGCTCGCCCTGCTGGTGGGTTTCGCCCTCGCCTCCGCCTGGGTGACCAACGCGCTGGGGCTGCATGTCATCTTCGGGGCGCTGCTCGCCGGGGTGGTGGTGCCGCGTGAGCGGGGCGGCACACTCGACGCGGATCTGGTGCGCCCGCTGAACGAGATCAGCTCGCTGCTGCTGCCGTTCTTCTTCGTGGTGTCGGGCCAGGCGGTGGCCGTGGGCGGCCTCGACGGCGCGGGACTCGTGGTGCTGGTCGCCGTGACCGCCCTGGGCATGGCGGTGAAGATCGGCAGCGGCACGGCCGCCGCACGGCTCAGCGGCCTCGGCAAGCACGACGCGCGGACCGTCGGGGTGCTGCTGAGCACCCGGGGGCTCACCGAGCTGATCGCGCTCAGCGCCGGACTCCAGGCCGGCCTGCTGAGCCGGCGGCTCTACACGATCCTGGTGTTCATGGCGCTCGCCACGACGCTGCTGACCCAGCCGCTGCTGAAGCTGGTACGGCGGCTGCGGCTGCGTGAGCGGGGCGGCGAGGTGGACGGTTCCGAGGAGCCGCTGCCGGTTCCTGAGGCGCCCGCCGCCGGCTCGGGCGAGCCGGCGGCGGGATCGGCCTGATCGGGCGCCCGCCGCCGTCAACGAACCTTCACAAGCCCGGACTTCGGAAGCCGGGACTTCTGCGGGTTGGACTTCGGCGGGCGGGACGTCGGCAGCGGAGAGCTGGCTGACCTGAGCTTCGGTGTCACATCGGCATCGGCGCGATGTCGCACTCGATCCGCTGGTACAGCCGGGCCGCCGTCGTGGTGGGGTGGTCGTCGCCGAGGAGTCGGGTGAGCCCCTCGACGGCCTTGGCGTTCAGCTCGTCCGCCTCCGCCACCCGGCCGAGTCCGCGCAGATCCAGCGCGAGGTTGGCCGTGCAGGACAGGGTCAGCGGGTGGTCGGGTCCCGCGCTGCGCGTCAGCGGCCCCAGCGTCGCCTCGTCGGCCTCCAGCGCGCGGGCGAAGTCCAGCCGGGCGTAGTGGTCGTTGGCGAGCCCCATGGCAGCGGTGAGCGTCGACACATGCTTGTCGCCGAGAGTGGCCCGGAACTTCTCGGCCGCTTCCCTGTCCAGCGCCTCGGCGTCGTCGGTCTCGCCCAGGGCGCGCAGGGTGGCGGCGAGGTTCACCATCGCGCTGAGTGTGTACGCGTGGGTGTCGCCGAGCGTCGACCGGTAGCGCGCCAGGGTCTTGTCGCCGATCTCACGCGACCTGTCCAGCTCACCGCCGAGCCTGCGGTCGACGATGGCGTTCATGGCGGTGGCGAGGGTGTCGGGGTAGTCGGTGCCGTAGCGGGTGGTGAACCGCAGCAGCGTCTCCTCGGTCAGCTCCCCGGCCTGGCTGACCACTCCGGCCCTGCGCCGGCACACGGCCAGGTTCCGCGCGGCGCGGATGGTGGCCGCGTTGTCCTCGCCGAAGTGGGTCACATACGTCCGGTAGGTGGACTCCTGAAGGAGGTGCGCCGCCCGGTAGTCGCCCGTCTCCCGCACATCGATGGCGAGCGCGTTCAGGGTGTTGAGGGTGAGGCCGTTGGTGGGACCCAGCAGCAGCTCCCACTGGTGCGCCGTCTCCTCGTCCAGGTGCCTGGCCTCCCTGAACTCACCGCACATCCGCATCGAGATGCCGTAGTCGTGGGCGGCCCGCAGGGTCTCCGGGTCCTCGGGGCCGAACAGGTCGCGCGCCCGCTCGTCCGCTTCCTCGTCCAGGGCGCGCGCCTCGTAGAACTTGCCCTCGTACCGCAGCGCGCTCGCCATCTGGCACATGGAGTCGACGAGTTCCTCGTCGGGAACCTGCGCGGTACGGGAGATGGCCAGCGCCGACTCGCTGAGCGCGAGGGACTCGGAACCCCGGCCGAGCACCCGCAGGAAGAAGCCGAGGAGCTTGGTGATCCGCACGACCTGGAGCTCCTCGGCACCCGACTGGGCGCTCCAGGCCAGCCATGCCTGCCTCGCCAGACTCTCGCCCGCGTCGTGCGCCCCCCAGTAGTAGAGGAAGAGCACGACGTCGAAGACCAGGCCGCGGACCCAGGGGTCGGAGCTCTCCACCGCTTCGGAGGCGATCACATGGGGCAGCAACGCCTGGTAGGCGGGCCAGTGCTCGGGGGACTCGGGCGCTCCGGGCTTGGCTGTGGACAGCAGCAGGTGCGCGGCGCGGCGCATCCGTTCCTGTTCCTCGGACGCGAGGCCCGAGGCGAGCACGTTCTGCATCAGTCGGTGCATCTGGAGCGTGCCCGACTTGTGGTCGAGTTTGATGAGCGACAGTTTGCTGAGGTCGCGGGTGGCCCGCGCGAGGAGCAGCGGGTCGCGCAGCACCGGGTCGAGTTCCGGGGTGATCTCGACCTTGTGGCCGCCCCTGAGCATGCTCAGCGGGATGGGCTCCGGCGCCATGCCCGCGCAGATCTCCAGCAGTTGCCGGGCGGCCGGGTTGTTCTGCGCCAGCCGCTCCAGCGAGATGTTCCAGGCCGCTGCGACCGTCACGGGGTAGTCGGGTGACGGGTCGAGTTCCAGGATCTCCGGGCGGCGCGCCGCGAGCAGTTCGAGGTATTCGGCCACCGGCATGCCGGTGGCGGCGTGCCAGGCGCCCGCCTGCTCGATCGCGAGCGGGAGGTCGCCGAGGGCCTCGGCCAGCCGGTCGGCGTCCTCGGCGCCCAGCCCGCGGGCGCGGCGCTGGAGCAGTGCGACGCTCTCGTCCCGTTCGAACACATTGACGCTGAGCGGGGTCGCGACCCGCTCCCATTCGCGGTTGCGCGAGGTCACGATGATCTTTCCCGAGCCGCCGCTGGGGAAGTAGGCCCGTACGGCGTCGATGTTCTCCGCGTTGTCGAAGACGAGCAGCCAGTTCTCGTACGGCTTGCCGGTGCGCAGCGCCTCCCGTACGGCGGGGACCGCCGTGTTGGCCTGCGGGCCCACGTCGAGCCCGAGGCTGCGGGCCAGTTCGGCGAGCGCGGCGAGGATCAGGCTGTCGTGCTCGGCCGGGATCCACCAGATGACGCTGTACTCGTGGCTGTGCCGGTAGATGTACTCGATGGCGATCTGCGACTTGCCGACGCCGCCCATCCCGTGCAGGGCGTGCGGCAGGACCGCGGCCGTCTTGTCCTCGCGCAACTGCTGCTCCACCGCCGCCAGCAGACTCTCCCGCCCGGTGAAGTTGGGGTTCTTGGGAGGGACGTTGCCCATGACCTTCGGCTGGCCCGTACGGACGAAGCTGTGTTCTTGCGCTCTGAGGTCCATCGTGTGGTCAGCCTTCCCGGCATTCTCGTCAACAACTGTCTCGGGCGGTGTGGGCGGCACTGTGCCTCCTGGCGGGTCGGTGGTCTGTTCCGCCCCCAGCCCTTCCCGCAAAGATCCACTTTTATCGGGGGATGCGCCCGCACCACCCCTGATCACGCCGGATGCGCCCTGCGCGCCCGCCATCCCCGCCGCCACCCGCGACGCCCGGCGCGCGTAGGGGCCCGAGAGCGCCTTGAGCACGGCGAGTTCGATCCGCAGCCAGGGCCGGTTGGCCGGCGCCGGGTCGGGCAGCGGGGCGTGCTCGGGGTCGCGCAGCACGGCACGCAGCAGCGCGCCGGCGCGCCGGCCCGACCTCAGCTCGGAGAGCAGGGTGACCAACTGGGCGAGCTGGGAACGGGTTCCGGTGGCGAGCAGCGCCTCCCGCACCCCGTCGGCGAAGTCGATGCCGCGCTCGCCGTCACCGTCCCCGGCGTTCCAGTTGATGAGGCCGCCCATCAGCACCTCGGCGAGATGGTCGGGGCCCGCCTCGGGCACGGCCCGGTCGCGCAGTTCCTCTATCAGGTCGAAGTCCAGCGGGACGACGGCCAGCAGCAGCGCCAGTTGCCGGGCGAGCGGGCTCGCGAGGCCCAGGAAGCGGCGTACGGCGGCCGAGGCGGCGCGCGGCCCGTCGATGCGCGGGGCGCGCAGTCCGGGGGCGGAGGCGCCCTTCGCCAGTGCGCCGGCCAGGACCACGGGCAGGGTGGCGGAGACCCCGCGCTCGCCGGTGACGAGGTCGGCCCAGGCCCGGAAGGACTCGGGGCGCAGGCTCAGCACGGGCACCGGGACCGTGCCGTCGTCGGGCTCGGGCAGCGGCCGCACCGGGTCGGGCAGGCTGTGCGGCGGCCGGCAGCCCAGATACCGGTTGAGCGCGCCGAATCCGGCGGCTTCGAGACTGGCGCGGAAGGGGTAGAGCGACGAGCGGTGCCGGAGGTACGGCGGCAGGAGGTGCACCAGCGCGGTCGGCCCGCCGGCGGCGAGCCGTGCGAGTAACGCGTCGGCCGCTGCGCCGGCCCAGCCCGCCCCGAGTCCGTCGGTCACCACGAGGAAGAGCCGGGAGCCGCGGCCGTCGAGCAGTTCTGCCGGGTCGGCCTGCCGGCCGCCCGCCCTGCGCAGGACCGGCGGTCCCTCGGTCGTGACGGACACGGAGACGGACCGTACGTCGCGGAAGGCGCCGCTGCGGGCGGCCTCCACGGCGAGCTGCCGCGCCGTGCGCTCCCAGCCGCGCATGGTGGGCGAGTCGTCGACGAGCAGGACGAGGTCGAAGGCGTTCTCCCTGGCGGGGAGCAGATACGGGACCCATAACCCGTCGTTGATGCCGTGCTCGGCGGTGCGCGTCTCGTCCAGCTCCGTCAGGGTGCGCGAGGCCACCCGGCGGCCGAGTCCGCGCATGGCCTTGGCCAGCGGCAGCGGTCGCTGCGGGCGCGGCGTCCTGCCGCCGGGTGCGGCGGTGTACGGGTCGGGCGCCTCGCCGCTCGACTCGACCGTCGTGACGAGGCGGGTTCGGATGCCGGCCGCCGCGCCGTCGGACTCCGGTGCGGAGCCGGGGCCGGGGCCGCTGCCTCCGGAGCGGAGGTCCGTGGCGCCGGGGCGCGCGGAGGGCGGCGGGTCCGTGTCCGCTCCGTCCGGCGGCAGCGGCCCGGGGCCGGGGGCCGCCGCCGGTGCGGACGGCGGGGCGGGCTGAGCCGACGGCTTGCCTGGGAGGGCGGGTGCGGTGGTCCGGCCGGCGGCCAGCCAGCGGGACGCCAGCCAGGCGGAGTCGGCGATGTCCTGCCAGCTCGGCCCGTCGTCTGCGGCACCGGGGGCCGCGGCACTCCCGGTGTCGTCGGGGCCCGGTGCGCGCTCCCTGGGCAAGCCGTTCATCAGCGGCCTTTCGAGAGGTCGCGGAGGAGCATCTCGATAAGCTTACGCCCGTCGCTGTCGCTCTGGAAACCGTATGTGGCCGTCAACTGGACGGCGTTGAGGAGCTGGTCGACGGATTGCGTACCGCCGTCCTGCAGCCGCCTTTCGAAGTCGTCGACCAGGGCCGACACGCCCTCCGGCTGGCGCCGCAGATGGCCTGCCACGATGGAGAGCAGTTGCTCGCGGCTGGGCGGGCGCATTTCGAGCGGCAGGCAGCGCCGCCGGAACGCGGCCGGGAACTCCCGCTCGCCGTTGCTGGTGATCACCACGATCGGGAACTCGGCGCACTCCACCCGGCCGCCCTCGACCGTGGCGCGGCTGTGCGGGTCGTCCGAGAAGACCTTGACGGAGTCCAGGTCGCTGCGGACCAGCTCCGGGATCTCGAAGCTGCCGTTCTCCAGGACGTGCAGCAGGTCGTTGGGCAGGTCGATGTCGCTCTTGTCCAGCTCGTCCACGAGCAGCACGCGCGGTCGGCGGTACGGCAGCAGCGCGGTGCCGAGCGGACCGAGCGTCATGAAGTCGCCGAGGTACGGCGGTTCGGCGGCGACGGCGGCCTGCTCCGGCTCTCCGTCGCGCGCGAGGCCCGGCTCGCCGCCGGCCCGCCAGGCCGCGATGGCCTGGGCGCGGCCGATCGAGTCGTACTCGTACAGTCCGCCGCGCAGGGTGGTGCGGCTGACGATGCTCCACTGGAGCACCCGGCCGAGGCCCAGTTCGCGTGCGACCAGATAGGCCAGCGTCGACTTGCCGACCCCGGGCGGGCCCGTCACGAGGACGGGACGGCGCAGCAGCACCGCCGCGTTGACGGTGTCGATCTCCTCGTCGCGCAACTGGGGCTCGGCCCGGGTCACGCCGAGTCTGCGCAGCGCCGCCCGGTCGTCGTCGGGCGGATCGTCCTGCAACGGGCTGCCGTTGAACTCACGCCAGGGCGGGGCGGCGGGCAGCTCGGGCGGCGCGGACTGCGGGCTCTGTCCGGTCGCGTGGAACACCCGCCAGGAGGGCGGGACGGCGGTCTCCGCCGCAGAACTCTGCTCCGTCACGCAGACAACTCCTCACAGTCGACCAGCCGGTTCGGATCATCCCAGAAGAACGCGATATGTCTGCCCATCATCCGGGGTCCCTCATCCTCCGCCTCCGCATCCAGACGGAGCTGGCTCACCTTCGCCGGGATTTGCCCGGGTGAGTGGCCGAAAAGCACCCGGATCAGCTCGCGCGACTGCGGCGAGTCCTCGTCCCTGCGGTCCCAGCCGGCCACGCCGATGCCCTCACTGATGGCGGCTGCCAGCGGCTCAAGGCCGCGCCCCGGTACGGCGGGGCCGTGCAGGATGACCGCTGTCACAGCGCGCTCCCGGGTGAGGCCGGCCCGCCAGAGCTTGAGGTCGGTGCCGCCCCAGCGGGGCGTCTGCGCTGCCGCCGCCGTCCGGAACACCCCCCAGCGGTCCCGCCATCTGCGCAACTGCCCCGGGTCGCCCGCGCGCATCCGGTCGAGGCTGCGCAGATGGACGAGGTAGCGCTGGCTGAGCGGCACCTCACCGATGACGCGGTCCCCCAGCGGCAGCCGGGCGACGTCGTGGTTGAGCATCGCGTACGGCAGGACGAACTCGACATGGACCGGGTCGTCGCCGCGCCCGTCGGCTTCGGCGGTGTGTTCGCCCCAGTACCGCTCGGCGCGGGCCACCGCGCGCTCGACCGCGCTGCCGAGGGAGTCGAGCGTGGTCCGCTCCGTCTCGCCCGCCAGGGGTTCCCAGTGTCCCGCTGCGACGTTCACCCAGTGGCGTACGTACAGGTCGGGCGAGCCGTCGTCGGCGGGGGCGACCATCACGACGAGGCAGCGGGGCACATCGGGGTCGGGCGGCGGTTCCTCGGCGATCCGGCGGCGGCGCTCGTCGAGCGCGCCGGCGGCGCCCCGCGCCGACCGCGCGGCCCAGCGGGCGGACCAGCCGCGCAGCGCCTCGGCGTGCGCGGGCGACTGCGCCGCCGCCACCTCCATCAGCACGACGGCGGGCGGCAGTCCGTCCGACGCCTGGGCGTTGGCGTCCAGCAGCCGTTCGAAGAGCTGGGCGCGGGTGAGCCCGGCCGGCAGGTCGATCTGCAGTTCGTGGGCGAGCGCGGCGTGCAGCCGCCTGGGGTCGGTGTCCTGGTCGAGTACGAGCAGGTCGTGGCCCTTGCGTATCTCGTCCTCGGTGAACACCGGCAGCAGCGCGGGCGCGGGATGGCGCCGCACCCGCTCCTCGACGGACTTGGCCGGCTGCGGTCCCGCCAGCATCTCGATCGCGTAGACGAGGGCGTCCCGTCCGTCGGGCAGCCCCAGCACCTTGCCGACGAGGGCGGCCATGTCGAGGCGGGGGGTCTGGCCGGGTACGTTGATCTCGACGTTCAGGTATTCGGCGACGAGATGCACGAACAGCGGGCGCTGCGAGGCGTCGGTCACGCACTCCAGCACGCTCAGCTCATGCACCCACGCCATCTTCAGACGTCGGTAGGCGGCGTCTGGCGCCCCTAACGCGTCCGGTGCGTCGCTCTCCACCGACCATCCCCCGCTGAGCCGGTCACCCGCAGAATCGTGGGTGAAACTATCACGCCGCCCTGGCCGCAACCAGGACTTGTCCGATCTTCCTGGCACCGGCCGGGGCCACTGTCTCCTACGGAGGACGATGAACGACGACGTGCGGTTCTGCCGGCTCATTCCCGGCGCCGCCGACTCTCCCGTCCTGCTGCACGTCCCGCACTCCGCGCGCACCGTGCCCGGTGCGGTGCGGGCGGGCATCGTGCTCGGTGACGCGGCGCTGGAGCGTGAACTCGACCATCTCACCGACGCGCACACCGCCCGCATCGCCGAGCTGGCCGCCGCGGCGGCGCCCGTGCGGCCGTGGCGGTTCGTCAACGGGCTGTCCCGGCTGGTCGTGGACCCCGAGCGGTTTCCCGACGAGCGGGAGGAGATGCGGACGGTCGGCATGGGCGCCGTCTATACGCACACCGCGCACGGCGAGCGGCTGCGCGGGCCCGAGGTGGCGCACGAGCCGCTGATCGAGCGCTACTTCCGGCCGTACGCCGCCGCGATGGAGGCGGCCGTGGCCGGGCGGCTGGCGGCCACCGGGCGGGCCGTCGTCATCGACGTCCACTCGTACCCGACCCTGCGGCTCCCCTACGAGCTGCACGGCGAGGGACCGCGACCGCCGGTCTGTCTGGGAACTGACGGCTTCCACACTCCGGCCGCCTTGCTGCGCCACGCCGAGCGGGTGTTCGCGCGGTTCGGCGGGACAGGGATCGACAGCCCGTTCGCCGGCGCCTATGTGCCGCTGGCGTTCTACGGCGCGGACGCACGGGTGAGCGCGCTGATGATCGAGATCCGGCGGGATCTGTACATGACCGAGCCGGGCGGCCCGGCCGGGCCAGGACTCGACGCGCTCGCCGAGGCGCTGGCCGAACTCGTCGCGGCTGTCGGGTGATTCGCCGGCGGCTCAGCCACCTCCCGCTGCCGGGCGGCCGGTTGACAGGCCGGGCGGCGGCCCGCCAGAGTCCCGGCCAATGGAGATCACGCATCTGACGCCGGCCGAGCGGCGTGTGTGGCGCGCCTTCCCGAGCGGCGCCGCCGTCGACTTCCGCCCGTCGCCGGACGAGGCGTCGCCGGACGACGACCCGGCGGCCGGGGGCAGTTGGGGCCCCGAGCGCTCCGTACGGGGCGAAGTCCTGCGGGCGCTGCTGCTGGACGACCGCCGGGCCGACGGCGAGATCGCGGCGCTGCGGATCACCGGGGCGCGGATCACCGGGACCTGGGCGCTGCGCTACGCGGCGGCCACCTGCGCGATCCGGCTCATGGACTGCTTCTTCGACGCGGCCCCGCAGTTGTACGGCGCGGAGGTCCGCCAGCTCAATCTCAGCGGCTCGGTGCTCCCCGGGCTCATCGCCGCCACCCTGCGCGTGGACGGGGTGCTGCGGCTGACGGACTGCCGGATCAGCGGCCCGGTCCTGCTCGGCGGGGCGCGCGTGTCGGGAGCGGTCTTCCTCGATCGTGCCGTACTGGCCCGGCCCGGGACGACGGCGAACGGGGCGGCGGACGGAGAGGGCGAGCCGGACGAGCCGCTGCTGGCGCTCAACCAGGCGAGCTGCGGGGACGATCTGTGGGCGCCGGGGCTGAAGGCGTCCGGCGGGGTACGGCTGGACGGCGCGACCGTGGCCGGTTCGGTCCGGCTCGACGACGCCGAGCTGGCGGAGCCGTCCGGCACCGCGCTGAGCGCCGAAACCCTCCAGGTGGGCGCCGATGTGCACGCCATGCGGATACGGGTGCGGGGCCGGGTGAACCTGCGCGGTGCGCGGATCCCGGGGCAGCTCAATCTGGCGTACGCCCGTCTGGCCAACCCCGGCGGGGTGGCGCTGCGGGCGAGCAGTTGCGTCATCGGCGAGCTGTGGCTGCGCGCCGCCGCTCCTGTCGAGGGCGTGGTCAATCTGCGCCGCTCCCAACTGGACCTGCTGCACATCGCGCCGGACGTCTGGCCGGAGCGGGTCAATCTGGACGGTCTCAGCTACGGCGCCCTCGCCCCGCACGAGCCGGCGGCCCGCAGGCTGCCGGTGCTCGAACGCGACCTCGACGGCTATGTCCCGTACGCGTACGAGCAGTTGACCGCCTCGTACCGCAAGGTCGGCGACGACGCGGGGGCCCGTACGGTCCAACTCGCCAAGCAGCGCAGACAGCGCGCGGGGCTCGCGTGGTACGCGGCGCTGTGGGGGCGGCTGCAGGACGTCACCGTCGGCTACGGCTTCCGGCCGATGCGGGCCGCGGCCTGGCTCGCCTCGCTGCTGCTCGTCGGGTCCGCGGTGTACGCGGTGCACCGGCCGCCGGCCCTGAAGCCGGCGGAGGCCCCGCACTTCAACCCGGTCTTCTACACGCTGGACCTGCTCCTGCCCGTCGTCGACTTCGGTCAGGAGCAGGCCTACGCGCCGGTCGGCTGGTACCAGGGCCTGTCGTACCTGCTCATCATCACCGGCTGGATCCTGGCCACCACGATCGCGGCCGGTGTGACGCGCTCGATCAGCCGGCCTTCTTGACGAACTCCGTGGTGAAGGTCTTCGAGACGTCCACGTCGAAGTTCTGCAGGTTCGGGTCGAACGCCTTCAGCACCCGCTTGACCGTCTCGGGGCCCTCGGCCGGCATCACCCCGTCCTTGGTGAACATCGGTAGGCTGTTCTTGATCGACTGCGCGTAGAGGGCCTTGCCGCCGCCCTGCGCGTAGTCGGCCGGCATCTTGGCCGCGATCTCCTCGGGGCTGTGCGTCGACATCCACTTGAGGGTCTTGACGAAGGCGTTGGCGAGCTTCTGCACCGTCTCCTTGTGGCCCTCGACCCAGTCGGTGTTCATGTAGAGGCTGGACGAGGGGTAGAGACCGCCGAGCGCGGCCTTGGAGCCCTCGGGGGTGCGCATGTCGATCAGCACCTTGCCGAGCTTCTTGTCCAGGATCGTCGAGACGGTGGGCTCCGTCGTCATCCCGCCCTGGATCGAGCCCTGTTGGAGCGCCGATATGAAGGTCTGCCCGGCGCCGACGGCGACGGGCGTGAACTCGCTGACCTTCACGTCGCTGTTGACGGCCAGATACTTCGTCAGGAAGTCCGTCGACGAGCCGAGTCCGGTCACGCCGAGCTTCTTGCCCTTGAAGTCCTTGGCCGAAGTGAGGTCACCGGCCGCCTGGTTGGAGACAATCTCGACCTCGCCGGGGGCCTGCGAGAGCTGGACGACCGACTCCACCGACTTGCCCTTGGCCTGGAGGTCCAGCGTGTGGTCGTAGAAGCCGACGGTGCCCTGCACGTCACCGGAGATCAGCGCCGTCTCGGCCTGCACACCGGCCGGTTCGGTCAGCAACTCGACGTTGACGCCTTCGGACTTGAAGTACCCGAGCTGCTGCGTGAGCATCGCGGGCAGGTAGATGACCTTGTCGAGACCGCCGACCATGATCTTGACCTTGCCGCCGTCCCCGCCCCCGGAGCCGGAGTCGCCACCGCACGCGGTGAGGGTGGACAGGGCGAGTACGCCGGAGACGGCGAGCGCCGCGATCTTTGTTGTTCGCATGTGGTTCACGTCCTTGTGAGAGTGCGATGTGCGTGGCGGGGAGGTGTGGGGAGTACCGGGAAGGGGTCAGCGTTCGGCGCCGGCTTCGACCGGCTTCCAGCGGAAGAGCCGCTTCTCCAGGAAGGTCAGCAGCCCTTCGGCGAGCAGCGCGACGATCGCGAGGATCACCATCGCGGCGTACACACCGGCCGCGTTGAAGGTGCCCTGGGACGCGGAGACCAGCAGGCCGAGGCCCTTGGTCGCGCCGATGTACTCCCCGACGATGGCGCCGATGAGGGCGAAGCCGAAGCTGACGTGGAGGCTGGTGAAGATCCATGAGGTGGCCGAGGGGATGACCACCTGGAAGGTGACCTGGCGGTTGCTCGCGCCGAGGATGCGGGAGTTGGCGACGAGGTTCCGGTCCACCTCCCTGGCGCCCTGGAAGGCGTTGAAGAAGACCGGGAAGAAGACGAGGACGACCGCCGAAGCCACCTTCGAGGCGGGGCCGAGGCCGAACCAGATCAGGAAGATCGGCGCGAGGACGATACGCGGCAGCGCGTTGAGCACCTTGATGTAGGGGCCCATCACATCGGCGAGGAAGCGGACCCGGCCGAGCGCGATGCCGAGCAGCACACCGGCGATCACGCCGATGACCCAGCCGAGCAGTGCCTCGTAGAGCGTGTACCAGATCTGCTCCCACAGCGATCCCTGGGCGGTGCCTTCGGTGGCCCAGGTGCTCATCTGCTGCCAGATCTTCGACGGCATCGAGAAGTTGAACGGGTCGATGACGGCGGTCCTGGCGAACCACTCCCACAGGCCGAGTACGGCGAGGAGGAGCAGCACCCGGCTGCCCAGCACCAGGTAGGAGCGGCGGCGGGCCGCCTGCGCCCTGGCGCGGGTGCGTTCGTTCTTCGGCGCGCGCTCGGCCGGCTGCGCGAGGGTGGTGGTCTCAGGCGACATCGGCGGCGCCCCTTTCCCTGGTGATGCGTACCTCTTCGCCGAGCGAGGACCAGATCTCCCGGTAGATCTCCAGGAACCTGGGCTCCAGCCGGACCTGTTCGACCTTGCGCGGGCGCGGCAGGTCGATCTCGAAGACCTCCTTGACGGTCGCCGGGCCCGCCGTCATGATCACGACCTTGTCGGCGAGGGCGATGGACTCCTCCAGGTCGTGGGTGACGAAGACGACGGAGGCGCCGGTGCCGGCCCACAGCTCCAGCAGCTCGTCGGACATCAGGGCGCGGGTCTGCACGTCGAGCGCCGAGAACGGCTCGTCCATCAGCAGGATCTCGGGGTCGTTGACGAAGGTCGCGGCGAGGGCGACGCGTTTGCGCTGGCCGCCGGAGAGCTGGTGGGGGTAGCGGTCCTCGAAGGTGCTGAGCCCGACCCGGTCCAGCCAGGCGCGGGCCCGCTCCTTCGCCTCGGCCTTGGGCACCCCGCGGAAGCGCGGTCCTGCCATCACGTTGGACAGGACGGTGCGCCAGGGGAAGACGGCGTCCTGCTGGAAGACGAAGCCGACCTTGTCGCCGATGCCGGTGACGGGTTCGCCGCCCACCAGCACCTCGCCCTCGGTGGGCTCGTCCAGGCCGCTGACCAGGGTCAGGGTCGTTGACTTGCCGCATCCGGTGGGGCCGACGACGGCGACGAACTCACCGCGGCCGACCGTCAGGTCCAGATCCCGTACGGCGGTGTGGAGCGCGCCGGACGGGGTCCGGAACGCTTTGCTGGCCCCCCGCAACTCGATGGCGGGGCTCGTTTGGCTGTTCATGGGCCGGGACGCTAGGTGTGGCCCCCGCCACAGCGGCAGCCTTGTGGTCACAACTCCGGTTTCTGCCCACAAGCCGCTGTTCTGCTCGTTGCGCTCCCCTTCTGCTCGTTGAGCCGCTGTTCTGCTCGTTCTGCTCGCGTTGTCACAACGAAACCGCTACGAGGGGTGGGCAGTGGGGCCGTGGGCGTTTACGGTGCGTTCGCGACGTAGTTGACCGGATGAATCTGTTCCGCAAAGGCGCGGAAGACCGGCGGAAGGCGGGAGAGCCGTATGCGCATCCGTTGGCCCCGTCGGGTCTTCGCCCAGGTGCTCCTGGTGCAGCTCGCCATCACCACCGGTGTGATCATGCTCGCCATCGGTCTGTTCTTCGCCCCGCTCTCCTCCCAGCTCGACGACCAGTCGATGCGCCAGGCGCTGTCCATCGCCCAGACCACGGCGGCCGAGCCGGGGCTCGCCAAGCTGCTGACCAGCACACCGCCCAGTGCGACGGGCCCGGTCCAGGCGGAGGCCGACCGGATCAGGCGGGCCACCGGCGCGCTCTACATCGTGGTGATGGACAACCGCGGGGTCCGCTGGTCGCACACCGAGACCGAGCGGATCGGCCAGCATGTGTCCACCGACCCGGGCGGCGCGCTGGCGGGCGACGAGGTGATGGGCATCGACCGCGGCACCCTCGGCAGGTCGGCCCGCGGCAAGGTGCCGCTGCGCGACGGCCACGGCAGGATCGTGGGCGCGGTGTCGGTGGGCATCGCGTACGACAGTGTGCGCGACCGGCTGATGAGCGCTGTACGGGGGCTGCTGCTGTACGCCGGCGCCGCCCTCGCCGTCGGGGCGCTGGCCGCTTACGGGGTGTCGCGCCGGCTCCAGCGGCGCACCCACGGGCTGGCCTTCGCCGACATCTCCGCGCTGCTCGACGAGCGCGAGGCGATGCTGCACGGCATCAGGGAGGGCGTGGTCGCCCTCGACAGGCACGGCAGGATCCGGCTGGTCAACGACGAGGCGCAGCGGCTGCTCGGGCTCGGTCCCGACGCGGCGGGGCGCGGGGTGGACGAGGTGCTGCTGCCTGGCCGTACCACCGACGTCCTGGCGGGCCGGGTCGACGGCGCCGATCTGCTGACGGTGAGCGGCGGGCGCGTCCTGGTCGCCAACCGGATGCCGACCGGCGACGGCGGCGCGGTGGCCACCCTGCGGGACCGTACCGAACTGGAGCAGCTCGGCCGGGAGCTGGACAGTACGCACGGGCTCCTCGACGCGCTGCGGGCGCAGGACCACGAGCACGCGAACCGGCTGCACACCCTGCTGGGTCTGCTGGAGCTGGGCATGCACGACGAGGCGGCCGAGTTCGTCGCCGAGGTCGCGGAGGCGCACCGCTCGTCGGCCGAGCAGTTCTCGGAGCGGGTCCATGACCCGCTGCTGGCGGCGCTGCTGGTGGGCAAGGCCGCCATCGCCGCCGAGCGCGGGGTCTCGCTGCGGATCTCCGCCGCCACGCTTCTGCCCGACGAGGTGGTCGACCCGCGCGATGTGGTGACGGTACTGGGCAATCTCGTCGACAACGCGTTCGATGCCGCGACCTCCGTCGAGGTGGAGCTGCGGGCCGAGGGCAGTACGGCGGTGCTGCGGGTCAGTGACAACGGGCCGGGGGTGCCGCCGGCGATGCGGGAGCAGATCTTCACCGAGGGCTGGTCGACCAAGCAGTCCCCCGCCCACCGCGGCCGCGGGCTGGGGCTCGCGCTGGTGCGCAGGCTCGCCGAGCGGTACGGCGGGATGGCCCGGGTCACCGCGCGGGCCGGCGGCGGCGCGGTGTTCACCGTCGTCCTGCCGGAGGCGCTGGCAGCGCCGCTCACCGCGTCAGCCGCCGGCCAGCGGGCCGGCGCCGGCTCAGGAGTGTCACGATGATCGACGTACTGGTCGTGGACGACGACTTCCGGGTGGCGGAGATCAACGCCGCGTATGTGGCGAAGATCCCCGGCTTCCGGGTGGCGGCCCGCGCGCACACGGCGGCCCAGGCGCTGGCGACGCTGGAGCGCCAGCACATCGATCTGGTGCTGCTCGACCACTATCTGCCCGACGAGACGGGTCTGACGGTGGTGCGCAGGATGCGCCAGCTCGGCCACCACGCGGATGTGATCATGGTGACGGCCGCGCGCGACGTGGCGACCGTGCAGGCGGCGATGCGCTACGGGGCCGTGCAGTACCTCGTCAAACCGTTCAGCTTCGGCGGTCTGCGGGCGAAGCTCGACGGGTACGCGGCGCTGCGCCGCACCCTGGAGGCGGTGGGGGGCCGCGGTGAGGCGGGGCAGGAGCAGGTCGACCGGATCTTCGGGGCGCTGAGACCCGCCGACGCGTCACCCGCCGGGCTGCCCAAGGGGCATTCGGCGCCGACCAGTGAACTCGTCCGCAAGGTGCTGACCGAGGCGGCGGCGCCGCTCTCCGCCCACGAGGTCGCCGAGCGGGCCGGCATCAGCCGCTCGACGGCGCAGCGCTATCTGAAGTACCTGGAGCAGGCGGGGCGGATCAGACTCACGCTCAAGTACGGGGACACCGGCCGCCCCGAGCACCGCTACGCGTGGGCGGACGCGCGCTGAGCGCACAGCCCAACGGGCTTGCGGGCGAGCCGGGTTGAGGTCGTCGTGCGCTGTGGCAGACTGCCGTGGACGCCGACCGATCGGAGCCGACATGACCACCGGTACGCCCAAGCCCCAGGTCGACACGAGCAGGCCGCACCCGGCCCGTGTCTACGACTACCTGCTGGGCGGCAAGGACAACTACCAGGTGGACCGGGTCGTGGGCGAGGCACTTCCCGAACTCGGCAAGGACAGCGCCCGGCAGAACCGCGCGTTCATGCACCGGGCCGTTGGCTGGCTCGCCGCCAACGGCGTCGACCAGTTCCTGGACGTCGGTACCGGCATCCCGACCGTGCCCAATCTCCATCAGGTGGTGCAGCGGACGGTCCCGCGCGCCCGGGTCGTCTACACGGACAACGACCCGATCGTGCTGCGGCACGCGGAGGCCCTGCTGGTGGGCACGCCCGAGGGCGCGACCGACTACATCGAGGCCGATGTGCGCGACCCGGCGAAGATCCTCGACCACGCCCGGAAGCTGCTGGACTTCGACCGGCCGGTCGCGCTGTCCCTGATCGCGCTGATGCACTTCATCCCCGACGAGGACGACCCGTACGGCCTGGTCGGGACCTTGCTGGAAGCGCTGCCCGCCGGCAGCTATCTCGCGCTGTCGCACGGGACGTTCGACTTCAGCCCGGAGCTGCGGGAGAGCATCACGGGGACGTACGGCAAGGGCGGCATCGCGCTGCGGTTCCGCCCCCGCGAGGAGGTGGCGCGGTTCTTCGACGGGCTCGACCTCGTCGAGCCGGGTCTGGTGACCGCCCACCGCTGGTACCGGGACACCCCGGAGCCGCCGGTCAGTGTGGACACCGTCTACGGCGGGGTGGCCAGGGTCCGTTGAGGACCGCCGGGCTCTGATGTGCCGCGGGCTCTGATGTGCGGCGGGCGGATGCTCCGCAGGCCCGGATTGTCGTCGTTCGCGCGCCATTGGACGGTCGTTTTACGGCCGACCCTGTCTCTTCCGTTTCGCCGGATGTCATCCGGTGGTAATAAATGCGGGGCCGCCAGTCCCCCCACTCCCCCCACCCGATGGCGGCCCGACGGAAGGGAACTGCCTTGCGCAGAACCGGATCTCGTCCTGTCATGTCCCTGTTCAGCACCCTGCTGCTCGCCATGACCCTGGCGATCGTGGCACTGACCCAGGGCACGGCCTCCGCCGCCGACTCCAACGGCGGCGTACGGATCATGCCGCTCGGCGACTCGATAACCGACGGCTACACCCCCCTGCCGGGCGGCTACCGCATCGGCCTCTGGAACCGGCTGGCCGCCGGCGGCTACCAGGTCGACTTCGTCGGCTCACTCGCCAACGGCCCGGCCCAGCTCGGCGATCACGACCACGAGGGCCACTCGGGCTGGCGCATCGACCAGCTCGACGCGAACATCGTGAACTGGCTGAGCGCGAGCGACCCGCGCACGATCATGCTGCAGATCGGCACCAACGACATCAACCAGAACTACGACGTCGCGGGCGCACCCGCCCGGCTGTCGACGCTCATCGACCACATCCTCACCCAGAAGCCGCAGGTGCAGCTCTTCGTCGCCAAGATCACCCCGGAGAGCGGCGCGGCCCAGGAGGCGATGGTCCAGACGTACAACAACGCGCTGGCGGGCGTCGTCGCGACCAAGGGACCCCAGGTCCATGTCGTCGACCTGCACAGCGCGCTGACCACGGCCGACCTGGCCGACGGCGTCCACCCGAACCCGGGCGGCTACGAGAAGATGGCGGCGGTCTGGTACGACGCACTGCGCTCGGTCCCGTCGAGCCTGACGCCGCTCAGCGCGCCGGCTGCGGCGCCGCAGCTCGCGCTGCAACGCTGAGACGTCGGCACGCGGACGTCTGCCGATACGTGCGGCCCGGCGGGAGCACTCCTCCCGCCGGGCCGCACGCGTGCCGGGCGCCATTTCTCCGGACCGGGCGGCTTTCCCCGGGACCGCGCGGCGAACGGCACACGTGCGAACGCGGATGTCCTGCTCTTCTCCGGGCATGCCTGGCAGTGGGACGCCGTTGTCCCGGGGAAGATGAGCGGACGAGCTGATCGCACGACACGATCTGGAGGAGTGGGCAGATGCCGCATGAGCGAGCGGGCCGGCCGGCCGAGGCGGGGGATCTCACCGATATCGCACGGCTGGTGACCGCGTACTACGCGCTGCACCCCGATCTGGACGACCCGGGGCAGCGGGTGGCGTTCGGTACGTCGGGGCACCGCGGGTCGTCGCTGAACACCGCGTTCAACGAGGACCACATCGCCGCCACCAGCCAGGCGATCTGCGAGTACCGGGCCGGGCAGGGCACCGACGGGCCGCTTTTCCTGGGCGCCGACACCCACGCGCTGTCCGAGCCGGCCAAGGTCACGGCCGTCGAGGTGTTCGCGGCGAACGACGTGACGGTGCTGATCGACGCCGCCGACGGGTACACCCCCACGCCCGCGGTGTCGCTCGCGATCCTGACCCACAACCGGAGCCGTACGTCGGGGCTCGCGGACGGTGTGGTGGTGACGCCGTCGCACAACCCGCCGGGTGACGGCGGGTTCAAGTACAACCCGCCGAGCGGCGGACCGGCCGGGTCGGAAGCGACCGGCTGGATCCAGGACCGGGCCAACGAGATCATCGCGGGCGGTCTGAAGGACGTACGACGGGTGCCGTACACCAAGGCGCTGGCGGCGGCCACCACCGGGCGCCACGACTTCCTCGGCGCCTATGTGGCCGATCTGCCGAACGTGCTGGACCTGGCGGCGGTACGCGCCGCCGGCATCCGGATCGGCGCCGATCCGCTGGGCGGCGCGTCCGTCGGGTACTGGGGGCGGATCGCCGAGGAGCACCGGCTCGATCTGACGGTGGTCAATCCGCTGGCCGATCCGACCTGGCGGTTCATGACGCTGGACTGGGACGGCAAGATCCGGATGGACTGCTCGTCCCCGTACGCGATGGCCTCGCTGATCGACAAGCGCGACCAGTACCAGATCGCCACCGGCAACGACGCGGACGCCGACCGGCACGGCATCGTCACGCCGGACGGCGGGCTGATGAACCCCAACCACTATCTGGCCACCGCCATCGGCTACCTCTACGCCCACCGCGAGCAGTGGCCGGCCGGCGCCGGGATCGGCAAGACGCTGGTGTCGTCCGGGATGATCGACCGGGTCGCCGGTGATCTGGGCCGGCGGCTGGTCGAAGTGCCCGTCGGCTTCAAGTGGTTCGTGGACGGACTGGTGGACGGCTCGCTCGGGTTCGGCGGCGAGGAGTCGGCGGGGGCGTCGTTCCTGCGCAAGGACGGGTCGGTGTGGACCACCGACAAGGACGGCATCATCCTGGCGCTGCTCGCCTCGGAGATCCTCGCCGTCACCGGCAAGACGCCGTCGGAGCACTACGCGGAGCTGACCGGCCGGTTCGGCGAGCCCGCGTACGCCAGGATCGACGCGCCCGCCACCCGCGAGGAGAAGGCCGTCCTGGCCAAGCTCTCGCCGGAGCAGGTCACGGCCGACACCCTCGCGGGCGAGCCGGTCACGGCGGTGCTGACCGAGGCCCCCGGCAACGGCGCGCCGATCGGCGGGATCAAGGTGACGACGGACAGCGCGTGGTTCGCCGCCCGCCCCTCGGGCACCGAGGACGTCTACAAGGTCTACGCCGAGTCCTTCCAGGGCCCGGACCATCTGGCGAGGGTGCAGGAGGAGGCGAAGGCGGTCGTGGCGGCGGCGCTCGGCGGCTGACGTACGAGGTGGCACGAAGGCCGGCCGGCTGTCCGTACGATCACGGGCAGCCGGCCGGCCTGTTGTCACGCGGTCACCGCTGTCACCAGGCGGTGGGCGCCGGTGGCGCGACGACCGGTGGGCGGTCGTCGCAGGTGATGGTGTTCGGCAGTTCCCAGGCGGCGAGCCAGGGGCCCGTGGTGCCGCCCCCGTCGTTGCCGCCGAGGTCGGTGAGCCCGAACTCCGAGCCCGCCGGGGTGAAGTGGAACGATCCGCAGTTGTTGACGCCGACGGCGCCGACGTTGCGGGCGTCCACGTTCTCGAAGGACGCGCCGCCCGCGACCCGGGCGCTGACCACGGACGTGCCGGTGCCGTCCACCTTGATGTCCTTGAAGTGGACGTTGGTGATGGAGTACAGGTCCTTCACCGGGAAGTCGCTGACGAGCATGATCGCGTTGTAGGTGTTGTCGAGGAAGTGGTCGCCGGTGACCTGGATGTCGGCGTCGATGTTCTTCTCCAGCGCGTAGAACCAGATGGCGCCGAGCCCGATGTTCCAGTTCAGCTCGAACGTCCCTGCCCGGACAGTGGTGTTGTCCGTGATCCACAGGTGGCCGGTGAACGCCTCGGCGCCGAAGCGGGAGCCGACCTGGATCGCACTGCCCTCCCGGATCGGGTCGGCGATCAGATTGCCGGAGACGGTGTTGTCGGTGCCGCCGTAGATCGCGATGCCGTTGGCGAGCACCGGTGTCTGGACGGTGTTGCGGGCGAAGGTGTTGCGCGCGTTCGCCGTCTTCTCCGACCACATCGCGAGGCCGTCGTCGCCGGAGTTGCGTATGAAGTTGCCCGACACCACCGAATCGGTCACGCCGGTGTGGAAGTTGAGGCCGTCGGCGATCTGGTCCGTGATCACGTTGTTGGTGATCTTCAGATTCTTCATCGGGCCGTCGAACCACATGCCGACCTTGGTGTGGTGGATGTAGAGCCCGTCAATGGTCGAGTCGCTCAGCGCGCCGCCGATGCCGTTCACCTGGTCGGTGTCGATACGCTCGCGTACGTCGCCCTCGACGGCGAAGCCGGAGAGGTGGACGTTCCTGCTGCCGCCCGCCGCCGCGTCCTTGCCGTAGAAGCCGACCCCGGTGTGGGTCGAGCCGTCGGGGGCCGGGGTGGCGAGGGTGACCTGGCGGCCCTTGATGACGGTGTACCAGCTCCCCGCGCCCTCGATCGTCACGTCGTCCACGACGATGTGCCGGTTCACCTGGTAGGTCCCCGGCGGGATGTAGACCTTGAGGTGGCCGCGCTTGGCGAAGGCGACGGCCTTGTCGATCGCGTCGGCCGAGTCGCGCCTGCCGAGCGGATCGGCGCCGAACGCGAGCACGTTCGCCGCCAGCAGCCGCACGTGCGGGGCCCCGACGAGTTCCGAGTCGAGCAGGTCCACGACGGTCGATGACGCCTTGCTCCCGGCGGGCACGGCGAGCCGCACCTTGTCGCCCGCGCGATAGGTCTTGCCGAGCAGCAGCCGCTGCTCGTCGTAGAAGTGGTTCGGCCGGAACGGCTTCTCGACGGTCGGGGTGGGTGTCGTCTCGTCGGGCACGCAGGCGCACTCGGTGATCCACTGATCGGGGTGCAGCAGCCCGGCGTTGGGGTCGTTGGAGAACGAGTACTGGTTGTACAGCCACGCGTACTGCGAGGTGAGCGTCATGGTCGACTTGTTCTTGCCGTTGACCGTGACATCGAGCGGCGCCGTGATGCCGCCGCCGTTCGGAGCGTCCGGGATGCTGTAGCGCACGGTGATCGCGTTGGCCGTGCTCGGCAGGGTGAACTCGACGTACTGGCCGGGCGTCAGCTTGACCGCCTTACGGCCGGACGCCTCGGCCGGCAGGGTGTAGGCGGCGCGGCCGGGTCCGACGAGCGATCCGTTCGTCACCGCGTTCTCCGCCTCCTGCTCGGCGAAGGGCACATCGGCGCCGCGCCCCGCGACGAGCGAGGGATCGAGCGCGGCGCGGGTCACCACCGGCCCGGCGGCGGCGCTGCCCGCGCTGCCCGCGACGGCGGAACCGCCGGACAGCACACCGAGACCGAGGGTGGCCGTGGTCAGCGCGGCGGCCACCGCCACCGCTCTTCGCAGCGGTCTGCCGGGCCTCGCGGCAGCGCTTTTGATGCTCCGTGACATCGAATGCTCTCGTTTCTGTCGGAACGATGAACGACTGCGACACTCACGGCGAAACGGGCGCCGGAGGGTGAGGTGACATTAGGACCCCCCACCTCGTTCCACAAGGTCCTCGACAGATATTTTCGCCGCCCTGGCGTATTGCTGCGACGACCCATCAACTTCTTGCGGAAACTGCCTGGTTCGCTGGCAAACTTTCCGCAACTGGGCCCGGCGGCAGCGGAGTCAGGCGGCGGTCTTGCGTTCCTCGCGTCCGGCCACCGGTACGTCGAGGGTGCGGGCCACGGCGACCACGCCTTCGTCGAGGCGTTGCAGATGGCGCAGCACCCGGTAGGTGACCGTGCCCGAGCGCACGGCGGGGGACGCGCCGTCCTCCAGCATCGAGGCGATGCTGGGTCCTGACTCGACCGTGCCGGCGGCGTCGGCGCCGTCGTCCCGTACGTACGCGATGGTCACGTCGATGTTGTGCGCGATACGCCGGCCGGCCCGCTCCAGCCGGGGGTCGGCCGCGACGCTCTTGCTGTACGGCACCAACTCGGCGGTGGCGGCCAGGGAACGGGCGTGGTACGCGCAGGTCTCCAGCAGCGCCACCAGATAGCGGGCCGTCTGCCGCCGCACCCGCAGCGGGGTGATCGGGTGCGTCAACGGCTGGGTGGAGCGGCGCAGGTCGTCCAGCGCGGTGTCCAACTCGCGCGCCATGTCCAGCAGATCGACGGCGGGACCGCCGCTGAGCTGCGCCACGGCAGCGGCGGCGACGTCACGCAACCGGGCCAGCACCTCGCGCAGTTGCTCGTCGGTGCGCAGATCGGTGCGGACCGGCAGGACCAGGACGGCGGCGATGATCCCGCAGGCCGCGCCGAGCGCCGTCTCCTCGATCCGCAGCACGAGCACGGAGAGGCTGTAGGTGTGCAGGAGGGTGTAGAGCAGTCCGAGCATCGCGGTGACGAAGAAGGACATCAGCGCGTACGACAGCGGCGCCGTGAAGAACATCCCGAAGATGAAGAGCAGCACCAGGAAGAACGCCAGCCAGGTGTTGTTGCCGACCAGGCCCGCGAGTCCGACCCCGGCGACCACACCGAAGACGGTACCGAGCACCCTGCGGTAGCCCTTGACCAGGATCTCGCCGGTGGACGCGGTGTTGAGGAAGACGACCCAGCAGGTCAGCACCGCCCAGTACCAGCGCTGGCTGGACAGGAACTCGCCGCCGACGATGGCCAGCATGGAGCAGACGGAGACCTGGAACGCGGCCCGGGTGGTGCGGCGTTGCAGCCCGGTGCGCTGCTCCTCGGTCTCCTCGGGTTCGACGATCGCGAGGTCCTCCGCCTCGAACTCCTCGCGCGAGCGGACGGTTTCGGGCGAGTCGTCGGACTCGTCCTGCGGGCCGTCGAGGGCGAGGCGCAGTCCGAGTACGGCGCGCGCCGCCTCGCCCAGCGCGCGGAAGACGTCCTGCACGGCGGCCGGGGCCTGCGGCAGGTTCTCGCTCTCGCGGTAGCCGAGCAGCCGGTTGCGCACATGGACCAGGGCGGTGCCGCGGTCGGCCGGGGCCAGCCGGCTGACCAGCAGATGCAGCGCGTTGAGGTCCCTGCGCAGCAGGACGGTGGCTTCGTCGTCCTGCGCGTGGTCGTCCTTGTCCCTGCCGATGCGCGCCCAGGGGGCCTGGAGCGGCAGGGGTGCGTGCGGCAGGTGCATGGTGAGGGTGTCGGCGCCGTTGTTACTGCGGGAGTTGAGCAGCAGCATGCCGAGCCGTTCGGCGGCGATCTCGGCGTCGGCGACCCGGCGCTGCACCAGTGCGGCGGTCGTGGCGTCGCGCGTCCCGTCGTCGAGCCTGCCCTGGATCATCAGGGCCGCGTCATGCAGCCGGGCCGTGCGGCGGCGCAACTCGTCGAGCACCTTGTCCAGTTGGTCGGGGTCGGTGTCCAGCAGTTCGACCTGGGTCGCGATGAGCTGGGCGAGCCGCGCCCGGAACGCCTGGCGCAGCCGGCGCAGGGTGCGTTCGGGGGTCTCGGGCACGACGGCGAACCGGACGATCGCACTGCACACGAAGGCGATGAGCAGCGTCAGGGCGAGCTGGGCCAGGCTGCCGACGGTGGCCTGGACGAACAGCGAGACGAAGTAGATCTGGAAGCCGATCAGACCGAGCGCGGTCCCCCGGTCGCCGAACCGCCGGGAGTAGACGGCGCCGAAGATCAGCAGGATGAAGAACGCGTCCCCCGCGACGACCCGGGTGTTGAGCAGCGCGCCCAGGGACATCGCAGCGACGGCGACGGGCAGGGCGCAGGCGAGGGTGACGGCCTGGCCCCTGACCGTCTTCTCGCGGATGGCGAAGGTGGAGACCATGGCCGCCATGGCGCCGGCCACCATATGCGGGACCGGGGTGTGCAGCAGGGCGAGGACCAGCAGGGTCAGCGCGATGGCGCCGACCGTGCGCAGTCCGGCCATCAGCCGCAGGAGTCCCGGGTCCGATGCCACGAAGCGGTCCCAGGTACCGGTACTCTTCCGCCGTTTCGCTGCCATCGCGCTGCCGTACGCTCCTCGCTCCTGCCATGATCCGGACAGCCCCAGCATGGCACGGGTGGTTGCGGCGCTTCCGGCGCACCAGGTGAAATACTGACATTCCCCCCACCCGCTTCTCCGACTGCGAGGCGCCACCCGATGAATCTGAGCATCCGCAACCAGCTCGCCGGCACCGTCAGCTCCGTCACCCCCGGCGAGGTCATGGCGGCCGTCAAGATCCGGCTGACCGGCGGGCAGGAGATCACGGCCGCGATCACCCTGGAAGCGGTACGGGAGTTGGGTATCGCCGCGGGCACCGCCGTCAACGCCCTGGTCAAGTCGACGGAAGTGGCGCTGGCGACGGGCGTGGTGGAGGGCGTCAGCATCCGCAACCAGCTCCCCGGCACGGTCACCGGTATCAAGGCGGGCGACGCCATGGCAGCGGTGAAGATCACCGTGCCCGGTGGTGAACTCACCTCGGCCGTCACCGAGGAGGCCGTGGCCGATCTGGGTCTGGTCACCGGGTCGACGGTGGTGGCGCTCATCAAGTCGACCGAGGTCTCGCTGGCGACCGTCTGAGCCGGGGCCGGTCGCGCCGCGAATTCTGCTGGACGTACTACTGCGCGTAGAGGAAGCGCTGCCCGTCCTCGGTCGTCCGCACGACGACGATGGTGCCGTGCATGTGCCCGCCCTTGAGCGTCAGCCGGTTGTCCTCAAGGGTGAAGTTCCCGTTGTTCGGGTCCAGCGGCAGGGCGAAGTAGTCCTTGTCCTTCACGCGCGTCTCGGCGACGGTGACCCCGTCCAGGCGTACGGCGCCGCTGCCCGGGTTGAAGGTCGCGCCCGCCCCCGTGGTGATGGTGACGGGAAGTTGCCTGGTCGTGTAGAAGCCCGTGCCGCTCATGCTGCCGGTCACCGCGTCGGCCGGGAGCAGCAGCACCAGCTTCTTCTTGTCCTGGAGTCCGGCCACGAACGGCTCGATGACGGGGGCGAGTTGCCGGTTGGTCCGGGCGACGGACCGGGTAATGCCGTCGGTCACGTCCTTGGGGGCTTCCTGCGGGCCCGCCGGGGTGACGCCGCGCAGGAGTTCCGCAAGCGGTGTGGTCGCCTTCGTGGTGAGGGTCCTCTTCACGTCGCGGTGCGCCGCGTCGGCGTTGAGCAGGGCCGCCGTGCCGATGGCGTACGGCTCGACCCCCTTGGCCGCGACCTTCATCGGCTTGAGGGTCCGGGTGAGCCGGGCCCGTATCTGCGCGGGGTCGTCGGGGTCGCGGACGGCCGCCATGGCGAGCGCCGACTGCTGGACGTACTCGGCCGTGCCCTCCAGCAGGTCGACGGGTGCCTGGCCCTTGGCCTCGGCGGGGAAGCCGTTCGTCCACCGCTCGTTCCAGTACGCGGCCCGCGCCAGATGCGCGGCCCGCCGGGCCGGGTCGCGCAGCCCCAGCAGCAGGCTGTTGTAGACCATGGCCCGGTCGATGCGGGGGTCGGCGCGCAGGGGGTACTCCTGCGCCCTGCTCGCGCCGCCGTACGCCTTGTCGAGCCGGCTCAGCGAGTGCCAGGGCGCGGCGGTGTCGTACTGGACGTCGGGGTGGAACTGCTCGTGTGTCGCGAGCCCGAAGGTGTATCCGGCCGGGTCGGAGCTGGTCAGGCCGAGGGGGTCCTTCTTCAGCGCGGCCGCGCCCGCGCCCTCCGGCGCCCGTACGACGATCGACTTCCTGCCCTTCCAGGTGACCGCCTGGAAGCCGCCGGGCCGGGGGATGCCGACCTTGTGCTTCTTCAGCTCGTCCAGCGAGATCGAGCCGCCCGAGCGGGCGTCCAGCAGATAGGCGCACCGCCCGTCGGTCACGATCACACTGTGCCGGCTGAAATCCGCCCCGGGCCAGATGCGGCCCAGCCGCGGCCACACGATCGCGACGTCCCTGCGCACGGACGAGGAGAGCTGCCAGGTCGTGCCGCCGGCCGAGGGCCTGGCGGCGGCCGACGCCACGTCGACGACCGGCCTCGGCAGCGCGTTCGTACACGCCGAGAGCGCCAGCATGCCGAGCACGACGCTGCCGGCGCTGCCGCATATCACAGCTCCTGACCTGCGGGGCATGGATAACCAGCTCCTCGGGGTGCGGGGCGGACGGCGTATGCCCACCGTCCCCTCACGCGGCGCCCGCCGCCGCTCCGCGCCGACCATTCGGGTGATGTCGCGCGCCGTCCACGGACGGCGGACGTCAGCGTTCCGTCATGAGTCGCAGCCGCTCACCGGGGGGTGTCCGGCCCTACGGTCTCAGTCATGAACGTCCCCACCCGTTTCCGCTCCCCCGGCCCTGTCCGGCCCGGCTCCGTCTGGCGCAGTCCGCTGCGCGGTCCGTGGCTGACGTCCGTGTTCGGCGCCGTGCTGCTCGTCGGCATCCCGGTGCTGTTCCTGACCGGGCTCGTGTCGTACGCGGCGTACAACCCGGAACTGTCCGCCGTCAACGACAAGACACCGGACAAGGGGCTGCTCGGGTTCTATCTCTTCGACTGGCCGACCGACCCGTACTGGCTGTACCGCGTGACCCAGGGCGTGCATGTGACGCTCGGGATCGTGCTGGTGCCTGTGCTGCTCGCCAAGCTCTGGTCCGTCGTGCCGAAGCTGTTCACGCTGCCCCCGGTACGCTCCGTCGGCCACGCGCTGGACCGGCTGTCGCTGCTGCTCCTCGTCGGCGGCGGGCTGTTCGAGTTCGTCACCGGGGTGCTCAACATCCAGCTCGACTACCTCTTCCCCGGCTCGTTCTACCCGCTGCACTTCTACGGCGCCTGGGTGTTCTTCGGCGCGGTCGTCGCGCATGTGGTGATCCGGCTGCCGCGTACGGTACGGGCGCTGCGCAGCCGCGACTTCCGCGCCGAGCTGCGCACACCGGTGGCCGGGACCAGTCCTGAGCCGCCCGACGACAGCGGTCTGGTGGCCACCGCGCCCGCACCGCCGACCATGTCGCGGCGCGGCGCGCTCGGGATGGTGGGCCTGGGCTCCGTGGTGCTGTTCGTGCTGACGGCCGGGCAGTCCATCGGCGGGGCGCTGCGCGGGACGGCGCTGCTCGCACCGCACGGCAGGCAGCCGGGCACCGGCCCGAACGGGTTCCCCGTCAACAAGACGGCGGCCCTCGCGCATATCAGGGAGCGGGACGTGGGCCCCGACTGGCGGCTGGTCGTACGGGGTACCGGGCGGCGGGTCTCGCTCACACTGGACCAGGTGCGGGAGCTGCCGCAGCACCGCTCGTCGCTGCCCATCGCGTGTGTCGAGGGCTGGTCGACGGAGAACCAGCACTGGGAGGGGGTCAGGCTCGTCGATCTCGCGGGGCTCGTGGGGCTCGGCGACGACCCGCCCGGAGTGTTCGTCGAGTCGGCGCAACTGCACGGCTCCTTCCGTGCCGTGGCCCTGCGCGACAACCAAGTACGCGATCCGCGCTCGCTGCTGGCGCTGCGGGTCAACGGTGCGGCGCTCTCCGCCGACCACGGCAGTCCGGCGCGGATCATCGTGCCGGGCGCGCCCGGTGTGATGAACACCAAATGGGTACGGCAGTTGAGCTTCGGGGAGACGACATGGCCGGTGTGACGAACCACGACGGCGCCTTCGTCAGGCGCTTCCGGCGGCTGTACGGCGAGTCGCCGCTGCATCTGCTGATCCTGCTGGCCTCGTTCGCGCTGTGCGGTTACGCGGCGGTCCGGCTGCTGGCCGACCGATGGCTCGCCGTCGCGATCTGGTTCGTGGCCTGCGCCGTCCTGCACGATCTGGTGCTGGTGCCGCTGTACAGCGTCCTGGACCGGCTGGACCGGCTCCCGCAGCGCCCGTTCGCACGGCGCGGCGGTGTCCATTCCGGCGGTGTCAACTATGTCCGCGTGCCGGGCTTTCTGTCCCTGCTGCTGTTGCTGGTGTACTGGCCGCTGGTGCTGCGGAACTCGCCCGGCTACGCCCCCGCGACCGGCCTGTCGACCGACGTGTACCTCGGCCGCTGGCTGCTCGTCACCGCCGCGCTGTTCGTGCTGTCGGCGCTGTGGTTCCTCGTACGGGCGTTCCGCCGGGCGCCCGGCGATCTTACGGAGCGGTGACGCTCCGGCGCGGGACACCGACCGGTACGCCGTGGGCCTCTACCGTCGGCTGGATGCGCGTACTTGTCACCGGTGGCGCGGGCTTCATCGGCTCGCACGTCGTCACCGCACTCACCGCCGCCGGCCATGAGCCGGTGGTCCTCGATGCCCTGCTGCCCTCGGCCCATCCGGTGGCGCCACCGGATGGGCCGGCCGGCCGGCTCCACGCCGACGTACGGGACCGGGCGGCCGTCGTACGGGCGCTGGCCGGTGCCGACGCCGTCTGCCACCAGGCGGCGATGGTCGGTCTCGGCACCGGCTTCGCGGACGCGCCGGACTATGTGAGCTGCAACGACCTGGGTACGGCGACGCTGTTGGCCGCCATGGCGGAGACCGGTGTCGCGGCGCTGGTGCTCGCCGGTTCGATGGTGGTCTACGGCGAGGGCCGCTACGACTGCCCGGCGCACGGCCGGGTCGCACCCGGTCCGCGCCGGGAGGCCGATCTGGCGGCCGGGCGCTTCGAACCGGGCTGCCCGCGCTGCGCGGCCCCGCTCGTCCCGGGGCTGATCGGGGAGGGGGCGCCGGCCGATCCGCGCAATGTGTACGCGGTGACCAAGCTGGCCCAGGAGCAGTTGGCCGCCTCCTGGGCGCGGGCCACCGGCGGCCGGGCGCTCGCGCTGCGCTACCACAACGTCTACGGGCCCGGGATGCCGCGCGACACACCGTACGCGGGTGTGGCGTCGTTCTTCCGCTCGGCGCTGGCGCGCGGCGAGGCGCCGCGGGTGTTCGAGGACGGCGGGCAGCGGCGGGACTTCGTGCATGTACGGGACGTGGCGCGCGCCAACGTCCTTGCCCTGGAGGCTCTTTCGGGACGCGAGCCCGGTGGGTGCGCAGCGCTCAACACCGGCAGCGGTGAGCCGCACACCGTAGGCGAGATGGCTGCGGCGCTCGCGGCGGCGCACGGCGGTCCTGCCCCGGTGGTGACGGGTGAGTACCGGCTGGGCGACGTCCGGCACATCACCGCGTCCTCCGAGCGGTTGCGCACCGAACTGGGCTGGCGGCCCGAGGTCGCGTTCGACGCGGGCATGGCGGAGTTCGCAGGGGCCGGGCTGCGGGCGGTCGCGTCATGACCGTCGATGTCGTACTCCCCTGTCTGGACGAGGCGTTGGCGCTGCCGTGGGTGCTGTCCCGGATCCCCGAGGGGTGGCGGGCGATCGTGGTGGACAACGGCTCGCGTGACGGCTCCGCCGAGATCGCGGCCGGGCTCGGTGCGACGGTCGTACGGGAGGAGCGGCGCGGGTTCGGGGCCGCGTGCCATGCCGGACTGCTGGCCGCCGACGCGGAGTTCGTGTGTTTCTGCGACTGCGACGCCTCGCTCGACCCGGGGCTGCTCACCGCCTTCGTACGGGAGGTGGCGGCCGGTGAGGCGGATCTGGTGCTCGGCCGCAGACGGCCGGAGGGTCCTGGTGCGTGGCCGCCGCACGCGAGGGCGGGCAATCTGGCGCTGGCCCGGATGATCCGCCGCAGGACCGGTCTTCCCCTGCGTGACCTGGGGCCGTTGCGGGCGGCGCGGCGCGCGGCGCTGCTGGCGCTGGACCTCGCGGACCGGCGCAGCGGCTATCCGCTGGAGATGGTCGTACGGGCCGCCGACAGCGGCTGGCGGGTGGTGGAGCGCGATGTGCCGTACCGGCCGCGCACCGGCAGGTCGAAGGTGACCGGCACCTGGCGCGGCACCTGGCACGCCGTGCGCGACATGCGCGGTGTGCTCGCGGCCGCCCCCGTCGCACCGGCCGCCGACGTCCACGTTCCGTAAGACTCCGCTGCCCGAAATGCCGGGCTCCGCTCCGTAGGGTGAAAGCCGTGACCCACTCAGAAGGATCAGCGACGCTGCTGGTCATCGCCAAGGAACCGGTGCCCGGCCGGGTGAAGACACGGCTCACCCCGTACTTCAGCCACGCCGAGGCGGCCGAACTGGCCGAGGCCGCGCTCGGCGACACACTGCGGACCGTGCTCCACCTGCCCGCCCGGCGGCGCGTGGTGGTGCTCGAAGGGCGTCCCGGGCGGTGGCTTCCGGCGGGTTTCGAGGTGGTGCCGCAGTGTGCGGGCGGCCTCGACGAACGGCTCGCCGCCGCGTTCGCGGGCTGCGAAGGGCCCACCGTACTGATCGGGATGGACACCCCGCAGTTCACCCCTGACCTGCTGGCGCCCGCGCTCACCGCGGCCGGGCGGCAGGGCGCCGACGCGTGGTTCGGGCCCGCCGACGACGGCGGTTTCTGGGCGCTGGGTCTCGCCGTGCCGGACCCCGCCCTGCTGCGCGGGGTGCCGATGTCGGTTCCGCACACCGGCGCCGAGCAGCGCGGGCGGCTGGTGGCGGCGGGGCTGACCGTCCGCGATCTGCCGGGGCTGCGCGACGTCGACACCCCGGACGACGCGGCGTACGTCAGCGCGCTCGCACCGCACACCGCGTTCGCGGCCACCTTCGAGCGGCTCACCGCGGGCCGCAGGGCGGTGGCCCGATGAGTACGGCGGTGGCGTGGGGCGCCGATCCGTACACCGAGGCGGTACGCAGCGGCCGGGGCCCGCTGTTCCTGCGCCGCAGCGACGGCTGGCTGCTGCCGCTCGACGTGGAGCGGTGGTGCGCGGTGGCGGACGCGGCCGATCTGTCCGCGCTCGCCCGCTGCGAGGGGGCGGTGCTGGACATCGGCTGCGGCCCCGGCCGGCTGGTCAGCGCACTCGCCGCGCGCGGTCATCGCGCGCTCGGTATCGACGTCAGCCGCGCGGCGGTCGACCGGGCGACCCTGCTCGGCGGTGCCGCACTGCGCAGGTCGGTCTTCGATCCGCTGCCGGGCGAGGGCCGTTGGGACACGGCGCTGCTCGCCGACGGCAATGTCGGCATCGGCGGCGACCCGCGCGCCCTGCTGGTGCGCGCGGCCGAACTGCTCGCACCGCAGGGGCTGTTGATCGCGGAGACGGCGCCGCTCGACATCGACGAGCGGGTACGGGTCCGGGTGGACGACGGGCGCGGTGCGGGCGGTGGCAGCGGTGACGGCTCCGAGGACGCGCTGTTTCCGTGGGCCAGGATCGGCGTCCGTGCCCTGCTGCGGTACGCGCGCCCGCTCGGCTGGCGGCCGGTGGACCAATGGGAGGCGGCCGGGCGGCCGTTCGTGGCGCTGCGCAGAGCGAGCGTGCCGCGCGTACGGGAAGGGGACGCGGGATGAGGGCCGAGGAGACACCGACGGCGGAGCACCGCCCGACACCGACGGCGGAGCACCAGCCCTCGACGCCACGGGAACTCTTGTCCGTCCCCGAACCGGCCGGGCGGACCGGGCGCCGCGCCGACCTGGCCGCCGCCGGCGCCGGTCTGCTGCTCGTCGTGGTGGCGGTGCTCGTCGGCCGGGCGATCGAGCGGGCCGACGGCTCCCTGCATGTCAACTGGCCGCCGCTGTTCGCCTCGTGGGATCCGCACATCGGTCCGGGCACCCCGGCGGCGGTCCTCGTCGCGCTCGCCGTGGTGACCCAGGGGCCCGCGGTGGCGGCCCGGTTGTCCTGGCGCGCACTCACCCTGGCCACCTGGGCGACCAGTCTGGCCTGGGTGTTCTCGCTCGCACTCGTCGACGGATGGCACAACGGCATCGCGCGGCGCCTCACCACCCGCGAGGAGTACCTCCAGGGCATCGGCCGCTTCGACGACATCGGCGCTGCGGTGCGCGGCTACACCAGCCATATCCTGCTGTACTCCCCCGGCCACTGGCCCGCGCACCTCGCGGGCCATCCGCCGGGCGCCGTGCTCACCTTCGTGGGTCTCGACCGGGTGGGTCTCGGCGGTGGCGGCTGGGCCGGTGTGTGGTGTGTCGTCACCGGTGCGTCGGCGGCGGTCGCCGTGCTGGTGACCGTACGCGCCCTGGCCGGTGAGGCGCTCGCACGCAGGGCGGCGCCGTTCCTGGTCGTCGCGCCGACGGCGGTGTGGATCGGCGCCTCGGCCGACGGGTATTTCGCGGCCGTCGCCGCCTGGGCGGTCGCGTTGTTCGCCCTGGCGGCGACCCGGTCCGTCCGGTCGCCCGCGACGGCCGCAGCCGCGTCGGGGCTGCTGTTCGGCGCGCTCTGCTACCTCTCGTACGGGCTGGCGCTGATCGCGGTGCTCGGTACCGCCGTCCTGCTGATCAGCCGCGACGCCCGCCCGCTGCCGCTGTTCCTGGCCGGTGCGCTGGTCGCGCCCGCCCTGTTCACCCTGGCCGGTTTCAACTGGTGGGAGGCGTACCACCTGCTGGTCGAGCGCTACTACCAGGGGGTCGCGAAGATCCGTCCGTACGGCTACTGGGTGTGGGCCAACCTCGCCTGCACCGTGCTCATGACGGGACTCGCCACGGTGGCCGGACTGCGCAGGGCGGGCACCGCGAAGCTCATGCGCGCGGTGCGTACGGGGACGGTCCCGGACACCGGGCGGCTGGCGCTGCTGGTGCTGTCCGCACTGGTGGCGCTGGTGCTCGCCGACCTGTCCGGCATGAGCAAGGCGGAGACGGAGCGCATCTGGCTGCCCTTCGCCTGCTGGCTGCTGCCGGCGGCCGCGCTGCTGCCGGACCGGGGCCGCCGGGGGTGGCTGACGGCGCAGACCGTACTGGCCTTGTTGATCAACCACCTGCTGTTCACGGGCTGGTGACGGAAGAGGGCGACGCTTCGCACGTGGCTGAGATGCAACTCACACGTGACTCTTGACATGGCCGAGTGGGCGCGCGCATTGTTCCACCATTCGGTAGCTACTTACCGAGTGGTGGAATCGGCAACGACGCCAACACCTTGGGAGCACCGCATGAGCAAGAGCATGAGATCCCGCCTCGCACTGATGACGACCGCACTGGTCCTGGTCGGCGGCAGTGTCGCCGCAGCACCGGTGTTCGCCCAGGGGCAGGGGCACTCACCGGCCTCGCACCGCGACTTCGCCGCGGAGATACTCGCGGCCCAGACAGCCGCCAAGAACGCGGCGGGATTCGAACACCTCGGCACCCTGAACCGGCTCTGCTTCCTACCGCCGGTCAACGGGGCACCCAGCACCACCGACACCACACCGGCCTACATCGACGACCCGTCGAAGGCACCCGCCAAGTCGACCTGGTACGCGGACTCGGCCCGCGCCTTCGACGACCTGTACTTCGTGGGCGGTTCGGTGCACAGCGCGTGGATCCTCAAGACCGGCGCGGGACTCATCCTGATCGACTCGGGTTACCAGTACAGCGCGCAGACCCTGATCATCGACGGGATGAAGAAGTTCGGGCTCGACCCGAAGGACATCAAGTACATCATCATCTCCCACGCCCACGCCGACCATGTCGGTGGTGTGGAAGTGGTCCAGAAGGCGACCAAGAACGCCCGGGTGGTGATGGGTTCACCCGACTGGGACGCCGTCAAGGCGCACCCCAAGACGTTCAAGGGCCAGACCCCCGACTTCAAGACCGGCATCCGGATCTCCAAGAACACCGATCTGAAGCTGGGCGGTACGACGGTCCACATCATCCCGACCCCGGGACACACCCCCGGCACCCTGTCCATGACCTTCACGGTCCATGACTACGGTGACCCGGTGACCGTCGCCTACTCGGGCGGCACGGCGCTCGGCTTCCAGAACGACAAGCCGAACCCCGGTATCGCCAACCTCCAGCAGTACATCGACTCGGCGAAGAAGATGCAGGCGGCGGCGGTGAAGGCCGGGGCGACCGTCATCATGTCCAACCACTCCGAGTTCGACAACGCCGTCACCAAGACGAAGGAACTCGCCGGCCGCGGCGCCGGGCCCAACCCCTTTGTGAACGGGGCGGCTTCGGTGAAGAACTACTTCGACGTGTCGATCCAGTGCGCGAAGGCCGACCAGCTCGGACTCGAAGCGGACGCGGCCGGGAAGTAGCCCGGGAAGCGCCGCGGCACCGACCGGGGCCGAGGCGCGGACGTCCCTCCGGGCGGCGGCCGGCCGCCGCCCGGAGTCTTCGTCAGCGGCGACGAGTTCGAGTTCGAGGGAGAGAGCATGGCCGACCCAGGGCAGACCTCGCAGACCGTCCCGGCAGTCCGGGACTCCACGGCATCCCCCAGGTCGCGGGCGCTCGCCGAGCGTCTGCGCGCCGTCATCGGCGACGGCAAAGTACTCACCGACCCCGCCCAGTTGCGCACGTACGAGTGCGACGGCCTCGCGGCCTTCCGGGTCAGGCCCGGCATCGTCGTCCTCGCCGCGCACCGCGACGACGTGGTGCACACCGTACGGCTGTGCGCCGAGGCGGGCGTGCCGTTCGTGGCCCGGGGCTCCGGCACCGGACTCTCCGGCGGCGCGGTGCCCGTGGCGGACGGTGTGCTCATCGTGCTGTCCCGGCTGCGGACCATCGTCTCGGTCGACCCGGACAACGCCCGGGTCGTCGTGGAGCCGGGCGTCATCAATCTGTGGGTCACCCGGGAGGCGGCCCCCTACGACCAGGCGTACGCGCCCGACCCCTCGTCCCAGCAGGTGTGCTCCATCGGCGGCAACGTCGCGGAGAACGCGGGCGGCGCACACTGCCTCAAGTACGGCTTCACCGTCAACCATGTGATGGGCGCCGAGATCGTCCTGGCGGACGGTGATGTCGTCCATCTCGGCGGTACGGCGCCCGAGCACCCGGGGCTCGACCTGCTCGGCGCGTTCGTCGGCAGCGAGGGCACCCTCGGGGTGGCCACGCAGATCACCGTCCGCACCATCCGGGCCCCGGAGTCGGTGCAGACGATGCTCGTCGGCTTCCACACCGTGGAGGACGCGGCGGGCACGGTCAGCGACATCATCGCCGCCGGCATCCTGCCCGCCGCCATCGAGATGATGGACGCGCTGGCCATCGAGGCGGCGGAGGCGGCCGTACGGTGCGGCTATCCCGAAGGCGCCGTCGCCGTCCTCGTCATCGAACTCGACGGGCCCCAGGTCGAGGTGGACGAGCAGTTCCGCCAGGTGGCTCAGGCGGCCGAGGCGCGCCATGCCTTCGAGACGCGGATCGCGCGGGACGCCGCCGAGCGGGCGCTGATGTGGAAGGGCCGCAAGTCCGCCTTCGCCGCCGTCGGCCGGATCAGTCCCGCCTACTACGTGCAGGACGGTGTCATCCCGCGCACCCAACTGCCGCAGGTGCTGGCCGAGATCGGCAGGCTCGCCGAAGCGGCCGACGTACGGGTCGCCAACGTCTTCCACGCGGGCGACGGCAATCTGCACCCGCTCATCCTGTTCGACGACACCGTCCCCGGCGCCGCGCACGACGCCGAGGAGCTGGGCTTCGCCATCCTCGACCTGTGCGTCGACGCCGGCGGGTCCATCACCGGGGAGCACGGCGTCGGTGTGGAGAAGAAGTCCAAGATGAGCAGGCAGTTCACCGAGGACGACCTGGACACGATGCAACTCGTCCGCTGCGCCTTCGACCCGGCCGGTCTCGCCAATCCCGGAAAACTGTTTCCGACACCACGGTTGTGCGGTGAGCGGCCTGGCGTGCACACTGCCGCCGACACGCACGACCCGGCGCTGGGCGAGGTGTTCTGAGATGGCGGCTTCGAAGGACGCCCGGACGGGCGCCGTTGTCGCGGGTGTGGTGCCCGCGCGGACGGTCCGGCCGACGACAGCGGCCGAGGTGGCCGGCATCCTGCGCGACACGTCCGGCACGGTCGTGCCCGTCGGTTCGGGTACGAAGACCGGCTGGGCGGCCCCGCCCGCCTCCTGCGACCTGCTGCTGCGCACCACGGGGCTGGACCGGGTGGTCGAGCACGCGCCGGGCGATCTCGTCGTCGTCGCCGAGGCCGGCGTACGGCTCGACGCGCTCCAGCGGCAGCTCGCCGGGCACGGCCAGATGCTGGCCCTCGACCCGCCGGAGCCGGGGGCCACGCTGGGCGGTGTCGTCGGCGCCAACGCCTCGGGTCCGCGCCGGCTGCGCTACGGCACGGTCCGCGACCTGCTCATCGGGGTGACGGTCGTCCTCGCCGACGGCAGGACGGCGAAGTCCGGCGGCAAGGTCGTCAAGAACGTCGCGGGCTACGACCTCGGCAAGCTGTACACCGGGGCGCACGGCGGCCTCGGCGTGGTCGTCTCGACGACCTGGCGGCTGCACCCGCTGCCCCCGGCGGCCCGCGCCGTCGTCGTACCGGTACCCGACGCCGCCGAGGCCGGCCGGCTCGCCGCGCTCGTGGCGCGCTCGACGCTCACCCCCACCGCCGTCGAACTGCGCTGGGAGGCCGGACAGGCAGCGGGCACGGACAGCGAACTCGTCGTGCTCTTCGAGAGCATCGAGGAGTCCGTACGGGCCCAGTCGCGGGCGGCTGTCGCGCTGCTCGGCGGCGGCGCCGAGGCCGACGCACCCCCGCCCTGGTTCGGCGCGCGCCCGTCCGGCGGGCTCGTCCTGCGGCTCGCCTTCGAGCCGTTCGCGCTGCCGCGGGTGCTGGACGCACTGCCCGAAGGCTCGTCGGGCACCGCTTCGGCCTGTACGGGAGTGGCGTACGCGGCCGTGCCGCACACCACCGACCTGGCGGCGCTGCGGGCGGCGATCGCACCGTACGACGGCTCGGCCGTCGTGCTCCGAGCGCCGGACGGCGTACGGGCGGGGCTGGACCACTGGGGCCCGGTCGCCGACTCGTTCGGCCTGATGACACGGGTGAAGGACCAGTTCGACCCCGGCCGGCGGCTCTCGCCCGGCCGGCTGATCGGAGGGCTCTAGATGACCGGGCACACTCCCGCCGGGGACACCCCGGCCGGCCAGGAACCAGTCGACATCCCCGCAGCCGAGCACCCCACCGGCGCCGCGGGGCATCTCACCGCGCCCCGCCCCATCGGTACGGGCCAGGGCGGTCCGATCGCGCCCAGCGCGGCCTCCGCCACCGTCCCGCTCGGCATGCCGGGCCAAGGGCCCCCGCCCGAGCGCGCGTTCGACGCGCACCACCCGCCGGACGCCGCGCTGATCGGTGACTGCGTGCACTGCGGTTTCTGTCTGCCGGCCTGCCCCACCTACGTGCTGTGGGGCGAGGAGATGGACAGTCCGCGCGGCCGCATCGACATCATGAAGGGCGGCCTCGAAGGCGATGTGTTCGACGAGAGCAGTGTGCGCCATCTCGACCAGTGCCTCGGCTGCATGTCGTGTGTGACGGCCTGCCCGTCCGGGGTTCAGTACGACAAACTCATCGAGGCCACCCGGGCGCAGGTGGAGCGCAGGGTCGAACGCCCGCGCGCCGAGCGGCTGTTGCGCACCGCGATCTACAGTCTCTTCCCCTATCCCCGGCGGCTGCGGGCGCTGCGCGGTCCGCTGCGCGCCTATCAGGCCAGCGGTCTCGGGCGGTTGCTCGCCCGCTCGGGACTGCTCGGCCGACTGCCGCTGCCACTGCGGGCGATGGAGTCGCTGGCCCCCAAGCTCGGCCGGGTGGAGCGCATTCCGGAGCGGGTGCCGGCCGTCGGCACCCGGCGGCGTACCGTCGGCCTGCTCACCGGCTGTGTGCAGGGCACGTTCTTCCCCGACGTGAACGCGGCGACGGTGCGGGTGCTGGCAGCCGAGGGCTGCGAGGTGGTCGTCCCTGCGCGGCAGAGCTGCTGCGGCGCGCTGTCCGCGCACGCGGGGCGTGAGCCCGAGGCGCTGCGCTTCGCCAAGCGGGTGATCGAGACGTTCGAGGCCGCCGGGGTCGACGCGGTCGTCGTGAACGCGGCGGGCTGCGGCTCCAACCTGAAGGAGTACGGGCACCAGTTGCGCGACGAGCCGCAGTGGGCCGCGCGGGCCGAGGTGATGGCGGGCAAGGCCAGGGACATCACCGAACTGCTCGACGAGCTGGGCCCGGTGGCCGAGCGCCATCCGCTGCCCATGACCGTCGCGTACCAGGACGCCTGCCATCTCGCGCACGCGCAGAGTGTGCGCGACCAGCCGCGCCGGCTGCTGGGTGCGATCCCCGGTGTGGAGCTGCGCGAGCTGGCCGAGGCCGACATCTGCTGCGGCAGCGCCGGTACGTACAACCTGCTGCATCCGGAGCCGGCCGGTGAGCTGGGCGAGCGCAAGGCCGAGGCCGTCCTGGCGACCGGCGCCGAGGTGATGGTGACAGCCAACCCCGGCTGCTGGATGCAGGTCGCCACCACGCTCGCCCGGATGGGCGAGCGGCTGCCCGTCGCCCACACCGTGCAGGTGCTGGACGCCTCGATCCGTGGTGTTCCCGTGGAGCGGCTGCTCGCGCGGGCCCTCGACGGGCCGGGCACCGTGGTGTCCGGCGCAGCCCCCAAGCACACCGGGAACCCCCACACCGGTGCCGTGCAACCCGCCTCCCCGTCCTAGAAGAGGTGTTCCATGCTGTTGGCCGATTATCAACAGGACTACAGTCCGCTCAACAATTCGCTGGGTCTGTCGTCGCTCGTCGCGATCCTGCCGCTGCTCGTGCTGTTCGTACTGCTCGGTGTGCTGCGTATGAAGGCGTGGCTGGCTTCGCTGATCTCGCTCGCCGTCTCCGTCGTCATCGCGATCTGGGCGTACTCGATGCCGATCGGGGACGCGCTCAACAGCGGGCTCCTCGGGGCCGCCTTCGGGTTCTTCCCGATCATGTGGATCGTGATCAACGCGATCTGGGTCTACAACCTCACGGTGGAGACGGGCCACTTCGACGTGCTCCGCAGGTCGTTCGCCTCCATCAGCGACGACCAGCGGGTGCAGGCCATCATCATCGCCTTCTGCTTCGGCGCGCTGATGGAGGCCCTGGCCGGCTTCGGGACGCCGGTGGCGATCAGCTCGGTCATGCTGATAGCCCTGGGCTTCCGGCCCATCAAGGCGGCGACGGTCGCGCTGGTCGCCAACACGGCGCCGGTGGCGTTCGGCGCGATCGCCGTCCCCATCACCACGCTCTCCGGTGTCACGGGTCTGCCCGTCGACGACCTGGGTGCGATGGTGGGCCGGCAGACTCCGGTGCTCGCCCTGTTCGTGCCGCTCGCGCTGGTGTTCATCGTGGACGGCAAGCGGGGGCTGCGGCAGACCTGGCCGCCTGCCCTGGTGTGCGGTGCGGTCTTCGCCGTCTTCCAGTACCTGTCGTCGAACTTCTGGTCCGTACAGCTCGCGGACATCATCGCGGCGCTGGCCTCCGCGCTGGCCGTGCTCGTCTTCACCCGGGTGTGGCACGCCAAGGGCAGCTACACGGAGAACGAGGCGCGCAGCGAGGAAGCCGGTACGGACGGTGCGGACGGTACGGACACCGAGCCCGGCAGCGGCGGCGTCGCCGCCCCGGCCGGCGGCGGTGGCGGGGCCGTGACCCGGACGAGGGCCGAGGCCGACCAGCGGACGCACGACTCACCGCTGGACGTCTTCAAGGCGTACGCGCCCTACCTCATCGTCATCGTGGTGTTCGTGCTGGCGACCCGGGTACCGGCCATCACGGGCACGCCGCCTGCGAAGGCGGGCGAGACGGGCACCGGCATCGAAGCGGTGACGCATATCGTCAACTGGCCAGGACTGCAAATACTCAACGAGGCCGGCAAGCCGGTCGCGACGACGTTCAAGCTCAACTACCTGTCGGCGGCCGGCACGTTGCTGCTGATCTCGGGGCTGCTCAGCATGGCCGTCCTGCAGATGGGGCCGAAGCGCGGCCTCAAGGCGTACGGACACACCCTGGACCAGCTCAAGTTCGCGATCCTCACCGTGATGCTGGTGCTGGGGCTCGGCTACATCATGAACGAGTCGGGCGCCACGACGACGCTCGGTCTGTGGGTGGCGGGCGCCGGGGGTCTGTTCGCGTTCCTCTCGCCCATCCTCGGCTGGCTGGGCGTCGCGGTGACCGGTTCGGACACCTCGTCCAACTCGCTGTTCGGGGCGCTGCAGATCACCGCGGCCGGGCAGGCGCACCTGTCGCCGACGCTGATGGCGGCGGCGAACTCGTCGGGCGGTGTGCTGGGCAAGATGATCTCCCCGCAGAACCTGGCCATCGCGGCGGCGGCCGTCGGACTCGAAGGCAAGGAAGGGGTGTTGTTCCGCAGGGTCATCGGCTGGAGCCTGGTGTTCCTGCTGTTCATGTGCGTGCTCGTCTATCTGCAGAGCACCGCGGTACTGGACTGGATGGTGGTCTGAGCCGCCCGCCGCCGGGCCGCACGCGTCACCACCTCATCCGTCACGACGTCATCCGTCACGACCTCGTCCGTCACCCCGCACGGCCGCGCCACCACGGGCGGCCGTGCGGGCCTGGTCGAGCAGGCCGGCGGCGCGGGGGAAGTCCTTGAGCTGCTCCCCCAGCAGCTCCAGCACGGGAAGCTGCGAGGGGAGGGGCACACCGCGCGCGTTCAGGATGTCGGTGGTCCAGAGGAGATAGCCGGTGAACAGCTCCGCGTCGTCGGTGTAGAGCGCGGCTGCCAGGAACCGCACGATGTGCGAGAGGTCCTCGGCGATGGCCTCCCGGCGCGCCGCTTCGTACGCGCGCATCGCGGGGAAGCGCTCCTCCAGGCGGGCCAGGACCGTCCTGACCAGTTGCGGCGCCGAGCGGGCGACGAGGGTGTACTCGTGATCCGCCAGGTGCGGCAGGTCCGCCTCCGTGCTGCGCGGCGGGTGCGGCTCGGCCAGCGGCGCCGCCGCGAGCCGCGCCGCCGCGGCTCTGGCGTCGGGCGCCCAGGCGTCGGCGCCGAGGAGGCGTGCGTACCGGCCGTCGTGGCCGAAGGCCGCGCCGCCGACCAGGACCGGCACCCCCGCAGCCTGGCACGCGGTGATGGCGGTGTGCGCCGCGGGCAGCCGGGTGGCGATCGAGCTGGACAGGGCCACGACGTCGGGGCCCGTGCGGTGCACATGCGCGACGAGTCGGGGCGCCGGCACCTGCGTGCCGAGGTAGTCGACGTGCCAGCCGCGCAGCCGCAGCACCTCGGCGAGCAGCCGCGCGGGCAGCGCGTGCCATTCGCCGTCCACGCAGGCCACGGCGATCCGGCCACGGGTGCGCGGACGGCGGGCGGCGGGGTGGTGAGCCGCGGCGTCGACGGCACGCTCGTTGATGGCGGTCGCCGCGTGCTCCTCGGCGACGGTCATCCGGGCGCCGGCCCACTCGTCGCCGATCTTCCGCTGGATATGGCCGATGACGTCGAGCAGCAGGCTCTCCGGGTCGGTGCCGGTGTCCAGCGCGCCGGACACGGTGTCGACCGCCGCTTCCTCGTCGCCGCCACGGACCGCCTCCCACAGGCGCTCCCGCAGGCGGTCGAGCGGCGGGGTCGGGTCGAGCCGCGGGATCGAAGAGGGCGTCATGGGGTGGACCTGCCCGAGCCGTGGCCGCCGTGGGCGCCGAGGTGGTGGGTGCGCGGGGCGGTGACGGCGACGATCGCCATGTCGTCGTGCGGGCCGCCGGACACCCACTGGGACGCGAGCATCTGCACCCGTTCCACCAGGGCGCCCCCGGGCAGTCCCGCGCATTCGGCCAGGACGCCGCGCAGCCTGTCGTCGCCGAACAGCTCGCCGCCCAGCGGGCCTCCCCTGGCCTCGGTGATGCCGTCGGTGAACAGCACGCAGGTGTCGCCGGGTGCGAGGCTCGTCTCCACGGTGTGCGCCTCGATCTCGGTCAGCGCGCCGACGAGGGTGCCGCGGGTCGCCGTCTCCTCCACCCGGCCGTCGGAGCGCACGATCAGCGGCGCGGGGTGGCCGGCGCTGGTGAGCCGCAGCCGTACGTGACTGCCCTCGCGCCTCGTCGACGCCATCACCAGGGTGGCGAAGCGGGCGCTCCGGGAGCTGAGCAGCGCCCCGTTGAGCAGCCGGAGCATCCGCGGGTGGTCGTCGGCCATCGGGACCAGCGCGTGCAGGGTGTTGCGGATCTTGCCGGTCAGTACGGCCGCCTCAAGTCCCTTGCCGCACACGTCGCCGAGGACCACCAGGTACTCACCGCTCGGGGCCGCGCCCGCGTCCGGAGCGGCCGGACCTGTGGGGTGTACGTCGTAGAAGTCGCCGCCGACGCGCTCGGCGTCGCCCGCCGCCCGGTACCCGGCGGCGAGTTCGACGCCGGCGACCTGGTCGAGCGAGGGCGGCAGCAGTTCCGCCGTGAGCGTCTCGGTGATGGCGGCCTGGTCCAGGTACATCCGCGCCGCGTAGAGCGCCGCGCCGGCCCGCGCGGCGAACAGCCGGACGATGATCTCCTCGTCCTCGGTGAACGACTCCGTCGTCGAGTACCGGAGCAGGATCAAGGCGCCGGCCGGGCCGCCCTGTCCCGGCAGCGGGGTGACCACGATCGAGCCGACCGGGCCGAATCCTTCCGGCACCACCCAGCCGGGGACATGGGCGGGGTCGATCCAGCGGGACGGGACGGGCGGGAATCCGCCCAGCGCCTCGGCGAGGCCGGGTACCTCGGCCGGCTCGGCGGTCCGCCGCTCGCGCACCGGGGCCTCGCCCCGGCCGCAGCGGGTCACCGGCAGTACGCGCCCGGCGGGCGGTGCGATCACGAGCGCGGCGTCGGCCAGATGCCCGGCGGCGAGCCGGGCCGTGGTGTCCGCGCACCGTTCGGCGTTGAGGGAGGACAGCAGGGCGTTCGACGCCTCGGTCAGGAAGGCGGTGCGCCTGCGCTCGGTCCGCAGCGCCTCCCGCGCCTCGCGCAGGGCGGTGCCGCCGGGTCCCTCGGCCAGCCACCAGACGACTTCACCGTCGGGTCTGCGGGTGGGACGCGCCTCGAAGGCGCGGGCGCCGACCCGTCCTCGTACCGTGTCCGGCACCGGGTCCTGATGGGCGAGCGTGAGCCAGCGGGGTACGACGTCGGCGAGCCGGGCGCCGGGTCCCGCGCCGGGGAAGAGGGCCAGCGCGAGGTCGTTCGCCAGTCGTACCGTGCCCGCCGCGTCCACCACCAGCGCCGCGTAGGGAACGCTGTTCCACACGGCGTAGGTGTCGGCACCACCGGGACTCGCGATCCGTCCTCCTCCTGCTGCGGGCGCGGCACCGCGTCAAGCGGTGAGCCGCACCTCGTCGTCGGCGACGCCCGTACCCGCGCGGCCTGGTGCCACGGGGACGGTCTCGGCGAGCGCGTTCGTGAGCTGCTGCTCGGCGACGGCCAGGGCCGCCTCGACGGTCTGGGTGCCGGTCGAGACGCACAGCGTGTACGTCACGTCCTCCAGCCGCCGGAGCGTCTCGATGGAGCCTTCGTCCGCGTGCCGGATCTGCAGCGCCTCGTACTGCTCGACAAGGTTGCGAAGTATCGCGGGGTGAGCCATCAGCACCGTGGGTTCTCCATCCCGAATCAGCCGCGAGAGCGGCTGTGAGGTCAGCGGTGAAGGCGCCCGCACCGGGCATCTCCGGGAGGGCGCCTGCCCAGCCCCTGATCGCCCATGTGCCGCGGACCGCCGTGCCGCCTGTGAGACGAGTCACCTCTCGATCTTGTCCTCCGATGGTAGCCGCCACCGGCTGTGATCGCTCCCACATCATCCGCATCACTAAGATATTCTTAGCTACTAAGAAATACTGATACGTTGAGACGACTTCAGACGCACGCACCGAGGAGACATCCGCATGACCAAGCTCATGATCATCATCGGCAGCAACCGCCCCGGCCGGGTCGGGCTGCCGGTCGGCCGGTGGATCGAGAGCGCCGCCACGGCGCACGGCGGCTTCTCCGAGGTCGACCTGGTCGACCTCGCCAAGCTGAATCTGCCGTTCATGGACGAGCCGGGACACCCCCGGCTGGGCGCGTACACGCAGCAGCACACCCGCGACTGGAGCGCCCGGGTGGCGGCCGCCGACGCGTTCGCTTTCGTGACGCCGGAGTACAACCACGGCTACAGCGCGGCGCTGAAGAACGCGCTCGACTTCCTGCACAACGAGTGGCAGTACAAGCCCGTGGCGTTCGTCAGCTACGGCGGCATCGCCGCCGGCACGCGCGCCGTGCAGCAGCTCAAGTCGGTGGTGACGGCGCTCAAGATGACCCCGGTCGTGGAGGCCGTCAACGTCCCGTTCGTCAACCAGTTCATCGACGACGGTACTGTCGTGCCGAACGAGATCATGACCACATCGACCAAGGCCATGTTCGACGAGGTGGTGCGGGTGTCGGCGACGCTGCGCCCGCTGCGCCCGGCGCCGGTCTCCTGACGAGGTGAGCGGCGACCCATGAGCGAACTGCACGAACCGCACCCGGTCTGCACGCGCTACCACGCGGCGATCGAGCTGATCGGCGCCCGCTGGAGCGGCGCGATCCTGCGGGCCCTCGCCACGGACCAGCACCGCTACGCACAGATCAAGGCCGCGGTCCCGGGACTGAGCGACACGATGCTCGCGCAAAGACTGCACACCCTGGAGGACGAGGGTCTGATCGAGCGTCGGGTGCTGCCGTCGTCGCCCGTCCAGGTCGAGTACCACCTCACCGAGAAGGGGCTCGACCTGGAACCGGTCATGGAGGCCGTCAGGGCCTGGTCGCACAAATGGATCCCGCTCAAAACCTTTTGACGGATCATGAGAAAGTTTTAGAGATTCGTTCCAAACCTCTGGACAGCCCTCCTGCCGCGCCCTAGTGTCTCGGCCCAACCAGGCAAGTGTTTCGCCCCCGTTACAAGCGGAGGCGGAACCATCACTCCCCCCACTGGTCGGGCCGTAGTCCGATCCGAGGCGTCACGGCCGCCGCGTCGGCGGCCGCTTGCTCAGGCAGCCCCGCAGCACCCCCGTATCCACGGGGCACTCAGCCGCGCGATCGTCGCGGCTGTGATCGCAGCAGGAGGGAAGCGATATGAAGATCCGTACGCTCGTTGTCACGGCCTCGTTGGTGGCGTCCGGCGGGCTGGTGGCCTTCGCCGGATCCGCCCAGGCGGCGCTCTACACCACCTGTGTGGGAGACGGCGGCGCCGTGACCGTGGGCGGTGACCTGGTCGTGCCGGCCGGGCAGTCGTGCACACTGACCGGCACCAAGGTCAAGGGCACGGTGCGGGTGGAGGCCGGCGCCGACCTCGTCGGCTCAGGCGTCACCTTCAACGGCGCTGTCACGGTGGCCGACAACGGCTATCTGGACCTCGACAACAGCACCGTCAAGGGCGCTCTGACCACCACGTCGGCCTTCGGCGCCCATCTGCAGGACACCACGGCCAAGGCCGTCACCGCGACCGAGGGCTTCGTCTACGCGGTGGACTCCAAGCTCGCCGCCGTCAGCGCTTCCGACGGTGAGCTGTACGTCTCCGGCAGCACCCTCAGCGGGGCGCTCACCGGTGAGGGAAACCTCTACACCGACGTCTACGACTCCACCGTCAAGGGCCTGACGGTCAGTGGCAACTCGCTGGGCGGCGTGCTGTGCGCCAGCGAGGTCGAAGGCGCCACGGTCTACAAGAACAACGCGGACAACCTCCAGCTCGGCGGCAACGGCCCGCTCAGCACCTGCGAGGGTGCCACCTACCTCGGTGGCAATCTGACGGTCAGTGACAACACGGCAACCGCCGTACTGGACAACGCGATCGTCCGCGGCGCCCTCAGCGCCACCGGGAACAGCCCGGTGCTCCAGGTCGGTTCGCTGGCCCGGATCCGCGGCGCCGTCACCGGCGAGACCGCCCCCGTGACGGCATCGGCCGCCCGCTCCGCCCGCCTGGCACCCCAGGACCGCGGCGGCGACCTCGCCGAGAAGGCAGCGGCCCGCGCCGCCACCGCACGGGCCGACGCCCGCGCGGCCGGTGACTCCGGCCTCTAGGGCCGGCCTCTCATGGCCCAGGTGTCCCGTTCACCTGACGTACCGGTAGCGCGCACAGCGCCCCTTCCGTCTCTCGTCACCCCACCAGCCAGGAGTTACCGTGGGTAATCTGAACAAGTCCTTCGATCGCAGGGACTTCCTGCGGGCCACAGCGGGCACCACGGTGGCACTCGCCGCCGCCTCGGTCGTCGGCGGTGTGGCCACGGCATCCTCGGCGTCGGCAGCGCCGAGCATCCTGTCCATCCCCAAGGACCGCATCGGGCTCCAGCTCTACAGCGTCCGCGACAAGGTCACCTCACTCGGCTTCGCCGTCGTCCTGACCGAACTGGCCAGAATCGGCTACACGGAGATCGAGTTCGCCGGGTACACCCAGAACACCTCCATCCTGGGCCGCCAGATCACCCTCCAGGAGATAAGACAGATCCTCGACGACAACGGGCTGCGCGCGGTGGGCAGTCACGTCGGCATCGGGAACCTCCGCAGCAACATCCAGGCCGAACTCGACGCGGCCGAGATCCTCGGCATGCCGCACGTCGGCACCGCCAACGCCCCGTCGAACAGCAACACGGTCGCCGGCTACCTCGCCGCCGCCGAGGAGTTCAACAAGTGGGGCGCGGCGGCCACCGCCCGCGGCCTCAAGCTCTACCAGCACAACCACGCGGGCGAGTTCGCCTTCGCCACCGACCAGCCGTCGGTACGGCTGTACGACGTGTTCCTCAGGAACACCGACCCGCGGCACGTCTATCTGGAGATGGACGTGTACTGGGCCTTCGTCGGCCAGTACCGGTTCCCCGGCTTCGACCCGGCCGCCTACGTGCGCAACCAGCCTTACCGCTACCCGCTGTTCCACATGAAGGACGGCACGTCGAACCCGTCGGCCGGCGACGGCTACAGCATGGTCGAGTTCGGCGCGGGCGACATGCCGTACGAGCGCTTCGTCCGGGAGATCGGCGCGCGCGGCAGCCACTTCGGCGTGTGGGAGCAGGACAACGCGGTCAACACCCAGCCCAACCCGCCGGGTTCGCTCGGTGCGGCCGAGCGCAGCTACGCGGGTCTGAAGGAACTGCTCGGCTAGTCCGGGCGATCCGCCCCGGCAGCACATGCACCACCCCGCACAGCACAGCACAAGCACGTCAGCCGGGCTCGGCCCGCCGTGATTCCGCACCGCAGCCACGGTGCGGGCGGTGGGCCGGGCCCGGCCGCACACCCTCCTGAACCGCCAGCGACCAAGGAGAGCATCATCGTGCACCGTACCCTGAGACGCCTCGTCTCCGGCGTCCTGCTAGCGGCGTTGCCCGCGTTGGGCGGTGTGGCGCTCGCGCCGACCGCCACCGCGCACAACGGCGTCGAGCACGCGGCAGCCGACCCGGCCCTGGACTGGGCGAACTACGAGAAGGTCACCCTGACCAAGGAGACGGGCGAGCCGATCGACCTCGCCGTACTCCCGGACAGCCGGGTGCTGCACACCGCCCGCAACGGCGATCTGCGGCTCACCGACCCCGGCACCGGCGTCACCAAGATCGCCAACCATGTCGAGGTCTACCAGAACTCCGAGATGGGGCTCCAGACCGTCACCCTGGACCCCGACTTCGCGACCAACAAGTGGGTGTACCTCTACTACTCGCCGCCGCTGAACACACCGACGGGCTCAGCGCCCGAGCGGCTGCCGGCCGGGCAGGACGACTCGTACTGGAAGCAGTGGGAGGGCTACGACACCCTCACCCGCTTCAAGTGGACGGGTGACAAGCTCGACCTGACCACCGCCCAGGAGATCATCCGGGTCAACACCAACCGCGGCCAGTGCTGCCACGTCGCGGGCGACGTGGACTTCGACGCCGACGGCAACCTGTACATCTCCACCGGTGGCAACACCCCGGCCTCGGGGCCCAACGTCAACGGGTACACCCCGATCAACGACGCCGCCACCTACAACCCGGGCCTCGACGAGCGCCGCGGGTCGGGCAACACCAACGACCTCAAGGGCAAGATCCTGCGCATCCACGTGCAGGACGACGGCAGTTACACGATCCCGGACGGGAACCTGTTCCCGGTCGGCACCGCCAAGACCCGTCCCGAGATCTTCGTGATGGGGCTGCGCAACCCGTACCGGATGACGGTCGACAAGGCCACCGGCGCCGTGATGTGGGGCGACTACGGTCCGGACGCCGGCAACGCCGACCCGAACCGCGGCCCCATGGGGTACGTCGAGTGGAACACCACGACCAAGCCGCTGAACAGCGGCTGGCCGTACTGCACGGGTGACAACACCCACCCGTACCGGGACTACGACTTCGCCACCCTCACCCCGGGTCCCGCCTTCGACTGCGCGGCGCCGGTCAACGACTCGCGCTGGAACACCGGTCTGACCACGCTGCCGGCCGCGAGCCCCGCCACGCTCTGGTACGGGGACAAGGACACCGACCAGCCCTGGCCCGAACTGACCGCGTTCCGCGGCCCAGGCGGCCCCGGCGGGCAGGCCCCGATGGGCGGCCCGGTCTACCACTACGACGCCGACAACCCGGCCCCGGGCAAGTTCCCGGAGTACTGGGACGGCAAGGCGTTCCTCGGTGAGTTCTCGCAGGACTACGTCGCGGCCCTCACCCTCGAAGGCCCCGACGGACCGGTCAGCAAGCTGGAGAACGTGCTGCCCAACAGCGAGCGGTCCGAGAACGGCATCCCGCCGTGGGACAACCCGATGGACCTGGAGTTCGGTCCCGACGGCGCGCTGTACGTCCTGGACTACGGCGACGGCTTCTTCCGGCAGAACCCCGACGCGGGTCTCTACCGGATCGACTACGCCGAGGGCAACAAGGCGCCCACCGCGGTGATCAAGGCGCAGCCGTCCTCCGGGCAGGCGCCGCTGGCCGTCTCCTTCGACGCCTCGGGGTCGAGCGACCCGGAGAACGGCGCCCTCACCTACCAGTGGGACCTGGACGGCGACGGCACGTTCGACGCGACAGGACCGACCGCCAGCCGCACCTACGCGGAGAACGGCCAGTACCAGGCCCGGCTGAAGGTCACCGACCCGCAGGGCAAGTTCGGTCTGACGAGTCGTCAGATCACGGTGGGCAACACCGCTCCGACCGTCGAGATCACCCAGCCGCCCAACGGCGGCTTCTTCAACTGGGGTGACGCGGTGCCGTACGGGGTCAAGATCGACGACCCGGAGGACGGCACCAACATCGACTGCGCCAAGGTCGCCTGGACCTTCGGTCTCGGCCACAACCAGCACGGCCACCCGGTCAACAGCGGCACCGGCTGCTCCGGCGCCGTCGTGTCCCCGGCGGACGCGGGGCACGGTGACACCGAGAACGTCTTCGCCGTGCTCGGCATCACGTACACCGACAGGGGCGCGGGCGGCGTGCCGCCGGCCACGGGCGACGCGCAGGTCATCCTCAACCCGGCGCTGATGCAGGCCGAGCACTACGACCTGTCGGAGGGTGTCACGATCACCGACGACGCCACGGCCTCCGGGCAGCGCAAGGTGACCGCCTTCGACGCCAACGACTGGATCGCCTACGACCCGGTCTCGTTCGCCGGTATCACCGGCGTGCAGACCCGGACGTCCGGCGCGGGCACCCTGTCGCTGCACTGGAACTCCTCCAGGGCCGAGCCCTTCGCCACCATCCCGGTCCCGGCCGGTGAGGGCTGGCAGACCGTCACCACCGCGCTGGCGAACGCCCCTGCGGGCAGCGGTCAGCTCTACGTCACCTCCAGCGGCGGCGTCGAACTCGACGCGCTGACCTTCCAGGGCGCGGGTGTCGCCGACAAGACCCCGCCGAAGGTGACCGCCACGCTCAACCCGGCGGCGCCCACGGGCGGCAACGGCTGGTACACCGGCAATGTGACGCTGAACGTGGCGGCCACCGACAACGGCACGGTCGCCAGCCGCCAGTACTCCGTCAACGGCGGTACGACCTGGCTGTCGGCGAACTCGGCGGTCACGCTCTCCACCGAGGGCAACACCACCGTCCGCTACCGGGCGACCGACAGCGGCGGGAACGTCTCCGAGGTCGGGACGCTCGCTGTCCGGATCGACAAGACGGGTCCCGCGGTGACGGTCGCGGGTGTCGACGCCGATGCCGCGTACGGAGACTCCAAGCGCGTCACACCGGTGGTCACGACCACCGACGCGGTCTCCGGCGGGGCGACGGCGACCAGCACCCTGGACGGCGCCGCGCTCACCTCGGGACGCCAGGTGCAGTTGTGGCGGCTCCCGCTGGGCGGCCATGACCTGAAGGTCACGGCGCGCGACGCGGCGGGCAACACCACGACGAAGACCGTGCACTTCACCACGACCACGTCGTTCGCCGAACTGGGCGCGCTCATCGCCCAGTTCCGTACCGACGGACTGGTCTCCGCACAGGGTCAGCAGCGGCTGACCGTACGGCTCGACCAGGCGCGGGCACACGCCGAGGCCGGCCGGCTGAGCCAGGCCGGGGCCGTGCTCGACTCGATCGCCGCTTCGGCGGGCGACACCGCCCTGGTGCCGGACGCGGCGGCGGGCGCCGCGCTGGCGCGCGACGCGAAGGCCGTGAAGGGGGGCCTGGCCGACTGACCTGGTGGCGCGCCGCCCCGCCGTACCGGTGGGGCGGCGCGCCCTTTGGTCATCACCGTCACTACTTTTGGCAAAATCGAGGAAAGTTCGCAACAGCCGTACAAACAGTGTCGTGGTGCCCGAAACTGAGAGCGTGCGGAGGAAGTGAGACTGTGAGCATCGAGTACCGCGTATTGAGCCGGCTGCGGGACAACGGCCCGCTTTCCCGCGCCCAGTTGGCGAACGAACTCGACGTGCCGCGACCACGGCTGCTCGCCGAACTCGACCGGATGGTCGCGGCGGGCAAGGTGCTGGAGGCGGGACCCGCCGCCTCGCGCGGCGGCCGGCGCTCCACCCTGGTCCAGCTCGACCCCGGGGTGCGGTTCGCCGCCGTCGACATGGGCGCGAGTTCCATCGACATCGAGATCACCGACGGCAGGCTCGAACCCGTCGCGGCGGTCACCGAGGCGGCCGACATCATCCACCTGGGTCCGGTCGCCGCGCTGGCCCGGGTCAGCGAACTGCTGCACAAGATGCGCGCCCAGGGCCACTACGCCGAAATCGCCGCCATCGGCATCGGGCTGCCGGGGCCGGTCAGCTTCCGGGAGGGCATCCCGGTCTCCCCGCCGATCATGGTCGGCTGGAACCGCTATCCGGTACGGGACACCCTGGCGCGCGAACACAACTGCCCGGTGGTCGTCGACAACGACGTCAATGTGATGGCGCTGGGCGAACAGCACAGCGGCGTCGCCCGCACCGTCGACCATCTGCTGTTCGTGAAGATCGGCAGCGGCATCGGGTCCGGCATGCAGCACCACGGCCGTATCTACCGGGGCGCCGAGGGGTGCGCGGGGGACATCGGCCATATCCAGGTCGAGGCGGAGTCGGCGGGCCCAGTGTGCTCCTGCGGCAACACCGGTTGCCTGGAGGCGTACTTCGGCGGTGTCGCGCTCGCCAGGGACGCCACGGCCGCCGCTCTGGAGGGTCGTTCGCAGCAGCTCGCCGACCGGCTGGCCGCCCAGGGTTCACTGACGGCCGTCGATGTCGCCGAGTGCGCCGCGGGCGGTGACACCGCCTGCGTCAATCTGATCCGCACCGGCGGCCACCGGGTGGGCCAGGTGCTGGCCACGCTGGTCAGCTTCATGAACCCGTCGATGATCGTGATCGGCGGCGGGCTCTCCGGCCTCGGCCATCTGCTGCTGGCCGAGATCCGCAGCGTCGTCTACAAGCGCTCGCTCCCGCTCGCCACCCGGAACCTGCCGATCGTCATGTCCGAACTCGGCCCCAGGGCAGGGGTGGTGGGCGCGGCGCTGCTGGCGAGCGAGCTGGCGTACCGGGGCCACTCCTGATCAGGGCGTCGGCGCGTACAGCTCGTCCGGCATGTCGGGTGTGACGCCGCGTGCGGCCAGCGCCTCGCGGTAGTCGCGCCGGATCTGCGGGTCCTCGTCGCCGTACGGCAGCAGGCTGCCGCCCTCGCGCACACTGACGAGCACCCCGGGGCGGCCGCCCACGATCGGGTTGCCGGCCCTGCGGATCCCGGTGGGGTGCTTGACCCCGCCGCGGAAGGCCAGTTGCCGCGCGGTGCCTGGCCCGGTGTTGAAGTGCTGGTGGAACCACTTGCTGGGCGGGCTGTAGACGGACGCCTCACCCCATTCCACCCGCACCACCCGGTCGCCGTTGCCCGACTCGTACGGTCTGCTGCCCGCCTCCTGCGGCCAGATGAGGACGTAGCCCTCCGACCGGAGTCCGAACAGCACGGCCCCGCCGAGGTGGTGGTGGGCCTTGTGGTAGCGGCCCACCGGCCAGGAGGTGATGTGCGCGGCGACGGTGTTGCCCGCCATCTCGAAGACGGTCGCGTCGACGCCGCTGCCCTTGGCGCCGAGGGAGTCGAGGGCGATCTCGTTGATGTCGGCGATGAAGTTGGTCTCGGCGATCCCGCCGAAGTAGTTCTCGTACCGCTTGCTGTCGGAGTAGTACCCGTCCCCGGGCGTGAACCGGTCGGTGAACCGGTAGTCGTTGGCGAAGACGAAGTCCTCGTCGTGGAACAGGTCCAGCACCATCGGGGCGTCGTTGACGGCCATGTAGAGCACCGGTTCGGAGCCGGTGTTGTGCAGCACGTACGAGCAGTTGAGCGGGATCGCGAAGAAGCTGCCGCGCTGCCACTCGAAGCTGGTGCGCCGGGTGTCGCCGGGCAGCCAGACGTCCGCCGTGCCCCGCCCGGAGAGCACGGTGACGAACTGCTGGTGCAGATGGCGCTGGCGCTCCAGCGAGGCGCGCGGGGCGATCTCGCCGATCTGCATCCCGGTGAAGCCCTCCATGCCGTGCAGGTGGACGAAGGCCGCCCTGCCGCCGGTGCGCGCCCAGTCGGCGCGCTCCAGGGTGCGCACGTCGGGCATGCCGTAGCCGCGGTGGACGGGCAGGCCCTCCTTGCGCATCCAGCCGTCGTAGAACGTCTCCCTGGCCTGGCCGGTCGTTGTCATCTGTCAGTCCTCCCGTGAACCGTGGAACTCGGCCATCCGCGACTCGATGCCGTTCGCCGCGCACGCGTCGCGGTACATCCGGCGCACCTGCGGGTCCTCGTCCTCATAGTCGATCTGGTCGCCGCCGAGCCGGGTGCTGATCGAGGACATCGGCAGTCCTGTCGCCGGGTCCCTGCGCGCGTTGAGATGGCGCAGGGCGAGGTAACGGGCCGGGGTGGCGCCGGTGTTGAAGTGCTGGTGGAACGTCTCGCCGGGTGGGATGACGAGCGAGCCCTCCGCCCAGTCGTAGCGCCTGATCGGCTCGCCCTCCCGCCACATCAGGCTGTATCCGGTGCCGCCGAGGATGACGACATGGGCGCCGGGCGCGTGGCGGTGCGCCTTCTTGTACGTGCCGACGGGGAACTCCGAGACATGCGCCATCATGGTGTTCCTGGCCAGTTTGAACTGGACGTTGGTGCCGCCCGCGCCGCGCGCCCGGTAGTCGACGAGCGGGAAGTCCCGTACGTCGGGGACGAAGTTGGTCTCCCACATCCGGCCGGTCAGGGTGCCTTCGCCGCTGAAGTAGCCGGCGGCTCCGGAGAAGCGGGCGGGGAAGTCGTAGGGGCAGTCGAAGACGAACTCGTCCTCGTCGAACAGGTTGATGACGACGGGGGCGTTGGTCACCGAGAGCAGCAGCACGGGCTGGTCGCCGCTGCTGTTGAAGTGCTGGTACGGGACGTTCAGCGGGACGGCGAAGAGCGCGCCCCGCTGCCATTCGAAGCTCTGCTCCGTACCGTCGGGTCCCCACACCGTGGTGCTGCCCCGGCCGGCCAGCACGTAGGTCATGACCTCGTGGAGATGGCGCACCCGGCGCAGGTGCCCGCCGGGCGCGATCCGCGACACGTAGCAGTCGTTGCTGCGGTCGCTGTCGTCGTGGTTGATGAAGCAGCCCTCGCCGCCCGTCATCGGCCAGGGCTTGAGCGGTACCGCGCGCAGATCGGGGATGTGGAAGCCGGGGACGATGTCGATGCCCTGGCCCCCGGCCCAGCGCGCGTACGCGGTGGGTGGCCGGACGGGCCGCCGCTCTGCCATGAGAACCTCCGGTGCTGTGCGGGACCAACTGCCGTACGGGACCTGCTCGGTACCTGGCGCGCGGGCTACTGCGGGCCGAGCAGGCCGACCATGGTCTTCTGCAGCTCCTTGACGTCCTTGGTCAGGACGCTCCAGCCGTAGCTGTCGTAGTACTCGCCGCCCTTCTCCGGGATGGAGGCGCCGAGATCGCCGGCGGCGGGCACGTCGGCGCGCATGCTGGGCACCTGGAGCGCGTCCGTCCAGACCTTGTTGCCGTCCTTGCAGACCAGCCAGTTGACGAGCAGTTTGGCCGCGTTCGGGTGCGGTGCCTTGTTGTCGAGCGCGAGCAGGCTGGATCCGCCGGTCGTCACGGGCGGCGCGCCGGTGAGCTTGATCTGCTTGAGCGGCAGCCCTTCGGCGAGGGCGCTCTCGGTCTCCGCGTTCTGCAGCGACATCCCGAAGGCGTACTTGCCGCGGGCGATGTCGTCCAGCTCCTGGCGCTGGTCGGTGAGGAGCGTCGGCTTCTGGTCGACGTAGAGGGACTTGAGGAAGGAGTCGCCGTACGCCTGCTTGAAGGCGCCCACGTCGTAGATGGCGCCGCCGTTGGAGCGCGGGTCGTCGACGACGATCTTCCCCTTCCACTTGGGGTCGAGCATGTCCTGATAGGTCGTCAGGTCGCCGTCCTTGACCAGGCTGGTGTTGACGACGACGCCGGAGTCCACGTAGTTGGAGAGCTGGAGGATCTTGCTCTGCTCGGGGTCGACCCATTTGGCGGCGCCGTCGCGCCAGTTGGCGGCGGTGAGCAGGCCGGGGTCGAGCGCCGTCTTCAGATCGCCGAGCCAGTCCTGGGCGTAGTAGGTGGTCGACATGGTGTTGCCGCCGCCGCCGAAGACGTCGTGGGAGTAGATGCCCGCCTTGCGCTCGGCCTGGAGTTTGGCCGCGATGTCGCTGTTGCGGCCGCCGACGTAGTTGACCTTGACACCGTAGGTCTGGGCGAACGCCTTGGGCACGTCCGTACGCACACTGCCGTCAGGTGTGCCGGTCATGACCACCTGGCCTTCCTTCTTGGCGGCCTTCGCCAGGGTGCCGGCCGGGTCGGGGCACCCGGCCGCCACGGACTTGCCGGCGGCGGGCACAGCACCTGCCGCGCCGTCGGCCGAGCCGCTGTCCGAGCCGCTCGAACAGGCACTCACGGCCAGCAGCACCATGGCGGCGGGCAGGGTGGTTCTGACCTTCATCGACATCGACATTGCCTTCACCTGTTCTCGGTGTGGAGATACCTCATTGGGGTGCGGTGCCGGTCTCCGCGCGGACAGCGAGTGTCATCGCGCCGAGCCGGCTGATCGAGGCTTTCAGTACGTCACCGGGCACGATGGGCCCGACTCCGGGAGGCGCGCCGGTGAAGATGACGTCCCCGGGGTTCAGTGTCATCATCCGGGACGCGTACGAGACGATGCGCGGCACCGATGTGATGAGTGCGGAGGTGTTGACGCTCTGCCGCTGGTGGCCGTTGCAGGTGAGCAGGATGTCGAAGTCGGCGGGGTCGCCGGCCTCGTCGCTCGTGGTCAGCCAGGGGCCGAGCGGGCTGAAGGTGTCGTAGCTCTTGCGCCGCGAGCGGTCGGCGGCGCTGCGTACGGTGATGTCGAGCCCGATCGTGTAGCCCAGCACATGGCTGAGCGCGTCCCGTTCGGCGATGTCCTTGCCGCCCGTGCCGATCACCACGACCAGCTCCGACTCGTGGTGGATCTCGCTGCCTTCGCCGAGCACGGCGCGCGGCAGTACGACGGTGCCGGCGGGACCGGTGATCGAGGAGGGCGCCTTGAGGAAGACGTCGAAGTTCATCATCCAGGACTCGACGCCGCCCAGGGTGCGCTGCTGTACGGCGTGCATCTCCTCGACATGGCCGCGATAGTTGCTGGCCGAGGCGATGATCTTCGTGGGGCCGAGCACCGGCGCCGCCAAGGTCACCGATTCCAGCGGGAGTTGGGGGCCCTTCTCGGCCACGGCCGCGAGATCCGGGGCGAGGGACGCGTAGTCCCGGCACAGCGCGCGCCACCAGCCGGCCAGCAGCGGGTCGGGTTCGTGCGGCCAGGGCAGTGCGCCGGTGATGTCCACCAGGTGGTCGCCGGTGACGGCGCCGAGGCGGTTGTCGTCGAATATCGCCAGTTTCATGAGGTCACCGAGTCGTCGAGGGTGACCGGGGTGAAGACACCGGTCACCTGCTGGGGGGTTTCGAGGGCCAGTTCGCGGTAGATGCCGAGCGCCCGCAGCACGGGGCTGTCGCCGATGCTGAACAGATCTGCGCCCGGACCGCTGGTGTGTTCGGCGGCGGCCCATGAGGGCACGACGAACATGTCGCCCTCCGACCAGTCGAAGCGGCGGCCCTCGATCACCGAGGAGCCCGCGCCGCGATGGACGACGTAGACGGCGTTGCCGGTACGGCGCACCGGCAGCGTGCGGGCACCGGGGACCAGCCGGTGCATGGCGCAGTTCATCGTCGGCAGCACGCTGGCGCCGGTGGCGGGGCTGACGAACTCCAGGCTCACCAGCGGCTCTCCGCTCCCGGCGACCAGCCGGGTCAGCTCCCGGTCGGTGTCCTGCCACCGGTAGACCAGCAGGGGCGAGTGCTCGACGGCGACGACGTCGCGCACCGCGCCGCTGACGAAGCGGGGTCCGGGACCCGCCAGGGTCTCCGAGCGGTTGTGCGGTGTCACGTCGGGCTGGCGGAAGTCGGGGTACGGCTCGAAGAACACCGCGTCGAGCGCCTCGATCATCGGCAGGTCGAGCCCGTCGAACCAGAGCATCGGCCCGTCGCTGGTGCTGCTGTGGTCGTGCCAGTTCCACGACGGGGTGAGCACCAGGTCGCCGGGGTGCATGTCGCACACGTCGCCGTCCACGGTGGTGGCGACGCCGTCCCCGGAGAGGATGAAGCGGATGGCGCCGGGCGTGTGCCGGTGGGCCGGGGCCGTCTCGCCCTGGCCGAGGCACTGGATGGCGCCCCACAGCGTGCCGGCCGCGTAGGGCAGTCCGCCGAGGCCCGGATTGCCGAGACTCAGCACCCGGCGCTCGCCGCCCCGCTCGACCGGTACCAACGCGAGGGCGCGCGCGGCGAGTTCGGCCAGGACCTGGGCGTTCCAGAGCCAGGGCACCGCACGCGGCCGGGGGCTGGGCGGCAGCAGGTCGCGGGTGATCGTCCAGAGCGGATGCAGATCGACGGCGGCCAGATCGGAGTAGAAGGCGGCGAGCCGGGACTCCTCGTCGGTGGGCACTGCTGATGTCGTGTCGGAAGTCATGGGTTCTCCTGCCCCTCACGCGGTGGCGGCCGGTGCGGCCTCGATACGGCTGCGGACGTCCTGCGGCGGCAGGCCGATGCCGAACCGGGCGACCGATTCGAGCAGTGAGGCGCGCCTGCACCAGGCGCGCGCCCGGTCGGTGTCGGCTGCGACGGCGCGCAGTTCGGCGTGGTTGGCCTGCCGCTTGGCCTCGTCGCGCTCGCTGATCCGCTCGGTGTTGCGGCGGGTGTCGGCCTGTACGTACTCGACGGCGACCCGGCGGCGCACCTCGTCGAAGGTGGCCAGCTCGGCGTCCTCGTCGGCGCCTTCGAGCAGGATCCGGGCGAGCCTGCGGGCGAGGTCGACGGCGTCGTGGATGCCGCTGTTGAGCCCCACCCCGCCGAGGGGGCTGTTGATGTGCGCCGCGTCGCCGATCAGCGCGCACGGGCCCGAAACGAACGCGCCCGCGACCCGCTGGTGCACGTGGTAGATCTGGTAGTCGCCGATCTCGTAGCCGGCGGGCAGCGGCGCGATGCCCTGGAGCCTGCTCTGCATCTCGGCGGCGTCGGTCGCCTGCTCGTAGCTCTGCTCCTGCGGGACGGGGTAGACCGCGCGCCAGGACTCGACCGTGCGGAGCAGGAAGAGCCATTCCTCGGGGTCGGCCACGTAGTTGACGTCGGCGATGTCGGGGATCAGCGCGCGGAAGTCGGCGCTGGTGCTGGCGATCAGGAACCGCTCGGGGTAGGTGAACCCCTCGAACGGCACGCCCAGCAGGCCGCGCGCGGTGGAGCTGGCGCCGTCGGCGGCGATCAGGAAGCTGCCGTACAGGGTCTCGGGCCCGGCCGCGCCGTTGCCGTCGACGGCCACACCGTCCTCGGTGACCCGGATCGCGGTGGCCTCGATGCCGTAGTGCAGTGTGACGTTGGGTTCGTCGACCAGCCGCTCGACCAGCATCCGCACCAGGTGCTGCTGGTTGAGCTGGAGGCGGTGCGGGTACTTCGTCTCGTCCTTGAGCAGTGTGAAGTCGAACTCGGCGACGAGACCCTCTTTGCGGTCGCGGTACTGGTAGCGCGGCACCGTAAGGCCCTCGGCGTGCATCTGCGCCGACAGGCCCAGCCCGTCGAGCAGTTCGAGGGTCGGCGGATGGAACGTGGAGGCCCGCCAGTCGGTGCGCGGCACCGGATCACGCTCGATCACATGCACTCGCACGCCGGCCCTGGCCAGTGCCCAGGCCGCTGTGACACCGACGGGGCCACCACCCAGGACGAGCACAGGAAGCTCACGATGATTCGACACGAATGTCATAGCCCAACCTTAGTGATTATTCCGCGCCTTGAAAGAGATGGCGCTACTATTCCGGTATGAAGAACACAACGCACGATGAGCCCCACCAGCCCGCCTCGTTCACACCGCAGTCGGGGCTGTCATCGGTCGACAACGCCTTGCGGTTGCTGCATCTGATCGGCGAGCGCCGGGCACTGCGCGTGGCCGAGGCCGCCGACGACCTCGGCGTCGCCCGCTCCACCGCACACCGCCTGCTGACCGCGTTGCGCCGGCAAGGCTTCGTGACCCAGGACAAGCCCAACGGTGTCTACCGTCCGGGCCGCGCCCTGCTGGAGATAGGTCTCGCCGCCATCGGCCGGGTGGACATCCGGCACGCGGCGCGACCGGTGCTGGAACAACTCAGCGAGGACACCCAGGAGACGGTCAGTCTGCTGCTGCTGGAAGGCGACTGCGTCCGCTTCATCGACTGCGTCGAGGGTTCACGTGCCGTCCGTGTCGCTTCCCGTACCGGAATCGTCCTGCCGGCGCACTGCACGGCCGGCGGCAAGGCGATTCTGGCGGCGCTGCCGGGCAGCGACCTGGGGCGGCGCTACCCGACCCGGCAGTTGGACACCCGTACCCCGAACTCCATCTCCACGTGGGGCGAGTTGCAGTCCGAGCTGGACCAGATCCGCGACACGGGTTACGCGGTGAACTTCGGCGAGGGCGAGAGCAGTATCTGCGCCGTGGGAATGGCGATCTACGATCTCATCGGCTATCCGCTGGCGGCGATCGCCGTCGCGGTACCGAACACCCGGCTGGAGAACATCGAGCAGGCGAGGGAGATCGCCCCCATGATGGTGCAGGCCCAGGCTTCCGTGCGGGACGCGCTCAACGAGACGGCCTGAGCCGGGGCGGTGAGCGGGTAACGCCGGGCCGGTCGGCGGCCGCCGGCCCGGCGGTGGTCTGGCGGGGGCCAGGGTGCCGGTCACAGCGAGAACACCAGTGACTTGAGCGAGACGGGCACCGTCCCGGACTTGGTCAGTACGGCCCCGATGTCCACGAAGTCGAACTCGGTGACGGCGATGCCGTCGACGGAGATCACCGGTGCGGTGACTCCCTGGTCGACGAGGATCCCCCCGACGGTCCGCGCGATGTCCCCCTCGAAGAGCAGGCACAACGGCAGTCCGCGGCTGATCCGGTCGGCCAGGCCGCGCCGGATGCCTTCGACGAAGGCGTCGAGCCGGGGGAAGCTCGGCAGTCCGCTCCAGGTGAACCCGAAGACCAGCGCGTCGTCCGCCGCGAACTCCGCGCCGCTCAGGTGCCGTTCGATCGCGGCGGCCACCTGCCCGGCGTCCACCGTGTCCGGCAGCTCGACGGCGGGGCGTACCACCCGCAGATTGTGCAGCGGAAGCAGGCCGGGGTCGCTGATGTGCAGGGTGTTGCCACTGACCTGCACGGTGTACTGGGAGGCGCCGAGCACGGTCGCCCTGATCGCCCGGCGGCTGTCCTCGACGGGCCCCGGCAGCAGCGCGAACCGCTCGACCAGTGCCCGCCCGAGCAGCGGCCCGAGGTCGCCGAACTCCCGTGGTTCGCGGCCGTACACGTACTCGGCGACGCCGCCGGAGAACAGGACGGCGCCGTAAGGGCCGGATTCCGTCAGCGGTTCGGTGAGCCCGAGCCAGTCGAGCCCTTCGACCGGGTCCGGCCCGCCGCTGACGGTGGCGACGACGGTGTCCGCCATCAGCCCGGCGAGCCTGGCCAGTTCGGCCGGCTCCGCCCGGTCCCCCAGCCGCCAGTCAAGACCGAGCAGGGCCGCCAGCCGGGCGCCCGCGGGCTCAAGCCGGACGATCCGCCCCTCCGCGTCGACCACGACGAGCCGCGCGCCCAGGTGCAGCGCCGCGGTGGACCGTACGGTGCCGGACGCGCACACCGACAGTTTGGTGGTGCCACCGCCGATGTCGATGTTGAGCACCCGGGCGGCGTCGCCCTCCCGGCTCCTGGCCACGGCTCCCGAGCCGTGCGCGGCGAGCACCGCCTCCATGCCGTGTCCGGCCGTCGCGCAGATGAAGCGTCCACTGGCGGCGGCGAACAGGTCGGCGATGGCGCGGGCGTTGTGTCTGCGGGTCGCCTCGCCGGTCAGGATCACGGCGCCGGTGTCGACCTCGTCGGGCGCGATCCCGGCCTGCGCGAACGCCTCGTCCACGACGGCCCGCAGCGCGGTCTCGTCGATGCGCAGCCCCTCCGCGTACGGGGTGAGTGTGACGGCCGACTCGTGGACCGTCTCCCGGTCGACGACGGCGAAGGCACTGGACAGTTCGCGGCCGAGTCGGCGCAGGGTGATGCGGGAGAAGAGCAGTTGGCTGGTGGCCGAGCCGATGTCGATGCCGACGCTGGTCAGCACGATCTGATCGCGCGCCCACAGCGGATGGTCCGGGTCGTCGGCCCGTATCTCCACACCGTGGTCATGGCCGTGATCGTGGTCATGGCCGTGGCTGTGCTCGTGCTCGTGGTCGTGCTCATGCTCGTGGCCATGGCTGTGGTCGTCGTGGTGATGACCTGGCTCGTGGCCGGCCCTGTCCCCGGTCAGTACGGTGTCGGGCATCTCAACTCCCCTCCGGCTGCTCGGACACGAGCCGGCGGTAGAAGCGCCACGCCGAGGCGATCAGCTCGGGGCGGGTGTGTCCGGTGCCGACGATCGCGGCGCGTTCGGCCTCGTCGATCGGCCTCGGCTCCCCCAGTTGCCTGGCCTGGAAGTTCAGTTCGGCCAGCTCGCTGAGTTTGATGACGCCCAGCGCCGCCTCCTCGGGGCTCGTGCCCACGGCCGTCACACCGTGGCCGCGCATCAGACACACCGCGCCGGCCCCCAGCACGCCCGCCAGCTCGTCGCCCAGCTCCGGGGTCGTCACCAGCACACTGCGGTCGAAGGTCGGCACCCCGCCGGCCAGCAGCCGCAGGGCATACGGGTCGTAGGCGCCGATCACCGGCAGCAGCGGCACGTCGCAGACGCTGAACAGCACGGGCAGCGCGGGATGCGCGTGCGCCACACTGGTGACGTCGGGGCGCGCCCGGTACACGGCCAGATGGATGGCCAGCTCCTGCGGCGCGGTGAGACCGGGGCCGCCGGAGAGCAGGGTGCCGTCCCTGTCGACCACCACCACGTCGTCGGCGCCGGCGAACCGCAGCCCCGACTCCGAGGGGCCGCGCGCCTTCAGCGCCACGGTCCCGTCGGCGAGCAGCATGCTGATGTGCCCGGCCGGTTCGCGCGTGAGCCCCAGCCGGCCGAGGACCCGGCAGGCGGCGGCGATCCGCTCGGCCGCCGCGCGTGCCTCGGGCGGCGAGACCCGCTCGACCGGCGAGACCGGACCGCCCGCCGTGACCCGCTCGGCCGGCGCCGTCATCAGACCCGGCCTTCGGTGACCGCGACCCGGGCCTGGCCGCGGGAGACGTCGAAGGTGACGACGGCCTGCGCGGGGTCCCGGATCAGCGCCATCGGGTCGTCGCCCGCCTGGATCAGCTCGACCTGCTGCCGCAGCAGCCTGCGGTACATGGCGATGCCCTTGTCCTCGGCGCCCAGCATCTCCTTCGTACGGTCGTAGACGGCGCCCTGGGTCTCCCAGGCCATCCGGTCCTGGCTGGTGAAGGTGTTCATCGCGTGGTCGCCTTCGGGGGTCGTCTCCGGCGGGATGCGCACCACCTCGGGTTCCTCGTCGTGGACCCGCTCCTCACCGGGCTTGTCCGGCAGCAGCCCGGCCCTGATGATCATGGTGTGTTCGTCGTCGACGGGCACCCGCCAGTGCAGCGCCTGCAACGGGCCCTCGGGCAGCCGCAGGATGTTGGGGAAGACCAGCGGATGGCCGGTCTCCTCCTCCACGGCTCCGGTGGTGTCGCGGTAGACGCGGCGCTTGATGATGCCCCACTCGAACTGCTCGAACGAGTACTTCTCGATGGGGCGGTAGTAGTAGCTGCCCCGGTCGATGCCCTTCACCTTCATGGTGTGGCCGTGCAGCCAGAAGGTGTGCACGGTGTCGACGGCGTTCTCCATCGGCTGGAGCCAGTTGCACTGCAACTCCTGCTCGATGAAGAGCGTGAGCTTGCCGTCGCGCCGGTCCAGCACGTCCCACCGCGGCAGCACGGGCGGCTCGCCTGGGCCCAGGTAGGCGAAGAGCAGCCCCCGGTAGGCGCGTACGGGATAGGCGGCGATCCTGGCGCGCTCGCGCGCCCGCCGGTTGTCCTGCTCGAAGGGCTGCTCCAGGCACTGCCCCGAGCTGTCGTACTTCCAGCCGTGGTACGGGCAGCGGATCTCGCAGCCCTCGACAAAGCCGTAGTAGAGGGAGACCCGCCGGTGCGCGCACGACTCGGCGACCAGGGCGTAGGTGTTCTCCTCCGTCAGATAGAGCACCAGGTCCTCGCCCATGACCCGGATCCGCTTGGTGCGCTTGTCCGGGGAGAGGTCGGCGGTGACGGCGACGGGCTGCCAGTACCGGCGCAGCAGGTCGCCCATCGGGGTGCCGGGGCCGACGCGGGTGAGAAACTCGTTCTCCGCTTCACTGATCATGATCATGCTCCTCTTGGTTCCGCAGGGCCTGTCGCAGCATGGCGGCGACATCGCGCCGCAGGGCGCCGCGCTCCCCTGCGCCGCCCGCCGTCCAACTCTCGGCGATCCGCCGCAGGTACGGCGCCGCCTCCGCGTCGGGGAGGCGCTCGATGAGCGGCTCGATGTCGCGCTCCAACTCCTCCAGATAGCCCCAGGCCCTGTCGTCGGCCGGGCCCCAGCCGAGCCGTGCCTGGAGCGCGTTGAGATAGCTCCAGAAGTCGACCGTCAGCGTCTGCCCGTCGGCGGCAGGCCGGAAGTCGTCCTCGAAGCTGCGCTCCAGGGTGATCATCGCCGGGCCCTGGCGTAGACCTCGTCCATCCGGCTCTTCGCGCCGTTCTTGGCCAGCTCGGCCTCGAAGGTGGCGCGTACCGAGGGATCCTCGTCCTGGTACTCGATCTGGTCGCCGCCCTCGGTGGTGGGGCGGTCGATGAGGAACTGCTTGAACAGCGGGTACTTCTTGCTGCCCCACCGCAGGGCGAGGTAACGGGCGGGCGTGGTACCGGTGTTGAAGTGCTGGTGGAACCACCGGTCGGGCGGTACGACGATCGAGCCGCGCTGCCAGTCCACCTTGCGGACCGGCTCGCCCTCGCGCCACAGCAGCGAGAAGCCGGTGCCGCCGAGGATGATGACGTGCGCGCCTGCGTTGTGCCGGTGGGCCTTCTTGTACGTACCGATCGGGAACTGCGACACATGGCCGCAGAGGCTGTTGTCGGCGATCTCCAGCATGACGTTGGAGCCGCCGGCGCCGCGCGCCGCCCAGGACTTGAGTTCGATGTCGGCGGCGTCCGGGATGAATCTGCTCTCCCAGACCCGGGACCGGTACGCGGTGCCCGCGCCGCTGAAGTCGTCCTTGTCGGAGCCGAACCGGTCGGTGAAGTCGAAGTCGCAGTCGTAGATGAACGAGCGGTTGTGGAACATCCGCATCACCAGCGGCGCGCTGGTGACGGTGTAGAAGCGGGCCGGCTCCGACCCGCTGCCGTTGAAGTGCTGGGCGTGGGCGTTGAGCGGTACGGAGAACACACTGCCGGTGTTCCACTCGAAGCTGGTCTCCGTACCCGCCGCGTTCCACACCTTCGTCGCGCCCCGGCCCGCGACCACATAGGTGATCTCCTCGTAGAGGTGCCGTTCGGGTGCCACCTGCCCGCCGGGGGCTATCTCGATGATGTGGGCGTCGTTGACGTCCTCGGTGCCCTCCAGCCGGGCGACGGCCGCCCGGCAGCCGCGCCGTGCCCAGTCGCCGAGTTCGACGGTGCGCAGGTCCTGGATGAACAGCCCCTCCACGACCTTCAGTCCCTCGTCCGCCAGCCACTGCTCGTAGGCGGTCGGGCGTTTGATGTCGGGCAGCTCGGTCTCGGCGGTGGTCATGCGTACTCTCCTTGTCGCGGTCCGGTGCGTGGGTTAGTTGGCACCGATGAGGCTCTTGATCAGCGTCGTCGCCTTCGCGACGCCCTGGGTGAGGAACTCCCACGAGTTGGTGTCGAAGTAGTTCACACCGTCCTTCGGCACCTCCCACTCGGGCAGGCTGGCCGGCGGCTTCACGTCGGTGCGGGTGCTGGAGCTGCCGTACGCGGTGTTCCACGCCTTGTTGCCGTCGGGGCAGGCCAGCCACTGGGCCAGCAGCTTGGCGCCGTTGGGGTGCGGGGGCTTGTCGGAGACGGCCAGGAAGCCGAAGCCGCTGGTGGTCTGCTGCAGATCGGGCGCGACCACCTGGATGGGCAGTCCGTCGTCCATGGCCTTGGCGACGTCGAGCTGGCCGAGGGCCAGCGCGATCGGGTACTTGCCGCGCGCCAGGTCGTCGGTGCCCTGCCGGGAGTCGGTGATGAGGACCGGCTGCTGGTCCTTGTAGAGCTGCTTGACGAACGCGTCGCCGTAGCCGGGGGCCGCCTGGAACATGCCGACGTTGTAGATCGCGCCGCCGGGGTTGCGCGGGTCGATCGTGGCGATCTTGCCCTTCCACTTCGGGTCGAGCAGGTCCTTCCAGGTCTTGATCTCGTCGGGCTTCACCTTGTCGGTGTTGATGACGACGGGGACGCTGACGTAGCGGCTGATGCTGAGGATTTCCTTGTCCGGGTCGACGAACGGGACCGTACCGCCGCGCCAGGCCTTGGGGTCGAGTTCCGCCGGGGTGAGCACCTTGGTGAGCGGGGTGATCCACTTCTGCGCGTGGTACGTGTTGGCCATGGTGTCGGCGCCGCCGACGAACACGTCCTGGGAGTAGATCCCGGCCTTGCGCTCGGACTGCAGCCGGGCCGCGTTGTCCTTGCCGCTGGTGCCGATGTAGTCGAGCTTCAGCCCGTAGGTCTGCTGGAAGGCCTGCGGCAGTTGCTGGCGGATGGTGTCGGTGGGCGAGCCCGACATGACGACCTTGCCCTCCTTCTTGGCCGCGGCCGCCAGCGTCCCGGAAGGCGCCGGGCAGGCGCTGTCGACCTTGCCGGACGAGCCGAGCGTGGTGGAGCCGGAGTCGTCGGACGAACCGCCGCCGCACGCGGTGGCCGCGAGGGCCACCACCGTGCCGGCGCAGATCAGCTTCCAGTTACGGTGAGCGAGGAATCTGTTGATGACGCACCTGCTTTCGTTGTGGGACGGGGGCTCTGCGGCGCGCTGCCCGGCGCACGGCTGTCGCGGCGGCGCGGACGCGCCTTGCGCAGCCGGGTGCCGCTCAGCGCGCGGGCCAGCAGGGCCACCCCGACCGTGAGCATGCTGATGAGGACGCCCAGGACCGATGCCTGTTCGAGCACACCACTGGTGCTGTACTCCAGGAGCAGGATCGACAGGGGCCTGGAGTCGTTGCTGCTGAGCAGCACGACCGTACTGACGTCGCTCACCGCCGCGTGGAAGGTGAGCACCCCTGCCGCGGCCACGGAGGGGCCGAGCAGCGGGAAGAGGATATGGGCGTAGCTGCGGAGCTGGCTGGCGCCGCAGATGCGGGCCGCCCGGTCCAGGTCGGGGCTGATCTGGGCGATGGCCGCCTTCAACTGCTGGGTGCCGGTGGCCATATGGCTGATGACGAGCGCGATGATCAGGCCGAAGAGATTGCCGTAGAGGACGGTGCGCAGCGGGGTGCCGAGATAGACCCACAGCAGCCCGAGACCGAGCAGCATGCCGGGGACGGCGGCCGGCAGCCAGGCCATCACGTCGATGCCGCCCCGGGTCGGCAGTGTGCTGCGGACCACGGCGAAGGCGATGACGAAGTAGACCAGCACACCGATGAGGGTGGCGAGCACACCGATGATCAGTGTGTTGCGTACGGACGAGGCGAAGAGGTTGTCGTTGAACAGCGCGGACCAGTGCGCCGTGGTGAAGGGGTTCTTGAGCTGGAAGAAGCCGAACCTGCGCATGAACGAGCCGAGCAGGATGGCGCCCATCGGCAGGACGACGGTGATGACGGCGTACAGCGAGAGCGATCCAGCGACGACCCAGCGGCGTACCCGGCCGAGCCGGATCGGCTCGTCGTTGAAGGTGTGCGCGCCGACGGTGATGTAGCTGCGGCTGCGGGTGGCGAGCCGCTGCATGATCGCCAGCATGATGAGGATCGGGATGAAGACCGAGCCGAGGGCGGTGGCCGTGCCGAACTCGGGTGGCGAGTTCTGCAGCCAGTTGTAGATCTGCGTGGAGTAGACGTTGAGCCCGATCGGGGTGCCCAGCAGCAGCTCGATCTCGAACGTCTTCAGCGAGTAGACGAAGCTGAGCAGGGTGGCCGCGACGATGGCGGGCCGCATCACGGGCACGGTGATGAGGACGAGCGTACGGAGCCGGCTGGCGCCGCAGATCTGCGCCGCCTCCTCCATGGACCGGCTCATCCTGCGGAAGGCAGGCACCAGCAGGATCACCATGATGGGCACGGTCGTCGTGGTGAGGTGGGCCCAGATGATGCCCCAGTAACTGTAGATGTTGAAGGGCCCGTTGGTGATGCCACCGAGCCCCGGGATCATTCTGACCACCTGGTTGGCGACGCCGTTGGCCGGGTCGAGGAGCAGGATCCAGCCGAGGGTCATCGACAGGGAGGGGATGAAGAAGGAGAACCAGAGGAAGACTTCGATGATTTTGGCGCCCGGCATGTCGGTGCGGGCGATGAGCCAGGAGATGACGGTGGCGATGACCATGCCGATGAGCACGCGCGGTACGGCGAGCCGCAGTGTGTTCCAGCCCGAGTGCCAGAGCGTGCCGTTGGCGAAGGCATGGCGCCAGTTGTCGAGGCCGTACGACGCGGGGTCGCCGGGCCCGGCCACGTTGAGGCTGTTGACCAGCAGCAGCACGACGGGTACGACGGTCACGGCGGCGACCAGCAGCAGGAAGACGATGCCGGCGAGGCGTGAGCCGCTGGAGCGGCGGGCGCGTATCAGGGTGCGTACCGGCGCGGGCAGCGACTCGGTCTCCTCCGGGGTCACCGGCGGCAGCAGGCCGGTCACAGCGGCCACACCATCGCGCGCTGCGGGTCGACCTCGACGACGACCTCGTCACCCGGCTGGTGGACGACCCTGCGGGGTGCGCTGAGCAGGACGTTGGAGCCCGCGATGTCCAGTACGTACTCGAAGCTGTCGCCGAGGTAGACGGAGGACAGCACCCGCCCCGCCACCTGGTTCGGTGCCGGTCCGTCCGCACCGGCCGCCTTGATGTCGACGTCCTCGGGGCGCAGATGCACCCCCACCCGGTCGCCTTCGCCGAGTCCGGCCGGCACATCGGCGCCGACGATCTCGCCCACCCGCAGCGCGCCGGTGTCGAGCAGGATGCGGCCCTTGCCCGCGTCTCCGGTGACCACGCCCTCGACCACGACGAGGCGGCCGAGGAAGTCCCGTACGAACGGGGTCTTCGGGTGCTCGTACAGCTCCGTCGGGCGGCCGACCTGCTCGATCTTGCCCTTGTTCATCACCGCGAGCCGGTCGGCCAGGGACAGTGCCTCGTCCTGGTCGTGGGTGACGAAGAGCATCGTGATGCCCAGCTCCTGGTTGAGCCGGCGGATCTCGCGGCGCATCTGGGTGCGCAGTTTGGCGTCCAGGTTCGACAACGGCTCGTCGAGCAGCAGCAGATCGGGGGTGTAGACGAGCGCCCTGGCGAGCGCGACCCGCTGCTGCTGGCCGCCGGAGAGCAGGGTGGCGGGGCGGTCCGCCAGCGCGCCGAGGCCGGTGATCTCCAGGATCTCCTCGACCCTGCGGCGCCGCTCGGCGCGCTTGACCCGGCGCATCCGCAGCGGGAAGCCGACGTTCTGGGCGACCGTCATGTGCGGCCAGATCGCGTAGGACTGGAACACCATCGCGATGTTGCGTTTCTCCGACGGCAGGAACGTGCCCTGCCCGGCGTCGGCGAGTGTGCTGCCCCGCATGGCGATCGAGCCCTCGTCGATCTTCTCAAGACCCGCCACCATCCGCAGCGATGTGCTCTTGCCGCAGCCGCTCGGGCCGAGGAGCGCGAATATCTCGCCCGGCCTGACGTCGAGGTCGATCCGGTCGACCGCGATGACGTCGTCGAACTTCCGTGTCACACCGGACAGTCGGAGCTGAGCGGCGGGCTCGGCCGCGTTCTGGTCCGCCGGGTCCGCGGTGGGGCCTTTGAGGCGGTCCGGCGTGGTCGCCCTCATAGACATCTGCACTCCTCGGCTCGGTCCTGATTGGCATGACACTAACCAGGAATCCCTCATACAGAAATAGTTGTCACAACAGTTCTTCAGTGTGGAACTGTGACCTGAAGTCCCAGGTCAGAGCTGAGAAGTCAGAGGTCAAGGGTCAGCAGCCCGGAGGCGGACCGGCCGACGCAGATCATCATCGTGTCGCCCCGCTCGCGTTCCTCCGCCGACAGCACGGTGTCGTGGTGTTCCGGCACACCGCCGAGCACCTTCGTCTCGCACGAGCCGCAGTAGCCCTCCTCGCAGGAGAACCCCACGTCGGGCACGACCTCGCGGGCGACGTCCAGCAGGGTGCGGTCCGGTGGGACGTCGAGCGTCACACCGCTGCGGCGCAGTTCGACCGTGAACCCACCGGCGCCCGCGGGCGGTCCCGGCGCCGCCGACGACACACCGGGCGGTGCGCCGAACCGCTCGATGTGCAGGGCCCCGGGTGCGGCGAGCGCGCACGCCTCGGTGACGGCGCGCACCATGCCCTCGGGGCCGCAGCAGTACACGGCGGCGCCCGGCGGCGCCGCCTCCACCAGGGAGGGCACCGGCAGGATGCCGTGCTCGTCCTGCGGTACGACATGGACGCGTCCGGCGCCGAGCGCGGCCAGCGTCCCGGTGAACGCCATGCCGGCCCGGGTGCGGCCGCCGTAGTGCAGTTCCCACGAGGCACCGTCGGCGACGAGCCTGCGGACCATGGCCAGGATCGGGGTGATCCCGATACCGCCGGCCAGCAGCAGATAGTGCGGGGCCTCGACCAGCGCGAAGTGGTTGCGCGGTCCGCGGATCCGCAGTGTTCTGCCCACCAGGGCCGTCTCGTGCACCTCGGCCGAGCCGCCCCTGCCGTTCTCCTCGCGCAGCACGGCGACGGTGTAGGAGTACGGGTCGTCCAGCGGCCCGCACAGCGAGTACTGCCGGACCGTACCGCTGGGGAGGGTGAGATCGATGTGCGCGCCGGGTGTCCAGGGCGGCAGCCGGCCGCCGGCCGGATCGGTCAGGGTCAGTGATACGACACCGGTGGCCTCCAGGCGTACCTGTCGGACCAGCAGCGCAAGCGAGGCGAGGGGATCAGGATCGTTCATGGCCGGCTCAGTCCGTCGGGTCCGGCCGGAAGCCGTAGATGTCCAGGGTCAGTTCACCCTCGGCGATCCGGCTCATGTAGCGCGCCTCCGCGGCCTCGCGCGCGAGGCCGGCCGCGAGCACGTCGGCGGCATCGGCCCAGGGGATCACCACCACCCCGTCGGCGTCCGCCACGACGAGATCGCCCCGGTCGACGGTGGCGAGGCCCAGGGTGACGGTGGCGCCGACGGTGCCGGAGTCGTTCTTGACGGTGGTGCGCACGGCGACCGAGGAGCTGAAGACGGGGAACCCGCGCTGGCGCAACTGGTCGGTGTCCCGCACCCCGCCGTCGATCACGAGCCCCAGCACACCGCGCGCCTGGGCCGCTGCCGTGAGCACCTCGCCCCAGTAACCGCAGGCCTCCTGCCGCCCGTCGACCACCAGCACATCGCCGGGCAGCGCCTGTTCGAGCGCGAGGTGCAGCGGCAGGTTGTCGGCGGGCGCCGTGGAGACGGGCAGCGCGCGGCCGACGACGGCGGCGCCCGGCCACACCGGGCGGACGCGCGGCGGGAGATAGCAGTCGAGCCCGGACGCCTCGTAGAGGGTGGCCGTGCCGAGCCGCGAGAAGGCGGCGGCGTCGGTGGGTGGGATGTCGGTGTGCGGTGTGGCGTCGGTGTGCGGTGTGGCGGTGTTCGGTGTGTCGGTGTGTTCCGAAGCGGCGGTCGTCATGCCTGGTTCCTCTGCAGCAGATGGTATCCGTGGGCGGCCCGCGCGGCGGCCAGCGAACTCCCGGCCAGCACGTCCTCGACGATGCGCTCCTCGCGCTCGTGGATGGTGCGGCAGATGCCGGCGAGTTCGTCCTCGACGTCGAGCGGTACGGTCACCGCTCCGTCGTCGTCGGCGATGACGAGCTGGCCGGGCGCGATCTGCACCCCGGCGACGCTCACCGGGCACTGCACGTCCCGTACCTCGACCCGGTCCTTGCCGGTGCGCATGTAGCGGCCCCGGGTGAAGAGGGGATAGCCGACGCCGAGGGCCCGGTGCACATCGCGGCAGACGCCGTCGATCAGCGTCCCGGCCACACCGCGGTGGTCGGCCATCGCGGTGAGGATGTCGCCCCACACCGTGCAGTCGGTGCGCCCGCCGTTGTCCAGGACCGCCACCTCACCGGGGCGTACGTCGTCCAGGTAGTCGCCCACCGTGCCCGCCGGATGTCCCGCGGCCATGTACGAGACGGTGTACGCGCGGCCGAAGACGCGCGTGCCGGGGGTGAGCTGGCCGATGCCGTGCAGACATCCGGCCCTGCCGATCCGGTCGAGCGCGTCGGAGACGGTCGCCGTCGAGTAGCCGCGCAGCGGATGGCCGGGTCCGGTCGCGCCGGCGGGTGCGGTCGCGCCGGCCGGCCTGCGGGGGTTGAGTTCGTCGGTCACGAGCCGGACTCCTCGGTCGCGGGAAACTGACTGTCGTGCATCACGTCGGCCACCGGTCGCCCGCGGTCCACCGCTTCGGCCATGGCGGCCTCCCTGGCGACGATCCGCTCGGCGAACGCGACGATCCGCTCGGCGTCCCGGCCGGGTACGAAGGCGACCCCGTTGCCGTCCGCGACGACGAAGTCCCCCGGACCGACGTCGATCTCGCCGAACCGGATCGTCTCGTCCATCGCGAGCTGCACCACCCGGCCGCGCGCGCTGACCGGCACGACGGCCCGCGCGAAGACCGGCATCCCGAGGTCGCGGCTCTCGCTCGCGTCGCGGCAGGCACCGTCGACCACAACACCGGCGACGCCCCTGGCGACGGCGGCCCTGCTGAGGATCCCGCCCCAGCAGGACACGTCCAGCCGGCCGTCGTTGGCGATGACGATCACATCGTCCGGGCCCGAGATGTCCACGGCGGCTGCCGCGATGTGCCCGGCGGGCCGGTCCGAGCGGCGCGGCCCCGCCGTCACCGTACGCACGCGTCCCGCGATGACCCGGTCCACCTGCCACACCGGCACCGGGCCGAGCACCACGTTCGCCAGGCCGTACGCGTCGAGCGCGTCGGAGACCGCGCAGGAGTCGAGCGCCCGCAGCCGGTCGAGCACACCGCCGACGGGGGCCGGCTCCGGTGGGGCGGGCTGCGTCGGTGTGACGTCCTGTCCCGGTGTGACCGCCTGTTCCGTTGTCATGCGCCGTCCTTGTCGCCGGGGGCCTGCCAGGTCATGAAGGCCATCGCACAGCCGGTCCCGGCCTCGGCGCGGTAACACGGCTGGTAGTCCACGAGTTCGGCGTCGAGTGCGCTGTCCCGCAGCGCGCCCGCCACCACGATCCAGTTGCGCAGCTCGGAGGTGCCGGACCGCAGCACCTCGTCGGGCAGCGCCCGCAGATAATCCGCGTCGCGGTTCGCCAGGGCGGCGAGGAAGGCGCGGTCCAGTTCCTCGTCGACGACGAAGTGGCTCAGCCCGCCGGAGGCGACAAGCCCCACCCGCAGCCCCTCGGGGAACGCCCGTATCGCCTCGCCGAGCGCCACACCGAAGTCGTAGCAGCGCGCCGCGGACGGCGGGTTGGGCTGCCAGAAGGTGTTCACGAAGACCGGCACCGTCGGCGGTATGTCACGGCCGCCGAGCACCTGCTGGAAGATGAAGCCCCAGCCGTGCGGAATACCGGAGTTGCCCCACTCCCCCGGCGGCAGATGCTTGGAGGCCGCCGGGTCGAAGCCCGCGGCCGACGTCTGCCCGATCAGATGCCCTGCGAGGGCGGGATGACCTGCCCGTACGGTACTGCGCTCGGGCTGGTTGGCGACCTCGGCCACGGCGAGGCCCGGCTTCATCCCGGCCAACTGCTCCTGGGTGAAGGGCTCGTGGCGCATGGTGTCGCCCCAGTAGACGGCGAACTGCGGCAGCAGCTCGTCGCCGAACACTTCTTTGTGGTCGCTGCTCACGACCACCAGGACGTCGAGGGCCGCGTCCTTGATGCGCCGGCCGAGTTCCGTGACGGCGGCGCGGCTGGCGGTGTGCCGACGGCGGCGCTCGTCGGGCGCGCACTCAGCGGCGAAGCCCGGTGCGCGCAGCGCGAGCAGTTCGTCGTAGGGGTACTCGACACCCCGGTAGACCAGGGCCTTGTTGGCGCGGTCGGCGCCGGCCCGCAGATCCCAGTCGTCCGGCGGTGTGTTCAGCAGCGGCCCGTGCGAGGTGCCGACGCCCAGTACGAGTTCGGCCACGGCGCCTCACACCTCCAGCCGGAACAGCGTGGCCGCGTTGGTCTCGAACAGCGCGGCCCTGTCGTCGTCGGTCAGCCAGTCGATGTCCTTGATCAGCAGGTGGATGTCGTCCACCCAGCGTCCGGTCGCCGGGTCCTTCACCGATCCGGTGCCGGGCTTCTCCGTGCCGAACAGGCAGCGGTCCACACCGACGGTGCGGATCAGGAACTCGATCGAGTCACGGGTGTAGAGGCAGGTGTCGTAGTACAGGCGGCGCAGCCGCTCCTCGAAGGTGGTGCCGGCCCGGAACGCCGCCGGGTAGAAGCGGCCCTTCTGGTACGGCACGGCGCCGCCGCCGTGCGACACGACGATCTTCAGCTCGGGGAAGTCGTCGAGGACGGTCGACTGGAGCAGTCCGGCGACGGCCAGGGTCTCCTCCTGCACGAAGTGCAGCGAGTAGCTCTCGCGGGCCGGGGGCCGGCAGGCGGCGGAGTGGATGATCGCCGGCACGTCCAGCTCGCACAGCGCCTCCCACACCGGGTACCAGAAGCGGTCGCCGATGGCCGGCGGCTGCTGCAGTCCTTCGTACGGGTCGGTGTTCAACGTGGCGCCGACGAAGCCGAGTTCGGTCACGCAGCGGCGCAGTTCCTTCGTCCAGGCGGCCGGGTCGAGCGCCATCGACTGCGGCATCCCGGCGACGCCGCGGAACCGGCTGTCGGCCTCGCAGCACAGCGCGATGACGTCGTTGGTCTCCTCGGTGAACCACTCGACCAGCTTGGCCGGGCTCTCGCTGTGCATCATCTGGAACGGCCGGGGCGAGATGAACTGGATGTCCACCCCGGCCTCGTCGAGGTGGCGCAGGTGCGAGACGTTGCCGAAGCTCGGGTGCGGTGCGTTCAGCGCCTCCACCACGTGTTCCTTGGTCACTCCCGAGCGCCCACGCCCATGAGCGCCGCGGTGGGACAGAAGTCCGGCTTTGTACGCGTAGAGCTTGTCGGGGGCCGTGACATGCCCGTGGACGTCGATATACATCGCGCTGTCCTCCTCGTGGACGTAACGGGCAGCGGCCCGCCGTGACCCGGGGAGGAGATCTCAGAGTCCTACCCGGGTGTCCTGAACCATAAGGAGGGTGCGCCCTCTGCGGAATAGTTCGTACATGAATTCCTCATAGCGGTACGGAGGGCGACTTCCGGCCATCCGAGGCAAGTGTTCGGACATCGTGGCCGATAAGGCGACATACTAAGCCCGCAGGACCGGGCCGGACCGGCCACAGACGAAGCATCTTCAGATGATCCGTTCGCAGCAGAAACCGCAGCCCTGGGGATACGGGAGAGACTGGTGGCCGGCCCCGGTGAGCCGGGAGGGCAACCGGTGGCACGATGAGCGCATGGCCGTTCATCCGCTGTTGGCAGTCCAAGAGACCTCCGACCTTGAGCCGTTCCTCGGCCGGGTGGGCGAGGTGTTCACCGTCTTCCGCGGCCAGGACTCGGGGTGCGTGTCCTACGGCGTGCGGCTCACCGACGGCAAGCGCTGGTTCGTGAAGGAGGCGCGGACGGAGGCGGGCCAGCGGTCGCTCGACCGGGGCTGGGCCCTTCACCGGGCCGTCCGCCATCCGGCGATCGTGCCGCAGGTCCACCGGATCGCGGTGGCGGGCCGCTGGGCCGTGGTGATGCCCTGGCGGGACGGCGAGGTGCTGTACCGGCCCACCGCCGAAGGGCCCGGGGACCGGACGAGCCCCGGCAGTGCGATGGCCAGGTTCCGGGCGCTGCCGGTGGCCGAGGTGGTCCGGGCCCTGGACCGGATCCTGGACGCGCATCTCGCCGTCGAGGACGCGGGCCGGGTCGCCGTCGACTTCTACGACGGCTCGCTGCTCTACGACTTCACGGAGCGCAAACTCCACCTCATCGACCTCGACGAGTACCGTCCCGGGCCGTTCGAGCTGGTGGAGGACCGGCTGCCGGGCTCCCGGCGGTACATGGCGCCCGAGCAGTCCGAGCGGGGCGCCGTCATCGACGCGCGCACGACGGTCTTCGCCCTCGGCCGCGCCGCGCGGCTGCTGCTGGACGCGGGCGACGAGGAGGCGGACTGGCGCGGCAACGCCGCCCAACTCGCGGTGATCGCACGGGCGGTCCGCTTCGACCCGGCGGAGAGGTACGGCACGCTCAGGGAGTTCGCCGCCGCCTGGCGGGCGGCGGGCGACAACCATGGCGTGGAGGACGTGACCTCGTCGTGACGCACGCACTCGGACAGGGAAGGGGCGCCGTGACCGAACTGGCGGCACTTGAGGTACGGGTCGCTCTGCTCGATCTGTGCGTCGAGCCCATCGCGACGAGGCCGGTGGATCTCGCGGACCCTGACTGGATGCGGGTGCTGGCAGAGGGTACGCCTCCGCTGGACGAGGCGGGGATCCGCCCGGAGGCCGAGGCGGCGCTGCGGGACGTGCTCTCCCGTTACGAGGAGGGCGACGAAGACGTCCGGGCCGCCCTGCGCGCACTCCTGGAGCGGTGTCACTCGTTCTGCTGGGCCACGACGCTGCCTTTCGCACGCACGGCGCAGGGCTTCCGGCAGCGGCTGCTGGAGATGTCCGTCGAAGATCAGGGCCGGGACGCCCGGGACATGATGGTCGCCCTGAACGATCTGTGCGGGCAGGCACGGGACGCCGGTGTCGACCTCGGGCCGCTCCTGCTGGACGTGGCGGAACTCTCCAGTGACGTCGACAGGTACGCGATGGGCTCCACGCGGGACATTCTGCTGAGAGCGGCCGTCGGGGGCGCCAGTCGCACACGGAGAACTCCCGGCCCGGACGAATCCGGGCCGGGAGTTCTGTGAAGCCGAGCAGGGTATTTGTGTGACCTACCCATGGTGTCCGAGGGGGGACTTGAACCCCCACGCCCGATAAAGGGCACTAGCACCTCAAGCTAGCGCGTCTGCCATTCCGCCACCCGGACGAGTGGTCGAACCGGAGCGTTTCCGCTGCGGCGACGTCATCAACGATACCAGGGGTTCGTGGCCGGTCTCACCCGTATATCCGGTGGTCAGGGGTGGCACCGGGCGCTCCGCCGGGTGGGCCGGAGCGTCCGGTGCCGGTTCCCTGCCGTGGTCAGGGCATCTGGTGGTAGTCCGGGAAGTTGCCCGGCGGCCGGCCGTTGTCCGGGCCGTCCGTCACGGCGCGTACGAGCAGCTCGCCGCCGACGAAGGCGCCGTGCCAGGAGTGGCCGAAGCCGCCGAAGAGTTCTTCGCGGTCGCCGCGTGAGCGGGGTTTGCCGTGGCCGGTCTTGAACGCCCGGATCTGGGGTGCCAGCCGGGCGTAGACCGCCGGGTCGTCGGTGGACAGGGTGGCCACGAGCGCGCCGTTCGACGCGTTCATCGCGGCCAGCAGCTCCGCCTCGGTGTCGACCAGGACGATGGTGTCGACCGGGCCGAAGGGCTCCGCGTGGTGCAGGGGCGACGAGGGGGGCGGTGCGAGCAGGGTGACCGGTGCCAGATAGGCGCTGGTGTCCTGGCCCGGCACGAAGCGGTTCGCCGGCAGCGTCCCCCGGTGCAGGGGTACGGCGCCGCGGTCGACGGCGTCGGCCACCTGGTCGCCTAGTTCCTTGGCCTTGGCCGCGTTGATGAGCGGGCCGAAGTCCAGTTCCGGCAGCGGGTCGTCGGGGTGCTCGACCGCGAGCGGGTGGCCGACGCGTACGTCCCGTACGGCCGGGAGGTAGGCGGCGAGGAAGTCGGGGAACAGCGAGCGCTGCACGACGAAGCGCGGGTAGGCGGTGCAGCGCTGCTTGCCGTAGTCGAAGAGCTTGGGGACGACGGCGGTCAGCGCCGGCCAGTCGGTGAAGTCCCAGATGCCCCAGGTGTTGAGTCCTTCCTGTTCGAGGACATGGCGCTTGCCGAGGTCGGCGACGGCGGTGGCGATGCCGGCGCCGGTGTCCCGGCCGCCGACGAAGGAGACGCAGCCGATCTCCGGTGCGGCCACGAGCGGTTCGGACAGTTCCCTGCCGCTGCCGCTGACCAGGGTGACCGGGAGCCCTTCCCGGACGGCGAGCGCACAGGCCAGGGTCAGACAGGCCACTCCGCCGTCGGTCGGGGCTTTGGCGATGACCGCGTTGCCGGCCAGCGCCTGGACGAGCATGGCGTGGACGAGCACGGACATCGGGTAGTTCCAGCTCGCGATGTTGGAGACGGGCCCGGCCAGCGGCACGCGGCCCGCCAGCATCGGGTCGATCCCCTCGACGTACCAGCGGACGCCGTCGATGGCGCGGTCGACGTCGGCCTGGGCGAGCCGCCACGGCTTGCCGATCTCCCAGACGAGGAGCAGGGCGAGCAGTTCGCGGTGTTCGGTGAGCGCGTCGAGCGTGGCGGCGACGCGCGCTGTGCGCTCCGGCAGCGGCACGTGCCGCCAGGCGCGGTGCTGGTCGAGGCTCGCGCGCACCGCCCGCTGCGCGGTGGGTGCGTCGATCCGGGGCGGTCCTGCGATCGGACTGCCGTCGACGGGGCTGGTCGCGGGCAGGGCGCGGCCTTCGCTCTGCCAGGTCGCCGCCCACAGGTTGCGTACGCGCTCGTCGTCGAAGGCTTCGGGGGCGGCGGCGAGGCAGCGCCGCCACGCGTCGGACCAGGACGTGCCTGGTTTGACCGCGAGGGCCGAGGCCGGGGTAGGGGTCGGGTTCGAGGTCGACAGGAGGGTGGGTGCCATTGAGGGTCTCCGCTCGGACTGGGCGGGATGTGCGTGGCCCGGCAGGTGTCGGCCGGTGTGGCGTGTGCGTTGTCAGGCCCTAGGTGCGTGCCGCGAGCTGGTCCAGGACCAGTCGGGCGGTCTCGGACGGTGTGGAGCCGACCCGTACGCCGACTGCTTCCAGCGCCCGCTTCTTCGCGTGGGCCGTGCCTGAGGATCCGGAGACGATGGCGCCCGCATGCCCCATCGTCCGGCCCTCGGGCGCGGTGAATCCCGCGATGTACCCGACGACCGGTTTGCTGACGCGTGTCGCGATGTAGGCGGCGGCGCGCTCTTCAGCGTCCCCGCCTATCTCGCCTATCAGCACGATGAGTTCGGTGTCGGGGTCGCTCTCGAAGGCTGCGAGGCAGTCGATGTGGGTGGTGCCCACGACGGGGTCGCCGCCGATGCCGACCGCCGAGGAGAAGCCGATCTCCCGCAGCTCGTACATGAGTTGGTAGGTGAGGGTGCCGGACTTGGAAACGAGGCCGATCCTACCGGGCTTGGCCGCGATGTCCGCTGGAATGATGCCGGCGTTCGACTGACCCGGGCTGATGAGCCCCGGGCAGTTGGGGCCGATGATCCGGGTGTGGTGGTTCCTGGCGTAGGCGTGGAAGGCGACCGCGTCATGGACGGGGATGCCTTCGGTGATGACGACGGCGAGGCCGATGCCAGCGTCGACGGCCTCGACGACGGCGGCCTTGGCGAAGGGCGGCGGTACGAACAGGACACTGACGTCGGCGCCCGTCGCCTCGATGCCCTCGGAGACCGAGCCGAAGACGGGCACGGCCCGGCCGTCGAAGTCGACGCTGCGACCGGCCTTGCGCGGGTTGACGCCGCCGACCACGTCGGTGCCGGACGCGAGCATGCGGCGGGTGTGCTTCATGCCCTCGGCGCCGGTCATGCCCTGCACGAGGACCTTGCTCTCCTTGGTCAGGAAGATGGCCATGGTGTCTCTCCTTATCGGGCGTTCGCCAGGTCGGCGGCCAGCTCGGCGGCGCCGTCCATCGTGGTGGCCTGCTGGACGAGGGGGTGCGCGCGCTCCTGGAGGATCGCGCGGCCGCGGGCGGCGCTGTTGCCGTCGAGCCGTACGACGAGGGGCTTGGTCAGCCGCACCGACTCCAGGGCCTGGACGATGCCGTCGGCTACTGCGTCGCAGGCGGTGATCCCGCCGAAGACGTTGACGAAGACGGACCTGACCGCCGGGTCGGAGAGGATGACGGAGAGCCCGTCGGCCATCACCTGGGCCGAGGCGCCGCCGCCGATGTCGAGGAAGTTGGCCGGCCGCGCGCCGCACCCGGCGACCACGTCGAGGGTGGACATGACGAGGCCCGCGCCGTTGCCGATGATGCCGACCTCGCCGTCGAGCTTGACGTAGTTGAGGCCCTTCGCCGCCGCCTCGGCCTCCAGCGGATCGGCGCCGGGTTCGGTGTCGGCGTCGCCCCAACGCACCTGCCGGAAGCGGGCGTTGTCGTCCAGGGTGACCTTGCCGTCGATGGCCAGGATCCGGCCTTCGGTGGTGCGCACCAGCGGGTTGACCTCGACCAGCAGCGCGTCCTCGCGGATCAGCACCTGCCAGAGCGCCTGGATTACGGGGGCGGTGGTGGCCGGCAGTCCGGCCGCCGCCGCGATCTCGGCGGCCTTGGTCGCCGTGACACCGACGGCCGGGTCGACATGGATTCGGGCGACCGCCTCGGGCCGGCCGGCGGCGATCTCCTCGATCTCCATGCCGCCCTCGGCCGACGCGATGGCGAGGAACGTCCCCGCCGCCCGGTCGAGGACGTAGCTGACGTAGAACTCGGCCTCGATGTCGACGGGTTGGGCGAGCATCACCTTGCCGACGGTGTGGCCCTTGATGTCCATCCCGAGGATCTGGCGTGCGGTGAGTTCGGCCGCCGCCGGGTCGGCGGCGAGCTTCACCCCGCCCGCCTTGCCCCGGCCGCCGGTCTTCACCTGGGCCTTGACGACGACCCGGCCGCCGAGCCGTGCCGCGGCGTCACGGGCGTCCCTGGCGACCGTCACCACCTCGGCTTCCGGCACCGGGATGCCGTGCTCCGCGAAGAGTTCCCTTGCTTCGTGTTCGTACAGATCCATGCCGCTCCCTTTTGAGATAAGTGCCGCACGCCCCCTGGACACCGTCCGCCAGATGCGGGATAACAAGCTTCATACAGTATTCGTAGACTGTAGACAATATACCGGGAGCGCATTGGCGCTCACCTACGAAGGGACAGGTCTCGCTCATGCCCGACGACAGCCAGGAACTCATCTCCGGTGGTCATCTGGTCGCCAAGGCGCTCAAGGCGGAGGGCGTCGAGGTCATCTACACGCTCTGCGGCGGACACATCATCGACATCTACGACGGCTGCGTCGACGAGGGCATCGACGTCGTCGACGTACGGCACGAACAGGTGGCCGCCCACGCGGCCGACGGCTACGCGCGGATCACCGGCAAGCCCGGCTGCGCCGTCGTCACCGCGGGTCCGGGGACGACGGACGCCGTCACCGGCGTCGCCAACGCGTTCCGCGCCGAGTCACCGATGCTGCTCATCGGCGGCCAAGGGGCCCTGAGCCAGCACAAGATGGGCTCGCTCCAGGACCTGCCGCACGTCGACATGATGACCCCGATCACCAAGTTCGCCGCGACCGTGCCGGGCACGGCGCGGGCGGCCGACATGGTGTCGATGGCCTTCCGCGAGTGCTACAACGGCGCGCCCGGACCGTCGTTCCTGGAGATACCGCGCGACGTGCTGGACGCCAAGGTGCCGCTGTCCAGCGCCCGGATCCCGCGGGCCGGCGGCTACCGCGCCTCGACCCGCTCCCCCGGCGACCCGGCGGCGATCGAGAAGCTCGCCGATCTGCTCGTGCACGCCGAGAAGCCGGCGATCCTGCTCGGCAGCCAGGTCTGGACGACCCGGGCCACGGACTCCGCGATCGAACTGGTGCGGACGCTCAACGTGCCCGCGTACATGAACGGCGCGGGGCGCGGCACCCTGCCCCCCGGCGACCCGCACCACTTCCAGCTCTCGCGCCGCTACGCCTTCTCCAACGCCGACCTCATCATCATCGTCGGCACGCCCTTCGACTTCCGGATGGGGTACGGCAAGCGGCTCTCGCCGGACGCGACCGTCGTCCAGATCGACCTCGACTACCGCACGGTCGGCAAGAACCGCGACGTCGACCTCGGCATCGTCGGCGACGCGGGGCTCGTCCTCGCAGCGGCGACCCAGGCGGCGAGCGGGCGCGTCAACGGCGGTCCCACCAAGCGCAAGGCGTGGCTGGACGAGCTGCGGGCCGCCGAACAGAGCGCGATCGAGAAGCGGTTGCCCTCGCTGAAGTCGGACGCGTCCCCCATCCACCCGTACCGGCTGGTCAGTGAGATCAACGACTTCCTGACCGAGGACTCGATCTACATCGGCGACGGCGGCGACATCGTCACCTTCTCCGGGCAGGTCGTGCAGCCCAAGTCGCCGGGCCACTGGATGGACCCGGGTCCGCTCGGCACGCTCGGCGTCGGCGTCCCGTTCGTCCTCGCCGCGAAGCAGGCACGGCCCGACAAGGAGGTCGTCGCGCTGTTCGGCGACGGCGCCTTCTCGCTGACCGGCTGGGACTTCGAGACGCTGGTCCGCTACAACCTGCCGTTCGTCGGCATCGTCGGCAACAACTCGTCGATGAACCAGATCCGTTACGGCCAGAAGGCCAAGTACGGCGACGAGCGCGAGCGGGTCGGCAACACCCTCGGCGACGTCCACTACGACAAGTTCGCCCAGATGCTGGGGGGTTACGGCGAGGAGGTACGCGACCCCGCCGACATCGCCCCCGCACTGCGGCGCGCCCGCGAGTCCGGGCTGCCGTCGCTGATCAACGTCTGGGTCGACCCCGACGCGTACGCCCCCGGAACGATGAACCAGACCATGTACAAGTAGAGGAGCCCTCACATGACCCAGGCTCTAGAGGCCACGGAAACGACCAAGGCGCTGGCAGGCGTCCGCGTTCTCGACATGACCCATGTGCAGTCGGGTCCCTCCGCCACCCAGTTGCTCGCCTGGCTCGGTGCGGACGTGGTGAAGCTGGAGGCGCCGACCGGCGACATCACCCGCAAGCAGCTCCGCGACATCCCCGACGTCGACTCGCTCTACTTCACGATGCTCAACTGCAACAAGCGCTCCATCACGCTCAACACCAAGACACCGCGCGGCAAGGAGATCCTGACCGAGCTGATCCGCCGCTCCGACGTGCTGGTGGAGAACTTCGGCCCCGGCGCCGTCGACCGGATGGGCTTCACCTGGGAGCGGATCCAGGAGATCAACCCGCGTATCGTCTACGCCTCCATCAAGGGCTTCGGCGAGGGCCCGTACACCAACTTCAAGGCGTACGAGGTCGTCGCGCAGGCCATGGGCGGTTCGATGACGTCGACCGGCTTCGAGGACGGTCCGCCGCTCGCGACCGGCGCGCAGATCGGCGACTCGGGCACGGGCGTGCACGCCGTCGCCGGCATCCTCGCCGCGCTCTTCCAGCGCGAGAGCACCGGGCGCGGCCAGCGGGTCAATGTCGCGATGCAGCACGCGGTGCTCAATCTGTGCCGGGTCAAACTGCGGGACCAGCAAAGGCTCGCGCACGGTCCGCTCGCCGAGTACCCCAACGAGGACTTCGGCGACGAGGTGCCCCGCAGCGGCAACGCGAGCGGCGGCGGCCAGCCGGGCTGGGCGGTCAAGTGCGCGCCCGGCGGGCCCAACGACTATGTGTATGTCATCGTGCAGCCGGTCGGCTGGAAGCCGCTCACGGAGCTGATCGGCCGGCCCGAGCTGACCGAGGACGCCGACTGGGCGACCCCGGAGGCCCGGCTGCCGAAGCTCGGCAAGATGTTCCAGCTCATCGAGGAGTGGACGACCACCCTGCCCAAGTGGGCGGTGCTGGAGAAGCTCAACGCGCACAACATCCCGTGCGGGCCGATCCTCTCCACCAAGGAGATCATCGAGGATCCGTCGCTGGCGGCCAACGAGATGGTCGTCGAGGTCGCACACCCCCAGCGGGGCTCGTTCACCACGGTCGGCAGCCCGCTGAAACTCTCCGACTCGCCGGTGGACGTGGTGAGTTCACCGCTGCTCGGCGAACACAACGAAGAGGTGTATGTCGGCGAGCTGGGTCTCGACGACGCCGAACTGCGCCTGCTCAAGACGAACGGAGTCATCTAGTGGCGGACCGTACGAAGACCGATCAGCAGGCGGTGCGCGAGGTGCTGCGGGCGGCGCTCGCGGACGGACGTACCGCACTGACCGCCCCCGAGGGCAAGGCGGTCACCGACGCCTACGGCATCCCGACCCCGGCCGAGGCGCTGGCCGAGAGCGCGGACGAGGCGGTCGCGCTCGCCGACCGGATGGGGTTCCCGGTCGCGATGAAGATCGTCTCCCCGCAGATCCTGCACAAGACCGACGCGGGCGGGGTGCGGATCGGGGTGAAGTCGGCCGCCGAGGTGCGGACCGCGTTCACCGAGATCGTCACCAACGCCACGGCGTACGACGCGGACGCGCGCATCCTGGGCGTGCAGATCCAGCAGATGGTGCCGGCCGGCACCGAGGTGCTGATCGGCACGGTCACCGACCCGACCTTCGGCAAGATCGTGGCCTTCGGGCTCGGCGGTGTGCTGGTCGAGGTGCTCAAGGACGTCACGTTCCGGCTCGCGCCCGCCTCCAAGGACGACGCGCTGTCGATGCTCGACGGGATCCGCGCGGCCGAGATCCTGCGCGGGGTGCGCGGCGCGCCGCCCGTCGACCGGGAAGCGCTCGCCGACCTCGTGGTCAAGGTGTCCCGACTGGCGGCGGACTTCCCCGAGATCGCCGAGGTCGACCTCAACCCGGTGTTCGCCTCGCAGGACGGGGTGATGGCGGCGGACGTACGGATCCTGCTGACCACCGAAGCCCCCGTGGAGCGGCGGAAGTTCGGCCGCGAGGAGATCCTCGTGTCGATGCGCAGGCTGATGAAGCCCGCCTCGGTGACGGTGATCGGCGCCTCCAACGAGCAGGGCAAGATAGGCAATTCGGTGATGCGCAATCTCATCGACGGCGGTTTCCCCGGCGAGATCCACCCGGTGAACCCCAAAGCCGATGACATTCTCGGCCGCAAGGCGTACAAGAGCGTGATGGACGTGCCGGGGGAACCCGATGTGGCGATCTTCGCGATCCCCGCGAAGTTCGTCGCCGCGGCGCTGGAAGAGGTCGGCCGCAAGGGCATTCCCAACGCCGTGCTGATCCCGTCCGGTTTCGCCGAGACCGGGGAGCACGAACTCCAGGCGAAGATCGTGGCCATCGCCGAGGAGTACGGCGTACGGCTGCTCGGGCCGAACATCTACGGCTACTACTCCACCTGGCAGGATCTCTGCGCGACCTTCTGCACGCCTTACGACGTCAAGGGCGGCGTCGCGCTGACCTCCCAGTCGGGCGGCATCGGGATGGCGATCCTCGGCTTCGCCAGGACCACCAAGACGGGTGTGTCGGCGATCGTCGGGCTCGGCAACAAGTCGGACCTGGACGAGGACGATCTGCTGACCTGGTTCGGCGAGGACCCGCACACCACGTGCATCGCGATGCACCTGGAGGACCTGAAGGACGGCCGGGCGTTCGTCGAGGCGGCGCGGGCGACCGTGCCGAAGAAGCCGGTCGTGGTCCTGAAGGCGGGCCGCACGGCGGCCGGCGCCAAGGCGGCGGGCTCGCACACCGGCGCACTGGCCGGTGACGACGCGGTGTACGACGACATCCTGCGCCAGGCCGGTGTGATCAGGGCGCCGGGGCTGAACGAGATGCTGGAGTACGCCAGATCGCTGCCGGTGCTCCCCACGCCGAAGGGCGACAACGTCGTCATCATCACCGGGGCCGGCGGTTCCGGGGTGCTGCTGTCCGACGCCATCGTCGACAACGGCCTGTCCCTGATGGAGATTCCGCCGGACCTGGACGCGGCGTTCCGCGAGTTCATCCCGCCGTTCGGCGCGGCGGGCAACCCCGTGGACATCACCGGCGGCGAGCCGCCGGCCACGTACGAGAAGACCATCCGGCTGGGTCTTGAGGACCCCCGGATCCACGCGCTCGTGCTGGGCTACTGGCACACCATCGTCACTCCCCCCATGGTCTTCGCCGAACTGACGGCGCGGGTGGTGGCGGAGTTCCGGGAGCGCGGCATCGAAAAGCCCGTGGTGGCTTCCCTTGCGGGCGACACCGAGGTCGAAGAGGCGTGCGCGTACCTCTTCGAGCGCGGCGTTGTCGCCTATCCGTACACCACCGAGCGGCCTGTCGAGGCGCTCGGTGCGAAATACCGCTGGGCTCGGGCGGCGGGGCTGCTCACCTGACCCGCCTCCTCAGGAACGAAAGGTTTGGACAGGGGGCGCTGGCCAGTTCTTTCGAGACCAAGGGGAGACATGAGTACAGAGAACGAAGGGGCAGCGACCGCCGAGGCGGTCGCCTACCGGGAAGTGACGGACAGCAAGGGCCGGGTGTACCGGATCGGCGAGACCGACCGGCAGATCCTCGGCCACTCACGCAAGCTGATGGTGTATCTGCCGTGGCTCGCGATGATGGGGATCAGTGTCTTCGAGTACGCGTACGGTTCGGCCGAGGACGTCCTGTCGGACGCCCACGGCTGGACGCAGAGCAACACGTTCTGGATCCTGTCCGTGTGGACCTTCTTCCAGGCCGGGGTCTCGTTCCCGACCGGCTGGATGCGGGAGAAGGGCATCCTGTCGGCCCGCTCGGCGATGATGATCGGCTCGGTGCTGGCGCTGCTGGGCTTCCTGTCGATCTCCCACTTCGACAGTGTGTGGATGGCCATCATCGGCTTCGGTGTGCTGGGCGGTGTGGGGTCCGGGTTCGTCTACTCCACCTGCATCAACATGGTGGGCAAGTGGTTCCCCGAGAAGCGCGGCGGCAAGACGGGGTTCGTCAACGGCGGCTTCGCCTACGGCGCAGTTCCGTTCATCTTCATCTTCAACTTCGCCTTCGACACCAGCAACTTCCACACGGTGCTCGACCTGATCGGGGTGTGGGTGCTGGTCGCGGTGGCGATCAGCGGCTGGTTCTTCAAGGACCCGCCGAAGAACTGGTGGCCGGACACCATCGACCCGCTGAAGGCGCGGGTCGGCAAGTCGGCGCGCAGCCTGATCAAGAACCCGCCGGCCATCAAGCAGTACCGGCCGATGGAAGCCATCAGGACCGGTCAACTGCCGCTGATATGGCTGCTGTTGGTGATCACGGCCGGTGTCTCCATCTTCGGCATCTCCTTCCAGGTGCCGTTCGCCAAGGAGGTCGGCTTCGGACCGCTGGTGGCCGCCAACTCGGCCGGCATCCTGTCGGTGGTCAACGGGGTGGGACGCGGGGTCGTCGGCTGGCTCTCCGACCTGTGGGGCCGCAAGAACGCGCTGATCTTCGTGATCCTGGTGCTGGGGTTCTCCCAGTTCGGTGTGTTGTGGGCGGGCAACGCGAACAACGAGGTGATGTTCCTGGTGTTCGCGTTCTTCTCCGGGTTCGGCGGTGGCGCGTTCTATCCGATGTTCGCCTCCATCACACCGGACTACTTCGGTGAGAACTACAACGCGACGAACTACGGCATCGCCTACAGCGGCAAGGTGATCAGCGGGCTGTTCGGCGGCGGGCTCGGTTCCGAGGCGGTGGACGCCTGGGGCTACGACGGCGCCTACGTGATCGCCGGTGTGCTCTCGCTGGTCGCCGCCGGGCTCGCGCTGTTCCTGCGACATCCGGGGCTGCCGCGAGGCCGCAAGGGCGGGATCGAACCCAATCCCCAACCGGTCAGCAGGGAGGCCGTCTGACCCGCGGCATCCGAACCCGTGGCACGGGAAGGCGGCCCCCGGTACGGCTCATGACGAGCCGTACCGGGGGCCGCCGGCGGTTCCTGGTGGCTCAGCCCTTCTTCTTCTCGGTCAGCGCGTGCAGATGGTCGGCCGACTTGCGGGCGAACGCGATGGAGTCGACCGGCTGGTCGTGCTCCACCTGCCAGTGGTGGTACGTGCGGCCCTTGTTGGTCTTGTTGACCTTCTGGATGAAGGTCTTGTAGTCGATGTCGCCGTCCCCGACGTCCGTCATGTCGTACCCGTCACGGGAGTCCGGGTCGTGCACACCGTCCTTGACGTGGAACAGCGGGTAGCGGTGCGGCTGCTGCACCACGTAGTCGATCGGCTCGAAGGGCCTGGGCTTGCCCTCCGGGGTGACGCTGTAGCGGAACTGGCCGGTGAACGCCCAGTAGATGTCCATCTCCAGGAAGACGAACTTCGGGTCGGTCTCCGCCAGCAGCACGTCGTAGAGGCGCACGTTCGGGTCGTCGGTCGCGAAGCCGAACTCGTCCCCGTGGTTGTGCTGGTAGAACTTCATCCCGCGCGCCCTGGCCGCTTCGCCGTAGGTGTTGAACTCCTCGGCGGCGCGCTTGTACGCGTCGACGGTGTTGCCGTACCGCGCGGGGCTCGAAGCGGTGCCGATGTGTTCGAGGCCCAGGGCCTGCGCGTCGTCGAGGACCTGCTCCAGCTTGGTCGCGAAGCTGTACCCGTCGGGGTTGCTGTCGGCGTAGTTGACATGGCTGCCGATGCCGTTGAGCCCGTAGCTCTTGGCGAGCCTGGCGAGCTGCTTCACGGTGATGCTGCCGATGCCCTGGGTGTAGCCCGCGTACTCGATCTCGTCGTACCCGAAGCTCTCCAGCTCCTTGAAGACGGCGGCGAAACCGATCTCGGCGATCTTGTCGCGCAGCGAGTAGAGCTGGATGCCGAGGCGGTTCGGGGGCAGTACCGGCTGGGTCGCGCCGGCGCCCTTCCCCTTCGCGGCGCTCTCGACCGCTCCCGCGGTACCGGCCGAGAGGCCGAGCAGGGCCGCGGCGCCGGCTCCGGCGGTGACGCCGAGCATGTTGCGTCTGCTGAGGCGGTGGGACAGCTCGGGGTCGACGGACTTCTTGCGGCTCATATGCGGAACTCCTTCGGTGTCAGTGCAGTCCTGCGAGGGTCAGCAGCAGGGACTTCACATCGGTGGCCGCGACACGGTCACCGACGGCGTGGGGGGCCGAGCACAGGATGAGCGGACCTTCTTCGTCGCTCGCCGGAAGGCGGCCGTGGCTGCCCCGGATGGGGGCGGGGTCGAGCGGTACGACGGCGAGGCGGTAGCGCATGCCCAGCTTCTTGCGGGCGATGGCCGTGGCCGCCTTCACCTTGACGTACGGGTCGAGGGGGTCCATGAACAGCTCGACGGGGTCGTAGCCGGGCTTGCGGTGGATCTCGACCAACTGGGCGAAGTCGGGGGCCCGTTCGTCGTCGAGCCAGTAGTAGTACGTGAACCAGGCGTCCGGCTCGGCGACGGCCACCAGCTCGCCCGAGCGCGGGTGGTCGAGGCCGTAGCGCTTCTTGCCCTCGTCGTCGAGGAGTTCCTCGATGCCCGCGAGGTCCTTCAGGGCCTCGCGGGTCGCCTCCAGGTCCTCCGGGCGGCGCACGTAGACGTGCGAGATCTGGTGGTCGGAGACGGCGAAGGCGCGGGAGGCCATCGGGTCCAGGTACTCCATGCCGTCCTGGGTGTGCACCTCCAGCAGACCTGCCCTGCGCAGCGCCCTGTTGATGTCCACCGGACGGGAGACCCGGGTGATGCCGTACTCGGACAGCGCGACGACGACCCGGCCCTCGGCCTTCGCGTCGTCCAGCAACGGGGCCAGCGCGGCGTCGAGTTCGGCCGCCGCCCGCAGCGAGCGCGGGTCGTCGGGTCCGAAGCGCTGGAGGTCGTAGTCGAGGTGCGGCACGTAGCACAGCGCCAGGTCGGGGGTGCGGGTGCGGATGATGTGCCGGGTCGCGTCGATGATCCACTGCGACGAGACGAGGTCGGCGCCGGGGCCCCAGAAGTGGAACAGCGGGAACGTGCCCAGCTCGGCTTCGAGTTCGTCGTGCAGCTCCGGCGGTCGGGTGTAGCAGTCGGGCTCCTTGCGGCCGTCGGCGTAGTACACCGGCCGGGGCGTGACGGTGTAGTCGGTGTCGGCGCCCATCGCGTACCACCAGCACACGTTGGCGACGGTGTAGCCGGGGTGGGCGCGGCGCGCCGCGTCCCACAGCTTGTCGCCCGAGACCAGCCCGTTGTGCTGGCGCCAGAGCAGGACGTCGCCGAGTTCGCGGAAGTACCAGCCGTTGCCGACGATGCCGTGCTCGGCGGGCAGGGTGCCGGTGAGGAAGGTCGACTGGGCGCTGCAGGTGACGGCGGGCAGCACCGTGGTCAGCGGGGCCTGCGAGCCGGCTCCCGCGAGTTTTTTCAAGTTCGGCATGTGGTGCAGCAGTTGGGGGGTGAGTCCGACGACGTCCAGCACCAGCAGCGGGGTGGGTCCGGTGTCCGTCATGGCAGCTCCTTCAGGCCGAGGTCGACCAGCAGGTCGCGGGCCAGGGTGAGTTCGGCGGCGATGCCGTCGGCGAGCTGCCCGCGGCTGCGGGGGCGCAGTTCGGCCGGCAGCGCCTGCCAGGTGTAGGTCTCGACCTCGAGGTGGCGGGTGCGCGGTTCGGCGACGCCGACGAGGCGGGCGAGGGTGTCCTGGAGCACCGGCAGGGTGGAGGTGAGCGGTGGCGCGGGCGGTGCGTGCAGCGGGACGTGGAAGTGCGAGCGCCAGGGCGCACCGTCCGGGAGTGTGCCGCCGCCGAGCGCCTCGTCCAGGTCGTCGGTGCCGCGCAGTCCCGCCGCCGTGCGGGTGCGGGTCTGGTGCAGGAAGCGGGGTTCGGCGAAGGCGCCGAGGGCTTCGCGCACCTCGGGCAGATGCGGGTCTTCGGCGTGCAGCGCGGCGGAGAGCTGCGCCTTGGGGATGACGATGTGCGCGGCTTCGAGTGCGGCGAGCGCGGTCGCCGGGTCCTCGAAGGAGGTGGCGAGATGGCAGGTGTCGACGCAGATGCCGATCCGGTCGCTGGCGATGTCGGTGAGCGGGCCGATCGCGTCGCCCGTGGTCTCGACGGTGCAGCCGGGTTCGGGCTCCAGGGCGATCCTGATGGATTTGCCGGTCAGTTCCTCCAGCGCGTCGAGCCGTGCGGCGAGGGTGCGCAGCGCGGTCCGCGCGGTGTCGGCCGCTGCCTCGTCGAAGGTGGTGCGCCAGGCGAGCGGCAGGGTGGAGACGGACCCCTCGGTGACGTCGTCGGGCAGCAGGGCCGCCAGCAGCCGGGCCAGGTCGCTGGTGTGCGAGAGCCGTTCGGGGTCGGCCCAGTCGGGCTTGTAGACCCGGTACTTGACCTCCTCGGCGCCGAATCCCTCGTAGGGGAAGCCGTTGAGGGTGACGACCTCAAGGCCGCGCCGGTCCAGTTCGGCCCGCAGGCCGCGCAGTTGGGCCGGGTCGTTGATCAGGGCCTGGGCCGCGCCCTTGGCGAGCCAGAGCCCGATGCCGAGGCGGTCGCGGCCGAGCCGCTTGCGTACCGGCTCGCAGTGGTCGCGCAGTTGGCCGAGCACCCCTTCGAGGTTCTCCGCGGGGTGCACGTTGGTGCAGTAGGAGAGATGGACGGTGGAGCCGTCGGGATGGCGGAAGCGCATGGGCTCACTCCCCGCCGCGGAGGATGGAGTTGCCCTCGTGCAGGGCCTCGGGGGCCGGTACGTCGAGCTGGAGTCTGCCGCTGAGTCCGTAGAAGGCGACGGGGTTGCGCCAGAGCACCTGGTCGACGTCGTCCTCGGTGAAGCCGGCGGCGAGCATCGCGTCGGCGACCTTGCGGGTCTTCAGCGGGTCGCTCTTGCCCCAGTCCGCCGCCGAGTTGACGAGGACCTTCTCCGTGCCGTGCGCCTTGAGCACGGCGACCATCCGGTCCTCGTCCATCTTGGTGTCGGGGTAGATGGAGAAGCCGAGCCAACTGCCGCTCTCGGCGGCGTCCTTGACGGTGGTCTCGTTGAGGTGGTCGAGCAGCACCCGGTCGGGGGCGAGGACCGACTCCCGGATCACGTCGACGGTGCGGCGCAGCCCGGCCAGCTTGTCCCGGTGCGGGGTGTGCACGAGCGCGGGCAGCCCGTGGTCGGCGGCGAGCTGCAACTGAGCGGCGAGCGCCAGGTCTTCGGCCGGGGTCATCGAGTCGTAGCCCAGCTCGCCGACGGCGACGACGCCGTCCTTGACGAGATAGCGGGGCAGCTCCTCCAGGACGGGCAGGCAGCGCGGGTCGTTGGCCTCTTTGGGGTTGAGGCCGAGGGTGCAGTGGTGGGCGATGCCGTACTGGGCTGCGCGGAACGGCTCCCAGCCGAGCAGCGCGTCGAAGTAGTCGTAGAAGCTGGCGGGTGAGGTACGCGGCTGGCCGAGCCAGAAGGACGGCTCGACCAGGGCGCGGACACCCGCGGCGTACATCGCCTGGTAGTCGTCCGTGGTGCGGGAGGTCATGTGGATGTGGGGGTCGAAGATGCGCATCAGGACTCCAGTCCCGTCAGGGTCAGTACGCGGTGCAGGTCTGCCGGTACCTCCCGGCCGGCCGCTGTGCGCTCGGCGGCGAAGTCGCCCAGCATCCTGGCCAGTTCGGCGTCGCCGGCGGCCCGTTCGGCGAGTCGGTCGACGGCGTCGACGGGCACTCCGGTGAACAGGCACTTGAGGATGGCGTGCCGCCAGGCGTGGGCGTCGAGGTGCGCCGCCGCGTACGGTCCGACGGCGGCGGCGACGAGCCGGGTGTCGTTGGTACGCAGCGCGTCCTCGGTGAGCGGCAGGGCGTCGGGCCCCGGGACGCGGTCGGGCAGGGCGAGCAGGACGGCGCGCCGTTCGGCCGCGTTGCCCTGGTGGTAGAGCCGGCCCAGGGTGTCGACGCCCGCGCCGGCCTGCTGGAGCAGCAGGGTGCGTACGTCGTCGGCGTTGTCCTGGCCGCAGTGCCGGCCCGCGGCGGCGAAGCGCAGCTCCCAGGGGGCGAAGGCAACGTTGTCGGGGGCGGCCCCGGCTTCGGTGAGCGCGCTGTCGAGCCAGGCGCGCGCGTCCGGGTCGAGCCGGGCGGCCAGCGTGTCGCGGGTGAGGGGTGGGGTCATGCCGGTGCTCCCTTCGTGACGATGCCGCGCAGGAATTCCAGGGAGGTGCGGGCTATTTCGGGTCCCGCGTGGGAGTGGCGCGGCAGCTCCACGACGGTCAGCCCCTGGTAGTCGGCCTCGGCGAGCGCTTCGAGCAGCGGCGGGAAGTCCATCTCGCCCTCGCCGAACGGCAGATGTTCGTGCACACCGCGCCGCATGTCCTCGATCTGGACGTGCCGCAGCCAGGGCGCCGCCGCGCGAACGCAGTCGGCGGGCGGCAGCGGTTCCAGGCACTGGCAGTGACCGAGGTCGAGGGTGAGGCCGAGCGGCGCCGGGTCCCCCAGTCGCCGCCGCAGTTCGTGGAATCCCGCGAGGTCGCCGACGAGATGTCCCGGTTCGGGCTCGACGGCGAGCGGGACCCCTTCGGCCGCCGCGGCGGCCAGCACGGGCGCCATGGTTTCTTCGAGGCGTCTGAACGCCGTCTCCGTGTCGGTGCCCGGCGGGGTGATCCCGCTGAAGCAGTGCACGGCGTGCGCGCCGAGATCGGCCGCCACCCGCACGGCCGTGACCAGCAGCGCGACCCGGGCGGCGCGTCCCTCGGGGTCCGGGTCGAGCAGCGAGGGTCCGTGTTTGCGGCGCGGGTCGAGCACATAGCGGGCGCCGGTCTCGACGGTGACGCCGAGGCCCAGCTCCGTCAGTGTGCGTCCCACCTGCCGGGTGCGGGCCGCGAGGTCGTCGGCGAGCGGGTCGAGGTGCATGTGGTCGAGGGTCAGCCCGACCCCCTCGTACCCGAGGTCGGCGAGGAGCCCGAGGGCTTCGTCGAGCCGCAGGTCGGTGAGTCCGTTGGTGCCGTAGCCGAGGCGCAGGCTCATGTGACGCTCACCTTCCGTCCGAAAGCGCGGGCGAGCGGTACGAGCCCCATCACCGCGAGGGCGCTGCCGAGGGCGCCGCCGCGCGCGGCGAGGGCGGCCTGGAGCGGGATCATGGCCCGGATCCCGCCGCCGACCGCGCGCTGGGTGAGCGGCGGCGACGGGTTGAGGACGGCGTGCGCGAGGGGCCGGGCGGCGGTCGCGACATAGGCGGCGCCCAGCGCGGGCACCGTCCTGCCCGCCGGGGTCGGTGCCGGGCGGCGGGCCACCGTGGCGCCGAGGGCCGCGGTCGCGGCGAGCGCGGCGAGCGGCGCCGCCGCCGAACCGCCCTGCGCCTCGTGCCGGGAGACGGTCGTGACGGCGACGGTGTGCGCGCCGAGCAGCGCCGCTGACGGCAGGCTCTTGGCGGCGGCGGATCCGCCGCCGCCCCGGACCGCCGCCGTGGCGACGGCGCCGAGCACCAGGTCGAGGGAGCGCGCCGCGCCCATGGCGACGGGACCCGCCACCGTGTGCTTCAGCCGCAGGTCGTACGCCCAGACGGTGGCGGCGAGCGCGGCGGACACCGCCAGCGGGGCGCGCCCCGCACGGGCGGACAGCGCGAGGCCCGCAGCCGTCAGGGCCCCGGCCGCCGTCAGGGCGGCGGCCGGGGAGATACGGCCCGACGGGATGGGCCGGTGCGGACGCTCGATCGCGTCCTCCTCGCGGTCCGCCCAGTCGTTGAGCGCCATGCCCGCCTCGTACAGGCACAGCGCGGCGCCGACCGAGAGCGCCGTGCCGCGGTTGGGCCGCAGGCCGGTCGCCGCAGCGCCGGCCAGGGCGTCGCCGGGGACGGTGAACAGGGCGGAGACCCGCAGCAGTTCGGCCCAGGCGCGCAGGCTCACCTGGTCTCCTTCAGCCGGTCGGCGAAGGCCAGCAGTATCTCGAACTGCTCGGAGAGGCCGGCGGGTCCCGAGTCCGGGTCCTTGAAGTAGAAGCCCAGTTCGGGCAGCGGGCCGCTGATGCCCAGTTCGTGGGCGCGGGCGACCAGCCGGGCCAGGTCGAGGACGAGCGGAGCGGCGAGCGCCGAGTCGCAGCCCTGCCAGATGGTCTGGAGGATCATCCGCGAGCCGAGGAAGCCGTCGAAGGCGATGTGGTCCCAGGCGGTCTTCCAGTCGCCGAGGGCGGGCACGTCGTCGATGTGCACCTCGCCCTCGGGGGCCGCGCCCAGGGTGTCGGCCAGGACCCGCTCCTTGCCCGCGTTCTTGGCGGCTGCCGCCGCCGGGTCGGCCAGCGCCGCCCCGTCCCCGCCGCCCAGCAGATTGGTGCCCGACCAGGCCCGTACGGTCAGGGCGCGCTGGACGAACATCGGGGCGAGTACGGCGCGGAGCAGCGTCTGGCCCGTCTTGCCGTCGCGGCCCGCGTGCGGAAGCCCGCCCGCCGCGGCGGCGTCGGTGAGGGCGGCGGTGCGCAGCCCGGTGGACGGGGTGAAGTTGACGTAGCCGCAGCCGGCTCGGACGGCCGCCGCCGCGTACAGCGAACTGGCGGGCAGCCGCGGGTCGTCGGGGCCCGGCTGGGGTTCGGTGGACGACACGTTGACGACGACGACGCGGGCGACGCCGGTGCGGCGCCGGAAGTCGGCGATGTCCTCGGCGAAGGCGGCGATGAGCTGGTCGTCGTCGCGGGTGTCGCCGGCCTGCGGTCCGCCGGGGCGTATCTCCTCGTCGGCGGCGGCGAGTTCGGCGCCGATCGCGGCGGGCAGGCCGTGCGGCAGTACGCCGGCGGCGGTCAGCTCCTCGGCGCGCTTGGGCAGCGGGCAACTGGCCGTGTCGTGGCCGCCGAAGACGAGGGTGGACAGGGCGGGGAGGCCGGCTGCCGCGAACGGCGGGGTCTCGGTGACCATGCCGGTCGGCGGGTGGAGCCCGGCGGTGACCGCCGCGCATCCCGCGACGGCGGTCGTGGCGACGGAGCCGCGCGCTCCGACGAACCAGACTCCGGTACGTCCTGCAGTCGATTCGGTGATGGTCACGGGCTGCCTCCCTGCCGTTGATGTGCCGGTCGTGCTGTGGTGGTTGATGGGCGGCGACGGGCGGGGGGTACGGCGCCTCCCCGCCCGCCGCCGGCTGGCGGCTGCCCGGCTCTACTGGGCAGGCAGTTCCCTGAGTTGGATGTTCCGGAAGGCGACCTGGTCGTCGGCACCGTGGTTCTGGATGCCGAGGTAGCCGTCCTTCAGGCTCCGCACAGGGTCGGTGTTGGTGAAGTCGTTGATCTTCACTCCGTTGAGGAAGACCTGCAGACGCTCACCCTGGACCTTGATCTCGTAGCTGTTCCACTGGCCGGGCGGCCGTAGCACCCGGTCTCTGGCCTTGATGTCGGCCGCCTTGAAGGTGTAGACCGAGCCGGTGGTGCGGTCCGGCGCGTCGGTCGCGTCGATCTGCACCTCGTACCCGTTGTCCACCGCCGACCAGGGGTCGTCGGACTCGGGGAAGCCCACGAACACACCGGAGTTGTCGTCTCCGTCGAGCTTCCAGTCGAGCTTCAGCGAGTAGGAGCCGAGCTGCTTGGGCTGGTACCAGAGCATGCCCAGGCCGCCCTCGCTGCGCAGTTCACCGTCGGCGACGGTGAACTTGCCGGGGCCCGCCTGCTTCCAGCCTTCCAGTGTCTGCCCGTTGAAGATGGTCCGGTAACCCGTCTTCGGCGCGCAGTCGGCCTTGACCTGTCCTGCCGCGTACCGCAGTCCGCCCAGCAGGTGCTGGCGGAAGTCGGGGTCGGCGTAGGACTCCTTGGTGTGGCCGAGTCCGGTGTAGAAGGACCGGCCGCCCTCGTAGGACTGGCACCAGGCGATCGGGTGGTCGCCGCGCATCGTGCCGCCCTGGTACGTGGTCTCGTCGAGGGTCGCCAGCACCCGCACCTTGGAGCGCGGGTTGGTGCGGTAGTTGTACAGCTCGTCGGTGTGCGCCCAGGTGTCACCGAAGTGCGCGGTGGCCGGGTTGGTGTGGTCCTCGACGCGTACGGTGGCCGGCTGGATCTGCGGGTGGCCCTGGAAGTAGGCGCCGACCAGGCCGCCGTAGAACGGCCAGTCGTACTCGGTGTCGGCCGCCGCGTGGACGCCCAGATAGCCGCCGCCGGTGGAGATGAAGTTCTCGAACGCGGCCTGCTGGGACGCGTCGAGCACATCGCCGGTGGTGGACATGAAGACCACCGCGTCGTAGCGGGCGAGGTTGTTGGTGGTGAACTGGGCGGCGGTCTCGGTGGTGTCGACCGTGATGTTGTTGTCCTTGCCCAGTTCCTTCAGGGCCGCGATGCCCTCGGGGATCGCGTCGTGCCGGAAGCCCGCGGTCCTGGAGAAGACCAGCACCCGCTTCTGGATCTTGCCGGGCGCCTGGTCGCTGATCTGGAAGTCGTCCAGGTCGTAGAGCGCGCCCGCACCGCCCTTGAAGACGAGGAACAGTTCTGTGGACTTCTTCGGTACGGCCCGCAGGGGGACGTCGACGTCCTGGAACGTGTCCCAGCTCCCGGTGACCGGGATGGGCGCGGAGCCGAGCAGATTGCCGTCGGGCGATCCGGTGCGCACTTCGAGGAAGCCGCCCGCGCCGGCCGAGGAGATCCGCGCGGTCAGTGTCTTCGAACCGGTCAGGTTGTACGGCGCGAACGAGATCCAGTCGCCGTTGTCGATGTCGCCGACCGTCTTGCCGCCGTTGGCGCTCGTCTTGGCCGGGGTGCTGATCCCGGACGAGTCGGTGAAGTGCTCGGCCTGCCGGTGGCGGGGCTGGAGCTGCGCCTCGTCGTGGCTGGTGAGCGCCGCCTGGCCGCCGCCTCCGCCGTCGGTGTACTCGGCGTCGATCACACCGAAGATGTTGGCGTTGGGATCGTGGTCGGCGTCGGCCGGCGCCGTGATGGTGCCTTCGCAGCCGTTGGCCGAGGTGATCGGATGGCCGTGGTTGTCATGGCCGAGGATGTAGCGGACGGTGACCTTGGCGCAGTCGATCGCCGTGCCGTCCTCGGGGTCGGTGACCGTGACCTTGAACGGGATGGCGTCGCCGAAGCTGAACAGCGCTCCGTCGGCCGGGAGTTGCAGGGTCACCTTGGGCGCGGTGTTGCCGACGACCACCCGTACGGACGCGGTGCCGGTGTGGCCTGCCGGGTCGGTCGCGGTGAGGGTCGCGGTGTAGGTGCCGTTCTTCTTGTACGGGTGGACCGGATTGGTTTCCGTCGAGCTGGTCCCGTCGCCGAAGTCCCATGCGTAGGACAGCTCGTCGCCGTCCGGGTCCTGGGTGCCGGCGGAGGAGAAGCTGACCCGCAGGGGCGCGGTGCCCGAGGTCTTGTTGGCCGAGGCGACCGCGACGGGCGAGCGTCCGCCGGTGATGTTCTCGATGCGGTAGACGGCGGAGTTGTCGTCGCCGCCGAACCAGGAGAGCCCGTAGTCGAGTACGTAGAGCGCGCCGTCGGGGCCGAACTCCATGTCCATGACCTGGGTGCCGGTCCACGGGAAGTCGTTGATCTTGGAGACCGTGCCGTCGGCGCCCTGCTCGATCCGCTTGATCCACTGCCGGCCGAACTCACCGGCGAAGAAGTCGCCGTCGTACTCCTCGGGGAACTTCACCGCGGAGTCGGAGTCGGCGTCGTAGCGGTAGACGGGTCCGCCCATCGGGGACTCGGAGCCGTTGCCGAACTCCGGTACGCTGCCGCCGTCGTAGGGGATCCAGGCCGGCTGGGCCGGCGGCAGGTCGGTGAGACCCGTGTTGTGCGGCGAGGTGTTCTTCGGCGCCGCGCAGTCGAAGGCGGCGCCCGACGTCCCGGTCGCGAAGTCGTAGTCCACGAACGGGTCGTTGTTCCCCGTGCAGTACGGCCAGCCGAAGTTGCCGGCCTCGGTGATCCGCGCGAACTCGACCTGGCCGCCCGGCCCGCGGGTCGGCGAGGCCGCCCCCGCGTCGGGGCCGTAGTCGCCCACGTACACAACGCCGGTCTGCTTGTCGACCGACAGCCGGAACGGGTTGCGGAAGCCCATCGCGTAGATCTCGGGGCGGGTCTTGTCCGTACCGGGAGCGAAGAGGTTGCCCTCGGGGACGGTGTACGAGCCGTCGTCGGCGACCTTGACGCGCAGCACCTTGCCGCGCAGGTCGTTGGAGTTCCCGGCGCTGCGCCGCGCGTCGAACGCCGGGTTGCGGTCCGGGCGTTCGTCGATGGGCGTGTAGCCGTCGGAGGCGAAGGGGTTGGTGTCGTCGCCGGTCGACAGGTACAGGTTTCCGTCGCCGTCGAACGCGATGTCGCCGCCGACGTGGCAGCAGGTGCCGCGGGACGTCGCGACGTCGAGGACCTTCTTCTCGCTCGCCTTGTCGAGGGTGCCGTCCGCGTTCAGTGTGAAGCGCGAGAGCCGGTTGTACCCGTCGAAGGGTGCGAAATCGGCGGCGGTGCCGTTCTCGGGGGCGTCGCCGTCGGGGGTGTTGAGCTTGGGCGCGTAGTACAGGTAGATCGCGCGGTTCTCGGCGAAGCCGGGGTCGACGCCGACGCCCTGGAGGCCTTCCTCGTCGTGGCTGTAGACCTCCAGTGTGCCGGCGACCTTGGTGGTGCCGGCGGCGTCGGTGATCCGCAGTGTGCCGTCACGCGAGGTGTGCAGCACCTGCCGGTCCGGCAGGACGGCGAGCGACATCGGCTCGCCCACCTCGTCGGCGCCCTTCGCGAGGGTCACCTGCTGGAAGCTGGGGTCGGCGGCCGGCTCCTCCTCGTGCCGGGTGGTCGGGTCCGCCGCGACGGCGGGTACGGCGCTGAGGCTGCCGACGGCGAGCAGCGCACCGGTGAGCAGTGCGAGGAGTGGTCTGGCTCTGAGACGTTTTCTGTGCACGAAAGTCCTCCAGAAGTGGGCTGTTCGTACCTGCGGGTCACCGAGGAGCGCGAGGCGCTCTCTTGGCACCGGCGTGCGCCGTCACACCGGGGACCATCCGTGTACCGGGGACCATCTGTGTCCTGTACACCTCAGTGGACGGTAGCCGGGTTCGTCCGGGACGGAAAGACCTTGCGCAGAGGTGAAGTTGCACTTTTTCCCGGATCAGGACAAAGGCGGATCCGGGCATGCCGGACCGCCCGGTGGTGGTGGTCACCACCGGGCTGTCCGTGCGGGGCCGGGCGGGGAGGCCCGGCCCTACTCGCCGCCGCCGAAGGCCGCGTCGAACGACGCGGTGGGCGGGTCGAAGTCGAAGCGCTTCAGGTCCCTGAGCGCCTCGGGCGCCCCGGCGAGCCGGTCCATGCCCGCGTCCTCCCACTCGACGGAGACGGGACCCTCGTAGCCGATCGACCGCAGCATCCGGAAGACGTCCTCCCACGGCACGTCGCCGTGGCCCGCGGAGACGAAGTCCCAGCCGCGCCTCGGGTCGCCCCAGGGCAGGTGCGAGCCCAGCCGGCCGTTGCGGCCGTCGAGCCGCTTGCGGGCCTCCTTGCAGTCCACGTGGTAGATCCGGTCCCGGAAGTCGTAGAGGAAGTTGACCGGGTCCAGGTCCTGCCACACGAAGTGGCTGGGGTCGAAGTTCAGCCCGAACGCGGGCCGGTGGTCGACCGCTTCGAGCGCCTGCTTGGTGGTCCAGTAGTCGTACGCGATCTCGCTCGGGTGCACCTCGTGGGCGAAGCGCACCCCCTCGGCGTCGAAGACGTCCAGGATCGGGTTCCAGCGCTCGGCGAAGTCCTGGTAGCCCCGCTCGATCATCCCGGGCGGCACCGGCGGGAACATCGCCACCAGATGCCAGATGGAGGATCCGGTGAAGCCGATGACCGTGTTGACGCCGAAGGCGGCCGCGGCCCGCGCGGTGTCCTTGATCTCGGCGGCGGCGCGCTGCCTGACGCCCTCGGGCTCCCCGTCGCCCCAGATGCGGCCGGGCAGGATGCCCTGGTGGCGCTCGTCGATGATGCTGTCGCAGACCGCCTGGCCCACCAGGTGGTTGGAGATCGCCCAGCACTTGAGCCCGTACTTGTCGAGCAGTTGGTGGCGGCTGTCCAGGTACCCCGGGTCGGCCAGGGCCTTGTCGACCTCGAAGTGGTCGCCCCAGGTGGCGAGTTCCAGGCCGTCGTAACCGAAGTCACGGGCGAGCCTGCAGACCTCTTCCAGGGGCAGATCGGCCCACTGGCCGGTGAACAGGGTGAACGGACGTGGCATTCGGACCTCCTAGGCGGGTGTCCCCGGCGGGGGCGGCACGGGTGTGTAGACGGCGTTCTTCGCCGCGCTCTCCTCGACGGCTGCGAGCACCCGCTGCACCTGCAGTCCGTCGGCGAACGACGGCGCCGGGTCGGTGCCGGCGGCGATCGCCTCGACCAGGTCGCGGGCCTGGTGGATGAAGGTGTGCTCGTAGCCGAGCGCGTGGCCCGGCGGCCACCACGCCTCCAGGTACGGGTGTTCCGGCTCGGTGACCAGGATCCGGCGGAAGCCGGACGACGGCGCCGGTTCGGTGTGGTCGTGGAACTGCAGCTCGTTGAGGCGCTCCAGGTCGAAGGCGAGCGAACCGCGCTCGCCGTTGATCTCCAGCTTGAGCGCGTTCTTGCGGCCCGAGGCGAACCGGGTCGCCTCGAACGAGGCCAGCGCGCCGGAGGCGAGCCGGCCGGTGAACACGGCGGCGTCGTCCACGGTCACCGGACCGTGCTCGGCGCCGCCGGACGCCGAAAGACCCGCCGAGGCCCCCGCCAGCACGGGGCGCTCCTTGACGAAGGTCTCCGACAGCGCGGAGACCCCCGCCAGCGGCTCGCCCGTCAGGAACTGGGCGAGGTCGATGATGTGCGCCCCCAGGTCGCCGAGCGCCCCGGAGCCCGCGTGCTCCTGCTGGAGCCGCCAGGTGAGCGGGAACTCCGGGTCGACCAGCCAGTCCTGGAGATAGGTGACCCGCAGATGGCGCAGTGTGCCCAGCCTGCCCTCGGCGATGAGCTTGCGGGCGTACGCGACAGCCGGCACCCGGCGGTAGTTGAACCCCACCATCGCCAACTGCCCGCGCGACCTGGCCGCTTCGGCGGCCCTGACCATCTCCTCCGCCTCGGCGACCGAGTTGGCGAGCGGCTTCTCGCACAACACGTGCTTGCCCGCCTCCAGCGCGGCGATGGCGATCTCCGCGTGGCTGTCCCCCGGTGTGCAGATGTCGACCAACTGCACATCGTCCCGGGCGATGAGGTCCCGCCAGTTCGTCTCGGCGGCGGCCCAGCCGTGTTTGGCCGCCGCCGCGCGCACGGAGTCGGCGTCTCGTCCGCAGATCGCGGCGAGCGCCGGGCGCATCGGCAGGTCGAAGACATGTCCTGCGGTGCGCCACCCCTGTGAGTGGGCGGCGCCCATGAACGCGTATCCGACCATGCCGACACCGAGTGTCGGCGGCGCACCGGCCTCTTTCTCCGACGCTTCCCTGGGGGTCATACGGGACACTCCTCGTCTCTCATTCAGTGGGGGACGGACGCACCAGGGCCGGTCAGCTAAAGCCGGACGGCAGGTACTGATCGATGTTCGTCTTGTCTACCACGGCGGAGAAGACGGTGATCTGGGTGGGTATCTCCGTTTCCGAGATCCCGCTGATGCCCTTGGACTGGGCGAGCGCGCGCGCCAGGTCGATGGCGGACGCGGCCATGGTGGGCGGGTAGAGGACGGTCGCCTTCAGCACACTGTTGTCGGCCTTGATGGCGTCCATCGCCGACTTGGCGCCCGCGCCGCCGACCATCAGGAAGCCGTCGCGGCCCGCCTGGTCGATGGCGCGCAGGGCGCCCACGCCCTGGTCGTCGTCGTGGTTCCAGATGGCGTCGAAGTTGGGCTGGGCCTGGAGCAGTTGGGCCATCTTGGCCTGGCCGGACTCGACGGTGAACTCGGCCGCCTGCCGGGCGACCTTCTTGATGTTGGGGTAGTTCTTCAGGGCGTCGTCGAAGCCCTTGGTGCGCTGGGTAGTCAGTTCGAGACCGTCGATGCCGGCCAGCTCGATGACCTTGGCGTTGGCCTTGCCCTTGAGCTTCTCGCCGATGTAGTTGCCGGCGTTGAGGCCCATGCCGTAGTTGTCGCCGCCGATCCAGCAGCGGTACGCCTGCGGGGTGGCGAAGATCCGGTCCAGGTTGATGACCGGGATACCGGCCCGCATGGCCTTGAGCCCCGCCTGGGTGAGCGCCTTGCCATCGCCCGGCAGGACCACCAGGACGTCGACCTTCTTGTTGATCAGTGTGTCGACCTGGCCGATCTGGGCGGCCGTGTCGTTGGAGCCCTCGGTGGCCTCCAGTGTCACGTCGGAGTACGTGGCGGCGCGTGCCTTGGCCTGCTCGTTGATGGCGTTGAGCCAGCCGTGGTCGGCCTGCGGTCCCGCGAAGCCGATGGTGACGTGCTTGCCCGGCTTGTCGGTCGCGGCCGGCTTGGTGTCGGCCGCCGCTTCCTTCTTGTCGGGCTCGTTGCTGGTGCAGGCGGTGAGGAAGGCACCCGCCGAGACGGCGGCGGTGCCGAAGAGCAGTCCTCTGCGGCTGGTTTCTGGCATGGCGGTTGAACCCTTCGGATAGGGCGTTCTTCGGATCGGGCTTGAGGGGGTGACGAGTTCGGGCGGGTGCCGGGTTACGACATGGGCGAGGTCAGCCCTCGCCACCCCGCGCTGTGCGCCGCTGGACCAGGACCGCGGCGACGATGATGACGCCCTTGGCGATCTGCTGGACGTCGCTCTGCAGGTTGTTGAGGGCGAAGATGTTGGTGATCGTGGTGAACACCAGCACACCGAGTACGGAGCCGACGATGGTGCCGCGGCCGCCGCTGAGCAGGGTGCCACCGATGATCGCGGCGGCGATGGCGTCGAGTTCGTAGAGGTTTCCGTTGGTGTTCTGGCCCGAACCGGCCAGCACCACCAGCAGGAACGCGGCGATACCGCAGCAGAGGCCGGAGAGCAGGTACAGGTACAGCCGCTGCCTGCGGACGTCGATACCGGCGAGCCGCGCGGCCTCCGGGTTGCCGCCGACCGCGACCGTGCGGCGGCCGAAGGTGGTGCGGTTGAGCACCAGCCAGCCGACGACCGTCACGGCGGCGAAGACGATGACGAGCGGCGGTATGCCGAGGACGTAGGAGTCGCGGCCACCGAGGTCGAGCACCGACTGGACGGTGACGATCTGGGTCTTGCCGTCGGTGAGTTGGAGCGCGAGACCGCGGGCCGAGGCCAGCATCGCGAGGGTCGCGATGAAGGGCACCATCCCGCCGTACGCGATCAGCACACCGTTGACCAGGCCGCAGGCGAGGCCCACCACCACCGCGGTGAACAGGATGCCCCAGAAGCCGAACTCCTGGGTGGCGACCGTCGTCGCCCACACCGACGCCAGCGCCACGATCGCCCCGACGGACAGGTCGATCCCGCCGCTGGTGATGACGAAGGTCGCGCCGACCGTGACCACACCGATGACCGAGGCCTGGGTGAGCACGAGTTGGAGGTTGTTGACGTCGAGGAACTGCTCGGGCTTGGTGATGCCCCCGACGATGATCAGTGCGACGAGCACACCGAGCAGCGAGAGGTTGCGGACATCGAGCCGCAGCCCGAGTCCTGGCCTGCCGCCCTTCTGCGGACCTGACTTGGCGGTGCTGACGGCGGACGTCGGCTGCTCGGGTGCGGCCGCGGCGTCCGGCCCGCCCTGCTGCGCCTCAGAGGCAGGCTGTTTCATGGCGTCGGGCTCCCTTCCATCACAAGGTCGAGTACACGGTGTTCGTCGAGCTCCTCGGCCGGCGCCCGGTGGACGACCTGGCCTTCCCGGAGCACCAGCACCCGGTCGGCGAGGCCCAGGACTTCGGGGACCTCGCTGGAGACGAGCAGTACGGCCAGGCCGTCGTCGGCCAGCCGGCGGATCACGGAGTAGAGCTCGGCGCGCGCGCCGACGTCCACACCGCGGGTGGGTTCGTCGAGGAGCAGGACCCGGCAGCCGCGCAGCAGCCAGCGGGCGAGTACCGCCTTCTGCTGGTTGCCGCCGGAGAGGGTGCGGATCCGGGCGTCCGGGTTGTCGGGGCGCAGGGACAGCTCCCTGGTGGCCGCCTGGGCGGCGGAGCGCTCGGCCGACCGGTCGAGCCAGCCGGCCCGCGAGAAGCGGGAGAGGGTCGAGACCGACACGTTGCGGGTGACGGATTCGAGCATCAGCAGGCCCTGGGCCTTGCGCTCCTCGGGCGCGAGCCCGATACCGGCCCGTACGGCTGCGCGCACACTGCCGGGGCGCAGTGGTTTGCCGGCGACGAAGACCTGGCCGGTGCTCGGCTTGCGGGCACCGTAGATGGTCTCCAGGATCTCGGAGCGCCCGGAGCCGACGAGGCCGGCGAGGCCGACGATCTCGCCGGGCCGCAGTTCGAGGTCGACGGGGGCGAACTCGCCTTCCCTGGAGAGTCCTTCGACCCGCAGGACGGGTTCGGTCGTCGCGGCCGGCGGCGCCGCCTGGTGCTCGGGGAAGACGTACTCGACGTTCCGTCCGGTCATCAGGGCGACGATCTCGCGGGTCGGGGTCTCCTTGGCCGGCAGGCCGACGGCGACGGTCTTGCCGTCCTTGAGCACGGTGACCCGGTCGCCGATGCGGCGGATCTCTTCGAGCCGGTGGGAGATGTAGACGACGGCGACCCCGTCGGCGATCAGGGTGGCGACGATCCGGAAGAGGTTGTCGACCTCGTCCGGGTCGAGGGCCGCTGACGGTTCGTCCATGACGATCAGGCGTACGTCGTGGGAGAGCGCGCGCGCCATGGAGACGATCTGCTGCTGGGCCGCGGAGAGCGAGCCGACGGTGCGGTGGGCCTGGATCTCCGGGTGGCCGAGCCGCTTCAGCAGCGCCTCGGCGTTCCTCCTGGCCTCCCGGCCCCTGACGACGAACCCGGCGCTGGTGGGTTCATGGCCGAGGAAGATGTTCTCGGCGACCGAAAGCCCTTCCACCAGGTCGAGTTCCTGGTAGATGGTGGCGATGCCGAGCCGCATGGCGGCGATGGGTGACTTGAGCGCGACCGCTTCGCCGCGCCAGGTGATCACACCGTCGTTGGGCTGGTGGGCACCGGCCAGCACCTTGATGAGTGTGGACTTGCCTGCGCCGTTCTGGCCCAGCAGGCAGTGCACCTCGCCGGCCCTCACCTCCAGGTCCACCCCGTCGAGGGCGCGGACTCCGGGGAAGGACTTGGTGATGCCGGACATGGTGAGCAGGACGGATTCGGGTGGTGCTGGTGCCATGGCGTATCCCCTCGGCGGAACCGGCCGCCCCGCGGGCAGGGCAGGTCAAGGGCAGGGTGGAGCACGGTGCGGCTCTTGCGTGTGTGCGGCTCGTGCGTGTGCGGTGCTGGTGCTGTGCCGTGGTGCCGTTGCGCTGTGCCGTGGTGCCGGGTGGTGCGGTGTGGTGCGGTGTTGTTCTTTGTTGTGCGGTGTTGCTTTGCTGTGCGGTGCGGTGTGTTTACGGTGCTGCGCGCCGCCGGCGTCAGGCCGGCGAGAACAGGTGGTCGCTGATGAGCCGGGCCGCGCCGGTGACTCCGGCGACGGGGCCCAACTCCCCCAGGACGATGGGGAGGTTGCCGGTGGCCAGCGGCAGGGACTGCCGGTAGACCTGGGTGCGGACCGAGGCCAGCAGGGTGTGGCCGAGGCCGGTCACACCGCCGCCGATCACGACGAGTCCGGGGTTGAAGAAGCTGACGAGCCCGGCGATGACCTGGCCGACGCGGTTGCCGCCGTCGCGGATGAGGTCGAGTGCGGCGGTGTCACCGGCCGCCGCCGCCGCCGCGACGTCGACCGCCGTCAGTGTGCCGCCGGCGGCGAGCCGGGCGGCGAGTTCGGGTGAGCGGCCGTCACGGGCCGCGTCGTCGGCGTCGCGGGCGAGCGCAGCGCCGCTGAAGTGGGCTTCCAGGCAGCCCCTGTTGCCGCACGCGCAGGCGCGGCCGTCGGGCTCCACCTGGATATGGCCGATGTCGCCCGCGCTGCCCGTCGTACCGCGGTAGACCTCGCCGCCGACGACGATGCCGCAGCCGATACCGGTACCGATCTTGACGCAGAGGAAGTCGCCGACGGAGCGTGCGACGCCCGCGTGCTGCTCCCCCATCGCCATCAGGTTCACGTCGTTGTCGACCATGACGGGGCAGCCCAGTTCCTGGCTGAGCGCCTCGCGGACCGGGAAACCGTCCCAGCCGGGCATGATCGGCGGTGCTACGGGCACACCCTCGGGGAAGCGGACAGGACCGGGGACCCCGATGCCGGCGCCGTCGAACTCGTCGGCGAGACCGGACACCTTGAGCTTGCCCGCCATCGTGAGCACCTGCTCGAAGACGGCGACCGGGCCCTCGCGTACGTCCATCGGGTGGTTGAGGTGCCCGAGCACCTCCAGCTCCGCGTTGGTGACGGCCACGTCGATCGAGGTGGCACCGATGTCCACGCCGAGGAAGCGCAGGGCGGGCGCCAGCCGGATGTTGTGGGAGCGGCGTCCGCCGCGCGATGCGGCGAGTCCGTCGGCGACGACGAGTCCGGTCTCCAGCAGCCGGTCGACCTCGACGGCCAGCTTGGACCGCGAGAGGTCGACCTGATCACCGAGCTGGGCGCGGGAGTTGGGGCCACCGTCACGCAGCAGCCTGAGCAGTCGCGCCTGGTGCGCGTTCGCGGGTCGTGCGGTCATGCGTCTCACGCGCCCCTCCCCGCCTTGTCGGCTACGTGCCTTGTCGGCTGTGTTTCTTGTGCTTTCGAGGGGAACGTAGCAGCGCTTGCCCGCAGGGGGAAGAAGTTGCGCGTGAATCCGTCATAACTTTCTCCACACCGAAGACAAAGCGATGGCGAGATCGGACCGGAGACTGGCGCGAAGACGGGTGGCGGGGCACACTTGGGGCGCGATTGCGCCTCAAGTGGCGGCTGGATCAGACCTGTTCGCGATCGTGGTAGGTGGTACGGGTGTGCTCCGTGTGCGCCCGCATGACTTCCGTCGCGCGCCGCTCGTCCCGGTCGGCTATGGCGGCGATCAGCGCGCGGTGCTCGATCCAGGACTGCTTGCCGCGCTGCCGGGCGACCGGCGTGTAGTACCAGCGGACCCGCCGGTCCACCTGCGCCGCCAGCTCGGCCAGGACGACGTTGCCGGCCAGTTCCATCACCTTGGCGTGGAAGGCCGCGTTGGTGGCGACCGTCAGGTCCACGTCGTCGTCGGCGACCGACTGCTCGCCCCTGGCGCACAGCTCCTCCAGGGCCGCGATGCCCGCCGTGCCGGAGTTGGCGGCGGCGAGCCGGGCCGCCTCCGCTTCGAGGAGGGTGCGCACGGACAGGAGCTGGTCCGCCTCGTCCTCGGTCGGCTCGTGCACGAACGCGCCCTGGGCCGGGCGCAGATCGATCCAGCCCTCGGTGTTCAGCCGCTGCAGCGCCTCGCGCACCGGCTGCCTGGACACCCCCAGATGGCCGGCGAGTTCGCTCTCGACCAGATGCTGCCCCGGGCGCAGCGCGCGCGTCGTGATCAGCTCCAGCAGCGCCTCGTACACCCGCTCACGCAGCGGTCCCTGTCGTTCGAGCCTGGGCACGGCCCCCTGCGGCAGTCCTGGCGACAACATTGCGCTCCCCCTTCTGGCGGGCGGTGACCACGACCGTGCCGACCGGCCCCGCGCCTCGGCACATTGGTTATCGTCTACAGTCTACCGAAGGGTGGCGGATTCATGGACACCGGATTACCTGCCCGGCGTAAGAGAGATTTCCGCCAAAGCCGAAGAGCAGCGCGGGCGCTCCGGAGGCGACTTCGCCGCGGTCCACCAGTTTGGACAGCGCCATCGGGATCGAGGCCGCCGAGGTGTTGCCCGAATCGACCACGTCCCGGGCGATCACCGCGTTGACGGCGCCGATCTTGCGCGCGAGCGGCTCGATGATCCGCAGGTTGGCCTGGTGCAGGACGACCGCGCCGAGGTCCTCCAGCGCGACACCCGCCCGCAGGCACGTCTCGCGCGCGAGCGGCGGGAGCTGGGTGATCGCCCAGCGGTAGACGGCCTGGCCCTCCTGGGCGAAGACCGGCGGGGTGCCCTCGATACGTACCGCGTGGCCCATCTCGGGCACCGAGCCCCACAGCACCGGACCGATCCCGGGCTGCTCGCCGTCCCCCGTCGCCTCGACGACGGCGGCGCCGGCCCCGTCCCCCACCAGGACGCAGGTGGAGCGGTCGGTCCAGTCGGCGACGCCGGCCATCTTGTCGGCGCCGATGACCAGGACCCGGGAGGCGGCGCCGGCCCGCACGGTGTGGTCGGCGGTGGCGAGGGCGTGGGTGAAGCCCGCGCACACCACGTTGAGGTCCATGACGGCCGGTGAGCCCATGGAGAGCCGGGCGGCGACCCGGGCCGCCGTGTTCGGCGAGCGGTCGATCGCCGTGGACGTCGCGACCAGGACCAGGTCGATGTCGGCGGGGACGAGGCCGGCCGCGGCCAGCGCCTTCGCCCCGGCGTGCGCGGCCAGCTCGTCCACCGGTTCGTCGGGGCCCGCCACATGCCGGGTCTTGATCCCGACCCGGCTGCTGATCCACTCGTCGCTGGTGTCCACCAACGCCGTGAGGTCGTCGTTGGTGAGCACCTTGGCGGGCTGGTAATGGCCGAGCGCGGTGATACGAGTGCCGGTCATACCGGGGACCCCCTCTGCTTCGACGTCAGGAGTCCTCCAGTCTCGTCAGCGACCGGCCGGTACGAAGACAGGTGAACCAACAGGATTCGCCCGCGCCGCTTGGAGAGTCCGCATCATCCGGTGAACAACTGTCTGGCCTTCAGGACAAGCTCGTACACACCGTACGCCAACGGAATCCCCACCCAGAGCCAGGCGAAGACGATCAGCCCGGTGCGCCGGGACTCAGATGCCGTGCTGCTCGGTGACGGCGTGGTCATCGGCTGCCTCCCTCGGGGCCGGGATGTGGTGGTGGCGCGGATCGACGGGCCTGATCAGCTCGTTCGCGACGAAGCCGACGGCCAGCAGGCAGATCATGACGACGAACGAGACCCCGTACAGCGAGGGGCCGCTCTTGCCCGCGTCCGCCTGGCTGTCGGCGACCCGGTTGACGATGAGCGGGCCGAGGACCCCGGCGACCGACCACGCGGTCAGCAGCCGGCCGTGGATCGCGCCGACCTGGTACGTGCCGAACAGGTCCTTGAGATAGGCGGGCAGCGTGGCGAAGCCGCCGCCGTAGAACGACAGGATGACCATCGCGCAGATGACGAAGAGCGGCTTGGCGGAGTCACCGGTCAGGAAGATCAGTACGTACATGACGATGCCGACGAGCAGGTAGAACCGGTAGATGTTCTTGCGGCCGATCACGTCCGAGAGGGACGACCAGCCGATCCTGCCCGCCATGTTGGCCGCGGAGAGCAGCGCGACGAAGCCGGCCGCCGCCGAGACCGAGACCGGGGCCGAGGTGTCGGAGAAGAAGTCGGTGATCATCGGGGCCGCGCGCTCCAGCACCCCGATGCCCGCGGTGACGTTCATGCACAGCACGACCCACAGACACCAGAACTGCGGGGTGCGCAGGGCGGATCCGGCCGACACCTGGACGCCGGAGGCCGGCTCGGCGGCCACCACGGGCGCCCCCGCCCTGCCGGGCCGCTCGCCGGGCCGCGGCACCCGGATCAGCAGCACGCCGAGCGACATGAACACGGCGTAGACCAGGCCGTGCACGAGGAAGGCCAGCGCGATGCCGCCGCTGTCGCTGCCGAAGGACTTCAGCATCTGCGCGGACCAGGGCGAGGCGATCAGCGCGCCGCCGCCGAAGCCCATGATGGCGATGCCGGTCGCCATCCCCGGCCGGTCGGGGAACCACTTGATCAGCGTGGAGACGGGCGAGATGTAGCCGATGCCCAGACCGATGCCGCCGACGAACCCGTAGCCGAAGACGATCAGCCAGTACTGCTCGGTCGCCGCGCCGAGCGCGGCGAGCAGGAAGCCGGCGGAGAAGCAGGACAGCGCGACGGTCATCGCCCAGCGCGGACCGTTGCGCTCGACGAGGGTCCCGCCGAAGGCGGCCGACAGGCCGAGCATGACGATGCCGAGCTGGAAGGGGAGGGCGCTGGCCGTCCCCGACAGGTCGAGCGCGGATTCGAGTGGGGGCTTGAAGACGCTCCAGGCGTACGCCTGGCCGATCGACAGATGGACCGCGAGCGCGGCGGGCGGCACGAGCCAGCGGCTCCAGCCTGCCGGTGCGACGGGTGGGGTCATGCTCGCGAACTCTAGGAACCCGTCGGCCGGTTGGGAAGATCCTTCACCGAATCTGTCGACAGTATGCGGCGTCAGGTACCTTGTCGACGGGAACTCCATACTGTAGACAATATATCGTCGACAATGACAGGGGGCCTCACGGTGAAGGTCGCAGTTGTCGGCGCCGGAGCGATCGGCGCCTATGTCGGAGCCGCGCTCGACCGAGCCGGCGCCGACGTCCATCTCATCGCCCGTGGACCGCATCTCGCGGCCATGCGGCAGCACGGAGTCCGGGTGTACAGCCCGCGCGGCGATTTCACCGCGCGGGTGCACGCCACCGACCGACCGGACGAGATCGGCCCGGTCGACTATGTGTTCCTGGGGCTCAAGGCCAACTCCTACGCGGCGTGCGGGCCGCTGGTGACGCCGCTGCTCAAGGACACCACGGCGGTCGTCGCCGCCCAGAACGGCATCCCCTGGTGGTACTTCCACGGCCTGGGCGGCCCGTACGACGGCAGGAAGATCGAGAGCGTCGACCCCGGCGGCTCGGTCAGCGCGGTGCTGCCGCCGGAACGGGCCGTCGGCTGCGTCGTCTACGCGGCGACGGAGCTGGCGGGACCCGGCATCGTCCGGCATCTGGAAGGGACCCGCTTCTCGATCGGCGAACCCGACCGCTCGCTGTCGCGGCGGTGCCTCGACCTCAGCGCGGCCATGCAGAGCGGCGGGCTCAAATGCCCCGTCGAGGCCGAGCTGCGCGACGACATCTGGATCAAACTGCTCGGCAACATCTCGTTCAACCCGATCAGCGCCCTCACCCGCGCCACCATGCGGGAGATGTGCCTGCACCGCGGCACACGCGAGGTCATCGAGCTGATGATGGCGGAGACCCTGCGCGTCGCCGAGGCGCTGGGCTGCCACCCCGACATCACCGTCGAACGGCGCATCGCGGGCGCCGAACGCGTCGGGGACCACCGGACGTCCACCCTCCAGGACCTGGAGAAGGGCAAACCGCTGGAACTCGACGTCCTGCTCGCCGCCGTCGTCGAACTCGCCGGCGTCACCGGCGTACCGGTACCGACGCTCCGTACGGTCGGCGCCATCTCCGATCTGCTGGCCCGCGGCGCCGCCGCCTGATCTCCCCGCCCGATCTCCCCGCCCGGTCCCGCCGGCGGTCACGACAAAGAACGGTCCACGGGGTTCCCCTGGGCCATCGCAGACAGAATACTGTATGCGATGAGTCGTGGCCGCCGGCCAATGGCATCGTGGATCGCGAGGGCCGGCACCGGCTCTCCACCGGGACAGCGGTACGGGACGGGTAGGGCGGATCACATGGGACGGGTCACCGAGCGCCGGCGCACCATCCGGATCAGGGACGGGCAGATCACCACCCGCCCCGACACACTGGTGGCCGAGGAGCCGCTGGAGATCCGGCTGAACGGCAAACCGCTCGCCATCACGATGCGCACCCCCGGCGACGACTTCGCGCTCGCCGCCGGGTTCCTGGTCAGCGAAGGGGTGCTGGCCGCCGCCTCCGACGTGCGGTCGATCGTGTACTGCGCCGGAGCCAAGGACGACGGCACCAACACGTACAACATCGTCGACGTACGCCTCGCGCCCGGCGTCCCGATGCCCGACATCAGCCTGGAGCGCAACGTCTACACGACCTCGTCGTGCGGACTGTGCGGCAAGGCGAGCCTGGACGCCGTACGCACCACCGCGCGCTTCCCGATCTCCGACACTCCCCCGGTCCTGGTGGAACCCGCGCTGCTGTCCGGCCTCCCCGACCGGTTGCGGGCGGCGCAGCAGGTCTTCGACAGGACCGGGGGCCTGCACGCCGCCGCGCTGTTCTCCGAGACGGGCGAGATGTACGAGATCCGCGAGGACGTCGGCCGGCACAACGCGGTCGACAAGCTCGTCGGCCACGCCTTGCAGCAGGATCTGCTGCCGCTGTCCCGGTCGATCCTGCTGGTGTCGGGCCGCGCGTCGTTCGAGCTGGCCCAGAAGGCCGTGATGGCGGGCATCCCGATGCTGGCCGCGGTCTCGGCGCCGTCGTCGCTGGCGGTCGACCTGGCGGCGGAGGCCGGGCTCACCCTGGTCGGTTTCCTGCGCGGCACCTCCATGAACGTGTACGCGGGCGATGAGCGGATCGCCCTGCACACCGGGGTATGACCCGCCCCGCTGCACGGGACGAGACCCGGCCGGCGGGGAGCGCCCCCTGCGCCGGCCGGGTTCGCCGTCCGCAGCCCGCGGCCGCCCCGGCTACGAACGCACCGGGTCCCCCTGCGCGGCGGCGGGTACGGGTGCGACCTCGGCCGCTCCGGGCGGCGGGTCGGCGGCCCGGCGCTTCGCGATGACCGCGCACACCATCAACTGCGTCTGGTGGAAGAGCATCAGCGGCAGCACGGCGAGGCTCGCGTGCGCGCCGAACAGCACGCTCGCCATCGGCAGCCCGGCCGCCAGGCTCTTCTTCGACCCGGCGAACTGGATCGCGATCCGGTCGCCCCGTACGAAGCCGAGCCGCTTCGCCCCGTACCAACTGACCGCCAGCATCGCGGCCAGCAGCACCGCCTCCACCGCCAGCAGCCCGGCGAGCCGCCCCACCGTCACCTGGTGCCAGATCCCGGCGACCATGCCCTCGCTGAACGCCGTGTAGACCACCAGCAGGATCGAGCCGCGGTCGACGAAGCCCAGCAGCTTCTTGTGCCGGGTCAGGAAGCCGCCGACCCAGCGGCGCAGCGACTGGCCCGCGACGAAGGGCACCAGGAGCTGCGCGACGATCGTGAGCAGCGAGTCGGCGGAGAAGCCCACGGCGCCGCCGCCGATCAGTGCGGCGGCCAGCAGCGGGGTGACCACGATCCCGACGACGCTGGAGAACGACCCGGCGCAGATCGCGGCCGGCACATTGCCGCGCGCGACGGACGTGAAGGCGATGGACGACTGGATGGTGGAGGGCACCAGGCACAGGAACAGCAGCCCGTCGTAGAGCTGGGGCGTCAGCACGGACGGTACGAGCCCCCCGGCGGCGAGCCCCAGCAGCGGGAAGAGCACGAACGTACAAGCGAGGACGGTGGCATGCAGTCGCCAGTGCCGCACCCCGTCGAGCGCTTCCCGCGTCGACAGTCGCGCTCCGTAGAGGAAGAACAGCAGCGCCACAGCCCCGGTCGAGGCGCCGCCCGCGACATCGGCGGCCCCTCCGGAGGCGGGCAGCAGCGCCGCGAGGGCCACGGTCCCGACGAGCGCGAGGATGAACGGGTCGATCGGAAGCCAGGACGGGAGGGTGACGCGGCGGTTCATGTGCTCCACTCGGGCTCGGTACGGGGCGTGCCGCCCCATCGTCCCGCTGATCAGGGAAATCGGGAATCCCGTACGCCGCTCTGACTGTGATCGCGTTCCGCGATAGGCGGGTAATCTTGGGCTCTGTGTACGACCCAGGGCAGTTGCGTACGTTTCTCACCGTGGCCCAGACGCTCAGTTTCACCCGGGCCGCCGGGCGGCTCGGCCTTCGCCAGTCGACCGTGAGCCAGCATGTGCGCAGGCTCGAACAGGCCGCCGGGCACCCGCTGTTCAGCCGGGACACGCACAGTGTGGAGCTGACGGAGAGTGGCGAGGCGATGCTGGGCTTCGCCCGGACGATCCTGGCGGCCCACGAGCGCGCCGCCGCGTTCTTCGGCGGCACCCGGCTGCGCGGCAGGCTGCGGTTCGGCGTCTCCGAGGACTTCGTCCTGACCCGGCTGCCCGAGATCCTGCATTCGTTCCGGCAGGAGCATCCCGAGGTGGATCTGGAGCTGACGGTCGAGCTGTCCGGCACGCTGCACGAGCAGTTGGGCGCCGGGCTGCTCGATCTCGTCCTGGCCAAGCGGCGCACCGGCGACCGGCACGGCGAGCTGGTGTGGCGCTCGGCGCTGACCTGGATCGGCGCGCCGCGCCTGCGGGTCGATCCGGACCGGCCCGTGCCGCTGATCCTCTACCCGCCCCCGGCGATCACCAGGTCCCGGGCGCTGGACGCGCTCGGGGCGCGGGGCAGGGCCTGGCGCGTGGCGTGTACGAGTTCCAGCCTGAGCGGGTTGACCGCGGCGGCCCACGCGGGGCTCGGCGTGATGGCCCATACCCGCGGCCTGGTCCCGCAGGGCCTGGTACCGGTCCCGGCGCGGGCCGGGCTGCCGGAGCTGGGCGAGGTGGACTTCGTACTGGTGCACGGGCGGCGGCAGCCGGGCGCCCAGGAGGCGGCCGACGCGCTGGCCGAAGCGATCCTGACGGGCGGCGACCGCTTGCAGCGCCCGGCCTAGGGACCCGGCTCAGGGACCCGGCTCGCAGACGCAGCTCGCAGACCCGGCTCAGGGACCCGGCTCAGGGGCGGCGGCGCTCCTCGTAGGTGAGCTGTTTGACCGTACGCAGCACCGGCGCGCATTCGACGTGCTGCACGCCGTCGAGGCGGCCCACGCCCTCGCTGAGATAGCGGTAGACGGAAGCGGTGTCGCTGCACACGATCACCGCGACCAGATTGCAGTGGCCGGCCGTCGCCGAGGCGAACGCCACCTCGGGGTGGGTGGCCAGCGCGCGGCCGACGGAGTCGAGTGCGGCCGGTGCGGCGGTGATCCAGAGGATGGCCCGCAACTCGTAGCCGAACACGCCCTGGTCGAAGGCGACGTCGATGAAGAGCGCCCCCGACGCCAGCAGGTGGTCGAGCCTGCGGCGCACCGACGACTCGGAACGCCCGGTGGCCCGCTGGAGTTCGGCGAAGGTGGCCCGGCCGTCGCGTTCGAGCGCGGCGACCAGCGGCTCGTCCTCGGCGGTGAGGACGGCGGAGGACCGCGGTTCGTGCGGTTCGTCGGGGACGGGACCGCGCAGCGCCGCCACCTGCTCGTCGGTCAGCGACCTGCTCTTCGCGAGCCAGCCCGACGGGCCGCCGTAGAACCGGTGCAGCATCTGGTGGGCCCTGATCTCGGCGACGGCCGGGGTGCGCGGGAGCCGGCCGAGCAGCAGCTCCTCCTGCTCGCCCTTGCTGCGGGACCGGGTCGTGCAGACCACTTCGGTGCCGCCCGAAGTGAGCCCGATCCAGGCGGTGTCGGGCCTGCGGGCCAGCGCGCGGGCCAGCGGATCGGCCGCGTCGGGGGTGCAGCGCAGCCGCAGCATCCAACTGTCGTGGCCGAGCCGTGCGCCGTCGCGCACCCCGACGACGCGCACCCCCATGTCGCTGACCAGCCGCCGGTAGCGGCGGGCGACGGTCTGGTCGGAGACGCCGAGCACCTCGGCGATCCGGCTGAAGGGCGCGCGTGCGTCGACCTCCAGCGCGTGCAGGAGCTGCCAGTCGAGCGGATCGTGCGGGTCGCGCGGGTCGGTTTCCATCGGCTGATTCCCGGATCGTGTCGGATTCCGGCACTTTCCTCGTTCTGGCTGCCGGATATCGGGGTCGTTGCCTGATCGTACGGGAGGAGAGAAATCCGTTCGATGGGGAGAACATCATGCGTAAGTGGGGACCGCTCGTCGCGGTCTGTCTGGGCACGTTCATGCTGCTGCTGGACGTGACCATCGTGATCGTGGCGCTGCCCGCCATGGCGGGCGGGCTCGACGCCTCGCTCAGCGAACTCCAGTGGGTCATCGACATCTACGCGCTGGTGCTGGCGGCGCTGCTGCTGGGGGCCGGCGCGGCGGCCGACGTGCTGGGCAGGCGGCGGGTGTACGCGGTGGGCACCGGGTTGTTCGCACTGGCCTCGCTGGGCAGCGGCCTCGCGCAGAACGCCGGGGAACTGATCGCGCTGCGCGGGCTCCAGGGCGTGGGGGCCGCAGCGATGTTCGCGACCACGCTGTCCATACTCGGCGCGGCCTACCAGGGCCGTGACAGGTCGTTCGCGCTGGGCATCTGGGGTGCGGTGAGCGGGGCTGCGGCCGCGCTCGGCCCGGTGCTCGGCGGGGTGCTGACCGAGGGGCTCGACTGGCGCTGGATCTTCTTCATCAACCTGCCGGTGAGCGTGCTGGCGATCTGGCTGACGCTGCGCGCGGTGCACGAGGGGCGCGGCGAGCAGGGCCGCCGGGTCGACTGGGCGGGGACGGCCTGCTTCGCGCTGTTCGCGGGCGCTCTGACGTTCGCGGTGGTGCGGGCGGGCACCGAGGGCTGGACGTCGGCGCAGACGGGCGTCGCCCTCGCGGTGGCGGCCGTGGCGCTGATCGCCTTCGTGGTGGTGGAGCGCCGGGTCGCGCAGCCGTTGCTGGATCTGTCGCTGTTCCGCGGCGCGTCGTTCGTCGCGGTGATGGTGGCGGCGCTGGCGTTCAACGCCGCGGCGTTCGGTGTGCTGCCGTACACGGAGATCTGGCTCCAGACGCTGCTCGGCATGAGCCCGGTCGAGGCGGGACTCGCGCTGCTGCCGCTGGCGGCGCTGTCGTTCGTCGTCGCCGCGCTGACCGGCCGGCTGCTGCACGGGGTGCAGCCGCGGCTGCTGCTCGGCGGCGGGCTGCTGCTGGTCGGCATCGGGGCGCTGGCGCAGTCCGTACTGGACGCGGGATCCGGCTGGGCGGCGCTCAGCCCGGGGCTGGCCGTCGCGGGCGCTGGCGTGGGGCTGGTCTCGCCGAGCCTGGCGGGCGCAGCGCTCTCCTCCGTACCGCAGCGTGACGCGGGCATGGCGGGCGGCGCGGTCAACACGTTCCGGCAGCTCGGGTTCGCGCTCGGGGTGGCCGTCTTCGGCACGCTCGTGACGACCCGGATGACGGACTCGCTGCGCGGCGAAACGCCCGACCCGGTGGGCGCCTCGCATCTGCTGGCCGGCGGCGGTGCGCAGGCGCTGCACGGCCGGGTGAGCGGTCATGTGCTGCACAGCGCGTTCGCCTCGGGGCTCAACACGGCGACTCTGGTGGCGGGGGCGGTGGGGATCGTCGCGGGTGCGGCCGTGCTGATCTGGGTGCGGACGCCGAAGGCACCGGCCGCGGAGCCGCCGGCGAAGGTGCTGTCCGAGGCGTAGGGGCGCGGGGCGGCGGCGGGGGGCGTGAGAGCGGGCGGGGGGCGTCACAACGGGCGGGGCGTGACAGCGTCGTACGGATTCGGTGGAGATTCCCCCGCGCCGTACTTACTCTTCAGTCAGAAGTGTGTCCGTGCCCTGCCGGTCTGGCCGTATTTCAGCCGCTGACCTGTGGTGATATGGCTTGGTTCCGGCTTGCGCACGGACTCCCGCACCCGCTTCTTGTGGGGTAGCGTCGCGGCGCTGTGCGGAGCGCCACAAGGAGCCAAGCCATTGCGCGAGTTCACTTCCCCCCCTCTCGCGGCAGCGCCGCCCCACACCGGTGGGCTCGCGGACGCCGTGTACGACCACGCCGAGGCCGACCCCGACCGGGTGGCACTCGGCCGCAAGGACGCGGAAGGACGCTGGCAGGACGTCACATCGGCGGAGTTCCGCGACCAGGTGCTGGCCCTGGCCAAGGGGCTGCTCGCCGAGGGGCTGCGGTTCGGCGACCGGGTCGCGATCATGTCCCGTACGCGCTACGAGTGGACGCTGTTCGACTTCGCCCTCTGGTCGATCGGCGTCCAGTCGGTGCCCGTCTACGCCACGTCGTCGGCCGAGCAGATCTGGTGGATGCTGTACGACGCCGAGGTCGTCGCCTGCGTCGTGGAGCACGAGGACCACGCCATGAGCGTCGGCTCGGTGATCGACCGGCTGCCGCTGCTCAAGCGGCTGTGGCAGCTCGACGCCGGCGCCGTGGACGAACTGGTCGCGGCGGGCGCCGGGATCGAGGACGCGGCCGTGCACCGCAACCGCGCGGCCGTACGGCCCGACGGGGTCGCCACGGTCATCTACACGTCGGGCACCACGGGCCGCCCCAAAGGGTGCGTGATCACCCACGGCAACTTCATGTACGAGGCCGACACGGTCATCCGCCGCTGGGAGCCGGTCTTCCACTCCCGCCCCGGCGACCAGGCGTCCACGCTGCTGTTCCTGCCGCTCGCGCATGTCTTCGGCCGGATGGTGGAGATCGCGGCGATCCGGGGCCGGGTGAAGCTGGGCCACCAGCCGGAGCTGCGGGCGAGCGCCCTGCTGCCCGATCTCGTGGCGTTCCGGCCGTCGTTCATCCTCGCGGTGCCCTACATCTTCGAGAAGGTCTACAGCGCGGCGCGCCGCAAGGCGGAGCGCGACGGCAAGCTCGGCCCCTTCGAGAAGGCCATCGACGTGGCGGTGCGCTACGCGGAGGCCATGGAGCACCGGGCGTTCGGCGTCGGCCCGGGGCCTTCGGCGGCCCTGCGGGTGCAGCACCAGTTCTTCGAGAAGGCCGTCTACAGCAAGGTGCGCGCGGCGATGGGCGGCCGGGTGCGGCACGCCTTCTCGGGCGGCTCCGCGATGGACCGGCGGCTCGGTCTGTTCTTCGAGGGCGCGGGTGTCACCGTCTTCGAGGGGTACGGGCTGACCGAGTCGTGCGCGGCTGCCACGGTCAACCCGCCCGAGCGCGCCCGGTATGGCACGGTCGGCCAGCCGATCCCCGGCAGTTCGGTGTACATCGCCCCGGACGGCGAGATATGGCTGCACGGCGGCATGGTGTTCTCCGGCTACCTGGGCGACCCGAAGGCGTCGGACGCCGTGCTGAACGACGGGTGGCTGGCGACCGGCGATCTGGGCGCGCTCGACGAGGACGGCTATCTGACCATCACCGGACGCAAGAAGGAGATCCTGGTCACCTCGGGCGGCAAGAGCGTCTCGCCGACGGCGCTGGAGGAGCGGGTCAGGGCGCACCCGCTGGTGGCGCAGTGCATCGTGGTCGGCAACGACCGGCCGTACATCGCCGCGCTGGTCACCGTGGACCAGGAGTCCGTCGACCACTGGCTGAGCGTGCAGGGCAAACCCCCGCTCAACTCCACCGACCTGGTGCGCGACCGGGATCTGGAGATGGAGGTCAGGCGCGCGGTGGTGGCGGCCAACACGGCGGTCTCGCAGGCCGAGTCGATCCGTACGTTCCGGATCCTGGCGCACCCGTTCAGCGAGGAGCACGGGCTGCTGACCCCGTCGCTGAAGCTCAAGCGCAAGGCGATCGAGGCGGCGTACACCCGCGAGGTCGAGGCGCTGTACCGCTGAGAGCCCGGTTGCGGGAATTCGGTGCCCGCGGGAATTCGGGCAGGTCCGGGGACGTTGGTCTGCCGGGAGCGCACTCCCGGAAGACAACCGACGACGTAAGGATCGACCGCTCGTGAGCAAGGTCCCCTCCCTCACCCTCAACAACGGCATCACGATGCCCCAGCTCGGCTTCGGTGTCTGGCAGGTGCCCTCAGGCGAGGCGGCGCAGACCGTCGGCACGGCGCTGGAAGCCGGCTACCGCAGCATCGACACGGCCGCCGCCTACGGCAACGAAGAGGGCACGGGCAAGGCCATCGCCGCCTCCGGGATCGCCAGGGACGAGCTGTTCGTCACCACGAAGCTGGCCAACGGCGACCAGGGGTACGACGCGGCGCTGCGCGCCTTCGACACCTCGCTGGCCAAGCTGGGCCTCGACCATGTCGACCTGTATCTGATCCACTGGCCGATGCCGGCCAAGGACACCTACATCGACTCCTACCGGGCGTTCGAGAAGATCCTCGCCGACGGCAGGGCCAGGGCCATCGGCGTCTCCAACTTCCTGCCCGACCACCTGGAGCGGCTGACCGGCGAGACCTCCGTGGTGCCGGCCGTCAACCAGATCGAGCTGCATCCGCAGCTCCAGCAGGCCGAGTCGCGCGCGTTCCACGCGAGCCGCGGCATCGTCACCGAGGCGTGGTCGCCGCTGGGCTCGGGCCGGGGGCTCCTGGAGGTCCCGACGGTGGCCGCCGTCGCACACAAGCACGGCAGGACCCCTGCCCAGGTGGTGCTGCGCTGGCACCTCCAGCTCGGGCACGTGGTGATTCCCAAGTCCGTGACGCCGTCCCGGATCACGGAGAACATCGCGGTCTTCGACTTCGAGCTGGACGACGACGACCTGGCCGCTTTCGCCGCCCTCGACGAGGGCAAGCGCCTCGGCAGCCACCCGGCGGAGGTCAACTGACGGGATCGGACGGCCGGTTCGCGGGGGCGCCGCCCGTGCGGTACTCCTGCGGGCTGACGCCCCGTACGCGTTTGAAGGCGGCGCTGAGCGCGAACGAACCGCCGTAGCCGACCTTCCTGGCCACCGCCTCGACCGTCGCCCCGCTCCCCCGCAGCAGGTCGGCGGCGAGCGCGAGCCGCCAGCCGGTGAGGTACGCCATCGGCGGCTCGCCCACCAGTTCGGTGAAGCGGCGGGCGAGCCCGGCGCGTGACACCCCGCAGGCGGTCGCCAGCGAGGCGACGGTCCACGGCGCGGCAGGATCGTTCTGCAGCAGCCGCAGCGCCTGGCCGACGACCGGATCGGCCATCGCCACGTACCAGCCGGGCGCCGCCGCCTCGGGGCGGGAGAACCACGCGCGGACCACCGCGATCAGCAGCAGGTCGAGCACCCGGTCCAGGACCACGCTCTGGCCGGGATCGTCGCGGGAGATCTCCTCGTCCAGGACCGGCAGCAGCGGGCCGCGCCACGCGCCCGCCTCCAGCATCAGCAGCTCGGGCAGCGCGTCGAGCAGCCGTCTGCTGACCTCGCCCGCCATCTGGTAGGTGCCGATGAGCACGGTCGTACCGCCGTCGGGCGCGTTGCCCCAGGTCCGTACGCCCAGCCGCATGGACCGGGCGAGCGGTTCGCCCTGGAGGGTGTGGCAGGTGCCGCCGGGGCCGATCAGGGCGTGCGGCTCGGTGCCGAGGCTGTCGGCGGCGCGGTACGGCTCGGGGCCGCGGGCGACGGCGACATCACCGGGGCGCAGCAGCACCGGGTCGCCCTTGGCGGGGACGATCCACGCCTCGCCGCTGGTGACGCACATCAGGCACAGCGGGGCGCCGTCCTCGATCCGGACCGACCAGGGCGGTTCCATCACCATGCGCAGCAGGAAGGCGCCCCTGGCGCGGGGCCCGTCGAGGAGTCCGGCGAGCGCGTCCACGGGCTGCGGCTCAGCTCGCCAGATGGGTCGGGGCGACGGCCTCGATCCGGCGGGCCAGCTCGAAGTCCCGCTCGGTGACGGCGCCGCCCGCGTCGTGCGTGTGCAGGGCCAGCAAGACGGTGTCGTACCCGAGGGTCAGGTCGGAGTGGTGGTCCAGCTCCTCCTGGAGCTGCGCGATGTGCACGACCAGCGCCGTCGCGGCGAAATGGCTGGTCAACCGGTAGGAGCGGACGATCCGGTCGCCCGCGAGCGACCAGCCGGGCAGCTCCCCCAGCCGCTCCTCGATCGCCTCGGGCGGCAGCGGCTTCCTGGACATCGCACGGGCTCCTTCGGGGCGGGGCGGTGGGACGGGGCGGTGGGTCCGGCCGGTGGGCCCGGCCTGCCCGGACGACGATACGCGGCCGGGTCTGCGGCTGCCTTGTATTACGGTCCTGGTATGACTGCGCTCGCCTCTGACGTCGGAGTAGGCCCGCTGCTGCGTGACTGGCGCCGCAGGCGCCGGGTCAGCCAGTTGGAGCTGGCCCTCCAGGCCGATTCGTCCGCCCGGCACATCAGCTTCATCGAGACGGGCAGGTCCCGGCCCAGTGAGGTGATGGTCCTCAAGCTCGCCGAGCATCTGGACGTCCCCGTACGGGAGCGCAACGCCCTGCTGCTGGCGGCCGGTTACGCGCCGCGGTTCACCGAGACGGCGCTGGACGACCCGGCGATGGGCGCGCTGCGCGAGGGACTTGACCGGCTGCTGCTGGGCTACGAGCCGTACCCGGCCGTGGTGGTCGACGGTACGTACACGGTGCTGGCCGCCAACCGGGGCATCGCCATGCTTCTGGAGGGGTTGCCGGCGAAGCTCCTCACCCCGCCGACCAACGCCATGCGGATCACCCTGCACCCGCAGGGCCTCGCGCCGCGCATCCGCAATCTGCGGGAGTGGCGCGGTCATCTGCTCGCCCAGATGGAGCGCCAACTGGCGCTCAGCCGCTCGCCGGCGCTGCGCGAACTGTACGAGGAGGTCGCCGGCTATCCCGTACCCGATGCGCACCCCGACGACTCCGCGCCGGACGAACCGGCGTCCGCGGGGCCCAGTTTCGCGCTGCCGATGCGCATCGAGCACGACGGGCGGGTGCTGTCCTTCCTGTCGTCGATCTCGACGTTCAACACACCGATGGATGTGACCGTCGCCGAACTGGCCATCGAGACGTTCCTCCCGGCCGATCCGGCGACGGTCAGCTATCTCACCTCGCGCTGACCGCAGTTGACCGCCGCTGACAGTGCGTCGGCTACGCGGCGCGCAGCCGCAGGGTGCGGATCTGGAAGGGCCGCAGCCGCAGCTCGGCCGACGCGTCGTCGGCGCCGAGGGTCAGCTCGCGCTCCGGGCTCTCCAGCAGGTCGCAGTCGAAGACCCCGGCCAGCGGGAACGTGGCCGTCAGCGTGGCGCGCGCCGCGCCGCCGCACGCCTCGTAGAGCCGCACAATGACATCGCCGCTGCGGTCGTCGGCGAGCTTCACCGACTCGACGGCGATGTCCTGGTTGTCGACGGTGACCAGCGGCGCACCGCCCGAAGTCGCCGCGCGCAGCGGCAGGTTGAGCGCGTACCCGGCGGCGATAGCCTCCTCGATCCCGGCGCCGGCGACCAGCGCGTAGCTGAAGGTGTGCCGGCCCCGGTCCGCCTGCGGGTCGGGGCTGTGCGGTGCGCGCAGCAGCGAGAGCCGTACGGTCGTGGTCGTCCCGCCGTCGGGGCGGGTGCCGCGGCCGATGTCGTGGCCGTACGTGGAGTCGTTGAGCACGGCAGCGCCCCAGTGCCGCTCGCCGACATGCACCCAGCGGTGCGCCCACAGCTCGAACCGGGCCGCGTCCCAACTGGTGTTCTCGTGGGTGGGCCGCTGGACATGGCCGAACTGGATCTCGGAGCGCTCGTGTTCCGCGTGCACGTCCAGCGGCCAGGCCGCCTTCAGTACCGTGTCCCGCTCCTGCCAGTCGATGTCCGTGCGGACCGTGAGCTGCCTGCTCTCGGCGCCGAGTTCGAGATGCTGGACGACGCGCGAGGCGCCGAAGGCGCGCTCCACGCGTACGGAGGCGAACAGCGGTCCGCTCTCGGCGAGTTCCACCGACTCCGCCGTGTCGAGGTCGGTGACGACATCGCGGTAGAACCGGTCGATGTTCCAGGCGCTCCACAGGTTCGGGTCGTCCGGGTGCAGTTGGAGCAGATTGCCGGCCGCGCCCGGTGCGATCGACTCGCGCCCGGCGGTGTGGTCGTACACCGACCTGACCAGGCCGGCGCGGTCGATCCGTACGGTCAGCAGGCCGTTCTCCAGAACGATCCCGTCGGCCTCGGTCCGGGTGGTGACCGGGGTGGCCGACTCGGCGACCGTGCCGCCTGCGCCCAGCGCCGGGGTGTCGGCGAGGACGGCGAGGCGTCCGTCGGACAGCCGCTGGGCGCCCGGCACTTCGGGGCCGCCCGCGGGCAGCAGCGCCACCTCGCGGCGGGCGTACGGGCCGGCGTTGAGCAGCCGGGGCCCCTCGGCGTCGGCCAGCGCGCCGGCCGCCTCGGCGATGATCTCCTCCAGCTCCTCGCGCACCTCGCCGTAGACCTGCTCGGCCTGCTGGTGCACCCAGGCGATGGACGAGCCGGGCAGGATGTCGTGGAACTGGTTGAGCAGCACCCGCTTCCAGAGGGACTCGACGCGCTCGTACGGGTAGTCGGCGCCCGCCTGCACGGCCGCGGTCGCGGCCCACAACTCGGCCTCGCGCAGCAGGGCTTCGCTGCGGCGGTTGCCGCGCTTGGTGCGGGCCTGGCTGGTGTAGGTGCCCCGGTGGTTCTCCAGATACATCTCGCCGCGCCACACGGGCAGGTCGGTGTACTCGGCGCGGGCGGCGGCGAAGAACTCGGTGGGCCCGCCGACCTCCACCTTGGGTGAGCCCTCCAGGTCGCGCAGCCGGCGGGCCTTCTCCAGCATGGAGCGGCTGGGACCGCCGCCGCCGTCCCCGTAGCCGAACGGGGCGAGGGAGCGGGTGGCGGACCCCTTGTCCTTGAAGTTGCGCTCCGCGTAGGCCACTTCCCTGCCGGTGAGTTCCGCGTTGTAGCTGTCGACGGGCGGCAGGTGGGTGAAGATGCGGGTGCCGTCGATGCCTTCCCAGTCGAAGGTGTGGTGCGGCAGCTTGTTGGTGTCGTTCCAGGAGAGCTTCTGGGTGAGGAACCACTTCGCCCCGGCGAGCCGGGCCAGTTGGGGGTAGGCGGCGGTGTAGCCGAACGAGTCGGGCAGCCACACCCCGTCCTGTTCGATGCCGAACTCCTCGGCGAAGAAGCGCCGCCCGTAGACGAGTTGGCGGGCCATCGCCTCGCCGCCGGGCAGATTGCCGTCGGCCTCGACCCACATGCCGCCGACCGGGACCCAGTTGCCCGCTGCCGCCGCCTTCTGCATCCGGCTGAAGATCTCCGGGCGCTGCTCCTTGATCCAGGCGTACTGCTGCGCCGACGAGCAGGCGAAGACCAGCTCCGGGTACTCCTGGGCGAGGGTGGTCATGTTGGTGAAGGTCCGCGCGCACTTGCGCATGGTCTCCCGTACGGGCCACAGCCACGCGGAGTCGATGTGCGCGTGCCCGACGGCCGTGATGGTGTGCGCCGAGGCGTGCGCGGGCCGGGACAGCACCTCGGTCAGCTCGTCGCGGCCCGCCTGCGCGGTGCCCGCCACATCGGCGGGGTCGACGGCCTCAAGCGCCCGGTGCAGGGCGCGCAGGATCTGGTGGCGGCGGGTGGCGCCCTCGGGCAGCTCCCGCATCAGCTCGTCCAGCACCTCCATGTCGTGGATGAGCTGCCAGACCGCCTCTTCGCGTACGGCGATCTCGGCGCTCTCCAGCACGTAGAGATGCGCGTCGCCCGCCGTCTCCCGTGAGCCGAAGTGGGCTCCCCTGGCCTGGCTGCCGGAGATGTTGGGGTTGGCGGCCAGTTCGACCAGCAGGTTGACGGCGTCGCCGCCGGTGGCGGTGTTCGACAGGAGCACACTGCGGTTGTAGGGGTGCAGGCCCTGGAGCGGTGAGCCGTGCGCGTCGTGGACGAGTCCTTCGGCCTGGCCGCCGGGACCGCGGGTCAGGTCGAAGCCGAGGTCGAAGACGGCCTCCACGCGGCGGCCCGTCCACTCGGCGGGGATCTCGGCGGTGGCCCGCAGCCAGGTGGTCGACCAGGGGCCGCCCCAGCTCTCGCCCGTCTTCATCGGGGTGTAGTCGGCGGCCAGCGCTTCGGCGACGGGTACGGGTTCGCCGTCCACGTGCCAGGCGCCGAGGGTGAGGGAGCGGGCGTCGCTGTAGAGGGCCGGGCGGAGCCGGCGCTCCAGGAACTTGGCGATCCGACCCTCGATCAGTTCGCGGTCGTCATGCACGGTGCGGGTCCTTCCACAGGGCGTCGGCGCCGGTGGGCGCGGGCAGTCGGACGGCGTCCAGGGTGCCGTCGGGCCAGGTCACTTCGGCCACCGTGTCGGGGCCGTCGAAGCGGGTGGTCAGCCGGGGCAGGTCCGCCTGGCGCAGCGCGGCGCCGCCGAGGTGCACGGCCGCCGCGTACGGCGTGGCGTAGGCGACGGGGCCTTCCGTCCACAGCACGGGGGTGGCGGAGCGCGCGCCGAGCGGGTTGCTGTCGGTGGCGTGGTGGATCTCGGCGGCGGCGAAGCCGTCGAGGGCGACGACGGTGGACCGTACGCCGTTGGCACCGCTGACTGCGGCGCTCGGCCGGTCGCCGAGCGTGCCGGTACCCGTCCCGGGCTCGGGCTCGGCGGATACCTGCTCGTCGGGTACGGGCTCGGCGGGTACCTGCTCGTCGGGTACGGGCAGCGCCCAGCCGCCGGCCCGCAGCCGCCAGGGTCCTGCGCCGTCCTCGTCGGCCGCCGGGTCGACCCGGACGATCCGGATCTCGACGGCGCCGCGCAGTACGGAGGCGACGGTGACCCACGGCCCGGTGCGGTACGGGGAGTCGGGGCCGCCGAACGGGTCCCAGGTCTCCCGCTCCGGCCAGTGGGCGCGGCTGCGCGAGACGCCGGTGGCGCCCTGGACGGAGATCCGCCGCAGCGGGCGGCGGTGGGCCGCGCGGCCCTCGGCGTCCACGAGCGTGACCGTACCGTCGACCGGGCCGCCGGACGGGTCGGCGGGCATGTCGGGAGCGGCGTGCGTGGAGTAGCCGAGCCGGGCGTAGCAGGGGTCGTCGGAGTGGGGTCGCGCGGGGTCGGCGTGGTCGCTGCCGTGGTTGACGACGCGTACGACACCGTCCGACGCGGTGCCGGACAGCAGCCAGCCCGGCGCGGTCAGGGTGCGGGCGAAGTCGCCCTGCTCGACGGCGAGCGGGCGCTCCTCCTCGGTCCATACGGGGTGGTCGGGAGGGAGCAGCAGTCCCGCGAAGCCCTTGCTGGCCCAGTAGGGCGAGGCGGGTCCGGAGTAGGCCTGGAGCAGCCCCCGGAAGGGCCGGTGCCAGCCGAGGGTGAGTACGCCCTGGTCGTCGGTCGCGCCGTGCGCGGTGAAGTGGTCGAGCATGTGCGACGCGAGCCTGCGGGTCTCACCGGGGGCGATGGGGGTGGCGTCGAAGAGCGCGCCGGTCCACACCGGTGCCAGCGCGGCGATGCGGTAGGTCATGGAGCGGCCCTGGATGAGCGGTGAGCCGTTGCCGCCTGCCAGCAGCCGCTGGTCGGCGAGGAAGCGGCGCAGCCGGTCGCGGTAGCGGTCGAGCAGTCCTGCGGGGGCGGCATCGCCGGAGATCCGGCAGAACCACAGCGGGTACAGGTGCATGGCCCAGCCGTTGTAGTGGTCGAAGTTGCGGTGCTCGCCGCCGGTGAGCCCGTCGGAGTACCACCCCTCGTCCGCGTACCACCGGTCGGTGGCCTCGATGGTGCGGTCGAGGTCCTCCTGGCGCCAACTGCCGCCCGCGCTGCGGGCGAACGCCTCGGTGACGGCCTGGAACCAGACCCAGTTGTTGCCCGGCATGTCGGTGCCGACCATCAGCCCGAGCCAGTCGAGTACCTGCTCCTGGACGCGTTGTTCGAGCCGGTCCCAGATCCACGGCCGGGTCTCGTGCAGGGCGAGGGCGACCGAAGCGGCCTCCACCTTGGCCTGGTTGGACTCGGCGAAGGTGGGCCAGCGCTCCGGGCTCGTCGGGTCGGTACCTGCGGCGAGCCCCGCCGCGTACCGCTCGGCGAGTCCGTGCGGGTCGGCGCCGCCCGCCCCCGCCAGCCGGAAGGCGGCGAGCAGGAAGGTGCGGGCGAACCCTTCGAGGCCGTCGCTCCAGACGCCGTTGGCGCTCGCGACGCCCGGCAGGTTCAGCAGCGCGTGCTGCTCGGTCGCGTACGGCCTTACGGACAGCAGCAGTCGGTCGGCGGTCCGCTCCCAGTGGGCGCGGTCGGCGGCGGGGGTACGGGTCATCGGTGGAGGTTCTCCCAAGCCTGCTCGTATTCGGCGCGGATCTTGTCCCCGGCGTCCTTGCGCCATTTCTTCATGATGCCGTCCCACTGGCTGAGCGGCAGCCGGCCCTGCATGATGCCCTTGCGCTGGTCGTCGAGGACGGTCTTGAGGGCGACGCCGATGGTGCCGTTGGTCGCGGAGTACAGCGGTTCGGCCGGGTTGGGCACAAGGACCGGGATCGCGGCCTGCTGGAACGCGTACTGCACGGGCACGATCTCCGGCTTGGCCGGGTAGTACAGCACCTGCGGCGCGTCGGTGGTGAAGATGGTGGGCAGGTTGACCTCGGACTGGCCCTTGGGGGTGAGGATCGGGTCCGGGCCTTGCAGCGTGTGGTCGTCGCCCTGGACGCCGTACTTGCGCAGCAGGTATCCGTCGGTGCCGAACGGCGCGGCGAGTGCGTTCATGGCGCGCAGGATCTGCTTGATCCGCTGCTTCGGCGCCTTCTTGAGGATGAGCACGGCGTAGTTGGCCGAGCCCTGCCACTGCACACCGGGGCCGCCGTCGAAGCCGGGCGCCATCATGTAGCCGAGTTCGAAGTCCTTGGTGCCTGCCGCGTAGGTGGTGTAGAAGTCGTTCCAGGCGGCGGGCGCGTCGGGGTTCAGCGCGATCCGGCCGTTGCCGAACCAGTCCTTGACCTTGCCCAGGACGCTGTACGCGTCGGGGTACATGACGCCGGCCTTGGTGAGCTGACGCACCGCGTCGAGCGCCTGCTTGGCCTCTTCGGTCTCGAAGTAGTAGGTGAACTTGCCGTCCTTCTCGCCCCATTGGTTGGGTCCGTGCAGCATCTGCATCACGAAGTCGAAGGCCGTGATGGGGTCACCGAGCGCGTAGCGGCTCTTCTTCGGTTCCGTGAGGTCCTTGCAGAGCCGCATGAACTCCTTGAAGTCCTTCGGGTTCGGGTCGAGGTCCTTCTCCTTGAGCAGATCCGTCCGGGTGTACATGGGCCCGCCGGAGAGCATGCGCGGCATCGGCAGCCCGTAGATACCGCCGTTGTTGACGGTGGGCGCCCAGGAAGCGGTGGGGATGTTCGCCAGGTAGGGGTAGTCCCGGATGTTGTCGCCCGACAGGTGCTCGGTCAGGTCCTGGAACAGCGCCGCCAGCATCTGCGGGCGCTGCGAGGCGCTCTGCAGCAGCATCAGCATGGCGTCCGGCAGGTCGCCGCCCGCGATGGTGACGGCGAACTTGCTGGGGTAGTCGCCGACCGGGGTGATCTGGTAGTTCAGCTCGGTGCCGACGGTCTTGTTGAGCTTGTCCCACATGACGTTGCGGTCCGCGGGCGGCGGCACCGGGTTGAAGATCAGCGTCATGATGTCGATGCCGGGGCCCTTGGCGGGCGGCCCTTCGGGCAGCGACGTCACCGGGTTCGCCGGGTAGTGCAGATAGCCGGGCGTGATACCGGCGTTGGAGCCGGGCATCGAGGTCGGCACACCCTTGTACGGGATGTACGTGGGCAGTTCCACCTTCGCATGGGACGCCGCGGGGATGTTGAGGCCGTCCCCGCAGCCGGCCAGGGCCAGGCCCGCCGCCGTACCGCCGGCTCCGGCGAGGAAGCCCCGGCGGCTGAGTGCCGAGTTCACGGCAGTCTCCTCTCGTGTGGTGCTGGACGGGTTCGGGTGCGACCGGTGCGGCCGGCCGGGGTGCGACCGGTCATCCCTTGACCGCCCCGACCATCACGCCCTTGTTCATGTGCCGCTGGAGGAAGGGGTAGACGATCACGATCGGCACGATGGAGAGCACGAGGATCGCCGCCTGGAGCGACTGGGTGGGGGGCAGCGGCGCACCGGCGGCAGCGGCCACCTCACCAGCGCCGAGCTGCGAGTTGTTGACGACATAGGTCCTGAGCACCATCTGCATGGGCCACTTCGACGCGTCGTTGATGTAGAGCAGCGCGTTGAAGAACGCGTTCCAGTACGTCACCGCGTAGAACAGGCCGATCACGGCGACGGACGCCTTGGACAGCGGCAGCACGATCCGGCGCAGGATGGTCAGTTCGGAGGCGCCGTCGATACGGGCGGCGTCGATGAGTTCCTTCGGCAGGTTCATGAAGAAGGACCGCAGCACGATCACGTTGAAGCCGTTGATCATGGTGGGCAGGATCAACGACCAGTAGCTGTTGATCAGATGGAGCTGCTTGATCATCAGATAGCTGGGGATGATGCCGGGGGCGAAGAGCATCGACATCAGCAGCAGCATCAGCACGGGCTTGTGGCCGAAGCTGCCGGGCCGGCTCAGCCCGTACGCCAGCGTGACGGAGCAGAGCAGGGCCAGTGCCGTACCGACGACGGTGACGCCCACACTGACCAGCATCGCCTTGGAGACAAGACCGCCCTGGAGCAGCGCCTGGTACGAGACGAACGAGGCGTGGTCGGGCCACAGGACGTAACCGCCCGCCGCGTTGACCTGCTCGGCGTCGGCGAGCGACGTGGAGATGATCGCGAGGAAGGGCAGCAGCACGAGCACGCAGCAGATCAGCAGGATCAGCGATTTGAACGCGCGCCACGGCGGACTGCCCGGGGTCTCGCCCGGGATCGCGCTGTACGCGCGCTTCGGCCTGCGGCTCACCGGCCGGGTGGGTGACAGCGTTGTCATGAGCGGTACACACCTTCTTCGCCGAAGAAATGGGCGAGCTTGTTGGCACCCAGGACGAGCACCACCCCGACGATTCCCTTGACCAGGCCGACGGCCGCGCTGATGCCCCACTGACCCGCGATCAGGCCGTTGTTGTAGACGTACGTGTCGAGCACTTCGCTGTTCTCCAGGCCCACACCGCTCTGCTGGAGCAGGATCTGCTCGAACCCGACGCTCAGCGCGTCGCCGAGCCGCAGGATGAGCAGCAGGATCACCAGGCCCTTGAGGGCCGGCAGGGTGACGTGCCAGGTCTGCCGCCGGCGGCTCGCGCCGTCCACCGCCGCCGCCTCGTACAGGTTCTGGTCGACCCGGGAGAGCGCGGCGAGGAAGAGGATCGTGCCCCAGCCGGTGTCCTTCCAGATGACCTCGGAGGTCAGCAGTGTCTTGAACAGCTCGGGGTTGCCGACGATGTTCCAGGTGCCCATCTCGTGGGCGCGCAGGAACAGGTTGAGCAGACCCTCGTTGCCCAGCATCTGCTGGAAGAGCGAGACCACCACGACCCAGGACAGGAAGTGCGGCAGGTACAGGACGTTCTGCACCCATTTCTTGATCCGCTCACTGACCAGGCTGTTCAGTGCGAGCGCCAGCAGGATCGGTGCGGGGAAGACGAACACGACCTGGATCACGGTCAGTTCGAGGGTGTTGACCAACGCGTGGACAAAGGCGGCGTCGCCGTTGAACAGCACCTTGAAGTTGTCGAGGCCCGACCAGGTGCTGTGCATGATGCCGATGAACGGCTGGTAGTCCTGGAACGCGATGACGTTGCCGAGCAGCGGTATGTAGTGGAAGACCAGCAGCACCACCGCGCCCGGTACGAGGAACCAGAACATCGCCATGTCGCGCTTGCGCCGGGGGTCGCGCCGCCGTTCGCGGCCCGCCCCCGGGGGCGGCGGCTCCGCCGCTTCCGGCCGTGCGGCCGGTTGATCGAGCGTGGTCATAGCATGAAAGCCCTTTCATCGAGGTACGGGCGTCTCCGGGCAGCACCAAGCCGGCGTTGATTATGTAAATCCAATGGATTGCCTTACGTCAATGCTTCGAACAGGTAAATCCCGCCGGGCAGCACATCGGCGCAGCGCGCCGGGACCCTGCCGTGCCAGCATAGAAAGCGCATTCCGGCGGTGCGGTGTACGGTGTCGCCGAAGGAGGCGCAGGTCCGCGCGCGGTCGCCTCCCGGCCGCACTGACGGCCAGTAAGTACTTTTACAAATGGGAGCGCGCCTGTTGGATGGGGCCATGCATCGAGCAACTGACTTCTCCCTGACCGCCGATGAGCTGGACGAGCTGCGGTCGTGGGCGGAAGCGCGCGAGGACAGATCCGTGCGGGTGCGCATAGTGCGGGACGCCGCCGCCGGTGTGTCGGTGTCGGACAGCGCCCGCGCGCTCGGCGTGTCACGGCCCACCGTGACCGCCTGGCGGCGCCGTTACGCGGCGCGCGGCATCGCGGGGCTCGAACACCAGCCGCGCAGTGGGCGCCCGCCGAGGATCGACGAGGCGGACGTCGTCGCGACCACACTGGCGGGACCGCCCCCGCCGCAGCACACCTGGTCCGCCCGGTCGCTCGCCGACCACCTGGGTCTCTCGCACACCGCGCTCAGCAGGGTGTGGCACCGCTGGGCCACGTCGCAGGGCGTGCTCGACGGACCCGTACAGCTTCCGACCGTACCGGCGCTCGGCGCACACCGCCCCGAACTGCTCGCCGTGTGGACGCAGCCGGGCGGCGCCGCCGTCGTCGTCCTCGCGGAGAGCGACCGGGCGGGCCGGCGGCACACGCCGCCGGCGAGACCGGAGGAGCGCCAGTCGCGGTACGCGGCGCTGGCGGTCGGACTGCGCCAGCTACGCGGGCGGATCGACGGCGAGGGGGCCGACGGGGGCGACGCGGGCGACGCGGGCGACGGTGTGGTTCCCGTCGCGTCGACTGGGCATCCCCCGCTCGCCGAACGGCTGCGGGTCCTGGCGGAGGCGTACCCCGGCCGCGCCCTGTCCGTGATCACCTGGGGCGTGGACGGCGAGCAGCTCGGCACCGACCGGATCGCCCGGCTGCGGCCGAGCGCGTCGATGGGCTGGGCGGGGACGGTCGGTGTCATCGCCCAGTTGGAGCTGCTGCACCATCCGCACAAGGCGCGCCGGGTGCTCGACTCGCTGACCGAGTCAGCCCGGGTGTACTGCGCCGCGGCCACCACCGAGCCGTTCTTCTGGCAGCGCCCCGGCGACGGCAATCCGCAGCCGCCCTCGTCGCGCGTCGCGCACCGCGCCTTCGACCAGCTCGCGCTCGGGTCCTTCAACGAGAAGCTGGTGATCGAGTCCATCCGGGTCGCGGGCGCGCTCAGCCGGGTGGAGATAGCCGAACAGACCGGGCTCACCCCGCAGGCGGTCTCCCGTATCACCCGCAATCTGCTGACCGCCGGTTTCCTCACCGAGGACGCGCGCCGCTCGGCCGGCAAGGGCAAGCCACGCGTGCCGCTGCGGCTGCGCCCTGACGCGGCCTGCGCGATCGGGATCCATGTCGACCCGGAGATGATCACGCAGGTGGTGGTCGACCTGTGCGGCGGCGTACGGGACCGCAGACAGCTCGCGCTGACGGGCCGCCGCGACCCCGAGTGGTGCATCGCGCAGATGGTCCGGATGGCCGCGGAAGCGGTCGAGGCCGTCCGGCCCGTCACCGCGAGTCTGCTCGGGGTGGGGGTCGCGGCGCCGGGCCCGCTCGACGTCAACGCCGGGCTGATCCTCGATCCGCCGCTCTTCGACGGCTGGGGCGAGGTGCCGCTGCGCGCGGAGCTGAGCCGCGAACTGGGGCTGCCCGTGCTGCTGGAGAAGGACGCGACGGCCGCGGCCGTCGGTGAGCGCTGGCTCGGCGCGGCCGAGCGCGCAGGCGACTTCGTCTATCTGTATCTGGGCGCCGGCGCGGGCAGTGGCGCCTTCCTCAACGGCGACATCTTCCGCGGCTCGTCCGGCAACGCGGGCGAGTTCGGCGAGCTGTGCGCGCTCACCCTCGGCAAGCTCACCCCGGAGGGCGGCCCGCAGATGATCCCGGAGTGCGCCCCCATCTCGGCCGTGATCGAGAAGGCCGCGGCGGCCGGTCTCGTCGTCGAGGGGGACACGGCGTACGAGACGGTCTGCGCCGCCGCCGCGAGCGGCGACGCACGGGCGGTCGACGCGGTACGGGACGTGGCGCGGGTGGTGGCGCGCGGAGCTGTCGGGATGACCGACCTGTACGACACCGATCTGCTGATCGTCGGCGGTCCCGCGGTGACCCCGGAGGTGGCGGACCTGTATCTGTCGGAGATCTCGGCGGCCGTGAACCGCTTCCCCGTCGCGCGGCGGGTGCGCGAGGTGCGGGTCGCCTTCTCTACGCTCAACGACGCGGCGGCGGCTGTCGGTGCGGCGTCCAGTGTCTTCCACACCACCTTCGCGCCTCGGCTGCGCACCCACGCGCGGTTCGGCGGCTGACAGGCCGGCTCGCTGACGGGCCGGCGCGCTGACGGGCCGGCGCGCTGACGGCCTATCGCCGCCGTCGGCCGTCCGCGCGTCCTGGGGTCAGGCCAGCCGGGGCAGATCGGCCTTGCCCAGGCCGCCCTGGAGCGGCTGTCCCGCGAGGTACCGCTCCACCTCGCCGACCGCGTACGCGCCGAGCCTGCGCACCTCGCTGCCCTGCGCTCCGGCGATGTGCGGGGTCACCAGCACATTGGGGAGGGTCAGGAGCGGGTGTCCGGCCGGGAGCGGTTCCGGGTGGGTGACGTCGAGGTAGGCGTCGAGCCGTCCGGTCGCGCATTCGCGGGCCAGCGCCTCGTTGTCGACGAGCGCGCCGCGCGCGGTGTTCACGACGCTGCCGCCGTCCGGTATCAGCGCCAGCATCTCGGCGCTCACCATCCCCTCGGTCTCGGGGAGTTGCGGCGCGTGCACGCTGACGACGCCGGACCTGCGGCACAGCTCGGCCAGGTCGACCCGCTCCACGCCGAGTGCGGCGGCTTCCTCGTCGGTGACGTACGGGTCGGTGAGCAGCAGCCGGTACCCGGCGTCCGAGGCACGCAGCGCGGCGATGACGCGGCGGCCGATCCGGGAGGCGCCGACGATGCCCACGGTCCTGCCGTCGGCGCCTGCCCGCTCCTGGGTCCCCGGCCAGCCGCTCCCGTACCGCGCCGCCGCGTTGAGGGTCCGCTTCGCGCCGAAGGTGATCGCGGCGAGGGTGAAGGCCACGACGGGGCCCGCGTTGGCGTCCGCCGCCGACGAGACGACGATGCCGCGCTCCCAGAGGGCGTCGCTGACCACCGGCTTGACGCTGCCCGCCGCGTGCACGACGGCCCGCAGCCGGGGGGCGAGCGCGAGGAGTTCGGCGGTGAGCCGGGGGCAGCCCCAGCCGCTGAGCAGGATCTCGGTCTCGGCGAGCGTGCCGCGTACCGCGGGGTCCGCGGGCGGTCCTGTCAGCGACGTGGGGGCCAACCGCACACGGCGCGCGAGCCGTTCACGCAGGTCCGCCGGGAACACCAGGTCGGCCACTGCCGGGTCGACGGCGAGGGCCGCGATCGGTCGATCGGTCACGTACCGGTCCTTCTTTCGGGGATCTCGGGCAGTCGGGGACGGGTTTTCGGGATCTCAGGAAAATTCGTCCGGCCCCAATAAATCCAATGGATTGCCTCACGTCAACGTAACGACGGCCACATCCCTTCGCCTGCACGGCCGTTGTACGGGGGCTGCCTGCGGAAACCCGCCCCGGCGATCAGTTGACGTCAGCCCCAGATGGCAGGTAAGTACTTTTCCCCACAAGGGATAACAGGAATGCGAGCTGCCGAATCGCGCATCCGCGGTGAATGAGGGGGTGCGCAGCGGGCAGAAGGGCTCTGGACGATCCGCTTGCTCGGGAGGGTGATGTCATGACGACCAGCACTGTGCACGCTGCCAGAACGGAGCAGGCGGAAGGTGCCGTGGCGTCGGAGTCGGGGCCGGTGGAAGCGGCGGACGCACTGCCGCAGATCGACGACCCGGGCAAGATCGCCCCGAGGGACGCGCGTGCGCTGTCGAAGCTGTTCTTCGACCAGCTCCAGGTGCTGGAGGAGGGTACGCCCGAGTACCAGTACGCCAGGAACACGCTGATCGAGATGAACCAGTCCCTGGTCCGCTTCGCCGCGAGCCGGTTCCGCAACCGGGGCGGCGGCGAGATGGAGGACATCCTCCAGGTCGGCACCATTGGCCTGATCAAGGCCATCGACCGGTTCGACCTGGCGCGCGAGGTCGAGTTCACCTCCTTCGCCGTCCCGTACATCGTCGGTGAGATCAAGCGCTTCTTCCGGGACACCAGTTGGGCCGTGCATGTGCCGCGCCGGCTCCAGGAGCTTCGGGTCGAGCTGGCCAAGGCCAAGGAACTCCTCGCCACCCAGTTGGACCGGGACCCCACCGTCGCCGAACTCGCCGCGATGCTCGACATCGACGAGAGCGATGTCGTGGAGGGCCTGGTCGCGACCAACGGCTACACGGCGGGTTCGCTCGACATGCCGACCGGTGACGAGGGCAAGACCGGCGCCAACAACCGGACGTTCGCCGACATCCTGGGCGAGCCCGACCCCGCCATGGAGAAGGTCGAGAACCTGCACGCCCTGGCCCCGCTCCTGGAGCAGCTCGACCCGCGCGAGCACCAGATCCTGGAGATGCGGTTCGGCCGGGAGATGACCCAGTCCCAGATCGGCGCCGAGCTGGGCGTCTCGCAGATGCATGTGTCCCGGCTGCTGAACCGCATCATCGCGCGGCTGCGCGAGGGGATGCTCGTCGAGGAGTAAGCGCCTCCGCCCGGCTCTCCCCCGGCCTACGACCCGGATTGTCAGACCCTTCGTCCAGACTTGAGGGTCCGACAGATTCATGGGGAGGAAGCCGGAATGACCCGTACGTCCAGCACGACCCACGCGTCCGACGAGCGCACAGCGGCCAGGGCCTACCTCAGGCTCCTGGCCGCTGTGCGTGCGGTCCTCGACGACCCCGCCCGTACGTCCCTGGCGGCCCCGCTGCTCGCTGCCCCGATCGCCGAGGCCGACGAGGCGCTGGGCGCGGCGGGGCTGGCGGGGAACGAGCGGGAGTTCCTTCATCTCGTCGCCCATCAGGCCCTGGGCGAGAGCCCGGGGCCGGTTACCGAGGACGACGCAGGACCCGACAGCCCCGGCGGGCCGGGCGGCCAGGTCCGCTGACCCCGGCCGCCGGCCCTCCCGGCACCGTCAGACCGCGTCAGACCCGCGTCAGGCGCGGATCAGACGCGGGCCAGATGCGGATCAGACCCGGGTCAGCCGCAGCGTGATCAGCTCGAACGGCCGCAGGGACAGGGCCACTGCCCCGTTGTCCAGCTCCGGCCGCGGTACGTCGGCCAGCGGCCGCTCCAGCAGGTCGGTCACGGCGATCCCGCCGACCGCCAGGTCCACGCCGACCCTGGCCTTGGCCCGGCCGCCGTGCGACTCGTAGAGCCGTACGACCAGGTCGCCGCTCTCGTCGTCGGCCAGCTTCACCGCGCTGACCACGACGGCGTCGTTGTCGACGGTCACCAGCGGGGCCACCTCACCGGTGCCGGTGACCCGGCGCTCCGGCAGGTTGATCAGATAGCCCTCCCTGACGGCGTCGCCGACGGCCGCGCCGGGCACGAGCGCGTGCCGGAAGGTGTGCACCCCCTGGTCGGTCTGCGGGTCGGGGTAGCGGGGCGCGCGCAGCAGTGAGACCCGGACGGTGGTGGTCGTGCCCGCGTCGGCGGCGCGGACCGTACGGGTCACGTCGTGGCCGTACGTCGAGTCGTTGACGAGCGCGACGCCCCAGCCGGGCTCCTCCAGGTGGACGAAGCGGTGGTTGCAGGCCTCGAACTTGGCCGCCTCCCAACTGGTGTTGGTGTGGGTGGCGCGGTACACATGGCCGAACTGGGTCTCCGACGCGTACCGCTCGGCGTGCACGTCCAGCGGGAAGGCAGCCTTGAGGAACTTCTCCGTCTCGTGCCAGTCCACCTCCGTGTCGATGTCGAGCCGCTTGGCCCCCGGTGCGAGGGTGAGGCGCTGCGTCACGGTGGAGGCGCCGAAGGTGCGTACGATCCGGACGGCCGAGTCCCCTTCGAGCGGGGTGAGTTCGTCCAGCTCCGTCAGATCGGTGACGGTGTTGCGGTAGAACGAGTCGACGTCCCAGGCGTCCCACTGGTTGGGGAAGTCGGGGTGGATCTGCAGCAGGTTGGCCGCCTCGCCCGGCGCGACGCTCTCCCGCTCGGCGGCGATGTCGTAGACCGACACCACAAGACCCCGGCCGTCGATCTCGACCCGCAGCAGCCCGTTGTCCAGCACCTGGCCGCCGCCCTCGCGGGCGCGCAGCTCGGTGGCGCCGGTCACCGTGGCCGGCCCCGCGCCGCCTGCCGCGACGCCGGCCCTGGCGTGCGGGGCGGCGTTGAACAGCAGGGTCGATCCGCCGGACTCCTCGCCCGCGAGCGCGCGCTGCGCCGATTCGACGATGCCGGTCAGCTCGGCGGCGACGGCGTCGTACGTCTTACGGGCCTCGCGGTGCACCCAGGCGATGGACGAGCCGGGCAGGATGTCGTGGAACTGGTGCAGCAGGACCGTCTTCCAGATCCGGTCCAACCGCTCGTACGGATAGCTCGCGCCGGTCCGTACGGCGGCGGTCGCCGCCCACAGCTCGGCCTCGCGCAGCAGGTGCTCGCTGCGCCGGTTGCCCTGCTTGGTCTTGGCCTGGCTGGTGAGCGTGGCCCGGTGCAGTTCGAGGTACAGCTCACCGACCCACACCGGCGGGTTCGCGTACTCCGCCTCGGCCTTGGCGAAGAAGTCGGCCGGGGTCTCCCACTCGACCGTGGCGGAGCCTTCGAGACTGCGCAGCCTGGCGGCCTTGGCGACCATCTCGCGGGTTGTGCCGCCGCCGCCGTCGCCGAAGCCGGTGGGCGCGAGGGAGCGCCTGGCGACGCCCTTCTCCTTGAAGTTGCGGGCGGCGTGGGCGATCTGCGCGCCGTCCATGACAACGTTGTACGAATCGATCGGCGGGAAGTGGGTGAAGATCCGGGTGCCGTCGATGCCCTCCCAGTTGAAGGTGTGGTGCGGGAATTCGTTGATCTTGCTCCAGGAGATCTTCTGGGTGAGCAGCCACTTGGACCCGGCGGCCTTGATGATCTGCGGCAGCCCGGCGGCGAAGCCGAAGGTGTCGGGCAGCCACGCCTCGTCGTTCTCGATGCCGAACTCGTCGAGGAAGAAGCGCTTGCCGTGCACGAACTGCCTGGCCATCGCCTCGGAGCCGGGCATGTTGGTGTCCGACTCGACCCACATGCCGCCGGACGGCACGAACCGGCCCTCGGCGACGGCCTTCTTGACCTTCGCGTAGACCTCGGGGCGGTGCTCCTTGATCCAGGCGAACTGCTGCGCCTGGGACATCGCGAAGACGAAGTCGGGCTCGTCCTCCAGCAGGGCTGTCATGTTGGCGGTGGTGCGGGCGACCTTGCGGACCGTCTCGCGCAGCGGCCACAGCCAGGCGGAGTCGATGTGCGCGTGGCCGACGGCGCTGATGCGGTGCGCCGTCTCCTGCGCGGGGGTGGCGAGTACACCGGCGAGCCGGCCGCGGGCGGCCTCGGCCGTGCCGTTCACGTCCTGGAGGTCGAGCGCGTCGAGCGCGTCGCTGACGGCGCGCAGGATCTCCCACCTGCGGCCGGTGTCGAGGGGGAGCTGCGCCATCAGCTCGCCGAGCACTTCAAGGTCCTGGATCAGGTGCCAGACGGACTCGTCGAGGACGGAGAGTTCCATCCGGCCCAGCGTGTACTGCGGTTCGCTGCCGGCCGTCTCGATGTCGCCGAGCGGTGTCGGTTCGAAGGGGTTGCCACCGGAGTGCACGTTGGGGTTCGAAGCGGCTTCGACGTGCAGCAGCACCTCTTCGCCGCCGGCCGCCGGAGCGCCGATACGCACCCACTGGTTGCGGGGGTTGAGGCCCTTCACGGGGCTGCCGTCGGGGCGGTAGACGAGCCCTTCGCACTGGAATCCCGGGCTGGTCTCGTTGAAGCCGATGTCCAGGACGGCTTCGACGGTGCGGCCCGCCCACTCCTGGGGGACGGTGCCCGACACCCGGAACCAACTGGTGCCCCACGGGGCGCCCCAGCGGTCGCCGGTGGCGATGGGTTCGGTCGGCCCCGCCAGCCCTTCGTCCACCGGTACGGGCTCACCGGGCGCGGTCCAGACTTCGACGTCCAGCGGTATCGACTCGGGGTAGACGGCTGGCCTGATGCGCTCCTGGAGGACGCGCTTGAGGCGAGCTTCGACCAGGCTGCGGTCGTCGTGCATGAGGGAGAGCTCCTGAATGACGGAAGTATGCGGGTTTCCGGCCGGTGCTGGTGGCGTCGGAGACGATGTACATCCTTCTCCGACCCTACGCACTCCGAAACACGCCGTGCCACACCTCGCGCCGTTTTGGCACCTCAGCTAACAAAACAAGCGCGGCTCGTCCCGCGCGGCACCCGCGGGTGCCGTCAGGCCGACTCCGCCGCCTCCTGCGGCACCTCGCGCACCAGCGGCCTGATCGCGGGTCCCAACGGCACCTGCGGGCCGCCGCCTTCGCGCAGCCAGCGTCTGAGCACCAGATGGACCCGCTCCGCGCCGACGAGTTCCGTGCCGTCCGGCACGGGCGCCGAGAGCACCAGCGGTGACAGCAGGAACGCCGTCGACTGCTGTCCGCCGAGCCCGCCGTGCGAACCGATCTGCTCCTCGAAGGCGTGCACCCGTCCGGTCGCCGGGTCGTACATCGAGTTGACCATGATGTCGGCGACATGCGGGAAGCCGTCCGTGCGCCGCACGGCGTCGGCGGCGCCGCGCCCCATCGCGGCGAGCGGCCCCTCGTGGTCGCGCAGTTCGGCGACGGGTATCTCGACGCCCTGCGGGCCGAGCACGAGCGAACCGTGCTCCTCGCTGCGCACCAGCAGGAAGCCGATCCCCGGATGGCTGGCGAGGGTGCGCAGCAGCGCGGGGTGGCGCCGGTCCAGCTCCTCGCGGCTGATCCGGCCGGGCACGTCGGGAAACGAGATCAGGGCCAGATTCCCGGAGGCCAGCACGATCGGCTCCGAGTCGGGCTCCGGGCGCTGCTCGCCCACCTCGTCCAGCTCGCCCTCGCGCAGCGGCCGGTGGAGCGCGGTGCGCACCGCGCGCCGGGCCGCGTACCTGGCTTCGGCGCCGCTCCTGGTGCGCTCGGCCTTGCGGGAGACGGGCAGCCCGCAGCCCGCCCTGACCAGGTCCTTGAGGGTGAGGCCGTAGACCCCCTCGAAGGTCTCCCCCGGGCTCTGGCCGTGGTCGGACAGCAGCACGATCCGGTATGTACGCGGGGTGTACTCGGCGACCTTGGCCATCAGGCCGACCGAGCGGTCCAGCCGGGCCAGCACCCGCATCGCGTCCCGGCTGTGCGGTCCCGAGTGGTGGGCCACCTCGTCGTACGCGACGAGGTCCGCGTAGACGGCGGCGCGGCCGGCCAGCATGTCGCCCACGACGGCGGCGACCACCACGTCCCGTTCGAGGACGGTGGCGAAGGCCCTGATGAACGGGTACAGCCCGCCCCTGCCGACCCGGGGCCGGTCGCCGCGGAGCCGCGCCCGGGTGGACTGGCCTATCTCGCGGCCGACTTCGGCGACGAAGGAGACCGCCGTGCGGACCGCGTTGGCCGGGTCGGAGAAGTACGCGAAGTAACCGTCGCGCGAGCGGTTGGACTTGCCGCGCCGGGCCGCCATGGACAGCACCAGCGCGAGCTGGTCGGCGCCGCCGCTGAAGAGATTGCCCCGGCTGGCGCCGTCGAGGGTGAGCAGCCCGCCGTCGCCGGTCCGCTCGATGGCGCGGCGCTGCAACTCGGCCGCGCTGGCGGGGCGGTTGCTGACCATGATCTGGCCGGTGTCCTTCTCGTACCAGCGGAAGGCCGGGGCGTCGTGGTTGGAGCCGTGCAGGATGCCGAGCTGGCTGGCGCCCGTCTGGCTCGACCAGTCGGTGCGCCAGGGCGTCAGCCGGTGGGTGGGCCGCTCGCCGAGCCAGCGCGCCACCTGCGGCATGCTCCCGTTCGCCACCGCGTCCAGCAGCACCTGGTGCCCCACGCCGTCGAGTTGGAGGAAGACCGTGCCGGGAGGACCGCCGTGGCCGCCGTCCTCACCGCTGCGGCGGCGCCGCCGGTCGGCGAGCCGGGAGAGCCTGCGCCGGTACGCCCCGTCGTCGCCGACGGCGAGCGCGGTGGAGGTCGCCGAGGCGACGGCGGACATCACGGCGGCGACCACGATCGCGTTCTCCGGGTTGGCGGCTCCCCTGCCGTCGGGGATGAGCCGCAGCGCTATCAGCAGCAGTGAGCCGTTGAGGAAGAAGACCAGCAGCCCCAGCACGAGCGCGGGCACCAGCAGCAGCGCCCTGACCAGCAGCGGCCAGACCAGCGCGCTGAGCAGGCCGAACGCGCCGGCGCCCCAGCCGGCTGTGACGGCGGTCCTGGTGGCGCTGTCGCCGTCGTCGGACTGGAGCTGGAAGTCGGGCAGGATCCCGGCCAGCGCCAGCATCGTCAGTGTGGACACCGCCCACACCACGACCACGCGCAGCAGGGCCTTGCCCGCTGTCCGCCACCGCCCTCGGAGCACCGCTCTGCCACCTCACGTCCGGGCCCGCACGGGGTGTCCGGGCACGGCACAAGACTGACACAACGGACTGACACCCAGGACTGCGCGCCGGTCCGCCCGCCCGCGCCCCGGGTTCAGCGGCCGGTGAAGCTCCCCGCGGGCAGCGTGAGTCTGCGGTGCACCTCGGCCTTCATCCCCGCGTCGTAAGACGGCTCGTCCAGGCTGACGGTCTCCAGCGTCACGCCTCTGCGCTCGCACTCGGCGGCGAAGGCGGCGGGCGAGGTGAAGGCCCGGTCGAGCACCCGGTGGTTGGGGGCGACGAAGACGTCGACGAACCCCTCGTCGACGTCGACCCACAGTCCCCGGTGGTCGGGCCGGAGCCGGTAGGCGGTCAACTGCCGGGTGATGACATAGCCCTTGTCCTCGGCCCACCGGGCGCACATCGCGTGCTGGCCGTGGGTGTCCACGAGGAAGGGATCGGTGTCCAGCTCCTCCAGCGGGGTCAGGCTGGCGATCGCCGCCACTCGCACGTCGCCCATGTCCGTTCCGTCCCCCCGGCAGTCACCTACGACCTGGTGCGCCGACCCTACTCCGCCGATACCTCTGTGAGGGAGGCGTGAACCAGGCACCGCGGGCGCATTTCCGGTACGCACGCGGCTGCGCGGGGAGCGCCGGCCGCGGCGGTCCCCGTACCCTGACGGCCTGGCCGCGCGAAGGCGGCCCCTGGGAACGGAGCTGAGGTCGAGGGTGGGAACTGTCATCACCTGGTGGGGTCATGCCACCTGCACGGTCGAGGACTCCGGGGTCCGGGTGCTGACCGATCCGCTGTTCGTCCAGCGGCTGGCGCATCTGCGCAGGCGCCGGGGCCCGCTGCCCTCGCCCGACGCGCTGGTCGCCGACGCCGTGCTCGTCTCCCATCTGCACTCCGACCATCTGCATGTGCGCTCGCTCTCGCGCCTGACGCCCGGCACCCGGCTGATCGTCCCGAAGGACGCCGCGCGCTCGGTGCCCGCGCTGCGCAGGCTCGACGCGCGCCGCAACCCGGCGGGACTGCGGATCACCGAGGTCGAGGCGGGGGACGAGGTCGAACTCGGCGCGCTGCGGGTACGGGTGGTGCCCGCGCGCCACGACGGCAGGCGGCTGCCGGTGGGACCGCAGCGCTCCCCCGCGCTCGGCTATGTGATCAGCGGGGAGACCCGCACGTACTTCGCCGGTGACACGGGGCTCTTCGACGGGATGGCCGACGCCGTGGGACCGGTCGACGTGGCCCTGCTGCCGGTCGGCGGCTGGGGGCCGCACCTCGGTCCCGAGCATCTGGACGCGGCGCGCGCCGCGCAGGCGCTGGCCCAGCTCGCACCGGCCGCCGCGGTGCCGGTGCACTACGGCACGTACTGGCCGATCGGGATGGACGGGATCAGGCCGCACGAGTTCTACACGCCGGGCGACGAGTTCGTACGGCGTGCGGCGCGGGTGGCGCCGGACGTGACCGTGCATCTGCTGCGGCACGGCGAGAGCATGCGGCCGGAGGTCGCGCGGTGATCGACCAGCTCATGTCGCAGCTTCCGGCGGAGTCCACCCAGCAGGCGGTCGGCTATCCGTCGGTGTTCCTGCTCGTGACGCTCGGGGCGCTGGTGCCCGTGGTGCCGACCGGGGCCGTGGTGAGTTCGGCGGCCGTGGTGGCGTTCCATCAGACGGCGCCGCTGTCGATGCTGTACATATTCCTGGTCTCCGCCTTCGCCGCCTTCCTCGGCGACATGGCGCTGTACTGGCTCGGGCGGCGCGGGGTGGGTTCGAAGAACGGCTCCCGGTGGCTGGCGAAGATCAGGGAGCACGCCCCGCCCGACCGGTTGGAGCAGGCGCAGGCCAAGCTCCAGGAGCACGGTGTGGCGGTGCTGGTGCTGTCCCGTCTGGTGCCGGCCGGACGGATTCCGGTGATGCTGGCCTGCCTGCTGGCGAAGTGGCCGATGCGCAGGTTCGCGCGGGGCGACGTGCCGGCCTGTCTGGCCTGGGCGGCGACGTACCAGCTCATCGGGATCCTGGGCGGTTCGCTCTTCCCCGAGCCCTGGCAGGGCGTGGTGACGGCCGTGGTGCTGACGGTCGTGGTCAGTACCGCGCCCGCGCTGTGGCGCAAGCTGCGCGGTCCCTCCGGGGAGGCGGGGGGCGCGGAAGGGCCCGAAGGTCCCGCCGGATCAGGGAGCCAGCAGGCGTGAGGCGCCGACGGGGAGGTCCCAGAGCTGCTCGCGCGGCCGGCCCGTGCGCTCCCAGGCGGCTCTGACCCGGGTGAGCGGTTCGAGCACCGGCTCGGCGGAGAGGACGAACGTCGCCCAGTGCATGGGCGCCATGTTCCGGGCGCCGAGGTCGTCGCACGCCTGGACGGCTTCCTCCGGGTCGGTGTGCACGTCGCTGAGCCACCAGCGCGGCGCGTAGGCGCCGATCGGCAGCAGCGCCAGGTCGAGGTCGGGGTGGCGGGCGCCGATCTCCTTGAACCAGTGGCCGTAGCCGGTGTCCCCGGCGAAGTAGACCCGCCTGCCGTGCGGGTCGCCGATCACCCAGCCGCCCCACAGGGTGCGGCAGGTGTCGGTGAGGGACCGCTTGGACCAGTGGTGGGCCGGTACGAAGTCGAAGCGGACGCTGCCGCCGTCGGCAGCGGGCAGCTCGGCCGACTCCCACCAGTCGAGTTCGGTGACCCGGGTGAACCGGCGGCGCCTGCACCAGCGGGCGAGCCCCGCGGGCACGAACAGCGGGGTGTCGCGCGGCAGCCGTTTGAGGGTCGGCGCGTCGAGGTGGTCGTAGTGGTTGTGGCTGATGACGACGGCGTCGACGGCGGGCAGATCGTCCCAGGGGATCCCGACGGGCGTGATCCTGGCGGGTGTTCCGAAGATACGGCGGGACCATACGGGGTCGGTGAGGACGGTGAGTCCGCCGACCCTGATCACCCAACTGGCGTGCCCCGCCCAGGTGACGGCGACCGCCGTGGTGTCCACGACGGGCAACGGGCCCGGCGCGTACGGCAGTCGCGGGATGTCGCGTAGCCCGTCGGCGCCCGGTCTGACCGCGCCCTCCCTGGCGAGTCTCGCCATGCCGAGGACACCGGGGAGCGGTGCGGTCAGCCGGTCGGCGAACGACCGCGGCCACAGCCGGTGTTCACCGACCGGGCGCGGCGGGGCGCCGGTGAGGCCGGTGCGGTCCGGCAGACCGGTCTGTTCGCCCTGTTCCGTCATCGCAGGCTCCGTTCAACGGTTCGTCGGGTCAGCGCAGTTCGTCGAAGGCGGCGCCGAGTTCGGCCAGCGCGTGTGCGGTGTACGGCAGTTCGAGTGGAGCCGCCGCGGTGAGGGACTCCAGCCGCTGCTCCGGGGTTGCCCCGAGCAGCGGCCCCGTGGACAGCCGTACCCGCAGCGCGCCGAGTTCGTCGCCGAAGCGGTGGCCGCCGGGTACGGGGGTCCCGAGCCGGCGGCTCAGGTGGTTCTCCAGTTCCATGGAGTCGGCCACACCGAGCGCCGCCAGGCGGTCGCGCAGCGGTCCGAGGTCGGCGTAGAGGTGCCGGCCGGCGCGCGGCGGCCGGGCGAGCGCGCCGGAGACGAGCACCGCGTGGTGCGCGGCGACCGCGGCCTGCCCGTACAGCGCGGCCGCCGCCCGCGCCCTGGCCCGTACCGGCTCGGGCTCGTCGAGCGCGTACGCCGCCGCTGCCGCGACGGGCCCGGCGACCGGCGCACCGAGGGCGGTGAGGATGTCGACGGTCACGGCGCGCAGCGCGGCGCCCGCGGCCGTCGCCGGGAAGCGGGCGACGGCGGCGGGCCAGGCGGCGGGGGTGAGCGCGCCCGCCGTGTCGCAGATGACGGTGACGTCGTCGGGGAACATCTCGGCCGGACTGGGCAGGACCGTACCGGCGGACGCGCCCGGCGTCCCCGGTTCGTGCAGGGTGTCGCGCCAGGTCTCGTCGCTGACGATCCGCAGTCCCTCCCCGATCGCCGCCTCGCACGCCTCGCGGACGAGTTCCGGCGGCGCGACCGTGCCGGTCGGGTCGTCGGCGGGACACAGCAGCAGCACCCCGGGGCTGCCGCCCTCGGCGCGCACCCGGCGGACCGTCTCCAGCAGCGCGTACGGGTCGGGCACTCCCCCGCACTCGGCCGGGATCGGCACGTGATAGGCGGCCCGGCCGACGATCCGCGCCTGCGGGGTCCACCAGGCGGGGCAGGGGCGCGGCAGCAGGATGTCGCCGCCGTGCGCGGCGAGCAGCGCGAGCAGCAGCGGCCGGCCGCCGGACGCCGCGGCGACCTCGTCGGGATCGCACGGCAGCCCGCGCCGCGACCAGTAACCGCTCGCCGCCGCGCGCAGCGGCCGGCCGCCGCCGGGCGGCTCGGGCTCGGGGCGCCCGGCCGCCGCCTGGCAGACGGCGACCAGCTCGGCGGGGGCGGGCAGCCCGGCGTCGGGGGCGGCGGGCCCGAACCGTACGGGCCCGCGGCCCAGCACCGTCCGCCGCATGCCGCCACCTCCCAGGTGAAGTCTCGTGCCCTTTATATTCAGTTTTGCGGGGTTTGGCACTCCGTGCTTCCAGGTCCCGGCGCCGCCCGGGTGCCCGGTCGGTGTACGGCCGCTGCGTGCGGCGCCCACCTGCGGGGTACGCGCGATGCATGTCTGACACCTCTGCCGCGTACCACCAGGCGAGTCCGGAAACCCGGTCCCGGGTCGCCGCCATCCTCGACAACTGGGACACGCGGCTCTTCCGCTCCGTCGCCGACCGGCACTGGCCGGGGGCGGAACCCGTGCTGCCGCGGCTCACCCGCACCGCCAACCACGGGGTGCTCTGGCTCGGCGTCGCCGCCGGGATCGTCGCGGCCGGGCGCGGGGCGCGGTCGCGCCGGGCGGCGCTGCGCGGCATGGCCTCGCTGGGGCTCGCTTCGGCGGCCATCAACACCGTGGGCAAGCGGGCCGTGCGCAGGCCGCGGCCGGTGCTGGACGTCGTACCGGTGATACGGCAGCTCAAGCGGCAGCCGATCACCACGTCGTTCCCTTCCGGGCACGCGGCGTCGGCCGCCGCCTTCGCGACGGGCGTCGCCCTGGAGTCCAAGGGCTGGGGGGCCGTCGTGGCGCCGCTGGCCGCCTCCGTCGCCCTGTCCCGGGTCTACACCGGCGTCCACTACCCGAGCGATGTGGCGGTGGGCGCCGCGCTCGGGGTCGGGGCCGCCTTCGCGGTGCGCGGGCTCGTACCGACCCGCGCGCAGATGCCGTCGCCGGGCCGCCCCTACGCCGAGGCCCCCGCGCTGCCGGGCGGCGAGGGCCTGGTGGTCGTGGTGAACCGGGCGTCAGGGTCGTCCGGTCTCGCCACACTGGTGACCGACGCGCTGCCCCGCGCCGAGGTCGTGGAGTGCGAGCCGCAGGAGGTGCCCGGCGCGCTGGAGAAGGCGGCGGAGCGCTGCCGGGCGCTCGGCGTACTCGGCGGCGACGGGACGATCAACCGGGCGGCCGTCGTGGCCGTACGGCACGGCCTGCCGCTGGCGGTCTTCCCCGGCGGCACGTACAACCACTTCGCCTACGACCTGGGCATCGAGGATGTCCATGACACCGTCAGGGCGCTGTCGGCGGGCGACGCGGTACAGGTCGACCTGGGCCGGTTCAGTCCGGGGCTCGGCGGGGCGAAGTCGGGGTTCTTCCTCAACACCTTCAGCCTCGGGGTCTACCCGGAGCTGGTCAGGGAGCGGGAGCGCTGGGCGTCGCGGATCGGCGGCTGGCCCGCCGGGGTGCTGGCGGCGACGAAGGTGCTGCGCGGCGAGCACCCGCTGCACGCGGAGTTCGACGGCACGAAGCGCGCGCTGTGGCTGATGTTCGTGGGCAACGGCATGTACCGCCGGATGGGCCCGACGCCGGGGCACCGGCGCGATCTGGCGGACGGTCTGCTCGACGTACGGATCGTGCACGGCGGCCGGGTGCCGGGCGCACGGCTGCTCGCCGCCGTGCTGGCGGGTCCGCTCAGCCGCTCGCCGGTGCACGCCGCCGAGCGGATGCGCCGGGTCCGGATCACCGGTATCGCACCGGGGACCCCGCTCGCCTTCGACGGTGAAGTGGCGCCGTCGCCCGGGGAGTTGCTGATCGACAAGGTCAACGAGGCGCTGATGGTCTACCGGCCGCAGATCGTGCCCTGACCGCACGCGCCCAGCACCGCACCGCGTACAGCACCGCACCGCACCGCACTGACCACATGATGAGATCGGGGTCTCAGTATTCAGTATGGCGGCGTAGCGTGGCCTCATCACGCCACGAGAAGGAGTCGGCCATGCCGAAGGAGACCGCCGTCTACACGCACGGGCACCACGAGTCGGTGCTGCGCTCGCACACCTGGCGCACCGCCGCCAACTCGGCCGCGTATCTCGTGCCCGAACTCCGGCCGGGCCAGGACGTGCTGGACGTCGGCTGCGGTCCGGGCACGATCACGGCCGACCTGGCGGCGCTCGTCGCCCCCGGCACCGTGACGGCGGTCGACGCCGCAGAGGACGTCCTGGCGAAGGCCAGGGAAGCGGCGGAAGCGGCGGGCGCGGCCAACGTCCGCTTCGCGGTCGCCGATGTCCACGCACTGGACTTCCCCGACGACTCCTTCGACGTCGTCCACGCCCACCAGGTCCTGCAGCATGTCGGCGACCCGGTGCAGGCGCTGCGCGAGATGCGCCGGGTGTGCAGGCCCGGTGGGATCGTGGCGGCCCGCGACTCGGACTACGCCGCCTTCGCCTGGTTCCCGGAGGTCCCGGTGCTGGACGGCTGGCTCGACCTCTACCGCACGGTGGCCCGCGCCAACGGCGGCGAGCCGGACGCCGGGCGGCGGATCCTGTCCTGGGCCCGGCAGGCCGGCTTCACCGACATCACCCCGACCGCCGGGACCTGGTGTTTCGCCACCCCGGCCGACCGGGCCTGGTGGAGCGGGCTGTGGGCGGACCGCACGGTCGCCTCCGGCTACGCGGACATCGCGGTCAGCGGCGGGCACGCCACCCACGAGCGGCTGGCGGAGATCGCGGCGGCCTGGCGCGCGTGGGGCGCGCACGAGGACGGCTGGTTCATGACACCGCACGGCGAGATCCTCTGCCGGGCGTGAGCTACGCCAACTAATGTGATCGCCATGGAAATCCTGGGAACCACGCTGCGCATCTGCGTCGACGACCTGGAGACCTCGGTCGCGTTCTACGAACGGCTCACAGCGACACGCGCGCTGCGGTTCGAGCGCGATGGGGTCTCGGTCGCCGCCGTCTCCTGCTTCTTGCTCATGAGCGGCCCCGCCGAGGAGATCGACGTGCTGCGCAAAGTGACCGCCACGATCGCCGTGAAGGACCTGGACCACGCGTTCACCACCCTCACGGCGGTCGGCGCCAAGGTCCTCGTCGGACCGGTGCCGACCCCCGTGGGGCGCAATCTGATCGCCGTCCACCCGGACGGTTCGGTCTTCGAGTACGTGGACCGCAACGCGGCCGCGAACTGACCACCCGTCCGGTCAGTCCTGCGGGCGCATCCGGAACTCGTAGGCGTCGGGCAGCGGATCGTCGGTGAGCGCTGCCCACACCTCGCTCAGGGTCTCGGCGCCCTCCCGCAGGTCGGCCACCTCGAACCCCGCGTCGAACAGCGCACGCGCGGCGGCCTTGTCGCCCTCGGCGAGCAGCAGTTGGGCCTCGACGAAGCGGAAGGCGCCGCGCCGGCGCACCGCGGGCGGCAGCCGGTCGAAGACCCGGCGCGCCTCGGCCGTCCGGCCCACGGCCAGCAGCGCGGAAATCGCCTCGCGGCCGAGCGCCGCCGTCGCCGCCGTCCAGCCTGGGCCGTCGTCGCGGCGCTCCTCGCACAGGTCGTCGAACGCCTCCGCGTACTGGTCGGCGGCGCGACCCGTGTTGCCGCCCCGCTGGTCGGCGACGGCCAGGCAGCGCAGCAACGGCCAGCGGGAGGGGGCCAGTTTGAGGCCGCGCTCCCAACTCCGCACCGCCTGGGCGAGATCGCCGGCATGCCACTGCGCGACCCCGAGGTGGTACTCGGTGAGCGGCTCGGCGGGCGCCGTCTCCAGCATGTCGCGCCAGTGCGGGGCGACGAGCGTCGGGCCGGGCGGGGCCGCCCTGCGCTGCTCGGGCAGCGCCCCGCCCGCCAACAGCTCGGCCCACGGGGCCTGTTCGGCGCCGAGCGTCGACGGGTCGAAGGGCGTGCCGGGCAACTGACGGCCCGTCCGCAGCGTCTCCAGCGCGCCCCAGCCCGAGCCCGTCGCCAGCCGCTCGCCGGGTTCGGCGTCGGCGTACGGCAGCCAAGCCCGGTACGCCGCTTCGACGTCGGCGCGCGGGACGGCCGCTTCGAGCCGGGCCGCCACCTCGGCGCGTGCCGCGCCCCAGTCGGCGCCGTGGACGGTGTCCGGGTCCGCTTCGAGCGGCCCGTACACCTCCAGCCAGCTCAACTCGGCGCCGCCTTCGAGCCGTACATGCTCCAGTTGGGTGCGGGCGAGGCCCGCCTGGATCTCCGCGTAGCCGGTCGTGCCCGGCTCGGTGAGCCAGCGCTGCCAGCGCCGGCCGCCGGTGCCCGCGCCCCAGATGAACAGCTTCCTGCCGCGCAGCACATCGGTCGAGGTCTGGACGAGCCCCTGCCCCGCGCCGTCGAGGGAGGCGATCCACTTCCGCTCGTCGGCCGGCACCTCGTAGAAGTAGTCGGCGGGGAACTCGCCGCGCAGCGGGTACGTGCGGTCGGCGCCGCGGAACTCGGGTACGGGGACGCGGCGCAGGCTGCGTTCGTAGCCGAAGTGCCAGGCTTCGTCGGCGGGGGCGAGCACCCGGGTGTGCTCGTGCTCCTCGACGGCGATGTTGGACCACCAGTAGACCGGCGCCGGGCGTTCGTGCGGGTTGCGGATGCGGACGCCGACCCGGAGGAACTCGGCGTCGTCGGGGAGCCACAGGTCGACCTGGAACGGCAGGTCCCGCAGCCGCTCCCACTCCCAGAGCCGGAGCATCTGCCCGCCGTCGGGCGCGGGCACGACAGCGGCGTGCAGCGGGGCGCAGGAGAGCGTGGTGTGGCCGGTCGCGCCGATGTTCCATTCGATGCCGCCGGAGAACCAGGCGCCGTTCAGCGCGAAGCAGGCGGGTTGCAGCACCGGGTTGCGGTAGAGCAGTTCGCGGCCGGTCGGCTTGTGCAGCAGCGACTGGATCCGGCCGCCGAGCCCCGGCAGTACCGTCACCCGCAGGTGGTCGTTCTCGATGACGATCGTGTCGACGCCGGTGTCGGTGCGGTCGCGTCCGTAACCGTCCAGGATCCGGACGGGCAGCAGGGTGCGCAGCGGTTCGTAGCCGATCTGCCGGGCCATGTCGCGCGGCAGGTCCGCCTTGTCGCGCTCGTCGATCGTGTGCGCCTCGTCGAGGGGCCGCAGCGCGGGCAGCGGGTTCTCCGGCCCGACGGGGGCGGCGGGCAGGGTCAGTACGGCACGTCGCACGGTCGTGGCCATGGCAGCCTCGCTTTCGGTCCGCGGGCGGCCGGCGGCTTCGTCGGCCGGTGGCCCGTCGACCATGGAACACGTTGATCGCCGCACTGACCAGGGGCCCCAGAGGTTTGAACCGCCGGACCGCCGTCAGTCCTTGTCGTCGGCGAAGGCTCCCACGATGACATCGGTGAACATCGCGCCCACGCTGCCGTCCGGGTCGAGGTCCGGGTCGTAGATGGTCACGTTCAGCCCGACGCAGCGCTCGGAGCGCACCAGGGTGCGCAGCAGCACGGCGAGTTCGTCCGGCAGGAGGCCGCCCGGGTCGGGGGCGTCGACCGCCGGCATCACCTGCGGGTCGAGGACGTCGGCGTCGAGATGCACCCAGAATCCGTCGGTGGCGGGGGTCTCCAGGGTCCGCAGAACGCCGGCGGCCATCTCGGCCGTGCCCCATTCGCGCATCTCCCCCACGGAGACGGTCGGGATCCGCAGCCGGGCCAGTTCGGCCCGGTCCGTGTCCTCGTCCCTGATGCCGAGCAGCCGTACGTCCTCGTCGCGCAGATAGGGGCGCAGCCCCTCCAGGTCGGCGAGGTCGTCCTGACCGCGTCCGGTGGAGATGGCCAGCTCCTCACCGCCCGCCGCGCCGACCGCTGTCGAGTTGCCCAGGTGCCGGAAGTCGGCGGAGCCGTCGATGGCGGCCAGGCCGTAGCGGCCGATCCTGCGCAGCGCGAGCGAGGCGCCGAGCTGGATGGAGCAGTCGCCGCCGAGGACCACCGGGAAGTCGCCGCTTCTGACGTGGCGCTCGATCCGGTCGGCGAGCCGGCGGGTGTACGCGGCGATGGCGGCGGCGTTGAAGACCCCGTCGCCCTCCTGCCAGTCGCCGCGGTCGTAGCGCGGCGGGACGACGACACCGCCCTCGAAGGCGCCGAGCCGCTGGACGATGCGCTGCTCGCGCAGGGCTCCCGCCAGCTTGTAGCAGCCGGGCACCGTCCCGGGCGCCGGCGGGCGAAGCCCCAGGTTGGAGGGTGCGTCGATCACTACGAGAGGAGCCATACCGATCATTCTCGCAAGGGGCGGTCCGTCCCTCAAGCGGATTGCGGGCCGGCGGTGACCGCCCAGCGCTCGTGGTCGCGCCAGGCGCCGTCGATGTACAGGAAGTCGGGCGAGAAGCCCTCCAGGCGGAATCCCGCGCGCCGGACGAGCGCGACGGAACGGGTGTTCGCCGGCTGGATGTTGGCTTCGAGGCGGTGCAGTCCGAGCGGGCCGAAGGCGTGCTCCTTCACCAGGGCCAGCCCTTCCGACATCAGCCCCTGGCCCGCCGCGTGCGCGAACGCGCCGTAGCCGATGGCGCCGCTGCGGAAGGCTCCTCTGACGATGTTGTTCACGTTCACGTACCCGGCGATCCGGCCGTCGGCGCGGGAGCAGACGAGATAGCCGGCGGCGCCGGACGTGCCGGACCGGTCGGTGAACCGGCTCACGTACGCGGCGAAGGCTTCCACGTCGTCCGGCGGGAAGAGCCAGGGGTGGTGCAGCGCCTTGCTCTCGCGGGCGAGCGCGGTGAACTCCTCGGCGTCCTCGGGCCGGTACGGACGGATGACCGCGCGCGGACCCGCGCCGGGCGGGGTGGTGGTTTCGGGCATCCGGCCACCCTAACCAACTCCCCGCCTCATCGGTCCGCAGGTCAGACCAGCGCGGGGACGTCCAGGGTGAGGGTGGCGCTGTCCGCGTCGAGGACGCCGGAGACGCCCAGCGGCACCGTCAGATTCGTCGCGCCGTGGCCGAAGCCCAGCTCCTCGACGACCGGCACGCCGAGGCCGCCGAGCCGGTCCAGGAGCAGCGCGCGGACCTCCTCGTACGGGCCGCACTGCGCCCAGGAGCCGAGGCCGATGCCCGCGACACCGTCCAGCCAGCCCGAGCGGAGCAGTTGGGTGAGGATCCGGTCGATCCGGTACGGCTCCTCGCCGACGTCCTCGATCAGCAGCAGCCCGCCCGCCGCGCCGCCCCGCGCGTGCGGGGTGCCCAGGTCGGCGGCGAGCAGGCTGACGCAGCCGCCGAGCGTGACACCGGCCGCCCGGCCGGGGACGAGTCCGCGGGCCGTCGCCAGACCCAGGGTCCGTACCGACTCGGGTTCGAACAGCGTGGCGCGCAGCGACTCCTGGGTCGCGGCGTCCTTGAGGAAGGTCACGGCCGCCGTCATCGGACCGTGCAGGGTGACCAGCCCGAGCCGGGCGGCGAACGCCTCGTGCAGCGCGGTGATGTCGCTGTAGCCGACGAAGACCTTGGGGCCGGCGGCCCGCATGGCGGACCAGTCGAGCAACTCGGCCATGCGCTGCGCCCCGTAGCCGCCGCGGGCGCAGAACACGGCGGAGACGGCCGGGTCGCACCACGCCTCGGTCAGATCGCGGGCGCGGTCCTGGTCGGTGCCCGCGAGATAGCCGAACCGGGGGTGGGTGTCGAGGACATGGGGCGCGACGACCGGGTCGAGGTCCCAGCCGCGCAGGATGTCCAGGCCGCTCTGCAGCCGCTCCTCCGGCAGCGGCCCGCTGGGCGCCACGACGGCGACCTTGTCGCCGGCGCGCAGCCGGGCCGGTCTGGTCAGGGCTGTGACGGTCACTTGCGCAGCTCCAGTCGCGGGACGTCGGGGCGATCGAAGCCGAACGTCTGCGCGTACAGGGACAGTTCGGCTTCGAGCGAGCGGATCAGGGTGTCCCGCATCCGGAAGCCGTGGCCCTCGCCCTCGAAGGCGATGTACGCGTGCGGTACGCCTTTGCCCTCGATCGCCGCGAGGAAGCGGTCGCACTGGACGGGCGGGCAGATCACGTCGTCCAGCCCCTGGAGCAGCAGGAACGGCGCGCTGACCCGGTCCACGAGATGGACCGGCGAGCGGTCGCGGTAGCGGTCGGGGACCTCGGCGAGCGGTCCGATCAGGGACTCCAGATAGTGCGACTCGAAGTCGTGCGTCCCATCGGCGGCCCAGTCGGCGAGGTCGAGGATGGGGTAGAGGATCGTGCCGCACGCGTACACGTCGCTGGTCGTGAGGGACGCGGCTGTCGTCCAGCCGCCGGCGCTGCCGCCGCGTACGGCGAGCCTGGCCGGGTCGGCGCTGCCCTCGGCGGCCAGCGCCTCGGCGACGGCGGCGCAGTCCTCGACGTCCACGACGCCCCACTGCTCGCGCAGCCGCTCGCGGTACTCCCGCCCGTAGCCGGTGGAGCCGCCGTAGTTGACCTCGGCGACGCCGATGCCGCGCGAGGTGAAGTAGGCGATCTCCAGGTCGAGGACGAGCGGGGTGCGGCTGGTGGGGCCGCCGTGCGCCCACATCACGAACGGCGGCAGCTCACCGTCGGGCGCGGTGTGGGTGGGGCTGTGCGGCAGGTGCACATGGGCGTGGATCTCCCGGCCGCCGGGCCCGGTGAAGACCCGCGACTCGGGCCGGGAGTAGTACGCGGGGTCGACGGGGTCGTGGTGCGGTGCGCCGATCACCCGGGAGCGGCCGGTGAGCGTGTCGAGTTCCACGATCTCGAAGCCGGTGCGGGCCCCGGCGGCGACGCCGATCACCCTGCTGTCCTGGACCGCGAGGGTGGAGGCCCACTCCGTCCAGGGGCCGACGGCGTCGACCAGTTCGCCGCTCTCCGGGTCGAGGATGCCCAGCGCGTTGGCTCCGGTGCCGTGGATGACGGCGATCAGGCCGTTGCGCAGCGGGTGGAACCACTGGAGGCCGATCTTCCACAGCGGTCCGCCGAACTCCTCGGCGCCGCTGGGGGACAGGACCGTGGCGGCGAGCGGCCCGGACCCTGCGGCGGCTGGTGCGGCCAGGGCGTCGGGGCGGATGCGCTGGAGCTGCCACCAGTTGTCGGGGTCGGAGACGAACAGCAGCGAGCCGTCCGGCGCCCAGTCCACCTGCGCGACCGACTCGCCGATGCCGCCGGCGACGGACCTGACAGCGGTGAAGGGACCGCTCTCGCCGACCTCGCCGAGCATCACCTCCGTACCGTCCCAGGGCATCCTGGGGTGGTCCCAGGCGAGCCAGGCGGCCCGCCGGCCGTCCGGGGACAGCCGCGGCCCGGTGACGAAGTGGTGCCGGTCGTCGGAGAGTTCACGCACGGCCGTGCGGTCGTCGGCCGCCGAGCCGTCGAGCGGTACGGCGGCGATCACCCGGCGTACGTCCGTGGGGAGTTCGCCGGTGAACTCCTCCAGCACGCACCAGACCTCGCCGCGCTCGGCCCTGAGCAGCGGGTCGACCCAGCGCAGCCCGTCGCCGGTCGGCGACAGCGGGGTGAGCGGCCGGGGCTCGGCGCCCGCCGCCGGCTCGTACACGTACAGCCGCTGGTCGGGGAAGTGCACGAAGACGACGAGCGGGCCGCCGTCGGGGCGCGCCTGCGCGGCCCAGGGGGCGCCGCCGTACTCGATGACCCGGCTGCGCACGTTCCACGGGGCCGGGAGCACCGGCTCCTCGTGTCCTTCGGCGGTCCGGCGCACCAGCGCGCGCCTGCCGCCCTCGGCGGGGCGTGGCTCGGTCCACCACACCTCGTCGCCCACCGCCCCGACGAATTCGGGTCGGCCGTCGTGCGAGGCGGCGAGTGCGGCGTCGATCGGCGAGGGCCACGTTCCGTAGGCGCCCGTGGTCAGCATGTGGCGGCTCTCCCTATGCGGTCTGCAGATAGTGGTCGAGGACCCGGACGCCGAAGTGCAGCGCCGAGACCGGTACCCGTTCGTCGACGCCGTGGAAGAGCGCCTGGTAGTCGAAGCCCGGTGGCAGCTTGAGCGGCGAGAAGCCGTAGCCGGTGATACCGAGCCGGGAGAACTGCTTGGCGTCCGTGCCGCCCGACATGCAGTACGGCACGGTGTGCGCGCCGGGGTCGAAGCGCTCGACGGCGGCGCGCAGCTTGCCGAACGTCGGTGAGTCGACCGGGGCCTGGAGCGCGATCTCCTTGTGGTGGAACTCCCACTCCACGTCGGGTCCGGTCAGCCGGTCCAGGGTGGCGCGGAACTCCTCCTCGCCGCCCGGCACCATCCGCCCGTCGACCAGCGCCGTCGCCTGCCCCGGGATGACGTTGACCTTGTAGCCGGCTTCGAGGACGGTCGGGTTGGCACTGTTGCGCACGGTCGGCTCGACGAGCGCCGCAGCCGGGCCGAGCTTGCCGAGCAGGCCGTCCGTGTCGAAGTCCGGCGCCTCGACGTCGGCCTCGATGCCGTGCAGCGCGGCGAGTTCCCGCAGGGCCGCCCGCACGGTCGGGGTGAGCCTGACCGGCCATTCGTACTCGCCGATCCTGGCGATGGCGGCGGCGAGCCTGCTGACCGCGTTGGCGCGGTTCACCTTCGAGCCGTGGCCCGCCTTGCCGTGCGCGGTGAGCTTCAGCCAGCCGGTGCCCCGCTCGCCCGCCGCGATCGGGTAGAGCGCCATGCCGGGGCCCGCGTGGAAGGTGAAGGCACCGGACTCGCTGATGCCTTCCGTGCAGCCCTCGAACAGCTCGGGGTGGTGGTCGGCGAGGAAGCCCGAACCGTCGACGGCGCTGGCCTCCTCGTCGGCGGTGTACGCGATGACGATGTCCCGGCGCGGCCTGATGCCGGCCCTGGCCCAGGCCCGGACGACGGCGAGGACCATCGCGTCCATGTTCTTCATGTCGACGGCGCCGCGCCCCCACACCACGCCGTCCTTGACCTCACCGGAGAAGGGGTGCACCGACCAGTCGGCGGGTTCGGCGGGGACGACGTCGAGATGGCCGTGGACGAGGAGGGCTTCGGCCGAGGGGTCGGTGCCCTCGATCCTGGCGACCACGTTGGTGCGCCCCGGGGTCCGTTCGAGAAGCGTGGGTTCGAGGCCGGCGCCCGCGAGGCGCTCGGCCACATATTCGGCCGCCGGGCGTTCCCGGCAGTCGCCGCTCCCTCGGTTGGTGGTGTCGATACGGATGAGCTCGGAGGTGAAGGTGACCACCTCGTCCAGCGCCGTCTGCATGTCAGCCATACTGCTCCTCCACCGCGGACGAGACGATCGTGGTGACCGCCTTGAACGTGCGAATGCCCTCATACATCGTCCCGCTCGTGTACGCGACACGCCGTTCGCCGCTGGGGGTCACCCCTGGGACGACGGTGGCGGCCGCCGCCAGATGCGCGGCGTCGAACTCCAGCTCCACGGTGAAGGTCTTGCCGGTCACCGGTTCATGACGCACGGCCAGCGCCGCCGCCTCCTTCGCGGCGGCGCGGATGTCGGCCGCCGTACGCGCCGGGGTGCGGCAGACGGCCGCGTAGCGCGAGACATGGTCCTTGACCGCGACGCTCCGGGCCAGCGGCGCGTACCCCGCGGCGTCCTCGCAGGTCAGGTCGTCGCCGGTGACGAGCACCACCGGGACGCCGTACTCGGCCACGACATGGGCGTTGAGCAGCCCCTCGCTGGCCCGGACGCCGTTGAGCCAGACGCCGGTGATGGAGTTGGCGAGGTACGTGTGAGCAAGGACACCTTCGGCGCCCGCGCCGGTGTGGTAGCCGACGAACGCGATCCCGTCCACGTCCCCGTGCTGGACGCCTTCGACCATGGACAGCGACTTGTGACGGCCCGTGAGCATCTGGACGCGGTCGTCGAGGCGCTCCAGGAGCAGATTGCGCATGCTCCAGTGCGCCTCGTTGACCAGCACCTCATCCGCGCCGCCGTCGAGGAAGCCGAGCGCTGCCGCGTTCACGTCCGAGGTGAACAAGGAGCGGCAGCGCTCCCACTGGGGTGTGCCGGGCAGGACGTCGGCCGGCCAGGTCACACCGGTCGCGCCCTCCATGTCGGCGCTGATGAGGATCTTCATGGCGGAAACCGTACGCGCCCCGGTGTGGCCGATCCAGCCCTGTGGAAAACTAACGGTGGTCTAGACCTCTATAACGACCCGCACGGCCCACGACCAGCGCGTTCACGAACCGCCGGGTCACTCGCGGGCCAGAACGAACCACCGGGCCGGCAGATCGATCCTGCTGCCGTCCGGCAGCCGCTCCGTCATCGGCAGCGCCGTGTCCCCGCTCGCCAGGATCCGCAGGCCCGCCGCGCGCAGCAGCTCCGGCACCTCCTCGTCGGCGGCGCCGGCCGGCTTGAGGCCGTGCTCGAAGACCCGGCGCAGCTTGGCGGGCGGTCCGCCCGGCGACTCGGCGGCGCCTTTCAGCACGCCCTGTGCGGCGGGGGTGAGTTCGACCACAAACGCGCGGCCCTTCGCGCCGAGCAGCAGCGCCACGGCCGCCGCGACGGCCGGCCGGTCCTGCGGCTCGCTCTGGTGGATCACGGCGCGCATGTAGACGTTCGTGTCACCGATGCGCTCCCCCAGTGCCCGGACCGCAGCGGCGTCGACCAGATCGAGCTGTTCGTACTCGGCGGCCTTCTCCGGGTCCGCGCGGCGGGCGTGTTCGACCGCCGCGTTCGACAGGTCGACCCCGATCGCGCGGGCGAAGCGGGTGGCGAGATAGCGCGTCTGGGTGCCGCTGCCGCAGCCGAGGTCGACCACGGGCAGCGCGGTGTCGGCGTGCGGCAGCAGCAGTTCGGTGTGCGGGACGGCGGAGAGGCCGGCTTCCGCGTCCCACATCGCCTCCCCCGGCGCGTCCGAGGTCGTCCGCCAGAAACCTTCCCATGACTCCCGGTAGCGCTCCGAGACGTCCATACGGCCTCCCCATGTCTGGTTGTGAGGCACCGGACTACCGCTGCCGCCGGGCGCCGGGCAAGTGCGCGGGGCCGCCGGGCTCAGCCGTTCGACCCGAAACGTACTTTTTACGCCAGAGCCTGTTCGAACCACACCGTCTTGCCCTGGGTGCCGCTGCTGCTGCCCCACTCCCTGGCGAGCCGGCTGACCACCCGCAGGCCGCGGCCGATCTCGTCGTCCGCCCCGGCGTCCCGCAGGGCGGCGGGCGCCGGTTCGTCGTCGGTGACTTCGCAGAGCAGGGCGTCCGTACGCACCAGACGCAGCCCGATGTGGCGGCACTTGCCGTGGTGCACGGCGTTGGTGACCAGCTCGCTGACGAGCAGTTCGGCGGTGTCCACCGCATCCGGCAGCTCCCAGTCCAGCAGCCTGCCGTGCACCAGCCGCCGGGCGCGGGCCACCTCCCGCGGATCCAGGGCCAGTTGCCACTCGGCCACATCACCGGCCGGGATGCCGTTCAGCCGCGCCATCAGCAGGGCGACGTCGTCGTCGCGGCCTTCCCGGGTGTTCAGGGCGCGGATGATCGTGTCGCAGGCGGCGTCCATCGAGGCGGCGGGATGGGCGGCATGCTCGCACAGGGCGGCGAGTCCGTCCCCGATGTCCTGGCCGCGCACCTCGACCAGACCGTCCGTGCACAGCACCAGCCGGTCGCCGGGCGCCACCGGGAAGGTCGCCGTCTCGAAGGCGACACCGCCGACGCCGATGGGCGCACCGGTCGGCGGGTCGAGCAGCTCGGCGCTGCCGTCGGCGGCGCGTACCAACACGGGCGGGATATGGCCCGCGTTGGCGATCTGCAGCTCGGACCTGATCGGGTCGTACACCGCGTACAGGCAGGTGGCCAGATAGCGCTCGCCGAGCCGCTGCGCCAAGTCGTCCAGGTTGCGCAGCAGTTGGGCGGGCGGCAGTTCCATGGTCGCCATCGTCTGCACGGCGGTGCGCAGTTGGCCCATCATCGCGGCGGAGTTGAGGCCGTGCCCCATCACGTCGCCGACCACGAACGCGGTCCGTGAGCCGGGGAGTTTGACGGAGTCGAACCAGTCGCCGCCTATCCGGCCGAGCCGGGTGCCGGGCAGGTAGCGGGTGGCGATGTCGCAGCCCGCCATGTGCGGGGCGACCGTCGGCAGCATGCTGTCCTGCAGTGTCTCGGCGACGTTCTCCTGGTGGGTGTACATCCGGGCGTTGTCGAGCACGAGCCCGGCCCTGGCGGCGAGTTCGGCGCCGGTCGTCCGGTCCATGTCGTCGAAGGGCGCGCGGTCGCTGCGGCGCATCAGCACCATGAAGCCGAGCACCACGTCGCGTGCCTTCAGCGGCACGAGCAGCAGCGAGCGGTTGTTGATCAGGGGCCGCAGGTCCCGTTTCTCGAACTCCCCGGAGATACGGTCCCCTTGCTCCTCGCTGAGCCTCGGGATCAGTACCGGTTCGCCGGTGACCATGCACTGGAAGAAGGGGGTGTGCCGGGGGAAGGCGATGGCCTCGCCGACCGGGACCGTGTCGTCCCAGCGGCCCGGCTCGTCGTTGTGTTCGACCCAGACCCGGTGCCAGACCGTGCTCTCGTCCGGCACGCCTTCGGGGAACCCCTCGCCCGCCAGGACGGCCGCCCGCAGATGCGTACCGGCGAAGTCGGCGAACCGGGGCACGGCCGCGCTGGTCACCTCGCGGATGGTGCGTTCCAGGTCGAGCGAGGACCCGATGCGTCCGCTGATCTCGTTGAGGAACTCCAACCGCTCACGGACGGCGGCGTATTCGAGATCCGTCTCCGGTCGGGGCGCCGGCCGTCGCACGGCGGCGGCCGGCCCGGCGAAATCCAGCCCCGCACCCGCCTGCCCCAGCCCGGCACCGACCTGCTCCGCGCCGGCACGCGCGGCGCCCTGCCGGCCGTCGGGGCGCTGCGGCACTCCCCAGTCCGGGGTGACGGGCACCTGGGCGTGCCGGCTGAACTCCAGCACCGGATAACCCAGTTCGAGGACCTGCGAGGTGATGCGGGTGGCCTCGGCCGGGCCCATGTTCGGCAGGATGTCCGGCAGCCTTCTGGCCAGCCCGTTCCCGTCGGGCAACTCGGTGTGCGCGGCGAAGCCGGGAGTGATCCGCTGGGCCGCGGTGTCCTCTCCCTCCGTGTCCCCACCGAACTGCCGTGCGTCGGCGGCCAGTACGAGATGGCGGCCCGTGCCGGGACCGACCAGCGGATAGGACCACCACAGCACGTCGAGCGGATCCCGGCCCGGCTCGGACACCTTCGCCCGCCCCGCCGTAGGGTAGGACGCACGTGCGTGCAGCTCGGGACCCAGCTCGTCGGCCGCCTCGTACAGGCCGTGGACCAGGCCGTGTTCGTCGTCGGCGAAGGCTCCGGAGACCGGCATCAGGTCACCGGCCTGCTGACCGACCGCCTCTTCCTTGGAATGGCCGAAAAGTCTCCGTGCGCCGGCGGACCAGTGCGACACCTGGCCGTCCGCGTCCACGACGACCACGGCGAGCGGAATCCGGCCGGCCGCGGCGAACTGCTGCGGCAAGCCCGGCGGAAAGCCACTGTCCATGGGTGGAAGGCTCCTTCCATGCCGCCAGGATCTGCGGCTTCACCCACCACGGTACGGCCCTGCGCACGCGATCCGCCGGGCAATGAACTAATAGGTGGTGCGCCCGCGCACGGCAAATTATTGACTGAAATTCAGTCAGTCCTCGTGGCCCAGTTGGAGATCCCGTTCGGTGCGTCCGCCGCCCGCCACCTGGAGCACCGTGGCGACCGGCGGATAGCCCGCCGCGATCACCGTGTACTCACCCGACGAGAGGTCCACGAACCGGAAGGTGCCGTCGGCGTTGGTGGTGAGGGTGTCCACCACGTTCCCCGCCGCGTCGAGCAGGGTGACCCGGGCGTCCTCGACCGGCCGGCCGCCGCCGGCCCGCACCGTGCCCCGCAGCACGGCGCCGCCCGCCAGCTCGATGTCCTGCCGGGTCTCGCGCGACGCCTGCACACTGACCGGCAGCGCGGCGGGGCGGAAGGCGGGGGCGCTCGCCGCCAGGGTGTACTCCCCCGCGACCAGCTCGCCGATCACATAACTGCCCTCGCGGCCGCTGCGGGTACTGGCCACCACCTCGCCGCGCACGTCCGTGAGCGTCACGGCCGCGTCCCGTACGGGTGTGCCGTCGGCGGTGACCACGGCCCCGGCGAGCCGCCCCGCGCCGCCCAGCACCACGTCCAGTTCGACGGGCCGCTCGCCGACGGTGACCGTCACGGCCTGCGGCTGGTGGCCGCCGGCCGCCGCGATCATCACGTACGACCCGGCGCCCGGCACACTGAGCGCGTACCGCCCGTCGGCGCCGCTCGCGCCCCGGCCGATCTGCTGCCCCTGGACGTCGATGAGGGTGAGCGCCGCGCGCGGCACCGTACTGCCGTCGTAGTGCTGGACCGTGCCGCACACGGCGACGCCCGAGGTGTACGCGGGCGGTGTCGGCGCGACGGGCGCGACAGGCGGGGCGAACGGCGAGGGTTCCTGGGCGGCGGCGATGCGCGCGGTGGGGACCCCGGTGGACTCGGCGGCTGAGGCGTTGTGGGACACCAGCGGTTTCTCCTTGAGGAAGAAGGCGATGAAGAGGCCGAGGACAAGCACCGGCACGAGATAGAGGAAGATCCGCGGCATCGCGTCGGCGTACGCCTGGATGTAGCCGTCGCGCAGCGCGGGCGGCAGCGCGTGCACCATCTGCGGGGTGATGGACTCGGGGCTGGGCAGCCCGGCCCCCGCGGGGATGCGCTCGGCGAGCGCGTCGGTCAGCCGGTTGGCGAAGAGCGTGCCGAAGACGGCCGCCCCCACACTGCCGCCGATCTGCCGGAAGTAGTTGTTGGCACTGGTGGCCGTGCCGAGGTCGGAGGGCGGTACGGAGTTCTGCACGGCGAGCACGAGCACCGACATCACCATGCCGACCCCGAGGCCGAGCACCGCCTGCGCGATCCCGGTCTCCAGCCCTGAGGTGCCGGTGTCGAGCCGGGACAGCAGCCACATGCCGACAGCCGAGACCGCGGTGCCCAGCACCGGGTAGATCTTGTAGCGGCCGGTACGGCTGATGAGCTGCCCGGAGACGATCGAGGCGCCGACGACACCGCCCATCATGGGCAGCATCAGCAGCCCCGACTCGGTGGCGCTCGCCCCGTCGACCATCTGCAGATACGTCGGCAGATAGCTGGCGGCGCCGAACAGCGCGACACCGATGACCGCGCCGACCAGGCTGGTGGTGTTGAAGACCGTGTCGCGGAACAGCCGCAGCGGGATGATCGGTTCGGCCGCGAAATGCTCGACGACCAGGAACAGCACGGCCGTTCCGAGCGCGCCTGCCGCGAGAGCGAGGATGGTCCGCGAGCCCCACGCGTACTCCGTACCGCCCCAACTGGTCAGCAGGACGAGGCAGGTGGAGGCCCCGGCGAGCATGACGGCGCCGAGCACGTCCAGCCGGCCCCTGACCGCCTTCTTGGGAAGGCGCAGGACGACGGAGACGACGGCGAACGTGACCACACCGAACGGCACGTTGAAGTAGAAGCACCAGCGCCAGGACGCGTGGTCGGTGAAGAAGCCGCCGAGCAGCGGCCCCGCGACGGAGGCGAGACCGAAGGCGGCGCCGATCAGACCCATGTAGCGGGCGCGCTGCCGGGGCGGCACGATGTCGGCGATGATCGCCTGGACGCCGATCATCAACCCGCCCGCGCCGATGCCCTGGACGGCCCGGAACGCGATCAGCTCGTTCATGGAGCGCGACCAGCCGGTGAGCGCCGAGCCGATGGTGAAGGCGACGATCGCGAACAGGAAGACGCCCTTGCGGCCGAACAGGTCGCCGAGTTTGCCGTAGATCGGCAGGCCGACGGTGGAGGTCAGCAGATAGGCGGTGATCGCCCAGGACATCCGGTCCAGGCCGTGCAGTTCGCCGACGATCTTCGGCAGGGCCGTGGCGACGATCATCTGGTCGAGCGCCGCGAGCAGCAGCGCGAGCATCAGGCCGACGAAGACGAGCCGCACCCGGCGCGGGCTGAGCACCTCGCCCGGCGCCGCCCCGTCGGACCCGGTCGGTGGTGGAGGTGGCGGAGCCGCCACCGCCGGAGCGGACACCAGCGTCCGCTCGTCGTCCTTCACCAGAGTGATCCCGCCCACGTACTGCTCCCCTCGTCACGCCCGCACCCGGCACACTTGCGCGGCGTCATTCTTCGCATTGCGCGCCAAGCAGGAGCAAGCGGGATGCTCATGAACGAAGGGGGTTACGGCGGGGGCGTGTTGTGCGGCGGGGGCCGCGCCGGGGCGCTCATCAGGGGCTTTCCCGCGACGCCGCACGCGAGGAGCGCGGTACGGCGGCGCGGGGAAAACCACCCGAATCGGTGACCCCGGCGGGAGTGACCCGGGGCGCTTGGTTGCCCGGGACTACTTCTTCCCGCCCTCGGCGGGGTCGGTCGCGGCCGGGTCGCCGGGGGCCACCTCGACGTCGCCGCCGGACCTCTCGGCGCCGGGCTTCCCGGTGTCGGGCTTCTCGGCGCCGGACTTCTCGGTCTCGGGCTTCTCGGTCTCGGGCTTCTCGGTCTCGGCGGCGAGCCTCGCCAGGATCGTGCTGTAGATACGCCCGAGCCCCTTGGGCGCGAAGGTGCGCTCGAAGAAGCCGCCGATGCCGCCTGCGCCGTCCCAGACCGTGGTGACGACGGCCTTCGAACCGCCCTCACCCGCCGGGGTGACGACCCAGGTGGTGACCATGGAGGAGTTGCGGTCCTTCTCGACCAACTGGCCGTCCGTGGGCTCGGTGACCTCCAGCAGGCAGTCGCGCACCCGCTTGCTGGTGGCCTGGAGCTTCCAGTGGACCAGGGTCCCCTCGCCGTCGCCGCCCTCGCGCACCTCGTACTCGCTGAACTGCTCGGGCAGGAGCTTCGCACGGGTGTCCTGGTAGTCGGCCAGCGCGTCGAACACGGTCTCCGCGTCCGCCGCGATGAGCCGCTCCGTCGTGGCCTCGACCTGCGCCATGGCTGTTCCTCCAGCACTCGGTTCTTGGGTGAAGTGCGGACAGCCAACCACCCCCGGCGCGCCCGCCCAAATCGGGGTGGCCGACATTGAACGAACAAATGTTCTATTCTCTGAGGAGCACTACCGAGGAGGCAGCCATGCGCTGGGACAATCTGGTCGAGAACCCCGGGACAACTGGGGACATCGCGCTCTTCGGGACGGACGCGGTGACCACACGCACCTTCGACACCCCCGAATTCCGCGGCATCACCTTCCACGAAATACGTGCGCGCTCGATCGTGAACCGGGTGCCGGGAGCGTCCCGTATGCCGTTCGAATGGACGGTCAACCCGTACCGCGGCTGCACGCACGCGTGCGTCTACTGCTTCGCCCGCAAGACCCACAGCTATCTGGACCTCGACACCGGGCTCGGCTTCGACTCGCAGATCGTCGTCAAGATCAACGCCCCGGAGCTGCTGCGCCGCCACCTGGGGTCGCCGCGCTGGGAGGGCGCGCACATCGCGATGGGCACGAACGTCGACTGCTACCAGCGGGCCGAGGGCCGCTACCGGCTGATGCCGGGCATCATCTCGGCGCTCACCGAGCGCGCGAACCCCTTCTCCATCCTCACCAAGGGCACGCTGATCCTGCGCGACCTGGAACTGCTGCGGCAGGCGGCGGCCGTCACCGAGGTCGGCATCTCCGTCTCGGTCGGCTCGGTCGACCAGGAGCTGTGGCGCACGGTCGAACCGGGCACCCCCTCGCCGGAGCGGCGCCTCGACGTCGTACGGGCGATGTCCGAGAACGGCATCGGCTGCGGGGTGCTGATGGCCCCGGTCATCCCCTTCCTGGGCGACCGGCCGGACCAGCTCCGGGCGACGGTACGGGCGATAGCGGCGGCCGGCGCGACCTCCGTCACCCCGCTCGTCCTGCATCTGCGGCCCGGCGCGCGCGAGTGGTTCATGACGTGGCTGGCCGAGCGCCATCCGCACCTGGTGCGGCGGTACGAACGGCTCTACGCGGAGGGCGCGTACGCCCCCAAGTGGTACCAGCGCCGGATCACCGGCCAGGTGCACGCGCTGGCCGACGAGTACGGCATCGGCCCGGCGGCTCGGGGAGAGTCGCGCCGGCTGCCGGTACCGACCGACCCGGACCTGCCGGAGCCGACGCAGCTCACGCTGCTGTGACCCGGAGGGCCGACCACCGGCTGCGAAACTCCTTGGCGTGTTGTCAGTGGCATCGGCCAGGATGGGCGGCATGAGTCGACTCACCCATGTACCGGCGCCCGAAGGCGTCGCCCCCGGCAACGGCTACAGCCATGTCGTGCACGGCACGGGCACGTTCGTCGCGGTGTCCGGCCAGTGCGCCTTCGACGAGGACGGCAAACTCGTCGGCGAGGGCGACGCGGCGGCCCAGGCGCGCCAGGTCTTCGAGAACCTCCGCCGCTGCCTCGCGGCGGCGGGCGCCACCTTCGCCGACGTCGTCAAGCTGACGTACTTCGTCACGGACATCACCCACCTGCCCGCGATCCGCGTAGCCCGCGACGAGGTCGTGGACACCACCCGCCCCCCGGCCAGCTCGGCGGTCCAGGTGGCCGCGCTGTTCCGCCCCGAACTGCTGCTGGAGATAGAGGCGTTCGCCGTCGTCGGGGAAAAGGACTGACCGAGGAGCCGGTCCGCGTCCGGGACATGACGGCGGACGACTGCGAGGCCGTGGCGCACATCCGGGTACGCGGCTGGCAGCACGCGTACGCGGGGCTGATGCCGGCGGCGTACCTGGACGCGATGAGCGTCGAGGAGGACGCCGCGCGCCGGCGCCGGCAGTTCGCCGCCGGCGGAAGCCGGGTGGTGAACGTCGTCGCCGAGCGCGCCGACGAGGTCGTCGGCTGGGGCTGCCTCGGCCCGAGCCGCGACACCGGAGCACCGGAAGGCACGGCGGAGCTGTACGCCCTCTACGTACACCCCGACCACCTGTCCACCGGTGCGGGCCGTTCCCTGCTGACCGAGTTGCGCGCACGGGCGGCGGCGCAGGGGTACCGGTCGATGTCGCTGTGGGTGCTGAGGGACAACAGCCGCGCGCGCCGCTTCTACACAAAAGCGGGCTTCACGGCTGACGGAGCGAGCGAGTCGTACGAGGTGGCGAACGTACCGGTACCGGAGGTGCGGTACGGGGCGCGGCTGAGTGTGTAGGCGCGGTGCGGCGGGTCCCGGCGGGTCCCGGCGGCCGTCGGTCAGGGTAGGCGGGTCAGTGCCTGTTCTGTCGCCGGGCGGAGCCTTGGGCTGGTCAGGGCCGCTCTCAGGACCGGCGTGGCTCTCGGGTCGGCCAGGTCGGCCAGGCCTTCGACGCAGGCCAGGGCCACTCGCCAGTGCGGTTCGTCCGGGGCCAGCAGGCGTTCCAGGGTGGCGATCAGGGCCGGTACGGATTCGGGGGCGCGTAGTTCGGTGAGGAGGCGGACCGGGTGGAGGGCGTAGGCCGTGCGCAGCTCGTTCGTGGCCAGTGCCGCCGCCGCGCGCGCCGTGCGGGGGTCGGCCAGTCGTGCCAGGGCGTACGAGGCGGCGACGCAGCGCTCCGGGTCGCGGTGGTTGAGGAGGAGGACCAGCGTCTCGAAGGCCCTGCGGTCGCCGGCGCAGCCGAGCCGGAAGGCCGCGATCTCGCGGGCCCATAACGGCCGTTCGCGCTCGACGAGCACCGCGGCCAGCTCGTCGTCGTCCTCGGTGGCGATGAGCCGGTCGTACGCGGCGCAGCCGCCGGACTCGTCGCGCACCCGGTCGGCGAGAGAGCGGAAGTCCTCGTTCATGGCGGCCATGACGGCCAGAGTATCCGTGACCCAGACCACAACCGCCAGCCAGGACGGAGCCCTGGCGCGCTCGTTACCCGTCGGTTAACCTCAGATGAGCGGGTAACCCCCGCGGCTCCCGGCGGCCTGGTGACGCAGCCGTCGAGAGCGCAGTGCAGTCGGTTCGGCTCGGTTCGGCACGAGTTCGGTACGAGCGACGCGGCCCCGGGACAGGGCCGCGCCCTCCTGACCCGCAGGAATCCGCGCAGCAATCCGCAGCAATCCGCAGGACACGCGGCGCACCGCCCCGTACGTACCCGTACGTGCGCGGCATCCCCGCGCCGCCGCTCCCTTCAGTCGTCACTCTTCCTCCCCTGGAGTCCCGTGATGGACATCCCTCTCTCCACCATCGGCGTCGTCGGCCTCGGCACCATGGGGACCGGCATCGCCGAGATCCTCACCCGGGCCGGCCGCGAGGTCATCGGTATCGACATCAGCGACGCGGCCACGGCCCAGGCCGTCACCGCGCTCGAAGCCTCCACCGCGCGCGCCGTGGAGCGCGGGCGGCTCACCGAGCAGGAGGGGCGTACCGCCCTCGCCCGGTTCCGTACGTTCACCGATCTGCGGGCCGCCGCCGACGCCGGTCTGGTGATCGAGGTGGTGCCCGAGTCGTACGAGACCAAGCAGCAGGTCTTCCGCGCGCTGGACGGCATCGTCAGCCCCTCCGCCGTCCTCGCGACGGGCACGAACGCGCTGTCGGTGACCCGGCTCGCCGCGGACTCGGCGCATCCCGAGCGGGTGCTCGGGCTGCACTTCTTCAACCCGGCCCCGGCGATGAAGCTGGTCGAGGTGGTCCGTACGGTGCTCACCGCGCCCGGCGCCGTCGAAGCGGTCACCGCGCTCGCCCGTGAGCTGGGCAAGGAGCCGGTCGCCGTCGGTGACCGGCCCGGTTTCGTCGCCGACGGGCTGCTCTTCGGCTATCTCAACCAGGCGGCGGCGATGTACGAGGCCAAGTACGCGTCGCGCGAGGACATCGACGCCGCGATGCGGCTCGGCTGCGGTCTGCCGATGGGGCCGCTCGCCCTCCTCGACCTGATCGGCGTCGACACCGCGCGCACGGTGCTCGAAGCGATGTACGCGGCCTCCCACGACCGGCTGCACGCGCCGGCGCCGGTGCTCAGGCAGCTCAGCGAGGCGGGGCTCACCGGCCGCAAGTCGGGCCGCGGCTTCTACACGTACGAGGCGCCGGGCAGCCCCACCGTCGTCCCCGACGCGCTCACGCCGCCCGCCCGCGCGGGGGCCGGGGCCGAGCGGACGGTCACCTCGGTGGGGGTCGCCGGGTCCGGCACGATGGCGAGCGGTATCGCCGAGGTCTTCGCGAAGGCCGGCTACGACGTGGTGCTGGCGGCGCGCGGCCCCGAGAAGGCGGCGGCGGCCAAGGAGCGGGTCGCCGCATCGCTTCAGCGATCCGTCGACAAAGGGCGGCTGACGGCCGACGCCAGGGCCGAGGCGCTGGCCAGGATCGTGCCGGCGGGCTCGCTCGACGCGTTCGCCGACGTCGATCTCGCCGTCGAGGCCGTGGTGGAGGATCTGGAGGTCAAGCAGCAGCTCTTCGCCACTCTCGACAAGGTCTGCCGCCCCGGCGCCGTCCTCGCGACGACCACCTCCTCGCTGCCGGTGATCGCGTGCGCCCGCGCCACCTCCCGCCCCCGGGACGTCGTCGGTATGCACTTCTTCAACCCGGCCCCGGCCATGAAGCTGGTCGAGGTGGTCCGTACGGTCCTCACGTCGGACGAGGCGCACGCCGCGGTGCACGAGGTGAGCGCGGCGATCCGCAAGCATCCGGTGGACTGCGGCGACCGGGCGGGCTTCATCGTGAACGCGCTGCTGTTCCCGTACCTGAACAACGCGGTCAAGATGGTGCAGGAGCACTACGCCACGCTCGACGACATCGACGCGGCGATGAAGCTCGGCGGCGGCTATCCGATGGGGCCCTTCGAACTCCTCGACGTGGTGGGGCTCGACGTGTCCCTCGCCATCGAGCGGGTGCTGCACCGCGAGTTCCGCGACCCGGGCCTCGCGCCCGCGCCGCTGCTGGAGCATCTGGTGGCCGCCGGGTGCCTGGGCCGCAAGACCGGGCGCGGCTTCCGCGAATATGCGCGGCGCTGACGACGGGCCCGGCCCCCAAGCTGACCCGGGGCCCGGCCCCCAGGCTGACCCGGGGCCCCGCCCCCAAGCTGACCCGGGGCCCGGCCCCGAAGCCGACGGCGGGGCGCGCCCCCCTGGCGATCCGGGCGGCCCCGCCCCGCAGGAGATTTCCGCAGGGCGGATGCAGTACGTTCACCTCATGTCCCAGTCGGCCAAATCCTCCCGTACGACCTCCCGTACGACTGCCAGGTCCGATGCTCCTGAGACTGCGGCGAGCACCCGCGCCGCGGCCCAGCGGCTGAAGATGCGCCGCGAACTGGCGGCGGCGGCGATGGAACTGTTCGCCACCAAGGGGTACGAGGCGACGACGGTCGACGAGATCGCGGCGACGGCCGGGGTCGCACGCCGCACCTTCTTCCGGCATTTCCGGTCGAAGGAGGAGGCGATCTTCCCCGACCACGACGACACGCTCGTCCGGGCCGAGGCCGTACTGAACGCGGCCCCGGCCCACGAGCACCCGCTGGACACGGTGTGCCGCGGCATCAAAGAGGTCATGCGGATGTACGCGGCGTCGCCCGCCGTCTCCGTGGAGCGCTACCGGCTGACCCGCGAGGTGCCCACGCTGCGCGAGCGGGAGATCGCGTCCGTGGCCCGCTACGAGCGGCTGTTCACCCGCTATCTGCTGGGGCACTTCGACGAGCACGACCACACCGACGGCAACGACGACCCGCTGCTGGCCGAGGTGGCCGCCTCGGCCGTCGTCACCGCGCACAACCATGTGCTGCGGCGCTGGCTGCGGGCCGGCGGCAAGGGCGATGTGGAGGCGCAGCTCGACCACGCCTTCGAGATCGTCCGCGACACGTTCGGCGCCGGCATCGGCGCGGGCCGCACCGTCGGCGGCAAGCCGGAGCGGGCGGCGGCGACGGCGCGTACCAGCGGGGACGTGCTGGTGGCGGTGGCGCATGTGGACGCGCCGCTGGACGAGGTCATGCGGACCATCAAAAAGGCGCTCAAGAACGCGTAGCGCCGGGACGGGTCCTTCCCGAGCGCGTGTCGTCCCCGGTGGGACGGCGTTCCGTATATAGAAATGCCGGTGGGGTCACATGCCGGAGGGGCCGTCCCCCTCCGTTCGTCGTCGCGCCCAGTCGCGATCACGGAAAGTGAGTATCCGATGACCCGAGGCGTCCGCCGGGGAAATTACTGGCACGCAGTGTCTTGTCACCTGGCACGGCGTGCCATACCGTGAAGGTGTCCGGATGTCCCCGCAGGCCATCTCGCCAGCGCCCCGGACGCCTGCGTCACAGGCACCCTCCGCGCCCACCCGGCGCCGCCGATCAGCATGACCTCGATCAGCCACACCCGCCGGACCGACGGCACACGCACCCCCTCAGCGTTCCCGCAACACGCTTCGCCGGAGGCGACACCGTGAAGGAAATCCTGGACGCCATCGAGTCCCCGGACAGCACGTCCGCCGACTTCGCCGCGCTGCCCGTCCCCGAGTCCTACCGCGCCGTGACGGTGCGCAAGGACGAGACGGAGATGTTCGCAGGGCTGCCCACCAACGAGAAGGACCCCCGCAAGTCGCTCCACCTCGACGACGTGCCCGTGCCGGAACTCGGTCCTGGCGAGGCGCTGGTCGCCGTGATGGCCAGCTCGGTCAACTACAACTCCGTCTGGACGTCCATCTTCGAGCCGATGGCGACCTTCGGGTTCCTGGAGCGCTACGGCAAGCTCAGCGAGCTGACCAAGCGCCACGACCTGCCGTACCACGTCATCGGCTCCGACCTGGCCGGTGTCGTGCTGCGCACCGGACCCGGTGTCAACGCCTGGCACCCGGGCGACGAGGTCGTCGCCCACTGCCTCTCCGTCGAGCTGGAGTCCTCCGACGGGCACAACGACACGATGCTCGACCCTGAGCAGCGGATCTGGGGCTTCGAGACCAACTTCGGCGGGCTCGCGGAGCTGGCGCTCGTCAAGTCCAACCAGCTCATGCCCAAGGCGGCGCACCTGAGTTGGGAGGAGGCGGCGGCGCCGGGGCTGGTCAACTCGACCGCGTACCGCCAGCTCGTCTCCCGCAACGGCGCCGGGATGAAGCAGGGTGACAACGTGCTGATCTGGGGCGCCAGCGGCGGACTCGGCTCGTACGCCACGCAGTTCGCGCTCGCCGGCGGCGCCAACCCCGTCTGTGTCGTGTCCAGCCCGCAGAAGGCGGAGCTGTGCGCGCGGATGGGCGCGGAGGCCGTCATCGACAGGAACGCCGAGGAGTACCGGTTCTGGAAGGACGAGCACCACCAGGACCCGCGCGAGTGGAAGCGGTTCGGCAAGCGCATCCGCGAGGTCACCGGCGGCGAGGACGTCGACATCGTCTTCGAGCACCCGGGCCGGGAGACCTTCGGCGCCAGTGTGTATGTGACGCGCAAGGGCGGCACGATCGTCACCTGCGCCTCCACGTCCGGCTACACGCACGAGTACGACAACCGCTATCTGTGGATGTCCCTGAAGAGGATCGTGGGCTCGCACTTCGCCAACTACCGCGAGGCGTGGGAGGCCAACCGGCTGGTGGCGAAGGGCAAGATCCACCCGACGCTCTCGAAGGTGTACGCGCTCCAGGACACCGGGCAGGCCGCGTACGACGTCCACCGCAACCTGCACCAGGGCAAGGTCGGTGTGCTGGCGCTCGCGCCCCGGGAGGGGATGGGTGTGCGCGACGAGGAGAAGCGCGCCGAACACATCGACGCCATCAACCGGTTCCGGACGCTGTGATGGGCGAGAAGGACCGCCCGTGGCTGATGCGGACGTACGCGGGGCACTCCACGGCCGAGGCGTCCAACTTGCTCTACCGCCGCAACCTCGCCAAGGGCCAGACCGGGCTCTCCGTCGCCTTCGACCTGCCGACCCAGACGGGTTACGACCCGGACCACGTGCTCGCCCGCGGCGAGGTCGGCCGGGTCGGCGTGCCGGTCACCCATCTCGGCGACATGCGGCGGCTGTTCGAGGACATCCCGCTGGACCGTACGAACACGTCCATGACCATCAACGCCACCGCCATGTGGCTGCTGGCGCTCTACCAGGTGGTCGCCGAGGAGCAGGGCGCCGATCTCGCCCGGCTCCAGGGGACGACGCAGAACGACATCGTCAAGGAGTACCTGTCCCGGGGCACGCATGTGTTCCCGCCGGCGCCGAGTCTGCGGCTCACCACGGACATGATCACGTACACGGTGAACCACATCCCGCGCTGGAACCCCATCAACATCTGCAGCTACCACCTCCAGGAGGCGGGGGCCACCCCCGTCCAGGAGATCGCCTACGCGATGTCGACCGCCGTCGCCGTGCTGGACGCGGTGTTCGCCTCGGGGCAGATCGCCGACGACCGCAAGGGCGAGGTGGTCAGCCGGATCTCCTTCTTCGTCAACGCCGGTGTGCGGTTCGTCGAGGAGATGTGCAAGATGCGCGCCTTCTCCCGTATCTGGGACCAACTGACCCGGGAGCGGTACGGCGTCGAGGACGCCAAGCAGCGCCGCTTCCGCTACGGCGTCCAGGTCAACTCCCTGGGTCTGACGGAGGCGCAGCCGGAGAACAACGTCCAGCGCATCGTGCTGGAGATGCTGGGCGTCACCCTCTCCAAGGACGCCCGCGCCCGCGCCGTACAACTCCCGGCCTGGAACGAGGCGTTGGGGCTGCCCCGGCCGTGGGACCAGCAGTGGTCGCTGCGGATACAGCAGGTACTCGCCCACGAGAGCGACCTGTTGGAGTACCCGGACCTCTTCGAGGGCTCGCACGTGGTCGAGGCGAAGGTCGCCGAGCTGGTCACCGAGAGCCTCGCCGAGATGGCCAGGATCGAGGAGATGGGCGGCGCGATGGCGGCCGTCGAGTCCGGCTATCTCAAGTCGCGGCTGGTCTCGGCGCACGCCGAGCGGCGCGCGCGCATCGAGTCGGGCGACGAGAAGATCGTCGGCGTCAACTGCTACGAGTCGACGGAGCCCAGCCCGCTCACCGCCGACCTGGACACCGCGATCATGACGATCGACCCGGCCAACGAGGCGCGGGTGGTGGCCGCCCTGCACACCTGGCGCGAGCACCGCGACGAGCCGCGCGCCACGGAGGCGCTGACCGCGCTGCGCAAGGCCGCGGCCGGCACCGGCAATCTGATGGAGCCCACCGTGGAGTGCGCCAGGGCCGGTGTGACGACCGGCGAGTGGGCCTGGGCGCTGCGCGACGTCTTCGGCGAGTTCCGGGCCCCGACAGGCGTCGGCGGCGCGCCGGTGACCGCCGCGGCCGAGGCGGGCACACCGCTGGCCGCCGTCCGCGCGAAGGTGGCGGACACGGCCCGGGACCTGGGCGTCGGCCGGCTGCGGCTGCTGGTGGGCAAGCCGGGGCTCGACGGGCACTCCAACGGCGCCGAGCAGATCGCGGTGCGCGCCCGGGACGCCGGGTTCGAGGTCGTCTACCAGGGCATCAGGCTGACGCCCGAGCAGATCGTGGACGCCGCGCTCGCCGAGGACGTGCACTGCGTGGGCCTGTCGATCCTGTCCGGGTCGCACGCGGCGCTGGTGCCCGACGTACTGGCGCGGCTGCGCGCGGCGGGCGCGGGTGACGTACCGGTCATCGTCGGCGGGATCATCCCGGCCGGCGACGCGCGCACGCTTCTCGGCGCCGGGGTGGCCGCCGTCTTCACCCCGAAGGACTTCGGTATCACGGAGATCATCGGCCGTATCGTCGACGAGATCCGCTCCGCCAACGCACTCGCCCCTCTGGAGGTCCCCGCATGACGTCCGTGAACCGTCTCCGGCCCCGCCGCTCCTGCCTCGCGGTGCCGGGATCGAACCCGCGCTTCCTGGAGAAGGCCCAGGGGCTCCCGGCCGACCAGGTGTTCCTGGACCTGGAGGACGCGTGCGCGCCGCTCGCCAAGGAGGGCGCGCGGCACACCATCGTGGACGCGCTCAACAAGGGCGACTGGACGGGCAAGACACGGGTCGTACGGGTCAACGACTGGACGACGCAGTGGACTTACCGCGACGTCGTGACCGTGGTCGAGGGGGCAGGGCAGAACCTCGACTGCCTGATGCTGCCGAAGGTCCAGGACGCGCAGCAGGTCGTCGCGCTGGATCTGCTGCTGACCCAGATCGAGAAGACGATGGGGTTCGAGGTCGGCAGGATCGGCATCGAGGCGCAGATCGAGAACGCCAAGGGCCTGGTGAACGTCGACGAGATCGCCGCTTCCTCGCCGCGCCTCGAGACCATCGTCTTCGGCCCCGCCGACTTCATGGCGTCCATCAACATGAAGACCCTGGTCGTGGGCCAGCAGCCGCCCGGTTACGGCGCCGACGCGTACCACTACATCCTGATGCGCATCCTGATGGCGGCCCGCACCCATGACCTCCAGGCGATCGACGGCCCGTTCCTGCAGATCCGGGACGTGGACGCGTTCCGCGAGGTGGCGGGGCGGGCCGCGGCGCTCGGTTTCGACGGCAAGTGGGTGCTGCACCCCGGGCAGATCGACGCGGCGAACGAGATCTTCTCGCCCTCGCAGGACGACTACGACCACGCCGAGTTGATCCTCGACGCGTACGAGTACTACACGTCGGAGGCGGGCGGCAGGAAGGGCTCGGCGATGCTCGGCGACGAGATGATCGACGAGGCCAGCCGCAAGATGGCGCTGGTGGTCTCCGGCAAGGGCCGCGCCGCCGGCCTGCGGCGCACCACCTCCTTCGAAGCCCCGGAGGTGTGAGCGATGCAGTTCGGCCGCACATTTGAGGAGTTCGAGGTCGGCGCCGTCTACAAGCACTGGCCGGGCAAGACCGTCACGGAGTACGACGACCATCTGTTCTGCCTGCTGACCATGAACCACCACCCGCTGCACCTGGACGCCAACTACGCGGGGAGGACAACGGACTTCGGCAAGAACGTGGTCGTCGGCAACTACGTCTACTCGCTGCTGCTCGGCATGTCGGTGCCCGACGTCTCCGGCAAGGCCATCGCCAATCTGGAGGTCGAGTCGCTCAAGCACATCGCGCCGACCTTCCACGGCGACACGCTCTACGGCGAGTCGACGGTCCTCGCGAAGACGCCCTCGCGGTCCAAGGCGGACCGGGGCGTCGTCGAGGTCGAGACGCGCGGCTACAACCAGGACGGCACGGTGGTGTGCGTGTTCCGCCGCAAGGTGATGGTCCCCACCCGGGCCCACGTAGAGGAGCGCGGCGGCGAACAGCCGGGCCGCCCCGAACCGCTGGATCCGCCGCAGAAGTCACGGGAGAAGTGAGATGAGCCGACTCGCACAGACAGCGGACCTGACCGATGTGCAGCGGGAGATCCTGTCGACGGTAAGGGACTTCGTCGACAAAGAGATCATTCCGGTCGCCACCGAACTGGAGCACCGCGACGAGTACCCGCAGCAGATCGTCGAAGGACTCAAGGAACTCGGCCTGTTCGGGCTGATGATCCCGGAGGAGTACGGCGGACTCGGCGAGTCCCTGCTCACCTACGCGCTGTGCGTGGAGGAGATCGCCCGCGGCTGGATGTCCGTTTCGGGCATCATCAACACCCATTTCATCGTGGCCTACATGCTCAAGCAGCACGGCACCGAGGAGCAGAAGGACGCCTTCCTGCCCCGGATGGCGGCGGGCGAGGTGCGCGGCGCCTTCTCGATGTCGGAGCCGGGGCTCGGCTCCGACGTGTCGGCCATCACGTCCAAGGGCGTCAGGGACGGCGACGACTTCGTACTCACGGGCCAGAAGATGTGGTTGACGAACGGTGGGACGTCCACACTCGTCGCCGTGCTGTGCCGGAGTGACGAAGGACATCCCGAAGGCACCGCGCGGCACAAGTCGATGACGACGTTCCTGGTGGAGAAGGAGCCCGGTTTCGGCGAGGTGCGGCCAGGGCTCACCATCCCCGGGAAGATCGACAAGATGGGGTACAAGGGCGTCGACACCACCGAGCTGATCATGGACGGACTTCGCATTCCGGCCAATCGGGTACTGGGCGGCACCACCGGCCGAGGGTTTTACCAAATGATGGACGGTGTCGAGGTCGGCCGGGTCAATGTCGCGGCGCGCGGCTGCGGCGTCGCCCAGCGCGCCTTTGAACTGGGCGTCTCATATGCCCAGCAGCGGCACACCTTCGGCAAGGCCATCGCCGAGCACCAGGCCATCCAGTTCAAGCTGGCCGAGATGGCTACCAAGGTCGAGGCGGCGCATGCGATGATGGTCAACGCGGCACGCAAAAAGGACTCCGGTGAACGAAACGACCTGGAGGCAGGGATGGCGAAGTACCTCGCCTCCGAGTACTGCAAGGAAGTCGTCGAGGACGCCTTCCGGATCCACGGCGGTTACGGCTTCTCGAAGGAGTACGAGATCGAGCGACTTTACCGGGAGGCGCCGATGCTGCTGATCGGCGAAGGTACCGCCGAGATCCAGAAAATGATCATTGGGCGCCGACTGTTGGAGGAGTACCGATTCCAGGGCTGATTGTCGCTTTTGAGGTTGTTTCGCGACGGATAAGATCACACCCTGTCGCTCTCTGACACTGGCTTCAAGCCGCTCGACTCGGGTGCTGGCTTGCTCAGTTGCGGCTCGCAACCGATACCATCGGTGGAAAGCCGCCGTCCCCCGTTGCCAGCGCGGCATCATCCGCTACGAAGGTCATCCATGCCCCACAGCCAAACCTCTGCACCACGCGGCCGGGTCCGCCTCGCGCGCGGAGCATCGCCGTGGCTCCTCCCGACCGTCGCGACCGCAGCGATCGGCCTGGCCCGTGCCCGCCGCTCCAAGGGCGCCGCCGTATTCGCCGTGCCCGCCACCGCGCTCGCGGCGGGCATGCTGTGGTTCTTCCGCGACCCGGAGCGTGAGATCACGCAGGGCCGCGTCATCTCCCCCGCCGACGGTGTGGTGCAGAGCATCATGCCGTGGAAGGACGGACGCACCCGCGTCGCCATCTTCATGAGCCCGCTGAATGTTCACGTCAACCGCGCTCCCCTCGCGGGCACGGTGACCTCCGTCGAGCACATTCCCGGCGGGTTCGTTCCGGCTTTCAACAAAGAGAGCGAGAACAACGAACGCGTCGTCTGGCACTTCGACACCGAACTCGGTGACATCGAGATGGTGCAGATCGCCGGCGCCGTGGCCCGTCGCATCGTTCCCTATCTGCCGCAGGGCACCAAGGTGGAGCAGGGCGAGCGTATCGGCCTGATCCGGTTCGGCTCGCGCGTCGACATCTACCTTCCCGAAGGTGTGGATGTCGCTGTCGAGGTCGGTCAGGCCACGACCGCAGGGGTGACTCGAATTGACCGTTATTGATCCTGAGACTCAGACAGGCTGGGTCGCCGAGGCGCAGGAGGAGGACGAGGCGGAAGACATTCCGCTGTCCTTGCGGCTGTCGATAGCGGACACCCTCACGCTCGGCAACGCCACCTGTGGCTTCATGGCGGTGTACTTCACCACCACCGGCATCCTCATCCCGCACCTCACCGGCAGTGACGAGAGCGGCATGGCGCGGCACTCCGCCGCCACCGCCACGATCCTGATGCTGTGCGCGGCGATCTTCGACCTGTTCGACGGGCTCGTGGCGCGCCGGCTGCGCAGCTCGCCGATGGGCGCCGAGCTGGACAACCTCTCCGACCTGATCAGCTTCGGTCTCGCGCCGGCGTACTTCGTCCTCGTCTACGGCATGGTCGCCGACGACGCGCACCAGCGGGTGTCGGCGCTGGCGGCGATCGTGGTGCTGCTGGCCGTCGTGCTGAGGCTGGCCAGATTCTCCTGTGTGACGCTGAAGGACGGCATGTTCCAGGGCATGCCGAGCCCCTTCGGCGCGCTGACGGTCGTCTCGATCGTCCTGCTGGAGCTGCCCTTCGTACCCACGCTGCTCGCCATCATCGGTGTGGCGTGGCTGATGGTGAGCCGGGTCGAGTACCCGAAGCCGCGCGGCATTCTCGCGGTGGCGATGCTGAGCTGGATCGTCTCGGCGATGGCCCTGCTGGCGGCCTGGGCGTTCGACGCGCCCGGCGGGCAACTGCTGCTGCAGACCGGCTGTGCGCTCCAGGTGGTGACGGGCGCGGTGATCCCGCTGTTCGCCACCGCCCGGCGCGTGAACACGTTCCGCGACAACCGCCGCGAGGCGCGCGCGGAGCAGTAGGAACGCCAAACATGACAGAGGGGCCCGGGTGCGGATCGCACCCGGGCCCCTCTCCGTGTCCCGGCTCCCGGCCCGTGTCTCAGCTTCCGGGCGCGACCTGGAACGCCTCGGCGTTCTTGGCCGTCTCGGCGGGCCGTACCACCCGCAGCCCGCCCGGCACCTTGTCGTCCGGCTTCATGATCACGGACTGCCGGGTGGACGGCGCCGCCGGGTCGGAGAAGTCGTGCGTGATACCGAAGCCCTGGTACGAGGACGTGGACAGCAGCGCCTTGCCGACCCCCGCCCGGGTCAGGTCCTTGGCGTCGCACGCCTTCTTCAGCACGTCGCCGTAAAGCGTGCCTGCGACGTAACCGGCCACCACGCCGTTGTCCAGCTCCGCCTTCGGATAGGCCGCCTTGTACTCCTTGGCGAGCTTGGCCGGCGCGGGCTCGTCCGAGCCGATCGGCAGCGTCGACGCCGCCATGTAGTAGTCCTTCATCAGCGCGGGGCCGGCCTGGGTGGCGAGCAGTTGCGGGGCGAACGTCGAGTTGTTGCCGACGACGGGGACGTCGAAGCCGCTCGCCGCCGCGACACCCACCAAGGACGCGGTCTGCGCCGGGCCCGCGCTGATCACGATGGCCTTGACCCCGGCCCGCTTGAGGGTCGCGACCTGGGCCGACATGTCGTTGTCCGTCGGCTTGATCTTCTGCTCGACGACGGTGAGCCCGGCCTGCTCGGCCTCGTACTTCGAACCGGCGAGCGCGTTCTCGCCGTAGTCGCCCTCGAAGTAGACATGCCCGACCTTGTCGCCCTTGGCGATGCGCTTCTCGCTGACGAGGTAGTCGAGGGCGTTGATGGTCTCGATGTCGTACGTCGCGCCGATCACCCGTACGTACTCGCTGCCCAGCAGACTCGCCGACCAGGCCTGCGGCAGCACGAGCCCCTTGTCCTGGCCGTCGATGCGCTGCTTGACCGCCGCGACGAACGGCGAGCCGATGAACTGGGCGAAGCCCAGCACGTTCGGCGCAAGCTCGTTGTACGCCGTGACGGCCTTCTGCGGGTCGTAGCCGTGGTCGCGCACGGTCAGCTTGATGTCCCGGCCGCAGATGCCGCCCGCCGCGTTGACCTGCTTCGCCCAGAGCTGCTGGGCCTGCGTGACGCTCTTGCCGAGCGAGGCGTACACACCCGTCAGGTCGGTGAGGACCCCCAGGGTGATGGTCTTGTCGGTGACGCCCTGCCCGGTCTTCACTCCCCCGGCGTCCGCACCCTCCTTGTCGTTGTCGGCCGCCTTGCCGCTGCACGCGGTGAGCGTGAGCGCCAGGACGGCCAGCAGCGCGGCGCCGCCTCTGAGCGTGGTGATGGGACGTGGCTTCATTTCTTCTCCCGTGAGGACAGGGTCGGGCGGGTCAGGCCGCCGGGCAGGAACAGGACCACCGCGACGATCGCGGCGCCGTACAGATAGCGGGCGGCCTCACCGGGCGCTACGCCGCCCGCGCCTGGCTCGGAGACCAGCGGAAGGCCGTCGCTGTAGTGGGTGAGCACCTGGGGCAGCAGCGAGACGAAAGCCGCGCCGACGACGGCTCCGGCGACCGAGCCGAGGCCGCCGATGACGATCATCGCCAGGTACTCCAGGGCCAGCGTCATACCGAAGTAGTCCGGCACGGTCCGCTGGAAGATCAGGGCCAGCAGCACACCGGCCAGACCCGCGTACATCGAGGAGAGGACGAACACCGCAGCCCGGTAACGGGCCACCGGCACGCCCATCACCCCGGCCGCCGTACGGTGGTCGCGTATCGCGTTCATCGCCCGCCCCGGCCGGCCCCGCAGCACCCCGCGGGCGAACAGGCCGCAGCCGAGCAGCGCGGCCAGCGCCACGTACCAGAGCTTCTCCGACGACTGGAACGGCACGGCCGCCACGACGGTGACACTGTCGTCGAAGCGGATGCCGAACAGCGAAAGCGGCGGTACGTCACGGCCGTTGAAGCCGCCGGTGAGCCCCGTGGCGTCGAACAGCACATGCTGCCCGATGAAGATCAGCGCCAGCGTCGCGATCCCCAGGTACGCGCCGCGCAGCCGCCCGGCGATCGGGCTGAAGATCCCGCCGGCCACCCCCGCCAGCAGTACGGCCAGCACGGCGGCGAGCCAGGTCGGCAGCCCGAGCCCGGCCAGTCGGTGCCCGCCCGCGCTCCCGCCGTCACCGGCGAAGACGCAGTAGCCGTACGCGCCCACGGCGAGGAAGAACGCGTGGCCCATGGAGAGCTGGCCGGTCGCGCCGGTCAGCAGATTCAGCCCGATGGCGCCGACAGCCGCCGCCATCGCGAACAGCCCCGCCTGGAGCCAGAACCGGTCCAGGTAGAACGGCAGGGCCAGCAGCACCAGGCCCCCGGTGGCCCAGCCGTACGTCCGCGGCCGGCGCAGCAGCTCAGACACGGGCCAGCTCCTTCGTACCGAACAGCCCGGCGGGCCGTACGAGCAGCACGACGAGCATCACCAGATACGGCGCGAGATCGCCGATGCCCCGGCCCAGGAACGTCAGATCGCTCTGGTATCCGGTCGCGAGCGATTCGGTGACCCCGACGATCAGCCCGCCGGCCAGCGCCCCGGTCGTCGAGTCGAGCCCGCCGAGGATCGCGGCGGGGAACGCCTTGAGCGCGGCCAGCGACGTGGCGCGCTCAAGCCCTGGTGTCGGGAAGACGGTGAGGAACAGCGCCGCCACCGCGGCGAGCGCCCCGGCGACGGCCCAGGCGGACATCGACACCCGGCCGAGCCGTACGCCCATCAGCGCGGCCGTCCCCGGATTCTCGGCCGCCGCCCGCATCGACACGCCCCAGTTGGTGTACCGGAACGCCAGCAGGAAGCCCGTGATGAGCACGGCGGCCGCGACGAACGCCGCGACCCGGGTCTGGGCGATCGTGATGTCCCCGAGGGTGAGGACACCGTCGCCCCACGGATCGCCGAGCGCCAGTACGTCCGTACCGAGCCTGCGGGTCAGCTCGGTGGTGAGCAGGATGTCGACGCCGATGGTGACGATCGCCAGCACACTCTGGTCGGAGCCCCGGTAGCGCCGCATCACCAGATACTCCACAGCCGCGCCCACCACGGCCGCCCCTGCGATACCCACGGCGAGCGCCGGCCAGAACCCGATGTCGTCGTGGAGCGACGCGGTGACATAGCCGCCGGCCAGCAGCAGTGAGGCGTGGGCGAAGTTGACCACCTCGGTCGCCTTGAAGATCACCACGAAGCCCAGCGCGATCAGCGCGTACACCGAGCCGATCGAAATGCCGCCGAGCAGAAGCTCGATCAGCGTGGTCATGAACCGCTCCCCTCGTCAGCGCCCAAGTAGGCCCGCACCACGGCCGGATCGTTCTGTACACGCTCCGGCGGACCGCTCGCGATCCTGCGGCCGAAGTCCAGTACGGTCACCGCGTCGGCGAGCCGCATCACCACCCCCATGTCGTGCTCGACCAGCACGATCGAGATACCGAGGCTGTCCCGCACCCCCGAGACGACGGCCGCCGTACGGCGCCGCTCGTCGGCGGTCATCCCGGCCACCGGCTCGTCCAGCAGCAGCACTTGGGGCTCCATGCACAGCGCCCGCCCCAGCTCGACGAGCTTCTGCTTCCCGTACGGCAGCGCGCCGGCCGGGCGGCCGAGATCCCCGGCGAGACCGACGAACTCGGCGATCTCCGCGACCCGTTCGCGATGCCGGCGCGCCTCGCGCGCCGCCGAGGGCAGCCCGAGCCCCGTCGCGACGAACCCGGCCCTGGTGAGCCGGTGCCGGCCGAGCAGCATGGTCTCGGCGACCGTCGCGTGCGGTGGCAGCGCGAGATTCTGAAAGGTCCGCGCGACGCCGAGCGCGGCGATCCGGTGCGGCGCGAGCCCGGTCAACTCGTCGTCCCCCAGCCGGACGCTGCCCGAGGTGGCGCGGTAGACCCCCGACAGCACGTTGAAACAGGTCGACTTGCCGGCGCCGTTGGGGCCGATCACGGCGTGCACGCTGCCGGGCTCGACGGTGAACGAGACGGCGTCGAGAGCGACGAGACCGGCGAAGCGGACGGTAACGTCGGTGAGGGTGAGCGGGCGCACCTCGTCCTGTGGGCGCGCGGGTGCCTCGGCCGGCGGGCGCGCGGGTGCCTCGGCCGGCGGGCGCGCGGGTTGGTCGTCGTCCGGGCGCGCGGGTCGGTCGTCGTCCGGGCGCGGGATTATGTCGCTCACGCCGACCACCGGGCCAGCACCGGCCGTTGAGCGCTGTCCGCGTCCTCTGCGGCCGTCTCGTCCACGACACCGAGGTAGCGCCGACGCACCTCGTCGGAGGCGGCGAGCGCGTCGGCGGCGCCTTCGAGCGCGACCTGGCCCACCTCCAGGACGTACGCGCTGCTGGCGAGCCGCAGCGCGATCGCCGCGTTCTGCTCCACGAGCAGCACCGAGGTACCGCGTTCGTTGATCTCCCGGACGGTGTCCGCGATCCGGGCGGCCATCAGCGGCGCGAGCCCGAGCGACGGCTCGTCCAGCAGCAGCAGCTTCGGCCGCGCCATCAGGGCCCGGCCGAGCGCGAGCATCTGCTGCTCACCGCCGGACAGCAACCCGGCCCGCTGCCGGGCGCGTTCGGCGAGGACGGGGAACAACTCGTGCACCTCGGCGAGCGCCTTGGCGGCCTCCTTGCGTCCGCCGGGCGCGCCCAGCGACCCCGCGCGCAGGTTGTCGGCGACCGTCATCCGCGCGAACACCTGCCGCCCCTCGGGCACTTGCACCACCCCGGCGGCCACGACGCGCGCGGCACTCAGACCGTCGAGCGGGCGCCCGCCGAACCGGACACTGCCGGTGGCGGCGCCGCGGTGGAATCCGAGGGTGCGCGAAATGGCCCGCAGCAGCGTGGACTTGCCGGCGCCGTTCCCGCCGAGCACCGCGACGACGCGCCCGGCGGGCACGTCGACGGAGACGTCGCGCAGTGCACGCACGGGACCGTAGCCGACGGTCAGGGCACGCACTTCGAGCGCGGCCATGCAGGCTCCTTCCGTCCGGGTGATATCCGGAGATGGGAGCCACACCTCAGCATCGGTGCGGTGGCGGGGGCCATGTCGGGGCGGGGAACGGTTGCGGTGTCCCACCGGGCCGAGGCGCGGATTGTGCACCAGCCCAATCGCGGTCCGGCGGGGTGGCCGGGGGTCTGGGTTGCGCTTGTCGTTGCCCGTGCCGGGTCTGGGTTGCCGTCCGCTAGTCCGGTTCCGGGTTCCGGGGCCTCCGGAGGCGGGTGTCCGGACTGCGGCGTCGCCGTCCGGCGCGGCTTTGGTTGCCGGGGTCTGGGTTGCGGTTGTCGTTGCCCGTGCCGGGTCCTGGTTGCCGTCCGCTTGCCCGGTTCCGGGTTCCGCGGCCTCCGGAGGCGGGTGTCCGGACTGCTCGATCGCTAGCGCTCCCACGCTTTACGTCCGGACACCCCCCTCCTACGACCCCGGCCCCCTCCCCCTGGTGGGGCCAGTCCGACGTCCGCGTGGGCGCGACTTGCGGGGTCCGTGCGGGCCCGGGGCCGCGTCCCTGCCGTGGACGCCCGGCCCCTCGCGGCCGGTGGTCGTGGCGTAGCCGATCCGTGGCGCGGGCTGAAGGGGGTCGTGCAGGGGTGGTGTCCGGAGCGTAAAGCGTGATTTGCGGCGCATGTCCGGGTGCACCGCGTGGGGGACGAGCACGCGCCGTAAATCGTGCAGCGCAGGACACCATCCCGGAACGGCCCCCGGCGACAACCGCAACCACAACCGGTCACCCCGAACCGCGCCGGACGGCGACACCGCCGGACCGGAACCGTCAGATCAGGAAGTCGCGCGCTATGTTCGACGCCAGCCGTTCCAGCAGCGGACCCGCCTGCGACATCGACCTCGTCGCGTCCGGCTCCAGGTCGCTCAGTGCGTACGCGCGGCGGATGCCCGCCTTGCCCAGTTCCTCCGGCCGCAGCGCCAGCCGGCCGCAGACCGCGATCACCTCGACGTTCCGCGCGCGCGCCGCCGCCGCGACGCCCGCGGGGGCCTTGCCGTGGAGGGTCTGTTCGTCCAGGGAGCCCTCGCCGGTGATGACGAGGGTCGCGCGGGACAGCGCGGAGTCGAAGCCCAGGACGTCGAGCATGACCTCGATGCCGGGGCGGAAGCTCGCGTGCAGGCCGACCAGGGCCCCGTAGCCGATGCCGCCCGCCGCGCCGGCGCCGGGCGCGTGGGCGAGGCCCGTGGCGCGGGAGCCGATGGCCGTCTCCAGGACCTTGGTGTAGTGGGTGAGGGCCGCGTCGAGCGTGGTGACGTCCGCCGCGCTCGCACCCTTCTGCGGGCCGTAGATCGCGGCCGCGCCCTTCGGGCCCGTGAGGGGGTTGTCGACGTCGCTCGCGAGGACGATGTCGGTGTCGGCGAGCCGGGGGTCGAGCCCGGACAGGTCGGCGGTGGCGAGGTCGCGCAGACCGCCGCCGCCGGGGCCGACGGGGTGGCCGTCCGCGTCGAGGAGGCGCGCGCCGAGGGCCGTCAGCATGCCCGCGCCGCCGTCGGTCGTGGCGCTGCCGCCGACGCCGAAGACGATGTGGGACGCGCCCGCGTCGAGCGCGGCGGTGAGCAGTTGGCCCGCGCCGTACGTCGTGGCGGTGAGCGCGGCGAACACGCCGTCGGGCAGGAGCTGGAGGCCGGAGGACTCGGCCATCTCGACGACGGCCGTGCCGTCGCGCAGCGCGAACGCCGCGGTCACCTCGTCGCCGAGCGGCCCGGTGACGCGTACCTCGCGCCGTTCGAATCCGGCGGCCACCGCCGCGGCCACCGTGCCGTCCCCGCCGTCGGCGACGGGCAGGGTCTCCACCGTCGCTTCGGGGGCGACGCTCAGCAGCCCCGCGGTCACCCTCTCGGCGACCTGGACAGCGGTCAGTGAGCCTTTGAATTTGTCCGCCGCGATGAGCACGCAGGCGGCCTCACGAAGTACTGCTCCGTCCGTCACTTGCAATCCCTTTGCTGTCGAACAAGCAGTCGCGCCGATTTGAGCTTATCCGTACGGGTTGTGCGAGGGGTACGGCGCCCCGGGCCAGGTCGCGACAGGAGCCGGGGGATCCACAGGTCAGACGGGGGCGGCGGCGGGCGCGGTTACGATTCCGGTGTGACACTTTCGGACTACGCCACGTACATCGCCGGCCTCCCCAGGGTCCTCGCCGGCGCCGCCACTCTGTTCAGGGACAGCGAGGGACGCGTACTGATCGCAGAGCCCAACTACCGGGAGGGCTGGGTGCTGCCGGGCGGCACCATCGAGTCGGACGAGGGCGAGACGCCGCGCCAGGGTGCCAGGCGCGAGACGCTGGAGGAGATCGGCCTCGATCTGGAGCCGGGCCGGATGCTCGCCGTCGACTGGGTGGTGGGTGAGGGCCGGCCGCCGATCGTCACGTATCTGTACGACGGCGGGGTGCTGGACGCCGAGCAGTTGGCGTCGGTGAAGCTCCAGGAGGAGGAGCTGCTGTCGTGGCGCCTCGTGGACCGCGCCGAGCTGCCCACGTATCTGCTGGGCACGCTCCTGCCGCGGGTGCAGGCGGGGCTCGACGCGCTGGAGTCGGGTGCCGGGACGGTGGAGCTGGAGAACGGCCGTCCGGTGAGTTGACCTTCAAGTGTGTCGAACGCCGAGAATCGCGGCATGGACGACACCGCTGGACTGCTCAGCATCAGCACCTTCGCGCGGCGCGTCGGTCTCGCACCGAGCGCGCTGCGCTTCTACGACGACTGCCGGGTGCTGCTGCCCGCGCATGTCGACAGATCGACCGGTTACCGCTACTACCGCCAGGACCAGGTGGCGGGGGCCCGGCTGCTGCGCGAGCTGCGCGCGACGGGGCTGCCGCTGGCCGAGGTCAGCGTCGTACTCGACGGGTCGGCGGCGGCCCGCGCCGTGCTGGAGCGGCACCGCGGCGCCGTACGGGAGCGGACGCTGGCCGCCGACGCGTCGATCGCGGCCGTGCTGCGGTCGCTGTCGGAGGGTGCTTCGACGGTCGTACGGCTCGACGGCGCCGAACTGGCGGCGGCCGTGCGGCAGGTCGTACCGGCGGTGGGGCACGACCCGGAGTATCCGGTGCTCGGCTGTGTGCTCGTGGAGATCGACGACGGTGAGGTGCGGCTCGTGGCCACCGACCGCTACCGGCTGTCGGTGCGGACGCTGCACCCGGCGGCGGTGGACGGGCCCCCGCGTGGGCTGCTGGTCGAGGCGGCGGACCTGATCGAGGCGGGTGCGTGGGCGGCGCGCTCGGCCGAGGTGGTCATCACTGCTGAAGCTGTCGGCGCGAGGCTCGGCGGGGCCGAGGGTGAGCGTGAACTTGCCCTGAGTGAAGGGGAGTTCCCGGAGTACCGGCAGATACTGCCGGCGCCAGGGGACCGCCGGGTGATCGTGGACCGGACGGCTCTGCTCGCCGTCGTCGCCGGCTTCGACGCCCCGGCGGTCGCGATCCGGCTCGGGGCGGACGAGATCGCCGTGTCGCTGCCGGACGGTTCGGGCGTAAGGGAGTTGCCCGCCGTCTGCGCCACCGGTCCGCTGATCGGTTTCGACCCGGCGGTCCTGGCGGCGGCGCTGGAGTCCGGGGTCGGCCCTGAGGTGCTGCTGGAGATCACCGATGTGACCCGGCCCGTACTGGTGCGCTCGGCCGACCAGGGCAGTTTCACCACGCTCGTGATGCCGGTCGGCCTCTCCGCGGCGGCGGCATGAACCCCGAGGCATGACGGCCGAGGCGGCCGGCCATGACGACGAGGCGCACCGGCTGTTCCGGGAGGCCGCGACCGACGACTACGAGGCCTGCGTCGCCGGGTCGGCGCCGAGCGGCGGCTCGCGGCCGAAAATCAGTCGGCGCTCGCCGAGGTGATCAAGCTACGCTCGGCCGTATGACTCTCGTCGCGATCCTCAGCGGCGCCGGGATCTCGACGGATTCCGGCATCCCCGACTACCGCGGCCCGAACGGGGTGTGGCGCCGGGACCCCGAGGCCGAGAAGCTCGTCACGTACGACGCGTACATGGGCGATCCGGAGATCCGGCGGCGCTCGTGGCGGATGCGCGGTGAGAGTCCCGCGCTGCGCGCCGAGCCCAACGCCGCGCACCGCGCGGTGACGGAGCTGGAGCGGTCGGGCACGGCGGTCCGGGTGATCACGCAGAATGTCGACGGGCTGCACCAGCTCGCCGGTATGCCGGACCGCAAGGTGCTCGAACTGCACGGCACGGCGCGGTCGGTGGTGTGCACCGGGTGCCGTGCGCGCTCCGCCATGCGGGACGCGCTCGACCGGGTAGCGGCGGGTGAGGCCGACCCGCCGTGCCGGGGGTGCGGCGGGATCCTCAAGTCGGCGACGGTGATGTTCGGCGAGCGGCTCGACCCCGAGGTGCTGGCGCAGGCGATGGCGATCACGAAGGCGTGCGAGGTGTTCATCGCGGTCGGTACGACGCTCCAGGTGCAGCCCGCCGCGTCACTGGCGGGCATCGCCGCCGACCACGGCGCGCGGCTCGTCGTGGTCAACGCCGAGCCGACGCCGTACGACGAACTGGCCGACGAGGTCGTACGCGAGCCGATCGGCACGTCACTGCCTGCGCTGCTCAAGGAGCTCCACGCCTAGGGAGTGTCCGCGAAGTATCGTCGTCCGCCCCTCAGGGCGGGGCTCGCGGTGGCTTGTGCGTGCGATCGCAAGGCGCCGATGTGCCCTTGTAGCGGAGCTACTCGGGCAGGTCGGCAACGCCGCGAGCGTGCGTGCCAGGCATCGCGAGCCAGCCGAGACTTCGCGGACACGACCTAGAACAGCGTCGCTCCGACGGGGGCCGCGACGGCCGCGCCTTCGAAGATCAGCAGTCGCTGTTTGCGGTCGAGGCCGCCGCCGTAGCCAATGAGGCTGCCGGTCGAGCCGATGACCCGGTGGCAGGGCACGATGATGCTGATGGGGTTCTTGCCGTTGGCGAGTCCGACCGCGCGCGATGCGGCGGGTTTGCCCAGGGCGTCGGCCAGTTGGCCGTACGACCGGGTCTCTCCGTAGGGGATCAGCAGGAGTTGTTCCCACACGCTGAGCTGGAACGGGGTGCCCGCGAGGCTGATCGGCAGGTCGAAGCGGGTCAACTCGCCGTCGAAATAGGCGGCGAGCTGGCGCTCGGCCTCCCGGAACGGGCGTGGATCCGGGTCGCCGAAGGTCTCCTCCGCGGGGCGGTGCCGCTGGTCGACCATGTAGAGGGCGCTGAGCTTGCCGTCCGTGGCGACGAGGGTCAGCGGGCCGTACGGGCTGTCGATGACGGTGTGTTGCTTGTGCACGTCGAATGTCCTTAGCCAGGAAGGTGGTTGATGGGGTGGTCTCCGGTGGCCCACAGGTACTGGACGGCGTACGCGCGCCAGGGCCGCCAGGCCGCCGCGCGTGCCGTGAGCGCCGCCGGGGTGGCGGGCAGGCCGAGGTCCTGGGCGGCGCGGCGTACGCCGAGGTCGCCGGGGAGGAAGGCGTCGGGGTCCCCGAGCGCGCGCATCGCGATCGACTCGACCGTCCAGGGGCCGAATCCGGGCAGCGCGGACAGCTCCGCCCTGGCCTGTTCCCAGTCGCTGTCGGCGCCGAGCCGCAGCGAGCCGTCGGCGAGCGCCGTGACCAGGGTGGTGAGGGTCGTCCGGCGGGAGCGCGGCATGGCCAGGGCCGCCGGGTCGAGTCCGGCCAGGGTCTCGGGGGTGGGGAAGAGATGGGTGAGCCCGCCCTCGGGATCCTCGATCGGCACCCCGTGCGCGGCGACCAGCCGGCCCGCGTGCGTACGGGCGGCGGCGGTGGAGACCTGCTGGCCCAGTACGGCCCGTACGGCGAACTCGGCGGCGTCCACCGTACGGGGCACCCGGCGGCCCGGCCCCTTGGCCACCAGCGGTGCCAACTCGGGGTCCGAAGCGAGCTGTTCGTCGACGGCGACGGGGTCGGCGTCCAGGTCGAGCAGCCGGCGGCACCTGCTGATGGCGAGGGTGAGATCGCGCGGGTCGGTGAGGAGGAGCCGGCAGGCGATGTGGTCGGCGCGCGGCGCGAGGGCGACGATGCCGTGGCCGTACGGCAGGGTGAGCGTGCGCCGGTACGCGCCGTCGCGCCACTCCTCGACGCCGGGTACGGCGGTGGCGGCGAGATGGCCGAAGAGGTTGTCCGGGTTGAGGGGCGCGCGGTAGGGCAGCCGCAGGCTGATCACCCCGGGGACGGCGGGTTCGGAGCCGCGCCCGTTCCGGGCGCGCAGTTCGCTCGGTGACAGCGCGAACACCTCGCGCACGGTGTCGTTGAACGCGCGGATCGAGGCGAACCCGGCGGCGAACGCCACCTCGGCCATCGGCAGTGCCGTCGTCTCGATGAGGACCCTGGCGGTCTGGGCGCGCTGCGCGCGGGCCAGCGCCAGCGGTCCCGCCCCCAGCTCGGCGTTGAGCTGCCGCTCGATCTGCCGGGCGGAGTACCCGAGCCGCGCCGCGAGCCCCGGAACGCCTTCGCGGTCGACGACGCCGTCCTGAATGAGCCGCATGGCCCGCGCGACGGCGTCGGCGCGCGCGTTCCATTCCGGCGACCCCGGGCTGGTGTCGGGCCGGCACCGCTTGCACGCCCGGAACCCCGCCTGCTGGCAGGCGGCGGCGCTGGGCAGGAACGTCATGTTCTCGGCCTTGGGCGGTACGACGGGACAGCTCGGCCTGCAGTAGATCCGGGTGGTCAGAACAGCGGTGAAGAACCACCCGTCGAAGCGCGCGTCCTTCGACCGGACGGCACGCACGCAACGCTCGGTGTCGGTGTGCATGACTCAAGCATCGGGCACACGGACGCCCGGGGCTGGCGAGAAAACGACATCAACCGGTGGACGGTCCGGCACCATCGCCACAGGTACAGGCACCGGCCGTGATGTTGCCCTTTTGAGCTGCCCTTTGATGGAACTTGACTGTTTGGTTGCCTTGAGGTGAGTGAACAATTGCCACATGGCCGCTTTTCAGCCATCTTCGCTACCGCGCACACCGGAGCGCTCACCGTAAGAAGCGTGTCGTGCGGCAACTGTTTCCATGACATATGGGTTATCAAGTTTGACCGATCCTGGCCGTTCTGTGTGTTTTCGGCGTTGAAAGGGGTCGTTTCTCGTGGAGTCGCTGTGCCAGCTTGTGGTGGCGCGGTGACCGTCGGGGTTGCTGCTTCTCGCTTTCCGTGGGGGGAAGTTGATGCGTTCACGTGCCTCCGGCACGCCCATGTGGCGTGCCCGCAGATCGAGTGGATCGTCTCGTTACGCTCTGACGGCCGCGCTGGCGGTGGTGGCGCTGGCGGCGGGGTCTTTGCCGGTGTTCGCCGCTCCCGGGCCGGCTGTGGAGCTGCCGAAGCCGACGACGGCGTGGACCACGCCGGGGAAGGCGAAGGTCCCACCGGTGCGGGCCGGTTCGACGAAGGCGCCGGCGTCCCGGCCGGCCGCGGCTCCCGCGCCGGAGCGGGCCGCCTGGTACGCCGCGCAGGACAAGGCGCGCACGAGGGCCGACCGCGGTGCGTCGGGCGCCGGTTCGGCCGCACTGGTCACGACCGGGACCGTGCCCGAGGGCCAAGGGCAGGTGCCCTGGCACCAGTTGGCCGATACCCGCTTGTCGGACTCGCTGGTGACGCGGGTCGACCTGTCCAACGGCAATCTGATGCTCGCCGCAACGGACTTCGACGTCGCGGGCGTGGGCCAGAGCATCCAGCTCGCCCGTACGTACAACTCGCTGGACGCCCCGTACGGCAAGGTCTCCCAGCGCTGGTGGCAGAGTTGGGAGCGGTACGCGCAGATCACCACCGACGAGGTCGTGGTGTACGACGCGACCGGTGGCGCCGTGCGGTTCGCGAAGAAGGCGGACGGGACGTTCACCACGCCCACCGGGTACTCGAAGGATCTGAAGAAGAACGCGGACGGCACGTACACGTTCACCGATCGCAAGTCCGGTGCCAAGGACACCTACAACGCGAACGGGACGCTGACCAAGGCCACCGAGCGCAACAACGGGACCGTCACCGTCGCGCAGCACGACGAGGGCGGCGAGCACAAGGGTTTCAAGCTCACCGAGAACCGCTCGGGACGCTGGGTCGACCTGCTCAAGACCAACGCCTCGCAGTGGCAGGCGAAGGACCACACCGGCCGCACCGCCGTCTTCGACCTCAACGGCAGCGGCGACCTCGTCAAGACCACCGACACCGCCGGCAAGGCGACCCGGTTCGAGTACGACTCCTCGCGGCGGCTGACCAAGGCAACCACGCCCGAGGGCACGGTGACCGCCTTCACCTACGACGCCCAGAACCGCGTCACCTCCGTCAAGCGCGCGAACGGCCCGACCTGGACGTACGCGTACTCCGCCGGCTCGCCGTCGGCGGCGGGGACGACCACGGCGACCGACCCCGAAGGCGACGCGACCGTTCACACGCACAACGCGGACGGTGAGATCACGAAGGTCACCGACCCGCTGGACCACAGCCGCCCGAAGACCTACCAGAACCACCTGGTGCAGACGGCATCCGACGCGATGGGCACCGGCACCGGCGGTACCGGCGGCAACGTCACGGTCTACGGCTACGACACCCGCAACAACCCCTTGTCCGGCAAGCTCCCCACCGGCGCGACGGCGGCGGTGTCCGCGTACCAGACGATCGCCGGCACCGATCTGCCGAACGACTTCAGCGCGCCGGACGGCCGCAAGGACAGCTTCAGCTACGACACCTCCGGCAACACCCTGTCGGTCGCCACGGCCGGGGCGGACGGCGGCAGCCGCAGCTACACGTACAACAAGGCGACCCCCACCTGCGGCGGGTTCGAAGGCCAGCGCTGCACGGCGAAGGACCTCAACGGGCAGACCACGTCGTTCAGCTACGACGACAAGGGCAACCTGACCAAGGTCAAGCCGCCGTCGCCGCTGGGCGAAACCACCTACACCTACGACGCCTTGGGCCGCCCGGAGACCGTCACGGACGGCCGGGGCATCAAGACCGTCTACGTCTACGACCCCCGCGACCGCGTGACGAAGGTGTCCTCGACCAACTCGACTGTCACCTATAGCTGGGACGGTGACGGCAACCAGACGTTCCGCTCGGACGCGTCGGGCAGCACCCGCTGGACCTTCGACGCGCTGAACCGCGAGAGCGTACGCACCCTGCAGAACGGGGCCCAGACCACCCTCGCGTACACGGCCGGCGGCAACATCGACCACTACACCGACCCGAACGGCACGACCGACTACACCTGGGACGCCGCCGGACGCCTCACCACCCTGAAGGACCCGGCGAACAAGACCACCAGCTACACCTACGACAACAACGACAAGCGGACCAGGACCACCTACCCCGGCGGCACCACGCAGAGTGTGACGCTCGACAAGTCCAGCCGTCCGACGGCGATCAAGGCCGCCGCCGGCAGCACGACGCTGGTCGACCTCAGCTACACCTACGGATACGGCGCCGACGGCGCGAAGGACGGTACGAAGATCCGTACCCGCACCGACGAGGCCACCGACAAGACGATCACGTACTACTACGACACCCAGGAGCGGTTGCGGTACGCGAAGGAGGCCGACACCGCCGACACCCGGACCGCCTCCTGGCGCTACTGCTTCGACACCGCGGGCAACGCCCTCAACATCACCAGCAGCGCTTCCACCACCTGCCCCAGCACCGCTGCCAACACCTACAACAACGCCTCTCAGCTCACCGCCTCGAACGGCTCCAGCGCGGGCTGGTCCTACGACGCGGCGGGCAACGAGACGGCAGGCGCCTCCACCACCCCCCGCACCGGCGAGAGTTGGACCGACTACAGCCAACTGGCCGACATCAGCACCGCCGGTGCCGGCCGGGACCTGGTCCACGCCGGAACCACCAACGACGAGCGCACCAAGCTCGGCGGCACCTGGTTCCACGACACCGCGCTCGGCCTGACCGGCACCACCACCGGGAGCACGGACACCGGATTCATCCGGGAACCGGCGGGCACCCTCAACTCCATGCGGACCGGCGGCACCAGCTACTACTACCTCACCGACGCGACCGGCAACGTCCTCGGCCTCGTCAACGACGCCGGAACCCGCACCCACACCTACGCGTACAGCCCCACCGGCACACTGCGCACCACCCCGACCGAAACCACCCCCCAGCCCTACCGGTACGCCGGCGCCTACGCCGACCCGACCGGGTTGTACAAGATGGGCGCCCGCTACTACGACCCGGCACTCGGCCGCTTCACCCAGCCGGACCCCTCGGGCCAGGAAACCAACCCCTACCTCTACGCCGCAGGCGACCCCGTCAACAACACCGATCCCACGGGCCTGTTCAGCTTCTCCGACATACTCGACACGGGCAGCGACATCTTCGGAGTCGTCTCGGGTTGCGTGGCGGGAATCGGCGCAGCGGCGGAGACCGGAACCATCGCCTACGCGAGCGCGGTCGGCGGTGTGGTCGGCGCCGGAGTCGGCAGTGCGGTGGGCGCCGGCGCCGCCGTGCTGGGGAGCTGTGCGCTCGGCGGTGCCGCGGGGTACTACGGAGCGGAAATCCTCACCTACGGATAACGCCTGAAGAAGTGCTGGACTGCGAGCGAAGGATGCGTCGATGGGTTATGCGATAAAGCGAGTGCGAATCTTTGCTGTGATCGCGATCGCAGGCGGAATATGCGCGTGCGTCGCGGGAGCGGTTACCGGTGACACGGTGCCGCTGGTGCTCGGAGTGATCGCCGCGGTGTGCGGGGTGGTTCTGGCGGTCCTTGCCTCGCTGGCCCGTCGGAAGACTCGCTGAATCGTCCCGTGCCGACGGCGGACGCGTCGTCGGCACGGGGCTTTCGCGCTCCCTGCCGTGGACAGATCTTGGACACGGATTGGTCACCGGCACGCTCCGCGGAGAGCGTTGAGCGAGGTGGAGCGCTTGTACGGTGAAGTCCTGTCCGATGGAGATCATGCCGGTCGGAGCCGAAGAGCCGCGCCCGGCAGTCACACAGCGCGAAGGACGTCATGAAGATAGGTTTCGCCCTCCCCCAGTTCAACAACCAGGCGTACGGCGTCGCCCGCACCGCCACGTTCGCCTCGGCGATCGAGGAGGCCGGGGGCGCCAGCCTGTGGGTGGGCGACCGGAACCTGGCAGCGGTCCGGCCCGTCGTGGGCTACGGCGGGCAGGGCACCACCATCCCGCAGGAACTCAACGCCGCCGCCGACCCCTTCGTCCTGCTCGGTGTCGCCGCCTCGGCGACCAGCCGGGTGCTGCTCGGCTCCCATGTCCTGGTCGCCCCGCTCTACCCTCCCGTCCAGCTCGCCAGGTCGCTCACGACGATCGACCTGATCAGCGGCGGACGCCTGCTGCCCGGCTTCGGGATCGGCTGGTCCCCCGAGGAATACCAGGCAGCCGGACCGGACTTCACCCGCCGCGGCGCCCGCATGGAGGAACTGCTCGACGCCCTCGACGCCATCTGGACCACCGACCCGGCGCAGTACGAGGGCGCGCAACTGTCCGTGCCCGAGCACCACTCGCCGCTCAAGCCGGCGCGCAAGCCCCGGCCGCCCTTCTACCTCGGCGCCATGTCCGCGCGCGCCCTGCGCCGCGTGGCCCGACGCTGCGACGGCTGGCTGCCGCTCGTCGTCGTCCCCAGTTACGTCGACATCGACGGCCTCGTCGCACAGCGCGCGCAACTGGACGAAATGGCCCAGGAGAACGGCCGGGATCCCAAGGCGATCGACACCGTACTGCGGGTCAACATCGACGCCGGCACCAGCACGGCCCAGGTCGCCGACACCGTCAAGGAAATCCACGAGCGGACCGGCATCGACCACTTCATGGTCGACTCCATGTACGACATCGACACCGTCGACGGCTCCGTCGAGCACGCCCGGGAAATTCTCCGCCTGGTGACGAAGGGCTGAGAGCTGCCGCCCCGGCCACCGGTAGAAGTCCGTCGATCGAAAGAGTGAGTAACAGATGTTTGATGAGACCACGTTCGCTCACAAGGACTTGGGCGGTTCGGGGCTCTCCGTCGCTCCGCTGTGTCTGGGCGGCAACGTGTTCGGCTGGACGGCCGACCAGGAGCAGTCGTTCACCGTGCTCGATGCCTACGCCGCCGCCGGCGGGAACTTCATCGACACCGCGGACGCGTACATGTACCAGTTCCCCGGCACCCGGGCCGGGGAGTCGGAGCGCGTCATCGGCGCGTGGCTCTCCGCGCGCGGCAACCGCGATGACGTGGTGATCGCCACGAAGGTCGGTGACCATCCGGAGCGCAAGGGCCTGCGGCCCGCCAACGTCAGAGCGGCCGTCGAGGACTCGCTGCGCCGCCTCGGCACCGACCGCATCGACCTGTACTACGTGCACTTCGACGACGAGTCGGTGCCGGTCGAGGACGTCGTGACGACGCTCGACGAGCTGGTGCGCGCCGGAAAGGTGCGGGCGCTCGGGGCGTCCAACGTCGGTCCTGCGCGTCTCGACGCCATGCTGCGGTTCGCCCGGCGTGAGGGGCTGGCGAGCTACCAGGTGCTCCAGCCCCAGTACAACCTCGTCTCCCGCGACACCTACGAGGGCGAACGCCGGGACATCGCCGAGCGCGAGGGGCTGGCCTGTGTGCCCTACTTCGCCCTCGCCTCCGGGTTCCTGACCGGGAAGTACCGGCCCGGTCGTACGGTGGACAGCGTGCGCGACCTTCCCGGCCTGGCCGGCGGATACGCCGACAGCGAGCGCGGCACCACGGTCCTCGCCGCTCTGGAAGAGGTCGCGGCGGCCCACGACGCGCAGATGGCCACCGTCGCCCTCGCCTGGCTGGCCCAGCAGCCGACCGTCACCGCACCGATCGCCTCCGCACGCGTGGTGGAGCAGGTACCGGCCCTCGTCGCCCTGGCCGACCTGCGGCTGTCCGACGCCGAACTCCGGTCCCTGGACGCCGCCTCCGCCTGATCGGCGGCGATGCTCCGTCCAGGACCGCCGCGCACTCCACGTGGCGGGCGGGTTCGCGGCGGGCCGGTGCTGGGGTCAGCGGACGGGGGACGGTGCCAACTCCGCGCAGTGCTCGTACGCCAGCCGGACCGCCATGGCGCCCTCACCGACGGCCGAGGCCACCCGCTTGACCGAGCCGCTGCGGACGTCGCCGACGGCGAAGACCCCCGGCAGACCGGTCTCCAGGGCGAGCGGGGCGCGGGCCAGGGGTTTCCAGAGGTCCGCTGCCGCACGGACCACGTCCTGCCCGGTCGGAACGAAGCCGCGCCGGTCCAGGGTTACGGCGTCGGCGAGCCAGGAGGTGGCGGGACGGGCGCCGATGAAGACGAACAGGGCCCGGTCCGCCAGCACCTCCTGTTCGCGGGTGCGGTTGTCCTCGACGACCACGGATTCGACCCCGTCGGCGCCGGTGACCTCCCGGACCTCGGTATGCAGCCGGACCTGGATCCGGGGGTGCCGCTCGATCCGGTCGATCAGGTAGCGGGACATGCTGTGTGCCAGGTCCGCACCGCGGACCAGCAGATGGACCGCCGGCGACTCGCGCGCCAGGAACAGGGCCGCCTGGCCGGCGGAGTTGCCGCCGCCGACGACAGCCACCGGGTCCAGGCGGCAGGTCCGCGCCTCCCAGAGGGTGGCGGCGTAGTGGACCCCCACTCCCTCCAACCGCTCGACACCCGGGGCTGTCAGCCGCCGGTAGCGGGCGCCGGTGGCCACCACCACGTTGGTGGCGGCGACCGTGCCGCCGTCGGTGAGCCGCACCACGCTGGTCCTCCCGTCGCGCTGTTCGAGGCCGGCGGCCTCGGCGGGGACGGAGATCCGGGCACCGAACCGGTCGGCCTGCACGACGGCGCGTTCGGCGAGCTCCATGCCGGAGATACCGGCGGGGAAGCCGAGGTAGTTCTCGATCCGGGACGACGTACCGGCCTGGCCGCCGGTCGCCACCGCGTCCAGGACGACGGTCGAGAGCCCCTCGGAGGCTCCGTACACCGCGGCGGCCAGACCTCCGGGTCCCGCGCCGACCACCATCAGGTCGCACACGCCCGCGACGGTCTCGGTCCGCAGCCCGATGACCCGGGCGAGTTCGGCGTTGGAGGGATTGCGCAGCACCCGGTGGTCGTGCCAGACGACGACGGGGGTCTCCTCCGGAGGAACACCGAGACGGGTCAGCAGCGCCTCGGCCTCGGTGTCCTTCTCAAGGTCGGCCCAGCGGTGCGGAAGGCGGTTGCGGGCGGCGAATTCCAGCAGCCGCCGTGTATCGGGGGAAAGGGCGGAGCCGATGACGCGGAACCCCGCGCCCGCGCCGACCAGCATCGTACGGCGCAGCAGGTAGGCGCGCAGGATCATGTCGCCGAGCCCGGGTTCCCGGCTGAGCAGTTCGCGCAGGGCGGCCGAACCCACCGCCAGTACCTCGCCGGGTGTGGTCGCCAGCGCGCTGTAGAAGGCGGTCTGGCCCTCCAGCACTCCGAGTTCGCCGAGGAAGCTGTGCGGACCGTGCCGTTGGACGACCTGCTCCTGGTCGTCACGGGCTTCGACCACGGCCACCGTGCCGCTGAGGACGACGAAGAACTCCTCGGTGGGTTCACCCGCCCGGAAGAGGTGTTCCCCCTCGCGGAGCGACCGTATCTGTCCGCAGGATCCCAGGATCGCGATCTGATCGTCCGTCAGCAGCGGGTAGGCGTCGTCCACGCCGGACGCAGGCGAGGAAAGACCGGTCATCACGGCCTCCCGGTGGCGGGACCGGCTGGTCCGCGGGACGCCGACAGCGACTCGTCCACCCAGCGGCGCAGCGCGTGCACGGGCGCGGCGCCGGTCCGGCGCGCGACGGGCCTGCCGTGGTCGAGGATCAGCAGGGTGGGTACGGCTTGGACCTCGAACCGCCTTGCCAGGGCGGGTGACGTGTCGATGTCGACCTTCACGAGCTTGGTCCGGCCCGCCAGGTCCTTCGCGACCTGTTCGAGGGCGGGGCTCACCATGCGGCAGGGACCGCACCAGGTGGCCCAGAGGTCGACGAGCACGGGCAGGCTCGCCTGCTCGGCGACCTCCCCGAAGTCGGCGTCGCGCGCTTCGGCGATCCATGGCAGCGGGGCCCGGCAGTTTCCGCAGCGCGGGCTGCCCTCCGCCACGGCGGGTACGCGATTGGTCCGGCCGCAGCGGGCGCAGGCGACCGTCCACACGGAGGTGGTCATGACGGCTCCTGCGGCTCGTCCTGGAGGGTGACGGTCAGTTCGCCGTCCCCGGCGTCGACCAGGATGGTCACGCCTTCGCGTGCCTCGCCGCTGAGCAGCGCCCGGCCGATCTTGGTCTCGACCTCGTGCGAGATGAAGCGGCGCAGCGGCCTGGCCCCGTAGACCGGGTCGTAGCCCTCACCCGCGATCAGCCGGCGGGCCTCCTCGGTGAGGACGAGCGTGATGCGCTGCTCGGCGAGGCGGTCGCGCAGCTCGGCGAGGAGCAGGTCGACGATGCGCTCGATCTGCGCGATGCCGAGCGGGTGGAACAGGACGATGTCGTCGACGCGGTTGAGGAACTCGGGGCGGAACCGGCCGCTGAGTTCGGTCATCACCAGCGCCCGCACCTCGGGTTTGATCTCGCCGGCCTGGGTGGCGTCCTGGAGCAGGTACTGGGAGCCGAGGTTCGAGGTCATGATGACGACGGTGTTGCGGAAGTCGACCGTACGGCCCTGGGCGTCGGTGATCCGGCCGTCGTCCAGCACCTGGAGCAGGGTGTTGAAGACGTCGGCGTGCGCCTTCTCGATCTCGTCGAACAGGACGACGGAGTACGGCTTGCGGCGCACCGCCTCGGTAAGCTGGCCGCCTTCCTCGTAGCCGACGTAGCCGGGGGGTGCGCCGACCAGCCGGCTGACGGTGTGCCGCTCCTGGTACTCGCTCATGTCGAGGCGGATCATGTTGGTCTCGCTGTCGAAGAGCGCGGCGGCCAGGGTCTTGGCCAGCTCGGTCTTCCCGACGCCGGTGGGGCCGAGGAAGATGAACGAGCCGATCGGCCGGCGCGGGTCGCGCACTCCGGAGCGGGCCCTGATGACGGCGTCGGCGACGAGCTGGACGGCCTCGTCCTGGCCGACGACCCGCTCGCGCAGGATCTCGTCCAGCTTGAGCAGCTTCTGCCGCTCGCCCTCCTGGAGCCGGGTGACGGGGATGCCGGTCCACGCGGAGACGATCTCGGCGATCTCCTCGGCGGTGACCACCTCGCGCAGCAGCCGGGTCTCGCCCTGCTTGTCGGCGAGTTGCTCCTCCTCGGCGGCGAGCCGGCGCTCCAGCTCGCTGATGGTCCCGTAGCGCAGTTGGGCGGCCCGGTTCAGATCGTAGGCGCGTTCGGCCTGCTCGGCCTCCTGCCGGGTGCTTTCCAGTTCCTGGCGCAGTTCCTGGACCTTGCGGATGGCCTGGCGCTCGGCCTCCCACTGGGCGTGTTTGGCGTCCACGTCGCCCCGCAGGTCGGCCAGTTCACGCCGCAGGTCCGCCAGGCGGGTGCGGCTGGCCGGGTCGCTCTCCTGGTCGAGCGCGGTCTCCTCGATCTCCAGGCGGGTGGCCCGGCGGGTGAGTTCGTCGAGTTCGGCGGGCATGGAGTCGATCTCGGTCCGCAGCCGCGCGCATGCCTCGTCGACCAGGTCGATGGCCTTGTCCGGGAGGAAGCGGTCGCTGATGTAGCGGTGGCTGAGGGTGGCGGCGGCGACCAGGGCGCCGTCCTGGATCTTGACGCCGTGGAAGATCTCCAGCCGTTCGCGGATGCCGCGCAGGATGGAGATGGCGTCCTCGACGGTCGGCTCCTCCACCAGCACGGTCTGGAAGCGCCGCTCCAGGGCGGCGTCGGACTCGATGTGCTTGCGGTACTCGTCGAGCGTGGTGGCGCCGATCATGTGCAGCTCGCCGCGGGCCAGCATCGGCTTGAGCATGTTGCCCGCGTCCATGGCGCCCTCGGCGGCGCCGGCCCCGACGACGGTGTGCAGTTCGTCGACGAAGAGCAGGATCCGGCCCTCGCCGCTCTTGACCTCGGCCAGCACGGCTTTCAGCCGCTCCTCGAACTCGCCGCGGTATTTGGCTCCGGCCACCAGCGAGCCCATGTCGAGCGAGAACACCGTCTTGTCCCGGAGCCCTTCGGGCACGTCGCCGCGGACGATCCGCTGGGCCAGTCCCTCGACGATGGCGGTCTTGCCGACGCCGGGTTCGCCGATCAGCACAGGGTTGTTCTTGGACTTGCGGCTGAGGATCTGGATGACCCGCCGGATCTCGGCGTCCCGGCCGATCACCGGGTCGAGGCGGCCGGTGCGGGCCTCCGCGACGAGGTCGCGGCCGTACTTCTCCAGTGCCTCGTACGCGTCCTCGGGGTCGGCGGAGGTGACCCGCTGATTCCCGCGCACGGCCGTGAGCGCGCCGAGGAAGGAGTCCTTGCTGACGCCCTGTTCGGCGAGGCGCCGGCCGGCCGCGGTGGTCGGGCCCTCGTCCACCATCGCCAGCACCAGGTGCTCGGTGGAGACGTACTCGTCCTTGAGCCGCTTGGCCTCCTGCTCGGCGCTGTCCAGCAGTCTGGCCAGCCGCCGGGTCAGCATCACCTGGCCGGGGGCGGCGCCCGGTCCTGTCGTGCGCGGGCGCTTGGCGAGGTCGGCCTCCACGGCGGCCCGCAGGGCGGCCGGGTCGGCGCCCGCGTCGGCCAGCAGGCGGCCCGTCAGACCGTCCTGCTGACCGAGCAGGGCCAGCAGCAGGTGTTCTCCGTCGACCTCGCTCTGGTCCATCCGTACCGCGAGGCTCTGTGCTTCCCGCAGCGCCTCCTGGGACTTGTGGGTGAGGCGGTTCATGTCCATGTCGCACGCTCCTCGGCGGCTCGTTCGCTGTGCCGCAGTGCGGTCTCCAGACGATCGATGCGGCCGAGCAGGTCCAGGACGACGCCGACGGCCGCGTAGTTGAGGCACAGTCCGGCCCGCAGCCGCTGCACCCGGGCGATGGCCGACGGTGCGCCGGCCCGGAACCACAGGCGGCCGCGGGCGTCGCGCTCGGCGTCCACCAGCCCGAGGGCGACGAAGCGGCTGACGAGATCGGGCGGCAGTCCGCTGCGGCCGGCCGCTTCGGCCATGGAGAGCCGATAGGGGTGGGGGCTGGTCCGGTGGACCCGCACCAGGGGATAGACACCCCCGGCGCGGGGCCTTCCGGTGCCTTCGGCGGGCGAACGGTGTTCGGCTCTCATGTCTGCTTCCTCGGGTCGAAGGAGGAGACGGCGGCCAGTTCCTCGAACAGCTCGCGCTCGCGCGGGCTCGGCGAGGGCGGCACCATCACCTTGATCTCGGCGTAGAGGTCCCCGGCAGACCCCTTGGGGTCGGGCATCCCCTCACCGCGCAGCCGCAGCCGGCGACCGGTGGACGTACCGGCCGGCACATGCACCTTGGCCGTCCCGCCCGGACCGGAGACCGGCACCGTCGCGCCCAGCGCCGCCTCCCAGGCGGTGACCGGCAGATCGACGTGGATGTCGCGCCCGCGGAGCCGGTAGCGGGGGTGCGGGGCGATACGGACCACCAGGTAGAGGTCCCCGGCGGAACCCGGGCCGCTGCCCCGGCCGCCCTCCCCGGCGAGCCGGATGCGCTGGCCGTCCACGACACCGGCCGGGACGGTGACGTCGTAGGTGCGCTCCCCCGCGGCCCCGCCGAGGGTGATCTTCCGCCGGCCGCCTCGGTACGCCTCTTCGACGCTGAGGGTGAGTTCGGCCTCCTGGTCGGCGCCGGGGATCGGGCTGCCCCGCCCGGCGCGGCCGGCCCGGCCGCCGAACATGCCTCCGAAGAGATCCTCGAAGTCCACGCCTGCGGTGTCGAAGTCGCTCTCCGTCCAGCCCCGGGTGGCTGTCCGGCCGGCGCCTCGGCTGCCGGTGAAGGGACTGCCTCGGTACGCGCCGGCGCCGCCGCCGAAGCCCTGGCCGGCCGCGACGCGCTCGTCGTAGTCCTCCGGGATCTGCCGGAAGTCCGGGCCGAAGCGGTCGTAGCGGGACCGGGTGTCGGGGTCGGACAGCACGCTGTACGCCTCGTTGATCTGCTTGAAGCGCTCCTCGGCGGCCGGATCGCGGTTGACGTCCGGGTGGTAGCGGCGGGCCAGGGTGCGGAACGCCTGCTGGATCTCGGCGGCGTCGGCGGTACGGGGGACGCCCAGCACCTGGTAGTAGTCGTCAGCCATGGCGGCCTCACTCCTGCTTGCGGCTGACCACCACAGCGGCGGGCCGCAGTTGGTGGCCGGGTTCGCCGTAGCCGGGCCGCAGCACCTGGACGACGGTGCCCGCGGCGGTGTCCGGTTCGTCCACCACGGACACCACCTCGTGCCGCTCGGGGTGGAAGGGGACGCCGGTCTCCTCGTAGCGGGGGTAGCCGAGGCTTCGCAGCACCTCGACGGCTTGGTCGCGTACCGCCCGGATTCCGCTGACGATCGCGTCGGGGTCGCCGGTGCCCGCGTGGGCGAGGGCCAGTTCGAGGTTGTCGACGACCGGGAGGAACGCGGCGGCGACCTTGGCCCGCTCGCTCTCCCGCTCCCGGGGGAGCTCCCGGGCGTAGCGCTTGCGGAGGTTGTCGAGGTCGGCGAGGGCGCGCCGCCACCGGTCCGCCAACTCCGCCGCGTCGGGGCCGCGTTGTTCCGGTGCGTGCTCCCCGGCTTCGTCGGGAGGCGGCGTGGGGGGTACGGCCGTCTGCCCGGATTCGGGCGGCGAGCGGTCCTCGGCCGGACGCGTCGTCTGTTCCTGATCCGACATGGCGCCGCCTCAGCTCTTGTCGAAGTCGGCGTCGATGACGTCGTCGCCGCCGCTCGGGGATCCGCCCTCGGGGCTCTGACCGGGCGCCGCGCCGGGCCGGCCGCCGCCTTCCGCTCCGCCGGGTCCGGTGGAGTGGGCGGCCAGCGCCGCGTGGAGCTGCTGGAGTTCGGACGTCAGGCTGCGGGCCCGGTCGGTCGGTGCCGCCTCCTTGACGGCGGTGCGCGCCTCGTCGATGAGCAGTTGGGCCCGCGCCCGCTCGTGCTCCGGTGCGGCGTCGCCGAGGTCGTCCAGCCGGCGCTCCACCTGGTAGGCGGCGGCGTCCAGCTCGTTGCGTGCGTCGACGGCCTCGCGCAGGGCGAGGTCGGCGGTCCGGTTGCTCTCGGCCTCGTTGATCATCCGCTCGACCTCGGACGGGTCGAGGTTGGAGCCTTCGCTGATGGTCACCGACTGCTCGGCGCCGGTGTCCCGGTCCTTGGCGCTGACCTTGAGGATGCCGTTGGCGTCCATGTCGAAGGTGACCTCGATCTGGGTCTCCCCGCGCCGGGCCGGGCGCAGGTTCTCCAGCCGGAAGCGGCCCAGCACCCGGTTGTCGGCGGCCAGTTCGCGTTCGCCCTGGAGCACCACGATGTCCACGGCCGGCTGGTTGTCCTCGGCCGTGGAGAAGGTCTCGGACCTGCGGGCGGGGATGGTGGTGTTGCGCTCAATGATCTTGGTCATCACGCCGCCGGCCGTCTCGACGCCCAGGGAGAGCGGGGTGACGTCCAGCAGCAGGACGTCCTTGACCTCGCCCTTGAGCACCCCGGCCTGGACGGCGGCGCCCAGCGCCACGACCTCGTCGGGGTTGACGCTCATGTTCGGGTCCTTGCCGCCGGTCATCCGGCGGACGAGGTTCTGCACGGCCGGTATACGGGTGGAGCCGCCGACGAGAATGACCTCGTCGATGTCGTTGTCCGTGACCTTGGCGTCGCCCATCGCCGTCCTGATCGGCTCCAGGCAGCGCTCCACCAGGTCCGAGGTGATCTGCTCGAACGTGGAGCGGCGGACCGTCTCGGTGAGGTGCTTCGGCCCGGCGGCGTCCGCCGTGATGAACGGCAGGCTCACCTGGGTCTGACTGACCGAACTCAGCTCGGTCTTCGCCTTCTCGGCCGCCTCGAACAGGCGCTGCAGAGCCTGCGGGTCCTTGCGCAGGTCGATGCCCTCGGCCTGCTGGAAGCCGTCCGCGAGATGGTCCACCAGCCGGCGGTCGAAGTCGTCTCCGCCCAGGTGGGAGTCGCCTGCCGTGGCGCGGACCTCCACCACGCCGTCGCCGACGTCCAGCAGGCTGACGTCGAAGGTGCCGCCGCCCAGGTCGAAGACCATGACCGTCTCGTGGCCCTTCTTGTCAAGACCGTAGGCCAGGGCCGCTGCGGTCGGCTCGTTGATGATCCGCAGCACGTCGAGTCCGGCGATCTTCCCGGCGTCCTTGGTGGCCTGGCGCTGGGCGTCGTTGAAGTAGGCGGGTACGGTGATGACCGCTTCGGTGACCTTTTCGCCGAGCGCCTTCCCCGCGTCGTCGGCCAGCTTCCGCAGCACCTGCGCGCTGATCTCCTCGGGCGCGTACTGCTTGCCGTGCACCTCGAAGCGGGCCACCCCGCCGGGCCCCTCGACGACGTCGAAGGAGACCGCCTTGGCCTCGTCGGAGATCTCGTCGTAGCGACGGCCGATGAACCGTTTCGCCGAGGTGATGGTGCCCTTGGGGTTGAGAATCGACTGGCGGCGCGCGAGCTGTCCCACCAGCCGCTCGCCGTCGTCGGAGAAGGCGACCACCGACGGGGTGGTTCTGGCCCCCTCGGCATTGGGCACGACGGAGGGTGAGCCGCCCTCCCACGCCGCGATGACCGAGTTGGTGGTACCGAGATCGATGCCTACTGCCTTCGCCATGGGAATCTCCTCCGTCAACAACACGGGACGGCCCGGCGGGCTGCCGCGTGTACGGCCGAGGCGCCCGCCAACGGCCAAGGCGCCCACCGCACTTCTTGCAGCCTCGCGCGGTACGCGGCGCGTTTCCTCACCCCGCCATGACCAATCGGCGCCGTCGTTCCGGTGCGCGGGGACGGGGATGCGGCAGGTCCGCAGGTGAGACCCTGTGCCATCCGGCGTAGCGTGGAAGGCGGAAAGCCGCTTTCGAGCCGCGAATGGACCCGCGATGGACGCTGTGCCGTTTCCGACCGACGGGGCCGTTCGCCCCGCTCCGCGACCGGGGGCCGCGCGGGACACACTGCTACGGCTGGTGTCGGTCCTGCTCGACGGCGACGACGAGCGCGAAGTGCTGTGGAGCGCCATGGCGGCCATCACCGCCACCGGTCCCTTCACCGCCGAGGCGGCGTATTCCGTACACCAGGGCCTGGCGCGGCGCTGCTCGCCGCGCGGGGCGGCCGGCTCCTGCGCTGCCCGGCCGGGGAGCGCGGCGGCACGGGAGCCGGCACCGGACCCGGCCGGCGAAGCACCGGCCGAAGCAGCCCCGGAGGAAGCAGCCCCGGAGGAAGCAGCCCCGGCAGAAGCAGCCGCGGCCGAGGTGGTGGCGGCCGGCCGGCTCGACCGGCGGATCGACGCTCTCGACGGCCGCAGCCGGAATCTGCACCAGCGGGACGGCCGGTGGATACGGGCCATCGCGCTGCGGCACCGGGACGCCTGCCTCGGCTATCTCGTCGTCCGCTCCGCGACCACGCCCTCGGCCGAGGAGACCGCCCTGACCGGCCTTCTCGCGCAGCAGACCGGGACCGCCCTGGCACGCCTCACCGGGCGCGGAGAAGAGCGCGCCGGCTCGGACGCAGACGTGCAGGGGACCGTGGACGGCTCCCCCGCCGCCGGCCTCGCCGCGGTGGTCTCCGCGCTGGCCTCCCGGCTCGCCGTCCACGACGCGCTCTCGCGCGCCGCCGTCTCCGGCGAGGGGGAGGCAGGGATCCTGGAGACCCTGTACGACCACACGGGATTCGCGGCCCTCACCGAGGACCCCTTCGGCAACCTGCGAGCCTGGACGGGGCCCGGTCGGGGCGAACTCGCGGGCGGGTCGCGCCCGGGGGTGGGGAATCGGCGCCGGGAGGCCGCGATAGACGACGCGCGGCACCAGGCCGGCGCCGTCCGCGACCGGGTCCGGCTCCTGATGCCCGTCGCGATGGCCGGAGATCTGCTGGGCGTGGTCGCACTGGTCGATCCCGACCGGCAGGCGACGCAGACCGACACCTCGGCGCTCGAACAGGCCGCCCTGGCGCTGGCCCCCCTCTTCGCCCACGAGCGCGGGCTGGCCGTGCTGGAGACCCGGCTGCGCCATGACCTGGTCGACCGGCTGATCTCGGGTGAGGCGACCGGCGAGGACTTCAGCCAGGCCGCGGTCCTGGGCCATGACCTGCACCGGCCGTACCAGGTCGCCGTACTGGAGTGGTCAGGGACGGCCGAGCGGGCGGCACTGGGCGACGCGGTGGCGCGGGCGGCCGGGCGGCTGCGCCGGGACGTACTCGTCGGCTCCCGCGGCGCGACCACGGTCGTCCTGGTGCCGGGCGAGGACCACCGTGCTCGGGAAGGCGAGCTGTACAGGGCCGTCTCGGACGAACTCGGCACAGGGGCAGGCGCGATCGGGGTCGGCGGCCCCTGCGACGTCATCACCGATCTGCCGCACTCCTACGACGAGGCCGTCCGCGCCCTCGCCGTCCGCCGCCGTTCCCAGGACCCGTACGGCAGCACCGGCTTCGAGGAGCTGGGCCTGCGCCGCATGATCGGCACCGGCCAGGGCGACCGGGAGGCCGACCGCTTCGTCCGCGCCTGGCTGGGCCGGCTGCTGGACTACGACGCCCGGCACCGCACCGAGCTGGTGGCGACGGTCTCGCGCTACCTGGAGAGCGGCGGCAGCTACGACGCGACCGCCAAGACGCTCCTCATCCACCGCAGCACCGTCCGCTACCGCCTCCAGCGCATCCGGGAGATCACCGGCCACGACCTCTGCGACGTCGAGACGCGCCTCAATCTGCACATCGCCACCCGCATCCGGGACGTGCTCGACACACCCCACCCCGACACACCCCGCCTCGACACACCCCACCTCGACACACCCCGCTGAGTCCCGGGCCGGACGGGCCCCGCAGGCGCCACGGGCGGGGCAGGCCGGGGCAGGCGGGGGCAGGCCGGGGCAGTGGTCTAACGAAGGACGCTGACGGCGCGGGCGATGACGAGCAGTGAGGTCAGCAGGGCGGCGATGCTCTGGACGCTCATCATGGCTTTGGCGCGGGTCGACAGCGGCATGGTGTCGGTCGGGCTGAAGGCGGCCGAGTTCGTGACGGAGACGTACAGGTAGTCGACCAAGGTGGGCATCCAGTCCGAGACGGCACTGGAGCCGTCCGCGACTTCCTGAACCGCGTCGGCGTTCTCGTCCTGGGCGAAGCGGAAGTCCGCCAGCGGCAGTTCGCCGCGTGGTAGCTGCGTACGGAGGACGGGACCGCCCCGGTCCAGTTCCCAGTAGCCCAGGCCGAAGACGACGATGTTGGTGATCCAGACCTGCAACGCGGCCACCAGCAGCGAACGGCCGTCGTTCACCCCCGCGTACACCAGCTCGCGGATGAGCAGTCCCAGCGCGAACAGGTTGCTGCCGGCGATCACCAGGACGAGTGTCAGCGACAGTGTGCGGAAGAGCGGGGTCTGGCGGGTCAAGCGCTTGGGATTGACCGCGATCAGCGGCACGAGCAGCAGCACTTCCAGCGCCGGGAGCAGATAGCGCGGCGCGATCAGCAAGCGCTGCGGCAGGGCCAGATACAGCACGATCGCGGTGAGCGTCGCGAGGACACCGGGCAACCGGGCCTCTCCGCGACGCTCGTGCCGAGGACGCCCGTTCCGGGCCTGGGCGATCCTGCGCGTCATGGTGGGCCGCGTCATGGTGGGCGCGCTCCCCTGTTCGTCGCTTGCGGCCCTTGCTGACGGGCCGTCACCTCGATCTAACCACCGACGGCGCGACGGCCGGTGGACCAGCGTCCGCTTTTTCGCGGAGTCGCGACCGCCGCCCCTCCGCCGCCCGTCGACCGGATCCGGCCGGGGGCAGCGGGCGGGACGGCGGTCCCGGGCCGCTTACCTCCTGTGGCCGTTGCTGTACCCGTTCGGATGCAGGACCACCTTGGTCCAGCCCTCGTCGCGGGCGTCGAAGTGCTCGTACGCCATGGGCGCTTCGTCCAGGCTGAGTTCGTGCGACACCAGGAAGCTCGGTGTCGCCTTCCCGCCGGCGATCAGATCCCGCAGCGCCCGGTTGTACCGCTTCACCGGCGCCTGCCCGGTGCCCAGGTGCTGGCCCTTGAACCACATCATGCCAAAGTCGATGGGGATCTTGCCCTGCGACTCCAGCTCCCCCTGGGCCTCGGCGCCGCCCGGGTCCTGGGGCAGGAACACGCCCACCACGCCGATGTCGCCCGTGAACCTGACCGCGTCGATCAGTCCGTTGAGCGTGAGGCTGGCGTCCTCGTGTCCCTGGGCGTCGTGTGCCTGGTAGCCGACGCACTCACAGCCGTTGTCGGCGCCCAGACCGAGGGTCGCCTCCTTGACGACCTCGCCCGGATCCTGCTCGGCGGTGTTGATCGGGATGGCCCCGATCTCCTCCGCCTTGCGCAGCCGGTCGGGCTGGTGATCGGCCACCCAGACGCGGCCGGCGCCCTTGAGCAAGGCGGAGTACGCCGCCATCAGCCCGACCGGACCGGCCCCGAACACGATGGTCTGGTCGCCCGGTTTGACGTGGGCCATCTCGGTGGCGTGATAGCCGGTGGGGAAGATGTCGGCGAGCATCACGTAGTCGCTCTGCCGCTCGACGGCGTCCTCGCCCAGACGCAGCGCGTTGAAGTCCCCGTAGGGCACGCGCAGCAGTTCCGCCTGGCCGCCCTGGTAGGGGCCCATGTCGGCGAATCCGTAGGCGGCTCCGGCGAGGGCCGGTTCCGGCTGCATCGTCAGGCAGTAGTTCGTCAGACCCCGCTCGCACTGCTTGCAGAAACCGCAGGCGATGTTGAAGGGCAGGACCACGTACTGGCCGACCTGGACCTTGCGGACGGCCGGGCCGACCTCGACGACCTGGCCCATGTTCTCGTGTCCCAGCGTGCGACCGGACTCGAAGGACGTACGCCCTTCGTACATGTGCAGGTCGGAACCGCAGATATTGGTGGCGGTGATCTTGACGATGATGTCGCAGGGGTGCTCGATCTTCGCATCCGGTACGTCCTTCACCGTGACCGTGCGCGCTTCTTCGTATACCGCTGCCTTCATGACCGCTCCTCGGGTGCCGCGGCAGAACCACGGCACCGCACTGATGGAGACGGCGCAAAGAGCCTGATGTCCGGGGGCTGGTGCGACGGGGCCCGTGGCTCCCGTGTGCCTCTAAGGCCGTTCACCGTTTCCGGTGGGACCGTACGTCCCGCCGCCGGTCCGCCGGGCGCACCCGGCGCTCCACCGGCGTACCGGCCGATCCCCTCGCCCCCAACGCTAGACGACCACGCACCGATCGACCAGCGCAGTCATCGGATCCGGACGCCCACAGCCCACGACGAGCCCCCAACTCAGTTCTCGGCTGGTCAGGTTGGCCGTCCCGGAGCATATGACGACGTTCCTGTTCGCGCTTGGAGCAGGCGGCTGCCCGGATCGCCTCGTCGCTCTCCAAGCCTGATCCCATGCTGCTGGTGAGTTGGGGCAGGCGAGGTGGGGCGGGGGCCGCGCTCCCGGTAGCGTTCCGCGGGTCACTCGTACCGAGGGAGAGGGCACCTGCTCGTGGACCTGGGCATCATCGGGCAGGCCGCCGGGCTGTTCGCCGTCACCAACATCGACGACATCGTGATCCTGGCGCTGTTCTTCGCCCAGGGGGCGGGTCGGGCGGGCTCCGGCCGGCGCGTCTTCCTCGGCCAGTACCTGGGCTTCGCCGCGATCCTCGCGGTCGCCGTGGCCGCCGCCTTCGGCGCGACCTTCCTGCCGGAGTCGGCAATCCCCTACCTCGGTCTGCTGCCCCTCGCGCTCGGTCTCAAGGCCGGCTGGCAGGCGTGGCAGGACCATCGCGACGGCGGGGCGGAAGAAGGGGCGGACCAGGCGAAAGAGGGCGGTCCCGGCCCGCTGCAGGTCGCCGCGGTCACCTTCGCCAACGGCGGCGACAACATCGGTGTCTACGTACCCGTCTTCGCCACCGCCGGCGTCGGCGGCATGACCGTCTACGCGGTGGTCTTTCTCGTCCTGGTAGCGGTGTGGTGCTTCGCGGGACGGTTCTTCGCGACCCGCTCCGTCATCGCCGAGGCGCTCGCCCGCTGGGGCCACATCCTGCTTCCCCTGGTCCTCATCGCCATCGGCCTGCTCATCCTCGTCGAAGGCGGCGCCTTCGGCCTGTGACGCGGTGCGTGCTTCAGCCGTGTATACGTATCAGCCGACCTGCGCGGCGAACGCCTCGTACGCCTGGTCGTCGAAGAGGACAAATCTGACCTCTTCCACGGGGAGGGTGGCCGCCTCCTTGACCGTGCTGACGGCGATGCGGGCGCCGTCCGCGATGGGCCAGCCGTAGATGCCGGTGGAGACGGCCGGGAAGGCCACGGTCCTGGCGCCCTTTTCGGCCGCGACGCGCAGGGATTCGCGGTAGCAGGAGGCGAGCAGGTCCGAGCGGTCCTCGGTGCCGCTCCAGACCGGGCCGACGGTCTGAAGCCGTACGACTGTTCCAGAGCGGCACTGACCATGGCCCGACTTCGGCCCTTCCGGTCGTTGCGGTCCACGCACTGGATCGTGAGGCCGCGAGTAGCCCATGGCAGGCTCAAGCCGCATGATCGATGAATTCGCAAAGAACAACCTGCACGAGAGACTGCGGCGGGACCGCAAGGCGCTGCTCTGGAAGCTCGACGGCCTGTCCGAGTACGACGCCCGCCGACCTTTGACAGTGACAGGGAGCAACCTCCTCGGCCTGGTCAAACACGCGGCCGGCGTCGAGGCGAGGTACTTCGGCGAGGTCTTCGACCGCCCTTCCCCGGAACCGCTGTCCCGGTGGCAGGACGACGACGGGAGCGATCTGTGGGCGACGGCGGACAACCGCTGCACGTCAGGCCGGAGACGCAGAGGCCGCCGTTCACCCCCACCTGCGCGGGGAGGACCGGGCCGACCTCCTGCTGCTCGTGGAGCGCGCCGGTTCACCCCCACCTGCGCGGGGAGGACGGCCCGGACCGCCCTGTTCTTCTTCCCTCCAGCGGTTCACCCCCACCTGCGCGGGGAGGACGCCCGGGATGCCCGCTCGTACTCATACGCGGCCGGTTCACACCCACCTGCGCGGGGAGGACCGGCATGGACCGGCCCGAGCACGAGCCCGACTACGGTTCACCCCCACCTGCGCGGGGAGGACGTCCGCGACGGCGTGCCCTTGAGCCCGGTCGGTGGTTCACCCCCACCTGCGCGGGGAGGACGTAACCCGCCCGGACGTGACGATGCCCCGCGCCGGTTCACCCCCACCTGCGCGGGGAGGACACCGAGGTGGAGCCCATCGAGGTGGCCGTCCACGGTTCACCCCCACCTGCGCGGGGAGGACACCGAGGTGGAGCCCATCGAGGTGGCCGTCCACGGTTCACCCCCACCTGCGCGGGGAGGACGCGACCACCCCTGCCTCCGCGGTCGTCGCAGCCGGTTCACCCCCACCTGCGCGGGGAGGACAGCCCGGCCACCACGATGATGCCGGGTGCCGTCGGTTCACCCCCACCTGCGCGGGGAGGACGCGTCCGGCAGCGTCAAATGGAACATTCTGCCCGGTTCACCCCCACCTGCGCGGGGAGGACGTCCATGCCGGGGATCCAGGTGACCATCTGGCCGGTTCACCCCCACCTGCGCGGGGAGGACTTCACCCCGCTCATCGAAAACCTCGTCGACGACGGTTCACCCCCACCTGCGCGGGGAGGACCCTGAGGCGCAGACCCGGCGTGACGGCCGTCACGGTTCACCCCCACCTGCGCGGGGAGGACAGGGTCTCGGTCCGCATCCGGTCCACCCCGTCCGGTTCACCCCCACCTGCGCGGGGAGGACCCTTCGCGACCTGCGGCGTTAGAACGGGTTTGCCAGTTCATTACCTACCGCTGTGACGTCGGTGGGCCCGAAACTGATCAGGGTCAGTCCGTCGAAGTCGATGGGCTGGCGGCGGTGCTGGCCGGCGGTGCGTAGTTGGAAGCCTTGTTCGTTCTGGGCTGGGTAGACCATGACGGCGACTCCTTCGCCTACGCATCCGTTGACTGCGGACCAGAGTTGGTCGCGGACTTTGGCGGAGACGGTGCCGACGTACATCTGAGGTGTGACTTCGAGGAGCCACCGGGTCAGGGCTCCTCGGAGGTGGTCGGGGACGGCGGACATGGTGAGGGTGATCATGGAGGCCATGAGGTGTCGTTCTGTTGGTGGGTCATTCGGTGTCGGCCGCGTAGTTGACGCCGCCGGGGAGGGTGCCGGAGACGGGGTCCCAGAGGTCGACGAGTTGTTCTTCCGGGTCGGGTTCGGTGATGTCGCTGTCGGGTTGGAGGAGGCGTTGTACGTCGCTGACGATGCGGGGCATGAGTTTGAAGAGGCGTAAGCCGTCGCGGAATTGGCGGCGGGCTTCGGCTTCTGGTTGGGGGTTGGCGTGGAGGGAGAAGGCGAGAGGGATGGTGAGTTCGGCTTTGTAGAGGTCGGCGATGTCGTAGATGAATGCCTGTTGGTTTCCGTTGTGGACGAAGCCGAGTGCGGGTGAGCAGCCCATGGCGAGGATGGCTGCGTGGACGATGCCGTAGAGGCAGGTGTTGGCGGAGGACAGGGCGAGGTTGACGGGGTCTTGGCTGTCCCAGGTTTGTGGGTCGTAGGCGCGTTTGAAGCGGCCGATGCGGTGTTGTTGGGCGAGGAGTTTGTAGAAGGCTTTGATGCGTTGGCCTTCGAGTCCGCGTAGTTGGTCGAAGGTGGTGGCGGTGGGGGCAGTGCCGTGCCCGAAGCGGTGTTCGTACATGCGGGTGGCGACGGTGAGGCGGGTGGTGTCGTCGGCCCAGGCGCGGACTTGGTGTTCGAGCCAGGTGGTGCTGAGGGATTTGGGGGTCATGGCGGCGTAGGTGCGTACTCCACCGGAACCGGTGATGACGACGGTGGTGCCGTGGCGGGCGAGAGTGGCCAGGGCGGGGGCGGTGATGCTGGTGCCGGGGCCCAGGAGTACGCAACTGAGGGCGGCGGTGGGGAGGTAGACGAGTTCGGTGCCGCGTTCCTCGGTGACGATCTGGGCGCAGACGCCGGTGTCGTCCTGGTGGATGCGGACGATGTCGAGGTAGAGGAAGGAGAGGGAGTCGCCGATGCGCGGGAGCATGGCGACGGTGGGTGCGGCGAGTTTGCGGCGGGCTGAGGGGGTGGTGGTCATGGGGTGCGATCGGTGAGGGGGGCGAGGCTGAGGAGGCCGCAGCCGTAGGACTTGCCGCGGCCGATTCCCTCCAGGAGGCGTTGGCGCAGGGTGTCGGGGTCGGTGACGAGGGCTGTGCCTTCGAAGCGGGTGCGGGCGTGTTTGATGTGGCGTTTGTCCTGGTGGCGTTGGCCTTGTGCGGCGGTCAGCGGAGTGCTGTGGAGGCTGGTGAGTTTGAGGCCGGAGTGTTCTTCGGCTTGGCGTGTCCACCAGGCGTCGGCGTCGGCGCCGGCGAGGGGGATCACGGCTTTGGCTCCGGTGGCGGCTCGGGTGGTGTGGCCTGGTTTGCGTACGGGGTTGGCGTCGATGCGGTAGCGGACGGTGCGATCGGCGGCGAGGAGGGTCAGGAGGGGGGTGATGTCTTTGGCGGTGGTGGTGCCGTAGTCCTGGGGCAGTCGTTCCAGGTTCGGGCGGTGCCGGCTTTGCAGGAGGATGTGGGGGGCGCGGCTGTGGCTCGCGGCGTCTTCGATGCGGAACAGGACACCCAGGCTCTGGCGTGCGGTGGGGCCCAGTCCGTCGGGGAAGAGCATCATGAGCCGGTGGTGCATGCCTACGGCGCTGGCCAGGTCGCGGCGGGCGTCGCGGTGGCGCGGGTCGGGTTGGATACGGGTGAGCCACAGCGTCATGCCGCGTCTCCTTGGGGTTGATGGGTGTGCGGGTGGAGGTAGGTGTGCAGGGTGGTGAGGTAGTTGGTGCCGAAGCCGGCGCACTGGGTGCCGGGGAGGGTGAGGGTGCGCCGGTACAGGGGGCGGGCCCGGTAGGTGCGGTGGCGTGGGGACAGGTCGAGCGGGTCGTCGTTGATCTCTGCGACGGGTCTGCTGCCGTCGGTGTGTTCCGGGACCGGCCCGGCGGGGGGCAGGGGCAGGGTGTCGAGGGGGGTATCGCTGTGGAAGTCGACGCTCTCCCCTGCCGTCTGTTGCCCGTCCGGTTGAGGTGGTGGGTGGTGTGCGGGGCGGGCCAGGGGCAGGTTGACGAGGTGGTTGAGAGGGTCGTTCAGCAGGCCGAGGAAGAGGGGGCCTTGGGGCGGGCAGGAGCGGCGGCCAAGGTAGGGGGGCCAGACGGGGTGGGTGAGCGCTTCGGCGCATTCGCGGAGCAATGCGGTGTCGGTGCTGCACAGTGCGGCGGTGAAGGCGGCGTCGGCGAGGTAGGTGCGGTGGGAGAGCAAGGTGGCCTGGGCCGAGGGGCGTTTCTTGCCTTCGGCGGTGGTGACCGTTGCTTTGGCGGGCAGTCCCCCGCCGACGGTGTGCAGGTCGCGCAGGAGTACGCCGGGGCGGTCGGTACGGGTGGTCAGGGACAGGCGGGTCAGGTCGTCGATGCTCTGGCCGCGGCGGCGGCCGAGGGCGGCGGCGAGCAGGCCGATGATGCCGGAGCGGGTGGGGAAGCGTGCGGTGTCGCGTTCGTTGAAGGCGCTGTGGGTGCCCCAGGACTGCAGTGGTCCGGCCAGGTGCAGCAGAAGTCCGGCCGGGGCGGGTCGCGGGTCGTGGTGGGGGCGGGTCATGCCTGGTTGCTTTCTGCCAGTGCGGTGGTGACGGCGGTGTCGATGAGGTCGGCGTAGGAGTCGGCGCGCCGGCCGAGTCCGGTGAGGTCTTTGGTCTCCAGGCTGGCCCAGCCGGCGCTGAGCAGGCCGCGTTCGCCGAGCAGTTGGCCGGCGGCGGTGGCGTAGGTGTCCAGTGCCTGGCGGGAGGGGGCGGCGAATCCGCCGTTGCGGTCGGCGCTGACGGGCTGTTCGAACGCGGCGGCGTAGGACAGGGGCCGGTCGCTGCGCACGGTGAGGTGGACCAGGTCGGGGATGGTGTGGGGGGCGGTGGCGGTCTTCTTGGCTTCGGGCAGGGACAGGATGAAGGCTTCGACGAAGGCGGTCGCCAGTTCGCGTGCGGCGGCCAGGTCGCCGCCGAGGTTGCGCTGGAGGTCGTCGAGGTCGATGGTCGCGTACCGGTAGAAGACGCCGGCGCTGAACTCGGTGCTGCCCATGTGGGCGCTGCCGGTGGTGTCTCTCCAGGCGTCGGTGATGTCGTCGACGGCCGCGAAGTAGTCGATCTCGACGTCGGTGGCGTGGGTGGTCATGGCGTGGGCGACCTGGACGGCGCCGTCGACGCCGGCGTCGTCGATTTCGGCGAGCATGCGGCCGAAGAGGTTGATGACGCCGTTGCGGGAGCGCAGGATCTGGTCGATGGCTGCGGTGGGCAGGACGCTCGTGACGCCCTTCTTCATGTCCTTGGCGGCTTCGAGCTGTTCGCGGTGTTCTTGGGCGAGGTCGGCGAGTTCGCCGATGGCGGTGTCGGGGACGTAGACCATGGCGTTGGTGCTCCAGGCCGGGTCCTCGTTGGAGGGCGGGTCGGCCTTGATGCTGCTTCCCGCGGCGATGTGCTGGCCTGCACGGGTGGCAAGGTCGTGGGGCCATCCCCGGTCCTCGCGCAGGGTCCGTTCGACGGCCACGCCGATCCGGCGGGTGCGCAGGGCCCGCTGTCCTACCGCTTTCTGGAAGTAGCGGCGCACGGCCCGCTTCCAGCACTGGCTGCTGACGCGGGTGCGTTCCCTGTCGCCGTACTGGACGGTTTTGACGGAGTTGGTGTCGTCACGGTTGAGGTTGGAATACGGAACGCTCTGCAGGACGTGCATGCAGATGAAGCGTCCGGGCACCGGGATCGCGGGCTGCTGGGTCACAAGGGTTCCTTCGAAAGAGGAGGCGCTGTGGGCTGGTTCGGGCCGGGTCAGGTCTGGTTGGGGGGCTGAGTGTCGTCGGCGGCCTTGCGGGCGTCGTCGAGTACGGCCTGGTTCCGGACGCGGTAGAAGTCCTGCAGCCAGCGGCGGCCGACCGTTTTGCGGTCGTTGGGCCAGGAGCGCAGGTGGACCAGGAGCTGGGCCCAGTCCGGGGGGCGTTTCTTGTCGCACAACTGCCGCACGGAGGAGGGCAGGTGGCGGTGCAGGCCGGCCGTGCTCTGGCGGGTGAGGAGATTCAGGCGGGTCTCGGCCGTGTTCTCGCGCAGACCGTCCGCCGCGGCGACGGCCGCCGCGAACGTCTCCCCCAGCGAAACACCGTACGAGGACTGCTGCTTCTGCGCTCCGCCCGGCTCTTCGCCGTCCGCGACGGAGCCGGCGGGCGGGGTGGTGCGGGCGCGCAGGACGTCGGACTTCTGCGCTGCGATCAGGGAGGCCACGGTGTAGAAGGCGCGCTGGGTGTCGTCGTCGCGTGCGGAGGGCGGGAGCAGGGGGACCACGATGCGGTGCATGCGGCGTGCCTCGTCCAGGGGTTTACCGACGCCGCTGCGCAGGGCGGCCCGCGCGCCGGGGTCACTCGCGCAGATCCCTTCGATGCGGGCGGTGAACCCCCGTGCCTGCACCATCCACGGTGACGGGACCGATCCGGGGCGGGCCGGGGGGCTTGGCGAGGTGGTGGTCGCGCTGGAGTGGGTCATGGTGTCTCCGTTCTGAGAGCGCCTGCGCTGAAAGGCGTACGCGGCCGGCCCTTCGCCGGCTTCTTGGGACGGCCTCCGTAGAGTTCGATGCGAGCCGCCTCGCGTGCTTTCGCCCCGCGCAGGGTGCCGGCCGCGCTCTGGGTCACGTCGTCGTAGACGGATTCGGCAATTTTCCGGAAGGAGCGGGCTGCTCCCTCGAAGCGGTGCTCGGCCAGGCGCTGCCAGAACTCGGCCTCGGCCGCAGGCCAGTAGCGCACCGCCGCATCCCGGGACCAGCCGCAGTCCTCCGCCTTGCGGGCGTTGGTGAACTTCGCCCAGGCCGTCTTGCTGGCCCGGTCCAGGTTGCGTCCCGCGCTCTCCCCGCTCACCCGCAGCGCTCCGACCATGCGGGCGGCCTGCGGGTCTACTTCCTGGGCCAGGGCCAGGACCGGCGGTGTGGATGCCGACACCATCTGGGTGTCCTTGGCCTGCCCTTCCTGCTCGATCCCCAGCGCCTGCACCCGCAGGCCCTCCGGACGAATGTCGGCCGCGGTGCGAAAGACACGTGGCCGTCGGATCTCCTGCCCGGACGGTTCCTCCAGCAGCAGCGCGTCCAGGTCCCGCCACAGTGCCCGCCGGCTGTCGGCGTAGCGGGCGTAGGTGTTGCCGGCCTGGCTGGTCTGCCAGATCAGGAAGTCGTCGTGCCGGGGAAGACGGTCCCGGAACGCCCAGGTGATGTAGGCGTCGCGGACGTAGTCACCACTGTCGTCCGCAACCAGCAGCAGCGCGTGCTGGGAGCGGGCCGTCAGACCGGACAACGGTCCGGTGACGACGCCTTCGAGGGTGAGCGGATCGGGCAGCTCCTCCCGCTCCCAGGGGCACAGGTCCCTCTCGGGGCGGGTGTAGGCATCGGGTTCGGTGACACCGGCCAGCAGCGTCTCGAACAGGGTGCGTCCCAGCGGGTGGTAGGACAGTGCGCTGCGCAGCGGGCCGGCGGTGGAGTTGGCCTCCTTCCTCGCTCCGACGGTGCGGGCCGAGCACCGGCCGGAGGGACCGTAGTAGCGCCACACCAGCAGATGCAGCACCGCGTCCGCCGACGTCAACCGATCCGGGCAGGCGTCGAGGGCATGCTGGAACCAGGAATGGTTCGACCCGGAGGGCCTGGTCGCAACGAGCTTGTTCACTCCGGCCGCCTTGTCGCACTCCACCGCCAGCCGGGGATCCTGCAAGAACGGATGCTGCGGGTCGTAGAGGCGGAACCGGCCCGCATACCGCTCCAGGTAGGTGTCGATGGCCTGGGCGGAGAAGTGCCCCTCCTCCAGCACGTCGTGGCGCCGCTCGTCCCACCCCTCCGGTTCATCCAGCCCGGTGACCCGGGCGGTCAGCGCGTAGAGGATCCGGTAGAGGCCCGACAGCGCCGGCGGCAAGACCACCGCGATCGACGTGATCTCGTGGGCGCGCAGCAGCAGTTCACGCAATCCGACCGCAGGCGGCCGGTCATCGGCCGCTGTCTCGGGGGCCCACCGCACCGGCACTGCCGGGCGTTGCAGCAGATCGTAAAAGTCGTCAGCAGGCACGGAGCCTCCAGGATGGAGCGCGAAAAGGGGTGAGAGGTAGGCTCCCTGAACTTCCCCGCGACGGCGGGGGTGAGCCGAGCGGAGTGGTGTCACCACTCCTGACCGGTTTCCAACTCCTCGCGCAGGCGGGGGACTTGGTAGGTGGCCTCTCCGGCGTACCGGTACGCCGGAGAGGTGTCACCAATGTAGGAGAAGAGCGGAGTGGTGTCAGGCGATTCGGCGAAGTCCCGTGTCCGAAAGGACCAGTTGCTGATCGCCGACCCGGCACCACCAACTGCCACCCGGCACATCGCCGTCCAGTAGTAGTTCCGGCGTGGGAGTCATCGGCAGCACCACCAGGGCCGCGAGTAGCGGCTGATCAGCCCACCCGGATGGGGGCTCGTGCTCCCGGCCGCGCTGCACCAGCCACCGCCCCGGGGCGGGGATGCTGCCGCCCATGACCTCCCGCACGTCCTCCCGGCCCAGTCGGCCAGCAGAGCCGGGAACCGGAACACGGCCGTGCGGGTCGAGGGTGACCTCACCGCCCGGCTGGTGGAACAGGCACACCACCCGCTCCGAATCCGCTCCCAGCCGGGTCGTCACCAGCGCCTCGTCCAACAGGCCCAGACCGTCATCACTCAGCCGCGACAAATCCACCAGACCCTTCGCCGCGGGCACCGCCGTCATCCTGGCAAGCTGCTCCTCCGCCAGGCCGGCCGCCTCCCAAGCGGCGTCCAACTGCCGCAACTCATCGCGGGCCGCGTCCGGCAGACGCTCCCCGAAGTCCTTCGCGTACACGGCGTCGACAAGACCCTGCACGTCCCCCGGGACCGCGATCCCCTGCACCGCCGTCTCCTGCAGCAGCACGGACGTACGCCGCAGCAGCGCCGTGTCGTACACCGTCCCCCACGTACGCGGCGGCACGACCTTCCCCCCGGTCACAGGCTGCAGGACCACCAGCCGGGGCTCTAAGCCCACCCAGGCGGGACGCCCAGTACGCTCATGGCGCATACACCGGCCCACGCGCTGCAACAACTGAGCCAGCGGCGCCAGATCACTGACCACCAGGTCGAAATCAAGATCGAGCGACTGCTCCACCACCTGCGTGGCCACCAGCACCGCCCGCCCCGGACGCCGCCCCAGCCCCTCCCCGTCCCCCGCCCGGGGCTTGCCGAAGGCCTCCTCCAACCGGTCGGTAATCTCCCTGCGCCGGCGCGCCGGAAACCGCGAGTGCAACAGCTCAAGACCACCCGGCTCACCGGCCAGCTCAGGAAACCGCGCCTGCAGAAGCCGGTAGGTCCGCTGCGCCTCGGCAACCGTCGTGCAGCACACCAGAACGCATCCCCCCTGCGCCACCACCGGCTCCACCTGACCCACCAGCACCGCACTGCGCGTCCCAGCCACAGCCGGATCCATCACCTGCCCGCCGCCGGTGTCCCAGACGACATCCTCCACACACACCCGCACCGTGCGGGCCCGGCCACTTGGCACCTCACGTCCCGGCGCGACCTCACCACTGGACGCATCCACATACAGCCACCCCGGATACACCGGCCCCACAGCGACCGGCTCAACAAACCCGCAGCCGCGCCGATATGCCTCCACCAGCGACGACGCCGCACGACCGGCCAGCGTCGCCGACAACAGCACCACCGGCGTGCCCATCGCCCCCAGCCACTCCAGCAGCCGCACCAGCAGACTGTGCATCCACGGCCCATACGCATGCGCCTCATCCACCACGAACACCTTGTTCGACAACCCCAGCAGACGAAGCACGTTGTAGCGCACCGGCAACACCCCGGTCAGCGCCTGATCAATAGTGCCCGCCCCCAACGGCGCCAACAACCCCCGCTTACCACCCCGCAACCACCCGCCCGCCTCAAGACTCCCCCGGCCGTCCGACACCACGGCCCCCACACCCCCGGCGCTCACCGCGCCGTGACCGTAGGCATCACTCAGCCACGCCATGCTGTGCAGCAGCGTCAACGCCCGGTCACCAGCCACATTGCCCTGTGCGAAGTGCGCGACCCGCCCGAACATCGCATCCGCCGTGGCCATCGTCGGCAACGCGAAATACAACCCACCCGCACCCGACGCCCGGGCCATCACCGACGCCGCGTGCAACGCCGCCTCCGTCTTGCCATCACCGGTCGGCGCCGTCACCAGCAACAACCCCGCACCGCCGCCCGCCGTCAGCCCCGGCAGATCCGCCGCCAGACTGGTCTGCAGAGCGTTGGGCACGAAAGGGAACTGCTCACGGAAACCACGGACCGGGAACGACGCCACACCCAGCCGGGCGGCACGCACCACCCCCGGTGCCTGAGCCACCGCCAGATCCCAGTGCCGGTGAAGCTCCCCCTCCCCGGCCACCCAGGCCACGGGCGTCAACCGGCCCTCGATCAAAGCCTCCTGGCTCGCCAGCCAGTCCGCCACCACAACCAACCCCAGCAACCGCACCGCCACCTCGGCCGGCAACGGCCCCTGCGGCACCGGCACATCCCCGCCATCACCCACCAGCCGCCGCACCGCATCAGCATGCGCCTGCCGCTGCCCGCCCCACCCCGGGCCGCCCAGCCCCGGCTGCCATGCCTGCGGAGCCAGCAGATGCTTCGCCTCCAACGCCCGGTGAAACCGGCCGTGATGACCACCGAGCATCTGAGCGACCTGATGATGCACCGACCGGGACACCGAACCGGAACGGGCCTGGGGGTAACCCCACCCGCCCAGAATCTCCGTCAGCCCCCACTGACCGGCAAGATCATGCCGGAGCCGCTCCCGCTCCGCATCCGGTGCGCTCCCGTACACGGAGAGGTCCAGCTCCTTGTACGACTCTGGCACCATCACCTGAAACGGCGGACTGACCTTCCCCACATCATGCAACCCCGCCCATAAACATAACCACTGCCGGCACACCTCCGCCGACACCCCCAAACGCCCCGCCAACCGCGCTCGGGCCCCCGCCGTCAACGTCAAATCCCACAACGCACCCGCCACAGCAGCCGTATCCAGCAGATGACAAACAACCGGGTACGGACGCGTCAGACTCCGGCTCTTCCCCCACAACCGCCCGTCCACAACCGGCACCGACACGATCCACTCCTCACTCCGCGCGGCACCCGGCGCACCGCATCCCCAAGAGATAGCAGCCGGCACTGACAACCCGCCCCCGACGCAGAACAATTGGGGACATCCGGTAGACGGCAGGAGATCTTCCCGTACCGTACGACCACACAGCACACGACCAGATGAGGAAGGCCGGATGGCCAACGAAGGTCGCGGTCAAGGAATAGCAAAGCCTCTCTAACGCCGCAGGTCGCGAAGCGTCCTCCCCGCGCAGGCGGGGGTGAGCCGTTGATCGTGTTCCCGTCAGGGAACGTGCAGTCGTCCTCCCCGCGCAGGCGGGGGTGAGCCGCTGCCGGCGTCGCCGCCGATGTCTTGCCAGCCGTCCTCCCCGCGCAGGCGGGGGTGTGCCGGCCCGTTGGCACCATCTGGCGTTGGGCATCCGGTCCTCCCCGCGCAGGCGGGGGTGAGCCGTCCAGAACCTTCCCGCCGCTTTCGCTGTACTCGTCCTCCCCGCGCAGGCGGGGGTGAGCCTGCCGTAGGCCCGGACGGGTGCGGATCACTGATGTCCTCCCCGCGCAGGCGGGGGTGAGCCGGTGCCGAGTGGCTGGCCATGCCCCACGCGGCGGTCCTCCCCGCGCAGGCGGGGGTGAGCCGGTGGGCTGCTCATCCTCGACTGGCCCGTCTCCGTCCTCCCCGCGCAGGCAGGGGTGAGCCGGCCGCCGGTCTCGTACAGCTCGACGTCGCGCTGTCCTCTCCGCGCAGGCGGGGGTGAGCCGGTGGGTTGAGTCATGCTGGCCTCTCCAGTTCCGTCCTCCCCGCGCAGGCGGGGGTGAGCCGGTGCACGTGTGGTCCGAGCCGTACGACCGGCAGTCCTCCCCGCGCAGGCGGGGGTGAGCCGCCCGTCGACCTCACACCCGAGGTAGACCCGCCGTCCTCCCCGCGCAGGCGGGGGTGAGCCATGATCGAACGAGTGCAGGACTCAAGCGCTTGCGTCCTACCTGCTCAGGTGGCGAGGAATCGGCTAGTTGCGTTCCCGGTCTGCGCCACGGAGTGTCCTTCCCGCCAAGACGGAGAGCCGCGACGAAGCCTATCGCTCAAGATCCGGGCCATTTGCGGGCCAGAACACCCTCAAGTCAACCTCGTCGCAGACGCTTTCCCTGTTCAGAGGCTATCTGCTCCGTGTACCACCAGCAGACGAAGAACCTACTGGCACTCTGCGCAGGTGGCTGATGGGACCGCTCAGCACCACGAAATCCCCAGCGCCTTGCCGCACCCGTACAGCCAGGAGGCCGCCTGACCAGCGGGGCAACGCGCCTGATGGCCCATCAGAACGAGCGTCAAATGAGCGTCAAGACGCCTCGCACAGCGTCATTTCAGCGTCAAGATATCGCCCGTAACGCCCACAGTGCACATAACGCGCATCACCCAAACCTGCAGTTCAGGCGGTCTTTGTGGCCGGTTCGAGGATCGCTACGCACTCCACGTGGTGGGTCATCGAGATCATGTCGCCATGGATGACCACAGGCGACCTCACCGTCACATGCACCACTGCCCGGTTTGACAAGTTGCGGATCATGCTGAGCAGCACGATTCATCGTTGACGGGTCGTGCTGCTCAGCCGCCTCGGGTGGGGACTCAGGCCAAGTAATTGCTTCAGCCGCGTATACGTCAGCTGACCTCCGCGACGAACGCCTCGTAAGCCTGGTCGCCGAAGAGGACGAACCTGACTTCCACGGCAGTGGTGTGAGCCGCCCGTACCGCCTCCACGGCGATACGGGCGGCATCCTCAAGAGGCCAACCGTAGGCACCAGCCGAAATGGCCGGGAAGGCGACAGTCTTCGCACCAAGCTCGTCGGCGACGCGCAGGGACTCGCGATAACAGGACACCAGCAGGGACGGATCGCTGCCGGAAATCCCATACACCGGGCCCACGGTGTGGATGACCCAGCGTGCGTCGAGGCGGCCCGCTGTGGTGGCGACGGCCTGGCCGGTGGGGAGGCCGCTGCCGTAGTGGCCGGCGCGCAGTTCGCGGCAGGCGGCCAGGATCTCGGGGCCGCCGCGGCGGTGGATCGCGCCGTCGACGCCTCCGCCGCCCAGCAGGGACGAGTTCGCCGCGTTGACGATGGCGTCGGTCTGCTGCTCGGTGATGTCGCCGCGTACCAGGGTCAGGGTGGTCATCGTGCTGCTCCGGCGGTCAGTTGGGAAAGGTCAGCTCGCGCGCAGTTTGCGCCACACGGACTTCGCCGCGTTGTGCCCCGACATGCCGTGCACCCCGGGGCCCGGCGGGGTCGCCGACGAGCAGATGAAGACCGCCGGGTGCGGGGTGGAGTACGGCGAGAGGCTGAGCTTGGGGCGCAGCAGCAGTTGGAGTCCGGCGACGGACCCGCAGGCGATGTCCCCGCCGACGTAGTTGGCGTTGCGCGCGGCGAGTTCGGGCGGGCCGGCCGTGGCGCGGGCGAGGACGCGGTCGCTGAAGCCGGGGGCGAAGCGCTCGATCTGGCGCTCGATCGCTTCCGTCAGATCGCCGTCCCAGGCGTGCGGGACATGGCCGTACGCCCAGAAGACGTGCTTGCCTTCGGGGGCGCGCGACGGGTCGACGAGGCTGGGCTGGGCGGTGATCAGGAACGGCGTACGGGGCGGGTGGCCGCCGGCGGCCTGCTCCAGGGCCGTGCCGATCTCGCCGCTGGTCGGGCCGATCTGGACCGTGCCGGCTCTGCGCGGCGCCTCGGCCGTCCAGGGCACGGGTCCGTCCAGGGCGTAGTCGATCTTGAAGACGCTCGCGCCGTAGCGGTATCCGTCGTACACCCTGCCGAGCCGGGCGATACGCGCCAGCGCCGTCGGTGAGGTGTCGAAGATGTACGCGCGGGCCGGCGGCAGGTCGTCGAGGCGCTTGACCTCGTAGCCGGTGTGGATCGTGCCGCCCTGGTCGCGCAGGTAGCCGGCGAGGGCGTCCGAGATCGACTGCGAGCCGCCGCGCGCCATCGGCCAGCCGCCCGCGTGCGCGGCGAGGGCGAACATCAGCCCCACTCCCCCGGTGGCGATCCCGCCGAACGGCGCGATGACATGCGCGACGAGGCCCGCGAAGAGGGACCGCGCCTTCTCGTCGCGGAAGCGGCGCATCAGCACGCTGTACGGCGGCAGTCCGGCCAGACCGAACCGGGCGAGGGTGACCGGGTCGCGGGGCAGCGAGATCGGCGGCAGGGAGAGGAAGTCCCGGGCGAGCGCGTCCCATTTGCCGAGGAACGGCGCGACCAGCCGGCGGTACACCCCGGCGTCGTGCGCGCCGAACGACGCGGCGGTCTCGGCCGGCGACCGGGACAGCACGGCCGATGTGCCGTCGTCGAAGGGATGCGCCATGGGCAGCTCCGGATGCAGCCATTCCAGCCCGTACCGGTCCAGGGGCATCGCCTTGAACGCCGGGGACCCTGCGCCCAGCGGATGGACGGCGGAACAGGGGTCGTGGCGGAACCCGGGGAGGGTCAGCTCCTCCGTGCGCGCGCCTCCGCCCACGGTGTCCTTCGCTTCGAAGACGGCCACGGCAAAACCCCGCCTGGCCAGCTCGACCGCGGCGGTCAGCCCGTTGGGTCCCGCCCCTACGACGACTGCATCGAGCATCGACGGCACCTTCGGACTCCTTTGTCAGCCGATGGCAAGAGGGTCCAGGATATTCCCGGGCACCGACAGCCCGAGCCCGGGTACTGTCCGCGACGGAGAATTCGACGACGATTTTCGCGGCGGGCGGCACGATGGACGAGATGATCGAGACGATGGCGGCGCGACTCGTCGGTGTACCGGGGGTACGCGCCGTCGCGCTGGGCGGCAGCCGGGCCCGGGGTACGCAGCGGCCCGACTCCGACTGGGACCTGGGCGTCTACTACCGCGGCGAGGTCGACACGGCCGCACTGGCCGCACTCACGGGTGAGATGACGGGCCGTCAGGTGGACGTCGCCGGCCCCGGCGGCTGGGGCCCCTGGGTGAACGGCGGCGCCTGGCTGTCGGTGGACGGGGTCGCCGTGGACTGGATCCTGCGCGACCTCGACCGGGTGGAACGGGTGTGGGCGGAGTGTCTCGCGGGCCGGTTCGAGGTGGGGCACCAGCCCGGCCATCCGCTGGGCTTCTGGTCGCCCGCGTACGCGGGCGAGGTCGCCCTGTGCCGCGTACTGGCCGATCCGGCCGGTGAGTTGACGCGGCTGCGGACCGCCACGCAGAGCTACCCGGACGCCCTGCGGACGGCTCTGGTCGAGGCGGCCTGGGAGGCCGACTTCTCGGTGGCCAACGCGCGCAAGTCGGCGGCGGGCGGCGACGCGCTGCATGTGTCGCTGTGCCTGTCGCGGGCCTTCGGCGTCCTCGCACAGGCGCTGCTCGCCAAGCACCGGGTCTGGTGCCTCAACGAGAAGGGCGCGCTCGCCACGGCGGCCGGACTGCCCTCGGCCCCCGCCGACTTCGCGGACCGCGTGACGGCGGCGCTGCGCGCGCTGGACGGGGAGGCGGTCGAATCGGCGGCGCGGCTGGTGCGGGAGGTACGTGCGGGACTGGCCGAGGCCGGTTGAGGCGGCCGGGCCGGGCTCAGGGCAGCAGGTGCTCCCCGACACGCCGGGCCGTCGCCCCCTCCCGCACGGAACGTGCCTGCCGCGCCGTCGAAGCCAGTTCCGCCCGGCTCAGGACAGCAGGTGCTCCCTGATCCGGCGCGCCGTTGCCTCGTCCCTCGCCGCCGTGAACGGCAGCGCGTTGCCGCCGGTGATGCGGAACGGCTCGCCGGAGAGCGTCAGTTGCGCGCCGCCCGCTTCCGTCACCAGCAGCAGGCCCGCCGCGTGGTCCCAGGCGAACTCCCAGTTGAAGGCGACCGCGTCCAGTGCGCCGCGCGCCACGGCCAGGTACTCCAGGCCCGCCGAACCGCAGGGGCGGGCGTCGACGCCTTCCGTGCGCAGGCCGAGCAGGGCGCGCTTCTGGTCGTCCGTCGTGTAGTCCGGGTGCGACATGGCCACCGTCAGCACCGCGCCGGGCTCGGGCGAGCCGGACCGCAGCGGTACGCCGTTCAGCCGGGCGCCCCTGCCGCGTACGGCGACGGCCATCTCGTCGAGCACCGGTGCGTACGTCCAGGAGGCCAGCACCTCGCCGCCCCAGGCGAGCGCGACGAGCGAGCAGAAGCCGGGCTCGCCCTTGACGAACTGGCGGGTGCCGTCCACGGGGTCGACGATCCAGACGGGGGCTTCGCCGCGCAGTTCCTTGTAGACGGCGGGGTCCGCGTGGACGGCCTCCTCGCCGACGACGACGGAGCCGGGCAGCAGCGCGGTGAGCGCGGCGGTGAGATGCGCTTCGGCGCCCCGGTCGGCGACGGTCACCAGGTCGTGCGGACCGTTCTTCTCGACGATCTCGTGGGCGGCGAGCTGCCGGAAGCGGGGCGTGATCTCGGCGGCGGCGGCAGCGCGTACCGCCGCCTCGACGGCGGAGACGCGGGGGCCGTCGCGCAGCGGCACCGTTCCGAGCGCGGAGTCATCGATCATGCCGCACAGCCAATCATGGCCGGGGGCGGCGCGGACGGCCGGTCGTATGACATCTCAGCGACCGACGGCGTAACCCTGCATGCCACGGGGGTTGGCCGCCGCCGACAGGATGCCGGTGCGCGGGTCCCTGGCCACGGCGCACAGCCGCCCCTCCGACCAGGGCTCACCGACCGTGACGTCATGGCCGCGGCGGCGCAGCTCCTCGATCACACCGGGGTCCATGCGCTCCTCGACGGTCACACTGCCCGGCCGCATCCCGCGCGGGTAGAAGGAGCTGGGGAACGAGTCGTTGTGCCAGTTGGGCGCGTCGATGGCGCCTTGCAGGTCCAGGCCGCCGCGCACCCGGTCGCGCAGCACGAGCGCGAGGAAGAAGTGGAGCTGCCACTGGTCCTGCTGGTCACCGCCGGGGGTGCCGAAGGCGACCACGGGAACGCCGTCGCGCAGCGCGAGGGACGGGGTGAGGGTGGTGCGGGGCCTGCGCCCGGGGGTCAGCGAGTTGGGCAGGCCCTCTTCGAGCCAGGCCATCTGCAGCCGGGTGCCGAGCGGGAAGCCCAGCTCGGGCACGACGGGATTGGACTGGAGCCAACCGCCGCTCGGGGTCGCGGAGATCATGTTGCCCCAGCGGTCCACGATGTCGAGATGGCAGGTGTCGCCGCGGGTCGTGCCGTCCTTGGCGACGGTCGGCTCGCCGGCGCCCGCCGCCGGCGGCGCGTCGAACCCGGGGCCGCCGGCGGCGACGGCCGTCACGTGCGCGCCGAGCACCGGCGCCCGGCCTTCCGGGCTGCCGGGGCGCAGTTCGTCGGAGGCGGACTCCCCGACGAGCGCACGGCGGCCCGCGTTGTACGGGGCCGACAGCAGGGCTTCGAGCGGTACGTCGGCGGCGTCGCCGTACCAGGCCTCCCGGTCGGCCATGGCCAACTTGCAGCCCTCGACGAGGAGATGGATGTAGTCGGCGGAGCCGTACCGGGGCAGCTCGTCGGCGCGGGCGGGCAGCAGCGCCAACTGCTGTAGGAACGCCGGGCCTTGGCTCCAGCCGCCCGCCTTGCAGAGGGTCCAGCCGTCCCAGGTGTAGGTGGCGGGTGCCTCGTACGCCGCCGACCAGTCGGCCAGATCGGCGGCCGTCAGCGTGCCCGAATGGCGGGCGCCGCTGGTGTCCATGGTGGGGGTGGCCGACTGCCGTACCAGCGCGTCGGCGACGAACCCCGCGCGCCAGATGGTCCGTGCGGCCTCGATCTGCGCCGACCGCCCTGCCCCGCCCGCCACTTCCTCGGCCTCGGCGAGCAGTCGGCGCCAGGTGGCGGCGAGGGCGGGATTGCGGAACAGCTCGCCGGGCTGGGGGGATTGACCGCCCGGGAGGTAGACGTCGGCCGACGAGGTCCACTCGGTCTCGAACAGGTCGCGCATCGTCTCGACGGTCTGCCCGATCTGCTCGACGGGCGCGTGGCCGTCCTCCGCGTAGCCGATGGCGTACCGCAGCACCTCGGCCGGTGTCTTCGTACCGTGGTCGCGCAGGAGCAGCATCCAGGCGTCGAAGGCGCCGGGTACGGCGGCGGCCAGCGGTCCGGTGCCGGGCACCAGCCGCAGCCCCAGCGAGGTGTAGTGCGCCACGGTGGCGCCGGCGGGCGCGGGGCCCTGCCCGCACAGCACCCGCACCTCGCCACCGGCGGGCGCGATGATGATCGGCACCTCGCCGCCGGGTCCGTTGAGATGCGGCTCGACGACATGCAGCACGAAGCCCGCCGCCACGGCGGCATCGTACGCGTTGCCGCCGTCCTCCAGGACCGCCATCGCGGACTGCGAGGCGAGCCAGTGGGTGGAGGACACCATGCCGAAGGTGCCCTGGAGGGTGGGGCGGGTCGTGAACATGTGGCTCTCACCTCGCTGTTCGCACCGGCCGGTCGTTCCGGCCGCCGCCCCGGCAGACTACCGACCGGCCGCCGCCGGGTATTCGCTGCCTCCGGCGCCGGGCGGCCCGGCCACGCGCCGCGTGGGTGGCAGCGGTGGGCGGAGGAGGCGTTCCAGCCGCCGCAGCCGTGGCGGGAGCTGCTGGGGGCGGCGATCCGCTCGGCGGTCTCCGGATCCGGCGCCGGCGAGGACTACAGCTACGGCCGCCCTTCGCGCCGTTCGGCGGGGCTGCCCGGGGTGATCCTGCCGAGCCTGCGGCGCAGACCGCCACGGGTCTCGGTGGTCGTCGACACCTCCGGTTCGGTGAGCGACACCGAACTCGGCAGCGCGCTGCTGGAGGTTGCCGCGATCTCGCAGGCGGTGGGCGGCCGTCGCGATCTCGTCACCGTACTGCCGTGCGACGCGGCGGCCCACCTCGTGCATCCGCTCTGCCGTGGCGAGGGGATTCCGCTGATGGGCGGCGGGGGTACGGATCTGCGTACGGGTTTCGCCAGGGCGCTCACGGCGCGGCCGCGCCCCGATGTGGTGGTGGTCCTGACGGACGGCCGGACGCCGTGGCCGCAGGTCCGGCCGCCGTGCCGGACGGTGGTGGGCCTGTTCCCCCGGAGGCGCGGCGGTTCGTCGGGCGAGGACGATCCCGATTACGTGCCGGACACGCCGCCCGCGTGGGCACGGGTGGTTGACATCGGCTCCTAGGGAGTTTCGTCCGGGCCGGGGAACGGGTCCGGGTGGCGCGACACCGTTCCCGTACGCGCGCTCCATCGGCGGGCGCTCGGTACGGTGATCACGCACGGGCCCGCGGGCAGCGCCCGTACCCCTCCCGGCCGCCCATGAACGAGGAGCCGTCCCCATGGCCACACAGCCGCCGTCACTCGACTCCGCACAGCACCAGATCGGCCTGGGCCTGGCCGCGCTGGGGCGGCCCGGGTACATCACGTCCGGCCGGGAGCGTGACCTGCCGTCGGGGCGCGGGGTGGACGCGATGCGGCGGCGTACGCACAAGGTGCTCGACCACGCGTACGAGCGCGGGGTGCGGTACTTCGACGCTGCGCGCTCGTACGGGCGGGCCGAGGAGTTCCTCGCCGAGTGGCTGAACGACGGCTCGGAGCGGCCGGGGGTGGTCGTCGGCAGCAAGTGGGGCTACACGTACACGGCGGACTGGCAGGTCGAGGCCGAGCAGCAGGAGGTCAAGGACCACAGCTCGGCCACCTACAGCAGGCAGCTCGCCGAGTCGCGGATACTGCTGGGCTCGCGTCTGAACCTCTACCAGGTGCACTCCGTGACGACCGGCAGCCCGGCCCTCACCGATGTCAGCCTGCACAAGCGGCTCGCCGCGCTCGCCGCCGAGGGGGTCACGGTCGGGATCACGACGAGCGGTCCCGACCAGGCCGACACCATCCGCGCCGCGCTCGACGTGAGTGTGGGCGGCGCCCCGCTGTTCCGCAGTGTGCAGGCCACCTGGAACCTGCTCGAACCGTCGGCGGGCCCGGCGCTGGCCGAGGCGCACGGCTCCGGCTGCATGGTCATCGTCAAAGAGGCCCTGGCCAACGGCAGGCTCGTCCGCCCCGATCCGCGTCTCGACCCGCTGCTCGCCCCGGTCGCCGAGGCTACGGACACGTCGTACGACGCGGTGGCGCTGGCGGCTGCGCTCCAGCAGCCGTGGTCCGACGTCGTCCTCGCGGGCGCCGTCACCACCGGCCAGCTCGACTCGAACCTGCGGGCACCGGGGATCACCCTCGGGCCCGCCCAGCTCGGCCCGCTGGTCACGGACCTGGCGGAGCCCCCGGCGGCGTACTGGACGCATCGCTCCCGGCTCCCCTGGAACTGACGGCCCGTGGGTCCTTCGCGGGGAACGGCACGGCCGGATGCCGGTGGCCGCGTACGGCTGCCCACAGGACGGACACCACCAGGACGGCGACCCCGAGCGCGGTCAGAGCGGCCAGCGCCTCGTTCAAAGTGCCGCCGGTCAGCCGGGCCCGGTCGAGCCGGCCGCCGTCCAGTACGCCTCTGCTGATGAGGACGGCCGCCGAGAGGCCGGCTATGTCGGCGCCCAGGAGGGTGGGGAGGATCCAGGCCTGGCCCACCCGCAGCCACAAAACCGTGACCACGCCGAGCAGCAGGCTCACGACGGTCGTCGGCAGCGACGCGGTCGCCCCGTCGATGTCGAACCGCGCGTCGAGCCAGGCCGCGCCGCCGAGGGCGGCCACGGCAAGCAGCAGGGTGCCGGCGCAGCGCCAGAGCGTGGCGTAGACGCTTCGTGGCGCGGGCAGTTGGCCGGGCGCTGGCCCGGTGGGCGGGTCGGTGGGAGCCATGGCCGCCATGATGCCGCGCGGCCACCGCCCGCCGCCCCCCGGTTCGCGTACCGCCCGCGGCGCGGTACGCGGATGGCCCACGCCCGCGTGCGCGACCCGGCGGCGCGTTCCAGGGTGGGGGCATGAGCACTCGCCACCAGTCCCAGCGGACGACCGATCTCGACACCCGACTCCTCACGACCGGAGCGGTACTCACCGCGACCGGCGCCGCGCTCGCCTGCGCGGGGCTGGCGCTCGCCGGCTTCGCCATGCTGACGGCGGGCCGCAAGGCGCTCCACCGGATGGATGTGAGCCCGACCGAGCAGGCGGCGGTCAAGTGGCGCCAGGCCCGCGAGGCGTCCCGTGCGGGTGTGCAGGCATGGCAGTCGGCGAGCGACGGCGGCGGCCGGGTCACCCAGTTCTGACCACGCGGAACCGGCGCCCGTGACACGCGATGCGTGGCACGCGGCGCCGTTCGGCTGTCGTGGCCGCCTCTCGCCGATCTCGCGGGGCCTACGATCCCCGGCATGACCGACTCCCCCCGCACGACCGACTTCCCCGGCGCACCGCCCCCGCACGTGCTCACCGCCTTCGGCGCAGCGCCCGAGACACCGCCCCGGCTGCTGCCGGGCGGCCAGGGGCAGGCCTGGCGCTCCGGGGGGCTCGTCCTCAAACCGGTGGCACTGGCGGCCGAGTCGCGCTGGCGGGCCGAGGTGCTGGCCGCGCTGCCCGCCCGCACCGCCGGCTTCCGGGTCGCCCGGCCGGTGGCGACCGGTGACGGGGCGTGGACGGCGGACGGCTGGGAGGCGTGGCGGATGATCGGCGGGGCCGCCGACCCGCGCAGGGCGGACGATGTCATCCGGGCGGGCGCCGCCTTCCACGCGGCGCTCGCCGGCGCACCGCGCCCGGACTTCCTCGACGTACGGGACAACGCGTGGACCCGCGCCGACCTGCTGGCCTGGCAGGAGACGGCCGCGGCGCCCGACTTCCCGCTGCTCCGGCCGCTGCTGGCGGCCCGCCGGCCGGTGCGGCTGCCCAGCCAGATCATTCACGGCGATCTGCTGGGCAACGTCCTCTTCGAGGCGGGCAGCGCCCCGGCCGTCATCGACTGGCCCCCGTACTGGCGGCCCGCCGCATGGGCGTCGGCGGTGGTCGCGGTCGACGCGCTGTGCTGGTGGGACGCCGACCACGCACTGCTCGACCGCTGGGCGCGGCTGCCGGACTGGCGCCAACTGCTCATCCGCGCGCTGGTGTTCCGGATCGCCACGCACAGCTCGCTGGACGCGGCGCAGCAGGCGCGGTACGCACCGGTGGTGAAAGCCGTGCTCGCACGCGCGGCGTGAGATGATCTGACGGTACGTCAGCACGCGAGCGGCCGGCCCGCGCTCAGTCCTGGAGCGCCGGGATGATCCGCGCGCCGTACGCGTCGATCGTCGCCTCCTTGGCGTCGTGCATGTCGTAGACGGCGAACTGGTCGACGCCCAGGGCCCGTAGCGTCTTCAGCTTCTCGATGTGCGCCTCGACCGGGCCGAGCAGGCAGAACCGGTCGACGATCTCGTCGGGCACGAAGTCCGTCGACGGGTTGCCCGTGCGGCCGTGGTGGCTGTAGTCGTACCCCTCGCGCTGCTTGATGTAGTCGGTCAGCGCCTCGGGGACGAGCCCCGAGTGCTCCCCGTAGCGGTTCACCAGCTCGGCGACGTGGTTGCCGACCATGCCGCCGAACCACCGGCACTGCTCACGCGCGTACGGCAGGTCGTCGCTCACATAGGCGGGTGCGGCGACGCAGATGGTGACGGAGTCCGGGTCGCGCCCCGCGTCGGAGGCGGCCGTGCGGACCGCCTTGACCATCCACTCGGTGAGGAACGGGTCGGCGAGCTGGAGGATGAACCCGTCGGCCTTCTGCCCGGCGAGCGCCAGCGCCTTCGGCCCGTAAGCGCCCATCCACACCGGCAGTTTGCCGTCCTTCACCCACGGCAGCCGCAGCGTCTGCCCGTCGACCTCGGCCTCGCGGCCCTCGGCCAGGTCCCGGATGACGCCGATGGCCTCGCCGAGCCGCGCCAGCGAGTTGGGCTGCCGCCCGGCGACCCGCATCGCCGAGTCGCCGCGGCCGATGCCGCACACGGTGCGGTTGCCGTACATCTCGTTGAGCGTGGCGAAGGTGGAGGCGGTCACCTCCCACGTCCTGGTGCCGGGGTTGGTGACCATGGGGCCCACCGTGAGCTTGGTGGTGTGCTCCAGGATGCGGCTGTAGATGACGAAGGGCTCCTGCCACAGCACGGCCGAGTCGAAGGTCCAGCCGTAGCGAAAGCCGTTCCGCTCGGCGCGCCGCATGAGGCCGACGACCCCCGAGGCCGGCGGGTCGGTCTGCAGGACGAGTCCGAAGTCCATGTGCGTGGCCCCTAGTTCAGATACGTACAGGTGGGAGACAGATGGGAGGAGGGACGTACGTGCGTCCCGGTCAGTTGGTGAACTGGCAGATCCCGCGCGGCAGATACGCCCCGTGTCCCGCGTGGCCCACGTAACTCCGGCCGTCGATCACCGGCACGCCCCGGGACAGGACGGTCTCCACCTGTCCCGTGATCCGCTTGCCCTCGTACGCCGAGTAGTCGACGTTCATGTGGTGGGTCTCAGCCGACATGATCTGCTCGGCGTGCGGGTCGTAGATGACGATGTCGGCGTCGGCGCCCGGCGCGATCGTGCCCTTCCTCGGGTAGAGCCCGAACATCCGGGCCGGCGCGGCGCAGGCGATGTCGATCCAGCGGCGGCGGCTGATGTGCCCGTCCACCACTGCCTGGTGGAGCAGGTCCATCCGGTTCTCGACGCCGGGCAGCCCGTTGGGGATCTTGGAGAAGTCGTCCCTGCCCATGTCCTTCTGGCCCTTGAAGCAGAAGGGGCAGTGGTCGGTGGAGACCACCTGGAGGTCGTTGGTGCGAAGCCCGCGCCACAGTGCCTCCTGGTGGTCCTTGGGGCGCAGCGGCGTGGAGCAGACGTATTTCGCCCCCTCGAAGTCCGGCTCGGCGAGGTTGTCCGTCGACAGGAAGAGGTACTGCGGGCAGGTCTCCCCGAAGACGGGCAGGCCCTCGTCCCTGGCCCGCGCCAGTTCGGCGACGGCTTCCCGCGCCGACACGTGCACCACGTAGACGGGCGCGCCCGCCACCTGGGCGAGTTTGATCACCCGGTGTGTCGCCTCGGCTTCGAGCAGCGCCTTCCTGACCTCGCCGTGGTAGCGCGGGTCGCGCTCGCCGCGCGCCAGGGCCTGCTCGACCAGGACGTCGATCGCCAGGCCGTTCTCCGCGTGCGTCATCACCAGGCCGCCGTTCGACCCGGCGCGCTGCATGGCGCGCAGGATCTGGCCGTCGTCCGAGAGGAAGACCCCCGGGTAGGCGGTGAACAGTTTGAACGAGCTGACGCCCAGCTCGACCAGCCGGTCCATCTCCTTCAGCGACGACTCGTTCACGTCGGACATGATCATGTGGAAGGCGTAGTCGATCGCGCAGTTGCCGTCCGCCTTCTCGTGCCAGGCGTCGAGCCCTTCCCTGAGCGATCCGCCCTTGTTCTGGATGGCGAAGTCGATGATGGTCGTCGTACCGCCCCAGGCGGCGGCCCTGGTGCCCGTCTCGAAGGTGTCGGACGCCAGGGTGCCGCCGAAGGGCATCTCCATGTGCGTATGGCCGTCGACCCCGCCCGGGATCACGTACTTGCCCGTCGCGTCGATCTCCTGGTCGGCGGTCCAGCCGTGGCTGCCGTGGGTGGCCAGGGCGACGACCCGGCCGCCGTCGACGAGCACGTCGGCCTCGATCTCGTCGGAAGCGGTGATGACCAGACCGCCGGTGATGAGAGTGCGTGACATGGCTCGTCTCCATTCGCGTCGGGGTGCGTGCTCACGGGCGGTACAGCTCACGGGCGGTGCGGGTCTCAGGCGGTGCGGGTGTCAGGCGCTGCGGGTGTCAGGCTCTGCGCAGGGCGCGGTCGAGGATCGAGGCGCCCTCCTCGGCCTCCGCGACGGTCAGCGACATCGGCGGTGCGATCCGCAGCACGCTGGTGTTGTGGCCGCCGCCCTTGCCGATCAGCAGCCCGCCCTCGCGCGCGGCTTCCAGGACGGCCGCCGCCCGCTCGGGGGACGCTTCGCCGGTGCCCGGCTTGACCAGCTCGATGCCGATCATCAGACCCCGGCCGCGCACTTCCCTTACGGAGTCGACGCAGGCGCCGATGGCCCGCAGCCGTTCGATCAGCAGTCCGCCGACCCGGCGCGCGTTGCTCTGCAGGTCGTGCTCCAGCAGGTACGAGAGGTTGGCGAGACCCGCCGCCATGGTGACGGGGCTGCCGCCGAAGGTGGAGATCGAGTTGGCGTCGAGGGTGTTCATGATCTCGGCGCTCGCGACGACACCGCCGATGGACATGCCGTTCCCGATGCCCTTGGCGAAGGTGACGATGTCCGGCGGGCCGTTCTCGGCGTGTGCCTGCCAGCCCCAGAAGTGGTCGCCCGTGCGGCCCCAGCCGGTCTGCACCTCGTCGCTGATCCACAGGATGCCGTGCCTGTTCAGCACTTCGCGGAAGGCGGCGAACAGCCCGTCGGGCGGTCCTGTGAAGCCGCCGACGCCCTGGATCGGCTCGGCGATCAGCGCGGCGGGTGCGCGGCTGTGGCCGAGCAGGTCCTCCAGGTCGGCGACGCACGCCTCGATGAAGCGGTCGTCGGTGAGCTGCGCGTACGGGCCGCGGTTGCGGACGCCGCCGTGCACGTACAGCGTCTGGAGCGGGGAGAGCGTAGTCGGCGACCAGCCGCGGTTGCCGGTGATGGAGACGGTGGAGAAGGACCGGCCGTGGTAGCTGTTGCGCATCGCGAGGATCTGGTTGGAGCCGCGGTGGGCGGTGGCCAGCAGCAGGGCGGTGTCGTTGGCCTCGGTGCCCGACGTGGTGAAGAAGACCCGGGCGTCGGGGATGCCGGACAGGGTGGCGATCCGCTCGGCCAGCTCGACCATGGGGCGGTTGAGGTAGAGCGTCGAGGAGTGGATGATCCGCGCCGCCTGCTCGCTCACCGCCTTGATGACCTCGGGCAGCGCGTGGGCGGTCATGGTGGTGAGGATGCCGCCGAAGAAGTCGAGGTAGCGGTTGCCGTCCGCGTCCCAGACATGGCGGCCCTCGCCGTGGCTGATCTCGATGGGCTGCTCGTAGTAGAGCGCCAGCCAGTCGGGGAGGACGGCGCGGTGCCGGTCGTGCAGCGAGGGTGCGCCCGGATGTGTCACGGCTCGATCAGCCCCTCGTAGGCGTCGGGCCTGCGGTCCCGGTAGAACTGCCATTGCTGGCGGACCTCCTCGAAGGCGGCGAAGTCGAGATCCCGTACGAGCAGTTCCTCGGCCTTGTCGCTGGCGGGCTCGCCGACGAACTGGCCGCGCGGGTCGACGAAGTAGCTCGTGCCGTAGAAGTCGTTGTCGCCGTACTCCTCGACGCCGACGCGGTTGATCGCGGCGATGAAGTACTCGTTGGCGACGGCGGCGGCCGGCTGCTCCAACTGCCAGAGGTACGAGGACAGGCCGCGCGAGGTGGCGGACGGGTTGTAGACGATCTCGGCGCCGTTCAGGCCGAGCTGGCGCCAGCCCTCGGGGAAGTGCCGGTCGTAGCAGATGTAGACGCCGACGCGGCCGACGGCCGTGTCGAAGACGGGCCAGCCGGCGTTGCCCGGTTTGAAGTAGTACTTCTCCCAGAAGCCCTTGAGCTGCGGGATGTGGTGCTTGCGGTACTTGCCGAGGTACGAGCCGTCGGCGTCGATGACGGCCGCGGTGTTGTAGTAGACGCCGGCCTGCTCGATCTCGAAGACCGGGACGACGATCACCATGCCGGTCTCGCGGGCGAGTTCCTTCATTCTGGTGACCGTGGGCCCGTCGGGGACGGACTCGGCCCACCGGTAGTGCTCGGCTTCCTGTACCTGGCAGAAGTACGGGGCGTTGAACACCTCCTGGAACCCGATGATCCCAGCGCCCTGCCGGGCCGCCTCCCGGGCGTGCTCCTCATGCTTGGCGATCATGGATTCGGTGTCACCTGTCCAGGTCGCCTGGACGAGTGCGGCACGTACGACTCGGGCCACGAGGTACTCCTTCGGCCTGGGGCGCGGACAACTCTACGCACGTAGATTCACTGCGTAGGAAGAGAACGTAAGCCTCCTCCCAGGCCGGGGCAAGACCATCGCCGTGAACCGGCGGAGTCGATCATGTTTCGTACCCGAGCGGTCGACATGGGTCGCCTTCGGGCACCCGACGTCAGACGCCGGCGATCCCGGCGACCCGCAGGGCGTGCACGACGTCCCGCTCCCGCGCGTCGGACACGGCGTGCGCCGCGTGGAGCAGTTGCGGTACGAGCCGGTGCGGGTCCCCGGCGGCGACGAGCGCGGCGTCCTCGGGCGCGCGGGACTGGACGAACGCGCTGAGCAGCGCCTGCGCCTCGGGCGCGTGGCCCGCGTCGCCGAGGGCCACGACGGCGTCGGCGATCTCGTCGGCGGGCCGGGCGGCGCCCTGGCGCAGCAGCAGCGCGCAGTCGCTGTCCCGGCCGTACAGGGCGAGCGCGCCGGCCGCGGCGGCGAGCCGTGCGGGCGGCAGTGAGGCAGCTTCCCAGAGCAACTCGGCCCAGTCGGCGGCGAGTCCGGCGCGGTGCAGTTCGGCGGCGAGCAGCGGCAGCCGGCCCGCCGGCATGTCGGCGGCCTCGCACAGCACGACATGCGCCTCGCCGGTACGCCCTTCGGCCCGGAGCCGGGTGAGTGCGGCGACGGAAGCGGCGACGGCCGCACGGTCGTCGTCGGAGTGGACGGGCGCCGCGCTTCGGGCGGGTCCGGTCGGCGCGCCGCCGAACCGGGCGCCCCTGGGGGCCGCTCCGGCCTGGGTCGCCCCGGGCAGTGGCATCACGGGCGCGGGTACGGGCGCGTCGGCGGTGTCGGGCTCGGGCTCGATCCCGGCGAACCGGGCGCCGCGCGGCTTGCGTTTGACGGGCCGCTTGGCCGCAGGCGCGGGGTCCTGTCCGGCGGGGGCGCGCTCGGCGCGGGCGGGCTGTTGCTCGGCGCGGGCGGGCTCTTGCTCGGCGGGTTCGGCGCGCGCGGACTCGGCGCGCGCGGGCTCGGCGCGCGCGGACTCAGCGCGGGCGGACTCGGGTGCCGGCCGGTCCTGCGGGTCCGCGCCGCTGTCGGCCGCGGCCCACCGGGGGCTGTGCCGCTCCGGCGCGTCCACACCCGCGCCGGTGCCTCTGCCGCTCCCCCGGGCGGCGGGCTCCTCGCCGCGGAACCAGCCCTCGGGCGCCGGTGGCCTGCGCTCCGCCGCCGCCCGGCCGGGGGTCGTCAACGCCGCTGTTCTGACGCGGAGTTCGGCGCAGCGAGCGGATGCGCGCGCGTGGTCGTCGCGGGCCCAGGCCAGTTCGTGGCCGAGGCGCCGCGCCTCGGCGGATTCGGGACGCGCGGTGCGCAGGGCCCGGGACAGCTCCTCGGCCCTGGCCGCCGCGCTCGCCTGCTCGTGCAGCATCAGGCGCAGCCGCTCGGCCAGTGCGGCGCCGCCGCCGGGCCGCCGGTCGTGGGTGGCAGCCGCCACCGCGTGCAGCCGCCGGGCGCGTACCGTCTCGCGTACCGCGTCGGCGCCGGGGACCGCCGCGTAGTCATGGAGCAGCGAGTGCACCACGTCCCAGGGGGGCACCTCGGCGCCGTCGAGGCAGGCCCGCATCCCGCTCGGGTCGCGCTGCACGAAGACCCCGTACCAGCCGCCGCCCGGGTCGAGCAGCGCCGTCAGGTCCCGTAGGTATCGCGCGAACGCCCCGATCTCCGCCGGGAGTTGATGCACCGCCATCGCTGCCCCGTCCCTGCCCTTCCGTTATTCCCCGGCATTCGACCGCAGCCGTGTTACGGGACGGCTACGCGCGGTTTTCCGGGAGCCACGGGGTTGCCGGGGCGGCAGAGGTCAGAGGGAGACGGCGATACCGGTCTGGGGGCGCTTGCCGCGCCGGATGATCTTGGCGGGCCAGTCGGCCAGCCAGTACTGCCAGGTGTACTTGCGGGCGAGGAGTTTGCGCACCCGCTCGGTGCCCTCCTCGTCGAGCAGCCGCGCCGTGCCGTGCGCGGTGGGCGCGCCGGCGGCGATCCGGCCGCGCATGTCGCAGACGGTGACGACGACCCGGCTGTCGTTGCGGATCCGCTTCACCTTCCACGAGTCGGAGCTGGTCCAGATGAACAGCTCACCACCGTCCACGGCGTGCCAGACGGGGGTGGCGACCCCCCTGCCGTCCTTGCGGTAGGTGGTCAGGCTGACATAGCGGCTGCGGCCGAGTTCGTCGAGGGTGCTCACGTGGGGGACCTTACGCCGTCGTCGGGTTGTCGGCATGGGTGAGCGTCTCCCACGCGACGAACAGGTCGTCGGTGCCGGCCGGGCGCTGCCGCTCGGCGAGCCGCCGCGTCAGCGGGAGTTCGCGGTGCATCCGGCCTTCGAGGTGGTTGAGCGCGACCTCCACGTCGGGGCCCATCGTCCGGGTGACCTTGCCGCCGCACAGCCACTTGGGCGGCTTGGCGCCGAGCTGGTAGCGGGCGTGGAACTCCAGCGCGGCGGTGAGCCGGTCGGCCTGTTCGCCGTACAGGTCGACGCCCTGGTGCCAGGCCGTCTCGGCGATGTGCGCCGTGGACGCCAGCGAGTAGCCGATGTGCATGAAGTTGCGGCAGGTCTCCTGGCCGAGCCCGTCGGCGAAGGTGCGCTGGCCGAACCAGTACGTGGCGAGCTGCCCAGGCGTGCGGATGGTGCCGCCCGGGGGCGCCTTGGGCAGTTTGCCGTCCGACCCGAGGTAGAAGTACGCGGGGACGCGGGCCCGGAAGCGGCGCAGCGAGTCGTCGAAGAGTTTGTGGTCCTCGAGGAAGACCGACATGCCGATGGTCGCGTCGGTCATCGCGAGTTCCCAGTTCCCGTTGTAGTCCGGCACCTTGGCGGTGACGTCGGGCAGATACGCCTTGCGCAGCATCCACTTGAACCGCATCACCGCCGGTTCGCGCCACTGCGGGTAGCCGGCGTGCATGATCTCGGCAGCGCGCGACCAGGTGGAGCCGGTCCACGCGGTCTGCAGGTCGGCGTCGTCCTTGGTGTGCCGTTTGACCACCTTGGACCAGGCGTCCATGATCTGCACCGACTTGCGGGCGTGTTCGGGCCTGCCGGTGACGGACCACATCAGGGCCTGGGTGTACGCGGCGATGGCGTCCTCGCGTTCGGCGACGCAGGCGGGCGCCCCGTTGTTGGACGCGCAGGCCACCACGGCGGCCGGGTGCGCGGTGTAGCCGGGCTTCGCGTACCGGCTGGCGCTCATGGCCCGGAACGCCGAGGCCCAGGGCTGCTGCCCGGCGGCGACCTTCCGCCGTACGGTCGCGAGCTGCGCGCCGCCGACGACCACGCCCGGGTGGCGGAACCGCGCCGGGCTGCTGTGGTGGGAGGCTGCGCCGGGCGTGGCGGGCGCCGGGGCGCAGGCGCCGAGCAGCGCGAGCGAGCCGGTGAGCGCGAGGAGGGCGGTCTTCTTGGCGGCGGACACGCCCCCACCGTCGCCCGGCGGCGGGGGCTCCGCAATCGGCGGCCACCCGACGGGTGGCCGGATACGCCCAGGTGGCGGGTCCCGGCGCCGGGACCCGCCCTCCTGGCGGTCAGTGGCCGGCGGGCCGTACCACCATCGCCGAGCCGCCGCCGCGGCGGACCGGTTCGGCGGCGGCCTGCCAGCGGCCGTCGGGCAGCCGTTCGACTCCGGTGGCGGCGCCGATCTCGGCGACCTGGGTGAAGGAGTGTCCGAGCGCCTCCAGTTCGGCGCGCAACGGGCTGTTCCACAGGGCCGGTTCCAGCTCGGTCGCCGCCGCGTTGCGCTGGCTGGCGCGCGGTGCGGCAATCGCGTCGTCCAGCGCGAGACCCCGGTCGATACGGCCGGTCAGGGTCTGCAGCACGGTCGTGATGATGGTCGCGCCGCCGGGTGAGCCGACGGCGAGCACCGGGCGGCTGTGCTTGTCGAGGACGATCGTCGGGGAGATCGAGGAGCGCGGGCGCTTGCCGGGGCCCGGCAGGTTCGGGTCGTGCACGGCGGGGTTCGCCGGGGCGAAGGAGAAGTCCGTCAGCTCGTTGTTGAGCAGGAAGCCGCGTCCCGGCACGGTGATGGCGCTGCCGCCGGTCTGCTCGATGGTGAGCGTGTACGCGACGACGTTGCCCCACTTGTCGGCCACGGTGAGGTGCGTGGTGTTCTCGCCCTCGTACGTCGTCGGCGCTGCCGTACCGCCGGGCGCGCAGGGCGCGGGGTGGCGGGGGTCCCCGGGCGCGAGCGGGCTGGTGAGGACCGCGTCGTCGGAGATCAGGCAGGCGCGCGAGTCGGCGAAGCGCTGCGAGAGCAGCCCCTGGGTGGGGACGTCCTCGAAGGCCGGGTCGCCGACCCAGCGGCCGCGGTCGGCGAAGGCGATCCGGCTGGCCTCGATGTAGTGGTGCAGGTACTGCGCCTGGGACTCGCGCGAAAGGCGGCTGCGCTCAAGGATGTTGAGCGCCTCGCCGACGCTCGTGCCGCCCGAGGAGGACGGCGCCATGCCGTACACGTCGAGTCCCCGGTAGGAGACCTCGGTGGGGGCCCGCTTGACCGTGCGGTAGGCGGCCAGGTCGGCGGCGGTCAGATCGCCGGTGCGGACGTTGCGGGTGGAGCCGGGCGCGACGGGCGGCTTGCGTACGGTACTGACGATGTCGCGGCCGAGCGCGCCCTGGTAGAGCAGATCGGTGCCCTTGCGGCCCAACTCCTCGTAGGTGCGCGCCAGATCGGGGTTCTTCAGTGCGGACCCGACGACCGGCAGTTGGCCGCCGGGCAGGAAGATCTTCGCGCTGGCGGGGAAGTCGGCGAACCGCGCCTGGTTGTCCTTGGTCTGGGAGCGGAACGTGTCGTCGACGGTGAACCCGTTCTTCGCCAGCCGCTCGGCGGGCTTCAGCACCTGGCCGAGGGACCGGCTGCCCCAGGAGTCGAGGGCGGTGTCCCAGGTGGCGGCGGTGCCGGGGGTGCCGACGCTGCGGCCGCTGGTCACCGCGTCGGCGAAGGCGAGCGGTTTGCCGTTCTCCAGGAAGAGCGAGGTGTCGGCGGACTTGGGCGCGGTCTCGCGGCCGTCGATCGTGTGGACGCTGCGGCTCTTGGCGTCGTAGTAGACGAAGTAGCCGCCACCGCCGATGCCCGCCGAGTACGGCTCGGTGACACCGAGCGCCGCGGCCGTGGCGACGGCCGCGTCCACGGCGTTGCCGCCGTGCTTGAGTATGTCGATCCCCGCGGCCGTCGCGTCGGTGTCGACGCTCGCCACCGCGCCCCCGTACCCGGTGGCCACCGGAGTCTTCGCCGGCGTGCCGGGTGGCGCGGCCGACTGCCGTGCGGCGGAGGGCGCCACGGCTCCGATCGACAGCATGGCCGCGGCAACGGCGACAAGCGAGACATTCCGTGCGGCTGAGCGACGCATCCGTACCTCCAGTCAAGAACCGTCCGGGAACTGTAACTTCAGCGCACCCGGATCGTCAGGACCGCGTCTCGAACAATGGTGCGTTGCCCCAGTAGCATGCGCGCCCATGACTGACGACGTACGCAACATCGTGCTCGGCGTGGTCGCCGCCCTGATATGTACGGCTCTGGGCTGGCTCGCCCGCTCGTCCCTGTGGCGGCGCAAGCTCGGCAGGAAGCAGGAATTCTTCGGACTGCCGGGAAACTCCGAGTGCTTGATGGTCGTCAACCGGGAGGCGGGCGGCGACGGGGCCGTACTGCGCCATGACGTCTTCGCCCTGCTGGAAGTCGCGGCCCTGGTGAAGGAGTGCGGCGCGCACGCGCAGATCGTGCAGCACGACGCGGCACAGCAGGGCTTCGGCGAGCGTACGGAGTTCTGCCTGGGCGGGCCCGGGTCGAACCGGCGGATGGCGGCGCATCTGAAGTCGCTGCTGCCGGGTGTCAGCGTCAACACGGACGCGACGCCGGGGCCCGACCGCGGCGCCTTCCAGATCGGCTCCGAGCGCTACCGGGTGGATTCGGGCGTGGCGGAGTACGTCCTGCTGGCGCGGTTGACGGCAGGGCAGGGCACGCGGCCGGTGTTCCTCTTCTGCGGGCAGCGGGCCATCACCAACCAGGCGGCCTCGCGCTATCTGGCCCGCCACCATGAGCGGCTGTACCGCAAGCACGGCGGGAATTCGTTCTGCCTGCTGCTGAAGGTCGCCAACTCGCAGGCCTACGGGCCTGATGTGGTGGAGCTGGTCGCGGATGTGACGCGTGCGGCGCAGGAACCCGCCCCCGTCGTGGCGCGCACGTCCCATCGGGCCAAGGAGTGAGGACGAGGGCCGGTACGGGGAGTAGAGAGCGGCGCCCCCGTCGCGTTCCACGGCGACGCGGGCCCGCTCCACACCGAGCACAACCCGACCGGCTCGCAGCTGACCTTCTCCCCTGAACGAGAAGTGATCTCCGGCTGCTGCCGGACGGGCCATTGCCCCTGAGCTACTGCGCTCCCGGCAGCAGCGTCCCTGGTTCGGCCGGGCTGACACCCGCGGCCGGCGTTCTCGATAGGGATGAACGGCAAAGGGTAGTCGAGATTCGTCGCGATGAGCTTGCGTTGACGCCATGTGGCTCGGTCGGCGGATCGACGGCCATACGCTGTTCTACCCACTCTCGGCGGTGTCGGGGTCAGCGCAAACTATCCATGCCGACAAGGGACTTCACACCCGACACGCATAAATGGTGCATAAGTGACATTTACTGCCGGGGTGACCGGCGGTGCCACCGTCAGGCCTCGGCCGCCTCCGCGTAGATCTGGGCCAGTTCGGGGGTGCCGGTGACCGCCCATTCGAGCCCCGCCTCCACCACCTGGATCTCCCGGCCCGAGGCGAGTCGCACCACGGGATGACCGCCCGGCCAGATGTGCCAGACGGCGCCGGGGACCGTCCGGACGATGACCGTGCCGAGATACAGCCCCGCGTCGTTGCCCAGCCAGGGCATCTCCTCGGGGTCGTCGCGCCAGCGCGGCGGAAGCTGGTCCAGCTCGTCCAGGGACCCCGGCGAGTCGTCGAGTCTCAGGCCGCTCTGCCCCGCCCGGACACGCAGCAGCTCGCACTCCGAGAGCAGCTCGGTGACGCCCTCCTGGTCGCCGCCGACCGCGGTGGCGAGCGGCGTCGCCTGGATACCGGCGTGCTTTCTGCGCCAGTTGTCCAAGAAGGGGATGTTCATACGACTCAGCCTGCCATCGACCCCGCCGGGGCACCATAGGGGCGCGCGGGGGCGGGGCGCCCGGGTCAGACGTCGAGGTCCACGACGACCGGCGCATGGTCGGACGCGCCCTTGCCCTTGCGCTCTTCGCGGTCGACGTAGCTGTCCTTGACCGCCGTCGCGAACGGGCCGTTGCCGTACACGAGGTCGATCCGCATGCCCCTGTTCTTGGGGAAGCCGAGGCTGCGGTAGTCCCAGTAGGTGAAGGGGCGGTCGTACTTCAGCGGCCGGGGCATGACGTCGGACAGGCCCTCGTCACGCAGGGCGGCGAGAGCGGCGCGCTCCTTCGGGGTGACATGCGTGGCCCCTTCGAACTGGGCGAGGTCCCAGACGTCCTCGTCGGTCGGCGCGATGTTGAAGTCGCCGAGGACGGCGAAGGGGCGCTCCCCCGCCGCGTCGGCGGCGACGGCGGCGCGCAGCGCCTCCAGCCAGCGCAGCTTGTAGGTGTAGTGGTCGTGGGCCACCTCGCGGCCGTTCGGCACGTACACCGACCAGAGGCGGACCGGGCCGCAGGTCGCCGAGACGGCCCGCGGCTCCTGCACGCCCTCGTACTCCGGCCCGCCGGGGAGGCCGCTGACGACGTCGTCGAGACCGACACGGGAGATCAGCGCCACCCCGTTCCACCGGCCGCTCGCGTTGACCGCCGACTCGTACCCCAGCTCGCGCAGCGGCTCGGCGGGGAACTGCTCGGCGGTGGACTTGGTCTCCTGGACGCACAGCACGTCCGTGCCGCTGCTCTCCAGCCAGGCCAGCAGCCGGGGCAGCCGAGCGGTGATCGAATTGACATTCCAGGTCGCGATGCGCATGCGGGACAGCCTATCGGCGGGGTCCGACAGTCACCGTCCCGCGGCCTCAGACCTCGGTGGAGTCGCCGGGTGCGAACCGGGCGTGGTCGGCGGCGGCCAAGGCACCGATCTGCCCGTCGTAGACGGGCCTGGCCAGCTCGGTGAGCAGCGCGTCGTGGATGTCGAAGGCCCGCAGCGGCTTGACCTCGCGGACGTAGTCGATCACCTCGGAGAGCTTGTTCCACGGCGCGTGCACCGGCAGCAGCAGCGTCTCGACCTCCTGGTCCGGCACGGTCAACGCGTCGCCGGGGTGGAACACCGAGCCGTCCAGGAGATAGCCGACATTGGTGATGCGGGGGATGTCGGGGTGGATCACGGCGTGCAGCTCGCCGTGCACCTGTACGTCGAACCCGGCGGCGGTGAAGGTGTCGCCGTGGCCGACGGTGTGCACGCGGCCGGGGAAGGCCGCCGAGACCTGGTCGGCGACGCTGCTCAGCGTCCACAGCTCGGCGGCGGGGTTCGCTTCGAGCGCCGCGCGGAGCCTGCCCTCGTGGAAGTGGTCGGGGTGCTCGTGGGTGACGAGCACGGCGTCGGCGCCGGCCGCCGCGTCCTGCTCGCTGAAGCCTCCGGGGTCGATGACGAGTGTCCGCCCGTCCTTCTCCAGCCGGATGCAGGAGTGCGTCTTCTTGGTGAGCTTCACCGTGGGCCACCTTTCGTCTCGGACCGTTCGTACCGCTGGTACCGCTGTTCCATCATCCTGCTAAGCGCCGGGCGCCGTCTCTTCCTGGATCACGGCTCTGGCCACCTGGAACGCCGAGGTCGCCGCCGGGACGCCGCAGTAGACGGCCGTCTGGATCAGTACTTCCTTGATCTCGGCGGGGGTGAGGCCGTTGCGCAGCGCGGCCCGGGTGTGGAAGGCCAGCTCGTCCAGGTGCCCGCCCGCGACGAGCGCGGTGAGCGTCACGCAGCTCCGGGTGCGGCGGTCCAGGCCCTCCCTGGTCCACACCTCGCCCCAGGCGTAGCGGGTGACCAGCTCCTGGAAGTCGCCGTCGAAGTCGTCGGAGGCGGCGAGGACGCCGTCCACGTGGGCGTCGCCGAGCACCTGCCTGCGCACCCGCATGCCCGCCTCGTACGGGTCGGTGTGGCCCATGGCGACCTGCGGCGGCTGTTCGGCCGCCGCGATCTCGGCGACGGGTCCCACGGTGGCGGAGAGGCTCGGCGCGTACCGGCTCTCGGGGAGCACGGTCAGCCCGGTGGAGGTGTCGTTCGGGTTGTACCAGGCGGTGGAGAAGTGCCGCAGCAGCAGGTCGGTGACGGCTGCGGGCTGCTCGACAGGCGCCAGGTGCGAGGCGCCGGGCACCAGCGCGAGCCGCGCGTCCGGTATGCCGGCGACCAGGGTGCGCGCCTCGGCGGGCCCGGTGACCTGGTCCTCCGCTCCGACGAGTACGAGGGTCGGTACGGCGATCCGGCCCAGCTCGGCCCGGATGTCGAAGGCGGCCAGCGCCTCGCAGGCGGCGATGTAGCAGCCGGGGTCGGTGGTGCGGACCATCTGGACGGCCCACTCGACGATGGCCGGCTGGGCGGCGGCGAAGCCGGGTGTGAACCAGCGCTCAGGAGCGGCGCGGGCCATCGGGTCGAGCCCGTTGGCCCGGACGATCACGCCGCGCTGCCGGAACTCGTCGGCGGTCCCGAACCGCGGCGAAGCCGCCACCACGGCGAGCGAGGCGATCCGGTCGGGCCTGCGCAGCGCCAGTTCGGCGCCGACGGCGGCGGCGATGGAGCAGCCCGCGTAGCCGAACCGCTGGACGCCGAGGGCGTCGAGCGTGGCGAGCAGCCGCCGCGCCAGCTCCGGAATGCCGCTGGCGGCGTGCGCGGGGGCGCCGCCGTGCCCCGGCAGGTCGAACCGGACGACCCGCCAGTGCCGGGCCAGCTCGGGCACCTGCCGGTCCCACATGTGCCAGGTGGTCCCCAGCGAGGGGCCGAGGACCAGCACGGGCGCGTCTTCGGGACCGTCCATCCGGTACTGCAGTGTCTTGGGGGGTGTCGTCTCACTCACCCGCTCACGCTCTCATGCCTCCCTCCCGTGTCTCACCGCCACCTGCCGCATGGAGGACTTCCTCCATGGACTCCGCACGCCAGCGAGCGAGGAGTTGGTGGAAGGCGTGGGCGCCGTGCGGGTAGGCGCTCGGGCCGTTCGGGCGGCCGCGGCCTTCGCGGTTGTAGTAGCCGGGGGTGCAGTCGGCGTGGAACCACTCGTGGTCGGGGGCGCCGTCGGCGATGGTGGCGAGCCAGGCGTCCTCGGCCTCGCGGGACGGTTCGACGACGGCGCCCCTGGCGTCGGCGGCCGCGACGAGCGCCGCCGCGTGGACGGCCTGCTCGTCCAGGACGTGGGTGAAGTTGACGCTGTTGGCGTTCTGCATGGACCCCATCCGGATCAGGTTCGGGAATCCGTTGGTGGTGAAGCCGTGCAGGGTGCGCGGGCGCCCCGGCGCCGCCCATACGTCCAGCAGTTGGGCACCGTCGCGGCCGTGGACGGGGAGCTTGCCGGAGAGCACGCCTGAGGTGCCGAGGGAGAATCCGGTGGCGAAGATCAGGCAGTCGAGTTCGTACGTGACGCCGTCGACCACGGCGCCCTTCTCGGTGATGCGCTCGATGCCGTGGGTGTCCGCGGTGTCGACCAGGGTGACGTTGTCCCGGTTGAACGCCGGGTAGAACCTGTCGGAGAACGTGGGGCGCTTGCACGCGTACCGGTACCAGGGCTTGAGCTGCTCCGCCGTGTCCTGATCGGTGACGAGGTCCGCGACGCGGGCCCGCAGTTCGTTCATCTTGGCGGCGTCGGCGATCTCGTAGTCGGCTTCGAAGGCCCGCCGGTCGCCCGCCGGGCGGCGGAAACTGGGCACCAGCTTCTCCAGGAGCGCCGCCGACGCGGTCCAGCCGTCGGCCACGAGGTCCTGGCCGGCCGGCTCGCCGGAGACGATACGGAGGAAGTTGTCGCGGCGCTCCCGCGCCCAGCCGCTGTGCTCGGCGCCGACGTCCCGCGCGGTGGTACGGCGGTTGGCGCGCACGTCCACCGTGGAGGGGGTGCGCTGGAAGACGTAGAGATGGCCGGCATCCTCGGCCAGCAGCGGGATGGCCTGGACACCGGTGGCGCCGGTGCCGACGATGCCGACCCGCTTGTCCGCGAGGCCGGTCATGCCGCCCTTCGGGGAGCCGCCGGTATACGCGTAGTCCCAGCGCGACGTGTGGAACGTGTGGCCGGTGAACTCCTCGATTCCCGGTATGCCGGGGAGTTTCGGCTCGGTGAGGGTGCCGGTGGCGGTGATCACGTACCTGGCCCGGAACGCGTCCCCGCGGTCCGTGGCCACGGTCCAGCTCCCGGACGGCTCGTCCCATGTCAGCCCGGTGGCCACGGTGGAGAACAAGGCGTCCGGGTAGAGGTCGAACTGCCTTGCCAGGCGCATCGCGTGGTGGCGGATCTCCTCACCGGGCGCGTACTTCCACTCGGGCACGTAGCCGGTCTCGTCCAGCATCGGCAGATAGACGTGCGACTCGATGTCGCAGTGGATGCCCGGGTACCGGTTCCAGTACCAGGTGCCCCCGAAGTCGCCGCCCTGCTCGACGATCCGGATCCGCTCGACGCCCTGCTGCCGCAGCCGCGCACCGGCCAGGATGCCGCCGAACCCGCCCCCGATCACGGCCACATCGACGGTGTCGCGCAACGGCTCGCGCTCAACTGGCGCGGCTACGTACGGATCGGCGGCGTAGTAGCCGAACTCGGCCTCGGCGGCGCGGTATTGGCCGACGCCGTCGGGACGCACCCGCCGGTCGCGTTCCAGGCGGTAGCGCTCGCGCAGCGCGGCGAGTTCCTCGGGACCGGGCGGCGGCGGGGCCGCTTGCGGGGATGTCGTCGGGGATGTCGTGTGGGGGGACGTCATGGGGGGGACCTCGATCCGTCACGTCGGGCCGTCCCGGGCTGAACGGCCGTCCGCTACGCTAACAACAACCGGACAATGCTGTCCGGTTGAAGGGCGGGACGTACCGCGACATCCGGCCACGCGGGCGCACCGCGCCCGGCCCGGCCGGCGGCGCGCCCGCACACGGCGGACAGGAAGGGCGATTTCCCGTATGCGACGACTCCCGATCCGATCCCTGGCCGCGCTCACCGCGCTCGGCACACTGGCCCTCACCGGCTGCGGCACGGACCCGGGCACCGGGCCTGACCAGGTGTCATCTCCCGGCGCCGGCCGGACCGTTCGCGCGCACGAGGTCATGCGGCTGACCGAGCCGCACGCGGAGACCGGGATGACGCTGCTGGAGGGCCCGACCTTCGGCGAGCGGGGCGAGCTGTTCGTCGTCGATGTCACGGCGCCCGCCGGGGAGCCCAAGGTGCTGGGTGTCAACGTCCGGAAGAAGACGTCCCGATCGGTCCACACCGACGACCGGGGGGCGTACACGTCGGCGCAGTTCAGCCCGTACGACAAGCGGCTGTACCTGACCGACTACAGCCACGGCGAGATCGTGAGCCTGGCGCAGGACGGCGGCGATCCGCGGACGTTCTTCGCCGGTCCGGTCGACGGTACGCGGATGAACCCCGACGACATCGCCTTCGACCGGTCGGGCAACCTGTACGTCAGCGACGCGGGCGGCGGATCCGACGGCGCCGAGACGCGGGGCCGCGTGGTGCGCGTCGACCGGGACGGTACGGAGGCGACGGTCCTGGCCGAGGGGCTTGCGTCGGCCAACGGGATCTCGTTCGACGCCGACTACCGCGGCTTGTGGGTCAGCGAACTCACCGAGAACCAGATCCTGTACCTGCGCCTGGACGAGAACGGCGAGCCGGCCTCCCGGCACACCGCCATCCGCGTCAATGCCGGGATCGCCGAGACCGACTCGATCGCCGTGGACGCGGACGGCAACCTCTACCAGGCGCTGCACGGCCGTCCCGCGATGGCCGTGTACGACAAGAACGGCGAACGCCTGGCGACGGTCGAGATCCCCGCCCGCGCCACCGGGCTCGAATCGGCGACGAACGTGGCGATCACCCCCGGCGGCACCACGGCGTACATGACCGTCAGCGGACCTGCGGGCGGCTATCTGTACACGTTCCACGCGCTGGCGGAAGGCGTCCGGCAGTCCAACGGCGGCTGACGAAAAGGCTCACCCGGGGAACGGGCGCACCGGACCCACCTCGACGCCGAGCAGCCGCCAGGCGGCCAGCGCCCGGTGCTCCCGCTCCTGGCGGGTGGGTCCGGTGACGGCGCCGGAGACCATGGCGACGGCGAGCATCAGGTCGGCCCCCAGCCGGTGGCCGGCCGGCAGATGTCCGCGCAGACCGCGCTCGACCCGGTCGGACAGGGCCGAGGCGACCCCCCGGATGGCGGAACGGCCACCCGCGACATCGGTGTGCAGGAGGCCGATGAAAGCCTCGGACTCGGTCAGATGCCAGGTCAGCACGCCGAGGACGCCGGCCAGCGTCGCGTCCCGCGCGGCGGCCGCCTGCTCGATCTGCCGTACGTTCTCCTCCAGGACCGCGGTCGCCACGGCGGTCCGGTCGGGGAAGTGCCGGTACAGCACGCCCTGCCCGACCCCGGCCCGGCGGGCGATCGAGGACAGCGGCGCGTCCAGCCCGTGCTCCGCGTAGACCGCTCGGGCGGCGGTGACCAGAGCGGCCCGGTTCCGGGCGGCAGCCTTCGGCCCTTCGTTCGCGGGCCGCCGCTCGTCCGGCGCGGGCTGCTGCGTCACGCCGGAAGCATATCCGCCCGGACGGCGGGCCGACCGGGGCTGTGCAGAGCCGTGCGGGATCAGGTGTTGGCCGGTTCGCGCAGGGTCTCGCGGTAGGCGCGGGCCGTGTCCATCAGGGCTTCCAGGGCCTCGCGGGTGCGTTCGAGGTCGCGGATGTGCGCGGCGAGGCGGGCGTGCTCCTGGGCCATGCGTTCCAGCGCCGCGTCGGAGTTGTCCTTGCTGGGGGAATCGACGCACGGCAGCAGTTCGGCGATGGTGCGGCTGGACAGGCCGGCCGTGTAGAGCCGCTGGATGAACCAGACGCGCTCGACCTCGTCGTCCGTGTAGTGCCGCTGGCCGCTGGGGCTGCGGGTGCTGGCGAGCAGGTGCTGCTCCTCGTAGTAGCGCAGGGAACGGATGCTGACTCCGGTCCGTGCGGCGAGTTCCCCGATACGCATGCCGTCCTCCGGATTGTGAACTGCGGGCTGTGAACTGTGAGCTGCGGCACAGCACTTGCCTCTGACATCCATGTGAGCTTTTAGCGTACTCCCGTGCCCGGAAGCCGGGCGCTGTCGAGCCCATACCGAGGAGCCCCGCGATGACGAGCCTTTTCCACTCCTACCGGTTCGGTGAGCTGACCCTGCCCAACCGGCTGGTGATGGCCCCCATGACCCGGATCAGGGCCGCGGCCGGCGGGCTGGCGACGCCGTCCATGGCGACGTACTACGCCCAGCGGGCCACGGCGGGGCTGATCGTGACCGAGGGGGTGCAGCCCAGCCTCGTCGGGCAGTCCAGTCCTGGCACGCCGGGGCTGCACACGGACGAGCAGGTCGCCGCGTGGCGCCCCGTGACGGCCGCCGTGCACGCCAGCGGCGGACGGATCTTCGCCCAGCTCATGCACGGCGGGCGGGTCTCGCACCCCGACACCACCGGCAGCGTGCCCGTGGGTCCTTCGGCCGTGGCCGCCGTCGGCGAGGTGTTCACGCCGACCGGCCCCCAGCCGGCGCCGCTGCCGCGGGCCCTGGACACCGCCGAGGTGCCCGAGCACGCCGGGTCGTACGCACAGGCCGCCCGGCGCGCCGTCGACGCCGGTTTCGACGGGGTGGAGCTGCACGGCGCCAACGGCTATCTGATCTCGCAGTTCCTGTCGTCCAACGCCAATCTGCGGACGGACCGCTACGGCGGCTCGACGGCGAACCGGATCCGCTTCGCCGTCGAGGCCGCGGCGGCGACCGCCGATGCCGTCGGCGCGCACCGGACCGGTATCCGGCTCTCTCCGGGCGCCGGGTTCTGGGGAGTCGAGGAGACGGACACCGCCGCGCTCTACGCCGAGCTGCTGGCGGAGCTGGCCCGGCTCGACCTGGCCTACGTCCATCTGGAGGCCACCGCCGACGAGGAGGTGCTGCTCGGGCTGCGGCGCGCCTGGCCCGGCACGCTGATCATGAATCCGGTGCTGCCGATGGGCGCCAAGCAGACCGGCGGGGCCGAGGCCGACCACTGGCTGGGCCTCGGCGCCGAACTCATCAGCTTCGGCCGCGCGTTCCTCGCCAACCCCGACCTGGTCGAGCGGCTGCGCGGCGGGCTGCCGCTCGCGCCGGCCGACGAGGCGACGTACTACCAGGGCGGCGACGCGGGCTATCTCACCTACCCCGCCTACCAGCACACCGCGTGACCTGAGGCCGCGGACAGGTCAGGGCGTGGTCGTGGACACGACGTAGACGCGCGGGAAGCCGGGGTCGGCCAGGTCCACGATCACGTTCTGGCTGGGCAGCGGGTCCTTCTGCTTGTGGCTGAGGCCGGCCCATTTGTGGTCGGGGATGTCGAAGTTCCAGCCGGCGATCTTCTGGTCGCGCTCCGAGATGGTGACCGCGCCGTTCTTGAGCGCCGAGCGGCTCGTGCCCATCTCGGTCAGGAAGGAGTCGAGCCGGCCCGACGTGACGTCGAACTGGGCGTAGAGCCGGCTGGACTTCCAGTTGCTCGTCTCGTAGTACCGCACCCCGGTGGCGCCGCCGGGGATCGGGACGTCGTAGATCCGCTTCTTCATCCCCGCGGGGCGCACCGGCTGGAGGCCGGTGGCCAGCGTCTCGGCCTCCTTGGCCCGCCCGCTCTCGCGGCTCTGCTCGGCGGCCACGGCGAGATACCCGGCCGGGATGCCGACGAGGAGGACGATGACGATGGCGGTGAACCAGCGTCTGGCGTTGCGGTGGCCTCGGTTCTCCGGGGGCCTGGCTCTGTCGTCGGGCTGCGCGGGACGGCGGGGCACGGTCATGACGGCGGTTCCTGGGTCGGGGTCGTGCGGGTGGTCCTGATGGCCTGTGCGTAGCGTTCGTAGCGCTCGTGCCGCTCCACCCTGCGGCGGGTCGCCCGGCGGAACCTGCGGGCCACCAGCCGGGCCAGGTCGGCGGCGCCGACCATGCCGGCCTCGGGACCGAGCTGCGCCTTCACGATACGGGCCTCGGGGCGGTAGCCGCGTCCGGTGAGGTGGCGGCGGAACGCGTCGCGCGCCGGGCCGATCAGCAGGTCGTCCGCCGCGCTGACGCCGCCGCCGATGACGAAGCAGGACGGGTCGAGCGCCGCCGCCAGGTTGGCGATGCCGACGCCGAGCCACTGGCCGATGTCCTGGAACAGCTCGACGCACATCGCGTCGCCCTCGCGGGCCAGCTCGGTGATCAGCGGTCCGGTGATCTCGTGGACGCTGCCCTTGACCCGCTCGATCATCCGGTACGCGACGGGCGAGTCGGCCGCCGCGAGTTCCTTGGCCTCCCGTACGAGGGCGTTGCCCGAGCTGTACTGCTCCCAGCAGCCGCGGTTGCCGCACGGGCAGCGGTGGCCGCCGGGCACGACCTGCATATGGCCGAACTCGCCCGCGACGCCGAACTTGCCGCGCTTGACCTGGCCGTCCTCCAGGATCGCGCCGCCGATCCCGGTACCGAGCGTGATCATGACCAGATGGTCCTCGCCGCGTCCCGCGCCGAAGCGCCATTCCGCCCAGGCGGCGGTGTTGGCGTCGTTGTCGACCATCACGGGCACGGCGAGCCGGGAGGCGAGGGCGTCCCTGAGCGGTTCGTCGCGCCAGGCGAGGTGCGGGGCGAACAGCACCTTGGAGCGGTCGGCGTCGACCCAGCCGGCCGCTCCGATGCCGACCGCGTGCACGTCGTGCCGGTCGGAGAGGTCGAGGACCAGCTCGACGATGGTGTCCTCGACGACCCGGGGGCTCTTGGACTTGTCGGGCGTCTCGGTGCGCAGCTTCTCCAGAATGTTGCCGTCGGCGTCCACGACGCCCGCCATCACCTTCGTACCGCCGATGTCGATTCCGACGGTGGGCACTCTGGGCGCGGTCAGATGGGAGCGCCGCTCACGGGTGCCGACGGTCCGCAGGACGGTGCCGCGGGCGCTGCCGCGGCCGGCGAAGTCACGGTACGTACTCATCGGGCGGGCCCCCTCGTGTCCGTCGGCTCAGACCTGCCGTACCGAGTGCGCCGGCTGATTGCTCGCACGAGTCGTGTCGTCCCTGTGGGGGTCGGGGCCTGCCGCCCGGGTGGGCGAAGGCGGCGGACGGCGCCCGCCGATGCGAATTCTGCCATCCGGAGGGTAAGCGGCCGGTGTGCGGCCCGGAAAGCGGCCGGAGCGCGTCGCTCCGCTCCGGCCGCGGGCCGCTCGTACGTACGGTCGGCCCTTCTCGCGTACGGTCGGCCCTTCTCGCGTACGGTCGGTCCTTCTCGTACGGTCGGTCCGCCTCGCGTACGGTCAGTCCGCCTCGGTGCGATGGCCGCCGAGGTGGCTGGGGGCCGGGGCGCTCGCCAGTTCGTGGCTCAGCTCGTCCAGCTCGGAGCCGCCGGCCATCTGCCGGGTGATCTCGTCCAGGGTGATCGAGTCCTTGGTGTGGCTGCCCGCCATGACACCGCGCTTGAGCAGCACGAAGCGGTTGCCGACGAGATACGCGTGGTGCGGGTTGTGGGTGATGAGCACGACGCCGAGGCCCGCGTCGCGCGCCGCGGCCACGTACTTGAGCACGACACCGGACTGCTTGACCCCGAGGGCCGCCGTCGGCTCGTCCAGGACCAGCACCTTCGCGCCGAAGTACACGGCACGCGCGATGGCGACGCACTGGCGCTCGCCGCCGGACAGGGTGCCGATGGGCTGGTCGACGTCGCGCAGGTCGATGCCCATCCGCAGCAGCTCGGAGCGGGTCGTCTCGCGCATCAGCTTGACGTCGAGCCGCTTGAAGGGCCCCGCCCCCTTCGTCGGCTCCGAGCCGAGGAAGAAGTTGCGCCACACCGGCATCAGCGGGACGACGGCGAGGTCCTGGTAGACCGTGGCGATCCCCAGGTCCAGGGCCTCGCGGGGCGAGGACAGCGAGGTCTGCGCGCCCTCGATCAGGAAGTCGCCCGAGTCGTGCCGGTGCAGCCCGGCGATGATCTTGATCAGGGTGGACTTGCCCGCGCCGTTGTCGCCGAGCACACAGGTGATCTCGCCGGGGTGGACCTCCAGCGAGACGCCCTCCAGGGCGCGGACGTTGCCGTAGTACTTGCTGACGTCGGCCAGCTCGACCAGGGGCGCAGCCCGCCGCTCGGGCCGCTCCGGCCCCGCGCTGTCCGGCTGCGGCTCGTTCGCCGGTGCCGTCTCCGGCTCGTTCGCCGGGTCCGCCTGCGGCTGGTTCGCCGGGTCTGCCTGCGGCTCGCTCATCGGGTCGCCTCCGCGCGCTTACGCACCCACGCGTTGAGCAGGGTGGCCAGAAGGAGCATCGCTCCGAGGAAGAACTTGAACCAGTCCGGGTTCCACTCCGCGTACACGATGCCCTTGCTGGTCATGCCGAAGATGAAGGCGCCGACGGCGGCGCCGATCGCCGAACCGTAGCCGCCGGTGATCAGGCAGCCGCCGATGACGGCGGCGATGATGTAGATCAGCTCGTTGCCGACGCCCTCGCCCGACTGGACGACGTCGAACGACATCAGCAGATGCTGCCCGGAGACCCAAGCGCAGAACGCCACCCCCATGTACAGCAGGACCTTGGTGCGCATTACGGGGACACCGACGGCGCGCGCCGCGTCGGCGTTGCCCCCCGCGGCGAAGATCCAGTTGCCGAAGCGGGTCCGCAGCAGGATCCAGGTGGCGAGCGCCACCAGGACGGCCCACCACAGGATGGTGACCTTCAGCTCGACACCGCCGACGGTCCACTCGGAGGCGAACAGCTTCTTCGCCGAGGGGAAACCCTCCATGTCGCCGATGGACTTGGTCGAGACCGTGCCGCTGATCAGCTTCGTCAGACCGAGGTTGAGGCCGATGAGCATCAGATACGTACCGAGCGTGATGATGAAGCTCGGCAGTTTGGTACGGGTCAGCATGACGCCGTTGAAGGCACCGAGCGCGAGGGTCACCAGCAGCGAAACCCCGACGCCCACCCAGACGTTGGCGGTCATCTGGTAGCTGAACATCGAGGACATCAGCGCCGAGCTGGTCACCATCACACCGGCCGACAGGTCGAACTCGCCGCCGATCATCAGCAGCGCCACCGGCACCGCCATGATGCCGATCGTGGACGCCGCGTACAGGACGGTGCCGAAGCTGGAGCCGCGCAGGAACGAGTCGGCGACGACGGCGAAGAAGAGGAAGACCGCGACCGCGCCCACGACCGAGCCCAGTTCCGGCCTGCCGAGCAGCTTGCGCAGCGGTGAGGTGCGCAGCAGCCGCTCGTCGCTTTCGGCCCCGCCGTCCGGTTTGCTGCCCACCGGTGGCGCTGTCGTGGTCATCGGGTCCCCCGCTTGGTGAACGCCTCCAGGGCGCCGGCGTCCTGCTTGGTGATCACCTGCGGCCCGGTGAGCACGGGCTGTCCGCCGCCGAGCACATCGGCGTTGTACTTGTTGAGCCAGAGCAGGTCGACCGCCTCGTACCCCTGGAGGTAGGGCTGCTGGTCCACGGCGAAGCCGAGGGTGCCCGCCTTGAGCGAGGCGGCGACGGACGCGTTGAGGTCGAAGGTGTCGACCTCGGCCTTGCTCTGCGCCGTGCCCTTGGCCTTGACGGCGGCGTCCGCGAACGGCGCGCCGAGGGTGACGACGGAGTCGATGGCCGGGTCGGCCTGGAGCTTGGCCTCGATGGACGACTGGACGTCCGGCATGTTCGTGCCGTCGACGTACAGGTTCTGGAGCCGGCCTCCGAAGTTCTTCTTCGCTCCGGCGCAGCGCTGCTCAAGACCGACGTTGCCCTGTTCGTGGACGACGCAGAGGGCCTTCTTCTTGCCGCGCTTGTCGAGTTCGTCGCCGACGGCCTGGCCCGCGATCGTCTCGTCCTGGCCGATGTGGGTGAGCGCGCCGAACGCCTTGGACTGCTCGGCGCCGGAGTTGACCGTGATCACGGGTATACCGGCTTTGCGGGCCTTGGCGACGACGGCCTTCATGGCGTCGGGCTTGGCGAGCGTGACGATCAGCCCGTCGACCTTCTTGTCGATGTACGAGTCGACGAGCTGCGCCTGCTGCTGCCCCTCGTCGCTGTGCGCGTAGAGGAAGTTGACGTTGTCCTTGACCGCGGCCTGCTTGGCGCCGCTCTGCACGATGTCCCAGAACGTGTCGCCGTCCCCGGAGTGCGTGACCATGGCGATGGTCCACTTCGGCGTGTTCACAGCGGCCCGTCCCTGGGCCTGGGCCGACGCTTTCGCCGCCCGTTCCTCGGCGCGCCTGCCGCCGGTGCTGCTGCAGCCGGCGAGGACCGATGCCCCGAGGACCGCTGCCAGCACGGCGCTGGTCGCGCGTACCCCTGTCCGAACCCTTGTCACGACGTAGTGCCCTTCTCGCGAGATTACTCGGAGCAGTATCGGCCATCGTTGTTCGGAGCATGCTCATCGGGTGCGCGGCCGACCGTCAAGGGTTTGTCCGTACATTCTTACGAAAAGGCGGTGCTCAGGGCCGGACGAGGAGCTGGAACTCGAAGGCGTACCGCGAGGCGCGGTAGACGTGCGAACCGAATTCCACCGCCCGGCCCGTGTCGTCGTACGTCGTGCGCTCCATCGTGAGCAGCGGCGCCCCCGGGGTCTCGGCCAGCCGGCCGGCCTCCGTCTCCGTCGCCGCGCGCGCCCCGATCGACTGCCGTGCGCTGTGCAGCGTGATGCCGCCGGCCCGCATCATCCGGTAGAGGCCGGTGGCCTCAAGGCGCGCGGTGTCGCAGTCGAAGAGTCCGGCCGGCAGGTGGTTGCGCAGATACGCCATCGGTTCGTCGTGCGCGTACCGCACCCGCTCCACGAGCCGCACCTCGGCGCCTTCCGGCACCCCCAGCGCCGCCGCGACCTGCGCCGTGGCGGGTACGAGCGTGTTGCGCAGCACGTCGGTCGCCGGGCGCTGGCCGGCCGCCTCCAGGTCGTCGAAGAGGCTGCTCAGCTCCAGCGGGCGCTTGACCTGGCTGTGCAGGACCTGGGTGCCGACGCCTCTGCGGCGGACCAGCAGGCCCTTGTCCACGAGCGACTGGATGGCCTGGCGGACGGTGGGCCGGGACAGACCGAGCCGGCCCGCCAGCTCGATCTCGTTGCCGAGGAGGCTGCCGGGGGCGAGGCCGCCCCGCTCGATCGCGGCCTCCAGTTGCTGCGCCAGTTGGAAGTAGAGCGGGACCGGACTGGTACGGTCCACGGCTAGCTGGAGCGGAAGGGAGTGCTCCGTCCCCTGCCCGGGCTGCGGTGATCTCGGCTGATTGGGCACATCAGGGAGGGTAGACCCCTGCCATGTTGACGGGAAGTCGTGAAGTTCGATTGTCAGGACAAATGCTTGACATCGTGAGCCACCTGCGGCCACCTTTGGGGCCATGCGCATCGGACTCATCGGCACGGGCCGCATCGGCACCTTCCACGCGGACCTGCTCAGCCGCCACCGCGAAGTAGGGGCCCTGGTGGTGGCGGACACGGACTCGGCACGGGCGGCCCAGGTCGCCGACAGGACAGGATCGACGGCGGCGCCCTCGGTCGACGAGATCTTCTCCTGGGGGGTGGACGCCGTGGTCATCGCCTCGGCCACCTCCTCGCACGCGGAACTGATCAGCCGCGCGGCGCGGGCCGGGCTGCCCGCGTTCTGCGAGAAGCCCATCGCCCTGGACCTGACGGGCACGCTGGGCGCGCTGCGCGAGGTCGAGTCGGCGGGTACGGTCCTGCAGCTCGGCTTCATGCGCCGGTTCGACGCCGGGTACGGCGCGGCGCGCGACCTCGTACGGTCGGGCAAGCTCGGCCGGCTGCACACGGTGCGGGCGATCACCTCGGACCCGGCGCCGCCGCCCGCCGCTTACCTGCCGCTCTCCGGCGGGCTGTACCGGGACTGCCTCGTGCACGACTTCGACATGATGCGCTGGGTCACCGGGCGCGAGGTGGTCGAGGTGTACGCGACGGGCTCCGACGCGGGCCCCGCGATGTTCCGGGAGGCGGGCGACGTCGACACGGCGGCCGCCGTGCTGACCCTGGACGACGGGACGCTCGCCACGGCGACGGCCGCCCGCTGCAACGGCGCGGGCTACGACGTACGGATGGAACTGGCGGGCGAGCTGGACCAGTTCGCCGTCGGGCTCGACGACCGTACGCCGATCACCTCGACGGAACCGAAGGGCCCGCCGCCGTGCGACAACCCGTGGCCGGGGTTCCTGGAGCGGTTCGCCCCGGCGTACGAGGCGGAGCTGAACGCGTTCCTGGGCGTCGTCGCCGGTGAACTGGACAACCCCTGCGACGGCCGCGAGGCGCTGCACGCGCTGCGGATCGCCGAGGCGTGCGAGCTGTCGCGGCGTGAGCGCAGGCCGGTGGCGATGACGGAGATCGCGGGCGGCTGAGCCCGTACGCGTCGCGGGTCCGCGGTCCGGCCCGGCCCGGCCCGGCTCAGGACTGCTGGACCGGCAGGACCGTGCCCTGGGCGACGGCGCACAGCGTCCGGGTGCCGTCGTCGGCGACGGTGAACACCTCGCAGCGGACCGTGGCCTGCCGCCGCCCCGAGTGGACCACGGCGGCCTCGGCCAGCAGCGTCCTGCCGGTGGCGGGCCTGACGTACTGGATGGCGAAACCGCCGGTCAGCACGTTGGGCCCGAGCGTGGTTCCGGCGGCGAAGGTGATGCTGTTGTCGGCGGCGTAGGCCAGGACGCCGCCGTGCACATAGCCGTTCTGCTGGTGCAGATCGGCGCGGACGGCCACTTCGAGCACGGCCTCGCCGTCACCGAACCGAGTGATCCGGGCGCCGATCAGCTTGCTGAACGGCTGGGCGTCGAGCACCTGCTGGGCGAGGGTGATGTCGAACGCGGGCATGGCCGTTTTCTACCACCGCACCGGCAGCCGCCGCACCCCTCGGATCAGCCAGCCCGGCAGCCACTCGTACGGTTCGGGCGACGGGTCGAGCGCCAGGTCGGGGAAGCGCTCCAGCAGGCTGCGCAGTACGACGGCGCCCTCCAGCCGGGCGAGCGGTGCGCCCAGGCAGAAGTGCAGGCCGTGGCCGAAGGCGAGATGACCTTGGGCGCCGCCCTTCGCCGCCCGGTGGATGTCGAAGGTGTCCGGTTCCGGGAAGCGCGCCGGGTCCCGGTCGGCGGAGGCGAGCCCGACCAGGACCATCTCGCCCGCCGGGATCACCGTCCCGCCGTAGGTGACCGGCTCCCGGGTGTAGCGGTTGGTGGCGTTCTCCACCGGGCCCTCGTAGCGGAGCGTTTCCTCGATCGCGGGTTCCAGCAGGGTGAAGTCGGCGCGCAGCGCCTTCAGTTGGTCGGGGTGGTCGAGCAACGCCCGTACCCCGTTGGCGATCAGGTTGACCGTCGTCTCATGGCCCGCGATGAGCAGGATGAAGGCCATGGCGCGCAGTTCGGCGGCGGAGAGCCGGTCGTCTTCGGCGGCTCTGGTGCGCAGCAGGGCGGAGAGCAGATCGTCGGCGGGGCCCGAACAGCGCTTGTCCTCGATGAGTTCGTCGAGGTAGTCGCGCAGCGCGTAGGCGGCTGAAGTCGAGCTTTCGACCGAGGTGGGCGCGACGATCTCGTTGGTCCAGCCGCGGAAGGTGTCCCGGTCCGACCGCGGCACCCCGAGCAGTTCGCAGATGACGGTGATGGGCAGCGGGAAGGCGAGCGCGTCCACGAGGTCGCCGCGCCCGGTGGGTCCCATCGCGTCGAGCAGTTCGTCGGTGATCTGCTGGACGCGGGGGCGCAGGTTCTCCACCCGGCGCGCGGTGAACTCGCGGGTGATCAGCTTGCGCAGCCGGGTGTGGTCGGGCGGGTCCGAGGTGAGCACGTGCGGCCCCATCAACAGCTCCTGGCCGTCGGCGACTTCGGGCCTCTTGCCGAGCCGCGGGTCGGCGAGGGCCGCCCGCGCCTCGGGGTAGCCGACGACGAGCCACCAGCGCCAGCCGTCCGGGTTGCGCATCTCGTGGACGGGACCCAGCTCGCGCAGCTTGGCGTAGTACGGGTACGGATCCGCGGTGAAGTCGGGCCCCAGCTCGCGCACTTCGATGGTCGCCATCGGATCAGCCTACGACGCCGTCCGGTGCGCGTCCGGTACGCCGGCCTCGCCCGTGGCCGGTTGGCCGGCCGGCGGGCGGGAGCGGGCACTTGTGACACCCCTGTGACCGGAGCTGTGGCCTCCGTCACGCGCGCGCGGTCGACGCCCTGATGGGATGACCGCATGAGCAGACCCTCCCCCTTCCGCCCGGCCCTCGCCGCGCCCGCACCCTTCCTGGCGGCTCTCGCCGCGACCGCACTGCTGGTCACCGGCTGCGGGACGGAGGGGACGGGCATCATCGATTCCGGTGCGGGCGTGGCCGGTTCGGCGTCCCGTACGCCGGTCGACGATCCGGGCAAGGACGGCGTACGGGTCACCTCGGTGACCATCGCTTCGCCGTCCCCCAGGCCTTCGGACGACTACGTCGTCCACGCCGAAAGCCTGGCTTCGGGGGTCTCCGCCGCCTACGAGGTCACCAACGAGAGCGCGGAGACCCTGACGTACACGGTGATCGTCACCTTCGTGAGCGCCGACGGCGGTGCCATGTCCAATCCGACCGTGACCGTGCGCGACGTCGGTCCCGGCAAGACCGTGCGCGGCACGGTCGAGGCCGAGAAGCCGCCGTCCGGGGCGCCGCGGATCACGGGGGCCAAGGTGATGTCGGTGACCAAGGTGCCGGCGGCCGAGGCACCGGCCGAGCCGGGCACCTGCCCCGCCTCGGGGATCCGCGTCAGCGTCGACCGAGGAGACGCGGCCATGGGCCTGCGCGTCGTGGGCCTGCACCTCGACAACTGCGGCACGGCCACCTACTCCGTCGAGGGCTACCCGCTGCTGGAACTCCTCGACGAGGACCGCAAGCCGGTAGAGGGCGTGCGGATCCTCGAAGGCAGCGCCGAGATCTCCACCGGCGCGGGACCCGACCTGCCGCCGGGACCCGTCACCCTCGAACCGGGCGAGGAGGCCACCTCCGCCCTGGTCTGGCGCAACACCACCGAGATGGGCACGGCGGTGAACGTGCCGTACGTACAGGTCCGGGCGAAGGCCGGCGCAGACCCGGTGACGGTGACCCCGAAGCTGGACCTCGGCACCACGGGGAAGCTCGGGGTCAAACCGTGGGCGAAGGCGAAGCCCTAGGTGGTGTCCAGCCGTCGCTCGGCTACGTCAGCCGCCCAACTCCTGGTGGCGGGCGACCAGTCGGGCCGCGCCCTGTTCGGTGAGGGAGCCGAAGAGGCGCAGTCGGGAGATGCCGCCGTCCGGAAAGATGTCGATCCGTACGTGCGTGGCGACCGCGGCGGACGGCAGGACGAAGCGGTGGTTCGTGTCCGGCTGGAGGCGGGTGCGGGGCAGGATCTCGGTCCATGCGCCGCTCTCGCCGTCGCGGACCGAAAGGGTCGCCCAGCCCGCCGCGTTGCCCTTGAGGTAGGCGGTGTCGATCTCGACGGCGCGGATCTCGGACTGCGCGGCGAGCGCGTAGCTGATCCAGTCGTTGCCCAGGTCGCGGCGGCGCCTGGTCTCCCAGCCGTCGTCCATCTTGTGGGAGCGGCCCGGCTGGATGGTGTTGGTGGCCGGGGAGTAGAAGCGGTCGGACGCGTCCTCGACCCGGCCGCCGTTCTCCAGCGCCGCGAGGTCGAACGTACCGAGCGCGGTCAGCCACCCCGGGTCGGGGGCGACCTCGCCGTACACCCGCAGCCGGGCGATGCCGCCGTCCGGGTGCTGGTTGAGCCGCAGATGCGTGAAGCGCTGTTCGGCCTCGACACTGAAGCCGTTGGCCGCGTGGCCGCCGACCGCCGTACGGGGTACGAGCGTTGTCCATTTCACGTCGTCGCCGACGAGCGTCTCAGGGGACGGCGAGCCGGGTACGGAAGCGCCTTCGACCGACACCGCCTGCGGGTAGTTGCCGCGGAAGTGGGCGGTGTCGACGACGATCCCCCGGATCACCCCGGGCGCGCCGAGCCGGACGAGCGCCCAGTCGTGGTCGGTCTCGGCGGGGTGCGGCTCGGCTGCCGAGACACCGCGCCTGCGGCGGGTCTCCCAGCCGTCCATGATCTTGCCCTTGTGTCCGAAGCGCTCGGGGTCGAACTCGGCGGCGCCCGGCTTCAGCAGGTTCTCCCGCTCGGCGAAGAACTCGTCGTTGGCGGCGACGACTCCCGCGCCGAGCCGCCGGTCGGCGAGATCGGCGAGGTGGGTGAAGGGCAGGTCGGCGGTGCGGTAGTCGGCGTACGGGTCGCCGCCGCCGTACGGCGCGGCGTCGCCGGTGAACGCGGTGGCGGTCAACGGGGTTCGGGACAAGGTCAGTTGCTCCTTTCGAGCAGTCGGCCGGCGGGCGGTTCCACGAGGGCGCCGTCGAGCAGGATCCGGCTGCCGCGCAGCCAGGTCGATCGGACGACGCCGTGGAGCGTCTTGCCCGCGTAGGCGGTCACCTGATTGCGGTGGTGCAGCTCCGCCGGGTCGACGGTGAAGGTGGCGTCAGGGGCGAGGACGGCGAAGTCGGCGTCGCGGCCGGCCTCGATCGCGCCCTTGCTCGTCAGTCCCGCGAGCGCCGCGGGGGCCGTCGACATCCAGCGGGCGACGTCCTCCAGGGTGCGGCCGCGGCGGCGCGCCTCGGTCCAGATGGCCGGCAGGCCGAGCTGGAGGGAGGAGATGCCGCCCCAGGCGGAGGCGAAGTCCGGGGTCTTGAGATCGGTGGTGCAGGGTGAGTGGTCGGAGACGACGCAGTCGATCGTCCCGTCGATCAGTCCCTGCCAGAGCAGTTCCTGGTTGGCCGCCTCGCGGATCGGCGGGCAGCATTTGAACTCCGTCGCGCCGTCCGGCACTTCCTCGGCGGTGAGGGTGAGGAAGTGCGGGCAGGACTCGACGGTGATCCGCACGCCGTCGCGCTTGGCCGCCGCGATCAGCGGCAGCGCGTCGGACGAGGACAGGTGCAGGACGTGCACCCGCGCGTCCAGCCGCTCGGCCTGGGCGATCAGATGCGTGATCGCCGCGTTCTCCGCGTCGCGCGGCCGGGACGCCAGGAAGTCGGCGTACGCGGGGCCGCCGCGCTGCGGTGCGCCTGCCAGCTCGTGCGGGTCCTCCGCGTGCACGATCAGCAGACCGCCGAAGCCGGCGATCTCGGCGAGGGAGCGGGCGAGTTGGTCCTGGTCGAGTTCGGGGAACTCCTCCACGCCGGACGGCGAGAGGAAGCACTTGAAGCCGAAGACCCCCGCGTCGTACAGGGGCCGCAGATCCCGCACGTTGTCCGGCACGGCGCCGCCCCAGAAGCCGACGTCGACATGGGCCTTCGGCCGCGCCACCTCCTGCTTGGTCCGCAGATGGGCGGCCGTCGTCGTCGGGGGCAGCGAGTTGAGCGGCATGTCCAGCAGGGTGGTGATCCCGCCGGCCGCTGAGGCGCGGGTGGCGGTCCAGAACCCTTCCCACTCGGTGCGGCCCGGGTCGTTCACATGCACATGGGTGTCGACGAGCCCGGGAAGTACGGCGTCGTCCCCGACGTCCTCAAGGCGCGCCCCGGGCGGTACGTCGGATCCGTACGGCAGCACGGCGGCGATCCGTCCGCCGGCGACGGCGACCGAGGCGGCGCGGATCCCCTCGGGGGTGACGACGCGCGTCGAGCGCAGCACCAGGCTCACATCGGGCACGCGGGGCCTGCCTCTCTCGAATTCAACGAAGTGTTGAAGAAGTCTTGCCCCTCGATTCGGGTCCGTCAAGACCGACTGCCATCGCTTTTTCCACCAAGCGAAAGTACTATTTCGTTGAGCAGAATGTATCTTTACCCAGGACCGGTAGGCTGTTTGTTCGCCCAGCCCGTCCCGAAAGGACACCTGACGTGCCGTCGTCCAGCGCCAGCATCACCGACGCCGCGAAATCCGCCTCCGCCGGCGGTGGCGTCCAATCCCTTGAGCGCGCGTTCGACCTGCTCGAACGGATGGCGGACGCCGGTGGCGAGGTCGGTCTGAGCGAGCTGTCCGCCAGCAGCGGGCTGCCGCTGCCCACCATTCACCGTCTCATGCGCACGCTGGTCGTCTGCGGCTACGTACGCCAGCAGTCGAACCGGCGGTACGCACTCGGCCCGCGGCTGATCCGGCTCGGCGAGTCGGCGTCGCGGCTGCTCGGCACGTGGGCCAGGCCCTATCTGGCCCGGCTGGTCGAGGAGACCGGCGAGACGGCGAACATGGCGCTGCTGGACGGCGACGAGATCGTCTACGTCGCGCAGGTGCCGTCCAAGCACTCGATGCGGATGTTCACCGAGGTCGGCCGGCGGGTCCTCCCGCACTCCACCGGAGTCGGCAAGGCGCTGCTCGCGCACATCCCGCCGGACGACGTCAGGGCGCTGCTCGCCCGTACGGGCATGCCGGCCACCACCGACAAGACGATCACCACGCCCGACGGCTTCCTGCGCGCCCTTGAGGTGGTGCGCGGGGCCGGCTACGCGGTCGACGACAACGAGCAGGAGATCGGTGTCCGCTGCCTCGCGGTACCGATCCCCAACTCCCCTACCGCTGCGGCGATTTCGATCTCGGGTCCGGCGGGACGGCTCACCGAGTCGGCGACCGCCAGGATCGTGCCGGTGCTCCAGGAGGTCGCCAAGGACCTGTCCGACGTCCTGACCAGCAACGCCCAGGCCTGAGGCCCGTCCGGCACTCAGGCCCGACCGCCGAACAGCTCGACCGCGTTCCGTACGCCCATCAGCGCCGGGGTGAGCGCGCTGACCGATCCTGTCGAGCCGACGATCAGCAGCAGGGAGCGCCGCATCCGGCCGATCTCGGGTGCGCCGCCCGCCACCATCGCCGCGAGCGCCGCCAGCTCGTCCTCCGCGATCGCCCTGTCCTTGAACTCGGCCGGATATCCGGCCAGTTCACGTCGGAGCCGGGCGATGGCCGCGCGCAGCCCCACCACTCTCGGATCCTCGTCCGGGTCGTGCCTCTGCTCTGTCACCCGCGTCTGCCCCACGCTCCGCAACAAAGTGTCTCCCCCTCGCTCCGCACGTTTCCGTGCCCGTTTCCCGACCTCCCGGACGGTGGTCAAGCGCCAAGGTTCGCGGGCAAGTTAACGCCATGGCGCGCGTCCCGCGCCACTCCGCGGACCGAATACGGCGGGAATGCGGGCGGATATCCTGCCCGCTTCGTGCCCGAAGTCCACGGTCGGCCGGGGCCCATGCGATAGGCAGTTCCCATGACAGAGAACACCGCCGAGGAACACACCGGACCCGTCGCCGGACTGCTGCTGGCGGCCGGTGGTGGCCGCAGGCTGGGCGGCCGGCCCAAAGCGCTGCTGACGCACCGCGGCAGACCGCTGGTCGAGCACGCGGCGCTCACGCTGCGCGCGGGCGGCTGCGGCCCGGTCCATGTGGTGCTCGGCGCTGCGGCCGACCAGGTGCGCGAGCGCGCCGAGCTGCTGGGCAGTGTGCTGGTCGACAACCCGGCCTGGGCCGACGGCATGGGCTCGTCGCTCCGCGCGGGGCTGGCGTCGCTCGCCGGTACGAGGGCGGGGGCGGCCGTCGTCCTCCTGGTGGACCAGCCGGGCATCGGCGCCGCAGCGGTGGCCCGGGTGGTGGCCGCGTACCGCTCGCCGGACTCGCTCGTCTCGGCCGCGTACGCCGGGCGGCGCGGCCATCCGGTGCTGTTCGGCGCGAACCGGTGGACGGCGGTCGCGGCGGATGCGTCGGGCGATCGCGGGGCACGCGACTATCTGCGGGCCAGGGAGCGCGAGATCGTCCTCGTCGAGTGCGGGGATGTCGCCGAGCCGTTCGACATCGACACGGAGGAAGATCTGTGGCATCTCGACCGGGACCACCTTGAGTGAGGGAGCCGGCACCGAGCGCCATACTCCCTCGATCCGGAGAATCTCGACATCAACAAACCATTGAAGTTCCACCATGAGGAAACTAGTATCCACTGGTCAGAAGCGCCCGCCGAAGGAGTGACCACTCATGTCCGCACCAGCGCCGTCACCGCTGGCCATCGTCGCGACCGAGCCCCTGCCACGGCAGGACGAGGTTCTCTCCGAGGCGGCCCTCACCTTCCTTGCCGAGCTGCACCGGCGGTTCACGCCCCGCCGGGACGAGCTGCTGGCACGCCGTGTCGAGCGCCGGGCCGAGATCGCGCGTACGTCGAGCCTCGACTTCCGGCCCGAGACCGCGGCCGTCCGCGCCGACGACAGTTGGCGGGTCGCGCCCGCGCCCGCCGCGCTCGATGACCGCCGGGTGGAGATCACCGGCCCCACCGACCGCAAGATGACCATCAACGCCCTCAACTCGGGCGCGAAGATCTGGCTCGCCGACTTCGAGGACGCCTCGGCGCCCACCTGGGAGAACGTGGTCACCGGGCAGCTCAATCTGATCGACGCCTACGAGCGCGGGATCGACTTCACCGACCCGGCCTCCGGCAAGTCGTACGCCCTGAAGCCCGCCGGCGAACTCGCCACCGCCGTGATGCGCCCGCGCGGCTGGCATCTCGACGAGCGCCACCTCCAGTTGGACGGTGTCGCCGTGCCGGGCGCGCTGGTCGACTTCGGCCTGTACTTCTTCCACAACGCCAAGCGGCTCATCGACCTCGGCAAGGGCCCGTACTTCTACCTGCCGAAGACCGAGTCGTATCTGGAGGCCAGGCTCTGGAACGAGATCTTCGTCTTCGCCCAGGACTACGTCGGCATCCCGCAGGGCACCGTCCGCGCGACCGTGCTGATCGAGACGATCACCGCGGCGTACGAGATGGAGGAGATCCTCTACGAGCTGCGCGACCACGCGTCCGGGCTCAACGCGGGCCGCTGGGACTACCTGTTCTCGATCGTCAAGAACTTCCGTGACGGCGGCGCCAAGTTCGTCCTGCCGGACCGCAACGCGGTCACGATGACCGCCCCGTTCATGCGCGCCTACACCGAACTGCTCGTGCGCACCTGCCACAAGCGCGGCGCGCACGCCATCGGCGGCATGGCGGCGTTCATCCCGTCCCGGCGCGACGCCGAGGTCAACAAGGTCGCCTTCGAGAAGGTCAAGGCGGACAAGGACCGGGAGGCCGGCGACGGCTTCGACGGCTCCTGGGTCGCGCACCCGGACCTGGTCCCGATCGCGATGGCCTCGTTCGACGCGGTCCTCGGCGCGAAGCCCAATCAGAAGGAGCGGCTGCGTGAGGACGTCTCCGTCGCGGCCGGCGATCTGATTGCCGTCGACTCGCTCGACGCCAGGCCCACGTACGACGGACTGGTCAACGCCGTCCAGGTCGGCATCCGCTACATCGAGTCCTGGCTGCGCGGTTCGGGCGCCGTGGCGATCTTCAACCTGATGGAGGACGCGGCGACGGCCGAGATCTCCCGCTCGCAGATCTGGCAGTGGATCAACGCGGGGGTGGAGTTCGAGCACGAGGGCCGGACCGTACGGGCCACCCCGGAGCTGACCCGCGAGATCGCCGCCGCCGACCTCGCGGCGATCCGCGCCGAGATCGGCGACGAGGCGTTCGCCGCCGGGCGCTGGCAGCAGGCGCACGACCTGCTGCTGACGGTCTCGCTCGACGAGGACTACGCGGACTTCCTCACGCTCCCCGCGTACGAGCAACTGCGCGGCTGAGCGACCCCGGCGCGCGGCACGACTGCCCCGGTCCGCACCAGGACCGGGGCAGTCGTACGCCGAGTTCCGGCCGCGGCGGGTTCCGCCGCGATGAGTTTCGCCGCTCCCGCCGGTCTACCCCTGCATGGAGACAAACACCGATACGGACATGATCGACCTGACGCCCGTGTGCGACGAGGTCGCCGGGCTGCTCGACTCCGTCACCGACGATCAGCTCGCCGGGCCGACACCCTGCCCCGACTACGCCGTACGGGACGTGCTGACGCATCTCCTGGGGCTGACGGTGGCCTTCCGCGACGCCGCGCGGAAGGACTTCGGGCCGACGACCGACAACACGCCGGGGAACGTGCTGCCCGAGCTGGGCGACGGCTGGCGCGCCGAACTGGCGGGGCAGTTGGCCGAGTTGGCCGCCGCCTGGCAGTCACCCGACGCCTGGCGGGGCGCGACCAGGGCCGGTGGCGTGGATCTGCCGGCCGCTGTCGCCGGGGTGGTCGCCCTCAACGAGGTGCTGATCCACGGCTGGGACGTGGCACGCGGTACGGGACTCGGCTACGCGCCCGACGAGGCGGCGCTCCAGGCGTCCCGCGCCCTGCTGACCCCCGACGACGCGATGGGTCCGAACAAGAACAGCCTGTTCGGCGCCCCGGTGGAGGTCCCGGCGGACGCGCCGCTGCTGGACCGCGTCATCGGACTGAGCGGCCGCCGCCCGGACTGGAAGCCGTAGTCGGGGCCGAGTAACACAGTTCACTCTCCGTCCACCACTCATAACGGATGTTCATAGGTTACTCACGTACGCTCGTAGCCTGATCGGCGCGAGGGCCTGCCCGACCCTGATCGGCCGGACAGGCCCTAGGCACCGCGAAAGGCACGACACGTGATCCACCCGCTCCGCCGCATGCTGCTCCTCCTCTTCGCGCTGGCGCTCGCCGCGTGCGCCGCCTGCACCACCGCTTCGGGTGCGTCCGCGGGGCTCGACGACCCGGCGAAGAAGAAGACAGCGATGCAACTGGTGTCCAGCGCGGAGAACTCGTCGCTGGACTGGCAGGCGCAGTACCGCTACATCGAGGACATCCACGACGGCCGCGGCTACACCGCGGGCATCATCGGCTTCTGCACCGGCTGCGGCGATCTGCTCCAGGTCGTCCGGCGGTACACGAAGGCCAAGCCCGACAACCCGCTGAAGCCCTTCGTCCCCGCGCTGACCGCGGTCAAGGGCAGCGACTCGCACGACGGGCTCGGCGATCCCTTCGTCAGCGCCTGGCGCAAGGCCGCCGCCGATCCCGAGATGCGGGCGGCCCAGGACGCCGAGCGGGACCGGCAGTACTTCGACCCGGCCGTCGACCGGGGGAAGGCCGACGGGCTCGGCGCGCTGGGGCAGTTCATCTACTACGACGCGTTCGTGATGCACGGCGCAGAGGACTCCCCCGGGTCGGTCGGCTTCAACACCCTGCGCGAGCGCGCCATGAAACGGGCCAGGACCCCGCATGACGGCGGCGACCAGACGGCGTATCTGAACGCGTTCCTGGACGTACGGGTCGACGCGATCCGCCACGAGCCGACGCACGCCGACACCAGCAGGATCGACACGGCGCAGCGGGTCTTCCTGAAGCGGGGCAATCTGGATCTCGACACCCCGCTGAGCTGGAAGGTGTACGGCGACAGCTACCACATCGCCAAGCGCTGAGCCGGCCGCTTCATTCAGATCTCTTTACGTAGAACGTCTGTACGCTGCCTCCAAAAGTTGGTAGGAAAGCTTCCTAACAGAACAGCGGAAGCCCAACTCCCCACCCAGGAGGCACAGGTGCACACCCCCCACATCAGCACCGCACGTCGGCTCAGGTTCCTCCCGCCCCTCGCGCTCGGCCTGGCGCTGGCCGCCGCTCCGCTCACCGCGACGGCGGCCACAGCGCCGGTCGCGACGGGTACCGTCACCGCTGTGACCACAGCGAACCCGGCAGCGGCGACCGGTCTTGACGACCCGGCGAAGAAGGACATCGCGATGCGGCTCGTCTCCAGCGCCGAGAACTCGTCGCTGGACTGGCAGGCGCAGTACAGCTACATCGAGGACATCGGCGACGGCCGCGGCTACACCGCCGGCATCATCGGATTCTGCTCGGGCACCGGCGACATGCTCGATCTGGTCGAGGCCTACACGGCGGACGAGCCGGACAACCCGCTGGCCTCCTATCTGCCTGCGCTGCGCGAGGTCGACGGCACGGACTCGCACGAGGGGCTCGACGGATTCCCCGAGGCGTGGCAACAGGCCGCCGAAGACCCGGCGTTCCAGACCGCGCAGAACAACGAGCGGGACCGGGTGTACTTCGACCCGGCCGTCGGCCGGGCCAAGCAGGACGGGCTCGGCACGCTCGGGCAGTTCATCTACTACGACGCCATCGTGATGCACGGCGACGGCGGCGACGACACCAGCTTCGGCTCCATCAGGGAGCGGGCGCTGGCCGAGGCGGCGACGCCGGCGCAGGGCGGTGACGAGGTCACGTATCTCAACGCCTTCCTGGACGGCCGGGTCTGGGCGATGAAGCAGGAGGAGGCGCACTCGGACACCAGCCGGGTGGACACGGCGCAGCGCGTGTTCCTCGACGCGGGCAATCTGAATCTGGACCCGCCGCTCGACTGGAAGGTCTACGGCGAGAGCTTCCACATCGGCTGACGGACCGTCAACCGGTGGATACGTCGGTGTTCTCAGCCCTTCACGGCGCTGAGCACACCGTCGGTCTCCGGCACCTGCGGTGAACTCTCCTTCGCACCCAGGTGGTTGAAGGCCAGATTGAGCGCGATGGCGACGACGCAGCCGGTGCTGATGCCCGAGTCGAAGATGACCATCAGGTCCTTCGGGAAGGCGTGGTAGAAGTCCGGGGCCGCTATCGGTATCAGTCCGATCCCGAGGGCGACGGCCACGATCAGCGCGTTCTCGCCCTTCTCCAGGGCGGCGGAGGCCAGGGTCTGCACGCCGCTCGCCGCGACCGAGCCGAACAGCACGATCCCCGCGCCGCCAAGCACCGGCAGCGGTACGAGCGCGATCACCGACGCCAGCACGGGACACAGCCCGAGCAGGACGAGAATGCCGCCGCCGGTGGCGACGACGAACCGGCTGCGTACCTTCGTCATGGCGACGAGTCCGATGTTCTGCGCGAAGGCACTGCACATGAAGCCGTTGAACAGCGGACTGATCGCGCTGCCCACGGTGTCGGCACGCAGCCCGCCGAGGATGGTGCGCCGGCCGGCGGGCCGCTCGACTATCTTGCCGAGCGCCAGCATGTCGGCCGTCGACTCCGTCATGCAGACGAGCATGACGACACACATGGAGACGATGGCGGCGGCCTCGAAGTGCGGTGCGCCGAAGTGGAAAGGCGTGGGGAAGCCGACGAGGCCCGCGCCCCTGATCGCGTCGAGGTTCGTCATCCCCAGTGGTACGGCGATGAGCGTTCCCGCGACCAGGCCGAGCAGGATGGCGATCTGCTGGAGGAAGCCGCGCAGCACCTTGCGCAGGACGAGCACGATCAGCAGCGTCAGCCCGGCCATCCCGAGATCGCGCATCGAGCCGCGGTCGGCCCCGGCCGCCGAGCCGCCCTGCGCCCAGTCGAAGGCGACGGGGAGCAGCGAGACGCCTATGAGCGTGATGACCGTGCCGGTGACGACCGGTGGGAAGAAGCGCACGAGCTTCGAGAAATACGGCGTGACGACGAGCCCGAGCAGGCTGGCGACGATGATCGCGCCGAAGATGACGGTGAGTCCGTCGGCTCCCCTGTCCTTGCCGATGGCGACCATCGGGGTCACTCCGGCGAACGAGACGCCGTTGACGAACGGGAGCCGGGCGCCGACCTTCCAGAACCCGAGGGTCTGGAGCAGGGTGGCGATGCCTGCGGTGAAGAGACTCGCGCCCATCAGAAAGGCGGTGTCCTTCGCGCCGAGGCCCACGGCGGGCCCCACGATCATGGGCGGGGCGACGACGCCCGCGTACATCGCGGCCACGTGCTGCAGTCCGCTGGTGACCATCTTGAGCGGCGGGAGTGTTTCGTCCACCGGGTGTGTCTTCAGGGGCTGTTCGTCGCGGGTCGGTGTGTCGGCGGGCGTTGGTGTGTCGGCGGGGGTCGGTGGGTCGGCGGGCGGTGTTTCGACGTGCTGTGTCCGGTCTGCCACGGGGATGTTCCTCCGGTCGGTTACGCGTCGTCGGTGACGCGGGTATCAGGGAGGTGGAGACATGATGCGCGCGTACTCGCATGCGTGCGGGCATGGACGAAGACACGTTTCACCGTCCCGGGAGGCGGCCGTACCGCTGTGCGGTGCGGCGCCTCCCGGGCGCGGCTGCCCGTGGACCCTGAGCGGGTCCACGGCTCCGGCCGGGGGCCGTCCCCCCCGGCCGGACTTCCAGGGGGGATCAGCCGTCGGCGGCGATCCGCGCGAGCCGCTGCGCCTCGCCGCGGGTCGAGCGGGCGACAGCGTCCTCGTCCACCGTGGTGAGGTGGTTGTCCTCGACGACGGTCCTGCCGCCGACGAGCGAGAGGGTGACGGGGGCCGCGGCGCCGAAGACCAGGGCGGTCACCGGGTCGGCGATGGAGGAGTGGGCGAGGGTGTCCAGCTTCCAGAGCACGAGGTCGGCGAGCTTGCCGGCCTCGACGGAGCCGATCTGGTCGGCGCGGCCCAGCACTTGGGCGCCGCCGTAGGTACCGAGGCGCAGCGCCTGCCGGGCGTTGAGCGCCGCTTCGCGGTGGGCGCCGAGGCGGTTGATCAGCAGGGCGTTGCGCAGTTCGGTGTGGAGTTCGCCGGACTCGTTGGAGGCCGTGCCGTCCACCCCGAGGCCGACGGGTACCCCGGCGGCGAGCATGTCGGGCACGCGCGCGATCCCGGCGGCGAGGCGGGCGTTGGACGACGGGCAGTGCGCCACACCGGTGCCGGTACGGGCGAAGGCGGCGATGTCGGAGTCGTTCATGTGGACGCAGTGGGCCATCCACACGTCGGAGCCGAGCCAGCCCGTCGACTCGAAGTAGTCCGTGGGTCCCATGCCGAACAGCTCCTTGCAGAACTGCTCCTCCTCGACGGTCTCGCTGCCGTGGGTGTGCAGCCTGACCCCCTTGCGGCGGGCCAACTCGGCGCCCTGCTTCATCAGTTCGGTGGTGACGGAGAAGGGCGAGCAGGGGGCGACGGCGATCTGGGTCATCGCGTCGAACGAGGCGTCGTGGTAGGTGTCGACGGTCTCCTCGGTCGCGGCGAGGGCGCCTTCGAGCGTCTCGACGGCGAAGTCCGGCGGCAGTCCGCCGTCCGACTCGCCGCGGTCCATGGAGCCGCGGGCGAGGGTGAACCGTACGCCGGTCTCCTTCGCCGCGCCGATGATGGCGCCGGTCAGATCGCCGGAGCCGCGCGGGTAGACGTAGTGGTGGTCCATCGCTGTGGTGACACCGCCGCGGGCCAGCATCGCGAGGGAGCCCTGAGCGGCGGCGCGCACCATGGGTTCGTCGATCCGCGCCCAGGTCGGGTAGAGCGCGACCAGCCAGTTGAAGAGGTTGTGGTCGGTGGCGAGCCCGCGGGTGATCCACTGGTAGAAGTGGTGGTGCGTGTTGACCAGGCCAGGGGTGAGGAGATGACCGGTGCCGTCGATCCGGCGGACGACGTCGGCGAGGTCCTGCGGGGCGGGTCCCGCGCCGACGGACTCGACGCGGTCGCCCGCGATGACGACATGGCCCGACGCGTACTCGGTGTCCTGGGCGTCCACGGTCGCGATGGCACAGTTCTCGATGACGATGCGCGAAGCCGTCATGGCGGTTCCTCTTCCTGACGTCGGGCCTGGGGCCCGGATTCTTACGGGCCCGGGGGTCGAGCGGGGTGACGACCGGGTCCAGGGTGCGCAGATGCCCCCGCTCCCCCTCCGGTGGCCCCCGGGAGCGGGAAGGAACTCCCGGGGGCCGACGCCGGCGCGCGCGTCGAGGGGTCAAGGATGTGTCAGAGGTTGGTCAGATCGACCGGGATCTGCGGCTCGACGCCGTCCCGCAGGACGGTCGCCTCGATCAGGCCGTACGGCCGGTCGGCCGCGTAGTAGACCTCATTGTCGTTCTTGAGGCCGAACGGCTCCAGATCCACCAGGAAATGGTGCTTGTTGGGGAGCGAGAAGCGGATCTCGTCGATCTCGCTGCGGCTGTTGATGATCCGCGAGCCCATCTGGTACATCGTCTGCTGGAGCGAGAGCGAGTACGTCTCGGCGAAGGCCTGGAGCAGGTGCTTCTTCGCCTGCTCGTACGACGTGTCCCAGCGGGGCATGCGCTGGTCGTCGGAGGTCCAGTTGTAGCGCCACTTGGCGGCGACCTGGGTGGCGAGTATCCGGTCGTAGGCCTCGGGCAGCGTCGTGTACTTGTCCTTGGCGTAGCCCCAGAACTCGGAGTTGGTCGAGTTCAGCACCGTCAGGTCCTTGAGGCCCGAGATGATCTGCCAGGACTCGCCGTCGTAGGTGATCTGGCTGACCCGGGTCTCCTGGCCCTTGCGGACGAAGGAGTGCCTGACCTCCTCGGCCCCGATGAACTGGGAGTTGGCGTCGGAGGTCGCGATGCGGTCCCAGGCGTACTCCTCGATCCTGATGCGCGCCTGGTGGATCTGCTCCTGGCTGGTCACGAAGTGCCGGGCCAGATGGATGCCGAACTGCTCGGCTGACTCTATGCCGTGCTCCTTGGCGAACGCGTACACCGTGTTCTTGGTGGTGTCGGTCGGCAGGACGTTGGCGTTGGAGCCCGAGTAGTGGACGTCCGCCATCTCGCCGGAGAGCGCGACGGAGACGTTCAGGTCCTTGATGTGGTGGGTGTCGCCGTCCCGCGTGATCTTGACGACGCGGTTCTCCGCTTTGCCGTACTGGTTCTGGCCGAGAATCGTGGGCATCTGCTAGCTCCCTCTGTAAACGGAGTAGCCGAACGGGTTGAGCAGCAGCGGTACATGATAGTGCTCGCCGGGGCTGACGCTGAATGTGATCGCCACCTCCGGGAAAAACGCACCGCTGTCCCGTAGCGCGGGGGCGTCCTGCTGTGCCTCGGCTCGCCTGTCTGTGTGTTCGGTGTGTGCGGTGTGATCGGGCTGGTCGGTGTGTGCGGTGTGCCCGGTGAAGTACGCCTCGGTCGCGAAGTCGAGCCGTACGTGCGTGGTGCCCGCCGGCAGCGCCGGCAGGTCCTTGCAGCGCCCGTCGGGGTCCGTCGCGGAGCCGCCGAGCGCCACCCAGTCGCCGGCCGCGCCGCTGCGGGCGGCGAGGGCAATCCGGACGCCGGACGCCGGGCGTCCGACGCTGGTGTCCAGGATGTGCGTGGACACCGAGGCGGTGGTGTCGGTGCTCAAGACCTCACTCCTCTTCTCCGGCCGCCACGAGGCGGGTCAGCCGGATACGGTTGATCTTGCCCAGTTCGACGCGCACGATCGCACGCTCCTGCTCGGGCGTATGGCCCGACCGGGTCCGCAGCGCGTCCCGCATCTGCTCGCCGGTGGCGCCGGTCGCGCAGATCAGGAAGACATGCCCGAACTTCTCCTGGTAGGCCAGATTCAGTTCGAGCATCTCGGTCTTCAGCGCCTCGGAGGCGTCCGCCATCCCCCGCTGCTCCCTGGCCGATGCCGGATCGCCCGGCTTGGGCCTGCCGATCGGCGGGTGTCCCGCCATCGCCTCGGCGAGAGAAGCGTCGGACAGCTCGGCCGTCGCCCGGTCGGCGGCGGTGAGCAGCGCGTCCACGGTGGCGTAGGGACGCCCGGCGAGCACGCCGCTCCCCCATGCGGGGGCGGCGCACACCTCACGCAGCGCGGCGGTGGCCGCCGCTTCGGGCAAGGTGTTGAACCGGGCGAGACCCGGCGGCTGGCGATACGTCACGGGAGCCTCCGCGGCTGTGCTGGACGGGCTCCGCATAGCTAACGCCCCGAACAACAACACGTCAACACTTTGTTGAAATCTCGCGAACCCGGGCCCTCCCGCCGGACCAGGACCCGTCCGCCGGACCGGCGCTAGTCGCTGTCGGCCGCGTTGGCCCTGTTCAGGTAGTTGTACACAGTGAAACGGCTGACGCCGAGCGCGCTCGCCACCGTCTCCACCCCGTGGCGTACCGAAAAGGCACCGCGTGCCTCCAGGGTCCTGACGGCCGACTGCTTGGACTTGCGGTCGAGGTCGGCCAGCGGCATCCCGTACGTACGCTCCAGCGCCGCCAGGATGTGGTCGAGGGAGTCGGCGAGCTGCGGCAGGCGTACGGCCACGACATCCGTGCCCTCCCAGGCCAGCACGACATCGTCGGGTCTCGCGTCGTCCGGCGCCAGCAGCTCGCCGCCCATGGCGTCCACCAGCGGCTTCACCGCGGCGATGAAGGGGTGGTCAAGCGGCTCCCTCACCGGTCGCCCTCCCCGGCGGCGGCTTCGCCCGCGGCGACGGCGTCCACCACGTTCACCTGGAGCGAGACCCGGGTGGCACCGGCAGCGAGCGACTCGCGCAGCAGCGTCCCCACGGCCGCGAGCACCTCTTCCGCACCACCTTCGGCCGTGTTGCCGAACGGACCGACGTCGACCGCGTCAAGATCAGCCCCTTGGACGACCTCGCGCGCCACCACCGCGTGCGCGGGCGCCTCGTCGAGATCGAAGGGTTCGGTCGTGAATTCCACTCTCAGTCGCACTGTGCCTCCACCGCCATCCTCACCTGCTTCTCCGCATCGGGGAAGACAGGAACAGGTGACTATAGACGGCCCGGCCAAAACCCCACCCGTGGTGAAATGTTTCAAACCATTCTTCGCCGACAAAAACCGTAGGCCGAATGCTCGTGAAGCCTCCTTGACAGGCGGTTCGAACGCGACCTACCTTCACAGTGTGAATCGATTCATCTCCTACTGCCCTCGCCTCTGGAGTGAGCATGCCTGACCTGTCGACCGTGAAGGCCGCACTGAAGTCGCAGGTGATCGAGACCCCGTCGTGGGGGTACGGCAACTCGGGCACACGGTTCAAGGTCTTCACCCAGGAGGGGGTCCCCAGGGACCCGTACGAGAAGCTGAACGACGCGGCGCAGGTGCACGCGGCGACCGGCGTCGCCCCGGTCGTGTCCCTGCACATCCCCTGGGACAAGGTCGACGACTACGGCGCGCTGAAGAAGCACGCCGAGGAGCTGGGGCTGCGGCTCGGCGGGATCAACGCCAACGTCTTCCAGGACGACGACTTCAAGCTCGGGTCCGTGACCAACCCGGACCCGGCGATCCGGCGCAAGGCCGTCGCCCATCTGCTGGAGTGCGTCGACATCATGGATCTCACGGGCTCGCACGACCTCAAGCTCTGGTTCTCCGACGGCACCAACTACCCCGGCCAGGACGACATCGTCGAGCGCCAGGACCGGCTCGCCGAGGCGCTGGCCGAGGTGTACGCGCGGCTCGGCGACGACCAGCGGATCCTGCTGGAGTACAAGCTCTTCGAGCCGGCCTTCTACACCACCGACGTGCCGGACTGGGGCACGTCCTACGCGCACTGCCTCACGCTCGGCGACAAGGCGCAGGTCGTGGTGGACACCGGGCACCACGCGCCCGGCACCAACATCGAGTTCATCGTGGCGTTCCTGCTGCGCCAGGGGAAGCTCGGCGGCTTCGACTTCAACTCGCGCTTCTACGCCGACGACGACCTGATGGTGGGCGCCGCCGACCCGTTCCAGCTCTTCCGGATCCTGCACGAGGTGGCCAAGAACGGCGGCTTCGCCCCGGAGACCGGCGTCGCCTTCATGCTCGACCAGTGCCACAACATCGAGGCGAAGATCCCGGCCGTCATCCGCTCGGTGATGAACGTGCAGGAGGCGACGGCCAAGGCGCTGCTGGTGGACACCGAGGCACTGCGTGCCGCGCAGCGCTCCGGTGATGTGCTCGCCTCCAACGCGGTGCTGATGGACGCGTACAACACCGACGTACGCCCGCTGCTCGCCGAGGTGCGCGAGGAGCAGGGGCTGCACCCCGACCCGGTCGCGGCCTACCGCGCGAGCGGCTGGGCCGAGCGGATCGTGGCCGAGCGCGTCGGCGGCGAACAGGCCGGCTGGGGCGCCTGAGCCGTACGGTCTGCCTCCTCGCACCCCTTGTCGTGCCATCTCTCTTGTCCGTCTCCCCTCCCGTCAAGACCTGCCGCCAGGAACCGAAGGAATCCACGCCATGACGTCCCACCCCGAGGCATCGGCGCTGCTCGCGCGTTCCAACCGCTTGGGCGCCGACCCGCGCAACACCAACTACGCGGGCGGCAACACGTCCGCCAAGGGCACGGCCACCGACCCCGTGAGCGGCACCGACACCGAGCTGATGTGGGTCAAGGGGTCCGGCGGTGACCTGGGCACGCTCGGCGGGTCCGGGCTCGCCGTGCTGCGGCTCGACCGGCTGCGCGCCCTGGTGGACGTCTATCCGGGGGTGGAGCGCGAGGACGAGATGGTCGCCGCCTTCGACTACTGCCTGCACGGCAAGGGCGGCGCCGCGCCGTCCATCGACACGGCCATGCACGGCCTGGTCGACGCGCCGCACGTGGACCATCTGCACCCCGACTCGGGCATCGCGCTGGCCTGCGCCGCCGACGGGGCGGCGCTGACCCGCGAGTGCTTCGGGGACAGCGTGGTGTGGGTGGACTGGCGGCGCCCCGGCTTCCAGCTCGGCCTGGACATCGCCGCGGTCAAGGAGGCCAACCCGGCGGCGATCGGCTGTGTGCTCGGCGGGCACGGCATCACCGCGTGGGGGCGTACGTCCGACGAGTGCGAGGCCAACTCGCTGCGCATCATCGGGGAGGCGGAGCGCTTCCTGGCGGAGCGCGGCAGGCCCGAGCCGTTCGGTCCGGCGCTCGACGGGTACGGGGCGCTGCCCGAGGCCGAGCGGCGGGAGCGGGCCGCCGCCCTCGCGCCGCTGCTGCGCGGCCTCGCTTCGACGGACCGGCCGCAGGTCGGCCACTTCACCGACACCGAACCCGTACTGGACTTCCTGGCGAGCGCCGAGCATCCGCGGCTCGCCGCGCTCGGCACCTCCTGCCCCGACCACTTCCTGCGGACGAAGGTCAGGCCGCTGGTCCTCGACCTGCCGCCGGCCGCGCCCGCGGACGAAGTGACCGCCCGGCTGCGGCAGTTGCACGCGGAGTACCGCGCGGAGTACGCCGCGTACTACGAGCGGCACGCCACCCCTGACTCGCCCGCGATGCGCGGCGCGGACCCGGCGATCGTGCTGGTGCCCGGCGTGGGGATGTTCTCGTTCGGCAAGGACAAGCAGACCGCGCGGGTGGCCGGGGAGTTCTATCTCAACGCGATCAATGTGATGCGCGGCGCCGAGGCCGTCTCGCGCTACACCCCGATCGAGGAGTCGGAGAAGTTCCGTATCGAGTACTGGGCGCTGGAGGAGGCGAAGCTCAAGCGGATGCCGAAGCCCAAGCCGCTGGCGACCAGGGTCGCGCTGGTGACGGGCGCCGGTTCGGGCATCGGCAAGGCGGTGGCGCACCGGCTGGTCGCGGAGGGCGCGTGTGTGGTCGTCGCGGATCTGAACGGGGAGAACGCGGCGACCGTCGCCAAGGAACTGGGCGGCGCCGACAAGGCGGTGGCCGTCACCGCCGACGTGACGGACGAGGAGCAGATCACCGCCGCCTTCCGGCAGGCCGTCCTGGCGTTCGGCGGGGTCGACCTGGTCGTCAACAACGCGGGCATCTCCATCTCCAAGCCGCTGCTGGAGACCACCGCACGGGACTGGGACCTGCAGCACGACATCATGGCGCGCGGCTCGTTCCTGGTGTCGCGGGAGGCGGCCCGGGTCATGACGGAGCAGGCGATGGGCGGTGACATCGTCTACATCGTCTCGAAGAACGCCGTCTTCGCGGGCCCCAACAACATCGCGTATTCGGCGACCAAGGCCGACCAGGCACACCAAGTGCGCCTGTTGGCGGCCGAGTTGGGCGGCGAGGGGATCAGGGTCAACGGGGTCAACCCGGACGGCGTGGTGCGCGGCTCGGGGATCTTCGCCGCGGGCTGGGGCGCGCAGCGCGCCGCCGTCTACGGGGTGGAGGAGGAGAAGCTGGGCGAGTTCTACGCGCAGCGCACCTTGCTCAAGCGCGAGGTGCTGCCGGAGCATGTCGCCAATGCCGTCTTCGCGCTCACCGGCGGCGATCTGACCCACACGACCGGTCTGCACGTACCGGTGGACGCGGGGGTGGCGGCGGCGTTCCTGCGCTGAACGCGCCCGCGCAGCCGCGCTGTTCGTCCCGCCGTCTCCATCGCCAGCGTCCTTCCCGCGTTCTTCCCGCGCCGTCCGCTCCGCCGAGGTAGCCACCGTGTCGACCCCCCACCGTCCGTCCTCCGCCGCACCTTCGGCCTTCGCCGCCGCCGACCTGGGCGCCACCAGTGGACGGGTGATGGTCGGCCGGGTGGGCCCTGCGGGCGGCGGGGGCGCGCCGTATCTCGATCTCAGTGAGGTGCACCGCTTCCCCAACCGGCCGGTGCGGCTGCCCGGCGGGCTGCACTGGGACGTGCTGGGTCTCTTCCAGGGCGTGCTGGACGGGCTGACCGAGGCGAGCCGCTCCCACGACCTCGCCTCGATCGGCGTGGACAGTTGGGCGGTGGACTACGGACTCCTCGACGCGGCAGGGGAGTTGCTCGGCAATCCGTACCACTACCGGGACACCCGTACCGAGGGGACGGCGGCGCGGGTGTGGGCCGATGTGCCGGCCGACGAGCTGTACCGGATCAGCGGGTTGCAGCATCTGCCGTTCAACACGGTCTTCCAGCTCGCCGCCGAGCGGTCCGGCGCGCGGCTGGCCCCGGCGCGGACGCTGCTGCTGATCCCCGATCTGATCACGTACTGGCTGACCGGCAGCGTCGGCGCCGAGGCCACCAACGCCTCCACCACCGCCCTGTTCGACGCGCGCACCGCCGACTGGTCGGGGCAGGTGCTGGACCGCCTCGCCGTCGACCGCGCGCTGCTGCCCCCGATCCGCCACCCCGGCGATCCGGCGGGCACCCTGCTGCCCGAGGTGGCGCTGGCCACGGGCCTGTCCGCCAACACGCCGGTCACGGCGGTCGCTTCGCACGACACCGCGTCCGCCGTCGTCGCCGTACCCGCCGCCGAGGCCGACTTCGCCTACATCTCGTGCGGTACGTGGTCGCTGGCCGGCCTCGAACTGGCGGCGCCCGTGATCACCGAGGCGTCGCGTGCGGCGAACTTCACCAACGAGCGCGGGGTCGAAGGGTCGATCCGCTTCCTGCGCAACATCATGGGGATGTGGCTGCTGACCGAGAGCCTGCGCGCCTGGTCCGCGCGGGGGCTGCCCGCCGACCTGGCGCCCCTGCTCGCCGAAGCGGCCCGCGCGCCCGCCTTCGCCGCGCTCGTCGACCCCGACGCGCCCGACTTCCTCACCCCCGGCGACATGCCGGGCCGGATCGCCGCCTACTGCGAGCGGACGGGACAGCGCGCCCCCGCAGATCAGGGCGCCGTGGTGCGCTGCGTCCTGGAGAGCCTCGCGCTCGCGCACCGCGCCACTTTGCGTACGGCGGCCGAACTGGCGGGCCGGGACATCCGGGTGGTGCATCTGGTCGGCGGCGGCAGCCGCAACGAGCTGCTCTGCCAGCTCACGGCCGACGCCACGGGACTGCCGGTGGTCGCGGGTCCCACCGAGGCGACGGCGCTCGGCAACATCCTCGTCCAGGCACGCGCGCACGGACTCGTCGGCGACCGCGCGGAGATGCGCCAACTGGTCGCCGCGACGCAGGACTTGCGGCACTACACACCGCGCGGTGACGAACGGGCCTGGGCGGCGGCAGCGGCGCGGGTCGGGCTCGGCTGACCGGCGGCGTACAGGCCGCGTCGCGGGCCCCGGTCGCTTCGTACCGCAGCTCTCCGCGCCTCAGCGGCGGGCGCGGCTCGATCCCCTGACGACCAGTTCGGGCTGGAGCACCACATGCTGGTGCTCGTGTCCCGCCCCTTCGGCGCGGATCTCCTCCAGCAGCAGATCGGCGGCGAGCCGCCCCATCGCGGCGGCCGGCTGGCGCACCGACGTCAGCGGTACGGCGGCGGCAGCGGCGAACTCGATGTCGTCGTACCCGACGATGGCCAGGTCCTGCGGCACGGCGAGGCCCGCCGCGTACACCGTCTGGAGCACCCCGAGGGCCAGCAGGTCGTTGGCGCAGAACACGGCGGTGGGGCGCGGCGCGAGGCCGAGCAGCCGGGCGCCCGCGTCGCGGCCCGCCGCCACGTCGAGCCGGTCGGCGGGGATCTCCAGCAGCGCCTCGGGCGGCAGCCCCGCCTCGGCGAGGGCGAGCCGCATGCCCGCGCGCCTGTCCCGTACCTGCTGGAGGTGGGGCGGGCCGCTGATGTAGGCGATGGTGCGGTGTCCCGCGCCGATGAGATGGCGGCCGGCGAGGGCGCCGCCGACCGTGTCGTCCACCGAGACCGAGCATTCCTCGGCCTCCCCCGCGACCCGGTCGACCAGCACGAAGGGGATCTCCTGCTGGCGCAGCGCGTCCAGGTTGGCGCCGGTCGAGTCGACGGGGGTGACCAGCACGCCGCGCACCCGGTGCTCCACGAACAGCGAGAGATACGTCGCCTCCTCGGCGGGGTCCTGGGCGCTGTTGCAGACCATGACGCCGAGTCCGGCGCCGCGCGCCGCCGACTCGGCGCCGCGTGCGACGTCGACGAAGAAGGGGTTGCCCATGTCCAGCACCAGCAGCGCCATGATGCGGCTGTGTCCGGCCCTGAGCTGCCTGGCGGACTCGCTGCGTACGTAGCCGAGGCGTTTGATGACGGCCTGGACCCGTTCCTTGGTCTCCTTGGAGACCATTTCGGGGCGGTTGATCACATTGGACACCGTGCCGACGGAGACGCCGGCCTGCCGTGCCACATCCTTGATCCCGACCATGCCGTCCCACTCTCCGCCGGAGGCTCTACCGGCAGCCCCTATTGAAACATTTCATTTCCCCCTCGGGGCCCTGCGCCTGCGGACAAGGACGATGCCGAACACGAGCAGCAGCAGGCCGGATCCAACACCCGCCGCGCTGTAGAACGACGACGTGGCCCAGCCGGGGCCCGGCCAGATACGTACGGCGACCCCGGCCGTGTCGTTGGCCGGCCGGTCGTCGTGGGTGGGGCGCTTCGCGTCGGCTCCCCGTACGGTGACCTGGCCGCCGCGGTCGGTGATGTCCCGGTCGATGCGCAGCGTGAAGGGGAAGAGGGTCAGCCGCCCCGCCTTCCCGCCCGGCGCCGTGCACGCGTAGCGGCGGGCGGGCGGCTGCCTTTCACCGGCCGACCCGGTGATCGGGGTGCCGTCGTCGCGCAGGGCCCGGCACGGCTGGTCGAGCACCTCCTCGTCGCGCTCGGGCTCGTAGGGGGACTCCACGACGCTGGTGCCGGCCGGCACGGTGAAGCCGACCGTCACGGGTGTGTCGCGCGGGGAGCCGGGACCGCGCGTGCGGAAGCCGATCCGCGTGCTCTGCCTGCTGCCGACGGGGCCTTTGACGGTGGCTCCCACGGCGGCGAGGTCCGTGTGCGTGGTGACGGCGACCTGCAGTTCGTCGCCCGCCGGACGCGCGGACGGCGTGACCGGGACCAGCCGCAGGTCCGGGCCGGACCCCGGCGTGAAGCGCGCCGCCCCCTCCGGCGGGGGTGTGGAGTCCTCCGCGAGGGCGTCGGCCGAGTAGGTGACGCCGGGATACATGGCGTCGGCGGCCACCCGGACCCGCTCGGGTACGGCGAGCGCGTACGCCTCGCCGGGCGCGACGACGACCGTGGCGGCCGGCAGCCGGCACCACGCCGAGGCCCCCCGGTAGCGGCAGTTGCGGTGTTTGCTGTCGAACGAGAAGCCGTCCCGCGCGTCCATCCGGAGGGCCACGCCCCGCGCGGGGACGCCACCGGTGTTACGGATGACGAGCCGGACGCCGACCGTGCCGCCGGGCGCCACCGTCGTACGGTCGGGCCGCTGTTCCACCGCGAGGGTCGGCTTGCCGACGGTGACGGTGGTCCGGCCGGTGACGTCCGGGACGCCGGGCGCGCGCACGGTGTAGCGCACGACGCCGGTGTCCCCCGCCTTGCTGCCCTTGACCGGTACGACATGGAAGGTCTGCGACGCCGCGTGCTGCTGGTCCGTGCGCATGGTGCAGCCGAAGACCGGCTGCCTGATCCGGTCGATCTCGCACCGGTCCCCGCCCCGCTTGAGCACGGCGACCCCGGCCAGCCCCCGGATGTCGAAGGTGATGGAGACGTCGGTGGGTCCCTTGCCGGTCAGTCTCTGGCCGACGTCCAGGTCGTTCTCCGAGCTGAGGGCGCGGGACGGGTCGGTCGACACGTACAGCACCTCGGGCACCTGCAAGCTCAGGCGCGGCCCACCCGACGGGCCAGCACAGCCGCCGAGCAGCGCGACCAGGGCCACGACCACCAGTACGACCGGCCAACGACCCCTGAGACATGTGCCGTTCATCCGACCACCCTGCCCGACGGAGATCACGGCGGGACAACGGAGTCGGCGCGGATTCCGGTGGGGACACTTGACAGCTCCCGAGCCGCGCAGGCAGTCTTCCGTTAAGCAGAAAACAACTTCCGCAATACGGAAGGAGCGGCTGACCCTCATGGGCTACGCAGACCAGCGCTTCGATGTGAACCTCTCGATCCTCTACACCGAGCTTCCGCTCCTGGAGCGCCCGGCGGCGGCCGCCGCCGCGGGCTTCACCGCGGTCGAGCTGTGGTGGCCCTGGACCGACACGCCCACCCCGCCGCAGGCCGAACTCGACGCGCTCAAGAAGGCGCTCGACGACGCGGGCACCCGGCTCGTCGGGCTGAACTTCTACGCGGGGCAGCTCCCGGGGCCCGACCGCGGCGCACTGTCCGTGCCCGGCGAGGAGTCCGACCGGTTCCGCGCCAATATCGAGGTCGCGGCGGAGTTCGCCGCGTCCGTCGGCTGCACGGCGCTGAACGCGCTGTACGGGAACCGGGTCGACAGTGTCGCCCCCGAACTCCAGGACGCCCTCGCCCTGGAGAATCTGGTCCTCGCGGCGCGCGCGGCCGACCGGGTCGGCGCGACGCTGCTCGTCGAAGCCCTCAACAAGCCGGAATCGCCGCGCTATCCGCTGGTGAGCGCGCCCTCGGCCGTCGAGGTGGTCGACAAGGTGAACGCGGCGACCGGGCTCGGCAACGCCTCGTTCCTGCTCGACCTCTACCACCTGTCGATGAACGGTGAGGATCTGGCCGAGGTCGTGGACCGCTACGCGGGCAAGGCCGGTCATGTGCAGATCGCGGACAACCCGGGCCGCGGCGCGCCGGGCACCGGATCGCTGCCGCTCCAGGACCTGCTGGACCGGCTGCGGGACGCGGGGTACCGCGGTTGGGTCGGCCTGGAGTACAAGCCGGGCGACCGGCCGAGTGCCGAGTCCTTCGACTGGCTGCCCGCCGAGGCGCGCGCGGCACGCTGATCGCACGTCAGCTCCCCTTATCCAAGCGTCAGTTGAACCCAGGAAGGCATCCCATGAGCACGCTCCCCAAGATCGCATGGATAGGTCTCGGCATCATGGGCTCGCCCATGTCGGAGAACCTGATCAAGGCCGGTTACCAGGTGACCGGTTACACACTGGAGCAGGACAAGCTGGACCGGCTCGCGGCTGCGGGCGGCGCCGCCGCTTCCTCGATCGCCGAAGCGGTGGCCGACGCCGATGTCATCGTCACCATGGTGCCCGCCTCGCCGCAGGTCGAGGCCATCGCGTACGGCGACGACGGCATCCTGGCGCACGCCCGGCGCGGCGCGCTCCTCGTCGACATGTCCTCGATCACCCCGCAGACCTCGGTCGAGCTGGCCAAGGCCGGTGCGGAGAAGGGGATCCGCGTTCTCGACGCGCCGGTCTCCGGCGGCGAGGCCGGTGCGATCGAGGCCGTACTGTCCATCATGGCCGGCGGCGAGCAGGCCGACTTCGACGAGGCGAAGCCGCTGCTGGAGGCCCTGGGCAAGACCATTGTGCTCTGCGGCCCGCACGGCTCGGGGCAGACGGTGAAGGCCGCCAACCAGCTCATCGTGGCCGTCAACATCCAGGCGTGCGCCGAGGCCGTGGTCTTCCTGGAGAAGTCCGGCGTCGACCTGGCCGCCGCGCTGGACGTGCTGAACGGCGGCCTGGCCGGCTCGACCGTGCTGACCCGCAAGAAGGACAACTTCCTCAACCGCGACTTCAAGCCCGGCTTCCGGATCGACCTGCACCACAAGGACATGGGCATCGTCACCGACGCGGCCCGCAATGTCGGCGCGGCACTGCCCGTCGGCGCCGTGGTGGCCCAACTGGTCGCGTCCCTGCGCGCGCAGGGCGACGGCGGCCTCGACCACTCCGCGCTGCTGCGCTCCGTCGAGCGCCTCTCCGGCGACCAGGTCTGAGCCGAGCACCAGACCCTCGCCTCCCCCCGAACCCCGGGCGGCGGTGGCGCTGACACCTGTCCTGTCGCGCCCAGGCGCCGCCGCCGCCCGGAACCCACTTCTCTTCAGTCCCGCACGGAAGGTCACCATGTCGAAGCGCGTGCTTACGACCGAGTCAGGCGCCCCGGTCGCCGACAACCAGAACGCGGCGACCGCAGGCGCCGGCGGTCCCCTGCTCCTCCAGGACCAGCATCTGCTGGAGAAGCTCGCCCGCTTCAACCGCGAGCGCATCCCGGAGCGTGTGGTGCATGCACGCGGCTCCGGTGCCTACGGCTACTTCGAGGTGACCGACGACGTCACCGCGTACACCAGCGCCGACTTCCTGTCCGCCGTAGGCAGGCGCACCGAGACCTTCGCGCGCTTCTCCACCGTCGCCGACTCGCTCGGCGGCGCCGACGCGGTGCGCGACCCGCGCGGTTTCGCGCTGAAGTTCTACACCGAGCAGGGGAATTACGACCTGGTCGGCAACAACACGCCGGTGTTCTTCATCAAGGACCCCATCAAGTTCCCTGACTTCATCCACTCGCAGAAGCGCGACCCGTTCACGGGCCGCCAGGAGCCGGACAACGTCTGGGACTTCTGGGCGCATTCGCCCGAGGCGACGCACCAGGTGACCTGGCTGATGGGCGACCGCGGCATCCCCGCCTCGTACCGGCACATGAACGGCTACGGCTCGCACACCTACCAGTGGACGAACGCGGAAGGCGCGGCCTTCTTCGTCAAGTACCACTTCAAGACCAACCAGGGCGTGCGCTCGCTGAGCGCGGGGCAGGCGGCCGAACTCGTCGGCAGGGACGCGAACTCGCACCAGACGGACCTGCTCCAGGCCATCGAGCGCGGCATGAACCCGTCGTGGACGCTGCACGTCCAGGTGATGCCGGCCGCAGAGGCCGCGAGCTACCGCTTCAACCCGTTCGACGTCACCAAGGTGTGGCCGCACAGCGACTATCCGCTGCGCCGGGTGGGCCGCCTGGTGCTCGACCGCAACCCCGACAACGTCTTCGCCGAGGTCGAGCAGGCGGCGTTCTCACCGAACAACTTCGTTCCTGGCATCGGCCCTTCGCCGGACAAGATGCTCCAGGGCCGGCTGTTCGCGTACGCCGACGCCCACCGCTACCGGCTCGGCGTCAACCACACCCAGCTCGCCGTGAACGCGCCGAAGGCGGCGACCGTCGACAACTACGGCCGTGACGGCGCCATGGCCGCGCGCCGTGGCGGACGGTACGACAAGAACTACGAGCCCAATTCGTACGCGGGGCCCGTGCAGAGCGACGCCGCGCTCGCCGCGCCGTACGCCGTGCACGGCTGGACCGGGACCCACCCGGCGCCCGCGCACACCAAGGACGACGACTTCTTCCAGGCCGGCGAGTTGTACCGGCTGATGTCGGCGGAGGAGAGGTCCCGGCTCGTCGCGAACATCGCCGGCGGGCTGTCGCAGGTCTCCCTGGACGAGGTGGTCGAGAAGAACCTGGCCCATTTCCACGCCGCCGACCAGGAGTACGGCAAGCGTGTCGAGGAAGCGGTACGCGCGCTGCGCGAGGAGTGAGCCTTCCTCCCTGATCGGACCGCGGCGGCGAGTGAGCCAGTGCGGTGGTAACGGGAGCGAGCGGCCCCCTCACCGACGTGAGGGAGGGGGCCCCGCTCCCTTCGCCCGCCGCCGCGGTCTGCCCGACGGAGCGCGGGGTACGGAGACAACTGGTCCCGTACTCCGCGCTCTTGTGTGTCAGGGCCGACCCGCACGAAGGGCCCGGGGCCGCTACGTACACCCGCGCACGCGTACGGCCCCGGTGCCGGAGTTGGTCCGGTACCGGGGCCGTACAGGGCCTGCCGCCAGGGTCAGGCCAGCGGCAGGATCGCGGTGGGCGCGTGGCCCGGCTCGGTGGCGATGTCCTCGAACTCGTTCACACTGGCGATGTCACTGCCGCTCATGGCGATGTTGGTGACGCGCTCCAGGATGGCCTCCACGACGACCGGCACCCGGAACTCGGCCGCCAGCTTCTTGGCCTCCTCGAAGGCGGGCAGCAACTGATCGGGCTCGGTGACCCTGATCGCCTTGCAGCCGAGACCCTCGGCGACCTTCACATGGTCGACCCCGTAGACGCCCAGCTCGGGCGAGTTGAGGTTCTCGAACTCCAGATTGACCTGGAAGTCGATGTCGAAGTTGCGCTGCGCCTGGCGGATCAGGCCCAGATAGGAGTTGTTCACCAGCACATGCACGTAAGGGATGTGGTGCTGCGCGCCGACCGCCAGCTCTTCGAGCATGAACTGGAAGTCGTAGTCGCCGGACAGGGCGACGACGGTCGCCTCCGGGTCGGCGGTGGCGACGCCCAGCGCCGCGGGAACGGTCCAGCCGAGCGGGCCCGCCTGGCCGCAGTTGATCCAGTGGCGCGGCCGGTAGACGTGCAGCATCTGCGCGCCGGCGATCTGGGAGAGGCCGATGGTGGTCACGTACCGGGTCTCGGGCCCGAAGGCCCGGTTCATCTCCTCGTACACCCGCTGCGGCTTGAGCGGCACGTTGTCGAAGTGCGTACGCCGGTGCAGTGTGGCCTTGCGCTCCCTGGCCGACGCGGCCCAGGCACTGCGGTCGGGCAGCCGCCCGGCCTCCTTCAGCTCCCGCGCCACCTGGACGAAGAGCTCCAACGCCGCCTTGGCGTCGGACGCGATGCCGAGGTCGGGGGCGAATATCTTGCCGAGCTGGGTGGGTTCGATGTCGACGTGCACGAACGTCCGCCCACGCGTGTAGACATCGAGCTTGCCGGTGTGCCGGTTGGCCCAGCGGTTGCCGATGCCGAGGACGAAGTCCGACTCCAGGAACGTGGCGTTGCCGTAGCGGTGCGAGGTCTGGAGCCCGACCATGCCCGCGTTCAGCTCGTGGTCGTCGGCGATGGTGCCCCAGCCCATCAGGGTGGGGATGACCGGCACGCCGGTCAGCTCGGCGAACTCGACCAGCAGCGCGGACGCGTCCGCGTTGATGATGCCGCCGCCCGCGACGATCAGCGGCCGCTCGGAAGCGGCCAGCATCGCGACGGCCTTCTCCGCCTGCGCGCGGGTCGCGGCCGGCTTGTACGGCGTCAGCGGCTCGTACAGCTCCGGGTCGAACTCGATCTCGGTGAGCTGGACGTCGATCGGCAGGTCGACCAGGACCGGGCCCGGCCGTCCCGAGCGCATCAGATGGAACGCCTGCTGCAGCACGCCGGGCACCTGCGCGGCCTCCAGGACCGTGGTGGCGGCCTTGGTGACGGGCGCGGCGATCGACGCGATGTCGACGGCCTGGAAGTCCTCCTTGTGGATCACGGCGGTGGGCGCCTGGCCCGTGATGCACAGGATCGGGATGGAGTCGCCGAGCGCCGAGTAGAGACCGGTGATCATGTCGGTGCCGGCCGGACCCGACGTACCCACGCAGACACCGATGTTGCCGGTCTCGGTACGGGTGTAGCCCTCCGCCATGTGCGAGGCGCCCTCGACATGGCGGGCGAGCGTGTGATGGATGCCCCCGGACGCCTTGAGGGCGGCGTAGAAGGGATTGATCGCGGCACCCGGCACACCGAAGGCGTGTGTCACGCCCTCGCGCTTGAGGATCTCAACTGCCGCTCGGGCGGCGGTCATTCGCGTCATGGGGTTACTCCTCATCCGGCAGGCGGATTCGGGCTCTGTCGCGCCACCTGAGAGCGCCAATTCCGTAATGTGGAAGTACTGTTCTGCTATATGGAAACAATCTAGGGTCGATACGACACCCCGTCAAGGGAGGGATCCCGGCGGCCCCTCCCCAACGCCTCGCTCTTGGTGGACGATGGGCCACGCAGCGCAGTCGATGAGGCATGTGCGAACGTGGTTGATGGGGGTCGTGATGGGAGAGAGCGTTCCGGTGAGCTGCCCGACCTGCAGCCGTCGGCACACCTTCGTGGTGTCGGTGTACCCGTGCGCCTGCGGCGCACCGGTGGCCCCGCCGCTGGCGCGGGACGCACCCCCTGAACCGATCACCCACCGCACCTGGACCGACGAGTGGGTGATGGTCCGCTGCGCCGCCTGCGGCCGGCAGGGGCACTGGCCCCAGCCCGAACTCGGCTGCCCCTGCGGGGCGGTGCTGCGCATCCCCGTACGGCCGGTGAATCCGGCGGGACCGGCGCGGGAGCCGCGGGAGCCCCAGGACCCGCAGGACACGGCGCGGGTGCGCCCGGTGCTGTCGCGCAGGCCCGCGGCTCCCCGGCCGTCCTTCCATCCGCTGACGATCCGCACGGCGCGCGACGTGGTGACGGCAGCCGCGCTCTATCTGCGCTGGCTGGGCTTCCACGGCATCGTCCAGGCCGAGGAGCAGCCGGCGTCCGGCATCGACCTGCGCGGCCCCGAGGTCGTCGCCCAGGTCGACCCGACGACCAGCCCGGCCTCGCTGCGCTCGGTGGAGACGCTATGGCTGCACGGGCTGAGCGCCTCGGCGGTCAGTGTCTTCTTCTCGCTCGCGGGGTACGCGGACGACGCGCGCGCCCGCGCCGACGACCTCGGGGTGCCGCTGTTCGTCATGGACCTCACGGGCGCCCCGCAGCCGGTCAACACCCCGGCGGCGGAATTAGTGTCGTCCGGGGCGTGAGCCCGCGCCATAATCGGCCGATGCTCATACGCCCTGCCACCTCGGCGGATCTGCCCCTGCTCCAGGACATCGAGGTCGCGGCGGGCGAGCCGTTCCGCACGGTCGGGATGGCGCTCGTCGCCGACGACACTCCCCCGTCGCTCCATGTGCTGGAGCGCTACCGCGCCGACGGCCTGCTCTGGGTGACGGACGACGGCAGCGGCGCGCCCGTCGCCTATGTGATCCACGAGGAGGTCGACGGCACGGGGCATGTGGAGCAGGTCACGGTCCACCCGGCGGCGGCACACCGCAGGATCGGCAGCGCCCTCATCGACCATGTCGGACGGCTCGCGAAGGACGCGGGGCTGCCCGCGCTCACCCTCACGACGTTCGCCGAGGTCCCGTGGAACGCGCCGTACTACACGCGGCTCGGCTTCCGCACCCTCGGCGAGGACGAACTCACCGAGGGCCTGCGGGAGATCAGGCGCGCCGAGGCACAACAGGGCCTGGACGCCTGGCCGCGGGTCTGTATGCGCCGCGAACTGTGAGCCGGGGCGGGGGCCGGGGCCGGGGCCGCCGATTCGGCGCTCAGGCGCGGGGGGCGACCGTCGCCATCGCGCGGTCGACGGCCTCGGCGAAGGGGCCGTGCGCACCGGAAGCGAGCCAGGAGTGCTGCGCCGTCGCCCACCACCCCGGAAATGTCGCGTCGAGCTTCGGCACCAAGTCCGAGAGCCGGCTGATGAAGTTCATCACCATCGACCCTGTCACCCGTGGCATGTTGATCTCTCCGGAGAAGGGCGCGGACCAGTTGGTCTGGTTCGCCGAGAGCCACCCCGGCACCGACTGGGAGCCGGGGCGCTACTACGAGCAGCGCGAACCCGCCAAGCGGCTCAACCCTCAACCCGCAGACGCGGGACGCCGATCTGGCCCGTCAGCTCTGGGAGCGCTCCGCGGAGTTGCTGGCCTGAACGCCGAAACGCTCGCGCAGTTCGACCTTTCTGACCTTGCCGCTCACCGTCATCGGGAAGGCGTCCACGATCTCCACCCGGCGCGGGATCTTGTAGTGCGCGAGCCGGTCGCGGCAGTACGCGGCGATGTCGTCCAGCGTGGGCGGGTCGGCCGGGTCGCGCGGGATGACGCAGGCCAGGATCTCCTCGCCGTACTTCGGATCGGCGACACCGACGACCTGTACGTCGGCGACCTGGGGGTGGGTGTAGAGGAACTCCTCGATCTCCCGCGGATAGACGTTCTCCCCACCCCTGATGATCATGTCCTTGATCCGGCCCACGATCTGCGCGTAGCCGTCCTCCCTGATCACCGCGAGATCGCCGGTGTGCATCCAGCGTCCCGCGTCGATGACCTCGGCCGTGCGCTCGGGCTCGTCCCAGTAGCCCAGCATCACGCTGTAGCCCCGGGTGCACAGCTCGCCCGACTCGCCGCGCGGCAGGGTCACTCCGGTCACCGGGTCGATCACCTTGACCTCGATGTGCGGCAGGGCCCGGCCCGCTGTGCCGGTGCGCCGCTCCAGGTCGTCGTCGCGGCGGGTCTGGGTGGAGACGGGTGAGGTCTCCGTCATGCCGTAGCAGATCGAGACCTCCGCCATGTTCATCTCGGCGACGACCCGCTTCATCACCTCGACCGGGCAGGGCGAGCCCGCCATGATGCCGGTGCGCAGCGACGACAGGTCGTACGCCGCGAACCCGGGGAGGTTCAACTCGGCGATGAACATGGTCGGTACGCCGTACAGGGACGTGCAGTGCTCCGCCTCGACGGCGCGCAGCGTCGTTTCGGCGTCGAAGGCTCCGGCCGGGATGACGATGCACGCGCCGTGCGAGGTGGCGGCGAGATTGCCCATGACCATGCCGAAGCAGTGGTAGAAGGGGACCGGCAGGCAGATCCGGTCCTGCTCGGTGTAGCCGACCGTCTCCCCCACGAAATAGCCGTTGTTGAGGATGTTGTGGTGGGAGAGGGTGGCGCCCTTGGGGAAACCGGTGGTGCCTGAGGTGTACTGGATATTGATCGCGTCGTCGCAGGACAGCTCGGCCTCGCGCGCCCTCAGTTGGTCCCCGCTGACGCCGCCGGCCGCGTCGTGGAGTGCGTGCCAGCTCGGGTCGCCGATGTAGTGGACGGCGCGCAGGGCCGGGCAGTTGGCCCGCACCTGCTCCACCATCGCCCGGTAGTCGCTGGTGCGGTGGGCGGTGGACGCGATCAGCAGGGAGATCCCGGACTGCTTGAGCACGAACTCCAACTCGTAGGCGCGGTAGGCCGGGTTGATGTTGACCATGATGGCGCCGACCCGGGCAGTCGCGTACTGCACGAGCACCCACTCGGGGCAGTTGACCGCCCAGATGCCGACCCGGTCGCCCTTCGCGATGCCGCTGCCGAGCAGGGCGCGCGCCAGTTCGTCGACGGCCGCCCCGAACTCCCCGTACGTCCAGCGCCGTCCGGACGGTACGTCGACCAGGGCCTCGCGGTCGGGGAACGCCTCGATCGCCCGGTCGAGATTGGCGCCGATGGTGTCGCCGAGCAGCGGGGTGTCCCCCGTACCGTGGGTGTACGACGCGGCCGTGGCCGGTGTGCTCATCGCAGGTCTCCCTCGTCGTATTCGGCGTCCGAACCGTTGGCGGTCAGCTCGCGCAGCTCGATGCGGCGGATCTTCCCCGAGACGGTCTTGGGCAGCGGTGCGAACTCCAGCCGGCGCAGCCGCTTGTACGGCGCGAGGACGGCGCGGGAGTGCTCGAAGATCACCTTGGCCGTGTCGGGCCCCGGCTCCCAGCCTTCGGCGAGGACGATGTACGCCTTCGGCACGGCGAGCCGCAGCGGGTCGGGGGCGGGCACGACGGCGGCCTCGGCCACCGCCTCGTGCTCCAACAGGGCGCTCTCCAGCTCGAAGGGCGAGATCTTGTAGTCACTGGCCTTGAACACGTCGTCACTTCGGCCGATGTAGGTGATGTAGCCGTCGGCGTCGCGCGAGCCGATGTCGCCTGTCCGGTAGTAGCCGCCCGCCATCGCCTCGGCCGTACGCTCCGGGTCGCCGTGGTAGCCGGTCATCAACCCGACCGGAAGCGTGGACAGGTCGAGCGAGATCTCCCCCTCGTCCACCCCCGCCTCGCCCGTCACCGGGTCGACCAGCACCACCCGGTAGCCGGGGGTCGGCCGGCCCATGGAGCCCGCCTTGACCAACTGCCCCGGTGAGTTGGCGACCTGCACGGCCGTCTCCGTCTGGCCGAACCCGTCCCGGATGGTCAGACCCCACTCGCGCCGTACGGTCTCGATCACCTCGGGGTTGAGCGGTTCGCCGGCCGCGACGACCTCGCGCGGCCGGGTGCGGAGCTGCGACAGGTCGGCCTGGATCAGCATCCGCCACACGGTGGGCGGGGCGCAGAAGCTGGTGACCCCGGCGCCGTCCATCTCCGCCATCAGCCGCGCCGGGTCGAAGCGGGTGTAGTTGTGGATGAAGACGGTCGCCTCGGCGTTCCACGGCCCGAAGAGATTCGACCAGGCGTGCTTGGCCCATCCGGGTGAGGCAATGTTGAGATGCACGTCGCCCGGCTTGAGGCCGATCCAGTACATCGTGGCCAGATGGCCGATCGGGTACGAGACGTGGGTGTGCTCGACCAGCTTCGGCCGCGCGGTGGTGCCCGAGGTGAAATACAGCATCAGCGGATCGTCCGCACGGGTGACCCCGTCGGGCTCGAACGTCTCGGACTCGGCGTACGCCTGCTGGTACGGCAGCCAGCCGCCGGTCTGCGCGTCGCGCCCGGCCCCGACCACGACGCGGGTGAAGTCGCCGGGCACGGAGTCGAACTTCGCGGTGTCGTCGGCCCTGACGATCACATGGCGGGCCCGGCCGCGCTCGACGCGGTCGCGCAGGTCGACGGGGCCGAGCAGCGGGGTCGCCGGGATGACGACGGCCCGCAGCTTCATCGCGGCCAGCGCGGTCTCCCACAGCTCGACCTGGTTGCCGAGCATGACGATGATCCGGTCCCCCGCCCGCACCCCTTGCGCGCGCAGCCAGTTGGCCGCCTGGTTGGAGCGCGCCGCCATCTCGGCGAAGGTGACCCGGGTGCGGGCACCGTCCTCCTCGACGATGTGCAGGGCGAGCCGGTCGTTGCCTTCGGCGATGCGGTCGAACCAGTCCAGCGCCCAGTTGAACCGCTCGGGCCTGGGCCACTCGAACCCCGCGTAGGCCGTCGCGTAGTCCTCGCGGTGCGCCAGGAGGAAGTCCCGGGCGGCCCTGAACTGCTCGGTCGGGCCGGTCGGGCTGGATTCCGTCATGTGTCCTCCTCATTGCGGGGCCGTGCACTGCCACTGTGTAATCGTGACGCAGGTCTCACCACCCCCGAACGGGGGTGGCCCGGCGGGGCGAGAGGAACGAGCGGCGTGGCCGAAGCGGTGGAGGCGGTGGAGATGCGCGCTGCGCTGCTGCGGCTGCGCCGTACGACGGGGCTGCCGGTCGCCTTCGGCGGGCTGCTGCACGACCCGGGCCAGGTCAGACTCGCCGAGCTGACCGGAGCGGCGACGAGCGCCCTGCGCGGCCTGCTGATCTCCTCGGGCAACGGCCTCGGCGGCAAGTCGATCGCGCTGCGCCGCCCGTTCGCCGTGACCGACTACCACGAGGCGCGCCACATCAGCCACGAGTACGACGCGGCGGTCGCCGCCGAGGGCCTGCGCTCGGTGCTGGCCGTGCCGGTGGTCGTACGGCGCAAGGTGCGCGGGGTGCTGTACGGGGCGCTGCGCACGGCGCTGCCGATAGGCGACCGCACCTTCGACGCGGCTGTCGCCGCCGCGCGGGACGTGGAGCAGTCCCTTGCGGTACGCGACGAGGTGCAGCGGCTGCTGTCCCTGACCCGCGAACCGGCGGCCGGTACGGCGGCCTGGGAGCAGGTACGCGCGGCCCACAGCGAACTGCGCGCCCTGGCCCCCCGCGTCCCCGACACCCGGCTGCGCGACGAACTCCTCGCGGTCTGCGGCCGGTTGGCGGGCGCGACAGCGCCGGACGGCCCCCCGATGCCGATCGGCCTGGCCCCCCGCGAACTGGACGTCCTGAGCTGCGTCTCGGCAGGCGCGACGAACGCGTCGGCAGCCGAACTGCTCGGCCTGCGCCCCGAGACGGTGAAGGGCTACCTCCGCTCGGCCATGCGCAAACTGGGCGCCCACACCCGCCTCGAAGCGGTCGTGTCAGCCCGCAGGGCGGGGCTCCTGCCCTGAGCGGGTCCGCAGGTCAGGACGGGGCGGCGACAGGGGGGCGTCAAGATCTGGGGGGTGGTGATCAAGGGGTCGTCATGGGCCCGCCGGACGCGTCCCCGGCGGGCATAGCTTCCTGGTGTCAGGCAGTGACCTACTCCTCCGGAGGACACCATGGAGCGCATTTCCGACGACGAAGCCGCGGACCCCGACCCGGCCGATCTGCCGTGCGGTGCGGGCATGCTCTACGTACCCGTGCGGCGCGGTCCCTCGGGGGACTGCCAGTTGCGTTTCGCGCGTACCCCGCTCGGGGCGCGGACCGCTGTCGGGTTCACCCGCAGGGGGCGGCTGGCTGCCGTCTTCGGTGAGCGGCAGGCCTGGATCCTGCTCTCCGAGCCGGCGCTGCGCGCGCTCGGCGCGCCGCTCGGGGCGATGGTGGTGACGGTCGACCCGCAGCTCACCGCCGTCCCGTCCGCTCCTCCCTCACCGGTCGGCCGGCGTCCCGCGCCGGTCATGACCTGCGCGCGCCGGACCATGGGCCCGCTGGACGTCCCGGAGGCGATGGCCGTATGACCACCGAACCGCGGCCGCTGCTGCGTATCGACGAGCTGAGTACGGCGACGGTGTGGCCCACGTCCGCCGTGCTGGCCCCCGGCGGTGACATCGCCGTGGCGGGCGTGTCCCTGGCCGAGCTGGCCGAGCGGTACGGCACACCGGCGTACGTACTGGACGAGGGCGAGGTCAGATCCCGGGCGCGGGCCTGGCGTGCCGCGCTGCCGCAGGCCGATGTCGTCTACGCGGCCAAGGCGTTCCTGTGCCGCGCCGTGGTCGACTGGGTCGAGCAGGAGGGCCTCGGGCTCGATGTCTGCTCCGCCGGTGAACTGGAGCTGGCCGCCACCCGCGGCTTCCCGCCGGAGCACATCGTGCTGCACGGCAACGCGAAGTCGCCGGAGGACCTGCGGACGGCGCTGCGGCTCGGCGTCGGCCGGATCGTCATCGACTCGGACAACGAGATCGCACGGCTCGCCGCCCAGGTCGCCGGGCCCGACCCGCAGCAGGTGATGGTGCGGGTGGTGCCCGGTGTGGCGGCGGGTGCGCATCGCAAGGTGCGTACGGGGGTGGTGGGCCAGAAGTTCGGCCTGTCGATCGCCGACGGCGACGCGCTGGACGCCGTCGGCCGGATCCTCGGCCAGCACCGGCTCCAACTGGTCGGGCTGCACTGCCACTTGGGCTCGCAGATCACCCAAGCCGAGCCGTTCGCCGAGGCCGTGCGGCGGGTGGTCGCCTTCATGGCGCTGATCCGGGAGCGGTTCGGGGTGACCCTGCCCGAGCTGGACATGGGCGGCGGTTTCGCCGTGGCGTATCTGCCGGGCGACCCGGCGCCCGCGCCGTCGGTGTACGGGCGGCTGATCACCGAAACGCTGGCGGACGCCTGCGCCGAGCACGAGCTACCGGTGCCGCGGCTGACCGTCGAGCCGGGCCGTTCGATCATGGCACCGGCCGGGATCGCCCTCTACCGCGTGCTGTCGGTCAAACACACCGGCGGCCGGGCCTTCGTCGCCGTCGACGGCGGGATGAGCGACAACCCGCGCCCCGCGCTGTACGGCGCGCGCTACACCGTCCGCAGGGTGGGCCGGGCGTCGGACGCGCCGATGCGGACGGCGACGGTCGTCGGGCGGCACTGCGAGGCGGGCGACGTGCTCGCCGAGTCGGTGGAGCTGCCCGAGGACGTCAGAGCGGGTGACGTACTGGCCGTACCGGCGTCGGGCGCCTACCAGGTGTCGATGGCGTCCGGCTACAACATGACGGGCCGCCCGCCGGTGGTCGCGGTGTCGGAGGGCAGGTCACGGCTGCTGGTCCGGCGGGAGAGCTTCGACGACCTGCGGATGCGGGACGTCGGGCTGTGAGGTGACGATCCGTCAGAGCACGCGTGCGGTCAGGCGCCGGTGAAGTTCGCGTAGCGGACTCCACCGGCCGCGCCCGCGTACATGGTGGTGAGCAGCCGCTTGCCCTCCTCCGTCACCTCGGCGAGCTGTCGGCGGCCGATGGCGGCGAAGAGTTCGACGGTGAGGGGCGCGCCGCCGCCTTCCGGCGGCTGCCAGACGCCCGCGAGGAAGCCGTCCACGAGGAGCGTGCGGTATCCGGTGTTCCCCCGCCAGGCGCGGCCCCGATAGGCCGGCGGGACGATCCGGCCGCGCTCGGCGTACGAGAGCAGCACGTTGTCGAACTCCGGCAGGAAGCGCGGCGGCGCCGGGGTGCCGGGGTCGGGCCTCGGCGCTTCGGGCAGGTCGAAGAGTTCGCCGCCGTTCTCGTCCCGGAACGTGCGCAGCCGGGGCCGTAGCCGCTCGAAGACGGCCCGCAGCCGGGTCAGCCCCGCCCAGGTCTGCATGTCCTTCACGGAGGCGGGTCCGAAGGCCGCGAGATAGCGCAGAACGGTCCCGTCGGGGGCGGGCGCTGGCTCGGCGGGCCTGCCGAACCAGTGTTCCGCCGTGGTGAGGGTGACCTGGGCGCTGGTCTCCCACAGTCCGCGCGGGGTGGTCTGCACGAGCGGCAGCAGGCAGCGGGCTGCGGCGGTCAGCGCCTGCGGATCGGCGTCCGGCCACCGCTTCAGCAGTGCCTCGCGCAACTCCTTGACCGGGCGCGGCTGTTCCTCGACGAACGCGCGGCTGTACGCGGCCAGCCGGTCGAGGTCGACGCCGGTCAGCCCCTTGCGGAAGAGCCCCAGTTCGCGGTCGCGGGCGGGCTGGACGAGCGGGCGCAGGGTGAGGCAGTCGTCGGCGGTGTGCGTATGGATCGTGGAGCGCATGGTCACCAGCCGGGCCACGGCGCGGGAGGCCATCAGCCCGGACAGGTCCTCGGGGACGAACCCCGCCAGCCGGGCCGCGAGTTGGAAGTACGGCGGTTTCACGTTCTGCGCCTGCAGCCCCAGCAGATGCGCGACGGCGTCCTCGGCCGGCCTCGTGTCGCGGCGCAGGAGCATCTGCCGCTCCAGGGTCGCCCGGTTGAGGGCGTGCACCCCGAGCACGGGGTCGGTCGTCTTCGAGGCCATGCCCGAAACCGTACCGAGCCTTGCGGACACCTTCGGTCCGCGACACCGGCCGGCGAGGAGCCGGTCTACCGGGACGCAGCCGCGAGGACGACGGACGTCATGATGATGCCGTCCCGCACCGCCCAGCGCCCGGTGAACCCCTTGAGCGTGCCGTGGCCCGGCAGTTCGGGTCCCGGCACCAGCAGCCGCGCCGTGAAGCCGCCGCTCGCCGCACCCGCCGCACCCGCCGCACCCGCCGCACCGGACGCGCCCGTCGCTTCGATGTCGAACTCCGCCTCGGTGAAGTCCAGCCAGCTTCCGGTGATCGGGTACCACGCCTTGTACACGGACTCCTTGGCGCTGAACAGCAGCCGGTCCCAGTGGACTTCGGGCCGGGTGCGGGACAGCTTCCCGATACGGGCCGGCTCGTCCCCCACCGTGATGGTCTCCAGCACGCCGTCGGGGATCCGGGCGTGCGGTTCGGCGTCGATGCCGAGGGTGACGATGTCGCTCTTCCTGGCGACGGCGGCGGCGCGGAAGCCGTCGCAGTGGGTCATGCTGCCGACCGTCCCGGCCGGCCAGCCCGGCGCGCCGCGCTGGTCCCGCAGGATGGGCGCGCGCTCCACGCCCAGTTGGGCGAGCGCGCTGCGCGCGCAGTGCCGGGCGGTGCCGAACTCGCGCACCCGCTTGGGCACGGCCTTCTCCACCAGCGCCGCCTCTTCGGGGAAGAGGTCGGGCTCGGCGACGTCGTCCGTCCTGGCCACGGACGCCACGGTCGGCGGCAGTATCTCGCCGATCATGACGTGGACCCCGGCACGGGCAGGATCTGGCGCAGCGCGGGATCGGGGTGCCGCTGGCGCTGCCATTCGCGGGGGTAGCCGACGGAGACCTCCTCGAACCGCACCCCGTCCTCGTAGGTGGTGCGCGGGATGTGCAGATGGCCGTAGACGACCGCCTTGGCCTCGAAGCGCACATGCCAGTCGGCCGTGGCTTCCGTGCCGCACCACAGCGCGAACTCGGGATAGGTGAGGACGCGGGTGGGGTGGCGGGTCAGCGGCCAGTGGTTGACCAGAATCGTCGGCATACCGGGTGTTCTGTCTTCGAGCCGCTTCTCGGTGATCCTGACCCGCTCGGCGCTCCAGGCCTCACGGCTCTGATACGGGTCGGGGTGGAGCACCATCTCGTCCGTGCAGACCACGCCCGACTCGTGCGCGACGGCCAGCGCCTGCTCCTTGGTCGTGGTGCCGGCCGGGCGGAACGTGTAGTCGTAGAGGACGAAGAGGGGCGCCACGGTGACAGGACCGCCGGGGCCCCGCCAGACGGGGTACGGGTCTTCGGGCGTCGACACGCCCAACTCCCGGCAGAGCGCCACCAGATGCTGGTAGCGGGCGTCGCCGCGCAGTTGCACCGGGTCCTGCTTGTGCGTCCACAGCTCGTGGTTGCCCGGCGTCCACACCACTTTCGCGAACCGGCCGGCGAGGGTGCGCAGCGCCCATTCGACGTCCGCGACCTTCTCCGCGGTGTCGCCCGCGACGATGAGCCAGTCGTCCGGGGACTGCGGGCGCAGCGATTCGACGATGTCGCGGTTCTCGGTGTACGCGACGTGGAGGTCACTGATCGCGAAGAGTTTCGGCGTCTGGTCAGAGGCGTCGGAGGCGCTGGGCACAGTCACACGCGCCAGGCTATCGCGGCGGCTTCCGGTGCTGCGAGGGCGCGTGCCCCTGCGGGCCCGCAGGTGGCCGTCGCAAGCAGGCGCCTTGTACACGGTCGGCTCCGCGGGCCTGTGGGTGAACAGGCCCCCGGAACCGGCCGTTTCGGCGCTTTCGCGCTCAGTACTGCGCGGGCGGCGGTGCCGGGGCCGCCCGGCGGCGTGAGGGGCGGGCCAGGGTGTAGCCGGCGATGGCGGCGAGCGCGCCGAGCACGCCGCCGCCGACCGTCCACAGCCAGCGGTCGGACCAGCGGCCCGACGACCAGCCGTCCTCGGGCGCCGTCGCCGCTCCGTCGTCGGCGACGCCGGGCGTCAGCGGTGCGGCGAGCTTGCCGCCGACGGCGTGCGCGCCGCCTTCGCCGGACGTCCGCACCCCGATCGACGCCTTCATCGGCAGCCCGAGGTCCTGCTCCTGCGCGTTGATCGCGGTCAGCCGGATGTAATAGCTGCCCGGCAGCGGGTCGTTGGACCACGGCTCGGCCCAGGCCCGTACGGTGCGCAGCGTGCAGCGCAGTTCGACCGTGCCCGCGTCTCCCGCGACGGCCCGGGTCTGCGCGCCGTAGACGCACGGCTGGCGGCGGCGCAGTCCGTCGTACACGTCGACCTGCCAGGTGGAACTCGACTTCCTGGCCGAGGAGTCGGGGAAGGTGACCTCGGCGGTCACGGTGGCCCGCTGCCCCACGTCGACGGGGAACATCCAGTACAGGTAGTCGCCGGTCGACGCGTCGGCCGTGGGCCGCTGCCCCGGCCGGAAGGCCGTCGCCGTACGGAACGACGTGCCGGCCTCGGTCGGCGCAGCCGAGCCGTCGTCGCCCGAACCGTCGTCGGTGGTGGCGGCGGTGTCGGACGGGCTCGGGCTGTCGGCCGCGGCGGGTCCTGCGGCGCCGGCGAACACCGCGCCCGCCAAAGCACCCGTGAGCAGAACGCTCGTGAACACACCTGTGGTACGCATCAGTTGCTCCTCCAGACAGCGACACGCCAGCGGGAGATCCAGCCCCACAGCAGTCCGGCGACCAGTCCGGTGAGGGTCAGCAGACCGAGCAGCCACCAGCCCCGGCCGAGACCGAAGGAGGCGACGTCGGAGGGGTCGTCGGGCGAGTCCACCAGGGCGACGGTCAGCTCGACCGGCAGTCCCGGGGTGGTCTGCACCGAGTCGGGCGCCGAGAAGGCGTTGCCGACCTCAAGGCAGACCGCCTCGGCGGGCGGTGGGGTGCCGTCGTCGTCCTCGTCGACGGGCGGCTTCGGGTAGCGCAGACCGGCGGAGATCACATCGGTGCGCCCCGCGCCCGCCTCCGAGCCGCGCACGATCTCCCTGCCGTGCAGCGTCACGGCCCGCAGCAGTACGCCGTAGTCGAGGTCGACCGCGCGGTCGGCGGAGACGCTCACCGAGGCGCGCAGCTCCTGTCCCGGCCGGACGTCGACGCGGTACCAGCGGTGTTCGGAGAACCGCTCGCGGTCGCTGTAGAGACCGGGCTTGAGTTCGGGGGCCTGCGCGCAGCGCGCCGCGCCCTCGGTGGCCACGGGCGTGACCACGGGATCGGCGGCCCGGTCGACCAACTGGGTCACCCGGCCGGACAGTTCGTCGGTGTGCCGTACGGAGGTGTAGGTGCCGCCGGTGGCCTCGGCGATGCAGGTGAGCTGCTTGCGCGTCTTGTCGTCGGGGACGAGGCCGAGCGTGTCGATGACGAGGTGGATGCCCTTGGCCGCGATGTCGCGGGCCACCTCGCAGGGGTCGAGCGGCGCGCAGGTGTCCTCGCCGTCGGTGATCAGGACGATACGGCGGGTGGCCTCGCCGCCTTCGAGGTCGTCGGCCGCACGCAGCAGCGCGGGGCCGATGGGCGTCCAGCCGGTGGGGGCGAGGGTGGCGACGGCGGTCTTCGCCTCGGTGCGGTCCAGCGGGCCGACCTTGTAGAGCTGCTCGGTGTCCTTGCAGCCCACCTTGGTGTCCTTGCCCGGGTAGTTGGCCCCGAGGGTGCGGATCCCCAGCTCCACCCCCTGCGGTACCGCGTCCAGGACTTCGTTGAACGCCTGCTTGGCCGCCGTCATCCGGGTCTGGCCGTCGATGTCGCGGGTCCGCATCGAACCGCTGACGTCCAGCACGAGATCGACCTTGGGTGCGGGCTGCGCCGCGGGTTCGTCGTCGGCTGCCGCGGTGGAGGGCGCGAGGAGCCCGAAGGACAGAGCGGCCAGCAGACCGCACGCGGCGACCGCCGACCGTTTACTTATGATCATCGCCGGATGATATGGAGAAGCGGCCACCGGGACCAAATGCGTTCTGACGGCCCGTCATATCAGTTCCGGACTTGTCGGGACGAGCGGATCGGGCCACTGTGGTGGGCGCGTTCGCCCCGTCCACCACGATCCCCCGTCCACCACGATCCCCCCTCCACCACTCTCCACCCGTCACACCCCCACCCGTCACACCCCCCACACGCAGAGGTGACCGGCATGAGCAGGAGCACAGGACAGGACGCACAACCACCCGGCGGCCCCGGCAGGCGCCGGGTGCTCGGCGTGTTCGCCGCGGCGGCGGCGCTGGCCGCCGTACCGGCGGCGGCGGAGGCGAACACCGCGCCGCTGAGCCGGAGTCCACTGCCCGCAGGACCGCGCGCCGCCGGCCGGCCGCTGTACCTCGGGACGTACACCTCCCAGCAGGGCGGCGGAACGGGCGTCGGCCTCGCGACCTACGACGGGACGACCGGCGCCGTCACGGCGGGCGGCACGCTCACCGGCGTCGCCAACCCCTCGTATCTGGCGGTCCATCCGGACGGTACGACGCTCTACGCGGTCGACGAACAGCAGGACGGCGCGGTGACCGCGATCACCCTGCCCGCCGACGGCGGCAGCCCCTCGGTGCTGGGCAGCAGGAGCGCGGGCGGTGCGGGGCCGACCCATCTGTCGGTCCATCCGAGCGGCCGGTGGCTGCTGAGCGCCGCCTACACGTCGGGCAGTGTGGCCGTGCACCCGATCGACACGACGGGCGCGCTGGGCGAGGCGACGGACGTGGTCCAGCACTCGGCCCCCGCACCGGGCCCAGGACAGGACGGGCCGCACGCCCACCAGATCGTCACCAGCCCGGACGGCGGCCATGTCCTCGCCGTCGACCTGGGCAACGACACCGTCTACACGTACCGCCTCGACGAGTCGGCCGGCACCCTCAGCCAGGTCTCGTACGCGACGCTGCGGCCTGGCGCGGGCCCCCGGCACCTCACCTTCCACCCGTCGGGCGCGTACGCCTATCTGGCCAACGAACTCGACAACACCGTGGTCGTCTGCGGCTACGACCCGCAGAGCGGTGAACTCACCCCGGGGGAACCGCAGTCCACCGGGGCGGGCGGCGCGGGCAGCAGCTTCCCCGCCGAACTGCTGGTCACGGCCGACGGCGCCTTCGCCTATCTCGCCAACCGGGGCCACAACAGCCTGACCCGGTACGCGGTCGAGGCGGACGGCGCCGAACTGCGGCTGCTGGACACCGTGCCGGTCGGCGGCGACTACCCCCGGCAGATCGCCTTCTCGCCCGACGGCGGGCTGCTGTTCGCCGCGAACCAGAACTCCGGCACGGTGACGGTCTTCCACGTCGACCTCGCGAGCGGCGAACTCAGCCCCGCCGGGGACCCGTTCCCCTCGCCGGTGGCGGTCTGCGCACTGCCGCTGTAGCGGGTTGCCGTACATACCACTGTGCGCCACGGGCCGGCCGGCCCGTGGCGCACAGTGGTATGTCGTGACAGTGTCAGTGTGAGTACGAGTGTGCGTTCCCGTCAGTCCGTCGCGCCGTCTCGCCGTCGGATGTCTCAGTGGTGGTGCTTCGGCGCCCAGTGCTTCGAGGCGACCACGTGGTGGTGGTTGTCGCGCAGGGTCGCCGTGTCGTCGTTGTCCCAGATGTAGAAGCGGCTGCCCTGGTAGAGGTCGCGCGCCGTGTCGCGGCCGACGCCGGTGTGCACCCGCAGCGACTGCTTGGCGGCCAGCCGGACGTTCTTGAAGTGGTAGACGTGCCGGCTGTCCTTGGCCAGCGTGTAGCCGTTGAGGTTCACTGCGCGCTTGCCGGTGTTCTTGACCGTGACCCACTCCGCGTTGAGGCTCCGGTTGGACCGGTCGTCGCGTCCGGGGCTGTCGTACTGGACCTCGCCCAGGGTGACGGTCGAGTGCGGCGCCGGCGCGCCGTGACCGTGGCCGTGGCCGTGCCCGTGGTCGGCGGCGACGGCGGGGAGGACGGCACCGGCCGCCAGCGCGGCCGAGCCCAGGATGACCGCTGCGGTGCGGGATACGGAGTTGGACATGTGAACCTCCTGCGTACGGCGCCCGTCCCTGGGTGCCGCTGGTACCTGTGCCCGGTCGGTCGCCGGGCGCTTTCACACTGTGGCGGTCCGGCGGCCGACGGTGAAGAAAATGCGGTTACGGGTTACAAAACACGGACATTTGCACACCCTCGTCACGCCAGGCGCGTACGCCCCGGCGCTCACCGCACGCCACACGACACCCCCTGCAACGACCCGGGTGGCACAAGGCCGACATATGCATGAGAGCGCTCCCAGTGGTTGGATGGCGAGAGTGCTCGCGGCAGTCCGTTCCCCCACACACCGGACGGCGTACAGATGCAGACCGGAGGTCGCAGAGATGGTGGCGAAGGGACGTACGGGTCAGCCGACCCTGGAAGAGGTCGCGGCGCTCGCCGGAGTCGGCCGGGGCACCGTCTCCCGCGTCATCAACAACTCGCCGCGGGTCAAGGACAGCACCAGGGTCCTGGTCGAGCAGGCGATCAGCGAGCTGGGCTACGTACCGAACCGGGCGGCCAGGGCGCTGGCGGGCAGCAGGACCGACGCGGTCGCGCTGGTCATCCCGGAGAACGAGAAGCGGTTCTTCGCCGAGCCGTACTTCTCCGACATCGTGCACGGCGTGGCCGACGGGTTCGCCGACACCGACATGCAGTTGCTGCTCACCTTCCTGCGCACCGAGAGCGAGCGGAAGCGGTTCCTGCAGTACGCGGGCGCCCGCCGCGTGGACGGCGTCCTGCTGGTCTCCGTGCACGGCAGCGACCCGCTGCCCGACCTGCTCGCCCAGATCGGTCTGCCGACGGTGCTCGGCGGCCGGCGCTCCGCCGCCGAGCCCGTGGCGTACGTGGACGCCGACAACGCGGGCGGCGCCCGCTCGGCCGTGGCCCATCTGGCCGGCTCGGGGCGGCGCGCCATCGCTACGGTCACCGGACCGCCGGACATGTACGTGGCGCAGTCCCGGCTGCGCGGGTACGAGGAGGCGGTGCGCGACGTCTCGGGCTCGGCGCCCGACCCGTCGTGGATCGCGAACGGCGACTTCACCGAGGAGGGCGGCCGGCGTGCGACGGCGGAGCTGCTGGAGCGCCACCCGGAGCTGGACGCGGTGTTCGCGGCCTCCGACGTGATGGCGGCCGGCGCCCTGCACACGCTGCGCGCCGCCGGCCGCCGGATCCCCGAGGACGTGGCGGTGGTGGGATTCGACGACTCCCCCATCGCCCGCCACACCGACCCGCGGCTGACCTCGGTACGCCAGCCGGTGGAGGAGATGGGGCGCACGATGGCGCGGGTGCTGCTGACGGCGCTCGGTGCGCCGGAGGCGGCGCGCGAGCACGTGGTGCTGCCGACGGAGCTGGTGCAGCGGGCGTCGGGCTGAGCCCGCAGGACACAGAGAACGTCGCCGCCCTTGACAGCGGCGAGGCGTGGGAGAAGTCTTTCGGGAGCGCTCCCAAAACCGCGAGAGGGCCTGTCTCCCGTCCACGCCACCCCGCACGGACTGCCGCTCCGGTTCCGGGTGCGCCGCTGCCTCACCGGTCGTACGGGCAGGTAGCCGCGCCGTTCCGTGCCGCGCCCGTGGGGGGTCGCGGCCCGGGACGGCGCACCTGACCGCGGTCCCGCCCGATCGGCGGTCGTCACCGATCCGGCGGTCCCACCCGAGCGGCAGTTGTGCCCGATCGGCGGTCCCACCCGAGCGGCAATCGTGACCGAGCGGCAGTTGTGACCGGCTCAGGCGACCGAGCCGATGCGCCTGCCGGGGCCCCGGCGGGATCCGTCGTGGTGGATCGGCGTGTGCGCCCCGGTCAGCGAGACTCCCGTACCGCCGCGCCGGCACGCGACGATCTCGGCGGCGATCGACAGCGCGGTCTCCTCGGGCGTACGCGCCCCCAGGTCGAGGCCGATCGGCGAGTGCAGCCCGGCCAGTTCGCGCTCGGTCAGACCGACCTCGCGCAGCCGCCGGTTGCGGTCCTCGTGGGTGCGGCGCGAACCCATCGCGCCGACGAAGGCGACGGGGAGCCGGAGCGCCACCTCCAGGAGCGGTACGTCGAACTTGGCGTCGTGCGTGAGCACGCACAGCACCGTCCGACCGTCGGTCTCCGTCGACTCCAGGTAGCGGTGCGGCCAGTCGACGACGATCTCGTCGGCGTCCGGGAAACGCTCGCGGGTGGCGAAGACGGGGCGCGCGTCGCACACCGTCACCCGGTATCCGAGGAACGTGCCGACCCGCACCAGCGCCGCAGCGAAATCTATGGCGCCGAAGACGATCATGCGCGGGGGCGGGACGCTGGACTCGACCAGCAGGGTGACAGGGCGGCCGCACCGCGAGCCGCCCGCGCCGATCACCACGGTGCCGGTCCGGCCGGCGTCCAGCATCGCGCGCGCCTCGCCCACCGCCGTACGGTCCAGCGCCGGGTGGCCGCCGAGTCCGCCCTCGTACGAGCCGTCCGGCCGTACCAGCAGGGCCTGTTCGCGCAGGTCGTCCGGGCCTTCCGTGATGCGGGCGAGCGCCGCCGCCCCGCCGCCCGCCGCGGTGGCGAGGGCGGCGGCGAACACATCGCGGCGTGCGGTGCCCGCGCGCACCGGTGTGACGAGGATGTCGATGACACCGCCGCAGGTCAGTCCCACGGCGAAGGCGTCCTCGTCGCTGTAGCCGAAGCGTTCCAGGACCACGGAGCCGTCGGCGAGCACCTGTTGGCACAGCTCGTACACCGCACCCTCCACGCAGCCGCCCGAGACCGAACCGATCGCGGTGCCCTCGCTGTCGACGGCGAGCGCGGCACCCGGCTGGCGGGGCGCGCTGCCGCCGACGGCCACGACGGTGGCGACGGCGAAGTCCCGGCCCTGCCCGACCCACCGGTTCAGCTCTTCGGCGATGTCCAGCATGACGGTCTCCTCAAGGGTCCGGCGGCCAAGTGGCGTGCATGGATAGCGGGTTGATGTGGGTGACGGCGGGTCAGGAGACGCCCAGCCACGCCTCGATCGGGTGCAGCGCGTAGAAGACGAGGAAGACCGCGGTGAGCCCCCACATGAAGGCCCCGATCTCCCGCGCCCTGCCCTGGGCGATCTTGATGGCGACATAGGCGATGACGCCTGCGGCCACGCCGGCGGTGATGGAGTACGTGAACGGCATCAGCACCACGGTGAGGAACACCGGTATGGCGACCGACCGGTCGCTCCAGTCCACATGCCTGGCGTTCTGCATCATCATCGCGCCGATGACGACCAGCGCCGCGGCGGCGACCTCGCCCGGCACGATCTGGGTGATCGGTGTGAAGAACAGGCAGGCGGCGAAGAACAGGCCGGTGATGACGGCGGAGAAGCCGGTACGCGCCCCCTCGCCGACACCGGTCGCCGACTCGACGAAGACGGTCTGGCCCGAGCCGCCGACCACACCGCCGACCGCACCGCCCGCGCCGTCGATGAACAGTGCCTTGGAAAGCCCCGGCATCCGCCCGTCGGCATCGGCCAGCTTGGCCTCCGTGCCGACCCCGATGATGGTGGCCATCGCGTCGAAGAAGCCGGCCAGCACGAGGGTGAAGACGATCATGCCGACCGTCATGGCGCCGACCTGGCCCCAGCCGCCGAACTCGACCTTCCCGAACAGCGAGAAGTCCGGCATCGAGACCGCGCCGCCCTTCAGCTCGGGCGGGCCGCTGCCCCACGCCTTGGGGCTGATGTCGCCGACGGCGTTGAGCACGACGGCGATGACCGTGCCGATCACGATGCCGATGAGGATCGCGCCGGGCACGTTGCGCGCCTGGAGCATGAAGATCAGCAGCAGGGTGACGCAGAAGATCAGCACGGGCCAGCCGGCGAGCTGTCCCGCCGGGCCGAGGGTGACGGGCCCGCCGCCGGTGGAGGCGTGCACGAAGCCCGCCTTCACCAGGCCGATCAGGGCGACGAACATCCCGATGCCCATGGTGATCGCGTGTTTCAGCGCGAGCGGGATCGCGTTCATGATCATCTCGCGTAGCCCGGTGACCACCAGCAGCATGATCACCACGCCGTACATCACGCACATGCCCATGGCCTGCGGCCAGGTCATCACGGGCACGACCTGGCTGGACAGCACACCGGACACGGACAGCCCCGCGGCGAGCGCCAAGGGCACCTTGCCGACGAAGCCCATGAGCAGGGTGGTGAGGGCGGCGGCGAAGGCCGTCGCCGTGATGAGCGCGGAGCGGCTGAGGCTGTCGCCCGCCGCGTCCTTGCCCGACAGGATCAGCGGGTTGAGCAGCAGGATGTACGCCATCGCCATGAAGGTCGTGACGCCGCCGCGCAGTTCGCGCGAGACGGTCGACCCTCGGTGCGTTATGTGGAAATACCGGTCGAGCCACGAGCGGCCCGCCGGGGGACGTGAGCCTGAGCCGGCGTCCTCGGCTGTGGTCTTCGGCTCTGTCGACGACTGGGTCATGGTGCCTACTCCCAAGGTTCACAGGGGCACCCGCGTGGTACTGGGATTGCGGGATTTGGGATGGTGCGTGGGCTGCACGACCCGGGGGACGGCCCGAGGCGAACTGGGTACGGCGGGAACGCCGTTGGCTGGTTACGTACCGGTGAGATGCTCGGGACGTACCGGCGTCCGGTTGAGTTCGAGCCCTGTCGCGTTCCTGATGGCCGCGAGGACAGCGGGAGTTGACGACAGGGTGGGTGCCTCGCCGATGCCGCGCAGCCCGTAGGGGGCGTGGTCGTCGGCGAGTTCGAGCACATCGACGGGGATGGTCGGTGTGTCGAGAATGGTGGGGATCAGATAGTCGGTGAAGGACGGGTTGCGCACCTTCGCGGTCTTGGGGTCGACGATGATCTCCTCCATGACCGCGACGCCGAGCCCCTGGGTGGTACCACCCTGGATCTGGCCGACCACGGACAGCGGGTTGAGTGCCTTGCCGACGTCCTGCGCGCAGGCCAGTTCGATGACCTTCACCAGGCCGAGTTCCGTGTCGACCTCGACGACGGCGCGGTGCGCGGCGAACGAGTACTGGACGTGGCCGTTGCCCTGCCCGGTGCGGAGGTCGAACGCCGCGGTCGGCCGGTGGCCCCACTCCAGCTCCAGGTCGACCGCCTCGTCGCCGAGTACGTCCACCAGGCCGGCCAGCACCTCGCCGCCGTCGGTGACGACCTTGCCGCTTTCGAGCAGCAACTCGGCGGTGGCCCAGGCCGGATGGTAGCTGCCGAGCTTGCGGCGGCCCATCTCCAGGACCTGTTCGCGCACGTGCTCGCAGGTGTTCTTCACCGCGCCGCCGGTGACGTACGTCTGCCGTGACGCGGATGTGGAGCCGGCCGAACCGACCTGGGTGTCGGCGGGGTTGATGGTGACCTGGGTGACGCCCAGCTCGCTGCGGGCGATCTGCGCGTGCACGGTCACCCCTCCCTGGCCGACCTCGGCCATGGCCGTGTGCACGACGGCGACCGGCTCGCCGTTGATGACTTCGAGCCGCACCCGCGCGGTGGAGTAGTCGTCGAAGCCCTCGGAGAAGCCGACGTTCTTGAGGCCGACCGCGTAGCCGATGCCCCGTACCACCCCTTCGCCGTGGGTGGTGTTGGAAAGCCCGCCGGGCAGCGCCCGCACGTCGGCGGCCTCACCGGCGGTGAGCCACTGCTGCTCGGGCGGCAGCGGCCTGGCCTTGACGCGGCGCAGCAGTTCGGCGACGGGCGCCGGTGAGTCGACGCGCTGTCCCGTCGGCAGCAGTGTGCCTTGCTCCATGGCGTTGAGCTGGCGGAACTCGACCGGGCCCAGGCCCAGTTGCTTGGCCAGCTTGTCCATCTGCGCCTCGTAGGCGAAGCACGCCTGCACGGCGCCGAACCCGCGCATGGCGCCGCAGGGCGGGTTGTTGGTGTAGAGGGCGATGGCCTCGATGTCGACGTCCTCGATGACGTACGGACCGACCGAGAGCGACGAGGCGTTGCCGACGACGGCGGGGGACGCGGAGGCGTAGGCGCCGCCGTCGAGGACGATGCGGCACTTCATGTGGGTGAGCTTGCCGTCGCGGGTGGCGCCGTGCTCGTACCAGAGCTTCGCCGGATGCCGGTGGACATGCCCGAAGAACGACTCGAACCGGTTGTAGACGATCTTGACCGGCTTGCCGGTGCGCAGCGCCAGCAGGCAGGCGTGGATCTGCATCGAGAGGTCTTCACGGCCGCCGAAGGCGCCGCCGACACCGGACAGGGTCATCCGGACCTTGTCCTCGGGCAGGCCGAGCACGGGCGCGATCTGCCGCAGGTCGGAGTGGAGCCACTGGGTCGCCACGTACAGGTCGACGCCGCCGTCCTCGCCGGGCACGGCCATACCGGACTCGGGGCCGAGGAACGCCTGGTCCTGCATGCCGAAGACGTACTCCCCCGACACGATCACATCGGCGCGCTTGGCGGCCTCGTCGGCGTTACCGCGTACGACGGGCTGCCGGTGCACGATGTTCGGGTGCGGGACATGGCCGATGTGGTGGTCGTCCCGGCCCTCGTGGATCAGCAGCGCGCCGGGCGCCGTCGCGGACGCCTCGTCGGTGATGACGGGCAGTTCGGCGTAGTCGATCACGATCTTCGCAGCGGCCCGGCGCGCGGTCTCCGGGTGGTCGGCTGCGATGATCGCGACCGGCTCGCCGTGGTGGCGCACCTTGCCGTGCGCGAGGACGGGGGTGTCCTGGATCTCCAGGCCGTAGTTCTTCACGTCGGTGGGCAGGTCGTCGTACGTGAGGATGGCGTAGACACCCGGCATGGCGAGGGCTTCGGCGGTGTCGATGGACCGGATCTCGGCGTGCGCGACGGTGGAGCGCAGGGTGTGGCCCCAGAGCATGTCCTCGTGCCACAGGTCGGACGAGTACGCGAACTCACCGGTGACCTTGAGGGTGCCGTCGGGGCGGAGGGTGGACTCGCCGATGCCGCCCTTGGTCTGGGAGCCCTGGGTGAGGCTGGTGGGGGTTCCTGTGGTGGGACGGGTGGCGCGGGCGGCGCCGGTGGCGCGGGGCGCCGGTGTGGGGGCTTCGGTCGTCATCGGGTCTTGGGTCGTCATCGGTTCGTGGTTCGTCATCGGACCGCCTCTTCCTGCCGGGCGGCGGCGAGGCGCACCGCGTCGAGGATCTTCTCGTAACCGGTGCAGCGGCAGAGGTTGCCGGACAGCGCCTCGCGGATGTCCGCGTCCGTGGGCGAGGGGGTCCGCTCCAGCATCTCGTCGGCCGCGACGAGCAGGCCGGGGGTGCAGAAGCCGCACTGCACGGCGCCGGCGTCGATGAACGCCTGCTGGATGGGGGACAGCGCGCCGCCCTCGCCGGTCTGCGAGTCGGTGCCCTGCGCCGGCGGGCGGGCCTGCCACTGCTGGGCGCGCTGGATGTCGGTGCCGGCGGGGGCGCCGTGGGAGTCGTGGGCGCCGTGGGAGTCGTGGGAGTCCTCGCCCCTGCGGCCCTCGGCGCGCTGCTCGGCGTAGTCGGCCAGGCCCTCGACCGTGATCACCTCGCGGCCCTCGACCTGGCCGGCGGCCACGAGGCAGGAGCAGACCGGGACGCCGTCGAGCCGTACCGTACAGCTACCGCACTCCCCCTGCTCGCACGCGTTCTTGGAGCCCGGCAGGCCCATGCGCTCGCGCAGGACGTACAGCAGGCTCTCGCCCTCCCAGACGTCGTCGGCCTCGTGCTTGCGTCCGTTGACGGTGAAGTTCACGCGCATGGTTATGCAGCTCCTTCCAACGTGCGGCCGGTGCCGCGGTACTGCTCCCAGGTCCAGCCGAGCTGGCGGCGAGCCATGATCCCGACGGCGTGCCTGCGGTAGGCGGCGGTGCCGCGCACGTCGTCGATGGGGTTGCAGGCGGCCGACACCAGCGTGGCGAACTGCTTGGCGATCGACGGGGTGATGATCTTGCCGCTGTCCCAGAAGCCGCCCTCTTCGAGCGCCGCGTTCAGGAACTCCTCCGCCGTCGCGGCCCGTACGGGGGTCGGCGCGGCGGAGCCGATGCCGGTCCTGACCGTGCGGGTACGGGGGTGCAGCGCGAGCCCGAAGGCGCAGACGGCGATCACCATCGCGTTGCGGGTGCCGACCTTCGAGTACTGCTGCGGGCCTTCGGCCTTCTTGATGTGCACCCACTTGATCAGCTCGTCGGCTTCGAGAGCGTTGCGCTTGACGCCGGTGTAGAACGCGTCGATCGGGATGCGCCGGGCGCCGCGTACGGACTCGACCTCGACCTCGGCGCCCGCGGCGAGCAGGGCCGGGTGCGCGTCCCCTGCGGGGGACGCGGTGCCGAGGTTGCCGCCGACGCCGCCGCGGTTGCGGATCTGGGGGGAAGCGACGGTGTGGGAGGCGAGCGCGAGACCCGGCAGCTCGGTCCTGAGCCGCTCCATGATGTGGGTGTACGGGACGGAGGCGCCGAGCTGGACGCTCTCGGCGCCGACGGCCCACTCGCGCAACTCGCCGATGCGGTTCAGGTCCAGCAGGTACTCCGGCCGCCGGTGGTCGAAATTGATCTCGACCATGACGTCCGTGCCACCCGCGATGGGCACAGCGGTGGGGTGCTCGGCCTTGGCGGCGAGCGCCTCCTCCCAACTGGCGGGACGAAGGAAGTCCATCAGTGGCTCTTTCATTCGTGATCGGTCGTGATCGGTCGTGCGCTGAGGCGATCGGTCGTGCGCTGAAGCCCGGAGACGGCCGGAGATTCGACAGGTTATTCATGAGCTGTTAACGCTGTGTGGCCCCAGTACACCGGGCCGTGCTCCGTCCGAGGCAGTCACCGAAACCATGAAGGAGTTGGCTGGGCGGGTTCGCGGTCTTGTAGATTCGAACAAAAGACGAGGCGGACGGTGCGCGCACGGTGCGTGTCCTGGCGGCTGTACCCACCCCTGAGCGACGAAAAAAGATCGGCGGCGACGAGATGCGGCTGCGCGCACTGCTGGAAACCGAGGCGCTCGGCCTGCGCCTCCTCGGCGGCGCCGACGAACTCGACCGGCCGGTGCGGGGCGTGATGACCACCGACCTGCGCGACCCGAGCCGCTATCTGACGGGCGGCGAACTGGTGCTCACGGGGCTCGCCTGGCGGCATGAGGCGGCCGACTCCGAGCCGTTCGTACGCATCCTCGCGGGCTCAGGCGTCACCGGGCTCGCGGCGGGAGACGCGGGGCTCAACGGCATCCCGGACGATCTGGTGGAGGCGTGCGTACGCCACCGGCTGCCGCTCTTCGCGGTGAGCGAGGACGTTGCCTTCGCGACGATCACCGAGCACGTGGTGCGGCAGGTGTCCGGGGAGCGCGCCGGGGATCTGGCCGCCGTCGTCGACCGGCACCGCAGGCTGATGACGGCGGGTCCTGCGGGCGGCGGCCCCGATGTCGTCCTCGACCTGCTGGGCTCGGACCTCGACCTGCGGGCCTGGGTACTCTCCCCGGCCGGCCGGCAGATCGCGGGCTCCGGCGAACCGCTGTCGGCGGCGCGGGCGGCCCGGCTCGCGGGCGAGCACATGGCGGCGACGCGTACGGGACGGCGGGGGCCTTACCGGGTGACGCTGGACGGTACGGCGTATTCACTCTTCGCGGTACGCAACGCCGGGCGTGTCGAGACGCCGCTGGGAGCCGGGGTATCGGGGGCGGGGGCGGTTTCCTCAGGAGTGCTTCCCTCGGGAACGGCGCGGGATCCGCGCGAGGCGGTGCTCTCGGAGTGGCTGCTCGCCGTCGAGGCTGACGCCGGCGAGTGGCCGACGGCCCGGCTCGATCTGCTGCAGGGCGTCACCCAGCTCATCGCGGTGGAACGGGACCGGCGCGACGGCGCCCGTACGGTACGGCGCAGGCTCGCGCAGGAGATCCTCGAACTCGTCCAGGCGGGCGCGCCGCCCGCCGAGATCGCCGCGCGGCTGCGGGTCGCGGCGCCGGTGCTCCTGCCGGGGCTCGACACGGCGCCGCACTGGCAGGTCGTGGTGGCCAGGGTCGAGTGGACGCGGGGCGGTACGGACGGGGCGGCGGCGGTGGGCCACGGTCCTGTGGCGCAGTCGCTGCTGGAGGAGATCCTGGTCGATCCGACGATCGCGGGGGCCGATCCGTCGGACCGTATCGCCGTGGCGCAGGTCGGCGACGAGGCGGTCGCGCTGGTACCGCTCGTACCGCCGGCGGTGGCGGAGGCGGAGGCGACGGAGCCGGGCGGGGCTGTTGAGGAGGAAGCGCTGGGGGAGGCCGTAGACGCCGGGCCGGGGCTGCGGGCCGATGTGCTCCTGGCCGCCGTACAGGCACCGCTGTCCGCCGGGCTGGCGGACGACGGCCGGCTGACCCTCGGTGTGAGCGCGGCCGTCCACTCGGCCGAGGGGCTGCGCGGCGCCCTGGAGGAGGCACGGCACGCCCGCCGGGTGGCGGCGACGCGGCCGGGCCGGGTCTGCGCCGCGGGCCACCACGAGCTGGCCTCGCACGTACTGCTGCTGCCGTTCGTCCCCGACGACGTACGCCGGGCCTTCACCGCGAGGCTGCTCGACCCGCTGCGGGACTACGACCGCCGGCACCGCGCTGAGCTGATCCCCACGCTTGAGGCGTTCCTGGACTGCGACGGCTCATGGACGCGCTGCGCCGCGCGACTGCATCTGCATGTGAACACGCTGCGGTACCGGATCGGGCGGATCGAGCAGTTGACGGGCCGTGATCTGTCGCGGCTGGAAGACAAGTTGGACTTCTTCCTGGCGCTGCGGATGAGTTGAGGGGCGGTTCGAAGCGCGGCCCGTGGGGCGGGCTTCCGCCTGCCACGGGTCGGCGTCACCGCGTGCCAGGTTGACCGCCTCACCCGAAAAGGTCACGTGGAGATCCAACCGGTCGGCCACGGCGGGTGCATGACAGACCTGGACGATCTCTGTGACGCCGGCCTCACCGCAGGTGAGGGGCGTGAGCGAGGCGTGGCGGCCGGATCGGGGCGGGGTCGCGGCCCGCGTTGACGACCAAGAGATTGTGAAAACTTTCACCTAACCTATTGGCCCGGCGTGCCTATCCGTGTTGAGATGCGTCTCACACTCAACAGCACAATGGCGCGCTAGGGGAGGGCAATGTGGCGCATACCGCCATGTCTGGTACCGGAACCACTGCCGGGGACGACCCACTCCAGACCGCGGTATGGCGGCTGCGCTCGCGCGGCTGTTGGACCGACGCAGCAGCCCTGCTCGCACCGCACACCGGCACGGCGGCCCCGGCGCTCCAGCGGGCCGCGCTCCTCGTCGAACGGTGCCTGTACACCGGAAGCGGCTGGGCCGACGCGGAGGACGCCCTGCGTACGGCGGAGGCCATCGCCCACGAGGACGACGAACGCGGCGCCGCCGCCTGCGAACGCGGTCATCTCGCGTACGCCTCGACGTGGCTCGGCGTCCGGGACCGCGCGGACGAGGCCCGCGCCGCGCTCGGCCGAGCAGCGGCGCTGCTCGACCCGACGGCGCCCGGCCGCGGGCTGCTCGACTTCCGCCGCGGCCTGATCGCCGAACACCTCTCCGACTCCCCCCAGTCGGCCCGCGCGGCATACGGCCGCGCCCACGCGTCGGCGACGGCGCAGGGTGACCAACTGCTGCTCTCGCTCACGTGGCGCCACTTGGCGGGACTGGCACTCAGGGACGGCGAACTGGCGGAGGCGAGACACGGCTTCAGCGAATCGCTGCGCCTGAGCGAGGAGTTGGGCTACCTGGTAGGCACAGCCCCGGCCCTGGCCGCCCTGGCGGAAGCCGAACCAGAACCGGAAGCCACCCGCCTACGCACAGAAGCCACCCGCCTGGTCCGCCTCTTGGACGGCGTCCCGACGTGGCTGGCGGAGCAGTTGACACCACCGACGGCGACGGTCTGAGGGTGGGGCGGGGGCCCGGGTACAACGTCGGAGATCATTCGTCCGGAGTTCTCAGTACGGTGGCGGGCATGGCGACGATCCTGCGGCACCCCCGACCCGGATTCACGTGGGACTGGTGGGCCGTCGACACCGAGGGCTTCCTCGTACAGTTCAGCGACGGGCCGGCCCCCGAGCACCTGCTGACGCAGGTGGCCCGCGTCGACGCCGCAGCCGCGTGGGCGGAGGAACACCGCCCCGCATGGTTCAGCCCAGGTCCTCCACCGCTCCACGCCTTCATCTGTAACGGCGAGTTGCCGACCTACACCCGGCACGATGTCCCGGACTCCCCGATGCGGCTGTCCGAAGCACCGCCAGTCATGGGGGAGGTCGCGGCCCTGGTCGAATTGAACAGGGCGGTAGGAGACGCCTGGACGATCCACCTCGACGAGGGATGGGTCTAGACAGCTCACTCGGGGTCACGCCACGGTGCCGCAAGCTGGGGCATCCCCCGCTGGTGCGGGTGCCGCGCGGCGGTTGCGTGGGGCGACTCGGGCAGTCTCGGCGTCTGCCCCGGCGGGTGGTCGGCGGGGACGCATGCCCCGCTGGATTAGCCGCCCGTGGGACCGCCCCCCTGAGGTTTGAGTGTCGCGGTTGCGGTCCGGGAGCGGTGTAACGGGTGCTTGCCCGGGTGCGGGTGCCGCGCGGCGGTTGCATGGGGCGACTCGGGCAGGCTCGGCGTCCGCCCCGGCGGGTGGTCGGCGGGGACGCATGCCCCGCTGGTCACTGGGGGTGAGTGGGTGCTGGTGAGTGCGCATGGGCCCGAAGCTGTGCGGACCGGAGGGATTAGCCGCCCGTAGGGCCGCCCCCTGAGGTGTGAGTGTCGCGGTTCCGGTCCGGGCGTCAAGGGCGCTCCTACGTCGCGTCGCTTCGCGATGACCTGCGGTCACCCTTGACTCCCGGCCCTCCACCGCAAGTACCTCTTTTTTGGGGGGGGCGGCCGGGGGGACCACGGGCAAGCTGGGATCGCGGTGACGGGTGCTCGGCCGACTGCGGGTGCCACGCACCAGTTGCATGGGGTGACTCGGGCTGGCTAAGCGTCCACCCCCACCGGGTAGTAGCTGAGACACATGCCCCGCTGGTCACTCGGGGTGGGTGGTGGGACGGGAGGGCGCCCTGGCGGAGGAAGCGGGGCCAGGGCAACGGGCCGGTGGGTGGGACGGGTGTGACTGGGGTGACGAGGGACGGCTCCTGGGGCGGCGGTCCGGAGCCTTTTGCGTGGGTGGTTGCGTTCAGCGCGCCACAGGGCGCACCCGGCCGGTGGAGCGACCCCGGCGGTGGAGCGGGTGTGACTGGGGTGACAGGGGACGGCTCCTAGGGCGCTCGTCCGGAGCCTATTGCGTGGGGAGTTGCGTTAGGCGCGCCATAGGGCGCACCCGGCCGGTGGAACGAGCCCGGCGGTGAGGCGGGTGTGACGGGAGGGACGCGGGATGGTCCGTGGGGCGACTGTCCCGTGCCTTATGCGTGGGGCGTTGCGTTAGGTGCGCTGTAGAGGGCACCCAGGCCATAGATGGGCCTGACGACGGGGGTGGAAGTGGACGGTCGGCCGGACCTGTTGCGCGGGCGGGCACTCGCAGCCCCCGTCGGGGTACCCCACAGGTCGCACCCACCCCGCCGCTCGGACGCTCCACCGGCCTGATTCGGCCTGATGCGCCCTCAACGCAACCGCCCACACATAAGGCTCCACATAGCCGCCCCAAAAGGCATCTTCCGTCACATCCGACACATCCGATTCACCCACCGGGTGCCTCCACCAGCCTGATGCGCCCTGATGCGCGCTGAACGCAACTCCCCACGCAAAAGGCGCCCGACGGCTGCCCCACAAACAATCCCTCGTCCCACCCGTCCCACCACCCACCCCTAGTGACCAGCGGGGCATGAGTCTCAGCTACTACCCGGTGGGGGTGGACGCCGAGACGGGCCGAGTCACCCCACGCAACTGGTGCGTGGCACCCGCAGTCGGCCAAGCACCCGTCACCGCGAACCCAGCCAGCCCGTGGTCCCCCCGGCCGCCCCCCCCAAAAAAGAGGTACTTGCGGTGGAGGGCCGGGGGTCAAGGGTGGGCGCAGCCCATCGCGAAGCGACGCGACGAAGGAGCGCCCTTGACGCCCGGACCGCAACCGCGACACTCAAACCCCAGGGGGCGGCCCCACGGGCGGCTAATCCCTCCGGCCCGCACAATCCCCGGCCCATGCGCACTCGCCCGCACCTGACAACCCCCAGTGACCAGCGGGGCATGCATCCCAGCCGACCACCCGCCGGGGCGGACGCTTAGCCAGCCCGAGTCGCCCCACGCAACTGCCGCGCGGCACCCGCACCCGGGCAAGCACCCGTCACAACGGCCGGTCTGGTCCGTGGTTCCCCCCGGCCGCCCCCCCAGCCTTCCCTTGCGGTGGAGGTTCGGGGGTCAAGGGTGAAGCGCAGCGGAATCGGCGCAGCCGACGCGACGAAGGAGCGCCCTTGACGCCCGGACCGGAGCCGCGACACTCACACCTCAGGGGGCGGCCCTACAGCCGCCTAATCTCGGCGGTCGCCCAGGGCCCGGCTCATGCCGCCCTGACCTGCACACGCCGAGCCAGCCCGAGTCCCCCATTCAACTGACACGTGGCACCCGTCACCGTCACCCGCTGCTTCCCTGCCACGACTGCCACGACTGCCACAGCGACGCGTACTCGCCCTTCTGCCCTACCAGTTCCTCGTGGGTGCCCAGTTCCGTCAGGTGGCCGTCCCTCATCACCGCCACGCGGTCCGCGTCGCGGGCTGTGTGGAGGCGGTGGGCTATCGCTATGACCGTGCGGCCCTTCAGGACCGCGGCCAGGGCGCGTTCTGTGTGGCGGGCCGTTGTTGGGTCCAGGAGTGCTGTCGCCTCGTCCAGGATCAGGGTGTGCGGGTCGGCCAGTACGACTCTGGCCAGGGCCAGTTGCTGCGACTGCGCGCCGTTGAGCGGGTGTCTGCCCGCGCCCAGTTCCGTGTCCAGGCTCTCCACCAGGCGCCGGACCCAATCCGCGCCCACCACTCCCAGCGCCGACCACAGTTCTTCGTCCGTGGCGGCCGGGGCCGCGATCAGCAGGTTGTCGCGGACCGTGTCGTGGAAGACGTGGTGCTCCTGCGTCACGAGCACGACCTGCCGGCGCAACTCGTCGGGGTCCAGGTCCGCGACCGGTACGCCGCCCACCGTCACCGTGCCACGGGCCGGTCGGTCGATGCCGACGAGCAGTCTGCCCAGCGTGGACTTCCCCGCTCCCGACGGGCCGACGAGGGCCAGCCGTTCGCCCGGACGGACCGTCAGGTCGACGCCGCGCAGCACGTCGCGGCCGCCGTCGTACGCGTAGTGGACGCCTGTCACCTCGATGCGGTCGTCCGCCGGGACCGGGCCCGTGGACGGCCGTACGCGCGGGGCCAGTTCGAGGCCCTCGACCCTCGCGAACGCGGCTCCGCTGCTCTGCAGGCTCTCCATCTGCTGCAGGATCACGTCCAGCGGCTGCGACAACTGCCGCAGATACAGGGCGCAGGAGACGACCGTCCCCAGGCTGACCGCGCCGTGGTCGAGCAGCGTCCCGCCGACCAGCAGTACGGCGACGACGGGGATCACGTACGAGATGTCGATCGACGGGAAGAGCACACTGCGCAGCCGCAACGTCCGCATCCGGGACCGCAGCCACGTGCCGTTGGCCTCTCGGCCGGCCGCGATCCGGCGCTCCTGGAGACCCAGCGCCTCGACCGTACGCGCGCCCGTGGCCGTGGTGGTGATCACCTCGGCCAGGGCCGAGTTGGCCTCGCCCTGGCGGAGGTAGGCCGTACGGGCGCGGCGCAGATACCAGCGCGCGGCGGCCACGATGCCGAACAGGCCCAGCAGGCCGCACACGCCGAGCAGCGGATCGAGGACGAGTACGGCGCCGACGATGAACACCGCCTGGATCGCGGCGATCGCGATCTCGGGTCCCGCATCGCGCAGTGTGCTGCCCACCGCCACGACGTCGGTGGTGCCCCGCGACGTCAGATCGCCGGTGCCGGCGCGCTCCACCACGGCGACCGGCAGGTCGAGTGCCCGGTCGACGAACTGTTCGCGGACACGGGCCGAGGTCCGTTCACCGAAGCGGTGGCCCACGTACCCCGCGTAACGGGTGAGGACGAGCTGGGCGAGCGCGCAGGCCACGATCGCGTACGCGTACCGGTCGACCTTGCCGACGGCGCCGTTCCCCCCGCCCGCACCGACCACGTTGACGATGCGCCCGAGCAGCCACGGTCCGACGAGGCCGACGGCCGCCGCCGCCGCGTTGAGTAGGAGCATCAGGCCGAACGCGCCACGGTCCCGCCCGATCAACCGCAGCGCGGCACGCCGGACTTGGCGCTGCGTCGCGACGGGCAGCGGCAGCGGCAGCGCGGAGGAGTCGTCGTGGCCGGTCATCGAGCCGTGCCCCCCTCGCCCGGGTCCTCCCCTGCATCCTCCCCCGCGCCCCGCGACACCAACTCCCGGTATCCCGGCGTCGATCCCAGCAGCTCGTGGTGCGTCCCCACCGCCGCCACCCGCCCGTCGACCAGGTAGCAGACGGCGTCCGCGTGATCCAGCAGCAGCGGCGAGGTGCTGGTGACCACCGTCGTACGCCCGGCGCGCGTCGCGTGCAGCCGCGCGGCGAGGGCGGCCTCGGTGTGGGCGTCGACCGCCGAGGTCGGTTCGACGGCGAGCAGCACCTCGGGGTCGGCCAGCAACGCCCGCACCAGCCGCACACGTTGACGCTGGCCGCCCGACAGGTTGCGGCCCTGTGCGTCGATCGCCGAGTCCAGTCCTGCGGGCAGCCCTTGGACGATGTCGTCGGCAACTGCCGTACGTACGGCCTCTGCTATGGCCTCTTCCCTGCGCTCCGACCGGCCCTCCACGACGGCGCGCAGTGTGCCCGAGAACAGGTCGGCTTCGTTGTCGGCGACCAGGATCCGTTCCCGTACGTCCGCCAGGGCGACGGCGTCGAGCCGTACGCCACCCCAGGTGGCTGCCGAGCGGGCGAACCGGCCCACCCGGTCGACCACTTCGGCCGTTTCCTCGGGCCGGGCCGAGACGAGCGCGGTCATCCTCCCCGGTTCGATCTCCACACCGGAGTCGGGGTCGCGCAGTGTGGACGGTCCCGCGGGCGCCGCCACCCGCGCGGTCCCGCTGTCGTCGTCCGCCTCGGGGCGGAGGTTCAGGAAGTGCGTGACACGGCGGGCCGCGACCAGCCCGCGGCTGACGTCGTACCCGCCCTCGATGAAGAACGAGACCGGCACGACGAGGACAGCCACGTAACCGTAGACCGCGACAAGATCGCCCGCGCTGATCGTCCCCCGGGCCGCCATCCGCGCGCTCAGCCACGTCACGGCGGCGAGGAACAGCGCGGGCAGGCCGACCCCGAGGGCCTGGATCCAGCTCGTCACAGCCCCCACCCGGTACCCCTCGGTGCTCAGCCGCCGCGAACCGCGCCGGTAGCGCGCCGCGTACGCGTCCTTGCCCCCGAGACCGCCGAGGACACGCAGCCCGCCCACCATGTCGGCGACCCGGGCGGCCAGCTCGCTCTGCTGCGCGCGGTACGAGGTCTCCACCACCCGCAGCCGGCCCAGCAGCGGTCCGATCAGCAGCACGAGCACCGGCACGCCCAGCACCACGACCACCGCGAGCAGCGGTGAGATGGTCAACAGCATTACGGCGACGACGACATACGAGAGCACGGCGCCGACGCCCGGCCCGGTCACGGTCAGGGTGTCGGCCATCATCGCGACATCGCCGAAGCCGATGGTGACCAGCTCTCCCGCCGTGACCCGGCGCGGGAGTGTGGCGCCGAGCCGCGTCGCGTGCTCGACCACGGTCTGCACCGTGCGCAGTGCGGCGTCCGTCCGGATCCTGGTCATGGTGCGGTGGCGCATGATCGCGAGCCAGGCGTTGAGGATGCCGACGCCGAGCAGCGCGGCCGACCAGCCGAGCAGCGCGTCGCGCCGGGCAGGGCGCAGGCCGTCGTCGATGGCGTGCGAGAGCAGGAACGGCGGCAGGGTGAGGGCGATCATCCAGAGGCTGCCGAGGGTGGCCCCGGCGGCGATACGGCGGGGCTGGCTCGCGGCCAGCCACCAGAGGTAGCGCGCGGCACTGCGCCGGTCGGGCTCTCCCGGGTTCATGTAGGCGCCACTCATGGGGAAGACCCTAGTCAAATGCCCATGTGGGCCGGGCTGCGGGTCTCCCGGCAGGGGTCACACGTCACACCGAAGGGGCCCCGCACCGGAGGGGCCCCGCACCGGAGGCGTCAACCCTCAGCGCGAAGCACCTGTGAAGTGTTCGCTCACGAGCGACCGCACCACCGGCAGGTCCCGCGCCGTCAGCGCGTCGAGGAGCGCTTGGTGCTCGGCGGCGTCGGCGACGAGATCCGCGCGGCGCGTGGCCGGTGCGCTCATCAGCGGCCACTGCGAGCGGCGGTGCAGGTCGTCGGCGAGCATGACCAACTGCTGGTTGCCGGACAGCGAGAGCAGCGCCCGGTGGAAGGCCCTGTCCCGGTCGGCGTACGCGGCGCGGTCGCCGCGCGCGGCGGCGGCGCCCGTCTCGTCGGCCAAGGGCCGCAGCGCGGCCCAGCGTTCGGCGGGGACGGTACGGGCCAGCCGCAGCATCACCGGCACCTCCAACAGCGCCCGCACCTCGGCGAGTTGGGCCAGTTCACCGGCGCTGCGCTCGGCGATTCTGAACCCCCGGTTGGGTACGACCTCGACGGCGCCCTCGACGGCGAGCTGCTGCATCGCCTCGCGCACGGGCGTGGCGGAGACGCCGAACCGCTCACCGAGCGCGGGCGCGGAGTACACACCGCCGGGCGCCAGCTCGCCGCTGACGAGCGCGGCCCGCAGCGCGGCGAGTATCTGTCCGCGCACCGAGTGGCGGCGCACCGGCAGCGGGGCGGGCGGTTCACTGTGCGTGTGCTCGCCGCGCGCCTGCTCCGGGAGCCGGACCGGGTCGTACGGATCCACGCCGGACGAACAGGCAGCGGAGGGCCCGGACGGAGCCGAGGCGGCCAATCCGGGGCCCGGCGCATCCGACGCGCCCGACGCAGGTGTAGACACAGCCGCAGACGCAGACGCAGCCGACGCGGCAGCGGCCCCCGTGTCACGCGTACCGCTCTGCTCCACTCGGGTCCACCTCCGGCGGCCTGTCAGGTCCCCGCCCGGGTCAGGGGCGGCCGATGCTCCTCTGCACGATAGGCGGCCCCGCTCCCAGTTCAAACACCGATCACATCGGGTAAGGTAAGCCTTGCCTGTCAACGAACGTGATTCGGTGGTCCCCGCATGAGCCTGTCCACCCTGCTGCCCAGCTTGTCCACCTCGCCGGTCGCCGCCGCCTACACGCGGCTGACCGAGGTGTCCCCGGGGCTGCGGGTGGACGAGATCACGGGGCGTGAACCACTGCCGTCCGGCGCCGGCTGGCTGTGCGCGGGCGACCTCGCGGCCGGCGGTCCCGTCCTGGACGAGTTCCTGGCGTGGGACGCGGCCCAGGTGGTGCGGGACTACGGCCAGGAGGCCCGGCCCGACGTGGTCGCCACCTTCGGCCTGCACCGCTACGCGTGGCCCGCCTGCCTGCTGATCACCGTGCCGTGGTTCTTCCAGCGGCGCGTGCCCCGGCTGCCGGCCGGGTCCGTCGCCTTCCACCGGACGCTCGGCCGAATGGCCGTCAGGACCGGGGAATTCGCATGCCTGCCCGACGACCCGGCGGCGGGGCTGCCCGGCGCCCGTGTCGTACCGGACGAGGAGGCGCTGCGCGCCGAGGTACGGGCCGCCGTCGCCGAGCATCTCGGCCCGCTCCTGGACGTGTTCGCACCACGGATGCGCCGTGGCCCGCGGGCGCTGTGGGGCATGGCGACCGACGAGATCGTCGAAGGGCTCTGGTACGTCGGCTCGTTGGTGGACGAGGAGCCGCGCGCGATGGCCGAGCTCGAACTGCTGCTGCCGGGCGGCGTACGGCCGTACGTGGGTACGCCCGGCTTCCGCGAGCTGACCGGGGCGGCCGGCGAACCGCTGCCGACGCGCGACCGGGCGAGCTGCTGCCTCTACTACACACTGCGGCCGGACGACACGTGTGTCACCTGCCCGCGCACGTGTGACGCCGACCGGGTGGCGAAACTCGCGGCAGAGGCCACGGCCGAGGCCGCGGCGCACCCCGCCGACCAGGCCTGACACACCCCGCGACACACCCTCGACACGCCCACGTCACACCACTCAGGAAGGCATCCTGCGGCGGAAGCTCGGCGGTGGGTCTGACGGATCGTCACCCCGAGTTCAACGCCACTCGCAAGGGTGATATTAATCAAACATGACAGCCGCATGCCGCACGGCAGTTCTAGCCGAACGCGCCTATTTGCGTAACTCGACGCCCCGTTGGCGTTCTCTTGTCCCGAAACCCTCTGTGGGACACCCTTCTTCCGCCATTATGGCGCCCGAAACGTCCTACTGCGATGCAAGGAACACCGCATGCGTCTGACCGACATATCGCTCGACTGGCTGCTTCCCGGCGGCGTGCTGCTCGTCGGAATCCTGGCGGCGGTGGCAGTGCTCGCGCGCGGCAAGCGCGCGAGTGTCAAGGCTGCGGCCGGCTCCGAGGATTCCTGGGAACGCCAGGAAGAACGCCGCAGACGGAAGGAAGCGATCTACGGCACGGCCTCCTACGCACTGCTCTTCTGCTGTGCTGCGGTGGCCGCCGCGCTCTCCTTCCACGGCCTGGTCGGCTTCGGCCAGGAAAACCTCAACCTCACCGACGGATGGGAGTACTTGGTTCCGTTCGGCCTCGACGGCGCGGCGATGTTCTGCTCCGTGCTCGCCGTGCGCGAGGCCAGCCACGGTGACGCCGCTCTCGGCTCGCGGCTGCTCGTGTGGCTGTTCGCCGGCGCTGCCGCCTGGTTCAACTGGGTCCACGCGCCGCGGGGGTTCGGCCACGCCGGCGCGCCCCAGTTCTTCGCGGGGATGTCTCTCTCGTCAGCGGTGCTCTTCGACCGCGCGCTGAAGCAGACCCGCAGGGCCGCACTGCGCGAACAGGGCCTGGTGCCGCGCCCGTTGCCGCAGATCAGGATCGTACGGTGGCTGCGTGCGCCCCGCGAGACCTTCGGCGCCTGGTCGCTGATGCTGCTCGAGGGCGTTCGTACGCTGGACGAAGCGGTCGAAGAAGTCCGCGAGGACAAGCGTCAGCAGGAGCAGACCAGGCACCGCAGGCGCGAACAGGGGAAGCTGGACCGGGCGCAGATAAGGGCGCTCAACCGGCAGCACCGCTCCTGGCCGCGTGGTCGCGGTGGCCGTCAGGTCCCCGCACTGACCGCATCGGGTTCGGCTCCGGCGGCCGTCGGCTCATCGGAGCCTGCGCTATCGGAGCCCGAACCCCTCCCCCAGCGGGAACCGGATCCGCAGCGCTCGTGGCCGTCCCTTCAGGCGGTCAAAGGCACTGAGACTCCACGTACCGTGGACCTCACGGCGGAGGACGACACCCAGGCACTGCCGAGGCTCGACTCCCTTGAGCGCAAGCTCAAGGACCTTGAGCAGCAGTTCGGCTGAGTCAGGACCAGTTCGGATCGGAGCGGGTCGGTACGACGGAGACGTCGTACCGGCCCGCTCAGTCGTTCGTACCGGCCCGCTTCGGTGTGCGGCACCGACAGCGCGGCACTGGGCAGTGCGGCGCCGGACAGTGCGTCAAGGCCGTGGCACGTTGCGCAGGTTGGAGCGGGCCATCTGCACCATGCGGCCGACTCCCCCGTCCAGCACGATCTTGCTGGCGGAGAGCGCGAAGCCGGTGACCATGTCCGCGCTGATCTTCGGCGGGATGGACAGCGCGTTCGGGTCGGTCACCACGTCGACCAGCGCGGGACCCTTGTGCTTGAAGGCGTCCTTGAGCGCGCCCTCCAACTGCTTCGGCTTCTCGACCCGCACCCCGTACGCCCCCGCCGCACGCGCGATGGCGGCGAAGTCCGGGTTGTGGTTGGTGGTTCCGTAAGCGGGCAGGCCCGCCACCATCATCTCCAACTCGACCATCCCGAGCGCCGAGTTGTTGAACAGGACGACCTTCACCGGCAGATCGTGCTGGACCAGCGTGAGGAAGTCGCCCATCAGCATGGAGAATCCGCCGTCGCCCGACATCGAGACAACCTGCCGGTCCCGGTCGATGAACTGCGCGCCGATGGCCTGCGGCAGCGCGTTGGCCATCGAGCCGTGGCTGAACGATCCGATCACCCGGCGCCGTCCGTTCGGGGTGAGATAACGCGCCGCCCACACGTTGCACATGCCGGTGTCGACGGTGAACACGGCGTCCTCGTCGGCGAGATCGTCCAGCACGGCCGCCACGTACTCCGGATGGATCGGGGTGTGCTTCTCGACCCTGCGGGTGTACGCCTTGACCACGCCCTCCAGCGCCTCGGCGTGCTTCTTCAGCATCTTGTCGAGGAACCGGCGGTCGGTCTTCGCCCGCACCCGGGGGGTGAGCCCCAGCAGCGTCTCGCGCACATCTCCCCACACCGCGAGATCCAGCTTGGAGCGGCGGCCCAGGTGTTCCGGCCTGATGTCCACCTGCGCGATCTTGACATCGTCCGGGAGGAAGGCGTTGTACGGGAAGTCCGTACCGAGCAGGATCAGCAGATCGCACTCGTGCGTGGCCTCGTAGGCGGCGCCGTAACCCAGCAGCCCGCTCATGCCGACGTCGAACGGGTTGTCGTACTGGATCCACTCCTTGCCGCGCAGCGCGTGCCCAACCGGGGACTTGATCCGTTCGGCGAACTCCATCACCTCGGCATGCGCGCCCGCCGTGCCGCTGCCGCAGAAGAGGGTGACCCGGTCGGCCTCGTCGATCATCCGCGCCAGCTTCTCGATCTCCGCGTCGCCCGGCCGTACCGAAGGTCGCGAGGTGACCAGTGCCTGCTCCGAGGCGCGCTCGGGCGCGGGGGCCGAGGCGATGTCGCCCGGCAGGGTCACCACACTCACTCCGCTCTGGCCGACGGCGTGCTGGATCGCCGTCTGGAGCACCCGTGGCATCTGCTTCGGGTTGGAGATCATCTCGCTGTAGTGGGAACACTCCCGGAACAACTGGTCCGGATGGGTCTCCTGGAAGTAGCTCAGCCCGATCTCGCTGGACGGGATGTGCGAGGCGAGGGCGAGCACCGGGGCCATCGAGCGGTGCGCGTCGTACAGGCCGTTGATGAGATGCAGATTGCCGGGCCCGCAGGAGCCGGCGCAGGCGGCGAGCTTGCCGCTGATCTGCGCCTCGGCCCCGGCGGCGAAGGCAGCGGTCTCCTCGTGCCGTACCTGCACCCAGTCGAGGCCCGGGGTGCGGCGGATGGCGTCGACGACAGGGTTGAGACTGTCGCCGACGACCCCGTACAGCCGCTGGACACCCGCCTTGACGAGGATGTCGACGAACTGCTCCGCCACGTTCTGCTTGGCCATGGGAGGCGCACCCTTCCGGTGTGAGGTCCGGTTCCGGTGTCCATCAACCCATGTCCCGCGCGGTTACGCCTCCCAGACGGCGACGGCCGTGCGGTCGTCGGCGTACCCCTTCATCCGCAACTGGGTGTCGGCCAGGAACTCCACAAGACCGGGCGGCTCGGCGGCGGCCCAGCGCTCGGCCAGCGCAGCGGCCAGCTCAGGACCGCCGCGCAGCGGCTCGGAGAGACCCGGTCCGCACAGCAGGAGCGTGTCGCCAGGCCGGGCGACGGACGCGCGGAACCGGAACGGCTCGGCGGGGGCCGGGGCCGGCTCGTCGACATGCGGCGCGGGCGCCGTCGTGATCCCGAGGTCCATGGTCAGCCTGTCCCCGTCGGGGGTCTCGGCGGGCTGGGCGCCGAAGCCGACGACCGCCTCGCCCGTGACCGCCCCGGGGTCCGGGGCCGGCGGCTCCAGGTCCTGCCAGACGCCGTCCCTGAGCCGGAAGAGGCCGCCGGGGCCCACGCCGAAGAAGACCCGGGTCCTGCACTCCGGATCGGCGGACAGCAGGAGGCAGCGCAGCCCCGCCGTGTACTCCTGCGGTTCGACGCCCAGCTCGGCTGCGCGGGAGCGGAGCTTGCCGAAGCTGCGGTCGGTGAGCCGGTGCAGACCGGACTTGAGATCGCCCCTGCGGCCGCTCCGTATGTCGTCGGAGAGCCGGCTGTGGCTGCGCCCGACGGCGCCGCCGATCCAGTGGCACGCGTCGGCCGCCGCGCGATGCGCCCCTTCGGTCGCGCGGGCGCCGCTGGCGACGGCCACCAGCACGAGCGCGCCGGCGCCGCTGCCGAAGCGCGCCGTCAGCAGCGCGTCCCTGCGCGGCTCGCCGCGGTAGCGCGCGGAGTCGCCGCGTACGGAAGCGGCCCGCAGGGTGTACGTGCCGTAGCGGGCGCCGTCGAGGACGGTGTCGGCGACGAGCGCGCCGAGGTCGTCGTAGTCGGCGGGGGCGAGGGCGGTGGGCTCGGGGTCGTACGTGGGCGGCCGGTCGCCCACGTAGGCGATGCCGGGCCGTACGAGACCTCCGAGACCTCCGAGATCTCCGAGACCTCTGTCGCCGATGGCGGTGTTCTCCACGGGGCTCTCCGCCAGTCTCTCCGGTTGCGTGGTCGGCTTCTGGGGCTGCTTCGCAGGCTGCTGCTCGGGCTGCTGCTCGGCGTACTCGTCCGCGTACTCGGCTCGCGGCGGGACCGGCGGCAGTGGAGGTGTCACCGGAGGCGTGGGGGTGGGCGGAGGCGCAACCGGAGGCGTAAGCGGAACCGGCGGCGGGGCGGCGGCGCGGCCCGGCAGCGGGCGCGCGTCGGACGGGTCGTAAGCGACGGGCGGCTCCCACGGCGCGCGCTGCCGTGGAGGCGCGGGTGCGGGTGCCGGGGCGGGTGCCGGGGCGGGTGCCGGGGCGGGAGTCGGCGGCGGGGGCGGTACGGGAGCGGGTGCCGGTACGGGGGTGGCGGCGGGCGGTGCCGTGGGTGACGGCGGCGCCGGGACGGCCGGCTTCGCCGTGGGCGCCGCGGCCGGCGAGACCGGCGGTGCGGGGGTCGGCGGTGGCGGCGGCTCCCACCAGGCGCGCGGACGCCGGGGCCGCGGTCCCGGCGGGTCGGCCGGGCCGGGCGGGCCGGTCTCGGGCGGCGGTGCTGCGGCCGGTGGGCGGCGGACATCCGGCTGGTGGTGGACATCCGGCTGATGACGGGCGGCGGGCGGCCGGGCCGGACGCGGCGGCCGTTCCGTGCGCGGCCGTTCGGCGCGCGGCGGATCCACGGGTAGCGGCTGCGGTTGCGGCTGCGGTGCGTCGGCCGGTTCCGGCGCCGGGTCGCGGACTGCCGAGCCGGCGACCGCTGCCGGGCCCCCGGTCGCGTCCGGCGGGTCCGCCGGGGTCGGATCCGTCGGATCCGCCGCCCCCACGGTGTCCGCCGCCGAATCGAAGCGGTCGTCGAGTGTGTCGTCCGTCGCTGCCGTGGGGCCGGTGTCCGGAGTGGTCTCGTCGTACAACCGGTTCCACCAGTCGTCGGTGGTCGACCTCTCCCCCTGTTGACTCATGCCCCTATTGTCGACCGCCGGAGGGACCAGAAAACGGAGCATCCGGAAAAATAACGGCGGCGGCCGGTCCCGGCCGCCGCGCACGTCCCTGGAGTCCGCCGGGCGGCCCTACCCCCCACAGGAAGGACGCCCGGCAGACGTTCACAGGACAAGCAGGGCGCATCACGCGCCCGAGCACATCCACGGTCAAGCGTACCCAGGGCGTACCCAAAAGGCATATGACCGAGGTCTGTTGCTGCTGTGATGCCCCACCTTGGCAGAGTGGCGACCGGTACGGGGATGATAGGCGCGGCGGGTTTACGCCGTGGCTGGTATCCGCCAGCACGCGCCGGTGGCGTAGGGAGGGGTGCGAGGGGTGCTGGGAGCAATAGGTCTCGACGAGAGACAGGAGTCCGCCTACCGCGCGCTCGTGGCGATCGGCGCCGCCGATGTCGCGGATCTCGCGCACCGGCTCGCGCTGCCCGAACCGGAAACGGAACGGGCGCTGCGCAAGCTGGAACGGCACGGGCTCGCGGCGCAGTCGTCGTCCCGTACCGGCCGCTGGGTCGCCGCGCCGCCGGGGGTCGCGCTGGGCGCGCTGCTCACCCAGCAGCGGCACGAGCTGGAGCGGGCGGAGCTGGCGGCGGCGCTGCTCGCCGAGGAGTACCGCGCCGAGGCCACCGAACCGGCCGTGCACGATCTGGTCGAGATGGTGACCGGGGCGGCCGCCGTCTCGCACCGCTTCCTCCAGTTGCAGCTCGGGGCGGGCCAGGAGGTCTGCGCCCTGGTCACCGGGCGTCCGGTCGCGGTGACGGGCGGGGACAACGAGGCCGAGGCACAGGCCACGGACAGGGGCGTCACGTACCGGGTGGTCATCGAGCGCGAGGCGCTCGCCGAGCCCGCCGGTATCGGGGAGCTGGTCGCGGCGCTCGGCCGGGACGAGCAGGTCAGGGTGGCCGAGCGGCTTCCCACGAAGCTGGTGATCGCCGACCGGGCGCTGGCGATGGTGCCGCTGACCGGGCCGGGCGCCGAGCCCGCCGCGCTGGTCATCCATGCCAGCGGGCTGCTGGAGTCGCTGCTCAGCCTGTTCGAGGCGGTGTGGCGGGAGTCGCGCCCGCTGCGGCTGGACGGCAGGGGCGCGGCGGCGGAGGGCGAGCTGCCCGGCCCTGACGGCACGGATCTGGAGATCCTGTCGCTGCTGCTCGCCGGGATGACCGACGCCAGTGTCGCCAAACAGCTCGATCTCGGCCTGCGTACCGTGCAGCGGCGGGTGAAGGGGCTGATGGAGCTGAGCGGGGTGACGACCCGGCTGCAGCTCGGCTGGCACGCGTACGAGCGCGGGTGGGTGGCTCGCGAACTGCGGAAATGAGCTGATTCCGGCAGGCTGGGCAGATGGACGTGTGGCAGCTCGTGCTGGTCGGACTGGTCATGCTGCTCGGTCTGATCGGCGTCCTCGTCCCCGGTGTGCCCGGACAGGCGATCGTCTGGGCCGCCGTGCTGTGGTGGGCGTTCTCGGAAAAGACCGCGCTCGCCTGGGCCGTACTGGTGGGGGCGACGGTGCTGCTGCTGGTCAACCTGGCGCTGAGACCCATCCTGCCCTCGCGGCGGACCGGCAGGACAGGTGCGCCTCGGCGGGTGCTGGTGATGGGCGGGGCCGCCGGCATCGTCGGCTTCTTCGTGGTGCCGGTGGTGGGCGCGGTGATCGGGTTCGTCGGGGGTGTCTACGGCGCCGAGCGGGTCCGGCTCGGCAGCCGCAGGAACGCCTGGGGGTCGACCCGGACGATCATGCGCAGCGCGGGCTACTCGCTGCTGGTGGAGCTGCTCTCGTGCCTGCTGGCGATCGGTGCCTGGCTGGGCGTACTGATCTGGGGCTGACCGCTCCCGGTCCGGCACTGTCCGGGGCTGATCTGACGGCCCGTTCACCGAGGCCCGCCCGGGATCGGCGCGGGACCGGTGCGCCGCCCGGGACCTGTGCGTCGGCGCGTCGGTGCGGCGGGCATGTGACGCTGGGCGCATGACCGCATTCAGCGAGGCCGAGAGCGCCTATCTCAAGTCCCAGCGGCTGGGACGGCTGGCCACCGTCGACCCCAAGGGGCAGCCGCAGGCCAATCCGGTCGGCTTCTTCCCGCAGGAGGACGGCACGATCCTGGTCGGCGGGTATTCGCTCGGCACCACGAAGAAATGGCGCAATCTCCAGTCCAATCCCCGGGTGGCGCTCGTCGTCGACGACATCGTCAGTCTGCGGCCGTGGACGGTGCGCGGGGTCGACATCCGGGGCGAGGCCGAGCTGTTGACGGGGCCGCATGATCTCGGTCCGCACTTCAGCGAGGAGTTGATCCGGATCCACCCGCGCAAGATCCATAGCTGGGGTCTCGACTGACGGCGTCACGAGCTGACGGCGTCAAGGGCTGACGGCGTCAAGGGCTGACGGCCGTCACGAGCCGACGGCCGTCGGAGGACCGGCGAGCACCGGCGTATCGCGCAGATGCCGGGCCGCGTAGGAGCGCCAGGGCCGCCACGCCCCGGTCTCCTCCTCAGCGCCCGGCTCGCCGGCCGACGGCGGCCAGATGTCCGGGTCACCGAGCGCCCGCATCCGGATCAGCGCGGCGATCCGCGGCGTGATCCCCGCGACCGACAGCAGCGCCTTCTCCGCCTCGTCGCGGTCGGCGCCGGGGTCGAGTCGTACGGCGCCGTCGGCGAGCGCGGCGGCGAGCGGTCCCGCCACCGGGTGGTCGCGCAGGGCCGACGGCGCGGGGAACAGCCGGGTCAGCCCGCCGCACGGCTCGGGGATGTCCTCCCCGTACGTCTCGACGAGGCGCGCCGCCGCCTCCTGGCCGAGGAGGGCGCGCAGCGCGTACTCCTCGGGCTCGGCGGCGCCCGGCGAGCGCAGCCCTGGGCGGGCGGCCACGAGCGGCGCGAGCCTCGGGTCGGCGCCGAGCCGTTCGTCCACGGCGTACGGATCGGCGTCGAGGTCGAGGAGCCGGCGCAGCCGCTGTACGGCGGTGGTCAGGTCGCGCAGATCGCCGAGCTGGATCCGGGCCTCCAGCCACCCGCCGCGACCGACCGGGGCCTGCCTCTGCCCCAGTCCCTGCCCCCGTCCATGCCCCTGCCCCTGCCCCCGTCCCTGTCCCTGCCTGCGTTCGTCCACGGTGACGACGCCCGGACCGTGCGGCAGCCGCAGGGTGCGCCGGTAGGTGCGGCGGCCCGGGGTGCCGGTGATCTCCTCGACGCCGGGGATCGCCTCGCGGGCGAGCAGATCGAAGACGTCGCGTGCGCCGTACGGGCCGCGGAACGCGAGCCGTAGCGGCACACCCGCGAGCGCGGGGGCGCGGGAGGTGCCGAGCCGGGTGCCGCTCTCCTTGCGCAGTTCGCTGGGGGTGCGGGCGTAGATCTGCCGGACCGTGTCGTTGAACTGCCTGACGCTGGCGAAGCCCGCGCCGAACGCGATGTCGGTGATCGGCAGCACGGTGGTCTGGAGCAGCACCCGGGCGGTGTGGGCGCGTTGGGCGCGGGCGAGCGCGACGGGACCCGCGCCGAGTTCGGCGTTGAGCTGGCGCTGCACCTGGCGGGTACTGTAGCCGAGCCGCTCGGCGAGCCCCGGTACGCCTTCGCGGTCCACGACGCCGTCGCCGATCATGCGCATGGCACGACCGACGACGTCGGCGCGTACGTTCCACTCGGCGGACCCGGGCACGGCGTCCGGCCTGCACCGGCGGCAGGCGCGGAAGCCGTGCCCCTGGGCCGCTGCGGCGGTGCGGAAGAACCGTACGTTCTTCCGCTTCGGGGTCACCGCGGGGCAGCTCGGGCGGCAGTAGATGCCCGTGGTCTCGACGGCGAAGAAGAACACGCCGTCGAATCGGGCATCGCGGCTGGTCACCGCTTCGTACCGGGTCTCCTCGTCCGTCATGGGTCCAGTGTGCGGCAGCCGCGGCCACCGCACTCGCGGGATTCGGACAGCACCGTCAGTGCGGTTCTGTCACCGGATACGGCCGCCGCGCTTGGCCTCCATGGCGGCCTTGCCCTGCGCTCCCCGCATCTTCCAGACGCGCCGGAGTTCCGCGCGGGCCCGTGCGTCGGTCTTGGCGACGATGTACTGGTTCTCCCGGATGAGTTTGCGGTAGCTCTCCAGCCGCCGGTCCTGGAGCGAGCCGTCCTCGACGGCGGCGAGCACGGCGCAGCCCGGTTCCGCGACATGGCCGCAGTCGTGGAAGCGGCACTGCGCGGCCAGTTCCTCGATCTCGGCGAAGACCTGTCCGACGCCGGTCTCGGCGTCCCACAGCCCGACGCCGCGCAGCCCGGGGGTGTCGATGAGCACCCCGCCGCCGGGCAGCGTGAGGAGGTTGCGGGTCGTGGTGGTGTGCCGGCCCTTGCCGTCGACGTCCCGGATGGCCTCCACCCCCATCACGTCCTCGCCGACGAGCGCGTTGGCGAGGGTGGACTTCCCCGCGCCGGAGGCACCCAGCAGCACCGCCGTACCGCCGGCGAGCACGGCGGAGAGTACGTCGATGCCCTCGCCCGTCTCGGAGCTGACGACCAGCACCTGCACGCCGGGCGCCGCGGTTTCGACGTCCTGGACGGTGTGGGCGAGCACAGCGGGGTCGCCGACCAGGTCGGCCTTGGTGAGGACGAGCAGCGGCGTCGCACCGCTCTCCCAGGCCAGCGCGAGAAAGCGCTCGACCCGGCCGAGGTCGAGTTCGACGGCGAGGGAGACGGCCACGACCGTGTGGTCGATGTTGGCGGCGAGGATCTGCCCCTCGGACCGTTTGGACGAGGTCGACCGGACGAACGAGGTCCGGCGCGGCAGATAGTCCCGTACGAAACGCGGGTCGCCCGACGGGTCGACGGCGGCCCAGTCCCCGGTGCAGATCACCCGCAGCGGGTCGCGCGGCACGACGTACGCGGTGTCGGCGCGTACGAGACCTTCGGCGGTGACGACATCGCACTGCCCGCGGTCCACCCGCACGACACGGCCGGGCACGAGCCCCCGCTCGGCGTGGGCGGCGAACGCCGCTTCCCACGCGTCGTCCCACCCGTACAGGGCGAGAGGATGCGAAGAAGGGAGATGAGATGGAGAGAAAGACAAGGTGGGACCCTTCACAAGGGTGGCCCCGGCACCGCGCTCACGGGCGCGGGAAGTAAAGAGGTCAGCCGGAGACCACGGAAGTGGACTTGATGAACTTCCGGATGCGGGCAGCGCCCATCTCAACGACAGCCATCGGTCACACCTCCTTGATCACACGGGACCACACCGGCGGCCACCGGCCACCGCGGAACGAGGTAACCCTAGCCACACGCATCGGCGGAAGGCCATCTGTTTTTCCGCCGAGGAGCCCCTGTGCGCTGCGTAACCTCACGCTGCTTGGCACCATCACACGCGGGGAGCTGACGGGCCGCTGAGGCGGGCCGTATTCGCGCGGCTCGTAAGGCTGCCTCACTCCTCACTGGGGGCGTGGACCGCAAGGCACGGGCCGGCACGTGTGTGCGCTGTCAGCGGGGGTCGTGCCAGGTCCAGTCGCGGATTTCGGGCAGGTCCTGGCCGTGCAGACCGATGTAGCGGCTGTGTTCGACGAGCTTGTCGCGCATGGTCTGCTTGAGGTAGTCGCCCCGTGGGCCCAATTGCTCCACCCGGTCGATGACATCCATCACCAGGTGGAAGCGGTCCAGTCGGTTCTGTACCCGCATGTCGAACGGGGTGGTGATGGTGCCTTCCTCGTTGTAGCCGCGGACGTGCAGATTGCGATTGGTCCGGGCGTAGGTCAGGCGGTGGATCAGCCAGGGATAGCCGTGGAATGCGAAGATGATGTGCTTGTCGGTCGTGAACAGCGAGTCGTAGTCCGCGTCGCTCAGCCCGTGCGGGTGCTCGGTGTCGGGCTCCAGCTTCATCAGGTCCACGACGTTGACCACGCGGACCTTCAGGTCGGGCAGGTGCTCGCGCAGAATCGACACCGCAGCCAGCACCTCCAGGGTGGGAGTGTCGCCGCAGCAGGCCAGCACCACGTCAGGTTCGCTGCCCTGGTCGTTGCCTGCCCACTGCCAGATCCCGGCGCCTTCGGTGCAGTGGACGACCGCGTCCTCCATCGACAGCCACTGCGGCATGTCGCGTTTACCGGCCACTACGACATTGACGTAATTCCGGCTGCGCAGGCAGTGGTCGACCACGGACAGCAGGCAGTTGGCGTCCGGCGGCAGGTAGACCCGGACCACGTCGGCCTTCTTGTTGACGACGTGGTCCAGGAAGCCGGGGTCCTGGTGGGTGAAGCCGTTGTGGTCCTGCTGCCAGACGTGCGAGGTGAGCAGGTAATTGAGGGAGGCGATGTCGCGCCGCCAGGGAAGCTGCTTGGTGACCTTCAGCCACTTCGCGTGCTGGTTGAACATCGAGTCGATGATGTGGACGAACGCCTCGTAGCAGTTGAACAGGCCGTGCCGCCCGGTCAGCAGATAGCCCTCCAGCCAGCCCTCGCACTGGTGCTCGCTGAGCATCGAGTCCAGGACCCGTCCAGAAGGTGCCAGGAACTCGTCGTTCGGCTCCACCTCGGCGTTCCACTGACGGCCGGTGACCTCGAAGACCGCGCCCAGGAAGTTGGACAGCGTCTCGTCGGGACCGAAGATCCGGAAGTTGTGCCGGTCCTCGTTGAGTGTGATCACATCCCGGAGGAAATTCCCCAGCACCAGGGTGTCCTGCCGGTCGACGGCACCCGGAGTGGGTACGTCCACCGCGTGCCGGCGGAAGTCCGGCATCCGTAGATCCCTCAGCAGCAGCCCGCCGTTGGTGTGCGGATTGGCGCCCATCCGCCGCTCCCCCTCGGGCGCCAGCACTGCGAGGTCGGGCATCAGGCGGCCGTCCGCGTCGAACAGTTCCTCGGGCCGGTAGCTGCGCATCCAGCTCTCCAACTGCCGCACATGGTCAGGGTGCGCGGCGTCCACCAGCAGCGGCACCTGGTGCGATCGGAAGGTGCCCTCGACCGGCAATCCGTCGACCACCGCCGGCCCGGTCCAGCCCTTCGGCGACCGCAGCACGATCATCGGCCAGCGCGGACGGGTGGTGTCGCCGGTGGAGCGGGCATGCGACTGGATGTCCTTGATCCGCTCGACGGCCAGATCCATGGTTGCCGCCATGAGCCGGTGCATTGCCTCAGGCTCGGAGCCGGACACCACGTACGGTTCCCAGCCGCAGCCCCGGATGAACTGCTCCAGTTCTTCGTCCTCGATACGGGCCAGCACCGTCGGGTTGCTGATCTTGTAGCCATTCAGATGGAGGATGGGCAGAACAGCCCCGTCACTGACCGGGTCGAGGAACTTGGTGGATTGCCACGCGGTGGCCAACGGACCGGTCTCGGCCTCGCCGTCGCCCACCACGCAGGCCACCACCAGCTCCGGGTTGTCAAAGGCGGCGCCGAACGCGTGACTGAGGGAGTAGCCCAGCTCACCGCCCTCGTGGATCGACCCCGGGGTGGTGGGCGCGACGTGGCTGGAAATTCCGCCTGGGAAGGAGAACTGGGTGAACAGTTTTTTCAGCCCTGCCTCATCCTGGCTGATATCCGGGTAAATCTCGCTGTAGGAACCCTCAAGATAGGTGTTGCCCACCAATGCGGGTCCGCCGTGACCGGGACCGGCGATGTAAAACATGTCGAGGTCGTATTTCTTGATGATCCTGTTCAGGTGCACGTACACGAAATTCTGCCCCGGTGTTGTCCCCCAGTGCCCGACAATGAGCGGCTTGACGTCCGAAAGTTCCAGGGGACGCCGCAGCAGCGGATTGTCGTAGAGATAGAGCTGCCCCACGGAGAGGTAGTTCGCAGCCCGCCAGTACCCGTCCATGGCGTGCAGAAGATCCAGGGAAAGCGTGTCGGCGGCTCGGGTCTGCATGGCCATGGCCGGGCTCCTTCGCGATCGGGCGTGGTCAGGGAAATTCCTGTGCTCCGCAGGGGCCGGGCGAAACCAGCGAGCCATAATTGCTCGAAATAACCGAGCGACTAAATGAAAGCATCACGTGCGAGTGAACGCTCGCTTCGGTCGCGTGTCAACGCGCGGGCAAAACTGCCTGCGGGTTCCGTTCGGGCCGCGGGCCGAAGGGCCGGGGCCCGGCCCTCGAAGTGTCGTAATCAAGTCTGAACTGACACGGCTGCCATGGACTCCTGGAGCGGCACGGTGCAGCATCTACCGCACAGCGACAGCCCATGAGGAAGTAGGCACATTCAGATGAGCGACCGAGATGTATCGCAGCAACACCATCCTGTCGTTGTTGCCCACCGGTCCGAACGCGCGGCCGATGTCCAGTTGCGCATCGCCGATGCGATCACCAAGTTCGCCGGCTCCATGGTTTTCGTCTATCTCCATGCGGTCGGGTTTCTACTCTGGATGCTGTTCGTCGAGACCAATCCGTGGCCCACGCTGACGCTGATCGTATCCCTTGAGGCGATTTTCCTGTCAACCTTCGTCATGATCGGGCAAAATCGCCAGGCCGCCTTTCAGCAGGCCAAGGCCGATCACGACTTTGTCGAGCAAGAACTGGAGCTGAAGACCAACACTGAACTGACCCGAGCGATCCACGTCATGACCACCGAGCTACACCGCCGCTTGGTAGCAGATCCTGACCAGCGCTGACCAGAACATCCCGGGTGAATGCAGGGCCACAGAACATTCTCGCGGTAGCACGATATCCGGTGCGGATCAGATGTCTGCCGGTGGTGTGTCGCCCGGTGTGTTCCGACGGCGCAGCCACCGGACCAATTCATCGGCTCCCCAGACAATGAAGGGGAACGGAGCCACGACGGCCAGTTGTGAAAGACCGACCGACGCGGTGCCGAAGACGTGCTGGAGCGGCGGCGCATAGACGACGGTTGCCGTGAAGACCAGTTCGAAGGCGATGCCCCAGAGCAGGAGCCGATTGGACCGCAGACCGACGGTGAACAGCGAGGCGTGGTCGGTTCGGGCGGCGAACGCCGTGCCGATCTGGCAGGCGACGATGCCGACGAAGGTGATCGTCGTGGCTTGCAGATAGGCGTGGTGCAAAGCCGCACCGCCCCCCGTGGGGTCACCAGGGTGCCAGCCGGCACGCCAGAGGGTGACGAAGAAGCCGCCCATGACCAGGACCGCCGAGACGCTTCCGAGGAGCGCCCAGGCGCGCATGAGTAGCGCTCGGTCGATGACTCCGGCGGTACGGGAGCGGGGCGGGCGGTCCATCAGTCCGGGTTCGGCAGGCTCGCGTCCCAACGCCAGGGCGGGCAGGGTCTCCGTGCCGAGGTCGATAGCGAGAATCTGAAGGACCGTCAGGGGAAGCGGTACTGATCCGCCGGAGAGTGCGAACACGAGAAAGGGGATCACTTCGGGGACGGCGTGGGCGAAGATGTACAGGACGAACTTGCGGACATTGTCGAACACCCTTCGCCCGGCGTCGACGGCGGACACGATGGTGGCGAAGTTGTCGTCGGTGAGCACCATGGTCGCCGCTTCGCGGGCGACGTCGGTGCCGGAGCGTCCCATGGCCACACCGATATCGGCATGCCGCAGTGCCGGGGCGTCGTTGACGCCGTCTCCCGTCATCGCCACCACTTCGCCGCGGGCACGCAGGGCTTCGCAGATGCGCAGTTTGGCCTCGGGAGACGTTCGGGCGAACACGATCTCGTCGTCACCTGAGATCAGGACGCCCAGGTCGGCGTCACTCATCTGGTCGAGCGTCGTGCCCGCGACGACCGGGCTGCCTTTGCCTCCGATTCCGACCTGGCGGGCGATTTCGGCGGCGGTCGGTCCGTAGTCGCCGGTGACGACATGGATCCGGATTCCTGCCCGGTGGGCCGCACTGACCGCTGTGGCGACACCCTTGCGGGGTGGGTCGGTCATCGCCACCAGACCGACCAGCGTCAGTCCGGCTTCCGACTCCTCCCTGCTGTCCGGAGCGGCCGCTCCCCGGGGCATGACGCGCCGGGCGACGGCAAGCACGCGCAGACCGGCAGCCGCGTAGCGGTCGGTGGCAGTGCGCAGGTCGAGTTGTGCACCTTCATCTAGCTGCTGTCTGTGGCCACGGGCGTCCACGAGGCCCGTACAGAAAGGCAGCACGGTTTCGAGCGCACCCTTGGTGTGCACCACGATGTCGCCGGCGGTTTCGTCCACAGTCGACATGCGCTTGAGGTGGGCGTCGAAGTGGAAGACGGCCCGGCGTGCGGCTGTGCGCTCGGAGGTGGTCACCGCTACGCCGATCTCCGATGCCAGCCGCAGGAGGGCGAGTTCCGTGGGATCACCGTTGCCGCCGGGTTGGCCATCGGTCGGTGCTTCCGCGGTCGTGCACGCGGCGGCGCTCGCTGCCAGCAGCTCGGCACGAGGATCGCCTTTCATCCGCGCGGTGTCCAGTTCGCCGCCGGGCAGCCACATCCGGGTGACCCGCATCCGGTTCTCGGTGAGCGTGCCTGTCTTGTCCGTGCAGATGACTGTCGTCGAGCCGAGGGTCTCCACGGCCGAGAGACGTTTGACGACGGCTCCTGCGCGGGCGAGTTCGCGTACTCCGCCGGCCAGGGACAGCGTGATCGTGGGCAGAAGACCTTCGGGTACGTTGGCGACGATCAGGCCGATCGAGAAGCTGATCGCCGCACTCCAGCCCAGTCCGGCCGCGACACCCACGGGCAGGAACGCCGCGCCGATGACCACCGCGACGACTGCGATGATCCAGGTCGCCCGTCTGACCTGCTGCTCCAGCGGGCTGCGCTCCGCCGTCGCGCGCTGGGAGAGGCTGGCGATGCGGCCCAGCTCGGTGTGCATCCCGGTTCGCGTGACGACGGCGTCGGCTTCGCCGCCGCTGCACGTGGTACCGCTGAAGACGAGTTCCTGGGCTTCCAGCAGGGCCCCTGTGACTGCCCCCGGGTCGGCGGAGCGGCTGACCGGCAGCGACTCACCGGTCAGCGAGGACAGGTTCAGCAGAACCGTCCCGTCAACGATGCGCGCGTCAGCGCAGACGCGGTCTCCTTCGGCGATGACCAGGAGGTCGCCGGGCACCAGGTCGCGGGCCGCGATCTCACACCGGGCCCCGTCCCTGACCACGCGGGCGGTGGCGGGCAGGAACGCGGCCAGCGCCTCGACGGCACGTTCGGCCTGCATCTCCTGCACGAAAGCGAATCCGGCGTTGAGCAGGATCACTGCCACCACGGCGATCGACAACGCCGGCGTGCCGCCCGCCCAGGCCAGAACGGCTGCCAAGGCGAGCAGGATCGCCAGTGGCTGCGTGAACTGGGTCAGCAGTTCACGGGGCCAACGACGACCTCCACGGCGCGTCAACTCGTTCGGCCCGTAGATCAGTTGGCGCCGAGCCGCTTCCCTGCTCGCCAGCCCCTGCCGGGAGGACCGCAAATCGCGGAAGAGCTCGGCCGGCTGTTGTCGCTCGTCTGCGTCCTCCGCGTTGTCCGCGTCAGGTGCGGCAGCAGCGTCTGGCTTGTGGATGCCGCGTGACAGCACCATGAGGTGTCCTCCTGAGTGTTGAACGGATCCACGTACTCGGCGAAGTCACCCGGCTGCTGGGGCGTCGCCCGCGTCCGACTGCGGAACGACGACGACGGGACAGGGCGCGTGCTGGACGCAGTGCTGGCTGACGGAACCGAGCAGGACACCGGCGAAGGCGCCGTGTCCCCGGGTTCCGACCACCAGCAGCCGGGCATCGCGCGAAGCTTCCATGAGCACCTGAGCCGGGTGTCCCTCGATCACCCGGGGCGTCACCGCAGTCGTCGTGCTGACCTGGTCCTTGACGCGCGCAACGGCTTCTTCCAGCACTTTCTCGGCGGACGCTGAGAAGTCTCCACCGTCCGGCATGGACGGCAAGTACCCCCAGGAGTAGCCATACATATCGGGGTACTGCCAGGCGGCAACGGCCTCGACCGACGCGTTCATCTGCCGGGCATGGGCCAACGCCCAGCGCAGTGCGGCCTCGGAACCCGCGGAACCGTCCACTCCCACGACGATCCGGCCGGTCCGGTCTACGAGTTGATCCACCATCGGAACTCCTACTGATCGATTGTGATCGGGCTTCACGTACGAATCGTGCGGATCATGCCCGCCTGGTCGGCTCGGCGGTCAGCGGTCAGCGGTCAGCGGCCGGCGGCCGGCGGCCGGCGCCGGGTGACGGGAGACAGTGGTGAGTGCGGTGGTCACACCGCTGCGCCGGCACCGTTCAGCACGGGTGCGGGGACGGGCTTCGCAGCGCCGTTCGGCGACGCGGGGATCGCAGCGGCGGCGGTCTCACGGGCGAGGAAGGAGCCGAGTTCGCCGATGGTGCTCATCAGCGGGGCGGGGAAGACGACGGTCGTGTTCTTGTCGACGCCTATCTCGACCAGACTCTGCAGGTTGCGTAGCTGGAGCGCGAGCGGGTGCTCCATCATGATGTCCGAGGCATCGCCGAGTGCGGCGGCTGCCATCGATTCACCCTCGGCATTGATGATCTTCGCTCGCTTTTCCCGCTCTGCTTCCGCCTGACGGGCCATGGCCCGCTTCATGCTGTCCGGCAGTTGTATGTCCTTGAGCTCCACCAGGGTGACTTCCACGCCCCATTCGGCGGTCGTCACGTCGAGTATCTCGCGTATGCCCAGATTGATCCGGTCCGTCTCCGACAGCGTTTCGTCGAGCGTGTGCTGGCCGACGACCTTGCGCAGAGTCGTCTGCGCTATCTGGTCGATCGCCGTATGCACGTTCTCGATCGCGATCACCGATTTCACGGCGTCAACGACCCGGAAGTAGGCGACGGCCGACACGTCGACGCTCACGTTGTCCCGCGTGATGATGCCCTGGGACTGAATGGGCATGGTGACGATCCGCAGCGACACCCGGCGAAGGACATCAACGAACGGAACGATGAGCCGCAGTCCTGGCGAACGCGTCCCCACCAGTCTGCCGAACCTGAACAGCACCCCTTCTCGTACTGCTTGACCACCTTGACCGCCGTCGCGAGAGCCACGATGCCCGCGACGACCGCGATGACCAGAAGGAAAATCAGAACTGCCATGGTGTTGCTCCTCAGAAGAGGGGGTCGCACACTCCGTGCGCGATATCCCGTGATCGTCTTGTCTGCGACGGCTCAGCATCCGGTGGGCGTTCGAGCGACCGCCCCGCGACGAGTTCGCACGCGATCCTGATATATGTCTCCCCCGTGGGGTTCGCCCAGGACTGCGTGTCCAGCGCGCGCAGCCTCCGGCATTCGCCGGCGTCCCTCACCAGCCCGGCCCGACCAGTGACGACCACACTCCATCCGCTTCGGGCGTCTTCATCAAAGCAATCCGCCTCAAAGGCGACTATTGCGTTGTCCACTTCGACGACCATGGGAGAAGCCTTGGAGGTACGGACGACAATCGCGGAATCGTGGTCCAGGACATACCTGACGGGCAGGACCGCGGGCAGGGCGTGGCGCGTGAAGACCATGCGCCCGATAGAGACCATCGCCAGCAGTCTCAGGCACTCTTGATCACCCAGCTCGCGGAATCCGTCGTGGTAGTCCATACATCCATCCTCGCCACGTCAGGTCGTCTCCCGGTAGGGCCGCTTGGTCCCCCGTCGCAGGCCTGGCGGCCCCGCTCACGCGGGCCGCACTCCTCCTGCGGAGTGGTCGCCAATCCGTTTCGGCGAGTCGATCGGCCCTAGCCGTCGGATCGGTTGTCGCACCATCGTGGAGACATGAACATCCAAGAGACCAACTTGCCGGAGTTCGCCGGAGCGCGGCCGATCGTCGTGGGGGTGAACGGATCCCGCGCGTCTCTCGCTGCCCTGCAATGGGCCGTGGTCGAAGCGGTGAAGCTCAATGCGCCTCTCGTGATGGTTCACGCCTGGGAGCCGTCGGGACGTCTCCGCGCGCCGTACGCAACTGTGACCGAGCGTCGTACGCCGGCCGAGGATCGGGCCGGCGGGCAACGGGTGGTCCAGGCCGCGGTGGCCGCCGTCCTGACGGCCTGTCCGGGCGCCGACGTGCGGACGGCGCTGACCGAGGGGCCGCCGGTCCCGGTACTTCTGCGCTACACCGACGACGCCCTGCTGCTGGCACTCGGGCAGCGCCCCTACCAGGACGGATCGCCGACCGTGCTCGGTCCTGTGACCCGCGCGTGCGTCAGCGAGTCTCGTTGCCCCGTCGTGACTGTGCCGGACTCCCCAGTGACAGCGCACCACAGCGAACTCCCGGCCGTAACGCCCTTGGAGGCAGCCTTCGCCGGCTGACTGGCTGTCTCCCCCACGGGTCAGTGGTTGCCGACGGCGACGCCGGTTTCGGCAGAGCCAGGACGGCACCACGCGAACACGCGCCTGCCCCGGTCCGAGCTTCGGATCGGGGCGAGTCTTTCCATGCCCGGTGGCTCGCTGAAGGCGGTCTCAGTCGTGTGGGACGACGGCGATGGGGGCCCTTGCATGATGGATCGCCGCGTGGGTCACGGAGCCGATGTGCGAGCCGATCGACGAACTGCGAACGCGGCGGCCAACGACCAGCAGCGAAGCGTCGGACGCCGCCTCGACCAGTACGGGGGCCACGCTGCCCATCCGGGCCTCCACGACCACCTCGACGTCGGGGAACTTCTCCCGCCACGGCAACAGCGTCCGCGTCAACGCGTCTGCCACGTTCGCGGCCAACTCGACGCCGAGGTCCGCAGGCACGCCCACCGGTGCATTGCCGTAGATCGCCGGCAGATGCCAGCCATGGACGACACGCAGCGCGGCCGAGCGGCGGGACGCGGCGTCGAAGGCGAAGGCGATCACCGCGTCGCCGGGGTGCTCCACGTCGAGCCCGAGCACGACGTCCCGGCTCTCGGAAGGCTTCGGCGGTCGAGCGCCTTCGGCCTGCCGCTGCTCGTCTTCCGCCAGCCCGCCTCCGCGCAGGAGCACCACCGGCCGTGACGCGGCGGCAACGACCTCAAGCGCCACCGAGCCGATCAGGAAGCCGGCCACCGCGCCCAGGCCGCGCGATCCGAGCACCAGGAGTTCGGCCTCCGCGCCGGCGGCCACCAGGGTGGGGACTGCCGGGCCGCCGACCTGGTCGGCGGTGATCGGCAGCCGGGGATAGCGGCGGCGCAGTGCGGCGGACGCCTCGCGCGGTATCCGCTCGGCCCAGTGACGCGTCTCATCGGCGCCGGCCAGTGATCCTCTTGTGTCGTAGTTGTACGGCTGCCATTCCCAAGCATGGATCAAGTGGAGTGGCAGCCCGCGGCCGGCGGCTTCGCGGGCTGCCCAGTCGGCTGCGGACAGGCTTTCGGGTGAACCATCCAGACCTGCGACAACGGAACGGATCATGGCTGCGGCCTCCTTCAGGCGTTTGGCCGCCAGCTTCGCGGCTGCCGCCGCGCAGGAGCAGGGGCCGCGGGTCCTTCTTCGGGGGCCGACCGGCCCCGCGCCCCGTGCCGGGAGGTCAGATCGCCGGCAGACCGTGCTCGCGGAACTGGCCCCGTACTCGTTCGATGAGCGCGGGGTCGGGTACGGGGGTGTCGCGGAGGGGGAACGAGAGGCCGAGGGCCTCGTACTTGACGGTGCCGAGTTTGTGGAACGGCAGGACGTCAACGCATTCGACGTTGCCGAGCCCGGCGGCGAAGGCGGCCAGACCGTCGATCGCGCGCTGGTCGTCTGTCCAGCCGGGGACGAGGACGTAGCGGATCCGGGCCGGGACACCGAGCTTGTTGAGGCGGGTGGCGAAGGTGAGGGTGGGGGCCAGGCAACCGCCGGTGAGTCTGCGGTAGGTCGGAATGTCGAAGGCCTTGATGTCGAGCAGGACCAGGTCGGTGTCGGCGAGCAGGCCGTCGGTCGCGCGGGCGCCGAGGGAGCCTGAGGTGTCCAGCGCGGTGTGCAGGCCCAGTTCGCGGCAGCGGCGGAACACCTCAGCGGTGAAGGCGGACTGGAGCAGCGGCTCGCCGCCGCTGAGGGTGACTCCGCCACCGGCGGTCGTCAGGAAGTCCCGGTACTTCGTGATCTCCTCCATGACCTCGTCCACCGTGGCGCGCCGGCCTTCGCGCATGTGCCATGTGTCGGGGTTCTGGCAGTACAGGCAGCGCAGAGGGCAACCGCTGAGGAAGAGTACGAACCGGGTGCCGGGGCCGTCCACGCCGGTCGACACGTCCCATGAGTGGATCCGCCCGCCGGTCTCGGTACGGACGGCCCGAGTCGCGGGGCCGGTGCTCATCGGGCGCCGTGGAAGGTGCGGCTGAGGACGTCGAACTGCTGCTCGCGGGTGAGGCGGACGAAGTTCACGGCGTATCCGGAGACCCGGATGGTCAGGTCCGGGTACTTCTCCGGGTGCTCCATGGCGTCTTCGAGGGTCGCCCGGTCCAGGACGTTGACATTGAGGTGGAAGCCGCCGGCAGCCGTGAATCCGTCGAGGATGCCCACCAGATTCCCCGCGCGTTCGGCGGGGTCGTGGCCCAGTCCCTCCGGGGTGACGGTGGACGTCAGGGAGATCCCGTCACGAGCCTTGTCGTACGGGATCTTGGCGACCGACATCGCGGAGGCGATCACCCCGTGGAGGTCCCGCCCGTTCATCGGGTTGGCGCCCGGGGCGAAGGGTGCACCTGCGGGGCGCCCGTCGGGAGTGTTGCCGGTGTGCGCGCCGTAGACGACGTTGGAGGTGATGGTGAGCACCGATTGAGTGTGCTCGGCGTCGCGGTACGTCGGGTGGCGGGCGATCTTGGCCATGAACGACTCGACCAGGCCCACTGCGAGGTCGTCCGCACGGTCGTCGTTGTTGCCGTACGCGGGCCAGTCGCCCTCGGTCTCGTACTGCACCGCCAGGCCGGTCGTGTCCCGGATCACCTTGACCCGGGCGTACTTGACGGCGGACAGGCTGTCGGCGGCGACGGACAGGCCTGCGATGCCGCAGGCCATGAAGCGGTGCACCGGGTAGTCGTGCAAAGCCATTTCCAGCCGCTCGTAGGCGTACTTGTCGTGCATGTAGTGGATGACGTTGAGCGCGTCGACGTAGGTGGCGGCCAGCCAGTCCAGTGTGCGGTCATACGCGGCGGAGAGCTCGTCGTAGTCGAGATAGTCACCGGTGAGTGGCTGCGTCGGCGGGCTGATCTGCTCGCCGGTCCTCTCGTCGCGACCGCCGTTGATCGCGTAGAGCAGGGCCTTGGCGAGGTTGACCCGGGCCCCGAAGAACTGCATCTGCTTTCCCACCGCCATGGCGGAGACGCAGCAGGCGATGGCGGTGTCGTCGCCGGTACGCGGGCGCATCAGGTCGTCGGACTCGTACTGGATGGCGCTGGTATCGATGGAGACCTGGGCGCAGAACCGCTTGAAGCTCTCCGGGAGCCATGGTGACCAGAGCACGGTCAGGTTGGGTTCAGGCGCGGGGCCGAGGTTGTAGAGGGTCTGCAGGAAGCGGAAGGAGGTGCGGGTGACCAGGGTCCGGCCGTCGGTCCCCATTCCGCCGACGGCCTCGGTGACCCAGGTCGGGTCACCTGAGAAGAGCGCGTCGTACTCGGGTGTGCGCAGGAAGCGGACGATCCGCAGCTTGATGACGAAGTCGTCGATCAGCTCCTGCGCACCTGTCTCGTCGATGTTGCCGGCGTCGAGGTCCCGCTGGAGGTAGACGTCCAGGAAGGTGGAGGTCCGGCCCAGTGACATCGCCGCGCCGTTCTGCTCCTTCACCGCGGCGAGGTAGCCGAGGTACAGCCATTGGATGGCCTCGCGGCCGGTGGCTGCGGGGCAGGTCACGTCGCAGCCGTAAGCACCGGCCATCTGGTCCAGCTCGCCCAGCGCCCGGATCTGCTCGGCCAGTTCCTCGCGGTCGCGGATGACGTCCGCAGTGGAAGGTTGCTCATCGAGCAGGGCGCGCTCGGCCCGCTTGACCTCGACCAGGCGGGCGGTGCCGTAGAGGGCGACGCGGCGGTAGTCGCCGATGATCCGGCCGCGGCCGTAGGCATCGGGCAGGCCGGTGACGATGCCGGCTTTGCGGGCGCGGCGCATCTCGGGCGTATAGGCGTCGAAGACCCCGTCGTTGTGCGTCTTGCGGTAGGTGCCGAACACCTTGGTGACGAACGGGTCGGGCTCGTAGCCGTACGCGCGCAGGCTGTTCTCGACCATGCGCAGACCGCCGTTCGGCATGATCGCGCGCTTGAGCGGGGCGTCGGTCTGCAGGCCGACGATCAGTTCGCGGTCGCGGTCGAGGTATCCGGGGGCGTGCGAGGTGATGGTCGAGGGGGTGGCCGCGTCGACGTCGAGGATGCCCCGGGCGCGCTCCTCCGGGTAGAGGGCCGAGACCCCGGCCCACACCGCGAGGGTACGGTCGGTCGGGCCGCTCAGGAACGCGGGGCCGCCCTCGTACGGCGTGTAGTTGGCCTGGATGAAGTCGCGGACGTCGACGCGGTCGCGCCAAAGCTGCCCTCGCCATGTCGCGGTCCATGCCTCGGTGCGGGATTCGGATGTCGCAGTCATCGCCGTCGTCCTTTTCACGTTGCCCGTCACTGCTGTGCCGATCCTGGTCGCGATGGGCGGGCGACGGCAGGGCCGCCGGGTGCCGAACTGGTGGGCCGGTCGGACCCCGTGTCCCGTCTGCCGGGCGTAGCCGTCCGCGTACCCCTTGGGTCCCGGGGTGCTGCCCCGATCGGCCCTTATGCCGGATGGGGGCGATGACGGACAGTGCGGGAAAGGTCCCGCACTCCAGCAGGAAGGCAGCATCATGAGGTACCGCACCGTGGGCGACCTGATGACCGTTTCAGTGGCACGGGCACGCGTCGACACGCCCTTCAAGGACATCGTCAAGCTGCTGGGTGAGTACGACATCAGCGCGGTGCCCGTCGTGGACGGCACCGATCACCCGGTGGGCGTGGTGTCCGAAGCGGACCTGTTGCGCGCGGCGGCCGGCCGACCGGACCCGGCCCGATTGCTGTCCGTTCGCCCAAGCTCCGGCGACCGTGCCGCGGCGACCACCGCGGGCCGCCTGATGACCAGCCCCGCAGTGGTGGCCGAGCCCCACTGGACGGTCGTCCGGACGGCGCAGGTCATGGACAGCCGCAAGGTCAAGCGGCTACCGGTGGTGGACGAGGCCGGCCGGCTGGTCGGCATAGTCAGCCGAGCTGATCTGCTGCGGGTTTTCCTGCGTCATGACCACGCGATCCGCGAGGAGATCAGCGGGGCCCTCCTCGACCGCACCTTGGGGATCACCTCCACCGACGTGGCCGTCCGTGTCGTCGACGGGCGGGTGACCCTGGTCGGCGTCGTCCAGAGCCGCAGCCAGATTCCCCTTCGTGATCCGGCTGTGCGAGAGCGTCGACGGTGTCGTCGAAGTGACAGGGGAACTCAGATTTCGCACCGACGACGTACTCACATCGGCCACCGCTCACGGACCCGCCAGTCATGTCGAACAGTCACCGTGACACCGCGACGGAAACCGTGGCGACCAGGCCCGCTTCGCTCATGAACCTGGAACGGAATCAACTGCCATGGAAGTGCTGACATTGCAGGGCGAGATCGACCTGTCCACCGCACCGGGAGTGTCCGCTCAACTCGACGCGGCAACCGCCCGTCCAGGCACCGAGTTGGTCGTGGACCTGCGCCCGGTGACATTCATGGACTGCAGCGGGCTGTCGGTGCTGTGCCGCGCGCGCAAGCGCCTCCTGCGCGGCGGTGGCGGTATCCGGCTCGTCGTGAACGACTCCGCCGTCCTGCGGCTGCTGCGCCTGACCGGACTGTCCGAGGTCTTCGACACGGTCGCGGACCTGCCGCACGAAGTCCCTGCCCTGATTGGATGACGCGGGATACGTGCCGGCGATCAGGCGTACCGCACGTATAGGGGGACAGGTTCACCCCGTGGTGCTTCGGCACCGGTGGAGGACCGTTGAGCGAGAACAGCACGGAGACCGGCGGACAACTGCCCAGATCACGGCCGGGCGAACTGCTCGAAGAGCCTCAGCTTCGGGTCGACACGGTGCGCGGGACACGCGACCGGGTGCACAGCTTGCTGGAGGCGGTGCTGTCGGTCGGGCGGGAACTGGATCTGCCCCACGTGCTCAGACGGATCGTGGAGACCGCCGTCGTTCTGGTCGATGCGGAGTACGGTGCGCTGGGTGTGATCGGCGACGACGCCCAACTGTCCGAGTTCCTGACGGTCGGAGTCTCCGACGAACAGGCGCTGCAGATCGGGCCGCTCCCCTCGGGACACGGAATCCTGGGAGAGCTGATCCGCCACCCGGAAACCCTGCGTCTGCCGGAGCTTTCCGCGCACCCGGCGTCATACGGACTCCCGGGGAACCATCCGCCGATGCGTACGTTCCTCGGCGTCCCGATCCGGGTACGGGACGTGGCTTTCGGCAACATCTACCTGACCGAGAAGCGGGGCGGCCGCGAGTTCGATGTCGAGGACGAGAGTCTGCTGACCACCCTGGCTGTCGCGGCCGGCATCGCCATCGAGAACGCCCGACTGTACAAAAAGGCCCGTGAGAGCCAGCGGTGGATGGAGGCGAACGCCGAGGTCGTCAGCGAGCTGCTGTCAGGCGCCGACGAAACACCGGTACTGGAACTGATCGTCGACCACAGCCGCCGCATCCTCCACGCGGACCTGGGCGTCGTCGCGCTCCCCGTACCGGGCGGTACAGACCTGCAAGTGATGATCGCGATGGGCGTCGACGCCGAGAACCATCGGGGGCTGATACTACCGGGCGAGGGCTCTTTCATGGGGACCGCGATGTCCGTCGGCCGACCGATCACCACGACACATATCACCACGGATCCCAGGGTCACCGTCGGCCCCCCGCGCTGGCAGGGGCTCGGGCCGGTGGTGGCAGTGCCCATGGTGGCCGGCGAAAAGGCACGCGGCGTGCTGATGCTCGCGCGCAAGGAGGGGTCGGCCGAATTCACCGAAGGCGAAGCGTCGCCGCTGCTCAGCTTCGCCGGCCACGCTGCGCTGGCACTCGAACTTGCCGAACGACGCCGCGGAGCAGAACAGTTGGCGCTGCTGGAGGACCGCGACCGGATCGCCCGCGACCTTCACGATCTTGCCATCCAGAGGCTTTTCGCGACGGGGATGACGCTCCAGAGCGCCGCGCGGTTCGTCCAGCACCCCGAGGCGAGCGAGCGGCTGGTGCGGGCTGTGGACGATCTGGACGAGACCATCAAGATCATACGATCGACCATCTTCGGACTGCGGGTCCACGAATCCGGCCGAGCCTCCCAAAGCCTGCGGGTACGGGTATCGGCGGCGGTGGCGCAGGCCGCCCGTACGCTCGGCTTCACCCCGGGGCTCAGCATGGAAGGGCTCATCGACACCGACGTGCCGTCGGCAGTCGCGGACGACGCCATCGCTGTCCTGGCCGAAGCTCTTTCCAACGTCTCACGCCACGCGAGGGCCACGACTGCCGGTGTTTCGTTCGCCGTCAGATCCGGGACCCTGACCATCACTGTTGTCGACAACGGAGTCGGCGTGACCGCCGGCAGCAGGCGAAGCGGCCTCGACAACCTCGCGGTACGGGCCGAGCGCCACGGTGGCAGCATGGACATGCGAGCCGGCACCCAGGGCGGTACCCGCCTGGTCTGGTGCGTTCCGGTGGCAGCAGACCACGCCGGACCCGCCTGAAGCGTGTTGCGGACGGTTGTGTCCGTGCACGTCGGGACGAGATTGTGGCCGATCAGGTCCTATGGCGAGGGCGAGTCCGGTGTTGATGTCCGCGGACCTTCGCCGAGAACCGGTGGTTGCGGGACGAGGCACCGACCTTCCGGTCCCGTACCGGGATCGGGGTGCCGTCCACGATCGCAGCCGAACAACGGCGCGAGCTGGCGCATCGTGAGGTTCGTGCCGAAATGCACGGCCACCAGCAACGCCCGGTCCGCCAGGGGATCTCTCAGGTCTCGGAAGCCGCGCCCGTCGATACGACCTCCTCGGTCAGCAGTCGGCGAATGTTCCGGGCCACGGTCTCGGCCTGGACGAAGGCTCGCGGACGGGCCGACGAAGCAGGGCCGACGGCGGGGCCGAGGGCGAAGACCTCGCGCATGGTCGTCGACCGGAACGTCTGCGGGTCGACAGAGAGAAAGCGGTGCCCGTCGGCGAGGCCGGACGGGAGCGGATGCAGTCCGGTCGCCACGACCAAGGCGTCGTAGCCGAGGGTGGTGCCGTCCGTGAGGCAGAGTTCCGCGCGATCGGTGTCCACGGAGGCGACCTCCACGTGACGGAAGCCGATGCCCTGCCGAAGCCGTAGATGCGCGGGCGGTTGCATAGCGTGCGGCCCGTAAAGGCCCAGGGCCACCAGGAGTTCGAGCTCCGGGTCGCGCGGGTCGATCCGATCGATCACGACGATGCGGAACTCACCGCCATAGCAGAGCGCGCGCAGCCGGTTGGCCGCCAGAGTACCCGCGGCGCCGCTACCGATGATCACAATGCGCTGGTGCGTTTTGTGTTCTGCGTATGGGTCCATGTGGTCTTCCACGGGGCTCACTCTCCGTTTGTCGGCGTGGCGCCTTTCACGGCGTCGCGCGATGAGGTTCCGGATGCCGGCGACCACCGCCAGCGGTCAGCACCGTCTGAGTGCTGCGCTGTTCGAGGCGCTGCTTTGTCACCTTCATGTGAAGCGGCGGCGCCGGCTAGCCCGAGCTTCTTCAGGTTGCCGTGTGCGGCGGCCGATGCCGAGAGCCGAACGGCCCTGCCGCGAGGGCGGACCGGGCCGTGAACCAGGCTCGGCCGGCCCTGCCCGTTCACGGAGCCGGGCCCCAGGATCGAGTCGGGGACCCATTACCGAAGGAGCGGGCATGAGCGCACAACGTGTCGTCGTAGGAGTGGACGGATCATCCCCGTCCTTCGTGGCACTGGACGCCGCCGCCATCGAGTCGCAGCGGCGTACGGCAGACCTCGAAGTGGTCTACTGCGTAGCCGACTTGGACGAAGGCGGCCCGATCCTTCGGGCCGCCGCCTCGCGGGTCGCCAAGCGCCACCCCGGCCTCACCGTCAACACAACCGCCGTTGTCGGGGACCCGGCCGACGTGCTGGTCGAACGGGGCCGCGACGCAGTCCTCACGGTGGTCGGCAGCCGTGGGATCGGCGGCTTCGCCGGGCTGATGGTGCCCTCGGTGAGCCATCGGGTGGCGGCCCGTTCAGACGTACCGCTGCTCGTGGTGAAGGGTACGGACGCCCGGCATACGTCTCGGCGCATCCGCAAGGAAGGGGTGTTGCTCGCTCTGGAGAATGACGACGACGCTGACGCCGCGCTGTTCGCCTTCGAGGAGGCCGAACTGCGCCACGCCCAGATCGACGTACCGCACGCCTGGACATATCGGCAGGCGCTCCTGGAAACCCTGGACCCGCACCCCACCGTGCCCGCACAAGAAAGGATCCCGCGCCGGACCGCAGCCTCGGCGGCACTCCCAGGTGAGTTCGTCACACCGCCGCGCCCGGCGTACCCGCGCCGTGAGTTCGGGACCCGGCCTGTGCGGTCCACGCCCTGCCGCGACCTCATCGCAGCCACCGCGGACGCGGAACTGGTGGTCATCGCCGCCCACCGGCGGCGCAACCGGCTGCACATCCAACTGGATCCGCTCATCCGGGCATTGCTACACCACGCGCAGTGCCCGGTGGCAATCGTTCCGGCTCCGGAAGGCTAGGGCGGAGGAACAGGAGCGCCAAACAAGGCGGCGGTCCCGGCCGCTGCCTCGACGAGCCTCCCCTCCTGAATCCGGGCGCCGCCACGCCACCACGCCCCTGGGCAGGGCGCAGGCCCGTGCGCACACACGCGCACGGGCCTCCGCTGTACCCCACCGTTCGCGGACGACAACATGACGTCCTTCCTTCGAGTTTCCCGTTCGACGTCGCATTGCCGAGCGCCCGCGCAAGAGGTCGTCTGCGATTCGGCGTGCACAGGGGTATTGCACCAACTCGTCGGGCGGGGCCGGGAGTCGGCGGGGACGCGGCCGAGGAGCAGGGTGACGCGGGCGTCGTCCTCGGTGACGTGGTCGGTGGGGAGCTGAGTGACGCGAGCGGTGGGCTGCGCGTTCAGCGAGCGCCTGTGGCCGCGCCGCACGGTCTGGTCCAGGAAGGCGCGGAACGTGCGGCGGCCGGGGGGCGATTGGGCAAACCGGGCGTCCAACAGGGTGTGGGTGCAGCCGACCAGGGCGGATTTCTGGGCTGTCAGCCGCCCCAGCAGGCGTACGACGCTGCGGACTTCGTTGCGCACGCCCGCGTACTGTCCGGAGGTGATCTCTCGGCGGGCCCCGTCACCACCTCACGCCGTCTCACCAGCCGGAATCTCTTCGAAGAGCTGCCCCAAGCGCTTTCGCGTGATTCTCACACGCGGGGGAGGTGGCGGTTTGGGCCAGCCTTCCTCACGGGCCTTGTCCGCTCGTGTCTGGGCCCAGCCACGCCACAGATATACCGGGTCGGTCTTCCTGAACATCCAGAAGCGATCGAAGAACCAGTCGCAACGCGCTTCATCCTCAAGTTCAGCCTTGACCCCTTCGAGGCGCGCTATCACCTCGTCGAAATCGTATTCGACCTTTCCCCGCATCCACCAAATTCCCATGTCGCCATGAGGGTGGCGACTCGCTTCCGTCGCGTGGCGCTGGTACGCAAGCTGCGCTGTCCACGCGAGTAACCCCTTATCGCTTTTACCTAGGTTGCACGGCTCACAGGCCGGCACCAAGTTACGCCAGTGCTCGGATCCGCCGCCATTCACCGGCACAACATGATCGATCACCTGCGACTCGGCGTGATCGCAGTAGACGCAGCGCCCCATATTGGCGAGCAACACCATCAGCCTGACCCACATGTCCTGCTTCTTGCGACCCAACAGTCCTCCTTCGCCTCCCAGCGACGGTAGCGGGCACCACTGACAGCCAGTCGCGGGCCGCGAGAAGGCCACCACGACGCTGGCGACGGCGCCTCAATCGACATGCTCAACGAGGTTGGCGCCGCGGGGTGCAGAAGAAATTCGAGGTCTGCGAGACACACCTGTCGTTCTCTTCGTCGTCCGCAGGCACCGACTGTGCCGTGGAAATCGATCTCTACAGCGAGATCGTCGAGAAGGCGGCGGAGAGGGCCTACACGGCGAAGTCGGTCACCCTCAGCCTGCGCAAGCCCGCAGATGTGTGGTGGCCGCGCCTCCAGAAGGACACGCAGAAGTCCGCCTGCATCAAGGCCGACTGGGACAGGTGGGTTGACGAAGAGGAGGACGGGTCCACATTCACCCCGCCCGCCGCTGAAGCGGCGCACAGCGGCTCGGATGCCGACAGGACCGACTTCGACGGCACGGATCTCGATACCGAGGACCTCACGGACGAGGATGAGGGCTCGCAGGCGGCACGACGTACGCGGTGTCGGCGCGTACGAGACCTTCGGCGGTGACGACATCGCACCGCCCGCTCCCCCGGCGCCGCGCCACCCATTTATTAGGCTGACCGGGTCCCGGGTGGTCCAGGGAGGGGCCCAGGTGGTCCAGGGAGGGGAACGGCACATGGCTGAGCTGGGTCGGGCGGGAAACGTCCTGGTCGTCGACGACGATGCCGCCATTCGCCGCTCGCTCGACCGCGGGCTGCGGCTGAACGGGTTTCGCGTACGGGTCGCCGACAGCGGTCCGCGGGCTCTGAGCGCGATCCGCCTCGATCCGCCCGACGCCGTGGTGCTCGATGTGTCGATGCCGGGTATGAGCGGCATCGAGGTGTGTACGGAGATGCGCGAGGCCGGTCAGGACGTGCCGGTGCTGATGCTGTCGGCCCTGGACGAGACCGCCGACCGGATCGCGGGACTCCAGGCGGGCGGGGACGACTATCTGGTGAAGCCGTTCGCACTGCAGGAGCTGGTCCTGCGGCTGCACGCCCTGCTGCGCCGCCGGCCGCCCACCGGGCGCGGTCTCGTACGGGCCGCGGGGCTCGAACTCGACCCGGCGGCGCGGACGGTGCACCACGACGGCACACCGCTGACACTGACGCGGCGCGAGTACGAACTGCTCGAAGTGCTCGCCCGCAACGCCGGACTCGTCCTCACCCGCGACCAGTTGCTGGAGCGGGTCTGGGGGTACGACTTCGACGTGCGGACCGACGCCGTCGACACCTTCATCAGCTATCTGCGCCGCAAACTGGAGAAGTCGGGCCGGCCGCGCGTCATTCACACCGTGCGCGGTGTCGGCTTCGTCCTGCGTACGGCCCTGCCCGTGGACGAACGGTGAGGCTGTCGACCCGGATCGCTCTCGCGGTGGGTCTGAGTGTGCCGTTGCTGGTGCTGCTCTGCGGCTGGCTGCTGCTCCAGTTCGTCTCCCACGACCTGCACCGCGAGCAGGACGACCATCTGCGCGAGCGTGCCGCGGCCGTCGCGAAGGACGCCCGTACGGTCCTGCGGGTGACGGCGGCCGACCGGCCGGACGCCGTCGAGGAGGCCAGGCAGCGGCAGTTGTACAGCGCGGCGCTCGACGTGGGGGTACGACTCGTCGGCCCCGGCGGGACGTTCATGGGCGGCCCGCAGCCCGGCGCGTCGGTGCCGCTGCCCGCCGACGCTTCGAGCCCGCTGACGGTGCGGGACGGGGAGTCGAGCTGGCGGGTCCTGTCCGTGCCGCTCAGGAGCGGGAAGCCCGGCGCCGCGGGTGCCAGGCGGGCGGCCACCGGCACCCTGTGGGTGTTCTCCCCCGACACGGTCGGCCGGGGCCAACTCACCCTGGTGCGGCGGCGCGTGATCACCACGGCCGTGCTCGCTGCGCCGCTCTCCGCGCTGGCTGCCTGGGGGATCGCGGTCGGCGCCGTCCGTCCGCTGGGCCGGCTGCGCAGGGAGACCAGCGGCCTCGACCCGCGCGCCAGTTCGGCCCGGCTGGAGCACCGGCCCACGGGGGTGACGGAGGTGGACGAGCTGGCCGAGACCGTGGCGACGGTCCTGACCCGCTACGACGAGCAGGCGGCGCGTACCGCGCAGGCGTTGGACACGGCGCGCTCCTTCTCATCGGCGGCGTCCCACGAGTTGCGCACGCCGCTGATGAGCATGGGCACCAATCTCGACATCCTCGCCGGGCATCCGGATCTGCCGTCGCAGGACCGGGCGGAGGTGCTGGACGATCTGCGCACCGAACACGGGCGGCTGCTGGGCCTGTTGGTCATGCTCCGGGAGCTGGGCCGGGGCGATCTGGTGGAGAAGGACGCCTTCGGACCGGTCGACGTGGCGGAGACGGCGGACGCGGCCGTCTCGGACGCCCGGCGGCGCGCTCCCGAGGCGTGCTTCACGCTTCGTGCCGGGCCGGGGCTCGTGGTCCACGGCTGGGAGCCCGGCATCCGTACGCTGCTGGACAACCTGCTGGCCAACGCGCTTGCCCACGGCCGGAGTCCGGACGGCAGCGCCACCGTCGAGGTCGGGGCGGTCCGCTCCCGGGAGTGGATCGTGATCACGGTCGACGACCGGGGGCCCGGCATAGCGCCCGACCGGCGGGAGGCCGTCTTCGGCCGCTTCCACCGCGGCCCCGGCAGTACGGGCTCCGGTCTGGGCCTGACCTTGGTCGCCCAGCAGAGCGCCCTGCACCGGGGCGGGGTCGAGATCTCCGCGGGGCCCGGGGGCGTCGGGACCCGGTTCACGGTACGGCTGCCGGCCGCAGGGGACGAGCCGCGGGCAGGTCAACCGCCGCTGCCGAACGGCTCGTTGCCAGGGCCGAGGGACTGGCTGATCGGCGCGGCCGAGCGGTCACACGATTCCCACAAGAACGGTTCCTAGCCTCACTGCCGTCGGGCGGACCGTCCGACGGAGCATCGGAGGCAATCATGCGGAACCCCGTTCTTCGCGAGCACCGCGTCACCGTGGTGGGTCTGGCGGCGGCAGCGCTTCTCGCGGGCAGCAGTCAGCTCGCGCTCGCCGACGACGGCGCCACCGCCACCCCGCGGGGCGGCACGGCGACCCAGGCCCAGAAGGCGGCGAAGGCCCCCAAGGCTGATGGCGCCAAGGCGCTGTGCAAGCGGGTGCCGAAGATCGAGGCGCGCATCGGCCGGGCGCTCAAGCGGCTCGACGGCGGTGTGACGGTCAGGGGGTCGGTGGCCCGGATGGAGAAGCGGGTCGGCAACGCGAAGACAGCCGGTCACACGGAGATCGCGACGTTCCTGAACCACAAGCTGGCGACCCGCACGGCGATGGTGAAGACGTTGCAGCAGCGGCAGACGGATGTGAAGGGCGTCAAAACCTGGTGTCAGAAGAACGACAACGGCAAGAAGCCGGCCCGGAATTCGGCAAGCTGATGACCGGACGCCGTATCCACCGGGCTGCGGGAGCGCTCGTCGCCGCACTCCTGGTGTGTCTCGTCACCGGCTGCTCGGGCAGTGACGGACCGGCCGGACCGGCCAGTTCCACAGCACCGGCCGCCTCACCCGGCGCGCCGTCGTCCGACCCGTCCGACCCGTCGGAACTGGCGGAGATGCGCGAGAAACTGGACGCCGCCGAATCGGCGGCGGCAGCCGAGGAGTCCGACGCCGCGTCCGACGGCTGAGCCGTCAGGGCCCTGGAGGACCGTCACACCGGCAGCACTTCGGCCGTGCCGTGGCGGTCCGTCCAGGTCGAGCGGTGGGCGCGGGCGGCGCCCAGGGCCCGGCGGCGGGCTTCGGCGGGGACCGGCAGGGCGCACAGCGCGTCGGCCGTGTGCAGCAGGTGCGTGGCGAAGTGCCGGCCGAGCGGGGTGAGATGGCCCGAGGCCAGGATCGTGGTGGTCGCTTCGCGGGTCGCGGTGCGCCAGCGGGCGAAGTGGGCGTGCGCGGCGGCTCGTTGCGCCGTCTGCGGTTCGGCCTCGCGGCGGCGGTTCCAGAACTGGGCGACGCCCAGGTGGGCGTAAGCGCCGTGGAACAGGCCGAGCAGCGGGCGCGGGTCGGGGCGCCAGGGGGCGTAGTACAGCTCTGGGGCGGCAGGGTCGAAGAGGTCGAAGAGGTGCAGCAGGGCGGCGAACTTGTTGTGCTGCATCTCGTGGACCAGGGTCACGGCGAAGCCGGTGCCGGTGTTCGGCAGGGACATCGCGACACAGCCGAAGGTCTCCGCGCTGCTGCCGCTGACGCTGCCGGGACCTACGCGCGTCAACGGCACCAGAACCCGTGGCCCCGCGGTGAGTTCCGCGTACGGGCCGGGGTGGTCGGTGCGGAGCAGCCGGTACGCGTCGTGGGCGGTCGAGCGCCAGCGGCGCAGGTCGTCGGCGCCGATCGCGCCGGGGTGCGGTACGGCGCCCGGGAAGCACGCGGGGTCGAGGGCGTCGAGGAGCAGCGGTACGCCGGTGTCGTCCTGGGTCAGTCTCCGCCCGCCGTGCCAGCGGACCCGTACCGTGTACGGGTCACGGGGCACGGTCAGCGGCGGTGAGCCGGGTACGCCGACGCCGGCCTGTCCGTCGGCGGTCACCCGCAGTTCGGCGGTGTCGCCGGCGCTGACGCCGGGGAGATGCGCGCGGCCGAGCGACGGCAGCGCGACCCAGGGGTCGGTGACCGTCCACCGCACGCTGCCGGGCAGTGCGGCGCGGGCCGTGGCCGCCGCGCCGAGGGCGGTCAGCCAATGCATGGGAGGCGCGGGGGGCATGGGGGTGCGGGAGTCCCGCTGCCCCGCGTCCTGGCCGCCGTTCGCCGCCTGCTGGACCCGGGCCAGCAGCCCGGCCAGCGCCGGGCCTGCGGAGGGGTGGGCGATGACCGCTGCCGTGGCGCCGGGGGCCGCCTGCTGCGCGGCGGACAGCAACTCCCATGCTTGCTGTGCTTGTTGGCCGGTCGCGCCGCCGATCTCGCGCGCCATGGTGGTGATCGCGTACACGCAGGCGAGCCGTCGGCTGTACTCGGCGCGGGCGAGCAGCCGCAGCGCCTCGGCCCCGCCGCCGCCCGCGGCGACGGCGTCGAACAGCGGGCCCGGCATCCGATGCGGCGCCGGCGTCATGCCACCGCCCCCACGTCGGCGGCGAGCCGGCCGCGTACCCGGGTGATCAGGGCGGTGAGATCGGCGCAGTACACACTGCGGTTGGCGAACCCGGTGTCCCTGCGGTAGCGGTTGGCGTAGTGCCCGCCGCCGCACACCTGGTGCAGCGGGCAGGCCAGGCAGTCGGCGCACAGCGCGTCGGCGCCCCACTGCCGGGCCGCGACGCCGGGGTGGCGCAGCAGCGTGTCGAAGGAGTGCCGCCGCAGGTCGAGCCCGGTGGTGGCGGCGCCCGCGTAGGCGGTGCGCAGGGTGTCGTCCTGGGTGAGGGTGCCGTCGGTCTCCACGACGGCGTAGCGCACCGGGCGCAGGCCGAGGGCTTCGGTGGCGGGGGCGGCGCCGAGGAGCAGCGCCATGAGGTCGTCGAGCAGCCGGATCCGGGTCTCGCCGACGGGGGCGCCGTACCAGCGTTCGAAGACGGTCCAGAGCCAGTCGGCGTACGGGGTGCGTCCGTCGCCGGGGGTGAGGCCGGGCGGTGGTGTGTGCCAATTGCCCAGCGGGAGAAGGAAGTCGACGGCGGGCGGCCGGTACGCGAGCAGGTCTTCGTAGACGCGTACGGGGTCGTTGCGCAGGTCGACGGTGCAGAGCAGACCGGCGAAGAGGTGCCGGTACGGTCCTTCGGAGAGCAGCCGCAGCGCTTCACGCACGCGGGTGTGGCTGCCGCGCCCGTCGGCGCCTTTGCGGTGGCGGTCCTGGGCGGCCCTGCCGCCGTCCACGCTGACCCCGACGCGGATGCCGTGTTCGGCGCACAGGTCGAGGCGGCGCTCGGTGAGGCGTACGCCGTTGGTCTGGAGGGAGAGGTTCAGCCGTACGCCGTCGCCGACGGCGGCGCGCAGGACCCGGGCGGTGCGGGCGAGGGTGGCGTCGCCGGCGAGGAGCGGTTCACCGCCGTGCAGCACGACACCGGCCTCGCGCAGGCCGTGCGCCGTGAGGTGTTCGGCGATTCGCAGGCCGGCGCGGTCGACGGTCTCCTCCGTCATGGTGCGCGGCTGGGTGCGCCAACTCTGGTCGTGGGAGCGGTACATGTAGCAGTAGTCGCAGGCGAGGTCGCAGCGGCTGTGGATCTTGAGGACGAAGGAGTGCAGCGGGGACGGCACCCAGCCGGCCGCTTCCCTGGACGCCACATCGGCGGCCGTCGGCCAGGGCAGCTCGGTCTGCCGCAGTGGCGGTCGACTCATCGGCTTCCCCCCGAAGTCGTGCGCCTGCCGCCCCTGGTCCGCCGGGGGCGGAGGCAGGCCGGGCGGAGCACACCATGTTCGTTCCATGTTCGTTCGGGCGCCGAACAGCGTCAACATCACGATTGAGCCAAAGGGGTTCCGATCAGGGCGAGTTGCCGGTCAGGAAGCCGGCCGGGAAGGGGGCGTTCGGCCCTGCTCGCCGGGCGGGTGCGGCGGTACGCTGAAGGGGTCACGATTTCTCTGACGCGTACTCGCCGGGCGGGTCACGGCGGAGCGGCCCCGAGCCACCACGGAGCGCATATGACAGCCGCAGCCAAGGGCGTCACCCCCGGCGCTGACGCCGAGTCGGCCGTCCTGGACATCTCGGATCTGCCGCTCGCCGACATCGCCGCTCTGCCGGACTCGGTCCTCGGCGATGTGCTGCGCCGGGTGCGCGCGAGCTGTGCGGCGGGCGACCCGTTCGTCACGGGTCATTCCGAGAGTCTGTGAGATGCCTGTCGGCGCTCCTGCACCGACATCTCTCCCTGTTCCGTTATATCCATTAAGTCCATCTTCCTTGCTCCGCCGCACGGAACGGAGAGGCCATGCCCGACGCCGACCCCTTCGCACCCTCTGGTCCCTTCACCGTCTTCTTCACCACCTCGGAGAACCTCGGGCTCAGCACCACCATGCGCAACGCGGCGGACATCCTCGCCGAGGGCAACCGCAGTGTGCTGATCGTGGACGGCCGGCCGAGCGCCGCGGTGGGGCTGCCGGTACCCGAGCCGGCCCCTGGGGCGGTGGCGTACGCGGCCCGTCCCGACTCCGACTCGCTGACCGGGCTCGGCTCGGACCCGGTGGCCGCCCGTTACGACCATGTGTTCGTCGAGGCGCCGGTGCCCGACGCCCCCGGCGCCGCCGTGCCGGGCCGGCTGGCGCGGTTCGCCGACTCGGTCGTCATCTGCTTCGCGATGACCGCGTGGTCCATCGACGGCGCGGCGGCGCTCGCCGAGGACCTGTCCGGGGTGCGCGCGGCCCGGCCGCTGCGGCTGCTCACCCTCGGACTCAAGAGCGACGTCGGCTCCCGTGACCGGCTGCGGGTGGCGCGCGAGCGGGTCCGCCGCAAGTTCGGACCGCTCTCCCAGGCGCGCGGGCAGGGCGAGATCCCCTTCCTCGAAATCCCCTACAACCCGCTCTACATGGACAGCAGACGGCTCGCCGTCGAGAACGAGGACGCGGGTACGGTCACCGGACTGCGGCCGTACTACGAACAGCTCGCCGACTGGCTGCGCGAGCGCACGCCGCTGCCGCTCAGCGATGTGACCATCGTGCACTCGGGACGCCATGTGCCGTGGGCCGCCTGGCTGGCGGACCGGCTGGGCGACCGGGGCATCGAGACGGAGCTGCGCAGGAGCGACATGTACGCGGGGGAACGCCCCACCCCCGGCACCGCGCTGCTGTTCCTCTCGCTGCCCGACGCCGACGAGACCCTGCTGGCCCAGGTCGCCGCGCTGTCGCACGCCGACGTGCGGATCGTCCTCGTCGACGAGCCGTTCTCGGACGCGGACACCGCGCACCACGAGCGGATCGATCTGCGCGGCACCACCGAGGACGAGGCCCTGCGCATCCTGTACGCGAGCCTGCGGCTCGGGCCCGTGGTGCCGCGTGACGGTACGTCAGGTGCGCGCTTCCCCCGGCTGCCCGGGGTGACCAACGTCGCGGAGCGCAACGGCGACTTCGTCGACCGCGACGCGGTACTGGCGCGGCTGGAGAGCGACCTGCGGACGGCGGGCGAGGAGCGCGCGGCGCTGGTGCTGCACGCCCCGAGCGGCTGGGGCAAGAGCGAGACCGCGCGGGAGCTGTGCCACCGCTACGGCGCCGGGTACGACGTGGTGTGGTGGGTGCGCTCCTGGGAGCGGCTGCGGGTGCGGCGCGGGCTCGCCAGGCTCGCCGGCCTGCTCGGCATCGTGGCCGCCGACGGCGGGGTGGCCGAGCTGCTCGGCCGGCTCTCGGAGCCCGCTTTCCCGCTGGACGGCGCCGGCGACCGGGACGGGAGCTGGCTGATCGTCTACGACGGCGTGGCGGACGTCGCCGAGCTGCGCGATCTGCTGCCCGTCCCGCACGAGCGCGGGCATGTGCTGATCACCGGCCGTACGGCGCCGCCGCAGGACGGCGAGGGACCGCGGCTGACCGGCTCGGCGCTGCCCCGGATGTCGTCGGCCGAATGCCGCAGCCTGCTGCGGGAGCGGCTGCCGGAACTCGCCGACGAGCAGGCCGAACAGGTCGGCAGCGTCCTGGACTTCGTCCCGCTGGCACTGTGGCTGGCCGCCCACTGCCTGGCCGAGCGCGCCGAGACCCACCGGCGCGACGACCACATGGGGCAGGAGGCGTCGACCCGGGCTGCGGTCGCCGATGTCGTGGAGGCGTTCCGCACCGCGAAGACCGACATCCTGGACACGGCGGAGGCGGCTCCGCCGGTCGAGGTCATGGTGCGGGTGGCGCGGCGCGTGGCGCGGGGCACTCCGGGGGCGGCGGCCTGGCGCGCGGAGAGTTCCGCGCGGCTGCCGCTGGACTGGCTGCTGAACGCCGCCTCGCTGCTCACCGGGCGCGGTATGGGCCTGGAACTGCTGCGCTCCCGGCGGATTCTGTCCGAGCTGGCCCGCGACGACTCGGCGGGACCCGAGGCGGGACCGGAGAACGGCGCCGCCGTGCAGCCCCACCCGGAGGACGTGCAGCTCCCCGACGAGCACATGGTGAGTGTCGCGTTGTGGTCGCTGGCCCAAGTGGGCCTGCTCGATGTCGACTTCGACCGGGAGCAGCAGCCGCTCGCGCAGCACCACGCGCTGCGCGACCTGATCCGCGACGGGATGGCGCCGGAGGAGCGGCGGCATGTGGAGTCGGTCCTGCGCGGCATCATCGCCGAGTACGTACCGCGCGCCGAGGAGGATCTGCCGGCCGACTGGGCGCGCGAGGTGTACTCGCTGCGGCTGTGGGAGGACTCCAGGCCCCGGGTGCGCCGGGCGCTGCTGCGCCATCTCAACGCGCTGAGCCAGCGCGGCGAGAGCGCCGACCTGGACCGGCTGCTGGACATCGCCGACCAGGCGCGGGCCGCCTGGATGCCGGAGGGCGACGAGGAGACGCCGGAGTATCTGCGGCTGCTCAACATCACCGCGCGTGCCCACCGGCTGGTCGGCGACTACGAGCAGTCGCGGCGCCAGTCCGAGCGGGCGCTGCGCGGCCACCGCAGGCTGCTGGGGCTGGTCCATCCCCGTACGCTCCTGTCCGCCGACTCGCACGCGGCGACCCTGCGGGCGCTCGGCCGGTTCGACGACGCGCTGATGCAGATCAGGCCCGCCGCCGAGGGGCTCACCCTGCTGCTGGGGTGGAAGCACCCGGCGACGGCCCAGGTCGAGCACAACCTCGCCCTGACGGAGGCGCTGACCGGCCGCATCGACCAGGGCCTGGACCGGGTCCTCGACCGCTTCCGCTACCGCCAGGCCATGGGCGGCAAGGACGACGCGGCCTCCTGGCAGTCGGCCGAACTGCTCTCCTACCTCTACCGGATGACGGGCAGGGACGGCGAGTCGCGGGACCTGCTGCGCCAGCATCTGCGCCGCCACGGCGACGAGTGGGACCTGGCACGGCTCAGGACCGAGGTCGGACTCGCCGTCAGCGAGCGGCGGCTCGCGGACGGCTACCCCGCGGCGAAGGATCCGAGGTACGGCTTCGAGGGCGCCCATGAGCGCGACCGGCGGGCGCTGGACCTGTATGTGAGCCGGTTCGGCGCCGACCGGTTCGACACGCTGCGCTGCCGGTTCAGTTACGCCGCCGACCTGCACGCGCTCGGCAAGCACGAGGACGCCGAGCAGCAGGCACGCCAGTGCGGTGAGGCGCTGGCCGGCCGGTTCGGCGCCGGCCACCCGTACACCGGGGCCTGCCAGGTCCGGCAGGGCGTATATCTGCGCTCACTGGGGCAGTTGGACGAGGCCGAGGAGATGGGGCGGTCGGCGGTGCACGTACTGACGCACAAACTGGGCCATGCCCATCTGTGGGTGGCGGGTGCGGAGAACTCACTCGCGGTCACCCTCGCCGCCGCCGGCAACCGGGACGAAGCGGTCGTGCAGGCGTACAATGCCCTCACCCGGTTGCAGCGTCTGGGCATCGGGCACCGGCCGGACGCACGGCGGGTGAAGGCCCATCACGACTGGCTGACGGGTTCGACGAGGGCCCGCACCGAGCCGCCGTCGGGATTCGACGTCGACTTCGAACTACCGGGCCTGTAAAGGCGTGTGAGCTTGTGCCGGCGGAAAGGCGAGCGAACGTGGCAGTCCCAGCCCCTCATGCGCCCCAGACCTTGCGGGAGCACCACTGGTCCAGCCAACTCCACGGCACGGTCACGGAGTTGGCCCAGGAGACCGCCGCTGCCACCCCGGCCATCCGGTCGCTGTCGCACTACAGCGCGGGCACTCTCGACTTCGTGGTGTGCCGCGCCCGGCGGGCGCCGCTCAGCAGCACGCTCCTGGAGAACGGTGACGACCTCCAGGACGAGTCGCTGGCCGGCAGCCGGCTGCTGCTGTGCACCCAGGACCTCGGCTCGCTCCTGCGTCCGCTGGGCACGGGCGAGTTGATGCGCACGGTCGTCGCCAACGCGGGCGGGGGCCTGTGGGGCGGCCGGGTCAAGCCCGGGGAGTACGTGGCGGCCGTCGCCGACGCGCCGGACGACGTGCAGGCGATGGACGAGGCCATGAACGGGCTGGTCACCCGGATCCGCACCCAGGTGCACAAGCTCGCAGGCGAGATGCTGGGCGGGCCCGAGGCACCGCCGGTCCAGGACACGCCCCTGAGCGCCCAGTTGCGGGTCGACTACGGTACGGCCGCCGAGCCGGACGGCCCGTACGAGCAGCGGCTGCGCGCGCTGTGGGGCAGCCATCTCAGCACCGCGGACCTGCAGTACGCCGCGTACTACCGGGACCGGACGCTGGTCTGCGTCGGCGATGTCTTCGACGCGCCGGAACTCGGCCCGCGCTTCATGGATGTCAGTGTGCGCGCCCGGCGCACCGCCTACCGCGATCTCGCGTTCAGCCTGGGCGGCCATCTGGCCCGGCTGGCCGACGCGCTGTGCCTGGTCGCCACCCCCGGCGCCGATCAGCCGGTGGTGGAGCGGCTGGTGCTGGACGTGCAGGAGGGCGCCGTGTTCGTGACCTGGCCCTCGCCCGACGAGTTCGTCGTCGGGGTGACCCTCGACCAGACACAGGTCCGGCCCGCGGAGGACCGGCTGACCCGGCTCGCCGCCGCCCTGCACAAGGTCACGCTGCCGCGGCGGCGCTGAGCGTCTCCCACACCTCCTCGGCCAGCACCTCGACCGAGCGGGCAGCGGTCAGCGGATGCGGCGGGCCCGGGTTGCCGAGCAGATGGACGGGCAGCACCTCGACGGCGTTCTCGTAGTCCCGGCAGATCCTGCGCAGTTCGTCCCACTGGTCGCCGGTCGGCGCGCCGGACCCCGCCGTCCTGTGCCAGTCGGCGACAGAGCTGCGGAAGGTCTCCGTGAGGGTCCGGGTCAGGGTGGCGCAGCCGAGCCTGCTCAGCTCCGGCCGGGTGACGGTGCGCCGCAAAGCCCTTTCGCTCGCGGCCAGTTCGCGGGTGACGGCGTCGAGGACCGAGAGCGTCTCCTGGAAGCGGCGGTCGACCGGGCCCGGCAGGGTGTCGGCCGGTGCTTCGGGCTCGGCGGGGCGGCCGGTCGTGCCCGCGGGTTCCGGGGTGCCGGTGTCCCGGGCGAGGGCGGTCATGGCCTGGCGTAATTCGGCGAGTTGGATGTTCTGCTGGGCGAGGTCCCGGCGCATCCGCTCGCCGAGCTGCTCCAGTTCCGTCGCGCGCCCCCCGTCGGCCAGCCGGCCCGCGAGCCGTTCGAGGGCGTCGTTCACCTTCCGGTCGAAGTCGGGCTGCCGGTAGACCAGCGGCGGGGATCCGGTCAGCCGGCTCAGCCGGTCCTGCGTGTGCTGCGGCACATGGCCGTTGACGACGATCAGCGCTTCGAAGCGGGCCGGCAGTACGGCGTTGCGCAGGCCCTGCACATAGGCGGCGACCCGCTCGGCGTCGTCGGCGCCGAGTACGGAGCGGGTGACGATGACGGCGAGCCGGGCCTTCGGCGCGGGAGCGAGCCAGTAGACCACTTCCTCGGCGGGGTCCGAGGCGTCCGGCGGCTGCGGGGACGACATCCGCGCGGGCACCGGGTCGCGGGAGGCGATGCGCCACTGGCCGAGGCTCAGCGCGTCATGCACGACGGCCGAGACCTGGTCGCGGGAGACCTTCTCGTGCAGGGCGCGGACGGCTCTGAGGACGGCGGCGGGGGTCACTTCCCGTACCGCGCCGTGGGCGTCCTCGCTGAACTGCCAGGCCTGCCGGCAGGTCTTGAGGATCTCGCGCGGCAGCCCCTCGGTCAGCTCGTGCAGCGTCCGCAGGGTGTCGGCGCCGAAGAGTTCGGCGGACGGGGCCGCCGCCTCGTCCTCGCCGCGGCCCGCCTCGACGTAGGCGGCGACGAGCCGCCCGGTGAGTTCCCTGCTGAATCCCTCCGGCCACACCTGGAGCAGCCGCTCGTGCAGGCTGGGCCGCAGTTCCTGGAGCCCGGCAGGCGAGATGCAGAAGACCAGCAGACCGCCGCGGCTGACATAGATGTTGACCAGCCGCTCGAAGGCGTCGACGAAGGTGCGCCTGCTGTCCTGCGGCCAGTCGAGGACCTTCTCCAGCGAGTCCACGAGCAGCACGTAGGGACTGCCGACCCTGCCGTGCATGAAGCCCTGCACGGCGAGCGCGTCGAAGACCTGGTCGATGCCGGCGGCGGTGTCCTGCCGGCCGGCCGCCGACGGCGGCACGATGGCCTCCGTGATGCCCCGCTCGCGCAGGGCGTCGGCGGGCTCCTCGCCGCCCAGCCAGGCCCACACCAGCCGGGTGAACAGGGGGTCCTGGAGCAGGGCGAGGGCGGTGGCGAACCGGCGGTGCTCGGTGACCTCGCCCAGCGTGCCGCGCAGATCGGCGTGGATCACCTCCGGGTCGTAGCGCAGCGCCGAGACCACCTTGCCCGGGTCGAGGCTGCGGTCGCGCAGTCCCGCCGCGATCTCGTCGAGGCTGCCGAGCCGGGGGTCGCCGCCCTGCTCGCCGACGCGGTTGGCCGTCACGTACGCGTAGTAGTCCCTGACCAGCTCCTCGAACGCGCGGCGCCCCTGCGGGGTGTCGCCAGGACCGCGCAGCCGGTCGCGGTACATCCGGCCCATGTCCTGGGCGGGTTCGTCGACGATCCACATGGCGGGGCCGTCCGGGCGCCTGCTGAGCGAGGTGTAGATCTGCCGCAGCACATGGCTCTTGCCGAGCCCGAAGCTGCCCACGACGGCGATGGCCCTGCCCCGCCTGCCGCCGGTCGGATTCTCCACCAGGTAGTCGTCGACCAGCCGGTTCAACTGGTCGGACGTGGGCGTGGCGATACTCGCGTTGCCCGAGTCGGCCGCCGTCACCGGCGCGTCACCGAGGTCGGCCGAGGGGCCGAGCCGTACGACCGGTATCAGCGGGAAGGGGTTGCGGTACCGGCTGTATCCACGGTCGGCGGTCATGAAGGCACTCCTTCTGGGCCGGGGGGCGTCGTGGGGCCGGTACGGGCCATGGACGCGAGGTCCAGGGCGCCGGGCGGCCAGTACCGGTTCAGCTCGTCGGCGGTGACCGGCGTGCCGGCGGCGTCGGGCCGCCGGTGGCCCGCGGCGGCGTAGAAGACCTGGCGCAGCATCCGCACGTCGGCGGGGCGCCGGGTGTCATGAGCCGCTATCAGGCCGGCCCTGACGGCGGGCGGGAGGTCCTGGGGCTGCCTGTGGTGCGGGACCGCGCTGAATTTCACGGTGTCCTCCGACGTCAGTTGGCCGAGGGCGAGATGGGTGACCGCGCCGTCCGGCAGTTCGGCGATGACCGCCTCCGCCGCCTCGTTCGTCTCCTGGCTCACTTCGACGAAAAGTACGATCCGGGTCTGCGCGTGGTTCAGACAGGTCTTCAGGAAGTTCGTACGCACCCCCGCGCCCTTCCAGTCGATGTGCGGAACGACCGCGAACAGCAGCGCGTCCTGCTGGGCGAGCAGCACGCTGATCGCGCTGAACGCCTTCGCCGGGGGATCCTCGGCTATCGCCGGATCGATCTTGACGTCCTCGAAGTGGCGGCAGAGCGTGGCGTAGATCTGGTCGCGGATGTTGCCGTTGACGACCGGCATCGACGCGAAGTCGCCGTTCTCGTCGATGCTGATCTGCGCCCCGGTGTTGCGGTATCCGCCGGTCATCGCGACGATGCGGCGCAGCGGCGGAGGCCCGCCGTCGCCGGGCAGCCGGGCGATGTACTCGCCCGCCTCGTGGATGCACCGGTGGATGAGGGTGGTCTTGCCCATGCCGCGCGGCCCGCTCACGACCACCAGCCGCCCCGCGCCGACGCCGGGGGTGACCAGCTCGCCGAGCCGTTCGAGGGTCTGCCCGAAGCGGGCCACCTGCTCGCGCGCGTGGTCGACGTCGACCCACTGGGCCGTGTGGTCCGGCTCGTCCCACGGGACCAGCGGGTGGTCGTCCGTGGGCGGGGCTTCGAGGCCGGGCAGGTGGTAGCCGGTGCCCGGCACCCGCACCCCGTACGGGTTGCCCTGGACCGGTGTCATACGCCGCTCCCGGTCGAGCGGTCCCGCAGGGCGCGCCACCACCAGTAGGGGAAGGTCCGGCTGAGATCCGCCGCCTGCGTCAGGTGACGGTCCATCAACTGCCGTACCCGGTCGGCTTCGTGACGTCTGCCCTCGGGGGTCAGCGGCACCCCTTCGCGGTTCTCCGGCAGGCGCTGGGACAGCGGCAGCGCGTCGGCCAGCCGACGGGCCGCTCGGCCCTTGGCCCCGGCACCCTCCACTTCGGCGAAGGCACCGGTCAACGCCTCGCGGGCGGGGAGCAGTTCCGCGTGGTCGGCTTTCGGGTCGCGCTCGTACGCCGCGAGGTAGAGCCGCGCCGCCGACCGGAAGGTCTGTCGGCAGGTCTCCAACTGCCTCTTGAACTGGCGCCGTTCGCCGAGGGTGCGGTCCCAGAACTGCACGAGCAGGGTCAGCAGGGCGCCGAGCACCACCAGGGGCAGTTGCGCCCACTGCGTCAGGAGGGTCGCGAGCCAGCCGTCGTCCTCCTTCGGTGCGGCCCCCGGTGACTCGGACCCGGCCGCCATCAGCGCGTCGCAGGCCCGTGCGAAGTCGTCCTCGCGCCGCTCGGCCCATGCGTCGAGCGTCATCGGGGCGGGCTGCCCGGCGGCGGGCTCCACGGGTCCTTCGGCCGTCGCACCGGGCTTGAGCAGACCCAGCCGTACCCCGGCCGAAGCGAGCCCCGCCCGGTGGGCGGCGTCCAGGCAGTAGACGAGCCGCACATCGCGCTCCTTGCCGCTGTCGGCGGTGGCGTTGCCGCTGTCGGCGGCGGCGCTCGGCGCGGTGACCGACGCCAGCAGGAGCCCCACGGCCACGGCCCGGCGCACCGGCGCCGCCCGCCGGCTGCGCCCTTCCCGCTGTCTCATGCCGCGCCCTCCCCGTCCGGCCGCTCCGGTGCGCCGGTCCTTCCTCATCTCGCGTGGCTGTCGCCTGTCTCGCGTGGCTGTGGTGTCCCGCCCGTACCGGCCTGGCTCAGGTCAGCGAATCCGGCCAGCCGGCCGGCTGGGGTTCGGCGGGTGCGGGAGGCCGTTCGCCACCGGTCCTGCGGCGGCGGGCGCGCAAGCCGAGGCCCGGGAGCCGGGGCGGGTGCGCGAGCAGCAGCCGCGAGCCGCCGTAGAGCAGATTGACGGTGACCACGGCGGGGCCGACGACGGCGACCGTGCCGGGGAAGTCACGCTCCAGGGTGAGCGCGATGAGGACGGCCGTGATGCCGTTCTGCTGGGCGAGCCCCAGCGCGATCCTGTCCCGGCGGTCCAGACCGCGGACGAACAGCGGCATGACGAGCAGCGCCACCACCGCCTGGGCGGCGAAGGCGGACACGCCGAGCAGCAGTCCCGGCCACAGCCGCACGCCCTGCGCCAGAAAGAGGCCGAGCGCGAGGAACGCGGCCAGGAAGGCGCCCGTGACGGCCCGGCCGATGATCTTGTCGAACGCCGCCGTGCGCACCACGAGTCCGGCGACGGCCACGGCGAGCATCAGCATGTTCCCCGCCGCGACCAGCAGCATCGCCACGACCAGCACCCCGGCGGCGGCGAGCGGCAGTGCGGCGCGCCGCCACCGGGGTGCGGGGGCCAGTGGCATGGTCGGCGCCGGGGCCGCCTTGCGTACCGCCCACCACACCAGCAGGACGGCCGCGAGCAGGGCCGCGTTCAGGGCGAGCCCGGTCGCGTAGCCGCGCGTACCGCCGCCGGCCGCCAAGGGCACGCCCGTACGGCCCGACGCCGTATAGGCGTAGCCCGCGGCGTACAGCGTGAGCAGTACGGTCATCGGGTCGTCGAACGACGCCCAGGCCGTGAGCAGCGAACGGGCCCGGTCGGACATCTGTCCGCTCCGGCCGAGGGCGGCGACGGAGAGCGGGTCGATCTGGGCCACCGCGATCCCGAGCACCAGATACTCGGGCCGGCCGAAGGCCAGCACCATGACGGCCGCGATGAGCGCCGCCTTGAGGACGACGCCGAGGGTCACGGCCGCCACCACTCCGGCGAGGTCGGCGCGGAGCGCCTTGATGTCGATGCCGTAGGTGCTGCCGTAGAGCCCGACGGCGAGCAGGAAACCGGCGCAGAACACGTAGCCGGTCGTGCCGACCAGCGCCGTGGGGTCGAGTAACAGACCGAGGGCGACGCCCAGCACCAGCGCGGCCGCCCCGCCGAGCACGACGGGCGGCACGGGACCCAGGGCCCGGAAGGGGCGGGCACGTTCGGATGTCGCCAATGCCTCTCCCCCTCCCCCCGGCGTGCGCGCACGCGCGCGACTGAATCGTATGGGGACGGAGCACCGGCGGAAAGGAGAACTCCCGCCGTTCACCCGGACGTTGACGTTTTATGGCCCGTATCGACCTGTATATGTCGGAGGGTGAGCGCGGGGCATCGCCGCCGGAGCGGGTCCCTCTGTCACGATGCCCGGCGCCGGGGGCCGCCGAACCTTCAGGCGGCGACCGCGAGTCGTACGGTGATGCGCTTGCCGACGAGTTCGCGCCGTACGTCGAACCCGTCGCACAGCGAGAGGATGATCTCCATACCGTGCTGGCCCACCCGGCCGGGGTCGGCGGCGCGGGCGAGCGGCAGCGTGGAGTTGCTGTCCCAGACGGTGATCTCGACCATGTCGTCGGCGAGTTCGAGGTCCAGCAGGCAGGGGCCGATGGCGTACTTGCGCGCGTTGGTGACCAGCTCGCTCACCACCAGTTGCGCGGTGCCGATGAGCCGCCCGGAGAGGGGCTCGCCGTAGCCGGTGCGGGCCTGGGCCAGGAAGTCGGCGGTGAAATGACGCGCCTCGGCGATCATCCCCGGTTCACCGTCGAACGCGATGCCGCCCTTCGGCGACTGGTTCGCGGCTGCCGCTCCGCGTGTGCTGTTCAATGCCGTCCGCTCCATGGCTGCTCCCCCCAGAGACCCGCGCGGTCGGCGTGGGTAGTTTTTGCGACCAACGGCCGGATACCCCGTTACGGGCGGGCTAGGCACTGGTCCCCGGGTCAGTTGAGGGCGCCGGCGCCCAGGAGGCCGAAGAGCAGCAGTCCGATCACGATGCGGTAGATCACGAAGGCGTTGAAGGAGTGCTTGGCGACGAACTTCAGCAGCCAGGCGATCGACCCGTAGGCGACGACGAACGACACGAGTGTGCCCACGACCAGCGGTCCCGCTCCCGTGCCGGTGCCGAGCGCGTCCTTCAGCTCGTAGATCCCGGCGCCGGTGAGGGCGGGGATGCCGAGGAAGAAGGAGAGCCGGGTGGCCGCCACCCGGTCGAGGTCGAGGATGAGCGCGGTGGACATCGTCGCGCCGGACCGGGAGAAGCCGGGGAACAGCAGCGCGAGGATCTGCGAACTGCCCACCAGCATCGCGTCCTTGAACGTCGTGTCGGCCTCGCCGCGGCGGTGCCGGCCCATCTGGTCGGCGGCCCACATCACCCCGCTGCCGACGATCAGCGAGGCCGCCACCACCCACAGGGACGCCAGCGGCCCCTCGATCAGCGGTTTGGCCGCCAGGCCGACGATGACGATCGGGATCGTCGCGTAGATGACCCACCAGGCGAACTTGTAGTCGTGGTTCTGCCGCTCGTCCTGGTGCGCGAGGCCCCGGAACCAGGCGCCGACGATCCGCACGATGTCCTTGAAGAAGTAGACGAGCACGGCGGCGATCGCGCCCACCTGGATGACGGCGGAGAAGCCGACCACCGAGTCGTCGTCGACCGGAATGCCCATCAGCCCCTCGGCGATCTTCAGATGACCGGTGGACGAGACCGGCAGGAACTCCGTCACCCCCTCGACGGCTCCGAGAATCACGGCCTGGCCGATACTGATCACGCTCATCGGGTCTCTTTCCGGGCAGCAGATGGTCTACCGCACTGTAGACGATCGCCGCCGCCGGATCATGACGGGGTGAGCCGGTCCAGCAGAGCCAGCGCTTCCCGTACGGTGCCGCGCTCGGCCGGGGTCCAGCGCTCCTGGACCGCGCGGGCCAGCCAGTCGGCACGCGCCCGCGCCTGCTCCTGGACGAGCGCGCCGCCCGCCTCGCTCAGACTGACGAGCTGCCTGCGGGCGTCGCCGGGATCGGGATCGCGGCGGAGCAGCCCGTGCCGGTCGAGCGCGGCCAGCGTGGCGGCCATGGACTGCGGGCGGACCCGCTCGACCGCCGCCAGCTCGCCGGCGGAAGCGGCGCCGCCCGCCAGCCTGCCGAGCACGGCGGTCTGCGCGGGGGTGAGACCGCGGGCGCCCGCGATCTCCTGGAGCCGGCCGCGCAGCCGGCTGAGGACCACCCGCAGTTCGTGCGCGGTGAGCGAGGACCGCTCGGCGATGTCCTCGGGCGTCTCGTCCATGCGGTCACCCTAAGCTGACGGATCGGGCAGGACGGCCCGATCCGAACGAGGGAGCGAAGGTGCGGCGCATCGAGGTGGCGCAGCGGCGCGCGAGGCTGGCGGTCCGGCACCGGCTGGCCGGTGCGGCGCGGTCGGACGACCCGGTGGAGGTGGCCCGCGACCTGGTGGCCCTGCACAGCACGGACCCGTCGTCGGTCCATGTGGCGGCCTGGGTACGGATGCGTGACGGCGCCGCCGACGAGGTGGAGCGGGCGCTCTACGAGGACCGTTCGCTGATCCGGCTGCTGGGGATGCGCCGTACCGTCTTCGTGACGTCGCTCGACGTGGCCCCGGTGCTGCAGGCGGCCTGCTCCCGTACGGTCGCCGCGCGGGAGCGGCGCAAGCTGCTGGGATTCCTGGCCGAGTCGGGCGTGGCCGACGACGAGGCCGGGGTGCTGCGCTGGCTCGCCGGAGCGGAGGAGGCGGCGCTGCGGGCGCTGACCGCGCGCGGCGAGGCGACGGCGGCCGAACTGGCGGGTGACGATCCCCGGTTGAGCACCCGGATCGTACTGTCGCGCGGCAAGAGCTACGAGGGCCGGCAGAACGTCGCGAGCAGGCTGCTGCTGCTGCTCGCCGCCGAGGGCCGGGTGGTACGCGGCCGGCCGCGCGGCTCCTGGACCTCGCACCAGTACCGCTGGGCGCCGCTGACCGACTGGTTCCCCGGCGGGCTCGCCGAGTGGGACACCGAGGACGCAGAGGTGGCGCTGGCCGAGCGCTGGCTGCGGGCCTTCGGCCCCGCGACCGCCGAGGATCTGAGCTGGTGGGCGGGGTGGACGAAGACGCAGACCCGGCGGGCGCTGACCCGGCTCGCGCCGGTGGAGGTGGAGCTGGGCGACGGCGGCGGTACGGGGCTGCTGCTCGCCGACGACCTGGCGGACACGCCGGAGCCCGAGCCGTGGGCGGCGCTGCTGCCCGCGCTGGACTCGACCCCGATGGGCTGGCACGAGCGCGGCTGGTTCCTCGGCGGTCACGGGCCCCGGCTGTTCGACCGGGCGGGCAACATCGGCCCTTCGGTGTGGTGGAACGGCCGGATCGTCGGCGGCTGGGCGCAGGACGGCGCGGGCACGATCGTCTGCCGCTTCCTGGAGGACGTCGGCGCGGACGCCGAGGCCGCCGTACAGGCCGAGGCGGAGCGGCTGGCGCCGCGGCTGGCCGGCGTACGGCTCAGCCCGCGCACCCGTGGCCGTACCCGGCTGGAGGACGAACTGGCCGCCGGATAAAGCCGGGAGGCAGCGGCGGGTCAGGCGAGGGGGCAGGCAGGCGGGCAGGCAGGCAGGCAGGCAGGCAGCGGAGGCTCAGGCGGGGAGGGCCGCTTCGACCAGTGTCGCGGCCATGGCGCGTGCGTCGGCGGCGGCGACCACCGGGTCGTGGTCCAGCCGGGCCGCGACGGTCGCGCCGTCGGAGACGAGCGTCAGCCTGCGGGCGAGGAGCTCGGGGTCGGCGGCCCCCGCCTCGCGGGCCAGGTCGGTGAGCAGCCGGCGGCGGTGCTGCCGGAAGGAGTCGGTGGCCGCCACGACCGGGCTGTCCGGGGTGGCCTCGGCGCTCGCGTTGGCGAAGTGGCAGCCGTTGAAGGCCGGGGCGACGAAGGTCTCGGCGAGCAGGTCGAACACGCCGAGCAGCCGCTCGCGCGGGGTGTCGTAGTCGGCGGCGAGCCGGGTCGTCATCCGCTGCGTCCAGCGCTCGTGGCGCCGTTCGAGGTAGGCGCGGATCAGTTCGTCCTTGCTGCCGAAGGTGTTGTAGAGGCTCGCCTTGGCCACACCCGCCTGGGCGATGACGCGGTCGATACCGACCGTGCGGACCCCTTCGCCGTAGAACAGCTCGTCCGCCGCGTCGAGCAGCCGCTCGCGCGCCGTCGTTCGATCCGCAGACTTCGTCGCCATGCGCCAACGGTACTAGACAGGTCTGTATGGTGGCAATCGCCGGGCGCGCCGCCGGGCAGCGTGCCGACGGCCGAAAGGGAGAATCGCGGAGTGACCGAATCCTCAGCGGGCGCCGACCAGTCCGGTTCGACGGCGGGCGGCGCCGACGCGCACACGCCGTTCCGCTCCTTCCTGCGTACGGAGACGGGCAGCGCCGCCGTCCTGCTCGCTGCCGTCGTCGCCGCCCTCGTCTGGGCCAACATCAGCCTCGCTTCGTACGAGACCGTGTGGCGGACGGATCTCGCGCTGCGGCTCGGTTCGTACGGCGTCACGCTGGAGCTGCGCGCGTGGGTCAACAGCGGTCTGATGGCGGTGTTCTTCTTCGTCGTCGGCCTGGAGGCGCGCCGCGAGTTCGACATGGGCGAGCTGCGTGAGCGGCGCCGGGTCGCGCTCCCGTTCATCGCGGGGATCTGCGGGATGCTGCTGCCGGTCGGGATCTTCCTCGCCTTCAACGCGGGCCACGGCACGACGCACGGCTGGGGCGCCGCGATGTCCACGGACACCGCGTTCGCGCTGGGCATGCTGGCCCTCCTCGGCAAGCGGCTGCCCGCGGCGGTGCGGATGTTCGTGCTGTCGGTCGCCGTCGTGGACGACTTCGTGGCGCTCGTCGTCATCGGGGTCGCGTACAGCGACCACATCGTCCTGCCGGGGCTGCTGGTGTCCGTCGGGGCGCTGGCCGTCGTGCTGGTGATCACCCTCGCCGGGCTGCGGCGCGGCGGGGCGTACGCGCTGCTCGCGGTGATCGCCTGGGTGGCCATGCTGGAGTCGGGGGTCGACCCGATCGTGGTGGGTCTGGCGATGGGGCTGCTGACGTACGCGTATCCGGCGGCCCGCAGCGATCTGGAGCGGGCCAGCGGTCTCTTCCGGCTCTTCCGCGAGCAGCCGACCCCGGAGCTGGAGCGCTCGGCGCGGCTGGGTCTCGCCTCGGCGATCTCGCCGAACGAACGGCTCCAGCGGATGTACCACCCCTGGAGCAGCTATGTGATCGTGCCGCTGTTCGCCCTCGCCAACGCGGGCATCCGGATCACCGGGAGCGAGCTGGCGAACGCGTTCACCTCCCCCATCACGCTGGGCATCCTGTGCGGCTTCGTCGTCGGCAAGCCGGTCGCCATCTTCGGGGCGTCCTGGCTGGCCACCCGGGTCAGCGGCGGCCGGCTGCGGCCGCCGGTCGGCTGGGGCGCGACGCTGGCGGGCGGCGCGAGCGCCGGAGTCGGATTCACGGTCTCGCTGCTGATCGCGACGCTGGCCTTCAAGGGCGACCAGTTGGAGGAGGCGAAGATCGGCACGCTCAGCGGGCTGATCGGCGCGTTCGCCGTCACGTGGGCGGTGACGGCGGTGATCGGTCTGCTGCCCAAGCACCGGCGCACCCGCGCGCTGCTCGGGACGACGGAGCTGATCGTCGACCTGGCCGTGCCCGTCGACCCGGAGCGGGACAAGGTGCGCGGGCCGATGGAGGCGCCGGTCACGGTGGTCGAGTACGGCGACTTCGAGTGCCCGTACTGCGGTCAGGCGGAGCCGATCGTCCGCGAGCTGCTGGCCGACTTCGGGGACGTGCGTTACGTATGGCGGCATCTGCCGCTCACCGATGTCCATCCGCAGGCGCAGCTCGCGGCGGAGGCGTCGGAGGCGGCGGCCGAGCAGGACGCCTTCTGGGAGATGCACGATCTGCTGCTGTCCCACCAGGGCGCGCTGCGGGCGCCGGATCTGCACCGGTACGCGGCGGATCTCGGGCTCGACATCGAGCGGTTCCGGCGCGACATACGGCACAAGCGCGGCTCGGCGCGGATCGCCGACGACGTGGAGTCGGCGGATCTGAGCGGGGTGTCGGGGACGCCGTCGTTCTTCATCAACGGCCGTAGGCACCGCGGCGCCTACGACATCGGCCATCTCTCGGCCGCCGTGCGGGAGGCGCGGCAGCGGGCGGCGCTGGTACCGCCGTCCTGACCGGTCCGTGCGCCGGCCCGTGCGCCGGTCCTAGCGCCGGTCCTTCCGGGGGAACGGCGTGGGCCCGGCGGACGGTCGTGCCGTCCGCCGGGCCCGTGGCGCGGTCTGCTGGTGCTGCGGTTACGGGTGGTGCTGTGCGGTCAGTGCTTGAAGGCGTCCTTGCCCTTCTCCTTCGCCTGCCGCATGTCACCCTTCGCCGCCTCGGCGCGGCCTTCGGCCGTCATGCGCTCGTTGCCCACCGCGCGGCCGACCGTCTCCTTGGTCTTGCCCTTGATCTGCTCGACCTTGGCCTCGGTCTTCTGGTTCTTCTTCGCGGTCACAACCATCACGTCCTGACGTACTCGAAATCGGTGGACACCCTTCGCATGGCCGCGATCCGGACGGCCAAACCTCGGTTTTTCAGCCGGGCCGCGGCCGGCCTGTCAGCCGGTCCCGTCGGCCGGTCCCGTCAGCCGAGCTGCGTCAGGTCCGGCCGCAGCCGGTGCCAGACCGGCTGCCGGACGACCCGGCCCGAGGTCCAGCCGGAGATGGTGATCTCGGCGACCAGCCGGGGCTCGACCCAGTGCGGGGCCGGTACGTCGACGGGGTTGGCGAAGGGCGAGCCGCCGCGCGGGATCACGCCCAGATAGCGCGCCAGGTCGTGCCGTTCCCGCTCGGACATCCCGGACCCGACGGCCCCCACGTACCGCAGCCCTTCGGGCTCGGCGAGGCCCACCAGCACCGCCCCCGGCAGTCCGGCGAGCCCGCCGCGGCCCTCGGCCCAGCCACCGATGATCACGTCGACGGTCAGCAGATGCTTGGTCTTGCGCCAGTCGGGTGATCTCAGCCCCGGGGTGTAGCGGGAGGAGAGCCGCTTCGCCACGACGCCCTCGAAGCCGCCGCGCAGCGTGGCGTCCCAGGCCTCCTGGCCGTGTCCCTCGATGTACCCGGGGGCCGACCAGCTCGGGCCCGACAGGCCGAGAGCGGCCAGGGCGGCCCTGCGCTCCCGGTAGGTCCTGCCCAGCAGGGACGTGCCGTCCAGCCGCATCAGGTCGAACAGGACGAGGTGGACGGGGTACTCGACCGCGAGCCGCGCGGCCCTGCGCGGGTTGGTCACGCCCATCCGGCGCTGGAGCAGCCCGAAGTCCGGCCGCCCCTTGGCGTCCAGCACCACGACCTCGCCGTCCAGTACGGCGGCCCTGCCGCCGAGCTGGGCGCCGAGGGAGGCCAGCTCGGGGTAGCGGGGTGTCGCGTCGTTGTCCGCGCGGGTGGTCAGCCGTACGGCGCCGTCGGCGGACACGTCGATGACGCACCGCACGCCGTCCCACTTGACCTCGTACGCCCAGAGCGCGCTCCCGTCGGGGGCGCGCTCGTCGTCGGCCGGCAGCGGTCCCGGGACCGCCAGCATCGGTCTGATCAGTGCCGGGTCGGCGGCGCTTCGGTCGGACGTGGCCATGCCTTCGATGATCGGGGCAGTTCGCCCTTGCCGCCTCGCGAGCGCAGCGCGTACTGGAGCTTGCCCTCGGAAGAGCGCAGGGAGCGCAGCGCGAGCATCAGGACCCCGATGTCGTCGAGGTACACCGGGTCGGGCACCAGGTCGGTGGGGAGTACGAGATAGATCATCGCCCCCCAGAACACCCAGCGGTTCTGGACCGGCAGTCCTGAGGCGCGCAGCCTCCGCCTGGTCCGCACCAGCCGGACGGCCAGGACGATCGCGAAGCCGACGGTGACTGCCACCACGACGGCGGCGACGGCGATGAGGATCTGGAGCTCACTGCTCATGGTGATCTCCTCCTTCGGGGTCGGCTCCCGTACCGGATACCCCCGGTCCGTCGCGCCACCGGGGCGCCGACCACTGATTGTCCGTCAGCGGCCGTGCTCGCGGCGGGGCGTGCCGAGAGCGTAGCGAGGGGCGGCGGGCCCGCCGGGTCCTGACTCCCGGCGGGCGCGCCGCCCCTGCCTGCCTTGCCCCGCGCGCGGCCGGGTCAGGCCGCGGCGCCCGCCTTCAACTGCCGGGCGACGCGCACGACGCGGTCGGCCTGGACGCGGGCCGCGTTGCGGGTCTCGTCGTTGACCGGGTTGCTGCCCTGGGCGTCGATGTGCGAGGTGCCGTACGGGTTGCCGTCGGCGAACTTCGCCGGGTCGGTGTAGCCGGGGGCCACGACGATGCCGCCGAAGTGGTGGAAGGAGTTGTAGAGCGCGAGCAGCGTGGACTCCTGGCCGCCGTGCCGGGTCGCCGACGAGACGAAGCCGGAGTAGACCTTGTCGGCCAGCTTGCCCTGCGCCCACAGGCCGCCGAGCGTGTCGATGAACTGCTTGAGCTGCGAGGCGACGTTGCCGAAACGGGTGGGGCTGCCGAAGATCACGGCGTCCGCCCACTCGATGTCCTCGGGGGTCGCGACGGCGATGTCGGCGCTCGCCGCGTGGTTGGCGGCCCAGGCCGGGTTCGAGTCGATGGCGGCCTGCGGGGCCAGCTCGGCGACCCGGCGTACCCGCACCTCGGCGCCGGCCTTCTCGGCGGTCTCTGCCAGCACCTTGGCCACTTCGGTGTTGGTTCCGGTGGCCGAGTAGTACACGACGGCGAGCTTGACGGGGTCACTCATGGTGGGGCCTTTCCGAGCCGGATGCGCGCATGGCGACATGCGCGAGTCGATGACGTATCAACATCTTGGTTTAACGGTAAACCATTATTCGCCGACCACCGCCGTGACCACCCTCACGCCGTGCGGCGGAATGCGCGCCACCGCCGTCGCGTTGGCGTGCGACTGTCGAAATCCAGCCATGATCAACTCAGGTGCAATTCGGTAGCACGGCGCACAAACGGACCGCCGCCACCCCCGCGACGCCGCACTGCCGGGCCCCTACACCTACTCCCGACCGCGCCGAGTCAGATTGCGGACACCCTCGGTGAGCCGTGTGTGATTGCGACGCCCCGGCCCGGTGGCCGAATAGCGCGGACTCTCAACGCGCGTGCTGGGCAGGGGTGTCGGCGTCCACCGGCAGGTCACTTTCCCGCCGCAGGGCACTTTGCAGCAATTCACTGGCGCGTCACATGTTCACCACACGTCGCTGTCAACACCGCGTCCCCTTGTCCGACTTCGGGTCTACGCGCGCTGACTCCCCCCGTAGGTCCGGAAGTCGGCCTTGCCATCGAAGCAACCGGACCCAAGGATTCAGTCCGTGCGATTGACAGGTTCACGGTCAAAACCGAATGGCCGCGAACGATCGCGCCACTGCGGTCCGCCCACCCGTCGGACCGCGCGTTTCCCCCACTGATGGAGGATGTTGTGACCTTCAAGCGCCTTACCCCCCTCGACAGTCTCTCCAGACGAGTACGGCTCATCGCAGTCGCATCCGGCCTGGTGACCGCTGTCGCGCTTGCGGCCCCGACCGCCATGGCCCAGACCGCTCCCTCGGCGAGTGCCTCGACGCTCGCCGCGACGAGCAGCGCCGTCAGCGCCTCCGCCGCGCCCGGCACGGCCTGGTACACGGACGCGAAGACCGGCAAGGTCGTCGTCACCGTCGACAGCACCGTCTCCGACGCCGCGATCGCGAAGATCAAGAGCGCCGTCCCCAGCACCTCGCAGCTCACCGTCAAGCACACCCCCGGCAAGTTCAGCAAGCTGCTCGCCGGCGGCGCGGCCATCTACACCGGCGGCGGCCGCTGCTCGCTCGGCTTCAACGTCCGCAGCGGCAGCACGTACTACGCGCTGACGGCGGGCCACTGCACCAACATCGGCTCCACCTGGTACAGCAACTCGTCGCAGACCACGGTGCTCGGCTCCACCGCGGGCTCCAGCTTCCCCGGCAACGACTACGGCATCATCCGGCTCAGCCAGGCCGCGCCGAACGACGGCCGTGTCACCCTCTACAACGGCTCCTACCAGGACATCACGTCGGCGGGCAACGCCTCCGTGGGTCAGCGCGTGACCCGCAGCGGCTCGACCTCGGGCGTGCACACCGGCACGGTCCAGGCCACGAACGCCAGCGTCCGCTACGCCGAGGGCACCGTCTCCGGCCTCATCCAGACCAACGTCTGCGCCGAGCCCGGCGACAGCGGCGGTCCGCTCTTCGCCGGCAGCGTGGCGCTGGGCACCACCTCCGGCGGCAGCGGCAACTGCTCCTCCGGCGGCACCACGTTCTTCCAGCCGGTGACCGAGGCCCTCAGCGTGTACGGGGTCAGCGTCTACTAGTCGCCGCTGAGCAGTCAGGCAGCATCCGCTCCACCCATCACCAGTGATACCGGCGGGCCGTGTCCTCGGACGCGGCCCGCCGCGTCGCCCTCCCCGCGTCGCCCGGCCGGCGCCGTCAGCCCACCGCGGGCGCCGGGAGCGTCACCTCGAACCGGCAGCCGCCCGCCACGTTGCGGACGGCGGCGCGGCCCTCGTGGGCCTCCACGATGCCCCGTACGATCGCGAGCCCGAGACCCGCGCCGCCCGGCGGCGTACGGGCCTCGGTGCCCCGCCAGCCGGTGTCGAAGACCCGGGACAGGTCCTCGGCGGGGATACCGCCGCAGCCGTCGGTCACGGAGAGCACCACGGAACCGGCGCGCCGCTCGGCCGCGACGGCGACCGTGCCGTCGGCCGGGGTCCGGTGGATGGCGTTGACCAGCAGATTGGCGAGGACCCGCGTCATCTCCTTGCCGTCCACCTCGATGGGGACGGCCTCGACATCGGCGCCGACCAGCCGCACCCCGTGCTCCCTGGCCACCGGATCGGCGCCCGCCAGCGCCTCCCCCACCAGGTCGTAGGCCGACATCCGGGTCGGGGTGAGGGCGAGCGAACCCGCGTGGATACGGGAGAGTTCGAAGAGGTCGCCGACCATCGAGTCGAGCCGGGCCACCTCGGCGCCGATCTGCCGGAAGTACCGGGCCTGGTCCCGCACCACGCCGTCCTCCAGCGCCTCCGACATGGCGCGCAGCCCGGCCAGCGGGGTGCGCAGGTCGTGCGAGATCCAGGCGACCAGCTCGCGCCGCGAGGTCTCCAGCGCGCGCTCCCGCTCCCGCGAGACGGCGAGCTTCGCGCTGGTCGCCGCCAATTCCCTGCTCAGCTCGGTGAGTTCGGCGGTGGCCGGACCGCCGGGCGCGGCGAAGCTGCCGCCGTCGCCGAACGACCGTGCGGCGAGGGCCAGATCGCGACTGCGGGCGACGACCCAGCGGCCCAGCAGCAGCGCGGTGGCGAGCGAGACAGCGGCGGCCATCGCCGCGACCGTGGTGACGACGGACAGGTCGTGCCGGGACAGGAACATCGCCTGGGCGACGCCCAGCGTGCCGGCGAGCATCGCGGTGACGGCGACGGCGGCGACCACGGTCAGCCCGACGGTGACCGAGCGGTCGCGCAGCAGCCGCAGCGCGAGCGCGCCGACGAGACCTGCGGCGGCCGCTCCCGCGAAGGCGATCAGCACGATGGCGAGCATGGGGGGCACGGTCAGCTCCTCTCGGTGGGCTGCTCGGCGGGCTGGTCCGCGGGCCGATCCGCGGGCTGCTCGAAGGTCCCCGCGGACGGCGGCTGCTCGGGGGGCGCGTCGAACCGGTAGCCGACCCCCCAGACCGTCCGGATCAGCCGGGGCCTGGCCGGATCGTCCTCGACCTTGCCGCGCAGCCGCCGGACATGGACGGTGACCGTCGACAGATCGCCGAACTCCCAGCCCCACACGTCGTGCATGAGCTGCTCCCTGGCGATGGCGAGCCCCGGGTGCGCCATCAGGTGCGCGAGCAGTTCGAACTCGCGCAGGGTCAGCGCCAGCGGCCTGCCGTCCTTGCCGGCGCTGCGCGCCGCGGGGTCGAGGGTCAGCCCGCCGGAGCGCAGCACGGGCCCTGCGGCGCCGTCCTGCCGGGCGTGGCCGCGGCGCAGCACCGACTCGACGCGCAGGACGAGTTCGCGGGGGCTGAAGGGCTTGGTGACGTAGTCGTCGGCCCCTATCTCCAGACCGAGGATGCGGTCGTCCTCGTCGCCGCGCGCGGTGAGCATGATGACGGGCACGGCGGCCCTCGCCCGCAGCCGCCGGCACACTTCGAGGCCGTCCATGCCGGGCAGCATCAGATCGAGGACGACCAGGGCGGGCGGGTTGCCCGCGGCGAGCCGCAGCGCCTCCGGCCCGTCGGCGGCCCGGTCGACGGCGAAGCCGGCCCGTTCCAGATAGCCGGTGACGACCTCGGAGACGGTCGGGTCGTCGTCGACGACCAGGATGGTGTGCATAGGCGCAAGTCTCCTCGGGCGGCGGCCGGTGCACCGCCGTTCAGCTCTTACGAAACCATGACGGCGGGCGCGGCCACGAAGGGCGGCCCCGCGTCGGCCACCACGAAGCACCGGCCGCGGCGTCCGATTCGTACAAGACCCTGCCGCGCCCCGCTGCCTACGGTGGGCGCATGACTCCACGACTTGATGTGATCGGCCTGGTCGTCTCCGACATGGCGGCCTCACTCGCCTTCTACCGCAGGCTCGGCGTCGAGGTACCGGCCGAGGCGGACACCGCGCCCCATGTGGAGGCGGCGCTGCCCGGCGGAATGCGGCTGCTGTGGGACACGGCGGAGGCCGTACGCTCCTACGACCCCGGCTGGACGGCGCCCCGCGAGGGTGAGCGACTCTCGCTGGCCTTCTCCTGCGACAGCCCCGCCGACGTGGACTCGGTCTACGCGGATCTGACGGGCGCCGGCTACCGGGGCCGTCTGAAGCCGTGGGACGCGGTCTGGGGGCAGCGTTACGCGACGGTGCTCGACCCGGACGGCTGCTCGGTCTCGCTGTACGCCAGCGCCGCGTAGGCGCCGAGCGTCAGCCCGGCCAGCTCGCGCGTCTCGCGTGCGAGATGCGCCTGGTCGGTGCAGCCCGCGTCCAGCGCGGCCTGCGCGTACGGCGTACCGGCCCGTACGAGCGCCAGGGCGCGCTGGAGGCGCAGGATGCGGGCGAGGGTCTTGGGCCCGTAGCCGAAGGCGTCCAGCGAGCGGCGGTGCAACTGGCGGGCGCCGAGGCCGACGGCTTCGGCGGTCGCCGCGACCGTACGGCCCGCGTCAAGGCCCTTGACCACGGCCCGCAGCAGCGGGTCGGGCGGTCCGCTCCCGGCGGCCCTGCGCGCCGCGACGGCCTCCAGGACGGCTGCGGGGTCGGCGGCGGCGGCGAGCCGCTCCACGCTCTCGCGTGTCCCCGCTGACGGCCACAGATCGGCGAGGTCCACCCGCCGGTCGCGCAGTTCGTGCGCCGGTACGCCGAGGACGGCGGGGGCCGTGCCCGGCGCGAAGCGCACGCCGGTGAAGCGGGAGCCGCCGAGCCCTTCGCCGGAGTGCGCGCGGGTGTCGGGCCCGGCGACGAGCAGCCGCCCGTCGGCCCACAGCAGGTCCATGCAGCCGTCGGGGAGCACCGGATAGGGCGCGGCGGCGGTGCCGTCCGGCACGGTCTTCGTCCAGACGACGGCGCCCTCCAGCAGCCGCGACGCCCACTCCCGGTACATACCGCTCAGGCTAACGCCGCGGCTCAGTGCTTGTGGTTCTTGTGGCGCGGGGCGTGCAGCCGGGACCGTACGCGCGACTTCACGTCGTCCGGCGGCAGGAAGCGCGACCAGCGCTCGGGGAACTCCGACGGCATGTCGGGGTCGGCCGCGCCGCCCTCCTCGTCGGCCGGGGGCCCGGCGGCGGCGGCCCTGGCCATCAACTCGGCCGCGTGGGCCGCCCGCAGACGCTCGTTGGACGCGCGGGCCGCCGCCGTGGCGAGGGACGGCCAGACCCGGTCGATGGCCGCGTTGACGGCGGCGCCGACCAGGACGGCGAAGGCGGAGATGCCGATCCACAGCAGTACGGCGATGGGCGCGGCCAGCGAGCCGTAGATCGTCGGGCCCTCCACCGTGCTGGTGAGGTAGATCCGCAGCAGGAAGCTGCCGAGCACCCATATGGCGAGCGCGACCAGCGCACCCGGGACGTCCTCCAGCCAGGCGGAACGGGCCGGCACCGACACGTGGTAGAGCGTGGTGAGGAAGGCGATGGACAGCAGGCTGACCACGGGCCAGTAGAGGATGCTGACGACTTCCGTGCCGCCGGGCACGAACTCCACCACCCGGTCGGGCCCCACGACGGCGAGCGGCAGCACGACCGAGCCGATGACCAGGGCGGCCAGGTAGAGCAGGAAGGCGAGCAGCCGGGTCGCGACGATGCCGCGCCTGCCGTCGAGCCCGTACATCACGGTGATCGTGTCGACGAAGACGTTGACCGCGCGCGACCCCGACCACAGGGCGATGGCGAAGCCGATGGAGATCACGTCGGGCCGGCCGCCGTGGTTGATGTCCGACAGCAAGGGCTTGGCGATCTGGTTCACACCGCGGTCAGAGAGGACCGTGCCGACCGCCGAGAGGATGCTCTTCTCCAGCGAGGCGACGGTCGTGGTGTTGGTCCAGTCGTCCACGTACCCGAGCAGGCCGATCATGCCGAGGAGCAGCGGCGGCAGCGAGAGCAGCGTGAAGAACGCCGCCTCCGCCGCGAGCCCCAGGATCCGGTACTCCATGCAGGAGTTGACCGTGTCCTTCAGCAGCAGCCACGCCATCTTCCGCTTCGAGACGTTGCGGTAGAGCACTCGGGCCCGGTGGAGCCGCCCCGATGGCCGCTCGGGTGTTTCATTTGCTGCCTGCACATCCTTACCGTAGCCGTATGGCAGCCACCACTCACACAGTGACCAACCAGGTCCCGCCCCTGGTGGGGTACGACGTATTCGCCGCCGACCGGGCGCTGGCCGAGGCCGTCCGGCGCCATCTCGCGCCGGACCTCCTCGACACGGCCCAGGAGGAGCTGACGACGCTCGGTCTCGCCGCGGGGTCCGCGCAGGCGCAGGGGTGGGGGACGCAGGCCAACGAGAACCCGCCGAAGCTGCGCACCCACGACAGGTACGGCAACAGAATCGACGAGGTCGACTTCCATCCGGCCTGGCACCGGCTGCTCGGGCACGCGGTGACGGCCGGTCTGACGGACGCCTGGGGCAGGCCCGGCGGCCATCTGCGGCGCGCGGCCGGGTTCCACGTGTGGTCGCAGGCCGAGGCGGGCCACGGCTGCCCGGTGTCGATGACGCACGCGGCCGTGCCGGCGCTGCGCGCCGATCCCGCGCTCGCCGCCGAGTGGGAGCCGAAGCTGCTCTCGCACAGCTACGAACCCGACCTGCTGCCGGCCGGGCAGAAGCCGGGGGTGCTCTTCGGCATGGGCATGACGGAGAAGCAGGGCGGCAGCGACGTACGGGCCAACACGACGGCGGCCAGGCCGCTGGACGCGGCGGGCGAGTATCTGCTCACCGGGCACAAGTGGTTCTGCTCGGCGCCGATGTCGGACGGGTTCCTGGTGCTGGCGCAGGCGCCGGAGGGGCTGACGTGCTTCCTGCTGCCGCGGGTGCTGCCGGACGGGGAGCGCAACACGTTCCGGATCCAGCGGCTCAAGGACAAGCTGGGCAACCGCTCCAACGCGTCGGGCGAGGTCGAGTTCGACGACACGTGGGCGCGCCGGGTCGGCGAGGCGGGGCGCGGGGTGCGCACCATCATCGAGATGGTGGCGGCGACCCGGCTCGACTGCGTGCTCGGGGGCGCCGCGCTGATGCGGCAGGCCGTGGCGCAGGCGGTGCACCACGCGACGTACCGCAGCGCGTTCGGGGGCGAGTTGGTCGACAAGCCGCTGATGCGCAACGTCCTGGCCGATCTGGCGCTGGAGTCGGAGGCGGCGACGACGCTCGCGATGCGGCTCGCCTCGGCGTACGACCGGTCGTACGGCTCGACGGGCAGCGTCGAGGCGGGGCAGGAGCGGGCGTTCCTGCGGCTGGCCGTGCCGATCGCCAAGTACTGGGTGACGAAGCGGTCGACGCCGCTGGTCGCCGAGGCCCTGGAGTGCCTGGGCGGCAACGGCTACGTGGAGGAGTCCGGCATGCCGCGGCTGCTGCGCGAGGCGCCGCTCAACTCGATCTGGGAGGGCTCGGGCAATGTGCAGGCGCTCGACGTGCTGCGGGCGCTGCAGCGCGAACCTGAGGCGGTGAACGCGTTCTTGACGGAGGTCGGCAAGGCGCGCGGCGCCGACCACCGGCTCGACGGGGCGATCAAGGACCTGCTGACGGAACTGGCCGATCTGAACGGGATCGAGACAAGGGCGCGCAGGCTGGTGGAGCGGATGGCGCTGGTGCTCCAGGGGTCGCTGCTGGTGCGCTGGGCGCCGCCGCAGGTGGCCGACGCGTTCTGCGCCTCCCGGCTCGGCGGCGACTGGGGGGCGGCGTTCGGCACCCTGCCGTACGGGCTGGACCTGGCCCCCGTGGTGGAGCGGGCGCGCCCCGTCGCGCCGTGACGCGGCGCGCCGGAGCATGACGTACGACGTCAGAGGTGGTGCTGCGCCGACACGGCACCACCTCCGACTTGTTGTCACCTTCGTGCACATGTCCCTGGTCCGCCAGGGTTGCAAGGCGTTGCAGGAATTGGCCAACTGACCCTCCGTCCGTATTTCGGAGCGGCACGATGGGCACATGGTGCCGCGCCGACCGTGAGGACCGGGAGCCCGATGAAGGACGTACCGCTCGACCTGTCCCGGCTGACCGCCCTGGACAGCGCCCAGGCCACCCGGCTGCTCCACCAGACCCGGGACGCCGCGCTCGCGGGTCAGCGTCCCGCCGTCGCGCCGCGACCGCTGATCGACGCGTCGTGGCAGCGGATGGTGCGGCTCGGGCTGAGCCCGCAGCAGTCGCTGGGCGGGGTGCCGCTGGAGCGGGAGGAGCTGGAGCACCGCAGGCGTACGTCGGAGCTGGGCGAGCTGATGCGCACGCTCAGCGCCGAGCTGACCACCCTGGTCGACGTGGCGCAGCAGATCATGGTCGTCTCGGACGACGCGGGCCGGGTGCTGTGGCGCGAGGGCAGCGTCGGGGTGCTGCGCAGGGCCAGCGGTATCCGGCTCGAAGAGGGCACCACGTGGTCGGAGGACACCACGGGGACCAACGCGATCGGTACGGCGCTGGCGATACGCCGGCCCGTGCAGGTCCACTCGGGCGAGCATTTCGTGCGGAGGCTGCACTCGTGGACCTGCGCCGCCGCCCCGGTGCACGACCCGAGGGACGGGCGGCTGCTCGGGGTGGTCGACGTGAGCGGTCCCGCCACCGGTTTCCATCCGACGACGCTGGGTCTGGTGACGTCCGTCGCGCGGCTCGCGGAGAGCGAGATGCGCGAGGGCCACCGGCGCGCGGTCGAGCGGCTGCGGTCGGTGGCCGCGCCGATCCTGTGCCGGGTGGGCGGCCGGGCCATGGCCGTCGACCGGCACGGCTGGACGGCGGCGGTCACCGGGATGCCGCCGATGGACCGGGTGCCGCTGCCGAAGTCGCTGCGGGCGGGGCGGATCTGGCATCCCGCGCTCGGGACGTGCGCGGTCGAACCGCTGCCGGGCGGCTGGCTGCTGCGGATCGACGAGGGACCTGAGCCCGGCGAGGCGGCCCGGCCGAGCCGGGTCGTGCTGGACCTGAGCCGGTCGCGGAACTGGACGGTCGCGGTGTCGGGTCCCGCCGGAAGCTGGACGCAGGAGCTGACCCCGCGCCATGCCGAGCTGCTGTACGTCCTGGCCACGCACCGCGAAGGCCGCACGGCCGCCGAGCTGGCGTCGGACGTGTTCGGCGACCCGACCCGCACGGTGACGGTACGGGCCGAGATGTCGCGGGTGCGGCGCCATCTGTCGGGGGTGCTGGCGCACCGCCCGTACCGCTTCAGCGACGAGGTGGAGGTCGAGGTGGTGCCGCCCTGCGACCCCGCGGGGCTGCTGCCGCACTCGACGGCCCCGGCCGTGCTGGAGGCGCGCCTGCGCGGGGGCGGGGCGGATCGGCAGGGCGCGTGAGCGGGGGCGGGGGCGGCTGAGCGGGGGCGCGTGGCAGGAACGCGGCCCGGCGTGATTCGCTGGCTCGTATGAGCATCTCTGTGACCACGTGGTCCCTGGAACAGACCTCGCCCGCCGATCTGCGGCCCGCCGCCCCGCCCGGCGGCGATGTCCGGATCGTCAGGTCCGAGGTGCCGTCGCCGGAATTCAGCCGCTTCCTCTACACGGCGGTCGGCGGGGACGTCCGGTGGACCGACCGGCTCTCGCTGACCCGGGCGCGGTGGGCTCAGGAGCTGTCCCGGCCGGGGGTGGAGACCTGGGTGGCGTACGAGCGGGGCACCCCCGCGGGCTATGTGGAGCTGGCCGGGCAGGACGGGGCGGCGGTGGAGATCGTCTACTTCGGTCTGCTGCCGGCCTTCCGCGGCCGGGGCATCGGCGGCCATCTGCTCTCGTACGGGACGGCGCGCGCCTGGGATCTCGCCGAGCGGTGGCCCGGCCGCAAGCCGACGGAGCGGGTCTGGCTGCACACCTGCTCGAAAGACGGCCCGTACGCGCGCGAGAACTATCTGCGGCGCGGTTTCACGCTGTTCGACACGGCGGTCGCGGAGGAACCGGACGTGGCGACTCCGGGTCCGTGGCCGGGCGCGTGAGCCTCCCGCGAGCCGCGGTGATCGGCGGGTAAACTCGGCTACCACGTGACGGCAGACACATTGTCTCGCAAGATGGGACAGAGTTGTCCATATGCCGGACAATGGTGGACTGCCCGGAGACCCGCGTGACACGCTTCCGTCATGTCGAGAGCTGGAATTGCCTTGGTGAGTCGGCGGCACGTCGATCTCGGCCGCATGTCCAGCGCCATCTGTCGAGCGAGCTGAGAGTCCAGCACCTCCGCAGTCCCCGACCCCTTGCCCCTTATCGCGCACTGTTGCGCCCCGCGCGAGTGTGCTGCTCAGAGCCGCCCTCCCGCAGTCTCGAAGGACGTACCCGCCATGGCCGCCACCCCGGAAAAGCCGACGCCCGACGCCCCGCGCCGCAAAGTGAGCCGTCACCGCGGCGAGGGCCAGTGGGCCATGGGGCACTTCACTCCGCTCAACGCCAACGAGCAGACGAAGAAGGACGACGACGGTCTCAACGTACGGACACGTATTGAGACGATCTACTCCAAGGCCGGGTTCGACTCGATCGACGGCGCCGACCTGCGCGGCCGGATGCGCTGGTGGGGTCTGTACACCCAGCGCAAGCCCGGGATCGACGGCGGCAAGACCGCGATCCTGGAGCCGGAGGAGCTGGACGACAAGTACTTCATGCTGCGGGTCAGGATCGACGGCGGCCGGCTGACCGCCGAGCAGCTCCGCACGATCGGCGGCATCTCCGTCGAGTTCGGCCGGGACACCGCCGACATCACCGACCGGCAGAACATCCAGCTCCACTGGATCCGGATCGAGGACGTGCCGGAGATCTGGCGCCGGCTCGAAGGCGTCGGGCTGAAGACGACCGAAGCCTGCGGCGACACGCCCCGGGTGGTCCTCGGCTCGCCCGTCGCCGGCGTCGCCGCTGACGAGATCATCGACGGCAGCCGGGTCATCGACGAGATCAACGAGCGGTTCATCGGCACCAAGGAGTTCTCGAACCTGCCGCGCAAGTTCAAGACGGCCGTCTCCGGATCGCCGCTGCTGGACGTGGCCCACGAGATCAACGACATCGCCTTCGTCGGTGTGCACCACCCCGAGCACGGGCCCGGCTTCGACCTGTGGGTCGGCGGCGGTCTGTCCACCAACCCCAAGCTCGGCGTACGGCTCGGCGCCTGGGTCCCGGAGCGCGAGGCGCCCGACGTCTGGGCCGGGGTGATCGGGATCTTCCGCGACTACGGCTACCGCAGGCTGCGCACCCGCGCCCGGCTGAAGTTCCTCGTCGCCGACTGGGGCCCGGAGAAGTTCCGCCAGGTCCTGGAGGACGAGTACCTCAAGCGCAAGCTCGTCGACGGCCCGGCGCCGCCGCTGCCCGTGCAGCAGTGGCGCGACCACGTCGGGGTGCACCGCCAGACCGACGGCCGCTTCTACGTCGGCTTCGCGCCGCGTGTCGGCCGGGTCGACGGACCGACCCTGACCAAGATCGCCGACCTCGCCGCGGCGCACGGCTCGGACCGGCTGCGCACCACCGTCGAGCAGAAGATGATCGTGCTCGACGTGGCCGAGGACCAGGTCGAATCGCTGGTGGCAGGACTGGAGGCGCTGGATCTGCGGGTCAACCCCTCGCCCTTCCGGCGCGGCACGATGGCCTGCACCGGTATCGAGTTCTGCAAGCTGGCGATCGTCGAGACCAAGCAGCGCGGCGCCGATCTCATCGACGAACTGGAGCGCAGGCTCCCCGAGTTCGACGAGCCGATCACCATCAACGTCAACGGCTGCCCCAACGCCTGCGCCCGGATCCAGGTCGCCGACATCGGCCTCAAGGGCCAGTTGGTCCTGGACGGCAACGGCGACCAGGTCGAGGGCTTCCAGGTCCATCTCGGCGGCGCCCTGGGCCTCGACGCCGGCTTCGGCCGCAAGGTCCGCGGTCTGAAGGTCACGTCGGCCGAGCTGCCGGACTACGTCGAGCGGGTGCTGAGCCGCTACCAGAAGGAGCGCGAGGAGGGCGAGCGCTTCGCCACCTGGGCGGCCCGCGCCTCGGCGGAGGCGCTGTCATGAGCGAGCGCGCCGCCCCCTTCTACTGCCCGTACTGCGGCGACGAGGACCTGCGTCCCAGCGAGCAGGGACACGGGTCGTGGGAATGCGCGGCATGCAATCGGGCCTTCCAGTTGAAGTTCCTCGGGCTGCTCGCCCAGGGACTGCGACGCGGTGACGGAGGGGAAGAGATATGACCGCGGTGACGGAGACCGACGATCTGAAGGGCCTCGCCGAACAGGCGGGGCGCGATCTTGAGGACGCCTCGGCGCTGGAGATCCTCACCTGGGCCGCCGACACCTTCGGCGGACGGTTCTGTGTGACGTCGTCCATGGAGGACGCGGTCGTCGCCCACCTCGCCTCCCGTGCCAGGCCCGGTGTCGACGTCGTCTTCCTCGACACCGGCTACCACTTCCCCGAGACCATCGGCACCCGGGACGCCGTCGACGCCGTGCTGGACGTCAACGTCATCACGCTCACCCCCCGGCAGAGCGTCGCCGAGCAGGACGCCGAGTACGGCCCGAAGCTGCACGACCGCGACCCCGACCTGTGCTGCGCGCTGCGCAAGGTCAAGCCCCTCGAAGAGGGCCTCGCCAACTACGCGGCCTGGGCGACCGGGCTGCGCCGCGACGAGTCCCCGACCCGCGCGGGCACCCCCGTGGTGAGCTGGGACGAGAAGCGGCAGAAGGTGAAGATCGCCCCGATCGCCCGCTGGACGCAGGACGACGTCGACCGCTACGTCGAGGAGCACGGCGTCCTCACCAACCCGCTCCTGACGGACGGTTACGCCTCCGTCGGCTGCGCCCCCTGCACCCGCAGGGTGCTGGCGGGCGAGGACCCCAGGGCGGGCCGCTGGGCCGGCAAGTCGAAGACCGAGTGCGGAATCCACGGATGAGCCGGGAGGGGCAGTTGAGCGGCACGGACCAGGGCGCGACCGTCTGGCTCACCGGTCTGCCGAGCGCGGGCAAGACCACCATCGCGAACGAACTCGCGGGGCGGCTGCGCGACGAGGGCCACCGCGTCGAGGTGCTCGACGGCGACGAGATCCGCGAATTCCTCTCCGCGGGCCTCGGCTTCAGCCGCGAGGACCGGCACACCAACGTGCAGCGGATCGGCTTCGTCGCCCAACTCCTCGCCGCCAACGGGGTCAAGGCGCTGGTGCCGGTGATCGCCCCGTACGCGGACAGCCGCGACGCCGTACGCAAACGGCACGAGGCCAGGTCGGCGACCTATCTGGAGGTGCATGTGGCCACGCCGGTCGAGGTGTGCTCCGTACGCGACGTGAAGGGCCTGTACGCCAAGCAGGCGGCCGGCGAGATCTCCGGTCTCACCGGGGTCGACGACCCGTACGAGGCGCCCGAATCGCCCGACCTGCGGATCGAGTCGCACACCCAGACCGTGGCGCAGTCCGCGGCGGCCCTGCACGCGCTGCTGACCGAGAGGGGACTCGCATGAGGCCGACCGTCGCGACCGTGGGCGAGGGCACCGACGCCCCGTACGCGCTCAGCCATCTGGACGCCCTGGAGTCCGAGGCGGTGCACATCTTCCGCGAGGTGGCGGGCGAGTTCGAGCGGCCGGTGATCCTCTTCTCCGGCGGCAAGGACTCCATCGTCATGCTGCATCTGGCGCTCAAGGCGTTCACGCCCGCGCCGGTGCCGTTCTCGCTGCTGCACGTGGACACCGGCCACAACTTCCCCGAGGTGCTGGCCTACCGGGACCGCACGGTCGCCGAGCACGGACTGCGGCTGCATGTCGCCTCCGTGCAGGACTACATCGACGCGGGAACGCTGCGCGAGCGCCCCGACGGCACCCGCAACCCGCTGCAGACCGTGCCGCTGACCGAGAAGATCCAGGCCGAGCGGTTCGACGCGGTCTTCGGCGGCGGCCGGCGCGACGAGGAGAAGGCGCGCGCCAAGGAGCGGGTGTTCTCGCTGCGCGACGAGTTCTCCCAGTGGGACCCGCGCCGCCAGCGGCCCGAGCTGTGGCAGCTCTACAACGGCCGGCACGCGGCGGGCGAGCATGTCCGGGTCTTCCCGATCTCCAACTGGACCGAGCTGGACGTATGGCAGTACATCGCGCGGGAGGGCATCGAACTCCCCGAGATCTACTTCGCCCACGAGCGTGAGGTCTTCAGCCGCTCCGGCATGTGGCTGACGGCAGGCGACTGGGGCGGCCCGAAGGACGGCGAGACCGTGGAGCTGCGCCAGGTGCGCTACCGCACGGTCGGCGACATGTCCTGCACGGGCGCCGTCGACTCGGACGCCACCACGCTCGACGCGGTGATCGCCGAGATCGCCGCCTCCCGGCTCACCGAGCGGGGTGCCACCCGCGCCGACGACAAGATGTCCGAGGCCGCGATGGAAGACCGCAAGCGCGAGGGGTACTTCTAACCATGACGAGTACGGGCACGGAGAAGTACGCCGAGCAGTTGGCGACCACCACGCTGCTGCGCTTCGCCACCGCGGGCTCCGTCGACGACGGCAAGTCCACCCTGGTGGGCCGGCTGCTGCACGACTCCAAGTCGGTGCTCACCGACCAACTGGAGGCCGTCGCGCACGCCTCGCGCAACCGCGGCCAGGAGGCGCCCGACCTGGCGCTGCTCACCGACGGGCTGCGGGCCGAGCGCGAGCAGGGCATCACCATCGACGTGGCGTACCGCTACTTCGCCACGCCCCGGCGGCGGTTCATCCTCGCCGACACCCCCGGCCATGTGCAGTACACCCGCAACATGGTGACCGGCGCCTCCACCGCCGAACTGGCCGTGGTCCTGGTCGACGCGCGCAACGGCGTGGTCGAGCAGACCCGCCGCCACGCCGCCGTGGCCGCGCTGCTGCGCGTGCCGCACGTGGTGCTCGCCGTCAACAAGATGGACCTGGTCGACTACGCGGAGCCGGTGTTCGCCGCCATCGCCGAGGAGTTCACCGCGTACGCGGCCTCGCTGGGCGTCCCCGAGATCACCGCGATCCCGATCTCGGCGCTCGCCGGCGACAACGTGGTCGAGCCGTCCGCGCACATGGACTGGTACGGCGGCCCGACGGTCCTGGAGCATCTGGAGACCGTGCCGGTCAGCCACGACCTGGCCGACTGCCCCGCGCGCTTCCCCGTCCAGTACGTGATCCGCCCGCAGTCCGCGGAACACCCCGACTACCGCGGCTACGCGGGCCAGATCGCCTCCGGCGTGCTGCGCGTGGGCGACGCGGTGACGGTGCTGCCCTCGGGCCGTACCAGCACCATCGAGGGCATCGACGCGCTCGGCGACTCCGTCACCGTCGCCTGGGCCCCGCAGTCGGTGACGGTCCGGCTGGCCGACGACATCGACGTGTCGCGCGGCGACCTGATCGCCCCGACCGCCAGCGCCCCCGGCACCACCCAGGACGTCGAGGCGACGGCCTGCCACGTCGCCGACCGGCCGCTGACGGTGGGCCAGCGGGTGCTGCTCAAGCACACCACCCGCACGGTCAAGGCGATCGTCAAGGACATCCCCTCGCGGCTCACCCTCGACGACCTCTCGCAGCACCCGGCGCCAGGACAGCTCGTCGCCAACGACATCGGCCGGGTCACGATCCGTACCGCGGAACCGCTCGCGCTCGACGCCTACGCGGACTCGCGGCGTACCGGCTCGTTCCTGCTCATCGACCCGGCGGACGGTACGACGCTGACGGCCGGCATGGCCGGGGCCGCGTTCGCCGCCGAGAGCGCCGTGCCGCTCCCCGCGCAGGACGACGAGGGATGGGACTTCTGATGGCCATCGACGTGTACGCGACATTCGCGAAGGAGGGCGGCCGCGTGGGCAGCGGCACGCTCGGCGCGGGGACGGGCGGAGTCTCGCGATGTGCGCGATGACGTACGCGCACCGCTCGCGCGCCCGCAGAAGCGGCTGTCCCACCCCGGCCGGGGCAGGTCAGCGGCTTCTCACCCCCCGCATGCTCCACCCGTACCGCCGAAGACCTGCCGACTTCCCGGTCTCGCCACCGCCCTGCGGAGCGGCGTAAGTTCCGGGCCAACGAGAGGAACCCCTCCCGTGCCTGCCATCCGTCCCACCTCGCACCGCCGCATCGCCGTCGCGGCCGCACTGCCACTGGTCGCGCTGGTCCTCGCGTCCTGCGGCTACGGCTCCGATTCGGAATCCGACAAGGACGCGTCGGCGAAGCCCGCCGCCTCCTCCGGAGCCAAGAAGCTCTCCGCCGACACCGTGAAGATCGGCTACTTCCCCAACCTCACGCACGCCACCGCGCTCGTCGGTATCGAGCAGGGCATCTTCCAGAAGGAACTGGGTGCCACGAAGGTCGCGCCCGCCACCTTCAACGCCGGGCCCTCCGAGATCGAGGCGCTCAACGCGGGCAGTGTCGACATCGGCTTCATCGGCCCCTCCCCCGCGGTGAACGGCTACACGGCGACCAAGGGCCAGAGCCTGCGGATCATCGGCGGTTCGGCCTCCGGGGGCGTCGAACTCGTCGTCAACCCGAAGAAGATCAAGTCCCTGAAGGACGTCAAGGGCAAGAAGATCGCCACCCCGCAGCTCGGCAACACCCAGGACGTGGCGTTCCTCAACTGGATATCGGACCAGGGCTGGAAGGTCGACGCCCAGTCGGGCAAGGGTGACGTCTCCGTCGTCCGCACGGACAACAAGATCACCCCGGACGCCTACAAGTCCGGCTCGATCGACGGTGCCTGGGTACCGGAGCCGACCGCTTCCAAGCTGGTCGCGGCCGGCGGCAAGATCCTGCTCGACGAGCGCGACCTGTGGCCGGACAAGAAGTTCGTGATCACGAACATCATCGTGAAGCAGTCGTTCCTCAAGGACCACCCGGACGTGGTCGAGGCCGTGCTGCGCGGTTCGGTGAACACCAACAAGTGGATCAACGCCAACCCGGACGCGGCGAAGGCGTCGGCCAACGCGGCGCTGAAGAAGCTGTCCGGCGCCGAGCTGCCGCCCGAGGTCATCGACCCGGCGTGGAAGACGATCCAGTTCATCGACGACCCGCTGGCCGCCACCCTGCAGGCCGAGGCCGACCACGCCGTCAAGGCGGGGCTGCTCAAGAAGCCCGACCTGGCGGGCATCTACGACCTGGCGCCGCTCAACAAGATCCTCCAGGCGGCGGGGAAGCCCGCGGTCGACGACGCGGGTCTCGGCGTCAAGTAACCGGCTCAGGCCGCAGCCCTCTTCCCGTATCCGCACCGTTCCCAGGAGGTGACGACCGATGGCATCGACCCTCGCCAAGGCCGCCGACAGCGTCCCGGTGGTGGACCACGCCGCCCGGATCGCGCACGTCTCGAAGTCCTTCGCGACGCCCGCGGGGCAGCAGCTCGTCCTCGACGACATCACGCTCGATGTCGCCCCCGGCGAGTTCGTCACCCTCCTGGGGGCCTCGGGCTGTGGCAAGTCCACCCTGCTCAACCTGGTCGCCGGACTCGACCGGCCGTCCGCGGGGTCCATCGAGACCCCCGGCGGCCGGCCGGCCCTGATGTTCCAGGAGCACGCCCTCTTCCCGTGGCTGACCGCGGGCAAGAACATCGAACTGACCCTGCGCATGCGCGGGGTGGCCAAGCAGGAGCGCCGCGCCGAGGCGGAGCGGCTGCTCGAACTGGTCCGGCTGCCCGGCGCCCACGGCAAGCGGGTGCACGAGCTGTCCGGCGGTATGCGCCAGCGGGTCGCGCTGGCCCGCGCGCTGGCGCAGGACAGCAGGCTGCTGCTGATGGACGAGCCGTTCGCCGCGCTCGACGCCATCACCAGGGACGTCCTGCACGACGAACTGACCAGGATCTGGCGCGAGACGGACGTGTCGGTCCTCTTCGTCACCCACAACGTCCGCGAGGCGGTCCGCCTCGCCGAGCGGGTGGTCCTGCTGTCGTCGCGGCCCGGCCGGGTGGCGCACGAGTGGACCGTCGACATACCGCAGCCGCGCCGTATCGAGGACGCTGCGGTCGCCGAGCTGTCCGTCGAGATCACCGAAGAACTTCGTGGGGAGATCCGCCGCCATGGCCAGCACTGAGACGACCCCGCCGAAGGACACCGCCGAGGTGGCGGAAGCGGACGCCGCGCGGCGGCGGGCCGGGGACCTGGCGGGTCTCGAAGCCGGTCTCGACGCGCTGGACGCCGTGCAGACCGGCCGGCCGCCGCTGCGCCAGACCCTGGTGACGAAGATACTGCCGCCGCTCACCGCCGTCGTGCTGGTGCTGGTGGTGTGGCAGGTCCTGGTGTGGGCCAAGGTCACCGACGACTACAAGCTGCCGCCGCCGTCCGACGTGTGGGACCAACTGTCCGAGGCGTGGAAGCAAGGCACCCTGCTCGACTACATCTGGACCAGCGTCTCGCGCGGTCTGCTGGGCTTCCTGCTGGCCCTGGTCATCGGCACCCCGCTGGGCCTGCTGGTCGCCCGGGTGAAGTTCGTCCGGGCGGCGATCGGCCCGATCCTGTCCGGACTCCAGTCGCTGCCGTCCGTCGCGTGGGTACCGCCCGCCGTGATCTGGCTCGGTCTGAACGACTCCATGATGTACGCGGTGATCCTCCTCGGCGCCGTCCCCTCCATCGCCAACGGGCTCGTCTCGGGCGTCGACCAGGTGCCGCCGCTGTATCTGCGGGCCGGGCGCACCATCGGCGCGACCGGGCTGCGCGGCACCTGGCACATCGTGATGCCGGCCGCGCTGCCCGGCTACCTGGCGGGCCTCAAGCAGGGCTGGGCGTTCTCCTGGCGGTCCCTGATGGCCGCCGAGATCATCGCCTCGTCGCCCGATCTCGGCGTGGGGCTCGGCCAGTTGCTGGAGAACGGCAGGACCAACAGCAGCATGTCGATGGTCTTCCTCGCGATCTTCCTGATCCTGATCGTCGGCATCGCCATCGACCTGCTGATCTTCAGCCCGCTGGAGCGCTACGTCCTGCGCAGCCGCGGCCTTCTCGTGAAAAACTGAGCCCGGTGCACCCTCCTGTCCTGCTGATCGTCGCGCACGGCAGCCGCGACCCGCGGCATGCCGCGACCGTGCACGCCCTGGGCGGCCGGCTGCGCGCGCTGCGCCCCGGGCTGCGGGTCGAGACGGCCTTCCTGGAGTTCGGTACGCCGTCGGTGCCCGAGCTGCTGGACCGGCTGGCGCTGGCGGGCGTGCGGGACGTGATCGCGCAGCCGCTGCTGCTGACGCGCGCTTTCCACGCGAAGACCGACATCCCCGCCGTGCTGCGCACCGCCTCGGCGCGCCATCCGCTGCTGCGGATCAGGCAGGCCGACGTGCTCGGCCCCTCGCCGCTGCTGACCCGGGCGCTGGAGCGGCGGCTCTACGAGGCGGGGCTCACCCCCGCCGACAAGCCCACCACCGGCGTCGTACTGGCCTCGGCGGGCTCGTCCGACCCGGAGGCCGTCGCGGTGATCGCCGGGATCGCGCGGGAGTGGCGGCGCGCCGGCTGGTGCGCCGTGCGGCCCGCGTACGCGTCGGCCTCGGCGCCGCGTACCGAGGACGCGGTACGGGAGCTGCGCGCCGCAGGGGTGCGGCGGATCGCCGTCGCCCCGTACGTGATCGCCCCCGGCTTCCTGCCGGACCGTATCGCCGCGGGCGCGCGGGCGGGCGGCGCCGACGTACTGGCCGAGGTGCTGGGCCCGGCCCCCGAGGTGGCGCGGCTGCTGCTGCGCCGCTACGACCGGGCGACGGCGGCGGCCCTGGTGCCCGCAGGGGCCGGGGCGGGGCTCTCGGCCTGAGGGCCGGCGTAGCGGTCGGCGGTCGCGGGCGTCGCCGCGGTGCTCAGCGGGTCCAGCGCGGGTCGCGGCCGCTGGCCGCGAGGGCCCGGTCGAAGGTGCCGGCCGTGTCCGGGAGTTCCACGGGGTCGGCGAAGCCGTCGTACTTGCGGTACATCTCGGCGTTGTCCGCGACGGTGCCGAGGATGACCGCGGCGGTCTCCTCTGAGAGGTGGAACTCCTGCCCGGTGGCGCGTGCCAGCTCCCAGCCGTGCAGGGCCAGTTCCAGCGTCATCAGCCCGGCGACGGCGGGCGCGGGCATCGCTCCGGGGCCTTCGCCGATCTCGCCCTCCCAGACGGCGGGGTCGGCCCAGGCGGCGACGGCGCGGTCCAGCGCGGTCCCGTACTGCTCGGCCCAGTCGGCGTCGGCCGCGAAGTCGCGGGTGGTCATTTCCTCGGGCAGTTCGGTGCGCAGGGCGCGGTGTTCGAGGCCGTGGGAGGTGTAGGGCACCAGGTGGTTGATCAGGGCCCTGAGATCCCACTCCTCGCTGGGCGTCGGCGCCGCGAGCTGTCCTGCGGGTACGTTGCGTGCGATGCGGGCGGTCTCTGCGGCGCACTCCCGCAGAGGCGGATATCCGGTGTTCATGGGCCCACCGTAGGCAGCGGACCGGTCGCGGGTCTTGAAGAAAGGCGACAGCGCGCGGCGCCGGGTCAGCCGGCCGCGTCGAGGAGCGCCGCCACCTCGGCGAGCGCCATCGAGCCGGCCGGGCGGTGCTCGGCGGCGAAGCTGTCGGCGAGGCGCTGGACGGTCTCGTTCACCGGTGTGGGCACGCCGTGCAGCCGCCCCAGCAGGACGATCTCGCCGTTGAGGTAGTCGGACTCGATGGATCCCGTGCCGCGGCTCAGGCTCTGCCACGACGAGCCGCCGCCGCGCGGCGCTTCCGGCAGCGGAACGACGTCCACCCGGTCGGCGCGCAGCTCCTCCTGCTCGGCCTCGTCGGCGTACGCGATCCCCGCCGCTTCGAGGACGGCGCTGCCCTCGGCCCTGGCGCGGTCGACGAGGGCGCGCGCCTCGGGGCTGACCAGCGGTCCGGCGACCGCCTCGACGGCGTTGGCGAGATTGGCGAGCAGCTTGGCGTACTTCCACCGCATGACGTCGGGGACGACCGGGGCGAGCAGGGTCGACTTCTCCAGGTCGGCGGCGATCCGCCGGAGCGTGTCGTCGGCCGTCGCGCCGTCGGTGGTCGTGTCCTCGGCCGTCGCGCCGTCGGCGCCGGCCGGGTAGCGGCCGAGGTTCAGGATGCCGGTGTACGGGGCGCAGGGGGCGGCGACCACACCCGGCTCGACGAGCGCCGAAGGCAGCCACACGCACATGCCGTACACCCGGCGGAACCGGCGCAGGGCGAGCCGCTCGCCCTCGACCCCGTTCTGCGCGCAGATCAGCGGAAGGGACTCCCCCGCCGTGCTGTCGCCGACGGGCCGCGGCGACCAGGCGTCCAGCGCCGCGACGCTGTCCTGGGTCTTGACGGCCAGCAGCAGCACGTCGTCCGGGCGGCAGGCGATCTCGTCGGGGCCGCCGATCACGGGCAGCGTGTGGGTCCTGGTCCCGTCGGGGGTGACGAGCCGCAGCCCGTGCTCCCGCAGCGCGTCCCGGTGGGCGCCGCGCGCCACGAGCACCACATCGTGCCCGGCCTGGGCGAGCCGGCCGCCGATACTGCCGCCGACCGCTCCCGCCCCGATGACGATGTAGCGCATCTCGACTCCAGAGGATCAATGAAAGTCCAGCATAGGTCGCGCCCGTGAGAGAGAGTTGAGCCGGCTGACGGGCCACCGCGTACCGGGGATCAGGAGGAAGGGCCGATGGAGCAGATCGACACCAGCACGCCGCATTCGGCACGGGTCTGGAACTACTGGCTCGGCGGGAAGGACAACTACGAGGTCGATCGCGAACTGGGCGCGAAACTGGCCGAGTCGCTGCCGGAGATCATCGACATCGCCCGCGCCTCCCGGCAGTTCCAGGCGCGCGCCGTGCGGTATCTGGCCGGGGCGGCGGGGATACGCCAGTTCCTGGACATCGGTACGGGTCTGCCGACCGCCAACGCGACGCACGAGGTCGCACAGGAGGTCGAGCCGTCGGCCCGGGTGGTGTACGTCGACAACGACCCGATCGTGCTGGCGCACGCCCGCGCGCTGCTGACCAGCAGGCCCGAGGGTGCCACCGACTATGTGCACGCCGATCTGACGGATGCCCCGGCCGTGCTGCGGGAGGCGGCCCGGACGCTGGATCTGACGCGGCCGGTCGCGGTGATGGTGCTCTCGACGCTGGGCCATGTGGCCGACTCGGGCGAGGCCGCGGCGCTGCTGCGCCGCTATCTGGACCCGCTGCCGTCCGGCAGCTACCTGATGCTGTGCGACACGATCGCGACCCCGGAGACGCTGGCAGGCTCCGACGAGTACGCCGAGGGCGGCGCCGTGCCGTACGTGTCGCGCCCCAAGGAGGTGCTGGGCTCGTTCGCGGACGGGCTGGACCTCGTGGAGCCCGGCTTCGGCTCGATCAGCCTGTGGCGCCCCGACGGGCCGGTCACCGGCACGCCCGTCAACCAGTGGGGCTTCGTCGCGGCCAAGCCGTAGCCCTGCCGCAGGACGGACCGGTGTCGCCGGGTCCGTACGTCCCCAGGGGGCGTACGACCCGGCGACCGGCCGGTCAGGAGGCCGCGGGGACCCCGGTGACCGCGAGGACCCACTGGTCCAGCTCCGGACGCCAGTAGCGGGCCACGTTCAGCCGAGTCGGCTTCGGCTCGCCGGGGAGCTGGAACCTGAGCGAGCTCCAGAGCGCGTTGCGGTCCACGCCGCTGACCAGCCGCGCCGCCTCGTCGCGCGGTATCGCCACCACCAGCTCCTTGGGGCGCGAACTCATCCGACCCGCCTTGTGGAACACCACGGCCTGCTCGGTGACGGTGACGAAGTAGTACTTCACGAAGAGCTGGGCTATCAGGCCGAAAGCGTTCGTCAGCCACGGGCTGGGGCCTGTGACGGTGTGGATCGTGGCGATCGGGCGGTCGCCCGGATTGATCTGCGCTATCGCCTGTGCGACCTGCTCCTGCATCGTGGACTTCCGGATGGCCATGGGTGCCCCGTTCCTTGGTGGTTGAGCGGCTTGAATTGTTCGGTCGGCGCCGCAGCGTACCGCTCGGTGCGGCGCCGGCCAGGACCGGGTCCACGCGGTGGGCGGGCCGTCGGGCGGCGCGGGTAGCATCGGGCGTGTGCGACGGTGCCGGGCACCGTCGCCGGCCGATTCGGAACGGCCGCCGGGTGCACCCCCCTGGCCGGCCGCTCCACCACCCCCGTGTTGTGCCCCCACCCCCGGCACCGGCCCTTCCGCCGGGACGATTCCCGGCGGGTCCGTCGTCGACGATGAGGAGCACCCGCGTATGACCAGCCGTCCGGCCGCCGAGGGGAAAGCGGCCACTGTCGTGAAAGCGGTCGGCATCGATGTCGTCCGGCAGGGGAATCTGCTGCTCGACTCGGTCTCGATGACCGTGCGCGGCGGCGAGCACTGGGCGCTGCTGGGCGCCAACGGCGCGGGCAAGAGCACCCTGCTGGGGATGCTCGGGGCGGTGACGCACCCGACCCGTGGCACGGTGGAAGTGCTGGGCGAGCGGCTCGGCCGGGTCGATCTGCGCGACCTGCGCACGCTGCTCGGCCATGTCGACCCGCGCCATCCGCTGCGTTCGCCGCTGCGGGTCCACGATGTCGTGCTGACCGGTCTGACGAACTCCGTCGAGCCGGTGCCCCGCTGGGTCCCCGAGCCGGCCGAGCGGGCGCGGGCCACCCGGCTGCTCGCCATGCTGGGGATGGCGGGCAAGGAGGACGCGCGCTGGCCGACGCTCTCGCAGGGCGAGCGCGGGCGCACCCTCATCGCCCGCGCGCTGATGCCGCAGCCGCGGCTCCTGCTGCTGGACGAGCCGGCGACGGGCCTCGATCTCGCGGCCCGCGAGCAGTTGCTGACCAGCCTGGACACGCTGCGGCTGGAACATCCGGAGCTGGCGACGGTACTGGTCACCCACCATCTGGAGGAGCTGCCCGGCTCCACGACGCACGCGATGCTGCTGCGCGCGGGTCAGTGTGTCGCCTCGGGCCCCGCCGACGAGGTGCTGACCACGGACCGGGTGAGCAAGTGCTTCGACCATCCGGTGCGGATCGCCCGTACGGACGGGCGGTGGACGGCGCGGGCCGAGCGGGCGCTGCCGGCCGGCCGGATCAGTCCCCCGGAGTCTCGTCCGGAGTGAACTCCGTGCCCTGGTGGAAGTAGAGCAGCCAGCCGCGCTCGGTCAGCCGCCACAGCGAACTGCGGTGGGCGCGGCGCCCGTTGACGTTCGCGTCGAAGGTCACCAGGACGACGCCCGAGCTGAGTTCGACCGCCTTCATCCGGGAGACGGTGGGCGGGCCGGCCGCCGAGCCCCTGGCCCGCAGTTCGGTGATCAGCGTCTCCCGGTTCCAGGCCCTGCCGGACGAGCCGAACGACGTGAAGTCGGGGTGGAGCAGTTCGCCGAGCCGGGTGGGGGACGTGAAGACCGCCGGGTCGAGGAAGCGCAGTTCGGCCTCGATGACGGCGGAGGCAGCGGGGGTGAACGCGGGGGTGGATGCGGGGTCAGCCACGGGTCAGCTCCACCAGCTTGGCGACGGTGTTCCAGTTGCGGCTGGTGGCGACCAGCCCCTTGAACAGGGCCGGTCGGGCGAGCGCTTCGGCGAGCTTGGAGCGGCCGACGCCGTTCGGGGCGTACAGGTACAGCGCCCGGTCGCCGAGCCGGAACTCCTCGGGGAGGAACGCGTCCCGGTCGAGCGAGGCAACCCGGTCGGGGCCCACGGGGGCGGAGAAGTACGTGACGTGGAGCTGCTTCCCCTCCAGTTCGCCGGCGGGGAAGGGGCACGCGTCGGCGACGGCGCGCAGATAGCCGCCGCTGCGCACGAGGCAGTCGACGGCGAAGCCGAACCGGGTCTCGACGGCGCTCTCCAGCTCGGCGCGCAGGGCTTCCTCGTCGTCCGACGCGCTGGTGAAGACGGCGTTGCCGCTCTGCAGATGCGTGACGACATCGCTGTGCCCCAGCTCCGAGAGGAGGTCGCGGAGGTCGGGCATCGGCACTCTTCGGTGCCCGCTCACATTGATACCGCGCAACAGCGCCGCGTACGTCGTGGTCATGGGCCCACGATAGGACGGGCGCCGCGCCCCGGGGGCCAGGCACGAGCGGCCCGGACGGCAGTGCCTGGGCGGGGCAGCCGGCCGCCCACCGGCGGTCGGCTGCCCCGCTTCGGGTCACTCGACTATCTTGAGCAGTTTGTTGGCGGTGCCTTCCGTCGCGTCGGTGATGGCGTTCGGGGTCGCGCCGGCGGTGAGGGCGGCAGCGACCTCGGCCGGTGCGGCTGCCGGGTGGTCGGCGAGGTAGAGGGCCGCGGCGCCGGTGACGTGCGGCGTCGCCATGGACGTGCCGGACATGGTGGTCGTGGCGTCGTCACCGGTGTTGTAGTCGGAGACGATGCTGCCGCCCGGGGCGTAGATGTCCACCAGCGGACCGAAGTTGGAGAAGTACGACTGCTGGTCGTTCTGGTCGGACGAGGCGACGGTGATCGCCTCGGGGACCCGGGCGGGCGAGCTGAGGCTCGCGTCCTGGGTCTCGTTGCCCGCGGCGACGGCGAAGGTCACGCCGGAGGCGATGGCGCCCTGCACGGACGCGTCGATGGCGGGGTCGGCGCCGCCGCCGAGGCTCATGTTGGCGACGGACGGGCCCTGGTGGTTCTGGGCGACCCAGTCGACCCCTGCGACGACCTGCTCCGTGGTGCCGTAGCCGCTGTCGTCGAGGACGCGTACGGCCACGATGCTCGCCTTCTTGGCGACTCCGAACTGGGCGCCCGCGATGGTGCCCGCCACATGCGTGCCGTGGCCGTAGCCGTCGTCGGCGATGTTGTCGCCGTCGATGGCGTCGTAGCCGTAGGACGCGCGCCCTTCGAAGTCCTGATGGGTGATCCGGACGCCGGTGTCGATGACGTACGCCGTGACGCCCGCGCCCGCCGCTGCGGGGTAGGTGTAGGCGTTGTCACCGGTGGTCGCCGTCTGGTCGACCCGGTCGAGGCCCCAGGACGGCGGTACTTCCTGGGTGTCGTTGACATGGAACGTCTTGTTCTGGACGACCTTGGCGACGGCCGGGTCGGCCGCGAGCCGCTTGGCCTCGGTCGCGGTGAGCCCGCTCGCCGAGAAGCCGTCGACCGCCGTGGTGTAGTTGCGCCGCAACTGGCCGCCGTACTCCTTGGCGAGGTCCTTCTTGTCGGCCTTGTGGTCCAGCGTGACGATGTAGCTGCCGGCGATCGCGCCCGGGGCGCCTGCCCCGTACACGACGCCTTCGGAGGTGGCCGCACCCGCCTGTGGGGAGGTGAGTGCGGTGAGTCCGGCCGCTGCCGCCACGGCGGTGACGGCTGCGGCGAGTCTGATCCGGTTGGTCGGCCTGCCTGTGGCCCTGGGGGTCGTGAAGGTCATGAAGAGGGGACTCCTCGTCATCAAGTGGGGGGATGCCCGCCGGCGGGAGGACTCCGGCGAACTGACAGGAAACCCTGCTCGATTGACGCGCTCAGATCAAGACCTCACCAGGGGGAATTACCGCCGCCGACCGGCGGATTCCCGGTGGATGTAAGGGACTTGCAGCGGTCCTGTGAGGGACGGGTCAGGCCGGGCCGGGGCGGGGATAAGGCCAGGTCCCCGGGAGCGGGCGGTACGGGTGCGAGACTCTGCGGAGTTCGTACGAGGACCGGAAGCAAGTGGGCGAGTGATGGACGAAGCACAGGCGCGGCACATCCTGACGGCGACAGGGCTGCCGGAGGGCGCGGCGCTGCTGGCGCTGGGCGAGAACGCCGTCTTCGCGGCCGGTGAACTGGTCGTCAAGGTCGGCAGGGACGCGAAGTGGGACCCCGGGCTGCTGGACCGGGCCGAGCGTGAGGTCGCGCTCGCCTCCTGGCTCGCCGGGCACGGCGTCCCCGCCGTACGGGCCGCCGAGCCGCACGCGCGGTCGGTGGAAGGCCATCCGGTGACGCTCTGGCACCGGCTGCCCGATGCCGTACGCCCCGCCGAGGCCGCCGATCTGGCGTCGCTGCTGCGGCTCGTGCACGCCCTGCCCGCCCCTGCCGCCTTCACGCTGCCGCGCAGGGAACTGCTCGGCGGCGTCGAGCGGTGGCTGCGGATCGCGGGCGAGGCGATCGACCCGGCGGACGCGGACTACCTGCGGGAGCGCAGGGACGGCTTCGCCGCCGCTGCCGCCGCGCTGACGCCCCATCTGGCACCGGGTCCGATCCACGGCGATGCGCTGCCCCGCAACGTCCACATCGGCCCTGACGGGCCCGTACTGGTCGACCTGGAGACGTTCTCCGCCGATCTGCGGGAGCACGACCTCGTCGTCATGGCGCTGTCCAGGGACCGGTACGCGCTGCCCGCCGCGCAGTACGACGCGTTCACCTCCGGGTACGGCTGGGACGTGCGCGACTGGGCCGGCTGCGCCGTCCTGCGCGGCGCCCGCGAGACGGCGAGCTGCGCCTGGGTGGCGCAGCACGCGCCGACCAACCCGAAGGCGCTCGCCGAATTCCGCCGCCGGGTCGCCTCGCTGCGCGACGACGACCCCGAGGTCCGCTGGTACCCGTTCTGACGGAACCCGGAACCCGGAACCCGGAACCCCGGCTCCCGCCTCGCCCCGACCCCCACGGCGCCGCTGACGCGGCGTCAGCCCCCGGCCGTCGGCACCAGCTCGCGCAGCGGCCAGTCCGCCTCCACCACCGCGTCCGCGTTGCCCTTCTTGCGCAGGAACCGCTGGAAGTCCTTCGCCCACTCCGCGTACCAGGCGATCTGACGCTCATGCAGCTCGGCCGGGGAGAGCGCGGCGACCGTCCCGTGCCGCCCCGCTATCGCCGTCGCCACCCGGACGGCCGCCAGCGCGTCGGCCAGCGCGTCGTGCGCGGTGTCCAGCACCACCCCGTACTCCCCGCAGACCGCCTCCAGCGTCCGCTTGCCGCGCCGGTAGCGGTCGACGGCGCGGTCGATCGTGTACGGGTCGATCACCGGCCCGACCGGGCCCAGCGGCGGCAGCCCGTGCCGGCGCAACTCGGCGGCGAGCAGGGTCAGATCGAACGACGCGTTGTACGCCACGACCGGCACCCCGCGCGCCCAGTGGCCGGCGAGGGCCGCGCCGATCTCACCGGCGACCTCCGCCGCCGGACGCCCCTCGGCCGCCGCCCGCTCGCTGCTGATGCCGTGCACCGCCGACGCCTGGGCCGGGATGCTGATGCCCGGATCGGCCAGCCACGTCCGCTCGCTGATCACCTCGCCGCCCCGCACCTCGACGACGGCGGCCGTCACGATGCGCGCCTCCAGCGGCTCGGTGCCGGTCGTCTCCAGATCGAAACCGACCAGCGGCTCCCCGTGCCAAGTCATCCCGGACCTCCCAGACGTGCATGCCTCATGGTGCGGCGCTGCGTTCCCCGTTGCTCGCCAACCCTGCCACGCGCCACTGACAACACGGCGTCAGGAGACCGGCCGGGAGTCCGTCCAGATCGACTCGAACTCCTCGCGGTACGTCTGGAAGAGGCCGTGCTCGGTGTCCTTGTCGGCCCGTACGATCTCGCGCCTGCCGCCGCGCAGCACCAGCACCGGTGCCTCCATGCCGCGGGCCTTGCGCAGATACGACTGGACGACGGCGAGCCCGCCGGGGCCGTCGCCGTCGACCAGATAGGCCGTGAAGCGCGGGGTCTCGTCGAAGACATGGATCTCGAAGGCGCCCGGGTCGCGCAGGCTGGCGCGCACCCGGCGCATATGGAGGATGTTCATCTCCACCGAGCGGCTCAGCTCATTCTTCTTCAGACCCAGCTCCCGCTCGCGCCGTTTGACCGCGCTGCTGGCCGGGTTGAGGAAGAGCAGCCGTATCCGGCAGCCCGATTCGGCCAGCCGGATCAGCCGGCGGCCGGAGAAGTTCTGTACGAGGAGGTTCAGGCCTATCCCGATGGCGTCGACCCGGCGCGCGCCGCCGAACAGGTCCTCCGCCGGGATCTGGCGCTGGAGTCTGACCCGGTCGGGATGGACGGAGACCACGTCCGCGTACCGGTCGCCGACCAGGTCCTCCACGGCGTCGACCGGCAGCCGGTCCACCGACGGCACCCCGCTGCCGCCGCCGAGGATCTCCAGCAGCCGGGCGGACGCCCGCTCGGCCTGGGCGAGGACGGTCACGGACAGCGCGCGGTTGCGGGAGACGACGTTGCGCGCGACCTCCAGCTCGTCGAGCGCCAGCTCCACGTCGCGGCGGTCGTCGAAGTACGGCTCGAAGCAGGGCCAGTGCTGGACCATCAGCTCCCGGAGCTGAGGGAGGGTGAGGAAGCTCAGGACGTTGTCGTCGGCCGGGTCGAGGAGGTAGCCCTTGCGCCGGGAGACCTCCCGGACGGCGACGGCCCGCTGGACCCACTCCTGCCCCGCGGGTCCCGCGGCGGCGACGACCCACTCCTCGCCGTGCACGGGTTCGTAGATGGGGCGCAGTACGGCGGCCACGACGGCGCGCAGCCGCTGTTCGACGAGATTCAGCCAGATGTAGGCGCGGCCGGCCCGTTGCGCGCGCGTCCGGACCTCGGTCCAGGCCTCCGCGCCCCAGTCCAGTTCCGCCCCGATCTCCATCGGTTGCGCGAGGGAGACCGCTCCGGGCGGGATGTCGCCGGACTCCCCCTCGTGACCTGCGTCACCGGGGGGTAGTTCCAGCCCTCCCGAGCTCACCCGCGCACCGCCTTCCCTCCCCTTGAACGATCAAGGAAGGGTACTCCGCTGATGGTGCGCGGTGCAGCCGGATGCACAGGCTCCTTTCCCAACTCCCCCCTTCGGAAAGGTGGTTCCCTGTGGCGAGATCTACCGGAGTGAGATGGTTCATAGGGATTACGCCCGGTGCGCCACCGGGCACGCCCCCCATGTGACCGCCCCCGCGGTGCCCCCGAGCGCGGGTCCGTTGAACGGGCGACGGCGCGTAGCGTGAGGTTGACGTCGCCAGAATCTCCCCCGTTCTTCGGCAGAATCTTCCGGGTTCCTAGGTGGTTTCGCTTCTTTCGGGGAAGATCTGACGCAAGTGACCCGCAGCACCCGGATCAGAAATGGAAGAGTCTTATCTATGCAGGTCTGGCCGGGACAGACATATCCCCTGGGCGCCACGTACGACGGCGCCGGCACCAACTTCGCGGTCTACTCCGAGGCCGCCGACCGGATCGAGTTGTGCCTGCTGCACGACGACGGTTCAGAAACGGCGGTGGAACTGCGCGAGACCGACGCCTTCGTTCGCCATGCCTATCTGCCCGGCATCATGCCGGGCCAGCGGTACGGCTTCCGGGTGCACGGCCCGTACGAGCCGGAGCAGGGCCACCGCTGCAACTCGGCGAAGCTGCTCCTCGACCCCTACGCCCGCGCGATCAGCGGCTCCGTCGAGTGGGGTGAGGCCGTCTACGGCTACCACTTCGGCAAGCCGGACTCGCGCAACGACATGGACTCCGCTCCGCACACGATGTCGTCCGTCGTCGTCAATCCGTACTTCGACTGGGGCGACGACCGGCTGCCGAGGACCGAGTACCACAAGACGGTGCTGTACGAGGCCCATGTCAAGGGTCTGACCATGCTCCACCCGGAGCTGCCGGAGGAGCTGCGCGGCACGTACGCGGGACTCGCCCATCCCGCGGTGATCCAGCATCTCACCGAGCTGGGGGTGACGGCGCTGGAGCTGATGCCGGTGCATCAGTTCGTCAACGACCACCGGCTGGTGGACGCGGGCCTCGCCAACTACTGGGGCTACAACACCATCGGCTTCTTCGCGCCGCACAACACGTACGCCTCGTGGGGCGACCGCGGCGAGCAGGTGCTGGAGTTCAAGCAGGCGGTCAAGGCGCTGCACGCGGCGGGTATCGAGGTCATCCTCGATGTGGTCTACAACCACACGGCCGAAGGCAACCACCTCGGCCCGACGCTGTCCTTCCGCGGCCTGGACAACGCGCACTACTACCGGCTCAGCGAGGACGCCCGCTACTACACGGACACCACCGGCACCGGCAACTCGCTGCTGATGCGCAGTCCGCACGTCCTGCAGCTCATCATGGACTCGCTGCGCTACTGGGTGACGGAGATGCATGTCGACGGCTTCCGCTTCGACCTCGCCGCCACCCTGGCCCGGCAGTTCCACGAGGTGGACCGGCTGTCGTCGTTCTTCGACCTGGTCCAGCAGGACCCGGTGGTCAGCCAGGTGAAGCTGATCGCCGAGCCGTGGGACGTCGGCGAGGGCGGCTACCAGGTGGGCAACTTCCCGCCGCTGTGGACGGAGTGGAACGGCAAGTACCGCGACACGGTCCGCGACCTGTGGCGCGGCGAGCCGCGCACGCTGGCCGAGTTCGCGGGGCGGCTCACCGGCTCGTCCGACCTGTACCAGGACGACGGACGCCGCCCGCTGGCCTCCATCAACTTCACCACCTGCCACGACGGCTTCACGCTCAACGACCTGGTCTCGTACAACGACAAGCACAACGAGGCCAACGGCGAGGGCAACAGGGACGGCGAGAGCCACAACCGCTCGTGGAACTGCGGCGCGGAGGGCGAGACCGACGATCCCGAGATCGTGGAGCTGCGCAAGCGTCAGATGCGCAACTTCATCGCGACGCTGATGCTGTCGCAGGGCGTGCCGATGCTCAGCCACGGCGACGAGTTCTCCCGTACGCAGGGCGGCAACAACAACGCGTACTGCCAGGACAACGAGGTGTCGTGGGTCCGCTGGCCCGAGCCGGGCGCCAAGGCGGGCAGCGCTGCCGAGGACGACATGCTGTCGTTCACCCGGTCCATGGTGTGGCTGCGCCGCGACCACCCGGTGTTCCGGCGGCGCAGGTTCTTCCACGGGCGCCCGGTGGAGGGCACCCACGACGAGCTGTCGGACATCTCCTGGTTCACCCCCGAGGGGGAGGAGATGACGCAGCAGGACTGGCAGGCCGCGCACGCGAAGGCGATGACGGTCTTCCTCAACGGGCACGCCATCTCGGAGCCGGGGCCGCGCGGCGAGCGGATCTCGGACGACTCGTTCCTGCTGATGTTCAACGCGAGCAGTGAGGAGCTGGAGTTCGTGGTGCCCGTCAACCACGGTCTGCAGTGGCAGGTCGTGGTGGACACCGCCCATCCCGAGGACGTACCGCCGGGGGCGGGTCCGAAGGTCGACGGCGGCGCGCACATCACCATGATCGGCCGGAGCATGACGGTGCTGATGCGCCCCGCCTGACCCGCCGTCCGTTAGCCGGTCCGCCCAGTCCGCCGGTCCGCCCGTCCAGCACCGGCGGCGCGAAACGCGTTTGCCGCGCCGCGCCGCCGGTGCTGGAGTGGCCGTATGGATCAACGTGCGGTACTGACCGCTTTCGACCGGCAGATACGACAGGACGCGGTGGCCGAGGGCCCGGGAGCCCGGGTCGAGCGGGCCGCCGGGGTGGTACGGCAGGTCGGCGCCGAGCACGACTGGAACGGCGTCCTCTGGTCGGACCCGGCCCTGGACGGCGCCGCGGCCGAGGCGGCGGTCGTCGCGCAGATCGAGCGGTTCGCCCCCCTCGGTTACGAGTTCGAGTGGAAGCTCTACGGCCACGACCGCCCGGCCGATCTCGCCGAGCGGCTGCTGGCCGCCGGTTTCGTCCCGGAAGACACCGAGACGGTGCTGGTCGCCGAGGTCGGGGAGCTGTCAGCGCGGGTCCGGCTCCCGGCGGGCGTACGGCTGTGCCCGGTGACCGACGCCGCCGGGATGGAGCTGCTGTCCGGCGTCCATGAGCAGGCGTTCGGCATGACGGGCCGCGCCTACCGGGAGCGGCTGCTGGCGCAGCTCGCCGAGGCCCCGGAGACCGTGTCGGCGGTCGTCGCGATGGCCGGTGACACACCGGTGAGCGCGGCCCGGATGGAGCTGCCCCCGGGCAAGGAGTTCGCCGGGCTGTGGGGCGGCGGCACGGTGGAAGCATGGCGGGGCAAAGGGGTCTACCGGGCGCTGGTCGCCCACCGGGCGGAGATCGCCGCCGCGCGCGGTTACCGTTATCTCCAGGTCGACGCCCTGGAGACCAGCCGGCCGATCCTGGAACGGCTGGGCTTCACCGCCCTGACCACGACAACGCCGTACGTGTACAAGCCGGTACAGACACCCTGACAGCACCCCTGACCGTCCGCCCGTCCGCATGAGTCAATGACACACGAAGCCCGAAGCGGGGTACGAACGTCCGTATGACGCCCACCGCGACCTACCGGCTCCAGCTCCAGCCGGACTTCACCTTCCGGGCCGCCGAGAAGGTGGTGCCGTACCTCGCCGCGCTCGGGGTCTCGCACCTCCATCTGTCCCCCGTGCTCGAAGCCGTACCCGGCTCGACCCACGGCTACGACGTCGTCGACCACTCCCGGGTACGGGACGAGCTGGGCGGCGAGGACGGGCTGCGGCAGCTCGCCCGCCGGGCCCGCGAGTACGGCCTCGGTCTCGTCCTCGACATCGTCCCCAACCACATGGCGGCGGCGCCGTCCCACAACAAGGCCCTGTGGGAGGTGCTGCGCGAGGGCGCGGACTCCCCGTACGCGAGCTGGTTCGACATCGACAGGTCGGCGGGTGACGGGAAGATGCTGCTGCCCGTGCTGCCGGGGCCCGTCGGCGGTGAACTCGCCGCCATGCGGGTCGAGGACGGCGTCCTGCACCACGGCGAGCAGCGGTTCCCACTCGCGCCCGGCACCGAGGAGCTGGCGCTGCCCGAGCTGCTGGACGCGCAGCACTACCGGCTGTGCTGGTGGCGGCTGGCCCGTACGGAGCTGAACTACCGCCGCTTCTTCACCATCTCGGAGCTGATCGGGGTGCGCGTCGAGGACCCCGAGGTCTTCGACGCCACCCACGCCAAGATCCTGGAGCTGGTCCGGGACGGCGTGGTCGAGGGGCTGCGCATCGACCACCCGGACGGGCTCGCCGACCCCGAGCGGTATCTGCGCCGGCTGAACGAGGCGACCGGCGGCGCCTGCTGGACGGTGGTGGAGAAGATCCTCACCGGCGACGAGGTGCTGCCCGCCACCTGGCCGGTGGCCGGCACGACCGGCTACGACGCGCTGCGCAAGATCGACGGCCTGTTCACCGACCCGGTCGGCGCCGCGGCGCTGGAGCACAGGTACCGGGAGGTGGCGGCGCCGGCCGCCGACCGGGGCGGCCACTGGGAGCCGACGGTGCGCCGCGCCGCGTACAAGGTGGTCGTCCATGAACTGGCCGCCGAGACCGAGGTGCTGGTGCGGGCAGCCGAGCGGATCTGCGCCGCCGACCCGGCCCTGCGCGACCACGCGCCCTGGGCGCTGCGCACGGCCGTCCGCGAGCTGCTGGTACGGGTCCCCGTCTACCGCCCGTACGTGACGGCGACGGGCCCCGGCGGGCCGCTCACGGAAGCGTCGGCCGCGACGATCCCGGCCCAGGCGGTGCGCGAGGCGAAGGCGGCCTTCGTGGTGGAGCAGGAGGCGGCGGCCGTCGACGTGGTGCGCGACCTGGCGCTCGGCAGGCTCGGTACGGGACCCGACCATGTGACGTTCTGCGCGCGCTTCGCCCAGACCGCTTCGGCGCTGCGCGCCAAGTCCGTCGAGGACACGGCGTTCTACCGGTTCGTGCCGCTGATCTCCGCCAACGAGGTGGGCGGCGACCCGGGCACGCCCGCGGTCAGCCCGGCGGAGTTCCACGCGTACTGCGGCAGGCTGGCGCGCGACTGGCCCGCCACCGGTACGGTCCTGACGACGCATGACACCAAGCGGAGCGCGGACGTACGGGCCGGGATCGCGGTGCTGTCGCAGTGCCCGAAGTGGTGGGACGACCTGCTGGAGCAGGTGTCCGGGGTGCCGGCGCCGGATCCGCAGGTGGCCTGGCAGGCGTGGCAGACGGCGGTCGGCTTCACCCCGGCCGGCGACTCCGTCGACGTGGACGCGTCGTTGGCCGGCGCGCCGGACGGCAGCCGGATGGGTCCGGCGCTGCTGAAGTCGGTACGGGAGTCGGGGCTGCGCACGAGCTGGACCGAGGGCGACCCCGGCTACGAGCAGGCGGTCACCGATTTCGTCGAAGCGGGCCCGGCGGGCGCTGCGCGCCGCACGGTCGCGCACTTCACCCGCGCGCTGTCCCCGTACGTACGGGCGGGCGCGCTGGGCGCCGCGCTGGTGCACCTGACGATGCCGGGCGTGCCCGACCTCTACCAGGGCACCGAGCGGGAGTACTTCGCGCTGGTCGACCCGGACAACCGGGCCAGGTTCCGGCCGGGGCCGCCGGACGAGAAGACGGTGGTGACGACGGCGGCGCTGAAGGCGCGCAGGGAGCGCCCGGAGGCGTTCGGCGAGTCGGGAACGTACACGCCGCTGGAAGCCGCCGGCCCGGCCGCCGCGCACTGCCTGGCGTTCAGCAGGTCGGGCGAGGTGGTCACGGCCGTCACCAGGCTGCCGCTGCGGCTGGCGGAGACGGGCGGCTGGACGGGCACGGAACTGGCCCTGCCGCCGGGCCGCTGGGTCGACCTGCTGGCCTCCCCCGAGCGGGAGTTCGAGGGCGGCCCCGACCATCCGGTGCCGCTGGCCGAACTGTTCGCGGAACGCCCGGTGGCCCTGCTGGGAGCGGTGACCACCTGACGGTCACCCCGCACCGCAGCGCCGTACCGCCCAAGTGGCCACGCCCCGAGGGCGGTACGGCGCTGCGGCGGCCCGCCCGGCTCTGGCAGACTCCTGCGGATGGCAGGCAACAGTCGCAAGAACCAGCGCAGGCAGGACGACGAGACGCTCGAACAGTGGCTGCGCCGCAGGGTCGCGGAGGGGACCGGAATCCCGATCGACCCGCGGATGACGCTCGACCTGTACGACCGCATGGTGGCGCTGGAAGCGCGGGTGGCCGAGCTTGAGGCCCGGCACCCCGACGACGCGCCGGGCGGCTCCTAGGCAGGGCGGCGCGGGAGTCCGCCGAAGGCGGCCGGATCTAGTCCGTCGCGATACGGAAGCTCATCTGCCCGAAGCTCACCATGTCGCCGTCCCGCACCACGGCCGTCGCCGTCACCCGGCGGCCGTTGACGACGGTCCCGTTGGTGGAGCTGAGGTCGCGCAGGATCCACTGGTCGCCGCGCATGACCAGCTCGGCGTGGAGCCGGGAGACGGTGTCGTCGCTCAGCCGCAGCCCGTTGACCGGATCGCGGCCGATCCGCAGCGGGTAGGGGCTCGGCTGCGGCAGCAGCAGCTTCGGCAGCCGCTCCACCTGCCACGCCCTGCGCAGCCGCGACGAGAACGCCGAGACCCGCCCCACGGCCCCGAACAGCCGCTTGGACCACGGGCCTTCGGTCTCCAGGTCGGCGGTGAGTATCTTCAGCTCGTCCGCCCTGCGCGCGGCGAGCACGAGATCCATCCGGCGCAGAAACGTGTCGTGCGACAGCCTCCCCTGCGCCGCCCCTTCCCTGAGCAGCGCCAGCACCCGGTCCCGCTCGGCGTCGGAGAGCCGCGCGGGGTACGTGGGGGACTCGAAGGAAGACGTCACAGCGCAATTGTCGGGCCGAGGGCACCGAGGTGTCCAGACGGGCCGGTGCGCGGACGCCCCGAAATACGCGGGCCCGTACCGTCCGGGACCGCGCTGCGGCTGCGGCGTTCAGGCGAGCCGGTTACCTGAACGTTCAACGGGCTATCAATATGACCTGGGACTGATCCCCCTACCGGATGCCGGGCCCGTGGGCGTCGTATTGGGGGAACGTCTTGCCAATTCGGGGTGATGACCGGCCGCCCGGCGGTCTGGCTTGCCACCATGTGGGAACGGTGTGTGGTGAAGCCGATGACAGAAAGAGGGGGACCGTCCGTGCAGTTCGAGGTGTGGGCACCGAAGGCGCAGGACCAGGTCGTACTGCGTCTTGAGGACGCCGACCGGCCGATGGAGCGCGATCCGGAGCGGGACGGCTGGTGGCTGGCGCAGGCGCCGGCGGCCGACGGGAGCCGGTACGGCTTCGCGCTGGACGGCGGTCTCGTGCTCCCCGACCCGCGCTCGCGCCGCCAGCCGGACGGACCCGACGGCACGAGCGCCGTCGTCGACCAGGCCGCGTACGCGTGGCAGGTCGAGTGGGCGGGCCGGCCGCTGCCCGGCGCTGTGCTGTACGAGCTGCACGTCGGCACGTTCACCCGCGAGGGCACCTTGGACGCGGCGGCCGAACAGCTCGCGCCGCTCGCCGAACTGGGCATCACGCACGTCGAGTTGATGCCGCTCTGCCCGTTCCCCGGCTCGCACGGCTGGGGGTACGAGGGGGTGTCGCTGTGGGCGGTGCACGAGCCGTACGGCGGGCCCGAGGCGCTGAAGCGCTTTGTCGACACGGCGCACGGCCTGGGCATCGGCGTGGTGCTGGACGTCGTCCACAACCACCTGGGTCCGGCAGGCAACTACCTGCCGCAGTTCGGCCCGTACTTCACCGACACGCACCACACCCCCTGGGGCGCCGCGGTCAACCTGGACGCGCCGGGCTCCGACGAGGTGCGCGCCTATCTGCTGGAAAGCGCGCTGGCCTGGCTGCGGGACTACCGGCTCGACGGGCTGCGGCTCGACGCCGTGCACGCCCTGGCCGACGGCCGCGCGCTGACCTTCCTCGAAGAGCTGTCCACGGCGGTCGACGCGCTCGCGGCGGGCGTCGGACGGCCGCTGTTCCTCATCGCCGAGTCGGACCTGGCCGACCCGCGCACCACGACCCCGCGCACCGACGGCGGCCTCGGGCTGCACGCGCAGTGGAACGACGACTTCCACCACGCCCTGCACACCGCCCTGACCGGCGAGTCCCAGGGCTACTACGCCGACTTCGCCCGCGCGCCGCTCGCCGCCGTCGCCAAGACGCTGAGCAGGGCGTTCTTCCACGACGGCACGTACTCGACGTTCCGCGGCAGAGTCCACGGCCGCCCGGTGGACCGGACGAGAACCCCGGCGCACCGCTTCCTCGGCTACGCCCAGACCCATGACCAGATCGGCAACCGCGCGCTGGGCGACCGGCTCTCCGCCACGCTCTCCCCCGGGCTGCTCGCCTGCGCCGCCGTGCTCGTCCTGACGGGGCCGCACACCCCGATGCTGTTCATGGGCGAGGAGTGGGGCGCTGCCACCCCCTGGCAGTTCTTCACCGACCACCCCGACCCGGTGCTCGCCGAGGCCGTCCGTACCGGCAGGCGCAGGGAGTTCGCCGCGCACGGCTGGGCGGAGGAGGACATCCCCGACCCGCAGGACCCGGCCACCCGCGAGCGGTCCTGCCTGGACCGTACGGAGATCGAGAAGGAGCCGCACGCCCGGCTGCTGGCCTGGCACCGCGAGCTGATCGCCCTGCGGCACGGCCAGCCGGACCTCGCCGACCCCGACCTGGCCACGGTGAAGGTGGCGTTCGACGAGGCGGCGCGCTGGCTGGCGTACCGCAGGGGCGATCTGCGGATCGCGGTCAACCTGTCGGACCGGAGCGCCGAGATCCCGCTGGGCGGCGGCGGCCGGGTGCTGGCCGCCTGGGAGCCGGTACGGGCGCCGGGCGCCGACGGGATGCTGCGGCTGCCGCCGGAGTCGTGCGTGGTGCTGACCGACAACTGACGGCCGCCGCCGCCCCGACCGGCCGCGCGCCGCCCCCGACCGGCCGCGCGCCGCCCCCGACCGACCGCGCACGCTGCTTGTCAGCGCACGATCGCCATCTCGCGCGAGGTGTTGTTGAAGCGGCGGCCACCGGTCTCCGTCACCGTCACGATGTCCTCGATCCGGACCCCGAACCGGCCGGGCAGATAGACGCCGGGCTCGACCGAGAAGCACATGCCCGGCACCATGGGCTGCTCCTCGCCCTCGATCATGTACGGCGGCTCGTGCGTGGTGATGCCGATGCCGTGGCCTGTGCGGTGGATGAAGTACTCGCCGTAGCCGGCGGCTTCGATCACCGCGCGGGCGGCGCGGTCCACCTCCTGGCAGGCGACGCCCGGCCTGACCGCCTCGAAGCCGGCCTGCTGCGCCTCGCGCACGAGATGGTGCACGCGCCGCTCCTCGTCGGTCGGCTCGCCGACGTGGACGGTGCGGGTGGTGTCGGACCCGTAGCCGTGCTTCAGTCCGCCGAAGTCCAGGACGACCATGTCCCCGTCGGCGATGACCCGGTCGCCCGCGTCGTGGTGCGGGTCGGCGGCGCCGGGGCCCGAGCCCACGACGGTGAAGTCGACCTGCGAGTGGCCGAAGCGCAGCAGCAGCGCCGCGAGGTCGGCGGCGATGTCCGTTTCCTTGCGCCCGGCGAACGGGACCTTCAGGATCTCGCCGTACGCGGCGTCGGCCGCGGCGCCCGCCGCCTCGGCCCTGGCCAGCTCGCGGGCGTCCTTCACGGCGCGCAGCATCGGCAGCGCCTCGGTCAGCGCGGTGTACGAGACGCCGGGCAGCGCGGCGCGCAGCCGCAGCAGGTGCAGGGCCCAGGCGTTGTCGCTGATGCCGAAGCGGCCCGCCGGGTCGAGCAGCGGCGCCGTCGCGGCGTACGGGTCTTGGGCGTCGGTCCAGTCCCGCAGGGTGAGCGCGGGCGCGCCGGGCGCCCTGGCCGCGTCGGGCGCCTCCAGCGCGGGCACCACCAGGACGGGATCGCCGTCCGCGGGGACGACGAGCATGGTCATCCGCTCCGTGGTCAGTGACGCGTGGTAGCCGGTGAGATACGTCAGGTCGGGTCCCGGCGCGACCAGCACGCCGGCCAGTCCCGCCTCGGCGGCCGAGCGGGCGGTACGGGCCATCCGCTCGCGGTAGTCGTCGGCGGTGAACGGCGCGGGTGCGGTGTCTGCGGGTGCGGTGTCTGCGGTTGCGGTGTCTGCGGTTGCGGTGTCTGCGGGTGCGGTGTCTGCGGTTGCGGTGTCTGCGGGTGCGGTGTCTGCGGGTGCGGTGTCTGCGGGTGCGGTGTCTGCGGCGGTGTCGGGCGCGGGCTCCGGTGTGGTCGGCATGGGGTCATCGTGCCTGGTGGGGCGGTCCGGACGAAAGGGTTCACGTCGGGTTCACGCGGGTGGCGGTTCGCGCTCCACCAGCCGCTCCAGCAGCTCCTGGAACTCGTCGCCCACGACGATCCGCAGCCCTTCGCCGTCCTCGTCCTCGTCGCTGAGCTGGGTGAGCGTGCCGCCCCGCCACCAGTAGACGTACGGGCTGATCGCGCCGGGGGTGTCCGCGTAGCCGGACGCGGCAAACGACGCCATCGCGTTGAGCGAGGGGATCATCGTCGTGTCCCGGATGACATGGAACGCGAGCTGGTGCCGGAACGGCATCGCGACCAGCGCGCCGTCCGCCGTGACGTGCTGCCCGGTCACCTGCCGTACGACGGACTCCAGCGCCAGGACCCGGCTGGCCGTGTAGAACGAGTCGCCGAGGACCACCTCGAAGCGCATCCCGCCCGAGTCCTTGACGGTCTCGCGCCCCTCGACCGGCAGCTCCCGCAGATTGCGCAGGGCACGGTCGCGCAGTTGCTGGACCGGGCCGAGCGGCTCCAGCGCCTCGTCGTTGAGCATCATGACGCTCTCCGGCAGATCCAGCGCCAGCACCTCGTACAGCCCGGGGGCGACCGAGCGCGCGTACGCGAAGCTCTGCGGGTCGAGGCCGTCGCCGCTGATCACCCGGGGGTAGAGCTGCGCCCTGATCTGCTCGGGCGGCAGGGTGTCGAGCGCCGAGGGGCCGTCCATGGTGCGCAGCACCATCCCCGCGTGCTGCCTGGCCAGGTCGCCCCAGACGCGCTGACCCCGGTGGTCGTTGTGGCAGACGGCGGCGAGATTGGCGAGCCCGAACTGGCGGCCCGCGCTGTCGCTGACCATGTCCGCGTAGACCGTCAGCTCCAGGCCCTCCTCGGCGAAGGCCTCGCGGACCTGGGAGCGGAACCACGCGCCCTCGTCCACGGAGAAGAAGGAGAACGCGGGGTCGCGGGGCTTGTCGCGTCCGTCGCGTTTCGGCCCTCGTCGGAACAAGCCCACGCCATCCGCCTCCACCCGTACATCTCCGGTCGACCGCCGATCGCCGCCCTTTCGATGCTAACGGTCCTGACCGACAACGAGATCGGCGCGGTCCTTGCCCGCCAGCACGAGGCGCGCGTTGACCTCGTCGGACTCCCGCACCCAGCGCTCGGCGTACGCCCGCTCCTTGCCGAAGCGCACATGGCGCTCGACGAGCCGGCGTACCCGTACCTCCGGGTCGGGATCCAGGAACCACACCTCGTCGACGAGCGCGCGGACCGCCGTCCAGGGTCCGTCGGGGCCGTCGTCCAGCAGCAGGTAGTTGCCCTCGGTGACGACGAGCGGGATGTCGGAGTGGACGGCGATGCTGCCGGCGACCGCCTCTTCGAGGGACCGGTCGAACGCGGGCGCGTAGACGACGGTGCCGGGCTCGGGTGCGCGCAGCCGGCCGAGCAGCGCCGCGTAGCCCCCGGGGTCGAAGGTGTCGGGGGCGCCCTTGCGCTCGGCGCGCCCCAGCCGGACCAGCTCCGCCTGGGCGAGATGGAAGCCGTCCATCGGTACGAGGACGGCGAGGCCGTCGAGCCGGTCGACGATCCGCTCGGCGAGAGTGGACTTGCCGGCCCCCGGCGCGCCCGCGATACCGAGGACATGCCGTTCGCCCGGAACGGCGAGCTTGCGGGCGCGGGCGGCGAGCGCCGCGATCTGCTGCTCATCCATGGCGGCATTGTCCCATCGCGCCCTTCGGGTGCCGCGACCGGCGGGTGCGGGCCGCGGCCTGCGGGCCGCGGAGGTGGACCCGGCGGCGAGAGCGGAGCCCGCCGGGCGGGCACCGGTCGGCTCCGCGCGGCACGCACACGCGGGCGCGCTCACTCGCGGGCCAGTGCCGAACTGCCCAAGTGGCCCTGCGCGCAAGGGCATCGCAGGCGCCCCGCGACCCCACGCGCCAGCCGCCCACGAGCCCCGTCCGTGCGCGGGCGACGGCGCTGCGCCGGCCCTCCCTCCGGCCGTCGTCCGGATCGCCCGGGACGCGGTCCGGAGGGGGTCGTCAGGTCGATAGGGTTCGGCCATGACGGACCCCGCCCTGCACGCGCTCGCGCCACAACTGGCGCAACTCCACTACGCCTCGGCCCCGCAGGGCTCCGACGGGTCGGCGCCGCGCTTCACCGCCGTCACGCCCGGCACGGCGCAGGCGGTCCTCGACGAAGCCGGGGCGCTGCTCGGGTACGAGCCGCCGCGCGACGCGCCGCCGCATCCGACGGCCGCCGAACTGGCCGCGTTTCCGCTCGCGTTCAGCCACAGCCTGCTCGCCGACGGCAGCCGGCTGCTGGCCCGTACGGTGTGCACGGGTGTCGACCACAGCGGGCGGTGGTCGTCGTTCCACGCGCACGGGGTGCTGTTCCCGCCGGACGCGTACGGCACGGCGACGGACAGCGCAGTCCTGCCCGTCGCGGGGTGGGACTCCCCGGTGTGGGCGACCGAAACGCCGGACGGCGGGGTGCCGTTGCCGCTGAGCGGCCTCTCCGGACCCGGTGTCTTCGGCCGGGACGCGCAGGTGCGGTTCGCGGCGGCGCGCGCCGGGCAACTCCCCTTCTTCTTCGCCGCGTTGCGCGCACTGCACACCGCGGATCCGGCGCGGCGGATCGGGCTGGTCGAGCGGGACAGCGCGGACGCCGCCCGGTGGATCGCGCTCGCCAGCACGGTACTTCCGCGCGCGGAGGCGCTGCGGCTGACCTTCACCACGTACACCCGGCGGCCGCGGCTCGCACCGCAGCAGATCGTCGGTGTGCTGCCGGACGACGCGCCGTCCCTCGGCGAGCCGGGGCAGACCTTCCGGATCGTGGACGGTACGACCGGCCAGGAACCCGGCACCCCGCCCGACCCGGGCGGCCCGCAGCCGCAGGAAGCGGTCACGGACGTCTGGGCGCTGACGGCGGCGCGGGTCTGGCTGGCCAGGGCGCCCGAACTCTTCACCGAGGCGGCCGCGTTGCCCGCCGGCGCGTTCTCGGCCGGCGCGCTCGCCGCTGTGGCGCTGTGCGCCGACATCGGGCTCGGTCCGCAGGCGCGCACCGAAGCCGCCGGCTGGGCGCGCGCGCACGCGCGCGACCTCGAAGAGAAGCGGCTGCGCCAGGTCGTCGAGGCGCTCTGCGCGCCCTCCGAGGACCGTACGGCGGCCGAATCGGCCGCTCTGGCGGCGCTGTTCGGGACGCTCGACGGCCAGGCGCCGTCGACCACGACCACCCTGCTCGGGGCGCTGGTGCTGACCCTGGCGGTGCGGATGCCGGACGCGGGGCACGAACTGCCCGCGCCGCAACTGATGGCGCTGCCGTCCGAGTTGCTGGGGCGCCTCGCCGTCGAGCTGGCCCCGGAGCTGCGCGGCGGTATCACCCGCGACTCGGCGGGCAGCGGACCTGACACCGCCCGGCCGCTGGGGCTGCTGCGCGCTGCGGGCGTGCTCGGTGTGGACTGCGCCGACCTGCTGCCCGCGCTGGCCCGGCGGCTCGCGCGTGCGCTGCTCGCCGACCCGGAGGCCGCCTGGACACCGTCCCTGCGCGCCATGGTCGACGATCACTTCGAGCTGCGTACGGCGCTGCTCAGCGCCCTCGACGCGCTCGCGGCGGAGGATCCGCCCGCCGCCGCCCGGCTGCTGGCCCGCACCCCGCTCGACCTCACGGGGGTGCAGGCGCTGCCGCAGTTGCGGATGTGCGCGGGGGCGCCCTGGCTGCCGATACCCGGCGGTGACCGGGTCACCGCCCTGCACGCCGCGCTGCGCGCCTCCGGTGTGTCACCGCTTGCCGATCCGCTGGTGCTGCGCACGGCCGTACGGCTGGTCTGGGACGGCGGCGCCCCCGCCGCGGGCGAGGCGCGGCAGATGCTCGGGGAGACCGGCTCCGACGCGCATCGCGCCGCGGGCACCTGGCGGGCCCTGGTCAGTGCCGCGCTCGAATGCTCGGCCGACGACACCGACGCGCCCGATCTGGCGCACGAGTTGCTGCGCAGCTTCCCCGACCAGTTGGCGCCGCGGGTGCGCGGCGTGCTGCAACTGCTGCGGTTCGCGAGGGAATTGGAGCGGGGCCAGGCGCAACCGCCGTGGACGCAGCGGACCCTGACGCTGAAGGCGGCCGTGGAGCCGCTCGAACCCGGCGTCGTCGACCTGGTGTTCGGGATCCTCGCCCGCCATCTGCTCTCCGAGCAGCGGCCGGAGGGCGAGCTGTACGCGCTGATCCACTCCGACGAGCCGGATCTGCTGGCCGCCTACGGCGCCGCCGCCCGCGCCGACCGGGTACGGGAGCGGCTGGCAGCGGCGCCCGGTTACGTCGCCGACTGCTTCGTGGCGTGGAGTTCGCTGCCGGGGGCCAACCGCCCCTGGGACAAGACCCGTTCGGCGCTGCTCGACAAGGTGCTGCGGCCCGTGGTCCGGGCGCTGCCCGCCGAGGACGTCGCCTCGGTCGAGCACGCTCTGGAGCGGGCCGGGGCGCACCGGGCCGAGGAGTTCCGGCTGTGGAACCGCCCCGGCGCCTTCGAGCGGCTGGGCCGCCGGTTCGGCGGCCTCGGGCGCCGGCCGGCCGGCTGACGGTCCCGGCCGGCCTGATCCGGACGACAGGCCCGGACTCAGCTCTCGTCGGGCGCCAGCCGCAGCGAGATGCTGTTGATGCAGTACCGCTGGTCGGTCGGGGTCGGGTAGCCCTCGCCCTCGAAGACGTGGCCGAGGTGCGAACCGCAGCGTGAGCAGCGCACCTCGACGCGCTTCATGCCCATCGAGCGGTCCTCGATCAGCTCGACCGCGTCCGTGTCCTTCGGGTCGTAGAAGGACGGCCAGCCGCAGTGCGACTCGAATTTCGTGTCCGAGCGGAACAGCTCGGCCCCGCAGGCGCGACAGGAATAGACGCCGGCGGTCTTGGTGTCGGTGTACTCACCGACGAAAGCGGGTTCCGTGGCCGCCTTGCGGAGTACCGCGTACTCCGCGTCGGACAGCTCGGCGCGCCACTGCTCGTCGGGTTTGTCGATGTCGTACGCCATGAGTTCTCCCTCAGGGTCCGGCCGGACCTCAGTCGGTCAGGCGGGCCAGGATGACGGGACCGAGGTCCGTGACGTCACCCGCGCCCATGGTGAGAACGAGATCGCCCGCCCTCACCATTCCCGCGACGGTCTCCGGCACGGCGTTCTTGTCCGACAGGGCCGTGACCTGGGCTCCCGCGGCGCGGGCCGCGTCGATGATCAGGGCGCTGGTGATCCCGGGGATCGGGTCCTCGCGCGCCGGGTAGATGTCGAGCACGACGGAGGCGTCGGCGAGGGCCAGCGCCTGGCCCATCTCCGTGCCCAGCTCCTGGGTGCGGGAGAAGAGGTGCGGCTGGAAGACCACCAGGATGCGGGAGCCCTCCGGGACGGCGGCGCGCATCGCTTCGAGGTCGGCCGTCATCTCCGTCGGGTGGTGCGCGTACGAGTCGATCACCTGCACGCCGGCCGCCTCGCCCTTGAGCTGGAGGCGGCGCTTGACGCCGGTGTACGTGCCGATCGCCGACGCCAGATTGTGCGCGGGGACGCCGAGGGCGACCCCGGCGGCGAGCGCGGCGACGGCGTTGTCGGCGTAGTGCCGGCCGGGGACCGAGACGGTGAAGGTCAGGAAGCGGCCGTCGAGGACGACGGTGACCTCGCTGGTCAGCCCGCGTGCGGTGACCTTGTGGACCCGTACGTCCGCGGTCTCGGCAGCGCCGTAGGTGACGACCTTGAGCGTGGCCAGGTCGCGGACCCGGGAGGCCAGCTCGACCGCGCCCGGCTGGTCGGCGGAGACCACGAGCGTGCCGCCGGGGACGACCTTGCCGACGAAGGTCTCGAAGGACTCGTAGATCTCGTCCATCGACGCGTAGTTCGCGTGGTGGTCCAGCTCCACGTTGAGGACGATCGCGACCTCGGGGTCGTACTTCTGGAAGCTGCGGTCGCTCTCGTCGGCCTCGGCGACGAAGATGTCGCCGGCGCCGTGCTGGGCGTTGGTGCCGGGCCCGGTGAGATCGCCGCCGATCGCGTACGACGGGTCGAGGCCCAGCTCGGTCAGGGCGACGGCCAGCATCGAGGTGGTGGTGGTCTTGCCGTGCGTACCGGCCACGGCGATCGACCTGCGCCCCCGCATCAGCGAGGCCAGTGCGTCGGAGCGGTGCACGACGGGGACCGACAGCTCGGCGGCGCGTGCCAGCTCCGGGTTGTCGGCGCGGATGGCGCTGGAGACGACCACGCACGAGGCGTCGTCGGCGAGGTGCGCTGCCGCGTGCCCGACGTGGACGGTGGCACCCTGCGCGCGCAGCGCCTGCGCCGTCTCCGACTCCTTCGCGTCACTGCCGGCGACCTTCGCGCCGCGCTGGGCCAGGATCTTCGCGATCCCGGACATCCCGGCGCCGCCGATACCGATGAAGTGCGGCCGTTCCATGGCGTCGGGGATGCCGGTTTCGGATGCCATTCGCGTTTCTCCCAGGGCAGGCGTGCGTGACGTGTTCGTGCGGTCACCCAGCCTATTCGCTGTGCGCGAAGAGCTTGAGCACCGGGACGCCGACCTTGTGGCGGGCGCGGGAGGCCCAGTCCCGGTGGAAGAACTCCTCCACGTAGTGCGGCTCGGTCAGCACGATCACCTCGTCGGCGCCCGCCTGGTCCACGACGGCCTTGAGCCCGTCCAGCGGGTGCTCCTCGACCACCTGCCCGGTCGCCTGCGAGCCCTGCGCGCGCAGCGCCGCCAGCGAGTGTTCGAGCGCCAGTTCTGCCGGTTGTCTGGCGGCGGCGCCCTCCGGTACGTCACCCTCCTGGGACGCCTCCTTCAGCTCGCCGAAGGCGACGTCGTCGATGGCGCGCAGCAGGGCGTCGGCCTGGTCGCCGCGCGGCTGCATGAGCACGACGAAGGAAATGGCCTCGTCGCCGTGCAGGGTCGTGACGAACTCCACGTCCTCGGGCGAAAGAGGCTTCTCGATCATCAATACGCTTGTGAACACGACAGCGCCCTTCGTCCGTCCTCATGGGCCGGTGCGGCCCATTGCTGAAACCATCCTTCCCCGTGCCCGCACGGGGTCTGCGTGTACATGATCCTGCCTGCCCGCAGCCAACCGGAACAGCACATTCCGCTCATCCTCGGCTCCGACGGTATCGGGTGAAGAGGAACCCCTCCTCCTCCAGCAGCGCCGCGAGGGCGAAGCGCTCGGGTACGGCGAGTGCCGGTCCCCCCGCGATGCGCTGCGCGTACCCCGAAGTCAGCGTGGGAGACATGGTCAGACACAGTTCGTCCAACACCCCGGCGGCGACGAACTGGCCCAGCAGCCTCGGGCCGCCCTCGGTCAGCAGCCGCCGCAGACCGCGCGCGGCGAGCGCCTGGACGGCGCGTGCCGGCTCCACGCCGGGGCCGTCCCCCGCGATCACCACCTCGGCGCCGGCCTTCTCGGCCTCCCGCACCCGCGCGGGCGGCGCGGCGGCCCCGGTGAGCAGCAGGGTCGGTACGAGCGGCGCGGTGAACAGCGGCAGCGCGAAGTCAAGATCGAGGCTGGCCGTGACGATCGCGATGGCCGGCGCGGGACCCTGTCCCGCCGCTTCGCGGCGCGCCGCGAAGGCGTCCCGGGCGCGGGCCGGCCGGTAGCCCTCCTGGCGAACCGTTTCCGCACCGACCACCACCGCATCGGCCAGTCCGCGCAGCACGCCGAAGATCCGCATGTCGGCGGCGGACGAGATGGTCTGCGAGCGGCCGTCGTGCTGGGCCGCCCCGTCGAGCGTGGACACCATGTTGGCCCGCAGCCAGTGGCCTTCGCCGCCCGGGTCCCGGGGATAGGCGTAGGCGTCCGCCAGCTCGTCGAGCGTCCAGTCACCGGCCGCCCCTGAGCCGGCCCGGCCGGGGGCCGCCGAGGCTGTCTCGTCGGAGGCCGCGGAGGCTGTCTCATCGGTCACAGGGAACAGGCGTCGCATGCGAAGCAGTCTGGCACGGCGCATAAGCTTGTGAGTTGTGTCGTCCTCCCCCGCCGCCCCCGGCCAGCAGCCGACAGCCCGAGCGGTCCCCGTCTCCCTGTGCGCACGTGAGCCGCGGGTCCCCGCCGAACGGCTCGTCGCCGAGATGGTCCCGCCGCCGCGCTTCGGCTCCGTACGGTTCGACACGTACGTACCCGACCCGAGGCAGCCCAGCCAGGCCGAGGCCGTCACCGTACTGAGCGCCTTCGCTGCGGGCCTCGACCGGCCGGGACCCGGTTCAGGAGCCGGTGAGGGCGGCGGGATGCGCCGCTGGTTCGGCCGGAAGCCCGCGGCCCCCAGCGGGCCCCGGGGGATCTATCTGGACGGCGGCTACGGCGTCGGCAAGACCCATCTGCTCGCCTCGCTGTGGCATGCCACGCCCGCGCCGACCGAGCTGAAGGGCTTCGGCACGTTCGTCGAGCTGACCAACCTGGTCGGCGCGCTGGGCTTCCAGCAGACCGTGCGGACGCTCGGCGGCCACCGGCTGCTGTGCATCGACGAGTTCGAGCTGGACGACCCCGGCGACACCGTGCTCGTCTCGACCCTGCTCGGCAAGCTGGTCGACTCGGGGGTCGCGCTCGCGGCCACCTCCAACACCCTGCCGGGCAAGCTCGGTGAGGGCCGGTTCGCCTCCGCCGACTTCCTGCGCGAGATCCAGGGGCTCGGCGCGCACTTCAGGCCGCTGCGGATCGACGGCGACGACTACCGCCACCGGGGTCTGCCCGAGGCGCCCGAGCCGTTCGGCGAGGAGCAGGTGACGCGGACGGCGCACGCCACCGAAGGCGCCAGCCTGGACGACTTCCCCGCGCTGCTCGGCCATCTCGCCTCGGTCCACCCCAGCCGCTACGGCGCGCTGACGGAGGGTCTGCGGGTCGCCTGCCTCACCGGCGTGGGCCCGGTGCCCGACCAGTCGACCGCGCTGCGGCTCGTCGTACTCGCCGACCGGCTGTACGACCGCGAGGTGCCGGTGCTCGCTTCCGGACTGCCCTTCGACCGGCTGTTCAGCGACGAGATGCTGAACGGCGGCTACCGGAAGAAGTACTTCCGGGCGATCTCCCGGCTGACGGCACTGGCGCGTGACGCCGAGGGGCTGCTGGCCGAGTAGGTTCGGAGCCGCGCCGAGTAGGTTCGGTGCCGTCACGACGTGCGATCACCTCGCACACCTCATCAGAAGGGTTCCATCATGGCTACCACGCGCACGGCACACACCGTCTGGGAAGGCGACCTCGCCCAGGGCAAGGGCCTTGTCACCTTCGACTCCTCCGGCATCGCCGAGCAGCCGGTTTCCTGGGCCTCACGCGCCGAGCAGGCCAACGGCAAGACCAGCCCCGAGGAGCTGATCGCCGCCGCTCACTCCAGTTGCTTCTCGATGGCCCTCTCGAACGGTCTCACCAAGGCCGGCACCCCGCCGACCAAGCTGACCACCAGCGCCGACGTCACGCTCGTGCCCGGCACGGGCATCACCGGCATCCACATCACGGTGCAGGGTGAGGTCGCGGGCCTGGACGAGGCGGACTTCGTCAAGGCCGCCGAGGACGCGAAGGCGAACTGCCCCGTGAGCCAGGCGCTGTCGGGCACCAGCATCACGCTCAGCGCCTCGCTCGCCTGACCCTCCCTCCCCCGCCGGGGCCGGCCGGTACGACCGGTGGGCCGCGGCAGGACCGGCTGGCCCGCATGGCGCGCACATGCGGGTCACGCCGGTCGCGTTCCGCCGCGATCCGGCGCACCCTCGATACAACTGATCCGAAGGGGTGCCCGGTGAGCAAGAAGGACGCGAAGAAGGACGCCAAGAAGGCCGACGCGAAGAAGGCCGAGAAGGCCGAGAAGGCGCACAAGCCGTCCGAGCGGCGCGCGCGGGACGAACCGGCCCTGCGCGACCTGCTGCGTGTCCCGCCCGGCGAGCCGGCCGTACTCGGCTCGTACGACCCGCGGGCGACGCCCGGCGGCCCGAAGGACAAGGCCGCGGGACGCGAGGCCATGACCCGGATGGCCGAAGACCTCACCGCGCTCCAGGACCGGCTCTACGCGGCCAGCACGGCGGGCGACCGGCGCCGGCTGCTGCTCGTCCTGCAAGGCATGGACACCAGCGGCAAGGGCGGCACCCTCAAGCATGTGATCGGGCTGTTCAACCCGGCGGGCTGCCGGATCAGGGCCTTCAAGGCGCCCACCGCCGAGGAGCGCAGCCACCCGTTCCTGTGGCGGATCAAGCGGGCGCTGCCCGAGCCGGGCGAGATCGGCATCTTCGACCGCTCGCACTACGAGGACGTGCTGATCGCCAAGGTGCGGGAGCTGGCGCCGCGCCGGGACATCGGCCGCAGGTACGGCCAGATCAACCGCTTCGAGCAGTCGCTCGCCGACGACGGTGTGACGGTCGTGAAGGTCTTCCTGCACATCAGCTACGAGGAGCAGCGCGACCGGCTGCTCGCGCGCATCGACAACCCGGACAAGCACTGGAAGTTCACCCCGGACGACATCGAGGACCGGTCGCTGTGGCCGGCGTACCACGAGGCGTACGAGACGGCCCTGACCCGCTGCACCTCGGCGCGGACGCCCTGGTACGTGGTGCCGGCCGACCGGAAGTGGTATCGCAACTGGGCCATCAGCAGGCTGCTGCTGGAACACCTCCAGGCGCTGGACCCGCAGTACCCGAAGGGCGACTTCGACGTGGCGGCGAGCCGCGAGCGGCTGCTGGCGATGGGCTGAGCCGCGGGCCCGTATGCGGGTCCCGGACACGGGCCCGTACGCGGGTCCCGGACACGCGGCGTGCTCGACACGAGCGCCATGCGCCCGATCCGCGTAGATCATCATATATTTTCCGTGAGTGACCAGATACGTACGCACGCTCGCCACGGCCGCCGCCCTGAGTGCTGCCCTGGGCGCCGCCCTGACCGGCTGCGGCACGCGGCAGCCGGCGGTCCTCCACGCACCGGCCGCGGCCGTCCTGCGGCCGGCCACGGTCAAGGGTCCGCCGACCATGGCGCCCGGCCGTGACGGGCTGACCCCGGTCTTCAGACACGGCCCCGGCACGGCGGGCCGGACCGTGGCGCTCACCTTCGACGCCGACATGGCGCCCGACGACGGCGAACGCGCAGCGGACGGCGAGCGGTTCGACAACCCCGAGCTGATCGCGCTGCTGCGCCGGCTCGAAGTGCCGTCGACGATCTTCATGACGGGCCGCTGGGCCGAGGAGTACCCGGCGCAGGCCGACTCCATCGGCGACGACCCGCTCTTCGAGGTCGCCAACCACTCGTACAGCCACCGGGCGTTCACGCACCACTGCTACGGGCTGCGGGAGGTACGGGGCGACGAGCGGCCGGCCGACGTCGAACACGCCTTCGCCGCGTTCCGCGCGGCCGGTGTGCACCACGTCATGCCGTACTTCCGCTTCCCCGGCGGCTGTTACGACCGTTCGGCGCTGCGGGCGATCGGCCCGGCGAAGGTGACGGCTGTGCAGTGGGACGTGGCGGGCGGCGACGTCCTCGCCACGAACGCGGCGGCGGTGGCCCGGCAGGTGGTCGACGGTGTGGCACCGGGCTCGCTGGTGGTCCTGCACTGCTCCCGCAGCGCGGCGCCGGTGACGGAGGAGGCGGTGGAGCAGATCGTGCCCCGGCTGCGCGAGCGCGGCTACCGCTTCGTCAAGGTCTCGGAGCTGATGAGCCACTGAAGCCCGCGGGGGCCTGCCCGGACACTCCCTAGCCGGAGCAGGCCTGGCGCTGGGCTTCCTGCCATTCGCAGACCGGGCAGAGCGTGGCGCCCTTCACCGAGTTGGGGTGCTCGGTCGGCTCCCGGCACAGCACGCACTCCGCGTACACGACGTCCTCAGCTACCTCTGCCATGCGCTCCAGCTTACGGCCCGGCGCCGTACGCGGCTCAGCCCCGGCGGACGCCGGCCGTGCAGACGACCGCGCCTGCGGCCGCCGCGACCAGGACGGCTGCCGCCGCCGGCAGCAGAGGGGTGGGGATCGCTCCCGTCCGCGACCCCGTCACCAGCGCGCTGATCGCGTACTTCGCCGGCGATCCGCTCGACACCAGCGCCAGCAGGGCGACCAGGGTGGTCGCCGCGATCGACCAGGCGCGGGCGCGCAGCAGCGGCCGGTTGCAGAGGGCGCCGGCCGCGGCGCCGAGCAGCAGGCAGACGAGCGCGGCGAGCAGCCCGGCTGCGCCCGCGGGCAGCAGTGGCACCTCGACGGTGTGGTCGTCGTTGCCCGGCGCGCTGATCGCGGTCACCAGCGCCGTGCCCGCGACGCCGAGCGCGCCCGCGCAGACCGCGCCGGCCAGCAGCGCGGCGAGATGGACGCGCGCGGGTCCTGCGGCGGCGGCTGTCACCGCGCGGGCCGCCGCCGGTTCCTGGGTGACGCAGACCCGGACCAGCCAGGCGGTGACGGGCAGCAGCGCCGCCGCGGCCCAGCCGAGCGAGCCGAGGACCGGCTGGCCCGACTGCACGCCGACCGCGAGGAAGATCCCGTACAGCAGGACGGGCGGCAGCCAGCGCTGGGAGCGCAGCAGCAGGGCGATCTGGTAGCGCAGCAGGGCCGTCATGACGGGCGCCGCCCTTCGGCGCCGGGCCCGGCAGCGACCCGCGCGGCGGCGTCCGCGCCCGCACCGACGGCCCGTACGTCCTGCCGTACCACCTGCCGTACCTCGTGGACGTGCCACGGCGGACGCGCCGTCAGCAGGGCGCGCAGCAGCGCGTCGGAGTGCACCGCCGCGACGGTGAGCAGCACCGCGCCCGCCGGGCCCGCTTCGTGGCGGGGCGCCCCCGGCAGCCCGTCGGGCGGCGCGGCTCCCGGCGGGCCGCTCGCCACGATCCGTACCTCAGGTCCGCGCTCCCCCGCCCCGGCCCCGGCCGGCTCCGCCGCCGTACGGCGCAGCAGGCCGCCTTCGGTCACCGCGTACACCTCGTCGGCGACGCCCCGGAGCCGGGCCGGGTCGTGGTCGACGAAGACCACCGTGCCGCCCGCCGCGACCCGTTCGGCGACGGCGCGGTCCAGTTCGCCGCGCGCCGCCGTGTCGAGCCCCGTCCACGCTTCGTCGAGCACCAGCAACGCGGGCTCGGCGAGCAGCGCCTGGGCGACGGCGACCTTCTGGCTGGTCCCCTTGGACAGTTCGGCCATGGGGGTACGGGCGTGCCCGGCGGCGCCGAACCGGTCGAGCCATTCGACGGCGCGCCCCGCCGCCCGTCCGGCGGACAGACCGTGGATCCGGCCCAGATGGGTCAGATAGCCGGCCGCCGTGAACGGCAGGGCGACGGGGAAGCGTTCGGGCACGTAGGCCGTGCGGGGCCTGCCGGTGACGCGCCCCTCCGTGGGGCTGTCGACACCGGCCAGCAGCCGCAGCAGGGTCGACTTGCCGCCGCCGTTGACGCCCTCCACCCGGACCAGGGCGCGCGCGGGCAGATCGAGATCGATCCCGCGCAGCACCCACGGCCCGCCGAGCCCGTAGCGGCGGCCCACCCGCTGCAACCTCATCGCCGGATCAGTTCGCCGACGCCTTCACCGGGGTGACCTCGCTGGGCCGGACAATGACGAACCCCTCGCCCTGGAGCATCAGTTGGACGGCCTCGCCGGAGCCGCCGCGGATCATCGAGCCGATGGACTGCGAGCGGTGCAGCGAGGTGTTCAACTGCGCGCTCCAGCCGACGACCGCGTCGGTGTCGACGTAGACCGGGGCCTGCGCGGACACCGGGATCACGATCGGGTTGCCGTCGCAGATGACGGCGAGCTTCCCGTAGCCGGTGAACACGCTGTTGAACAGCCCGCCGCCGGTCATGCCCGCGCCCTTCACCGTCCTTATCTCGTAGGACAGGGTCGGGTCGAAGCACAGCACGTTGCGGCCGTTGATGGTGAGCGCGTCGCCCTGCTCGATGTCGACGATGAAGCAGTTCTCCGCCTCGTGCGCGAACCACGCCTCGCCCTGGCCCTTGACCGCCATCAGCGGCAGCCCCTCGCCGGTGACGGCGCGCTTCAGCATGCCGCCGATGCCCTGCCCCTTGCGTTCGAACTGCAGATTGCCGCGGAAGGCGATCATCGACCCCTGCCGCGCGTGCATCTCGCCGTTGACGGCGTACTTGACCGATTTTGCGTTCTGCAGGGTCATCCCGGGGACGGTCGCCTGCTGGGCCATGTTCTCTGTGGCAAAGAGGTCGCTCTTCATGCCGTGCATCCTGGCCCGGACGCACCCGTTCCGCCAAGCCGTTCCGCCGGGAAGGTGCGCCGGGCACCCTGCGAGACTGGTGCGGTGAGCACCGACAGCACAGACAGCCCCTTCGAACACGCGCGGTCCGAGCGCGACGCGGCCCCGCAGTACGTACTGCCCCTGGTGGTCCATCTGGAGAAGCCGGCGCCGCCGACCCGCACCGACGCCCTGGAGACGGCGGCCCGCGCGGTGCTCGCCATGCTCGGCGACGAGCGGTCGCTGGGCGAGGGCGAGTGGGCGCAGGCCGTACGGGACTGGCAGGACGCCCGGATCCGCAAGGTGGTGCGGCGCGCACGCGGCGCCGAGTGGCGGCGCGCGTCGGCGCTCCCCGGCCTTACGGTCACCGGGCCCGGCCGGGCCGAGGAGGACCGCTCGGCGGCCGAGGTGCGGGTCTTCCCGCCGGTTCCGCTGGACGGCTGGCCCAAGGAGCTGGCCAAGCTCCAGGTCTCCGGCACGGAGCTGGACGACCCGCGGCCGCCCCCGGCGCCCGACCTGTCGGGCCCGGTGCTCTGGCTCAATCCGGAGCTGGACATGTCGGCGGGCAAGGCGATGGCCCAGGCCGGGCACGGCGCCCAACTCGCCTGGTGGGAGCTGTCCGACGCGGACCGCAAGGCGTGGCAGGAGGCGGGCTTCGCCCTCGCCGTCCGTACCGCCGGGGTCCAGCAGTGGCTCCAACTGACAGGCAGTGGGCTGCCGTTGGTCCGCGACGCGGGTTTCACGGAGATCGCGCCCGGCTCGGCCACGGTGGTCGCCGACCACCCGGCGCTGCGCCGCTGAACATTCGCGCCGGGCGTTACGTATCTCCCAATGCCGTCACGCAGGTTGACCGGCCGCGCGGTCGGCGGTTGATTCCGCGGTGTCACATATCGGTTGGGGAGGCAGCACATTGTTGCGACGTATCAACGGCACGGCGCTCATCATCGCGGCACTTGTCGCCACGGTCGGGGCGCTGGCCTTCCCCGTGTGGTCCTACGCGGACCGTTCGGGGACCGGCCAGGCGAATGTCGCCGCATCGACCGTGCAGACCAAGTGGGGGCCGCTGACGGCGGCCGACCGCGACTTCCTGGTACGGGTGCGGCTCGCCGGGCTGTGGGAGCTGCCCGCGGGGCAGCAGGCGATCCAGCGGGCGCCGAGCCAGGCCATCAAGGACTGCGGTGACCATCTCGTCGTCGGCCACACCGACCTCGACAAGCGGGCGCGCAGTGTCGCAGCCCAGCTCGGGGTGGAGCTGCCCAACCAGCCGAACGAGCAGCAGCAGGGCTGGCTGCGGGAGTTGTCGGCGGCCCAGGGCGTCGACTACGAGCACAAGTTCGCCGACCTGCTGCGCAACGCGCACGGCAAGGTCTTCATGGTCATCGCGAGCATCAGGAACAGCACCAGGAACACCCTGATCCGGGACCTGGCGACCGATGCCAACCAGACCGTCCTCGACCACATCACCATGCTGGAGAAGACCGGTTTCGTGAACTTCGACGCCCTCGCCGACGAGGCGGCCGGGCTGACGACCGCGAGCCCGACCGGGCCGCCGCCGCCCAACGGCGATCTGCCGCCGTCCGCGCCCGCGGTGACGCCGAGCGGCGAGGACCAGTCGTTCACCTCGCGGCCCTCGCCCCAGCCCGGCGTACCGACGGCGGTCAACACCGACCGTCCGGCGCCGCAGGAGGCGTCCCGCAGGCCGATGGACATGCCGATGCCGTGACGCCCGTCCGGTGCCCGGCCCGGCGGGGCAAGCTCAAATCAACCTCTGAGCTTGCCCCGCCGCCGGTTCGGCGCCGCCCGGCCGGGCCATCACCCCAGGAGCACATCAAAGGGGGAGGAAGACATGAAAGGCACCCAAGGCACACCCGAGCTGGGGATCGGTATCGGCTGGCGCCCGGAGATCGCGGAAGCGGTCGAGGCGCTGGACGGGGTCGACTGGGTCGAGGCGGTCGCGGAGAACCTCTGCGCGGACCATCTGCCGGACTCGCTCGTCCGGCTGCGCCAGCGGGGCGTCACCGTCGTCCCGCACGGCGTGTCGCTCGGGCTCGGCGGCGCCGACCGGCCGGATCCCGGGCGGCTGGCCGATCTCGCGGGACGGGCGGCGGCGCTCGGCTCGCCGCTGGTCACCGAGCACATCGCGTTCGTCAGGGCCGGCGGCCCGCTGACCGCTTCGCCCGGCCTGGAGGCCGGCCATCTGCTGCCCGTGCCGCGCACGAAGGACGCGCTGCGCGTGCTGTGCGAGAACGTGCGCATCGCCCAGGACTCGCTGCCGGTGCCGCTGGCCGTGGAGAACATCGCCGCGCTGATCCGCTGGCCCGACGAGGAGATGAGCGAGGGCCAGTTCCTCGCCGAGCTGGTGGAGCGCACCGGCGTCCGGCTGCTGATCGACGTCGCCAATCTGCACACCAACCACGTCAACCGCGGTGAGGACCCGGCGACCGCGCTCGACGAGCTGCCGGTCGAGGCCATCGCGTACGTCCATGTCGCCGGCGGTGTCGAGCGCGACGGGGTGTGGCACGACACGCACGCCCACCCCGTCACCCGGCCGGTGCTCGACGTACTGGCCGAGCTGCGCTCGCGTACCGCGCCGCCCGGCGTGCTGCTGGAGCGCGACGACGACTTCCCGCCTGCCGCCGAACTGGCCGCCGAACTCGACACCATCCGCGAGACCGTCGCGGCGGGACCCGCCCCCGCCGGCCGTCGCGTACCGCCGCGCGTCACGGCGGCGTGGGCCGGCGGCACGGACGACGCGGCGGCGCGGCAGCGGCTCGCCCTGCGGCAGACCGCCCTGCTCTCGGCGCTGGTCGACGGCGGCCCGGTGCCCGAGGGCTTCGACGCGCACCGGCTCGGCATCCAGAGCCGCGCGCTCACCGCCAAACGCGCCGACGTCGTCGCCAAGATCGCCCCGGAGCTGCCGGAGATCCTGGGCGCCGGCTACCGCGCCGCGTTCCTCGGGTACGGCGCGCACCACCCGCTGCGCGGCGGCTACCGGCGCGACGCGCTGGACTTCGCCGAGCATCTGCTCACCGAGGGGCTGCCCGCGGACGGTGGTGCGCGCCGCAGGCTGTACCTGTGGTGGAGCGAGCGGGCCGGCGCCCGCCCGCCGCGCCGGGCCACCCGGCTGGCCCGCGCGGCCCGCGCCGCGCTGGTCAGGCACTGAGCGAGCCGTCCCGCCCGTCCCCGCACACCGCGGCCCGTTCCGCATCCCGGGAGCGGCCCTTGGAGTGGTCCGGTGCCGCGTCGGGGTCACAGCGCCCGACACCTGGCACCGGTCCTTGGAAAGAGCACCCCGGCCGCCCACGCTCGCCTTCCGCATGCACGCAGGACATGCACGCTCGAAGGGAAAGCGATGAGAGCAGCAGTCAAGTACGGGGCTCTGGCCACCCTCGGCTCCCTGGTCCTGTCGGCGCTCGTGGTCGCCCCGGCGAGCAACGCGGCAGGATCGGGTACGCAGGGTCCGGGTACGCGCGGCGCGGGGACGACGGCCGGCGCCGGGACGACGACGGCCGAGACGTACGGCGTCGCGCTGGCGGCCGAGCGCGCGGCGGCCGCCGGTGTCAAGTTCGGCAAGTGCCCCGCGTACGAGATGCTGCCCCCGCCCATCACCTGCGGCACGGTCAAGGTCCCGCTGGACTACGCGGCGCCCGAGGGCCGCACCATCGCGCTCACCGTCAGCCGGGTGCGCGCCTCGGGCAAGGCGCAGGACCGGCAGGGCGCCTTCGTCTTCAACCCGGGCGGGCCCGGCGCCTCCAGCATGTACTTCCCGATGGCGGCGGTCATGCCCGAGTGGAAGCGGATCGCCCAGGCGTACGACATCGTCGGCTACGCGCCGCGCGGCGTCGGCCACTCGGCCCCGCTGTCCTGCGAGGACCCCGCCGACTTCGCCAAGGCGCCGACCCAGTCGCCGCGGCACCCGTCGGAGTCGTACAAGCGGGAGCGGATCGCCGAGGCCAAGGCCTACGCGCGGGGCTGCGCCGACCGCGGGGGCGCCGCGCTGCCGTTCTACACGTCGCTGAACAACGCGCGCGACCTCGATGTGCTGCGGGCCGCCCTCGGTGAGCAGAAGCTGACCTTCATGGGCTCCTCGTACGGGACGTACTTCGGCGCGCTGTACGCGACGCTCTTCCCGTCCCATGTCCGCCGGATGGTCTTCGACTCGGCGGTCGACCCGGACCCCCGGCAGATCTGGTACCGCAACAACCTCGACCAGTCGCGCGCGTTCGAGCAGCGCTGGGCCGACTTCCGCGCCTGGGTCGCGAAGCACGACAAGACGTACCACCTGGGCACCGACGCGGCGGCCGTGCAGAAGAGCTACGAGCAGGTGCGGGCCCGGGTGGCGCAGGAGCCGGCCGGCGGGAAGGTCGGCCCCGGGCAGCTCCAGGCGGCGATGCTCGGAGCGGGTTACTACGACGACTACTGGGCGATGCGCGCCACCGCGCTCTCCGAGTTCGTCAAGGGCAACGAGCAGCCGCTGATCGAGCAGGCGAGTCCGCAGCCGGCGGCGGCCGTCGACAACGAGAACGGCAACGCGGTCTACACGGCCGTGGAGTGCAACGACGCGCCGTGGCCGACGGACTGGCACGTCTGGGACCGCGACAACACCGCGCTCGCCGCGCGGGCGCCGTTCGAGACGTGGGACAACGCGTGGATGAATCTGCCGTGCGCCTACTGGCCGGCGCCCCGGCAGCAGCCGGTCGACATCCGCACCTGGCCGGGCCAGTTGCCGCCGACGCTGATCCTGGCGGCCGAGCGGGACGCGGCGACCCCGTACCCGGGCGCGCTCGAACTGCAGAAGCGGCTGGCGGGCTCCGCGCTGGTGACGGAGCGGAACGCGGGCACGCACGGCATCGCGGGCGGCAGCAACGCGTGCGTCAACACGTACGTGGAGGACTATCTGCTGACCGGGCGGACGCCGGTGCGGCGCGCCGAATGCGCGCCGCACGCGGAACCGAACCCGGTGTCGCTGGACGGCCGGTCGGGCGGCCGGAAGCTGCCGCCGGTCGTCTGATCTTCCGGGGTCGGTCGGGTGGCTGGACCGGCCGGGTCAGGCCAGTCCCGCCACCAGGTCCGCCACCGACTTGCGGCGGCCCGTGAAGAACGGGATCTCCTCACGGACGTACTTGCGGGTCTCGGAGCCCCGCAGATGGCGCATCAGGTCGACGATGCGGTACAGCTCGTCCGCCTCGAAGGCCAGGATCCACTCGTAGTCGCCGAGGGAGAACGACGCCACGGTGTTGGCCCGTACGTCGGGGTAGTCGCGCGCCATCTTGCCGTGCTCGGCGAGCAGCGCGCGGCGGTCGGCGTCCGGCAGCAGGTACCAGTCGTAGGAGCGCACGAACGGGTAGACGCTCACGTAGTCGCGGGGCTGCTCGTCGGCGAGGAACGCCGGGATGTGCGACTTGTTGAACTCGGCGGGGCGGTGCAGCGCCATGTTCGACCAGACCGGTTCGAGGGCGCGGCCCAGCTCGGTGCGGCGGAAGCGGTTGTACGCGTCCTGCAGCTCGTCCGAGGTCTCGGCGTGCCACCAGATCAGCACGTCGGCGTCGGCGCGCAGCGCGGACACGTCGTACGTGCCGCGCACGGTGACGTCGGCCTGGGCGAGCTGGTCGAACAGGGCCTGGACCTCGGTGGCGTGGTCGGCGCGGTCCTCGGGCAGCGCGTCGCGCAGCTTGAAGACGGACCACAGGGTGTAGCGGATGACCTCGTTGAGGTCCTTGGCCTTCTTGCCCGCGTTCGGGGACTTGTCCGGTGCAGCAGTCATGCGGCTATTCTCCCGGGCCCCGGCCGGTGCCCGGCGCCGGGGTGAGGGTGGCGATGATCTCCTCGGCGGCCCGCCGCGCGCTCGCGACGCAGGCGGGGATGCCGACGCCGTCGTAGGCCGCGCCCGCGACCCGCAGTCCTGGCAGCGCGCCGACCGCGGCCCGCACCCGGGCGATCCTGGCCTGGTGTCCGACGGGGTACTGCGGCAGGCCGCCGATCCACCGGGTGACGAGCGAGGCGACGGGTTTGGCGGTGAGCCCGGTCGCGGCGCCGAGGTCGTGCACGGACAGGTCGACGAGTTCGGTGTCCTCGCGCCGCAGGTGCTCCTCCTCGCCGTGGCGCCCGACGGAGGTGCGCAGGACGAACAGGTCGGGGGCGGCATCGGCGACCCAGCCCCATTTGCGGGTCGAGAACGTGGCCGCCTTGATGGTGTGCCCGTCGACGGGCGGTACGAGGAAGCCGCTGCTGTCCGGCAGCGCGGCCAGGTCGGCGCGGCGGAAGGCCATCGTGACCAGCGCCATCGACGCGTACTCGATCGCGGCGAGTTCGGCCGAGGCGGCGGGTGACGCGTCGGCGAGGAGCGCGGAGGCGGACCAGGCGGGGGTCGCCAGAACCACGCCGTCGGCGCTGAGCAGCCCCCGGTCGGTGCGCACCCGCCAGCCGTCGGTGGTGCGCGCGAGGCCGAGGACGGGGGTCTCCAGCAGGATCTCGCCGCCTGCCGCCCGTACGGCGTCGGCGACGGCGCCCGGCAGCCGGCCGATGCCGCCCCGGATACCGGCGAAGACGGGGGCGCCGACCTGCTGGGGCCCGGCGGCGGCAGCGGCCTTCGCCTGGATGTCGCGTACGCCCGCGAGCAGCGAGTCGTGGTCCTGGACGGCGGCGAAGAGCTGCGGCACGGCGGCCTTCATCGAGATGCGGTACGCGTCGCCCGCGTACACCCCGCCGAGCAGCGGCTCCACGAGCCGGTCGACGACCTCGTGGCCGAGCCGCTCGGCCACGTACTCGCCGACGGAGACGTCGTCGCCGACCTCGGTGCGCGGCAGTCCCGGCTCCGCGGCGATCCGGGCGAGCCCTTCGGCGGACAGCAGCCCGGCGAGCGCTTCGGGGTCCCCGGGGACGCCCATCACATGGCCCTTGGGCATCGGCCGCAGCTCGCCCCGGCTCCAGATGGCGGATCCGGCGGCGGTGGGCGGCTGGAGCAGGTCACCGAGCCCCACCGCGCGCGCCAGGCCGACGGCCTCCGGGCGGCGGGCGAGCATCGACTCGGCGCCGAGGTCGACGGGGGCGCCCTCGATCTCGCCCGCGCGCAGCTTCCCGCCGAGCCGGCCGGTGCCCTCCAGCAGGGTCACCCGCAGCCCGGCGGTGACCAGCCGGTGCGCGGCGGCGAGCCCGGCGATGCCGCCGCCGATCACCACGACATGTCCGGTACGCGTACCGGCCTGCTCGGTTCCCGTGTCCATGGCCTCCACTCTCTCAAACCGCTCCGGCATGCCGTGACCGAGTCCTGACCGTGACTGCTTCGAGACCGCGGAACGGCAACCCATCCGCAGGTCCCGCACGTCGAACCGGCACGACGCACGATCGTTCACAGGGGGGCACGACATGCGCGCAACACCCGTTGTCGCGGCGGTACTTCTCACCGCCTCACTCGCACTGGCCGGCTGTTCGGCCGGCGCGGACTCGGACAGCTCGGACAAGGCGGCGAACAGCGCCGCCCGGCCTCGGGAGGGCGCGTCGGGCGCCGCGGCTCCGGCCGACGGCGCACCGGGCGACCAGCAGAAGCAGCGGCAGGCGCCCGCGCGCTCCGCGACCTACGTCATCAGGACGGCCGAACTCACCGTGCAGGTCGCGGACACCGAGAAGGCGCTCGCCACGGCCCGTACCGCCGCCGAGGGGGCCGGCGGGCTCGTGCAGAACGAGTCCACCGAGCGGGACTCCACCAACCACGTGGTCTCCACCATCGTGCTGCGGGTCCCGCAGGAGTCGTACGACGAGGTCCTGGACGAACTGGCGGGCACCGGGAAGCTGGTGGCGCGCAGCTCCGACGCGAAGGACGTCACCGACCAGGTGGTCGACGTGGACAGCCGGGTCTCCTCGCAGCGCGCCAGCGTGGCGCGGGTGCGGGAGTTGATGGACCGCGCCACGAAGCTCAGCGATGTGGTCGAGCTGGAAGGGCAGTTGAGCAGCCGTCAGGCCGATCTGGAGGCGCTGCTCTCCCAGCAGGCGTCGCTCAAGAACCGTACGAGCATGGCGACGATCTCGCTGAACCTGTCCCAGAAGCAGGCGGCGATGGTCAAGGAGCAGGCGGACGACGGCGATCCGGGCTTCCTGGACGCCCTGGGCGGCGGCTGGGCCGCCTTCACCGGGACGCTGCGCTGGATCGCCGTCGTGATCGGCGCCGTGGCGCCCTTCGCCGCAGCGCTGGCGGTGCTGTACGTGCTGTGGCGCCTGCTGATACGCGGCCGGCTGCCGCGCCGTACCGCGCAGGACCCGGCCCCGGCGCCGGCCGGGGAGCCGCGCGAGGGGGGCGACCAGCGATGACGCTGTGAGCGCGTAGCGTTCGGTGGCAGACACCGGACGGAAGGACACGGCATGGCGGCGGAGCGCTTGGTGGTCATCGGCGGTGACGCGGCGGGTATGTCCGCCGCGTCACAGGCCCGCCGGCTGAAGGGGCCGCAGGAGCTGGAGATCGTCGCCTTCGAGCGCGGCCACTTCACGTCGTACTCCGCGTGCGGGATCCCGTACTGGGTGAGCGGTGACGTGCGGGGTCCCGACGACCTGATCGCCCGTACGCCCGACGAGCACCGCGAGCGGGCCATCGATCTGCGCACCCGTACCGAGGTCACGGAGATCGACGTGGCGGGGCAGCGGGTCCGCTCCCGCGACCTGGACGGGGGCGGCGAGGGCTGGACGGGCTTCGACAAGCTCGTGATCGCGACGGGCGCCCGCCCGGTGCGGCCCGCGCTGCCGGGGATGGACGCGCCGGGCGTGCACGGTGTGCAGACCCTGGACGACGGCCAGGCGCTGCTGGACACGCTCGCCGGTTCCGGCGGCGGCCGGGCGGTCGTCGTCGGCGCGGGCTACATCGGCGTGGAGATGGCGGAGGCGCTGCTCAAGCGCGGGTACGAGGTCACCGTCGTCCACCGCGACGAGCAGCCGATGTCGACCCTCGACCCGGACATGGGGAAGCTGGTCCACTCGGCGATGGACGGGCTGGGGATCACCACCGTCAACGGCGCCTCCGTCGCGGCGATCAGGACCGGTGACGACGGCCGGGTGCGCGCGGTCGCCACCGAGGACGCCGAGTACCCGGCGGACGTGGTGGTCCTCGGGATCGGTGTCGAACCGCGCACCGAACTGGCCCGCGAGGCCGGACTCCCCGTCGGGCCGAGCGGCGGGCTGCTCACGGACCTGGCGATGCGGGTACGGGGGCACGGCAACATCTGGTCGGGCGGCGACTGCGTGGAGGTGCTCGACCTGGTGTCGGGGACGACCCGGCACATCGCGCTGGGCACCCACGCCAACAAGCACGGCCAGATCATCGGGTCGAACGTGGGCGGCGGCTACGCCACCTTCCCCGGTGTGGTCGGCACGGCCGTCAGCAAGGTGTGCGACCTGGAGATCGCCCGCACCGGACTGCGCGAGAAGGACGCCCGAGCGGTGGGGCTGCGGTTCGTGACGGCGACCGTGGAGTCCACGAACAGCGCCGGCTACTACCCGGGCGCGACGGTGATGACGGTGAAGATGCTCGCCGAACACCGCACGGGCCGGCTGCTCGGCACCCAGATCGTCGGCCACGAGGGCGCGGCGAAGCGGGTGGACATCGCGGCGGTCGCGCTGACCGCCGGGATGACCGTGGAGCGGATGACGACACTGGACCTCGGCTACGCGCCGCCGTTCTCCCCGGTCTGGGACCCGGTACTGGTGGCGGCGCGCAAGGTGGTGGCCAAGGTGCGCGAGGCGGGCATGTGACGCGTTAGTGCGCGGTGCGCGTGTGGACGTATTCGGTGAGCCGGGTCAGCGCGTCCGGGTCCATCGTCGGCAGCACGCCGTGGCCGAGGTTGAAGACATGCCCTTCGAGCCCGGCCGCCGCTTCGAGCACCTCGCGGGTCTTCTCCTCCACCACCTCGGTGGGGGCGTAGAGCACGGTCGGGTCGAGGTTGCCCTGGAGCGCCTTGCCCGGCCCGACCCTGCGGGCGGCCTCGTCCAGGCGCACCCGCCAGTCGACGCCGACGACGTCGGCGCCCGCGTCGCCCATCAGCTTGAGCAGTTCGCCGGTGCCGACGCCGAAGTGGATGCGCGGGACGCCGTACGGGGCGATCGTGTCGAAGACCTTCGCCGACGCGGGCATCACATGGCGCTCGTAGTCGGCGGGGGCGAGGGCGCCGGCCCAGGAGTCGAAGAGCTGCACGGCGCTCGCACCGGCCTCGACCTGCACCTTGAGGAAGGCGCCGGTGATGTCGGCGAGCCGGTCAACGAGGTCGGTCCACAGCTCGGGGTCGCCGTACATCATGGCCTTGGTGCGCTCGTACGTCCGTGAGGGGCCGCCCTCGATCAGATAGCTGGCGAGCGTGAACGGCGCGCCCGCGAAGCCGATGAGCGGGGTCTCCCCCAGCTCGGCGGTGAGCATCCCGATGGCCTCGGTGACGTAACCGACGTCGTCCGGGGTGAGATCGCGCAGCCGGCCCAGGTCGGCGCGGGTACGGATCGGGTCGGCGACGACGGGGCCGACGCCGGGCTTGATGTCGAGGTCGATGCCGATGGCCTTGAGGGGCACGACGATGTCGCTGTAGTAGACGGCCGCGTCGACCTTGTGGCGCCGTACGGGCTGCAGCGTGATCTCGGTGACCAGCTCGGGCCGGGTGCAGGACTCCAGCATCGGAATCCCCTCACGCACCTTCAGATACTCGGGCAGCGACCGGCCCGCCTGCCGCATGAACCAGACCGGGGTGTGCGGCACCGGTTCCCGCCTGCACGCCCGCAAAAAGGGCGAATTGTGACTGACAGACGGCTTTGTCGGCTGGCCCGAGGGGCGGTCGTTGACGCTCACGCCCAGAATCTTCGCATGTACGGGTAAGCGGCGGGCCCGGCCCGGGTGTCCCTCCCTGCGCGCGGCCCTGGTTCGGCCTAGTCTTCCCCGCATGGCTGCGGCTCAGGGACAGTTTTCCGATCATTCCAACGGCGCCGGTGACAACGGCAGTACGGACAGTACGGAGGGGAGTTCCGTGCCGCCCGCCTTCCGGCTCGCGGTCGAGGCGCTCCGGGGGGCGCGGCTGCGTCCCGAGATCGAGATCGACCCGACGAAACCGCCCCAGCGGCTCGCCCCGCACGCGTACGCGCTGGAGGCGGCGGTCGTGGACGGCGACGACGATCTGGCCGACGGCCGGCTCGTCCTGCTGCACGACCCGGCGGGGCACGAGGCGTGGCACGGCACGTTCCGCCTGGTGACGCTCGTACGGGCCGAGCTGGAGCCGGAGATGGCGGCCGATCCGCTGCTGCCCGAGGTGTGCTGGTCGTGGCTGACGGGCGCGCTGGAGGCGCGCGGCCTGTCGTACGGGGAGGCGAGCGGCACGGTGACCCGCGCCGGGTCGCACTACTTCGGCGGCCTCGCGGAGCGCAGGCCGGCGACGCAGATCGAGATCCGGGCGTCGTGGACCCCGCGCGAGGGGCACGGCGGGGTGCCGGACTCGGCGGCCCATCTGGCGGCCTGGTGCGATCTGCTCTGCCAGATCGCCGGCCTGCCACCGGCCGCACCCGGTCCCGCGCCTGGTCAGAACGAGTCAGGGGCGGGCGTGGTGTCACTGCCTCAGCGGCGCGGACCGCAGGCCCCCTGACGCGCCCTCAGCGGGGGCGCCCGCTCGCAGGATGATCGATCACCCGTCCGAATTGCCCGAATTGTTACTCACTGAATCGTGATCTTTCTCTAAAGGCGGGCGCGGTTGGTGCCGAAGAGGTCTATGACCCTTCAAACACGGTTCGCCCCGGCTTCACCCCCCAGAGGCCGGCTCGTCCCGCACCTTTCCCCAGGAGGCCTGGTGTCCGTTCTCCTTGAGCAGCCCGCAAGCCTGGTCGCCTACCGCCCGAACAAGCCGACGGCCATGGTCGTCGTGGCCGACCCACGCGTCCGCTCCACCGTCACCCGCCACCTGTGGGCCCTTGGAGTGCGTGACGTCATCGAGGCTTCGTCCATCGCGGAGGCCCGTCCCCGCGTCAGCAACCCGCGCGACATCTGCGTTGCCGACGTCCACCTGCCCGACGGTTCCGGGCTGACCCTGCTGTCCGAAACCCGGGCGGCGGGCTGGCCCAACGGTCTCGCCCTCTCGGCCGCCGACGACATCGGCGCGGTACGCAACGCGCTCGCCGGCGGCGTCAAGGGCTACGTCGTGACCGGCACGCGCAACAACATCGGCCACCCCACCCGTCCCGGCGCCGCACCCATCGGCGCAGGCCAGCGCATGCACCGCCGCCCCCCGGGCGCCCCGAGCCACCCGGGCGGCTACCGCGAGCTCTCCGGCCGTGAGGTCGAGGTGCTCAGACTCGTCGCCGAAGGCCAGTCGAACAAGGCGATCGGCGTCTCCATGGGCCTGTCGGCCCTGACCGTCAAGAGCCACCTCGCCCGTATCGCGCGCAAGCTCGGCACCGGCGACCGGGCGGGGATGGTCGCTGTGGCCCTCCGTACCGGAATCATCCACTGACCACTTCTCACCCCCAGCGCCCGCCGACGGAACGCATCGTCGGCGGGCGTAGTCCGTCGACAGATACCCTTGACAGGTGACCGACGCCCAAGAGACCGCAGCAGACGCAGCACTGCGAACCACCGGGGGCGCTCCCCCGGCCGACGTCGATTCGGCGCCGATCCCTTTGTTGGAGCCCCGCGAGGGCATTCCGCCGGTGGTCGCGACCGATGAGGCACTCGCGGAGGTGATCGCCGCGTTCGCCGCCGGTACGGGGCCGCTGGCCGTCGACGCGGAGCGCGCGTCCGGCTACCGCTACGGGCAGCGCGCCTACCTCGTCCAGTTGCGCCGCGCGGGGGCCGGCACCGCGCTGATCGACCCCATCGGCTGCCCCGACCTCTCCGCGCTCGGCGACGTACTCGCCGACACCGAGTGGATCCTGCACGCGGCGACCCAGGACCTGCCGTGCCTGCGCGAAATAGGCATGACGCCCACCCGGCTGTTCGACACCGAGCTGGCAGGCCGGCTGGCGGGCTTCCCACGAGTCGGCCTCGGGGCGATGGTCGAGAACGTCCTCGGCTTCGCCCTGGAGAAGGGCCACTCCGCCGTCGACTGGTCCACCCGGCCGCTCCCCGAGCCCTGGCTGCGCTACGCGGCGCTCGACGTGGAGCTGCTCGTGGACCTGCGCGACGCGCTGGAGAAGGAGCTGGACCGCCAGGGCAAGCTCGACTGGGCGCTCCAGGAGTTCCACGCCATCGCGTCGGCCCCGCCGCCGCCCCCGCGCAAGGACCCGTGGCGCCGCACGTCCGGCATGCACAAGGTGCGCCGCCGCCGGCAGATGGCCGTGCTGCGCGAGCTGTGGAACACCCGCGACCAGACGGCGCAGCGGCGCGACATCTCCCCGGGCAAGGTGCTGAGCGACGCGGCGATCGTCGAGGCGTCGCTGGCCCTGCCGGTCAACGTGCACGCGCTCACGGCGCTGCCCGGTTTCGGCCACCGGATGGGCCGGCGGCAGCTCGAACAGTGGCAGGCCGCGATCGACAGGGCCCGCGCCCTGCCCGACGCGGAGCTGCCCCAGCCGGGCCAGCCGCTCCAGGGCCCGCCGCCGCCGCGCTCGTGGGCGGACAAGGACCCGGAGGCGGCGGCGCGTCTGTCCGCGGCGCGCGCGGCGGTCTCGGCGCTGGCGGAGCAGCTCAACATGCCGCAGGAGAACCTGATCACGCCGGACACGGTGCGCCGGGTGTGCTGGGAGCCGCCGTCGGACCCGTCGGTCTCGACGGTGGCGGAAGCCCTGACCAGCCACGGCGCCCGCCGCTGGCAGGTGGAACAGGTGGCCCCACTCCTGTCGAAGGCGCTGACGCCGAACGAGTAGTCGCCGTCCGGCGGGGGTTGCGCTTCTTGGCTGCGCCGGTGTCTCTGGTGCCGGGTTCCGGGGCCTCCGGAGGGGGGTGTCCGGACTGCGGTGTCGCCGTTCCGGCGCGGTTTGTGGTTGCCGGGTCTTGGTTGCGGTGGCGCCGGTCTGGTGCCGGGTTCCGGGGCCTCCGGAGGGGGGTGTCCGGACTGCTCGATCGCTAGAACTCCTACGCTTTACGTCCGGACACCCCCCTCCTGCGACCCCGGACCCCTCCCCCCGGCGGGTCCCGGCCTGACGTCCGCGTGAGCGCGGGTTGTGGGGCCGTGCGGGCTGAAGGGGGTCGTGCAGGGGTGGTGTCCGGAGCGTAAAGCGTGATTTGCGGCGCATGTCCGGGTGCAGCCTGTGTGGGACGAGTACGCGCCGTAAATCGTGCAGCGCAGGACGCGACCCCGGAACGACCCCCGGCGACAACCGCAACCAAGACCCGCAACCCCGAACCGCGCCGGACGGCGACAACCAAGACCCGTCACCCCCAACGCTGGGCACCGCTGTTACCCGCGAGTAGCATGGCCGGAGCGCGCCGCACGGCGCACCCGCATTCTGGAGGAGAGATCGTGCCTCGTACCGTCAGGGACGTCGTCTTCGTCGACGGCGTCCGCACCCCGTTCGGCAAGGCGGGCCCCAAGGGCATCTACCACGAGACCCGGGCCGACGATCTGGTCGTCAAGGCGATCCGGGAGCTGCTGCGCCGCAACCCGGACCTCGACCCCGCCCGGATCGACGAGGTCGCCATCGCAGCGACCACGCAGATCGGTGACCAGGGGCTCACGCTCGGCCGTACCGCCGGGATCCTCGCCGGGCTGCCGCAGTCCGTGCCCGGCTACTCGATCGACCGCATGTGCGCGGGCGCGCTGACCGCGGTGACCACCACCGCCGGGTCCATCGCCTTCGGCGCGTACGACGTCGTCATCGCCGGCGGCGTCGAGCACATGGGGCGCCACCCCATGGGCGAGGCCGTCGACCCCAACCCGCGCTTCGTGTCGGAGAAGCTCGTGGACGACTCCGCGCTGTTCATGGGCATGACGGCGGAGAATCTGCACGACCGCTTCCCGCGGCTCACCAAGCAGCGCGCCGACGAGTACGCCGTGCGCTCGCAGGAGAAGGCGGCGAAGGCGTACGCGAACGGGAAGATCCAGCAGGACCTGGTGCCGATCTCGATCCGGCGGACCAACCCGGAGGCCGGCGAGACCGGCTGGGGGCTCGCGACCGCCGACGAGCCGATGCGCCCCGGCACCACGCTGGAGATGCTGGCCGGGCTGAAGACGCCGTTCCGGCCGCACGGCCGGGTCACGGCGGGCAACGCGGCGGGGCTCAACGACGGCGCGACCGCCTCGATCATCGCCGCCGAGGACTTCGCGCGCGAGCAGGGGCTGCCGGTCAGGATGCGGCTCGTCTCGTACGCCTTCGCCGGCGTCGAGCCCGAGGTCATGGGGTACGGCCCGATCCCGGCGACGGAGAAGGCGCTCGCCAAGGCGGGGCTCTCGATCTCCGACATCGGCCTGTTCGAGGTCAACGAGGCGTTCGCGGTGCAGGTCATCGCGCTGCTCGACCACTACGGCATCGCCGACGACGACGAGCGCGTCAACCAGTACGGCGGCGCCATCGCGTACGGCCACCCGCTGGCCTCTTCGGGCGTGCGGCTGATGACCCAGTTGGCCCGGCAGTTCGAGGAGCAGCCCCATGTGCGCTACGGCCTGACCACGATGTGCGTGGGCTTCGGCATGGGCGCGACGGTCATCTGGGAGAACCCGCACTTCGACGGAGGCACCAAGTGAGCACGACTGCTGAGCTGCTGAAGGGCGCGGCCGAGCTGTACCCCGACGAGGTCGTGACGCAGGCGCACGTGCGCCATCTCGATCTGCCCGGGGCCGGGCGCTTCGCGCTGATCACCCTCGACAACGGCTTCGACCACACGAAGCCGACGACGATCGGCCCGCAGTCGCTGGCCAATCTGGACGCGGCGCTCGACCAGGTCGAGCGGGAGGCGTCCGAGGGCACGATCGTCGGCGTCGGTATCACCGGCAAGCCGTTCATCTTCGCCGTGGGCGCCGACCTCAAGGGCGTGGAGCTGCTGAAGCGCCACGAGGACGCGCTGGCCATCGGCAAGGGCGGCCATGACGTCTTCAAGCGGATCGCCGCGCTGCCCGTGCCGACGTTCGCGTACTACAACGGCGCCTCGATGGGCGGCGGCGTCGAGATCGGGCTGCACTGCCAGTACCGCACGGTCTCGGCTTCGACCCCGGCGTTCTCGTTCCCCGAGGTCTTCCTCGGTCTGGTGCCGGGCTGGGGCGGCTGCACGATCCTGCCGAACCTGATCGGCGCCGACCGCGCGGTTTCGGTCATCATCGAAAACGCGCTCAACCAGAACAAACAGCTCAAAGGCGCCCAGGTCGTCGAGCTGGGGATCGCCGACGCGATCTTCGAGGGCGCGGACTTCCTTGAGCAGTCGCTGCTCTGGACGGCTTCGGTGCTCAAGGGCGAGCTGGCCGTCGTACGGCCCGAGGTCGACCGGGGCGAGGCGTGGGACCAGGCCGTCGAGCGCGGCCGGTTCATCGCCGACTCGAAGGTGCACGGCGCGGCTCCCGCCGCGTACCGCGCGCTGGACATCATCGCCGCGGTCAAGGACGGCGATCTGCAGGCGGGCTTCGACGCCGAGGACAGCGCGCTGGCCGATCTGATCATGAGCGGTGAGCTGCGCGCCGGGGTCTACGCCTTCAACCTGGTGCAGAAGCGCGCCAAGCGCCCGGTGGGCGCGCCGGACAAGAGCCTGGCCAGGCCGGTCACCAAGGTCGGGGTCGTCGGCGCCGGTCTGATGGCCTCGCAGTTGGCGCTGCTGTTCCTGCGCCGTCTTGAGGTCCCGGTCGTCCTGACCGACATCGACCAGGACCGTATCGACAAGGGCGTCGGCTATGTCCATGCCGAGATCGAGAAGCTGCTGGGCAAGGGCAGGATCAACCAGGACAAGGCCAACCGGCTGACGGCGCTGGTCTCCGGGGTGCTGGACAAGGCCGACGGGTTCGCGGACGCCGACTTCGTCATCGAGGCCGTCTTCGAGGAGATGAGCGTCAAGCAGCAGGTGTTCGCCGAGGTGGAGGCGGTCGCTCCGGCGCATGCCGTCCTCGCGACGAACACCTCGTCGCTGTCGGTCTCCGAGATGGCGTCGAAGCTGAAGAACCCGGAGCGGGTCGTCGGCTTCCACTTCTTCAACCCGGTGGCGGTCCTGCCGCTGCTGGAGATCGTGCGCGGTGAGCAGACGGACGACGCGTCGCTGGCGACGGCGTTCGGCGTGGCGAAGAAGCTGCGGAAGACGGCCGTGCTGGTGAAGGACGCTCCCGCGTTCGTCGTCAACCGGGTGCTGACCCGGTTCATGGGCGAGATCCAGAACGTCATCGACGAGGGCACCCCGGTCGCCGTCGCTGAGCGCGCCGTGGAGCCGCTGGGGCTGCCGATGTCGCCGCTGGTGCTGCTGGAGCTGGTCGGTCCCGCGATCGGGCTGCATGTCTCCGAGACGCTGCACCGCGCGTTCCCCGACCGGTTCACCGTGTCGGAGAACCTGGCGGCCGTCGTGCGGGCCGGCAAGCGCGGCTTCTACACGTACGAGTCCGGTGCGCCGGTGCTCGACCCGGAGGTCGCCGCGCTGCTGAAGCAGGGCGACACGGTCCTGGACGAGACGCAGGTGCGGGCGCGGGTGCTGGACGCCGTGGCGCAGGAGATCGGGCTGATGCTGGACGAGGGCGTCGTCGCCGAGGCGCAGGACATCGACCTGTGCCTGATCACGGGCGCCGGCTGGCCGTTCCACCTGGGCGGGGTCACGCCGTATCTGGACCGCGAGGGCGTGTCGGAGCGGGTGAACGGGAAGCCGTTCCTGGCGCCGGGCGTCGCCAGCGTTCCCGCGTAACGCATGGAAGAGGGGCCCTGCGGCTGTTGCCGCAGGGCCCCTCTTGCTGTGCTCTAGAAGCGGGTCCAGGCCGCCAGCGCCAGCCCCTGCTCGGCCTTCTGCCGGGCCACCCGCAGGCTCCCGTCGAGGCCGATGGCCGCCAGCACCACCCGACCCTCCGCGTCCAGGGCGAGGGCGGGCGCGCCGACGCACGGTTCGCCGGTGGGGGTCCAGTTGAGGCCCACCGTCTCCTCCTCCGTCGGGTAGGCGGCGATGGTGGGGCGCCCGTCCAGGCCGCGCTGGGCGAGGATCGTGCAGTCGAAGCCGTCCACGGGGGTGCGCAGCAGGGCCACGGGGCCCGTGCCGCGTCCCGCGAGCACGGCGGGCTCGCTGCCGGGCCGCCAGGCGCGGAGCGTGCCGTCGCCCGCGTCGCGCCAGAAGTGGGTGAGCCCTTCGGCGCTGGTGCGCTCGGCGGTGATCGTGCCGGGTTCGACGTTCGCCGCCGGTTCGCTGGTGTCGCGGATGAGCGGCTTGTCGGAGGCGGGGCGGTGCCAGCGCAGCAGCGTGTCCTTGGCCGGTACGACGACGTCGACCGCGCCGTGTGCGGTCGTGGCGGTCGCGGCCTCGCCGGTGGCCGGTGTCCCTTCGGCCACCACCCGGCCCCAGCCGCGCCAGCCCCCGGTGGGGTTCTGCCGGCGGCTGGCGAGGGCGCCGTCGGCGTTGCGGGCGAAGAGCTGCATACCGCCGGCCGAGTCGATGACCGCCGACGGCAGACCGACCCGGACCGCCTTGGCGCGGTCCTTGCCGTGCGGGTTGCTCAGGGGCAGCCAGTCACGCAGCGGGCGGCCCGTCTGGAACTGGATGGCGTAGGCGAAGTCGATGTCGTCGGGGCCGTCGGTGCGGGGGCGTTTGCGTACGCCCATCAGATGGACGTAGCCCTCGGCGCTCTGCGAGATGGACAGGTACGGCAGCATGCCGCGCGCTTCCAGCCGGTCGGGTCCGGTCCATTCGGGTCCGCCGGGCCTGGTCTCGGTCCACCGGAGCAGGGCCTGGTCGACGGGCGAGTACGCGCTGAGCCTGCCGTCCTTGCCGCGCAGCAGCCAGCCGGTGGTCGCCGGGAGGGTCGGGTCGGCGGCCACGGGGGGCCTGCTCTTGCGGTCGGAACCGGGAGCCTTACCCATACCGTCCTCCGGCTGCTTCGACGTCCGTACGGACCTCATTGCCATCGCCCAACGCCACCTTCCCGAGCGCAGGAACTCGGAGGAATCTCGACGGACTGATGATACTCGCACGCGCCGGGGCGGCATCTGGCGCGTCCCGCTGTGCCAGGCTGCTGAGGTGCGGATTCTGCTGATCGTCGACGCGGCGAACGTGGTCGGGTCGGTCCCGGACGGCTGGTGGCGGGACCGGCACGGGGCGGCCGAGCGGCTGCGTGACTCGCTGGTGGCCGTCGCCGAGCACGGGGTGACCGGCTTTCCGGGCCCCCTGGAGGTCGTGCTCGTCACCGAGGGCGGCGCGCGGGGGGTGGCGTCCGTGCCGGGCGTACGGGTCGAGCCCGCGCCCGGCAGCGGCGACGACAAGATCGTGGAGCTGGCGGCCGCCGCGGCCGGCCGGCACTGTGTGGTCGTGACGGCCGACCGCGAGCTGCGCCGCCGGGTGGGCGAGCACGGCGCGGTGTGCGCCGGGCCCAGGACCGTACGCCCGGCGGCGCGGTGATCAGCGGCCGGTGAGGCCGAGGCGGCTGTGGCGGCGTCCGTAGACGAAGTACACGACCAGGCCCACGGCCATCCAGATGCCGAACCTGACCCAGGTCTCGGCCGGCAGGTTGACCATCAGCCACAGCGAGGCGAGCACCGACAGGATCGGCACGAACGGCACCAGCGGCGTACGGAACGAGCGCTCCAGGTCGGGGCGCTGCTTGCGCAGGATGATCACGCCGATGGCGACCACGACGAAGGCGAACAGCGTGCCGATGTTGACCAGTTCGGCGAGGGTGTCGATGGAGGTGAACCCCGCGACGACCGCGACGATCAGACCGAGCAGGATCGTCGAGCGGTAGGGCGTCTTGAACTTGGGGTGGACGTGCGAGAAGGTCCGCGGCAGCAGTCCGTCGCGGCTCATCGCGAAGAACACCCGGGTCTGGCCGAGCAGCAGGATCAGACAGACCGAGGTGAGCCCGACGGCGGCGCCGAAGCTGATCAGACCGGCCCAGAAGGGGTGTCCGACGGCTTTGAACGCGTCGGCCAGCGGGGCGTCCACGGTGAGTTTGGTGTAGTGCTCCATGCCGGTGACGACGATCGACACGGCGACGTAGAGCACGGTGCAGATGAACAGCGAGCCGAAGATGCCGCGCGGCACGTCGCGTTGGGGGTTGTTGGTCTCCTCGGCGGCGGTGGCGACGATGTCGAAGCCGATGAACGCGAAGAACACGACGGCGGCGGCGCTGAAGATGCCCATGATGCCGAAGTTGGACGGGGTGAAGCCGGCCATGAGCTGGATGAGCGGGGCGGTCAGGCCGTCGCCGCCCTTGACGTCCTGGGCCGGCGGCACGAACGGGTCGTAGTTGGCGCCGGTGATGAGGAAGGCGCCGACGATGATGACGATCAGGACGACGGTGACCTTGACCGCGACGATGACGTTCGTGACGCGCGAGGACAGCTTCATCCCGACGACGAGGATGCCGGTCAGGACGAGGACGAGCAGCACGGCGAGGATGTCGAAGCCGAAGTGCCCGCCGTGCGTGCCGGACAGGCCCGCGGGCAGATGGAAGCCCGCCGTGTCCAGCAGTGAGCGGATGTAGCCGGACCAGCCGACCGCCACCACCGCGCAGCCCAGGGCGAGTTCGAGGACGAGGTCCCAGCCGATGATCCAGGCGGGCAGTTCGCCGAGTGAGGCGTACGAGAAGGTGTAGGCGGATCCGGCGACCGGCACCGTCGAGGCGAACTCGGCGTAGCAGAGCGCGGCGAGGCCGCAGACCACGCCCGCGACGACGAAGGCGAGCGCGGTGGACGGGCCCGCGTTCTCCTTGGCCACTTTGCCGGTCAGGACGAAGATGCCGGTCCCGATGATGACGCCGACGCCGAAGACCGTCAGGTCGAGGGCGGTCAGCGACTTCTTGAGCGCGTATTCAGGATCTTTGGTGTCCTCAATCGACTGCTCGACCGATTTCGTGCGGAACATACCGTTCTTGGCTGGTTCCGTGTCCTGCTGGCTTGTCACCGGCGTACCTCCGAGCGCATGGTTACCGATCATGATCGAGAGACCTTGCGCACCCGGCTACCCGTATCGGCGGCCTTCACACGGATGGACCTGCCGGACCACCCTTACGATCTGACCGCGCAAGGGGATCCGGCAGGCCCGGGGTTGGTGTGTACGGCCTGCCGTCAGTCGCGGGCCGCCTCGGCGGGCGCGTCCACGAGCCGGCCGTCGAGCCTGGCGACGAGTCCGGTGACCTGGCGGGCGATGTCCGGCGCCGTCAGACCGATCTCGGTCATGACCTCCTTGCGCGCCGCGTGGTCGAGGAAGCGCGGCGGGATGCCGAAGTCCCGCAGCGGTACGTCGACTCCGGCGTCGCGCAGCGCCTGGGCGACGGCGGAGCCGACCCCGCCGACCCTGCTGTTGTCCTCGACGGTGACGACGACCCGGTGCTGCTCGGCGAGCGGCGGCAACGCCTCGTCCACGGGCTTGACCCAGCGCGGGTCGACGACCGTGGTCGAGATGCCCTGCTTGTCGAGGAGTGTGGCGATCTCCAGGCACATCGGCGCCAGCGCGCCGACGGAGACCAGCAGGACGTCGGCGGCCTGGCCCTCGGGCCTGCGCAGGACGTCCATGCCGCCGACCCGGCCGACGGCCGAGACCGCGGGGCCGACGGCTCCCTTCGAGTAGCGCACCACCGTGGGCGCGTCCTCGACCTGGACCGCCTCGCGCAACTGGGCGCGGACCTGGTCGGCGTCGCGCGGGGCGGCGATCCGCAGCCCCGGCACGCACTGGAGGATCGACATGTCCCACATGCCGTTGTGCGAGGCGCCGTCGGTGCCGGTGATACCGGCCCGGTCGAGGACGAACGTCACCCCGCAGCGGTGCAGGGCGACATCCATCAGCACCTGGTCGAAGGCGCGGTTGAGGAACGTCGCGTAGACGGCGAAGACGGGGTGCAGCCCACCGGTGGCCAGGCCGGCCGCCGACACGGCGCCGTGCTGCTCGGCGATGCCGACGTCGTACACCCGGTCGGGGAACGCCTTGGCGAACTTCTCCAGGCCGAGCGGCTGGAGCATGGCGGCGGTGATCGCGACGATGTCGGCGCGCTCATGGCCGAGCTTGACCATCTCCTCGCCGAAGACCGAGGTCCAGTCCATGCCGGCGGCGGCGATCGGCAGGCCCGTGTCGGGGTGGATGGGGCCGATGCCGTGGAAGCGGTCGGCCTCGTCCTGCTCGGCGGGCTTGTAGCCGCGGCCCTTCTCCGTGATGCAGTGCACGATGACCGGGCCGCCGAAGCGCTTGGCGCGCAGCAGCGCCGACTCCAGGGCCTCGATGTCGTGGCCGTCGATCGGGCCGACGTACTTCAGCCCGAGGTCCTCGAACATGCCCTGCGGGGCGATGAAGTCCTTGAGGCCCTTCTTGGCGCCGTGCAGCGTCTCGTACAGGGGCTTGCCGACGACCGGCGTACGGCCGAGGAGGTCCTTGCCGCGGGCCAGGAAGCGCTCGTAGCCGTCGGTGGTCCGCAGGGTCGCCAGATGGTTGGCGAGGCCGCCGATGGTCGGCGCGTACGAGCGTTCGTTGTCGTTGACGACGATGACGAGCGGGCGGTCCTTGGCGGCCGCGATGTTGTTCAGCGCCTCCCAGGCCATCCCGCCGGTGAGCGCGCCGTCGCCGATGACGGCGACCACATGGTCGTCCTTCTTCAGGACCTCGTTGGCCTTGGCGAGGCCGTCGGCCCAGCCGAGGACCGTCGACGCGTGCGAGTTCTCGATGACGTCGTGGTCGGACTCGGCGCGCGACGGGTAGCCGGACAGGCCGCCCTTGCCCTTGAGCTTGGAGAAGTCCTGGCGTCCGGTGAGCAGCTTGTGCACGTACGACTGGTGGCCCGTGTCGAAGAGGACTTTGTCCCTCGGCGAGTCGTAGACCCGGTGCAGCGCGATGGTCAGCTCGACGACGCCCAGATTGGGGCCGAGGTGGCCGCCGGTCTTGGACACCGCGTCGACGAGAAAGGACCTGATCTCCCCGGCGAGCTGGTCGAGCTGCTCGGGACCGAGCCGGTCCAGATCACGCGGTCCCTTGATGTGGGTCAGCAACGGCACCCGTGCCTCCTAGCGTTTGAGCTGGTCGAGCTCTACCGATCCGCAGAGTCTAATGTTCCCCACGGGACGCTGTTCGTCAGGCGGCGCGTTTGTATCTCACACCATCGGCTGGGAACCGCGCTTCTTCCTTGCGTCCCCACGCTCTTTGTGCAGCGCCGCGGCCGTGCGGAACGACCCCGTTCCCGGGCGGTTCAGCCGGTGGCGGCCGCTTCCCTGGCCGGAACGCAGCCGTGCCCGGCACCCTGGTGAGGGCGCCGGGCACGACCCGCGGGAACCGCGGTCAGGCGCGACCCGCGGACTTCTGGGTCTTGCGGGTGACGGCGTCGATGACGACCGTCGCCAGCAGCACCGCGCCGGTGATCATGTACTGGATCGGCGAGGCGATGCCCTGGAGGTTGAGCCCGGCCTGGATCGAGAAGATCACCAGTACACCGAGCAGAGCGTTCCAGGTGCGGCCGCGGCCACCGAAGAGGCTGGTACCACCGATGACCGCCGCGGCGATCGAGTTCATCAGGAGGTCACCACTACCGGCGCCCTGGTTGGCGGCGACGATCTTGGAGGCGATGAACAGACCGCCGAGGGCGGCGAAGGTGCCGGCGATCGCGAAGACCGAGATCCGGACCAGCGTGACATTGATACCGGCACGACGGGCGGCCTCGACGCTGCCGCCGAGTGCGAAGACCTTGCGGCCGTACGAGGTGCGGCGCAGCAGGAAGTCCGTGCCGACCACGACGACGATGAACAGCACGAAGGCCAGCGGCAGGCCCTTGTACTGGTTGAACAGGATCGCGACCACGAAGGCGGCGATGGCGAGCAGGACGGTGCGGACCACGATCTCGCTGTTCGGCCGGGACGGCATGCCGGCCCTGGCGCGCTTGCGGTTGTCCGTGAACGTCATCAGGAAGAACAGCACGACGGCGACGACCGCCAGGATGTAGGCGGCTGCCACATCGGTGAAGTAGTACGACGTCAGCTTGCCGACGACATCGTTGCCGTTCAGGTTGATCGTGCCGTCGTCGCCCAGCACCTGGAGCATCAGGCCGTTCCAGAACAGCAGACCGGCCAGGGTCACGGCGAAGGCGGGCACACCGATCCGGGCGAAGAAGAACCCGTGGATCACACCGGCGACGGCGCCCGTGAGGATGGCGATGATGAACGCCAGCCAGGCGTTCATGCCGTGGGTGATGCCGAGCACACCGAAGACGGCGCTCGCCAGACCGCTGACCGAGCCGACCGAGAGGTCGATTTCCCCGAGCAGCAGCACGAAGACGATACCGACGGCGATCATGCCGGTACCGACCATGGTGACCGAGATGTTGCTGAAGTTCTCGGCGCTCAGGTAGCGCGAGTTGAGGCTGGTGAAGATCGCCCAGATGACGATCAGGCCGATGACGACGGGCATGGAGCCCAGTTCGCCCGCCTTGATCTTGCGGCGGAACTCCGTTATGTAGCCGCCGAAGCCCTGCTCGCGCACGAGCAGCCGGGGGTCGACCGCTGTTACGGCGCCCTCCGCGGCAGCGGGCGCGTCCACCGCCTTGTGGCGCGGTGTGGAGGTCTTGTCGATACTCACTTCTGAACCTCCACGTTGCGCGACGCACGGCGGGTCACGGCATTGTCCGTGGCACCGGTGATGGCGGCGATGATCTCTTCCTGCGACGTCGTCCTGACGTCGAAGACACCGTTGTTGCCGCCGAGCCTGAGCACGGCGACCCGGTCGGCGACGGCCTTGACGTCGGCCATGTTGTGGCTGACGAGCAGGACGGCGAGACCGCGCTCACGCAGCCGCTCGACGAGGTCGAGGACCTGCGCGGTCTGCTCCACACCGAGGGCGGCCGTCGGCTCGTCGAGGATGACGAGCTTGGGGTTGCCGAGCATGGAGCGGGCGATCGCCACTGTCTGGCGCTGACCGCCGGAGAGGGAGGCGATGGGGATCCGGACGCTGGGGATGCGGATCGACAGCGTGTCGAGCAGTTCGCGCGAACGGCGTTCCATCTCGACCTCGTTGAGGACGCCCCAGCGGTGGAGTTCACGTCCGAGGTACAGATTGCCGACGACATCGAGGTTGTCGGCGAGCGACAGGTCCTGGTAGACCGTCGCGACGCCCAGGTTCTGGGCGTCGTGCGGGCGGTTGACCGAAACCGGCCTGCCTTCCCACTCGATGACTCCGTCATCGATGGGGTTGACGCCGGCAATGGTCTTCACCAGCGTCGATTTGCCGGCTCCGTTGTCGCCGACAAGGGCGAGAACCTCACCGGGATGGACCTCAAGCTGAACATCGGTGAGCGCCTGGACGGCACCGAATCGCTTGGAGACCCCTCGCAACGCCAACACGGGCGTAGCGGTCACGTGAACCATCTCCTTCGCCGCCTGACCGGCGGGGATGCCGCGCCGGGGTGAGGCGCGGTGGGTCGAGCAGAAGAGAACATACGGAACCCGCCGCGTGAGCGACGGTTCGTTGTGAAGTGTTCCGTCCGGCGCCCCGCCCCTGCTTGCGGGGCTGTTGACGGGCGAGGCGCCGGACAGGCTTCACCAGGTGGAGCAGTCGGCCGGGCGGACCCGGAGAGGGACTACTTCACACCGGCCGCGTCACAGGCGGCCTTGAACTGGGGGGTGCAGATCTTGTCGACGGGGTAGATGCCGTCCTTGATCACCGTGTCGTTGATGTTCGCCTTGGTCAGCGAGACGACGGGGACGATCGTGGTCGGGATGCCCTTGGTGGTGGGGCTGTCGACGGTGTCCTTGGCGATGGGCGCCAGGTCCTGGCCCTTGGCCAGCGCGACGGCCATCTGACCGGCGACCGAGGCCTCCTGCGGGACGGACTTGTAGACGCTCATGAACTGCTCACCCGCGAGGATGCGCTGCACACCGGCGAGCTCGGCGTCCTGGCCCGTGACCGGGGGAAGCTTCGTCAGACCGGCCTGCTTGAGGGCCTGGATGATACCGCCGGCCATGCCGTCGTTGGCGGAGTAGACACCGACGATCTTGTTCTTGCCGAGTGCCGTGATCGCCGCCTCCATGTTGGCGTTGGCGTTCTCCGGCTTCCACTCCTTGGTGTCGTACTCGCGGGCGATCTTCACCTTGCCGTCGAGGACGGAGTGGGCGCCCTTCTTGAACAGCGCGGCGTTCGGGTCGGTGCTCGCGCCGTTCATCATGACGATCTCGCTCGTCTTGGTGGCCTTCGAGCCGAGCTCCTTCAGGAGCGCGTTGCCCTGGACGCGGCCGACCTCTTCGTTGTCGAACGAGGTGTACGCGTCGATCGGGCCCTCGGCGAGGCGGTCGTAGGCCACGACCGGGATACCGGCCTGCTTGGCCTTCGTGACCGAGCTGGCGATCGCCTTCGAGTCGACGGAGTCGACGATCAGCACGTCCACCTTGTTGGTGATCATGCTGTCCGCCTGCTGGTTCTGCAGCGAGGCGTCCTGCTTGGCGTTCTGGTAGATGACCTTGCCCTCACCGTTGGTGAGGTCGGAGATCCGCTTCTCGATGAGCGGCTTGTCCAGCGCCTCGTAACGCGCCGTCTGGTTCTCCGGGAGGAGCAGACCGACGGTTATCGCGTTCGAGTCGGACTTCTTCTTGGGAGCGTCGGCCTTGTCACCGGACTCCTTGGCGCTGCCACAAGCAGCGAGGGAAACAGCCATCGCGGTGGCTGCGACAGCCACGGCGGCACGACGCATGTTCGCGTTCACTTCGAAAAACCTCCCTGACGAGGCCGCGTCGTTGCGGCCGAGGTGGCTGGAAGTCAACTCGGGTCCGAGGGCGACGTCAAGGAGTAAATCCTTAACGAGATGACAACGGTGCCATTCGTTATCTAAGTGAAGGCAGGCGTATTGGCCGGCAGCGCGCTCTCCAAAAGGGTCGAATCGCCCATTTCGCTCAGGACGAGAGCCAGCGCGCCGAGCACCTCGGCCCGCCCCCCGAGAGCGCCTGGAAGCACCGAGAGCTGCCGTGCCGCGCTGGGAATCGCGTACCGCGAGACGGATTCGCGTATCGGCGCGAGCACCAGCTCCCCAGCCTCCGCCAAATCGCCGCCGAGCACCACCCGGCTGGGGTTCAAGAGGTTGCACAGATTGGCGACACCGCTACCGATATGGCGCCCGACGTCCGCCACGACCCTGCGGCAGCCCGGGTCGCCCTCCCTGGCGAGCTGGACGACCCGCTCCATCGTCAGATCGACGCCGTGGCTGGACTGCAGGAGGGGCAGGACGTACCGGGCGGCGGTGAACGTCTCCAGGCACCCCCGGTTCCCGCAGCGGCACACCGGGCCCGACTCGTCGAGCGTGATGTGCCCGATCTCGCCCGCCGTGCCGCCGGGCCCCCGGTAGATCTGGCTGTCTATGACCAGCCCCGCGCCGACCCCGCTGGCGACCTTGATGTAGGCGAGGTCCTTGACCCCGCGACCGCTCCCCCAGACCAGCTCGCCGAGCGCGCCGAGGTTGGCATCGTTGTCGACGTAGACCGGCACCCCGAGCCGGCCCGCCAGCTCGTCACTGGGGTTGATGCCCGTCCAGCCCGGCAGGATCGAGGTGGAGCCGAGGGTGCCCGACTCGACGTCGATGGGGCCCGGCACACCGAGCCCGACGCCGATCACCTTCTGCCTGCTGACGCCGGTGGTCACGATGAGCCGCTCGACCAGCTCCTCGGCCCGGCCGAAGCCCTGCGCGGACGACGCGTCCACGTCGAGCGGCTCGGACTCCTCGGCGAGCACCTGGTGGGCGAGGTTGCCCACCGCGACCCGCAGATGGGTATGGCCGAAATCCACCCCTATGACGATGCCCGCGTCGGCGCTGAGAGCGACACTTCGCGCCCGGCGGCCCCCCGCCGACGTCGGCGTGACCTCCACGGTCCCGCTGTCCTTCAGCTCGCGGACGATATTGGAGACCGTGGCCGCCGACAGTCCGGTGCTCCGGGCGATCTCCGCCTGGGTGAGCGCGCCGGCCATGCGCACCGCGCGCACCACCCGCTCGAGGTTGGCCCGGTGCAGAGACGACTGCGACCCTGGAGTCTCCACGACTCATCCACTCCTGCCCTAGGCAGGCGGCACGACCACCGCCCCCGGCCGGGGTCGCGCCAATGAGACCCCGACGTATCTCCAACTTGTGAACCCTAAGCTCAGCCTTTCGGACAGCTCCCCGTCAAGACCTTGAGCGAGTGAGGCCACGCATGAGCGGTCTCCGGCCAGTTGACGACATCACCGCAAACCGCAGCGAACCGCCCGCCGGCACCGTGACGGTGGGCGGGCGGTCCCTGTCCCGGCGCGGGCTGTCCTGCCTGGTCCCGTGCCTCGTTCGTTACTTCAGCGCTCCCGCGGTGAGTCCCGCGACCACCTGGCGCTGGAAGATGATGTACGCGCCGAGCACCGGCAGCATCGCCATGACAAGGCCGGCGAACAGTCCCGACCAGTCGCCCTTGTACCCCTGGCTGCTCGCGAGCTGCACGAGCCCCTGGGTGAGCACCCTGCGGTCGGGGTCGGTGTTCAGCACCGTGGGCAGCAGGTACTGGTTCCACTGGCCGAGGAAGTTGAAGATGCCGACGCTGATCAGTCCTGGCTTCGCCATCGGCAGCATGACCTGGAAGAACGTACGGGTGTGTGAGGCCCCGTCGATGAGCGCGGCTTCCGCGACCGAGGTCGGCAGCGTTCTGAAGAACGAGGTGAGGAAGAAGACCGTGAACGGCAGCGAATAGGCGATGTAGACCAGGATCAGCCCGTGGATGGTGTTCAGCAGCCCCAGATTGCTCATGACGTAGAAGAGCGGAACCAGCGCGAGGATGATCGGGAAGCTCATCCCGCCGACGAACAGGAAGTAGATGAACCGGTTCCCGGGGAATTCGAAGCGCGCCAGCACATAGGCGGCCATGGAGCCGAGCAGCAGCGTACCGATCAGCGAACCCGCCACCACGACAATGGTGTTGAGGAAGTACTCGCTCATGTGCGCCTGGGTCCAGGCGCGCGACCAGTTGTCGAAGTGCAGCCGGTCGGGCAGCGCCCAGGGCGTGGTCAGGATGGACTTGTCGTCCTTGAAGGACGTCATCACGGCCCACAGCAGCGGCAGCGCGACCAGGATCGCCCAGATGACGAGAACGCCGTGCGAGAAGACGTTGAGCGTCCCGCCGGTCTTGTCCGCCTTGGCGGCGGGGGCGCCGGGAGCCGGCGCGGGCTGCCGCTTCTCGACGGCTTCGGCGGGCGGCGGCGGGGTGTCGGTGGTCTTCATCAGTACTCCAGCCGCTCTCGTCGGCCCACCCGCATCACGAGGCCGGCGAAGACCAGCGTCACGACGAGGAGAGCGACACCGATCGTGGTCGCATAAGCCGCCTGACCGTCACGGAACGCCTTCTGGTAGACGTAGAGGATCAGTACGTTGGTGGAATTGGCGGGCCCGCCGGGGCCCACGGTCATGATCTGGACGACCGCGAAGGACTCGGCGCCCAGCGCCAGGATGCCCATGTACACCCAGCCGGACTGCACGGTGTCCCAGAGCAGCGGCAGCGTGATGCGGAAGAACGTGGTGACGCGGTTCGCCCCGTCGAGCAGCGCGGCCTCGTAGAAGTCCTTGGGTATGGACGCCATGCCGGCGGAGAACAGGACCACGAAGAAACCGGTCTGGCTCCACAGCAGAACGGCCATCACGCACCACAGGGCGAATTTCGGGTCGCCCAGCCAGTCCGGCTGGAAGCTGCCGAGACCCACGCCTCTGAGTGCGCCGTTGAGCAGACCGCTGTTCGGGTTGTACGCGAACTGGAACAGCAGCGCGACGATCGCGATCGACAGGACCTGCGGGAAGAAGTAGACGATCTTGTAGAAACCCGATCCGCGAACTCCCGCGATGGCGGCGCTCTTTCGGCGCCGGCCGCCGATGTTGACCATGAAGGCGAGGAACAGCGCCAGCCCGAGAACGAGTACGGGCAGCACCAGGGCGAAGGTCAGGCTGTGCTGGAACGACTTCCAGAACGTCTCGTCGTGCAGCATCCGTGTGTAGTTGCTGAAGCCGACCATCTTGAAGTCCGGGCTCAGTCCTGACCAGTCCGTGAACGAGTAGAAGATGGACTGGACGAACGGCCAGACAACGAAAATGGCGTACAGCGCCAGCGGGAGGATCAAGAACCCCGCGATGAAACGGTACTTGCCGTGTTGCATGTCTCCAGACCCCGAATCTTGGGCGGGCACCGCCGTGCTGCCGTGCGGAACCGGAAGCCCCGGCGGGGCTTCCGGTCGCCGCTTCTAGGCCGCGTGCTTGTAGTGCTTGATGCTTGAGTCCTTGGCGGCGGCGTCGGCGAACTCCTGGCATTTGGCGACGCATTCGGCCGGGGTCATCCGGCCGGCCATCATCTCGCCGAGCGCGCCGGTGCCGATCTTCTCCTTCTGGAGCTGGACGTACCAGTCCTGCAGCCGCGGGTTGAGCACGTTGTCGCCGGCCTTGGCCAGCGAGTCGACGGCCGACTGCATGGCGGTCGACAGCGTGAGCCCGTCGGTGCCTCCGTTGAAGGCGCTCAGCGACTTCACCTTGGTGGTGAAGTTCTTGGAGGACGCCTCGCTGAGCATGATGCGCAACTGCTCCATGCCGCCTGCGGGGTTGGCCGCCTTGGCCGGCACGATGAACGGCTCGCCGCCGCCCGCCCAGAGGGTGCCGAACGGCAGCTTGTCGGAGCTGTCCAGGCTGGACGGCGCCGCCACCTTCATCTGGAAGTCCTTGGGCGTCGTCTTCGCCGCCTCGTTCTCCACCCACGAGCCGTTGGGGATGAACAGGGCCTTGCCCTCGGTCCACGCCGTCTGCGACTGGATGTGGTCGATCCCCGGGGTGCCCTTGAGGATGTAGCCCTTCTTGTACAGCTCGTAGTACGCCTCGAACGCGGACTTGACGGCCGGGTTCTTCCAGGCGTTCGGCTCCAGGTTGTCGATCGCGTCGAGTACCTCGCGGCCGCCGATCTTGCCGATGAACGGGTAGAGCGAGAAGGGCAGGTAGTACGGGTACTTGCCCGCGTACGTCCAGCCGGCGATGCCCTTCTTCTTGGCCTTCTCGCACAGGGCCAGCATCGCGTCCCAGTCCTCGGGGTACTCCGCGTCGAGGTTGTCAAGGGCGGTCTGCGAATACCACACGCCGTACACGGTGTAGGCGTAATTCATGATCCAGAAGGGCTCGCCGTCGTACTGCCCCATCTCGACGATGCCGGGGCGCAGGGTGTCGCGCACCTTCTTGGCCGGGTCGTCGACGGACGGGGAGTCCAGCAGCGGAGTCATGTCGGTGAGCTGCTTCTGGCCGACGAGGACACCCATGTCCATCTGCTCGGCGCCCGAGTTGTCGATCAGGTCGGGCGGTGTGCCGCCGTTGAAGCGCGGCTGCAGCGTGGACTGGATCTTCTGGGTGGAGCTGAACTTCACCTTCGCCTTCGGGTGGGCCTTGTTGTACAGCTTGACGGCGTCCGTGGCGTACTCGGTGCCGAAACCGCCGTCGAACAGTACGAAGTCCAGCGGCGCCGTGTCGTTCACACCGAGCGGGTTCTTCGCACTCGTCTTGCCCTTGTCGACCTTCTTGTCCGATCCGCTGTCGCTGCTCGCACAGGCGGACAGGAAGCTCATCGTCGGTACCGCGATCACGCCGAGCGCGGCGGAGCGCTTGATGAGGTTGCGACGGTCAAGACCCTCGTTGTGCTGAGCGGAGGTGGATCCCATGCTCAAGTCCTCGCCTTCTTCAGGACTCAGGCGGTGTACCGGTCGCCCGTCCTTCTCTTCTGAGGCGAAGGGCCCCGCCACCGCGGTCAATTGAAGCTGGGTCGTACAGGAATGCCGGACCGGTGTCGGACCGGATTTCGCAGGAGGTACGGCCTGAACGGCCGGCCGGGTACGACGAGCAGAGCCCTTCCCCCCGGCCCTGTCCCCCTCCGGGTCGTGTCCCCCTGGCCCGCCGCCACGGGATACGCGGGGCGGGTGCCGACAGGTATAGTCCACTTCCCGCCAGGTGAGCAAGATCGAAAGCAGGTTTGGACGGCAGTCTTTCCCTAGTTGAGACCTCCCGGACATGTGAGCCGGTTGTGTACTCATTCGACCAGGTCGGTCCTGAGGGAATGACCGGTTTACCACCCCCACCACGTCCAACACCCTTGACACCTCACGGCTCTTGTCCCCTACTGGTCCCTCGCGCACCACTCTGACAACGTTGTCCGACGTGGTTCCGGCCTGATTGGACGGGATCCTCGGGAGGAAAGGCTCGGTATGCAGCAGAAACCCGGACGCCGGCGCAGACAATGGCATACCGCATCCCTGGTGGCGGCGGCGGCGCTCCTCGTGGTGAGCGCCCAGTCGGCGGCCCAGGCCCGTTCCACGGACCGGAGCGCGGCGGAAAGCAGCACGCGGCAAAAGGAATTCAGCTCCTCTTTCGAGACGGGCGAAGTCCAGCCGGACTGGCGGAATACCGTAGAAGTGGGACCGGACGGAGAGAAGCGGGCATCCGGTGTCGACGGCGCCTTCACCGCCGGAATTCCGGGCAATGTCACCGACCGGGTGACCGAGGTGCGGGCCAGCGGCGAGAACCCGGACTCGGGCGAGACCAAAGAGAATCTGGTCGATGTCCAGTCGGGCACCAAATGGCTGACGTTCGAGGCGACCGGCTGGGTCGAGTTCGACCTCGACGCCCCGGTCAAGGTCGCCACGTACGCGCTGACCTCGGCCAACGACCACGCCGAGCGTGACCCGAAGGACTGGAAGCTCCAGGGCTCGACCGACGGCAAGGCATGGAAGGAGCTGGACGCCAAGACCGGCCAGACCTTCGCCGAACGGTTCCAGACGAAGTCGTACGACATCGCCGAGCCCGCCGAGTACCAGCACTACCGCGTCGACTTCACCGCCAACAACGGCTCCCCCGACGCCCTGCAACTGGCCGATGTGCAGTTCTCCGACGGGAACACCGCTCCTCCGGCGCCGCAGGACATGCGCACCCAGGTCGACCGGGGGCCCGCCGGATCGCCGACGGCCAAGGCCAACGCGGGCTTCACCGGTACGAAGGCGCTCAAGTACGCGGGCACGCACAAGCCGGACGGCCGCGCGTACTCGTACAACAAGGTCTTCGACGTGAACACGGCCGTCGGCCGGGACACCGCGCTCTCCTACCGGATCTATCCGTCCATGACGGAGACGGACCTCAACTACCCCGCCACGAACGTGTCGGTGGACCTCGCCTTCACCGACGGCAGCTACCTCAGCGACCTCGGGGCCGTGGACGCGCACGGCGGCAAGCTCACCCCGCAGGGGCAGGGCGCGGCCAAGCGGCTCTACGTGAACCAGTGGAACCAGGTGGACGCGCGGATCGGCGCCGTCGCGGCGGGCCGGACGGTCGACCGGATCCTGGTGGCGTACGACTCGCCCAAGGGCCCGGCGGCGTTCCAGGGCTGGATCGACGACATCAGCATCGCGCCCGCGCCGCCCGAGAAGCCGCTCGCGCATCTGTCGGACTACGCCTCGACGGTGCGCGGCACCAACTCCAGCGGCTCGTTCTCGCGTGGCAACACGTTCCCGGCCACGGCCGTGCCCAACGGCTTCAACTTCTGGACGCCGGTGACCAACGCGGGCTCCAACAGTTGGCTGTACGAGTACGCGCACAACAACAACGCGGACAACCTGCCGACGCTCCAGGCGTTCAGCGCCAGCCATGAGCCGAGCCCCTGGATGGGTGACCGGCAGACGTTCCAGCTCATGCCGTCGGTGGCGGCGGACACCCCGGACGCGGACCGCGCGGCGCGCGCGCTGCCCTTCCGGCACGAGAACGAGGTGGCGAAGCCGCACTACTACGGGGTGACGTTCGAGAACGGGCTGAAGGCGGAGATGACGCCGACGGACCACGCGGCGGCGATGCGCTTCCGCTACCCCGGCGACGAAGCGAGCATGGTCTTCGACAACATCTCCAACGACGGCGGGCTCACCCTCGACCCGGGCAGCCGGTCCTTCACCGGTTTCTCCGACGTCAAGAGCGGGCTCTCGGTCGGCGCCACCCGGCTGTTCGTGTACGGCGTCTTCGACGCGCCGGTCACCGCGAGCGGCAAGCTCACCGGCGGCGGCGGTGACGACGTCACCGGCTATCTGCGCTTCGACGCGGGCAAGGACCGCACGGTCAACCTGCGTCTCGCGACGTCGCTGATCAGCGTCGACCAGGCGAAGAAGAACCTGGCGGCCGAGATCCCGGCGGGCACCGGCTTCGGCCAGGTCGAGAAGAAGGCGCAGCGGGCCTGGGACCAACTGCTGGGGAAGGTGGAGGTCGAGGGCGCGAGCAAGGACCAGCTCACCTCGCTGTACTCCAGCCTCTACCGGCTGTACCTGTATCCCAACTCGGGCTTCGAGAACACCGGTTCGGCGTCGCGTCCGAAGCAGCAGTACGCCAGCCCGTTCTCCCCGATGCCGGCCCCCGACACCGCGACCCACACGGGCGCGAAGATCGTGGACGGCAAGGTGTATGTGAACAACGGCTTCTGGGACACCTACCGGACGACCTGGCCGGCGTACTCGCTCCTCACGCCGGAGAAGGCGGGCGAGATGGTGGACGGCTTCGTCCAGCAGTACAAGGACGGCGGCTGGATCTCCCGTTGGTCGTCCCCGGGCTACGCCGACCTGATGACCGGCACCAGTTCGGACGTGGCGTTCGCCGACGCGTACGTGAAGGGCGTCGACTTCGACGCGGCAGCGGCGTACGAGGCGGCGTTGAAGAACGCGACGGTGGCGCCGCCCAGTTCGGGTGTGGGCCGCAAGGGCATGGAGACCTCGCCGTTCCTCGGCTACACCTCCACCGACACGGGAGAGGGCCTCTCGTGGGCGCTTGAGGGGTATCTCAACGACTACGGCATCGCGCAGATGGGCCAGAAGCTCTACAAGAAGACGGGCAAGGAGCGGTACAAGGAGGAGTCGGCGTACTTCCTCAACCGCGCCCAGGACTACGTCACGCTCTTCGACCACGAGGCCGGCTTCTTCCAGGGCCGCGACCCGCAGGGCGCGTGGCGGGTGCCGTCCGCCGAGTACGACCCGAAGGTGTGGGGCTACGACTACACCGAGACCAACGGCTGGGGTTACGCGTTCACGGCCGTGCAGGACACCCGCGGTCTCGCCGACCTGTACGGCGGGAAGGCGGGTCTCGGCAAGAAGCTCGACACGTACTTCGCCACCCCCGAGACGGCGTCGCCCGACGTCGTCGGCTCGTACGGGAGCGTCATCCACGAGATGACCGAGGCGCGCGACGTGCGGATGGGCATGTACGGCCACTCCAACCAGGTGGCGCACCACGTCACTTACCTGTACGACGCGGCGGGCGGACCGTCGAAGACGCAGGAGAAGGTGCGCGAGGTCCTGTCGCGGCTGTACACCGGCAGCGAGATCGGCCAGGGCTACCACGGCGACGAGGACAACGGCGAGCAGTCGGCCTGGTACCTGTTCTCCTCGCTCGGCTTCTACCCGCTGGTCATGGGCAGCGGCGAATACGCCGTCGGCTCACCGCAGTTCACCAAGGCGACACTGCATCTGGGCGGCGGCCGCGACCTGGTCGTCAAGGCCCCGAAGAACAGCGCGAAGAACATCTACGTCCAGGGTCTGAAGGTCAACGGGAAGACGTGGAACTCCACGGCGCTCCCGCACGACCTGCTGGCGCGCGGCGGCACGCTGGACTTCGCGATGGGTCCGAAGCCGTCGGCCTGGGGCACGGGCAAGGACGCGGCGCCGGTGTCGATCACCAAGGGCGACAAGGCCCCGACGCCGCGCTCCGACGCGCTGACCGGCCCTGGTCCGCTGTTCGACAACACGTCGGCGACGGAGTCGGCCGTCAGCGGGCAGGTGGAGCTGCCGGTCGACTCGGCGACTCGGGCCGTGCAGTACACGCTGACGTCGGCCAAGGCGGCGGAGGCACCGGCCGGTTGGGCGCTGGAGGGCTCGGCCGACGGGAAGCGGTGGACGACGGTGGACGCGCGGTCCGGGGAGAAGTTCTCCTGGGACCAGCAGACACGGGTCTTCACCGTGGCGCATCCGGGCACGTACCGGCAGTACCGGCTCGTGCCGAAGGGCCAGGCGTCGCTGGCGGAGGTGGAGTTGCTGCGCTGACGCGCTGACTCGCAGGTGGGATGTGCTGTTCGGCGGCCGGGGGAACTCCCCCCGGCCGCCGAGCGGTTTCAGGCTTCAGCGGCGCGTCAGCTCGCAGGGGTGGGAGAGGAAGTTGCCCATCAGGCCCTCGGCGTCGCCGTCCTTGTACGCGTACGCGACGCCGGTCAGTCCGTCCTCGCCCGCCGCGCCGTCGAGCCGTAGCGCGAGTCCGAGCCGGGGGCTGTTCAGCCTGGCGTCGGCGGTCGGCAGTTGGAGCGGGAGGTCCGCCCGCAGGTCCCACTCGGCCGACGCGTCGGCGGGTCCGCTGGCGCGCTCGCCGTCCACGCTCAACTCGACGCCGCCGTCCGGCCGTACGCGCAACTCGGTGGGGATGTCCCGCTCGGGCGCCGCGATCCGGCCGCTCCACGCACCCGGCGGCAGTGCGGCGGGGCGCGCCGGGTCCTCGGTCAGGGGCGAGATCAGCTCGGGCCGGTAGTGCGGCACGAGCGCGCTCATCACGTACTGGACGACCGCGTCGCGGGCCGCCTTGTTCGTACTGTTGGTCAGCACGGCCACCGACAGCTCCTGGTCGGGCACCGCGACCAGCATCGCCGCCACGCCGCCCATACCGCCGCCGTGGCTGACCACCGACGGGCCGTCCCCGTACGACACGCACCAGCCGAGCCCGTACCCGAGGTGCGCGTTGATCGGGATCCCGTCCCGCATCGCCGCCGCCGTCGCGGGCGTGAGCAGCCGCTCGTACGACTGGCCGAAGAGCGCGAGTTCCGGCGCGGGCGCCCAGCCGAGGGTGGCTCCGGGGTGGCTGGTGCCCAGGGAGCGGGGATACGGGCGGCCGTCGGCCGTGTGGCGCACCGCCGACGGCGCCGGGCCCGGATAGGCGCTCGCCAGAAGGCAGTTGTGCAGGTCGAGCGGTTCGAAGACCCGCTCCCGTACGAACGAGCCGAGCGGCTGTCCTGTGACCTGCTCCAACAGCCGCCCCAGCGCCCGGTATCCGAGGTTCGCGTACGCGTAGCCGGCGCCCGGCTCACGCTGGAGCCGGGCGTAGCGCTCCGCGTCGAGGGCGGGCTTGTCGGCGCCGTGGTGGAAGTCGTAGTGCATCCCGAACCCGCCCCGGTGGCGCAGCAACTGACGCACCGTCGGATCGGGCCACGGCGTGTCGCCGGCCACGGGCACGGGCTCGTCGAGACCGATCAGCCCCTCGTCCACGGCGACACACACGGCGGTCGCGGTGACCGGCTTGCTGATGGACGCCAGCGCGTACGCGGTCTGCGGCGTGGCCGCCCGCCCGGCGGCCGCGTCGGCGAACCCGTACGCCTCGGCCAGCACCACGTTCCCGCACTCGGCCACGGCGACGGACACCGAGGGGCATCCGTGCTCCCCCAACGCGGCGGCACACGACGCACCCAGCCCCGGCAACCCGTTCCTCGCACCAGTCATGGTCACAGTGTCCCCCGAGGCCGGTACGGCTCGCCGGCGGTGCGTGCCACGCGGTGTGCGTCTTCAGAGAACGACCGCAGGCCGCGATTTGCGGCCCGGAGCCGAACGGGACGACTCCCTGTACATCACTGACGGAAGGTGTGTCACGGGTGAAGGGCCGCACCCCCGAGGGGGTGCGGCCCTTCACCTGTTGCGCCAAGCCCTGAGTTACTTGCTGATCAGGCTGCGCAGCACGTACTGCAGGATGCCGCCGTTGCGGTAGTAGTCCGCCTCGCCGGGGGTGTCGATGCGCAGGACCGCGTCGAACTCCACACCGGTGTCGGTGGTGACCTTGACCGTGGCCGGGATGGAGTCGTTCAGCGCGGTCACACCGGCGAAGGAGAAGGCCTCCTCACCGGTCAGGCCCAGGGAGGCGGCGGTAACGCCCTCAGGGAACTGGAGCGGGAGCACGCCCATGCCGATCAGGTTCGAGCGGTGGATGCGCTCGTACGACTCGGCGATGACCGCCTTCACACCGAGCAGAGCCGTGCCCTTGGCCGCCCAGTCGCGGGACGAGCCCGAGCCGTACTCCTTGCCGGCCAGGACGACCAGAGGGGTGCCGGCCTGCTGGTAGTTGACCGACGCGTCGTAGATGAAGGAGACGGGCCCGCCGTCCTTCGTGAAGTCGCGGGTGTAGCCGCCCTCGGTGCCCGGCGCGATCTGGTTGCGCAGGCGGATGTTGGCGAACGTCCCCCGGATCATGACCTCGTGGTTGCCGCGGCGCGAGCCGTACGAGTTGAAGTCGCGGCGCTCGATGCCGTGTTCCGTCAGGTACGTGCCGGCCGGGGTGTCGGCCTTGATCGCACCGGCCGGGGAGATGTGGTCGGTGGTGACCGAGTCGCCCAGCTTGGCGAGGACGCGGGCGCCGGTGATGTCCTCGACCGGGGACGGCTCCTGCGCCATGCCCTCGAAGTACGGGGGCTTGCGCACGTAGGTGGACTGCGGGTCCCACTCGAAGGTGTTGCCCGTCGGGATGGACAGCGCCTGCCACTGCGCGTCGCCGGCGAAGACGTCCTTGTACGAGTCGTTGAACATGTCCTGGCCGATCGCGGAGGCCACGACCTCGTTGACCTCGGCCTCGGAGGGCCAGATGTCCTCCAGGTGGACCGGCTTGCCGTCCTGGTCGGTGCCGAGCGCGTCGCGGGTGATGTCCACCTTCATGGAGCCCGCGATGGCGTAGGCGACGACCAGCGGCGGCGAGGCCAGGTAGTTCATCTTGACGTCGGGGTTGATCCGGCCCTCGAAGTTGCGGTTGCCGGAGAGCACGGCGGTGACCGCGAGATCGGCGTCGTTGACGGCCTTGGAGACCTCCTCGGGCAGCGGGCCCGAGTTGCCGATGCAGGTGGTGCAGCCGTAGCCGACGAGGTTGAAGCCGAGCTTGTCGAGGTACGGGGTGAGGCCGGCGCGGTCGTAGTAGTCCATGACGACCTTGGACCCGGGGGCCAGCGTCGTCTTGACCCACGGCTTGCGGGTGAGGCCCTTCTCGACGGCCTTCTTCGCGACGAGCGCCGCGGCGACCATGACGGCCGGGTTCGAGGTGTTGGTGCAGGAGGTGATCGCGGCGACGGTGACGGCGCCGTGGTCGATCTCGTACGTCGAGCCGTCCGGGGCCGTGACGAGGGTGGGCCGGGTCGGCACACCGTTGTGGGAGGCCGGCGAGTCGGAGGCCGGGAAGGACTCCTTGCCCGACTCCTCGTCGTCCGTCACGTAGTTCCGTACGTCCTGGGCGAACTTCTGCTGGGCCTCGGCCAGGATGATGCGGTCCTGCGGGCGCTTGGGGCCCGCGATGGACGGGACGACCGTGGCGAGGTCGAGCTCCAGCTTCTCGGAGAAGTCCGGCTCGGCGGCCGGGTCGAGCCACAGCCCCTGCTCCTTGGCGTACGCCTCGACGAGCGCGATCTGCTGCTCGCTGCGGCCGGTGAGCGTGAGGTACTTGATCGTCTCGGCGTCGATCGGGAAGATCGCGGCCGTCGAGCCGAACTCCGGCGACATGTTGCCGATGGTGGCGCGGTTGGCGAGCGTGGTCGCGCCGACGCCCTCGCCGTAGAACTCGACGAACTTGCCGACGACGCCGTGCTTGCGCAGCATCTCGGTGATGGTCAGCACGAGGTCGGTCGCGGTGGTGCCGGCGGGCAGCTCGCCGGTCAGCTTGAAGCCGACGACGCGCGGGATGAGCATCGAGACGGGCTGGCCGAGCATCGCGGCCTCGGCCTCGATGCCGCCGACGCCCCAGCCCAGCACGCCGAGGCCGTTGACCATGGTGGTGTGCGAGTCGGTGCCGACGAGGGTGTCGGGGTATGCCTGGCCGTTCCTGACCATGACCGTACGGGCCAGGTGCTCGATGTTGACCTGGTGCACGATGCCGGTGCCCGGCGGGACGACCTTGAACTCGTCGAAGGCGGACTGGCCCCAGCGCAGGAACTGGTAGCGCTCCTGGTTGCGGCCGTACTCCAGCTCGACGTTCTGCGCGAACGACTGCGGCGTGCCGAACTTGTCGGCGATCACGGAGTGGTCGATGACCAGCTCGGCGGGGGCCAGCGGGTTGATCTTCGCCGGGTCGCCGCCCAGCTCCTTGACGGCCTCGCGCATGGTGGCCAGGTCCACGACACACGGCACACCGGTGAAGTCCTGCATGATCACGCGGGCCGGGGTGAACTGGATCTCCTGGCTCGGCTGCGCCTGGGAGTCCCAGCCGCCGATGGCACGGATGTGGTCGGCGGTGATGTTCGCGCCGTCCTCGGTCCGCAGCAGGTTCTCCAGCAGCACCTTCAGGCTGTAAGGGAGGCGCGCAGCGCCCTCGACCTTGTCCAGCCGGAAGATCTCGTACGACTCGTCGCCCACACGCAGCGTGCTGCGGGCGTCGAAGCTGTTCGCCGACACGACAGTCTCCTTCATCAATGTGCGCGTACTACCGCATCCTGCCGCCTCGATCTGTCGCCCATCCGCTAAGGTATGGCTAAGTTAGGTGACCCTAACCGACTGACGGCTGCGGTACGCCTTCGGCAGATATCTCGATGTCGAGATAACTGTAGTACATGACCGCCGCGCGGTCATGCTCCGACCTCCCTGATTGCCCGGCCTCACGCACGGCGAAGAGTCCGGGCCCGGCCGCGGCGGCGGGTCGGGGCGTACCAGGCTGCGCACAGGGCGGCGAGGAGCTGGACTCCGGCGGCGGTGAGGAGTGCGGCGGGGAGGGAACGGGCTGCCAGGGGGCCCGCCGTGGCCGCGCCTACGGCGAAGCCGGTGATCTTCAGGCTCGCGCCGGTGGTGAAGACCTGGCCGCGCAGCCGGCCGGGGGCTTCGCGGTGGCGGACCGCGAAGAGGGCTGTGAGCTGCGGGCCCTCGCCGATGCCCGCGATCAGCATCGCGGTGACGAGCAGGGCCGGCCGGCCGGTCGCGGTGAGGAGGAAAGCCGCGGCGAGGACGAGCGTGCTGCACCAGATGACGGTGTCCGGGCGCAGCAGGCGCGGGTGGCGCGCGAGTAGCGCGTTGGCGGCGAGTGCCGAGGCGGCGGTGGCGGAGAGGAGGAGCGCTCCGCGATCGGCCGAGCCGAGGCTCTGCTGTCCGATCAGCGGGGTGCAGGCGATCACCATGCCCTGGCCCGCGCTGGAGACCACCGACGTCGTTGTCGCCCGGATCAGTGGCCGGTTACGGGTGATGGCCCGCAGTCCTGCGGCGAGGTCGGTGGCGACCGACGTGGTCGGCCGTTCTCGGGTCGGTCCCGGGGGCCGGGGCAGGGCGAGTGCCGAGGGCAGTGCGAGGCAGATCAGCGCGACGGCCATGACCACACCGGCGGACGCCCCGGCCAGGCCGGCGACGGCCCCCGCCAGCGCCGGGCCCGCCAGGCTCGCGAGGTTGAAGGTCATCGCGTCGAGCGCGTTGGCGCGCGGCAGGCTCTCCCGGCCCACCACGCCGGGCAGTTGCGAGGTCCACCCGCCGGACAGGGCAGGTCCCAGCAGTCCGGCGGCTACGGCGATCAGGACCGTACCGGCGACGGGGCCGCGGCCCAGGGCGGCGAGGACGAGCAGGAGCATCGCGGCGTAACCGGCGAGGGCCCAGGCCAGCAGGCGGCCCGGCCTGGGCGACCTGTCGAGCACCGCGCCGAAGACGGGGCCGCCGACCGCCGCCGAGATCATGAGGCCCGCCAGGAGCGACGACGCGGCGGACGCCGATCCGGTGACCGCGAGTCCCGCCAGCAGCAGGGCCGGACCCGACATCTCGTCCCCGGTGCGGGCGGCGGCAGCCCCGGCGACGTACCGCCACAGCGCGTAACGCTTTCCCATTCGTGTCACGTTACGGAGGTAACTCAAAACTTCACAAGATGCGTTACATTCGTCGGGTGCCCCTCAGAGACGACGACTGGTCGACCCGGCATTCGGTGCGGGCGGTCGCCGACCGGACCGCCGCCCTTGTCAACGCCCTGGCCTGCGAGGACCCGGCGGCCGACACGATCGCCGAGGTGCTGCGCGAGCACGGCGAGAGCGGCCCCTTCGCACTGTCCACGACCGATGTCGCCGCGATGCGCGACGCCGCCATGCTGCTGCGCGAGGTCTTCACCACGGACCAGGTCGACGTCGCGGCGACCCGGCTGAACCGCCTTCTCCGGCGCACCGCCGGCACCGTCCGGCTCACCGCGCACGACGGTCTCTCGCCCTGGCACCCCCATCTCGACGGCGACGACGACGCGCCCTGGGGCGAGTGGTTCCTCGCTTCCTCCTGCCTGGCCCTGACTGTCCTGATCTGGGACCACCAGCGCCCGCCCGGCGGCCTCTGCGCGTCGGCCGGCTGCCGCAACGTCTTCCTCACGCAGGGCAGCGGCCCGCCGCGCCGCTACTGCTCCCGCCGCTGCGCGACGCGCGAACGGGTCGCGGCCCACCGCCGCTCGCGCGCCTGAGCCCCCCGTGACGCGCGGATGCCCCAGGAGCCTGCGGGCCGTGGGGCGCGCGCCGGCTCCCGGGGCATCCGGGTCGGTCAGTTCAGCAGGGCGGTCAGGTCAGCAGGGCGGTCAGATCAGCAGGTGCCCTCGTCCTTCCAGGCGCCCCACTCGCCGGTCGAACCCGGCTTCTCGTTCTGCGTCCACCACTGCGCCTTCCACTTGTGGCCGCCGTACGAGACCTCCTCGCCGCCCGTGTAGACGGTGGTGGCGCTCCACGGGGTCGTGGTGCAGGTGCCCGGCGGGTTGGTCGGCGGGTCGGTGGGCGGATTCGTCGGCGGGTTGGTGGGCGGCGTCGCCCCCGCGAACTTCACCGAGTACTTCGCGAAGTCCCAGGCGGCCTGCGGCACACTGCTGCACGTGCCGGACGTCGCGCCGTTGTTGTCGGCCGGTGTGCACTGCCGGTCGCGGTTGAGCGACCAGAAGGTGAACCGGTCCATGCCGTGGCCGGTCGCGAAGTCGAGGACCGTCTGGAAGTCGGCCTGGCTGAAGTACTCGCCGGTGTCGCTGCGGCCGTTCATTCCGGAGAAGCCCTCGTGGGCGTAGGCCGTGGCCTCGCTCCAGCCGAAGGTGGAGCGGAGGATCGCGTTGAAGTTCGTCAGCGCGGAGGTCTGCGAGGCCGCGCCGTTGAACCCGCCGTCGAACGGCATGATGGAGAAGTTGTTCGGTGTGAAGCCCTGCGCCTTGGCCTCGTTCAGCATCTGGGTGCCGAACCAGCCGGTGCCCGCCGCCGTGCCGGCCGTGGTGACCGAGACGTAGAGGCCGGGGTTGTTCTGCTGGAGGATCTTGGCGGCGCCGATCTCGTGCGCGACGGCCGCCGTGTTCTCGTACTCCGGCTCTTCGAGGTCGAAGTCGATGGCCTTGAGCTGGTACTTGGTCACGACCTGCTGGTACGCGGCGGCCGTGGCTTCCGAACTGGCGCATGCCTGGCCGAGTTTGGTACCGCCGTAGCCGCCGATGGAGACGGACACGTCACCGCCCTTGGCCCGGATGGAGTTGATGACCCCGCCGACCGCCGTGTCGTTGGCGACGGGCGCGGTACCGCCCCAGGTCGGGCTGCAGCCGCCGCCGTTGGGGGCGAGGATGAACGCGAGTTGGAACGCCTTCAGTCCGGTCGCGTCCATGATGGCGCCGGCGTTGGGCGGGTCGTTGTCGAGAGGCATCAGATAGGGCGCTGCGGCGTACCAGCGGTTGCTGAGCGCTGCCGCGTCGGCGGACGCGGTCGCTCCGGCCGCCTGGCCGGTCGCGAGGGCGGCGAGGCCGGCCGTGGCGAGCGCGGCGGTCGCCGCGCCGCAGAGGAGAGCACGAAGACGCTTCATGTGCAGGTCTCCTGAAGGAGTGGGAGGGAGCCTTCAGAATTGAGCACCGCCAGGGACACGTCAATGACTTGGACTAGACCAATTCAAATCTGTTGTATCGCACAAGCTTTGGCGCCGCGCCGGGGAACCGACCACCCCGCTACCGGTGTCCTGAGCGGGGTGACGTAACAGGGGGCGGCCGCCTACGGTGGGTGGTCACAACAGGCCGGACCGGCCGTTGTCGAAGGGGGGAAGGGCGTGGTGGAGCCCGGGGCCGGTATAGGGCTGCGCGGTCGCAGCGGCATCGTGTCGCTCGTCGACGAGTGTCTGCGGTTACCTCCGGGGGCCGACCGCCCCCTCACGATGCTGCTCGGTCCGCGCGGCAGCGGCGCGAGCGAGGCGCACGGCGCGCTCATGGAGCGCTTCGGACCTGAACACCCCTTCGCCTACGTCGACTTCGGCGGCGCCCAGTCACTGCTGCCGCGCTACGCGCTGGCCCTGCTGGCCCGCCAGTTGGAGCGGAAACTGCCCCGGTTCGGCCGGTCCAGATTCCCCCTGCTGAGCCTGGGACTCCTCGCGTCCGACCAGGAGTTGCACATCCGCAGCCTGGCCGAGGGGCGGCGCGCGGTGCAGCGGCAGCTCGACCGGTTCCAGGAGGCCAACGAAGCCCGGCACGGTGACTATCTGGCGGCCTTCTTCGAGGTCGGGATGGGCGCCGTCGGAGTGCCCGAGGGAGCGTCCGCCATCGCGCTCGCCGTCGCGTCCGACGCGCTGCGGCGCGGCCGCAACCGGCTGCCCGGCCGGGCGCTGGGAAGCCGGCTGACCGCCGGCGCGCAGTGGTTCGGCGCGCACCCGCTGATCCGCAGCGGCGACCGCTGGGAGGCCCTGGTCGAGCTGAACCTGTGGCGCCACGAGGGCGACGCGCAGGAACAGGAGCGGCTGGACCGGGTGCTGTTCTCCGCGTTCCTGGAGGATCTGCGCCGCAACGCCGCGCGCTCCTTCATGCCCCGCTCGTATCTGGTGCTGCTGGACGAGTCGCACGCACCGTACGGACGCCGCTTCCTCGACCTGCTGCTGCGGGCCCGGCACGACGACGCGGTGGTGGCGGGCACCGACTGCGATCCGCTGACCGTCGTGGCGAGTTCCAACCGCTGGCTGCCCCGCTGGGGTCCCGCAACCGGCGACTCCTGGCCCTGGCAGCTCCGCGGCCCCGACCACGCCTCGCTCACCGACTGGAACGACTACCGGCCGACCAGGGACAGCGAGGACACCTGGTGGTACCCGCTGCGGCTGCGCGACCTCAGCCTCGACGAGGTGCGCATCCGGATCGAGCTCCAGCTCGGCGGCAACCCCGACCACGCGCCGTACACCCGGCTCACCCCCTTCGTGCACCGGCTGACCGGTGGTCTGCCGCGCGCGGTGCAGCAAGTACTCGACGTACTGCGGCAGTCGAGCGATGTTCCCGCGGAGAGCGGTTCCGAGCAGGAGCGCTGGCTGCGCACCCTGCCGGACCGGCCGCTGCTCGCAGGCGAGGTGACGAGGTCGCTGGCCGACACCGCGACCGACCATCTGCTGCACGGGCTGGACACGATCGAGCGCGCCATGCTCGCCGAAGTCGCTGCGGCGCGCGACCTTTCCGTGGGCGCGCAGGTGCTGGGACAGGGCGACGCCCTGTTCGGCGAGATGCGCTCGCGCTGGCTGCTGGCCGGGCCCGGCACGCTCGTACCGATGCTGCATCCGTGGCTGCGCAGGCTGCTGCTCTGGCAGTTGGCCCGGCGCCCCGACGACTGGGACATGGCGCACGAACTGCTCGCCGAGCACTACCGGGCCGAGGGCCGGCCCGTGCAGGAGATGTACCACCAACTGGCCACGGGACGGGTCGACGAGGTCGCCGAGCAGTTGAAACGGCGCTTCCTCGACGTACCGGCCGCGCAGTGGATCAGCGAGTTCGGCGCGGTCACCGCGGCGCCCAACCGGCTGCCGTCGGCGGGCGGCCCGCTGGAGGTGCTGGCCGGGCTGAGCCGCGACCGGCCGGGGACGGTCCACGACGGCGGCCCGCAGTCGGTGATCCGCAGCCTCGTCGCCGCCCGCTGGGTCTGGAGCGATCCGCTCGGCGACCCGGGGATGCGGCTCGGCAACATGATCGCCGACGGGTTCGCGCAGCTCTCCAGGCTCCGCAGCTACGACATTGTGCCGCTGTTCAACGAGGCCGAGCGGTACCGCAGTTGGCGTCATCCGCAGACAACGTCCGGGGAGGCATGAGCCGGTGATGGTCAGAGTCGAGTGGCCGCTGCACGTCGTCCGGCGGATCGTGTTCGGGGTGGTGGCAGCCGCCGTACTCGCGACGGGCGGCTGGTTCCTGGTCTCCTGGCTCCAGGAGTCGCAGGCGCGGTGCGGCGCCGGTGTGGTGAAGATGGGCGACGACGACGAGTGCGTGGGGGTGACCGACGGCTCGTACACCTTCGCCGGTCATCTCGCCCCGGTCGAGAAGAAGATCCGGCAGGAGAACGCCAAGGTCGTGAAGGGCGAGGACAGTTATGTGAGCGTCGCCTACATGACCTCCTTCACCCTCAAGGACGACGACAGCAACTCGTCCGAGTCGGTGCGGCACGAGCTGGAGGGCGCCTATCTCGCGCAGTACCGCTACAACGAGGGCGATCTCGGCGGGAAGCCGAAGATCCGGCTGCTGCTCGCCAACACCGGCAGCAGATCGGCCCATTGGCGGCACACGGTCGGTGAACTGACCGAGCGCGCCGACGACAAGCAGGGCAGGCTCGTCGCCGTCACCGGTCTCGGGCCCAGCACGGACGCGAACCTCGCCGCCATCAAGGAGCTGTCCAAGAAGGGCATCGCGATGGTCGGCTCCACGATGACCGCCACGGACATCCAGAACATCCACAACTACGTCCGGGTGTCGCCGACCAACGTGGACGAGGCGTACGCGGCGGCCGGCTATCTCAAGCGGAACAAGTTCAAGACGGCGGTCGTCGTGCAGGACGCGGCGAAGGGAAACCTGTACGCCGGGACCCTGGGACCCGCGTTCAGCCGGGCCTTCCCCGACAAGGCCGGCCATCGGCTGGTGGCGGAGACAAAGACGTTCGACTCCTCCGTACGCAGCGCCTGGCAGACCGAACTGCGCTTCATGTCGGTGGAGTTGTGCGCCCAGAAACCGCAGGTGATCTACTTCGCCGGACGCGGGATCCATCTCACGAGCTTCCTCGACTCGCTGGCCAACCGGAACTGCCAGTCGGAGCAGTTCACCGTCATCGCCGGTGACGACACCAGCAATCTGACGGCGGACAAGCTCGCCGACGCGGCGGCCACGAAGATCAACGTGCTGTACACCGGGCTCGCCCACCCCGACATGTACAAGAAGTACCCGGACGCGGTCTCCGCCCCCTCGGCCAAATTCTTCGCCGAAGGCGCCGAGCTGGACCGGTGGTTCCCCAACGACAGCCGCGACGACGGTCAGGCCATCATGGCCCACGACGCCGTGCTGACAGCGGCGACCGGCATCCAGATGGCGGCCAGCGCGCAGGGCGACGTCGTGGGGGACGCGGTGGCCCGGATGTTCCACCAGATGGACGGCGGCCAGCAGGTGGCCGGTGCGAGCGGTTTTCTGTCCTTCCAGAACAACGGCAATCCGCGCGACAAGGCGGTGCCGGTACTGCGGCTCACCGCCGAGGGCAGGGCGGTGTTCGTCGAGGTGTCGGCGGCCGACGGCCGACCGCAGCAGAAGGGCGGCTAGCCGTCAGGACCCCTGTCCGCAACTGTTCAAAATTTCAGCCAACCCGCCGGACATGTATCCGCGTTGACGGGATATCCGTACCCCTGACAGAGGAGGCGCAGATGCCGATCACATTCCGCAAGAGTTTCCGGATCCTGCCGGGGGTGCGGCTCAACATCAACCGCCACTCCTGGTCCATCACGACAGGCGGCGGTAAGCACGGGCCGCGGCACACGTCAAGTTCGACAGGGCGGCAGACGACGTCCCAGGACCTGCCGGGCCCCTTCGGCTGGCGCAAGACGACGACGAAGCGCCGCGGCTAGGACCTGTCCGGCGGCTCGGGGCCGGACAGTAACCCGAACGGCGGTATATGGATTGTCCATACGGCCCTACAGACCGATCATCGGACTGTGGGGCCGTACGGGTTGTCCTCACCCGACAAACACCCCTCGCGCGGCGCTTATCTCACACGTGAGATAGCCTTTCGCCATGGCAGACGACTACCTCGTACGCATCGGCAAGCTCATCCGTGACGCCCGACAGCACCGGGGCTGGACACAGACACAGCTCGCCGAGGCGCTGGCCACCAGCCAGAGCGCCGTGAATCGCATTGAGCGCGGCAATCAGAACATCAGCCTTGAGATGATCGCCAGGATCGGCGAGGCACTCGACAGCGAGATCGTCTCGCTCGGCTACGCCGGGCCGATGCATCTGCGCGTGGTCGGCGGACGCCGGCTCTCCGGCGCCATCGACGTCAAGACGAGCAAGAACGCCTGTGTGGCGCTGCTCTGCGGCTCCCTGCTCAACAAGGGGCGTACGGTACTGCGCCGCGTCGCCCGGATCGAGGAGGTCTTCCGGCTCCTCGAAGTCCTCAACTCCATCGGCGTGCGCACCCGTTGGATCAACGACGGGGTCGACCTCGAAATCGTGCCGCCGGCCGAGCTGGACATGGCGGCCATCGACGAGGACGCCGCCCGCCGTACCCGCTCCATCATCATGTTCCTCGGCCCGCTGCTGCACCGGATGGACAACTTCCGGCTGCCCTACGCCGGCGGCTGCGACCTCGGCACCCGTACCATCGAGCCGCACATGATCGCCCTGCGCCGGTTCGGCCTGGACATCGCGGCGACCGAGGGCATGTACCACGCGCAGGTGGACCACTCGGTCTCGCCCAGCCGCCCCATCGTCCTGACCGAGCGCGGCGACACGGTCACCGAGAACGCGCTCCTGGCGGCCGCCCGCCACGACGGCGCGACCGTCATCCGCAACGCCTCGTCCAACTACATGGTCCAGGACCTGTGCTTCTTCCTCGAAGCGCTGGGCGTACGGGTCGACGGCATCGGCACCACGACGCTGACCGTGCACGGCGTACCGTCCATCGACGCGGACGTGGACTACTCCCCCTCCGAGGACCCGGTCGAGGCGATGAGCCTGATCGCGGCGGCCGTGGTCACCGAGTCGCGGCTGACCATCCGCCGGGTCCCGATCGAGTTCCTGGAGATCGAGCTGGCCGTACTGGAGGAGATGGGCCTCGACCACGACCTGACCAGCGAGTACGCGGCGGACAACGGCCGTACCCGGCTGGTGGACCTGACCGTGCGGCCCTCCAAGCTGGAGGCGCCGATCGACAAGATCCACCCCATGCCGTTCCCCGGCCTGAACATCGACAACGTGCCGTTCTTCGCCGCGATCGCGGCCGTGGCGCAGGGCAAGACCCTCATCCACGACTGGGTCTACGACAACCGCGCCATCTACCTGACGGACCTCAACCGGCTGGGCGGCCGGCTCCAACTCCTCGACCCGCACCGGGTCCTGGTCGAAGGCCCGACCCGCTGGCGCGCCGCCGAAATGATGTGCCCGCCGGCCCTGCGCCCGGCCGTGGTGGTCCTGCTCGCCATGATGGCGGCGGAGGGCACATCGGTACTGCGCAACGTGTACGTCATCAACCGCGGCTACGAGGACCTGGCGGAACGCCTCAACTCGGTGGGCGCGCAGATCGAGATCTTCCGCGACATCTGACGGACCAACCCCCGCCGCACCCCGTCCGACCCGCTGAGAAGCGGGTCAGGGCGGGGTGCGGCGGCATGTGGGGGGCTTCTGCGGGGCGGTGCGGGGGCGGGGGCCGGGCCGTCCAGGCCGCCGCCACGAAGACTCTTCACTAATTCGTATTAGCAGTCCATGATGTCGACGCCAGCGGAAGTCTCCCCTGAAAAATTCCGTGGAAGTGGACATCGACATGAGAAGAAGAGCGCTGCTCGGCGGCGTGATCGCCGCAAGCTCCGCCGCACTTGTCCCCCGGGCCGCGCAGGCGGCTGCCCTGCCCGGTGGGATGCCTGAGTACCGGTATCTGCGGGACGCCTTGCGTATGCCGTTGCGGTACAACCCCACCGGTGAGTTCATCTTCCCGTGCATCCGCGGGACGGCCGGTACGATCGCCTCCCCGCGGGCCAAGTACTATTTCTACTACGCGCCGCACGAGGCTCCGGGCGGCATCAGTGTCGCGTTCTCGGACACGCTCAACGGTCCCTTCACCGAGTACGGCGCGAACCCACTGATCGACAACAACCTGCCGCCGACGGTCAGTCACGTCTCCTCGCCGCATGTCATCTGGGACGCGCCCACCCGGCAGTTCTTCTGCTACTTCCACGGCGAGAACTTCACGACCCGCGTCGCGCGCTCGACCGACGGTGTCACCTTCACCGACCCGACGCCGATCCTCAGCACCCGGCTGATCCCCGGCACGACGGAGACCTCGTACGCGCGGGTCTTCGAGTACCGGATCCCGGGCCGCGACAACCGCTACGTGATGGTCTTCATGGGCGTGGTGAGCGGCAAGCGCCGGATCTTCTACGGCTGGTCTCCGAACGGCTGGGACCAGTGGCAGTGGAACACGACGCCGCTGGTCAACCCGGAGCCGGACGGCTGCACCGACATCTCGGGACCGTCGCTGGTGGGGCGCAACAACACGATGTACGTCGCCTACCACGGCAGCGACGGCAAGATGCATCTCACCGATGTCGGCCTGAACTTCGACAAGGAGACCCACCTCGGCGTCTTCTACACCCCGATCGCCTCGGACAACGGCCGGGCCGCCGCCCCGAGTTTCGGCTCGGAGAACGGCACCCGCTTCATGTTCTACGAGGCCGGCGCCCGGCTGGACGCCCGTATCTGCATCGCGCGAGAGGTCTGACGCCTGACGCGCCGGCTGAGCAGGCCGCCGTCGAGTCGGCCGACCGGGCCGCGCGAGCGGATCATCGGCCGGCGCGCGGTGTCCGGATGGCTTCGGCCGCTGCCTGCGTCGCCAGCTCGGCGGCTTCGACCAGGCTGCTGCCGTTGACGAGGTGGCCCGCCGTGACACCGGCGAACACATCGCCCGCTCCCGTGGTGTCGACCGGTGTCAGCGCCGGTGCGGGCAGGTGGGTCGTCCGCCCGTTCTCCGCGACGAGTGCGCCGTCGGAGCCGAGGGTGACGACGACGGAGACACACCGCTGCGCGAGGAGGGCCGCCGCTTCCGCCGGTGTGTCGGCGGCCGTCAGATGGTGTGCTTCGGAGACGTTGACGATGAGGGGATCGGCGGCGGCCAGGACATGCTCGGGCAGCGGGGCGCTGGGGCTGGCGTTGACCATCAGCCGGGCGCCGTGCGCGACCGACCAGCGCGCCGCGGCCTCGGTCGTCGCCAACGGGATCTCCAACTGGGTGAGGACGAGCCGGGGCGCGAGCGCGTCGAGTGCGCGGGTGACGTCGTCGGGCAGCAGCAGATTGTTCGCCTCGGGGAGCACGGTGATGCTGTTCTCGCCGTCGGGCGTCACGGTGATCAGGGCGAGGCCGCTGGACTCTCCCCGTACGGCGAACTCGGAGGTGTCGACCCGCCGCCGTACGAGCTCGTCCTCCAGCAACCGGCCCGCGTCGTCGGATCCGCGGCAGCCGACGAACGCCGTCGGTGTGACGGTCGCGGCGGCTGCGGCCTGGTTGAGGCCCTTTCCGCCCGGGTGCCGGCGGTAGCCGGTGCCCAGGACCGTCTCACCCGCGCCGGGGCGGCGGGGCGTACGGGCGACGAGGTCGAGGTTGGCGGATCCGACCACGGCTACGCGGCTCAATTCTTGCTCCCGGTGGTGGCGACCGATGCGACGAAGTAGCGCTGCAGACCGAGCAGGATCACGGCGGGAATGACCGCCAGCACGGCTGTCTCGGCGAAGACCCGCCCGTAGTCGGTGCTGAACGCGTTGAAGGTCTTGGCGATGGCGACGGGCGCGAGGTCCTTGCCGTCGCTGGTGGTGACGAGGATGGGCCACAGATAGGCCTGCCACTGGAAGAGGAAGAGGATCAGACCGGTGCCGATGAGGGCGGGCCGGGTCAGCGGCAGATAGATCTTGAGGAAGATCCGGGGCCACCCGGCGCCGTCCACCCGCGCCGCTTCGGCCAGCTCCGAAGGGATCCCCAGGAAGAACTGGCGGAGGGTGAAGATGGCGAGACCGTTGCCCAGTCCGGGCAGGACGAGCGCGGGAATGCTGTTGGTCAAGTCCCAGTCGCTGAAGGTGTGCGCCAGCGGGATGGCGATGGCCTCGAAGGGGACGAGAAAGCTCAGCACGACCATGCCGAAGACGAACTTGCGGCCGGGGAAGTCGACGACCGCCAGGGCGAAGGCCGCCATCGCGGAGATCACAATGCCGAGGACGACGGTGACGCCGGCCACGATCACACTGTTGGAGAGGTTCCGCAGGAAGCCGTTGTCGACCGCCGAGCGGATGTTGTGGAACGTCCAGTGCTCGGGCCACAGCATGTGCCAAGTGAGGGAGGAGCTGTTGGCGAAGGTCTCGGTGGCGCTGCGGAACGTACTGGCGATGAGCCAGAGGACCGGCAGCAGGAAGGCGAGGCCCACGACGACGGCGACAACGGCCAGCACGACCCGGCCCGTACGGCCCCTACGGCCGGTGTGGCCCGTACCGCCCGTGCGGCCCGTACGGCCGGTGTGATCCGCACGGCCGGACGCAGAAGCTGCGGGCCTGGCAGGGGTCGGGAGCGAAGTGCGGTTCATGATCAGCTCTCCTCGGCGCTGCGCAGCAGCCGGAACTGGACCGCGACGATGACGATCATCAGGGCGAGCAGCACGAGCAGTTCCGCCGCTGCGGTGTGCGGGTCGGCCAGCTCGAAGCTGTTGTGGAAGATGTCGTACATCAGGAAGTTCGACTTTCCTTGCGGCCCCCCGTCGGTCAGGATCTGCATGGGCGCGAACAGGACGAAGTTCGAGACGGTGTCGGCGACGAGGACGAACAGCAGCGGCCTGCGGAGCAGTGGGAGCGTCACCGACCAGAAGCGGCGGAGCGGGCCCGCTCCGTCGATGGCCGCGGCTTCGTAGTAGACGGCCGGGATGTCGTTGAGACCCGCGATGAGGAAGATCATCCAGTAGCCGACGCCGATCCAGCTCGCGATGAGGATGAGGCTCGCCACCACCTGGCCCTGTCCGGTGAGGAAGGGCTGCTGGTGGATGCCGACCCCGGTGAGCGCCGCGTTGACCGGCCCGTCCGGGCGCAGCGCGATCCCCCACACCACGGCGGAGCCGGTCATCGGCACGGCGGCGGGCAGGAAGATCAGGGTGCGCCAGATGCCGGTGGCCGGCAGGTTCTGGGTGAGGAGCACGGCGAGGGCGAGCGCCAGCACGATCTGCAGCGGGTTGACGATGACGTTGAAGATCAAGGTCTGCTGGACGGACGACCAGAAGGCGTGGGACGAGAACAGCGCCGTGAAGTTGTCCAGGCCCACGAAGCTCGGCGGCAGTGTGCTGCCGGGGAGACTGGTGTGCGTGGCGTCGTTGACGGCCTGGATGACCGGGATCAGCCGCAGCACGATGATGAGCGCGAGAGCGGGCGTCAGGAAGATGGCGGCGGCGCTGAGATTGCCCACGAGCCTGCGCCGGTGCAGGGTGCCTTTCCTGCGTGGCGCGGGAGCGGTCTCGCCGGCTTCCGGGGGGTGCGTGGTGAGTGTCATTGCGGGAGTCCCTCCCGCCGGCCGGGGCGCTTTCGGCTCGCCCCGGCCGGTCGGTTCGCGTGGGCTACGGTCTTACGTTCGGATCAGGCCGGATCAGGAGCCCGGCAGGGTCCGAACGGGAGGCCCTAGCGGTACTTGGCCCACGCCTGGTTGATCGTGCTGGTGGCGGCGGACAGGGCGCTGCTCGCCGAGGCGCCGTTGCTGATGTCGTCGAAGGTCTTGGACAGGGTGTCCTCGAACTCGACGTAACCGGCGGTCCTGGCGCGCAGGGTGGCCGTGTTGGCCAGTTCGTACTTGGTCAGGTCGACGGCGCCCGCCATGCGGGGGTCCTTGAAGACCTTCTCGTCGTAGAAGGTCGCCGTGCCGGCGGTGTTGGACGGCGGCACGGTGAGGCTCGGCATGTACTGGGCGAACCCGCCCTTGTCGAGCGCCATGAACTTCATGAAGATCTCGGAGGCGACCGCCTTCTTGCTCGCGGGATTCAGCCCGAGCGACCAGCCGCCGGTGGGCGTGGCCGCCTTGCCGCCCTGGAAGTACGGGTAGGCGGTGACGCCGAAGTCCAGCTTGGCGTTGGACGCGAACTGCGGTCCCCACCAGGGGCCGCCGGGGAAGAAGGCCACCTGGCCCGAGGCGAACAGCTCCGGGGTCTGCGCGACGGGTACGCCGCGCGGCGAGACCTTGTCCTTGTACAGGGAGCCGTACCAGGTCATCGCCTTTTCCCAGCCCGCCGTCTCCAGCTTGGGGGTGAGGTTCTTGTCCCCGCCGGCGCCCGAGCCGCCGCCCAGGCTCTCGGCCAGGGGCTGCAACTGGTAGTAGCGGTTGACCTGGTCGAAGAGCAGGCCCCACTTGGCGCCGGCCTGCTGGGTCTTCTTGGCGTCAGCGGTCACCGCCTCCCAGGTCAGCCGGTCGGCGGGCTTGGCCGAGGGGAAGGGGATGCCGGCCTTCTTGAGCAGCGTCTTGTTGTAGAAGAGGAGCTGGCTCGACGTCTGGAAGGGCATGGCGACGAGCTTTCCGCCGCTGGTCGCCGCCTGCAGGGACGCCTTGTCGACCTTGCCCGCCATGTCGGGGAACGCCGACGACAGGTCGGTGAGCCAGCCGCGCGCCTGGTAGGCGTCGGTGCGGGGCATGTCGACGTCGTACAGGTCGAGCGTCGCGTCCCGGCGGCTCAGCCGGGTGCTGAGGACGCTGTTGAACTGGTCGAACGGGACCGCCTGGTAGTTGACGGTGATGTTCGGGTGCTCCTGGTGGAAGGCGGCGAGCACCGGCTTGATGTCGTCGGCCGAGTACGCGGCGCCGGCGTAGTTGACGGTGACCGGCTTCGCCGGGTCCTTGAGGCTGTCGGCGGCGGTGAGGCCCGCGGGCTTCTGGCTGCCGCCGGACGAGTCGGACCCGGATCCGCAGCCGGCGACGAGCAGGGCCGCGGCGACAGCGCCGACGGCGAGTTGGGTGCCGGCCCTGGCGGGGCGGGGAAGGGTGGGAAGCTTCATGACGGTCCTCTCTGACGGTCATGGGATGACGGGTCAATCGCCGGCGGACGTACCGGTGAGGCGATCGAGGAAGAGGCGGCCGAAGCCAGGCACGTCGGTGTCGACGGCGACCGAGGCGTTGGGGGGTCCGGGGGGCGGGGCGAGGGCGAGTCCGCGGTCGGCCACGACCAGGCCCCGGGCGAGTTCACTGGTGGTGTCGGTGGCGACGTGGGCGTCGGCCCACGTGCACAGGGTCGGGTCGGCGACGGCCGCCACGACGAGGGGGTCGTGCAGGAAGCACGCGTCCCTGTGCTCCTCGCGCAGCGGGAAGGCCCTGGCCAGGAAGTCGATCCAGGCCAGCGCGCACTCCCCGGCCCAGCGGCCGAAGGAGTCGCCGCTGGACAGTACGGCCGCGTCGTCGCGGGTGAGCCGTACCCGCGAGGTCTGGTCGATGCCCACCATGCGCAGCTCGGCGCCGCTGGCGAGGACCATCGCGAGTGCCTCGGGGTCGACGTAGGCGTTGAAGTCGCCGACGACGGTGATGTTCTGGGCGTAGCCGGTGGCGGAGCCCGCCATCATGACGATCTCCGCGACGTTCCGGGCGAATCCGGGGTCGAGGCGCAGGGCCAGCGCGAGATTGGTCATGGGGCCGATGGCGACCACCGTGATCTCGCCCGGATGCGCTGCCGCCAGCTCCACGAGATACGCGGCGGCGGTGGCGTCACTGGTCGGTCCGAGCCGGTCGGCCGCCGCCGTGGGGACGGCGGGCCGGTCCCCGACGACGTCGTCGAACAGGGCGCGCAGCGGTGCCATGTCGCGCAGCAGCGGACGGTCGGCGCCGCGCAGTACGGGGAGGCCGGGGTGGCCGAGCCGCTGGGTGAGCCGCCGGGCGACATCGACTCCCGTGTCGACGTCGACGTTGCCGTTGACGACGGTCAGTGCCTCGACGGTCAGCTCGGGCGAGCGCAGGGCCAGCGCGATGGCGAGGCCGTCGTCGATGTCGGAGCCGGGTTCGCCGAGACCGGGGTCGGTGTCGATCACGATCCTGCGTGCGGTGGTCATGCGGGCACATCCTGTTCGAAGGTGAGACGAACGGCTTCCGTCCGTGCGGCGAGTTCGGTGACGGTGATCCGGTCGAAGCCGCGCACGGCGCTGCGGACCACTCCCCCGGTCGGTTCCACCAGCCGGCCGGGGACGGCGTCCGCACCGTGCAGGGCACCGAACACACTGCCGACCGTGGCGGCCGTCGAGTCGGTGTCACGGCCCGCGCCGACGGCGAGGGCGATGCTGCGTACGAAGTCGCCCTCACCCCACAGCAGAGCGGCGGCGATGATGGCGGCGTTGTTGACAGTGTGCACCCAGTTGTAATGACCGAGTTCGGTGTCGATCCAGCGCTGCACCGTCTCGCCGGCGGCGCCGCGCTCGGCCATGCGCAGCAGCTCGGCCTGGCTGGTGTACAGCCGCGAGCGCGGTGGGACGACGGTGAGCGCGGCCCGCAGGGCGTCGATCGGCTCGGTGCACACCAGCGCCTCGGCGTTGAGGGCCGCCGACCACATCGCACCGTAGATGCCGTTGGCGGTGTGCGAGAGGACCGCGTCGGTCAGTGCCATCCTCGCCGCGGCACGCGGGTCGCCGGGCTGTACGTAGCCGTAGACGTCGGTGCGGATCAGCGCGCCGATCCACTCGCGGTACGGGTTGTCGTGGGTGGCGGTGCGGGGTGCGCGCAGGCCCCGGATGAGGTTGCGGTACGCGGCGCGCTCCGCCGTGAACGTCTGGGTGAAGGGGATGCGGTCGAGCCACTCGCGGCCGATGTCCTCGGTGGTCAGGCCGCGCCCGTACGTCTCCAGCAGGTGCAGGCCGAGGATCGTCCAGTCCAGGTCGTCGTCCCTCGGGACGGCGTCGAAGCGGCCTGCCGCCGCGTAGGGAGCCGATTCGTGCAGGTGGCTGACGCCGGCGGGCAGGGTGTCCAGCAGCGGGACGAAGCCGGTCTGCGGCCACTGGCCGACGGCCCGCAGATAGATCCCGACCTCCTCGCGCGTCAGGCCCTCGACGGGCTTGCCCATCGTGTTGCCCACGCACCGCCCCAGCCAGGCACCGGCCAGCCGGCCGGGGAGCTGGGCGGTGTCGACGGTCCTTACCGGTGCCGGCGGGGTGAGGGCCGCCCATATCTCCTCGGCGTCGGACGGTTCGTCGAAGTCCCAGGCGGTGGAGCGCGGCAGGGCGGCGAGCGCGGTCGCCACGGAGGCGAGTGCGGCGAGGTCGTCGGCGGCGGCGGCCCGGCGGGCCGCCGCCAGCAGTTCGCCGGCCGCGTGGCCCGACGACAGAAGCTGTTCGGCTTCGTCGGGGACGAGATCGCGTGGGTCAAGTACGTCGTGCACGAGCGGTGGGCTCCTCAGGCAGATTCGCGATGTACGAGGTGGTGCTGGACCAGGACGCGGCGTGGCGTTCCCGAGGGGTCGTCTATGCGGCCGAGCAGCAGCTCTCCCGCCACCCGCCCGATCTCCTGGGCGGGGACCCGCACCGTGGTCAGGGAAGGGCTGACGAGACTGGCCGCGTCGATGTCGTCCACCCCGAGGACGGCGACATCGGCGGGGACGGCGAGTCCGAGCGAGCGGGCCGCGTCGAGCGCGCCGATCGCCATGAGGTCGTTGGCGCAGAACACGGCGGTGGGCCGCCGCTCCAGGTCCATGAGCCGGCTCATCGCCTTGGCCCCGGACTCCCGCGTCCAGTCCCCCTCCGCCTCGGCGGCGCGCAGGGGCCGCAGGCCGTGGTCGCGCAGGGCCTGCCGGTAGCCGCCGAGGCGCGCGGAACCGGGGGCGACCCTGCTCGGTCCCGAGATGATGCCCAGGGTCCGGTGGCCCTGCCCGTGCAGGTAGCTGACGGCGTCGGCGGCGATCCGCTCGTCGTCGGACGACACCACGTCGGTCGATGTGCCGTGCCGGGGCGAGCCGACGGTCACCACCCGGGCGCCCGAGGCGAGCAGCGGTTCCAGCATCCGGTCGGGTACGTCGACCGCGGCGACGACCACCCCGTCCACCCGGCGCTGCACGGCCTCGTTGAGGAAGGCCTCGATGGGCGGGGTGCCGGCTCCGACGTCGGCCAGCAGGACGACGTAATCGCGCTCACCCACCGCTTGCTGGAGGCCGCGGGCGAGGGCGGGGTAGAACGGGTTGGTCAGGTCCTGGACGACCAGGGCGATGGTCTGGCTGCGGCGGCCCGAGAGGCCGAGCGCGAAGAAGTTCTGCTGGAACCCCATCTCCTCGACCACCCGCATCACCTTGCGGCGGGTGGCGTCGGAGACCGGGCGCCGGCCGGACAGCACGTGCGAGACGGTCGTCTTGCTCACTCCGGCCCGTGCGGCGACGTCCGAGATGGTGGCGGGTCCTTTTGACCCGTCGTTCTCCAAACCGGTTTGCCCAGGGACCGCCGCAGGCGTAGCGCCCGTCTCCGCCATCTGCACTCCTCGTTTGCAAACCGGTTTGCTTAACGGGGCAACAGTCACCCACATCCCGCGTGGAAGTCAAGAGGCGGTCCGCTGGAAATCCGACCCGGCCGCTCTCCCCCGCGGACCGCCGCGCGCCGCGCGGTGCTCCCGTGCGACCGTCCGCCGCATCCGGGCCCCGGACTGCCCGTCCCGCGCCCCGGGTAGCGCTGTCACGGCGACGGCTTTCGCGACGACGGCTCTGCGCGAACCGCCGACAGGCGCCGGCGGAACCGCTCTGGGAGGCAGCCAGTGAGAAGACTCTTCGGACGCGTACGGATGGCCGAGCCGCAGGTCTCCGATGCCGAACAGGAGCTGTTCGGGGGGCCGTTGCGGTACGACATGGGCTGGTCCCAGCACGAGCACGCCTCGCTCGACCTGACCCTGCTCTCCGCCCTCCGCTCGATGCCGAGGCTCGTCGGGGCGACCCTGCGGATCGCGTGGCAGGCGGACCGGCGGGCGTTGCTCACCGTCGCCGTGAGCGAGATCGGCCAGGGCGTGGCGGCCGCCGTCGGACTGCTCGCGGTCAACGCCGTCATGCACGCGCTGCTCGGTGCGGGCACACCGGCGGAGCGGGTGCACGCGCTGCTGCCCGGCGTGCTCGCGGGCGCTGCCGCGGCCGTCGTCAACTCGGGGCTGGCCGGCTGGTCCACCTCGCGGGCCGGCCGGCTGGAACCGCTCGTCGAGCGGATCGCCACGACGCAGTACCTGGCAGCGGCGGCGTCGGTGGAGCTGGAGGCCATCGAGGACCCGCAGTTCCGCCGGCTGATCGATGTCGCGCAGTACGGCGCCGCGTCCGCCAGCCGCATGATCGGCGCGTGTGTGGCCGCGCTGAACGGCACCATCTCGCTGGTCTCCACGGCCGGTGTGCTGACCATCCTGCATCCGCTCCTGCTGCCCATGCTGATCCTCATCGCGGCGCCGCGCGGCTGGGGTGCGATGCGGGTGGCGCAGGAGCGGTACGTGTCGGCCATGAGCTGGATCGAGCATGTACGGGCCAGCCGCCTCATCGGCAATCTGCTCACCGAACGCACCGCGGCCCAGGAAGTGCGCATCCACGCCGTCGGGCACTTCCTGCTCAGCCGCTACGAGCGGATGGCGGAGAGCGCGGAGGCCGAGCAGGAGCGGCTGGCGGCGAGCAAGGCGGTCACCGAGTGGGTGGCCGCCGCGCTGTCCGGTCTCGCCATGGCGGCGACGTACGGCGCGATGTTCTGGCTGACCGTCAGCGGGCACATGGGCCTGGCCGTCGCGGGCACCGCCGTGATCGCCGTACGCTCCGGCTCCGCCAGCCTGGGCGCGTTGGTGATGCAACTCAACACACTGCACGAGGAATCGCTGTACGTGCGCGACCACTCGCGCTTCCTGGCGGAGGCGGAGCGGCGCACCATCCCGAGCGGCGGCGCTCCCGTTCCCTTGCGGGTGAAGGAAGTTGTCCTCGACGACGTCACGTACCGCTACCCGGACCGCGACTCCCCCGCACTGGACGGGGTGTCACTCACCCTGCCGATGGGCTCGGTCACGGCCGTGGTCGGCGAGAACGGCTCGGGCAAGAGCACACTGATGAAGGTGCTGTCGGGCCTGCTGCTGCCGCAGGGCGGGAGTGTGTTGTGGGGCGAAGCCGATGTGGCGACGCTGGACCGTTCCCAGGTCTTCGACCGGGTCGCCCTGCTCACCCAGGACTTCCAACGCTGGCCCGTGACAGCGGCGTTGAACATCCGCATCGGCCGGCCGTCCCACGCGGCGGGGCCCGCCGACCTCCAGCCGTCCGTCGACTACGCGGGAGCGGGACCGGTCATCGCGAAACTCCCCGACGGGCTGCGGAGCCTGCTGGCCCGGATGTTCCGCGGCGCCAGCGAACTGTCCGGCGGGGAGTGGCAGAAGGTGGGCCTGGCCCGTACCCACTGGCGCAGTTCGACGTCGCGGGCCGACAGCGTCCTCATCGTGGACGAACCGACCTCGGCCCTCGACCCGGAGGCCGAGATCGCCGCGTTCGACCGTATCCGCAGGCTCACCGCGCCGCACCGGGCCGTCGTCCTCGTCACCCACCGCATGTCCGGCGTCCGCCACGCCGACCGTATCTACGTCCTGCACCGCGGACGGCTGGCCGAGCACGGCAGCCACGACGAACTCGTCGCGGCGCGGGGCCGATACGCGGCGATGTTCGCCGCCCAAGCCGCCCAGTACGCCCCCGCCGCCGCCCCTTCCGCCACCGCCGCCGTCCCGCACCCGACGTCACCGGCCGGGGCTGAGGGTGGCGGCTGATCTCTGTCAGATACGCGAAGGGGGGATCGGCGGTCCCTGGATCTGTTGTGCCTTCATCCGTCTGCGCGGACGCGCGAGTGTTGTCCGTGAGCGGCTGGTAGTTCCCTTGGACATACGGGTAAAGGGGCTGTTCCGGCGGCGATCATGAAGGAGCATCCGATGTCCCGTTCCACGCTTGATCTCACCGTGCCCGACCTGTCCGGCAAGCTGGCCGTGGTGACCGGCGGCAGTGACGGGATCGGGCTGGGACTTGCCGGGCGGCTCGCCGCCGCCGGGGCCGATGTCGTCCTGCCGGTGCGCAACGCCGCCAAGGGCGCGGCGGCCGTCGAGCGGATCAAGACCGACCACCCCGCGGCGAAGGTGTCCACCCGCGAACTGGACCTGGCCTCGCTGGACTCCGTCGCCGCGCTCGGCGCCACGCTCGTCGGCGAGGGCCGGCCCGTCAACATCCTGGTGAACAACGCCGGTTTGATGACTCCGCCGGCCCGTCAGGAGACCGAGGACGGCTTCGAGCTGCAGTTCGGGACCAACCACCTCGGCCACTTCGCCCTCACCGCCCACCTGCTGCCGCTGCTGCGCGCGGGCTCGGCGCGGGTGACCTCCCAGACGAGCGTCGCCGCGCGCAGCGGCGGCATCAACTGGGACGACCTGGCCTGGAAGGACACGTACAACGGCAGTCGCGCCTACAGCCAGTCCAAGATCGCGGTGCTGATGTTCGCGCTGGAGCTGGACCGGCGCAGCCGGGCCGCCGGCTGGGGCATCACCAGCATCGCCTCGCACCCCGGCGTCACCCCCAGCAATCTGCTGGGCGCCCAGCCGCACATGGGCCGGACCAAGGAAGCCCCGCTGCTGAGGCTGATCCGCGCGTTCACCCGGGCCGGGCTGCTCTTCCAGCCGCTGGAGGACGGTCCGCTGCCCGCGCTGTACGCCGCGACCGCCCCGGCGGCGCGCGGCGGCGCCTTCTACGGGCCCGGCGGCTTCCAGCACCTCGGTGGCGCACCCGTGGAGCAGGACGTCTACCGGCCGGCGCGCGACGAGGCCGATGCGGCACGGATGTGGACGATCTCCGAGGATCTGACCCGTGTCCCCTTCCCCGTCGGCTGATCGGAAGTGCCAGGCTCTCGGTAACGACGCCGCGCCGGACCGGGCCGGTGTCACGACTACGGACAGAGGAATCGCCGTGAAACTGGGCATCCATTTCGCCAACCACACCCTGCCGGGCGGTGCCCCCGCCCTGGCCGCCACCTTGGGCAAGGCCGCCGAGAGCGCCGACGAGGCGGGCTGTTCCTGGGTCACGCTGATGGACCACTGGCTCCAGATGGAGCAGTTGGCCACCGCCCAGGACCCGATGCTGGAGGGCTACACCTCCCTCGGCTTCCTGGCGGCCCGCACCAGCCGCGTACGGCTCGGTCTGCTGGTCACGGGTGTGACGTACCGCAACCCCGCCCTGCTGGCGAAGACCGTGACGACCCTGGACGTCCTGTCCGGGGGCCGTGCGATGCTCGGCATCGGGGCGGCCTGGTACGAACGCGAACACCGCGCGTACGGCGTGACGTTCCCGCCGGTCGCCGAGCGCTTCGAACTGCTGGAGGAGACGCTGCAGATCGTCCGCCAGATGTGGAGCGACGACGAAGGCCCGTACAACGGGAAGCACTACCAGCTCGCCGAGACCATCTGCTCCCCGCGCCCGCTGCAGCAGCCGCACCCGCCGATCCTGATCGGCGGCAGCGGCGAGAAGAAGACACTGCGCCTGGTCGCCAAGTACGGCGACGCGTGCAACCTGTTCGCCACGACCCCCGACGAAGTCGCCCACAAGCTGCGGGTGCTGGCCGAGCACTGCGAGCGCGAGGGCCGCGACATCGCCGAGATCGAGAAGACCATCCTGGGCGGCGACCCGTTCGCCGACCCCGACGGCTTCCTCGCGGAGATGGAGCAGTACGCCCGGCTCGGCATCGACCACGTCCAGGTGATGCCGGGGACCCCGGACCCGGTCGAATACATCGAGACGATCGGCAGGACCGTCATCCCCCGGCTGACCGACATCTGACAGCCCCGGCGGCCTGGCTCAGGCGGCCGTGGCTGAGGGACCGAGGTGCGCGGGCCGGCCGGGCACCTCGGTCAGGGGGTGGTGACGCCGGTGAGATGGGCGAAGACCACGACGTTCGCCGAGTAGCCCTTCTTGTGGTCGAACCGGCCTCCGCAGGTGAGGAGTCGGAGTTCGGCGCGGCCCGTGTCGCCGTAGACCTGCCGGTTCGGGAAGGCGCCCCGGGTGTACGTCTTCACGGAGTCGACCGTGAAGACGGCCGTACGGTGGTCGGCCCGCCGCACCTTGACGAGGTCGCCGGGGTGCAGCGCGTTGAGGTTCAGGAAGATCGCGGGGCCCGTCCTGGTGTCGCGGTGCCCCACGACGACGGCTGTGCCCTTTTCGCCGGGGGACGGGCCGGCCGCGTACCAGCCGACCCACCGCGGCTTGCTCATGGGCGGTGTGCCGAGCCGGCCGTCCCCGGCGAGGGACAGCCGCATGACCGGGGCCTCGATCATGATGCCCGGCACCGCCACCTTCTTCGGCACTGACGGCGGCAACGGAGCGTGGTTGACCGCCGGTCGGGCCTGTGCGGTGGGGGCCGTGCCCGCGCCGCGCGCCTTGCCGAGCTGGGGTGCGGCGGCGGGCTCCTCGCCGCCGCACCCCTTCACGACTCCGGTCACCAGCAACGAGCACACGCTGAGCGTGATGGCCAGGCGGCACGCGCGGCTGGGGCCCCGGCGACGGCGACGGCGAGGGCGCTCGTTATGCCGCACTGGGCATACGCCGGCGGGCCCACCGCACCGCGAACAGCGCGGCCGTACCCAGCGCGGTCGCCGCCAGCAGCGGTCCGGCCGTGGAGTGTCCGCCGTCGCCGCCGATCGGCGGTACGCCGCCGCCGCCCGCGCTCACCGGGCCCTGCGGCTTCGCGTCGCTGGTCCCGCCGCAGTCGACCTTGAACGTCTTCTGCTTGGGCACCCCGCCGGGGAAGGTCCAACTGAGCTGGTAGGTGCCGTTGGGCAGCCCGGTGTCGGGAGTCGCGCCCTTGCCCTGCTTCAGTGTGAGCTGGCCCGTCAGCGTCGGCTTGCCCGCGGCCTTGGGGAGCGGGGAGATCGTGTAGGTGACGGCCGGTACGGTCTGGAAGTTGACCGCCGCGAGGTTGAAGGAGCAAACTTTCGGCGCGTCGCTGGTGTTCGCCGCCGGCACCCCCGCGGCGTGGATCCGGATCACACCGCTGTCACCGGGCGCCGCCGAGGCGGGCACGGCGCCCATCAGGGACACGCCGCCCACGGCCACCGCGGCGACGAGGGCCGACCCGAGCCGCGCGCCACCGCGATCCGCACGCACTTGGATTCTCATACGAGGCCTCTTTCGCGTTAGAACGATTGTCATACTGGCTGACTCCCGGTCACTGAATGCTCTGACGCCCCGCCAGTCCACTGCGCAACGCGGAAGCGCGCACAGAACGACTCGTTCGGCCTACGTCTGATTCTTTTCGGTGCGGTTCCGGTCGGCCGGAAGCGATCTGCGGGACCGGTGTGTGGGAGCCGAATCGCCGGGCACGCGGTTCCTCAGCAAATGCCCGCCGCGCCGCGAACGCACGAATACTCGCGGCCCAGAAGAAAAATGAGGAGCCATCTTATGAGCAGCAACATCTGGGGTTACCAGCCGACGACCGGCCACTCCGCCGGCGCCGATCTGACCGGCTTCAAGGTCGAAGCGACCGACGGCAGCATCGGCAAGGTCGACAAGCACTCCGACGAGGTGGGCTCCTCCTACCTGGTGGTCGACACCGGCGTATGGATCTTCGGCAAGCACGTCCTGCTGCCCGCGGGCACCGTCAGCCGAATCGACACCGACGACAAGAAGGTCTTTGTCGACCGGACCAAGGACCAGATCAAGAACGCGCCCGAGTTCGACAAGGACAAGCACACCGGCGACGCGGGCTATCACGACCAGGTCGGCGGCTACTACGGCGAGCACCGCGCCTGACGCGTCACGGCGATCCGGGGTGGGGGCCAGGGCAGTTGCCCTGGCCCCCACCCCGTGCCACCGTTGATCGTGACGGGGGTACGCCGTGACGGGGAGGCGAGTGCCGGCGAGTGCGCCGGCCCGCGTAACGAAAGGCAATTCATGCGAGCGACTCTTATCTACGGTGCGGGCGACATACGGGTGGAGGACGTGCCCGACCCCAAGATCCGGCAGCCCACCGACGCGCTGGTGCGCGTGCTGCGCTCCTGTATCTGCGGCAGCGACCTGTGGCCGTACGGCTCCAAGCCCGCCTCGGACAAGGGCGCCAGGATCGGCCACGAATTCCTGGGCGTGGTGGAGGAGACCGGTGCGCAGGTGTCGGGGCTGAAGCGCGGCGACGTCGTGGTGGCGCCGTTCGTCTGGGCCGACAACACCTGCGACTTCTGCCAGGAAGGGCTCCAGACGTCCTGCCGGCACGGCGGCGGCTGGGGGTCCGACGGCGTCGACGGCGGCCAGGGCGAAGCCGTACGGGTGCCGCAGGCGCAGGGCACGCTGGTGAAGCTGCCCGTCGGCGAGGACTCCGCGCTGCTGCCGTCGCTGCTGACGCTCTCCGACGTGTTCTCCACCGGTCACCACTGCGCGGTGACCGCGGGCGTCGGACCCCGTACGACGGTGACGGTCATCGGCGACGGCGCCGTGGGGCTCTCCGCGGTGCTGGCGGCCAAGCGGCTGGGCGCCGAGCGGATCATCCTCATGGGCCGGCACAAGGACCGTACGGATCTCGGCCAGGACTTCGGCGCAACGGATGTCGTCGCGGAGCGCGGCGACGAGGGCGTCGAGAAGGTCCGGGAGCTGACCGGTGGTGACGGCACCCACACGGTCCTGGAGTGCGTCGGCCTCAAGGCCGCCGTCGACACCGCCCTGGGCGTGGTGCGCTCCGGCGGCACGATCAGCCGCGTCGGCGCCCCGCAGTACCGGGACGTCCCGATGGACTTCCCCGTCTTCCTGCGCAACATCACCCTCACCGGCGGTGTGGCCCCGGCCCGCGCCTACATCGAGGAGCTGCTGCCCGACGTGCTGGACGGCACGGTCGAGCCCGGCAGGGTCTTCGACCGCACGGTGACCATGGACGAGGTGCCGGACGGCTACCGGGCCATGGCCGACCGCGAGGCGCTGAAGGTGCTCGTCAACCCGGTGTGACGCCGGACGGGCCTTCCGGTCAGGACAGGCTCTCCAGCTCGGCCTCGAAGAGCAGCGCGGGGTCGAAGGTCATCCCGGCGAAGTGCCCGGCGAGTTCCAGGGACAGCACGCCGTGCAGCCGGGTCCAGAAGGCCAGGGCCCGGCGGAGCACGGCGGCCGGGGCCGGGTGGCCTTCGGCCCACTGCCTGTGGTCTTCGAGGTGTGCGTCGAAGGTGGTCGCCGCTGCGGTGGCCGGGCCGGTGGGCGCCGCCGACGCCGTGTAGGCGTCGAGCAGAGCCGCCATGATCTCGGCCGCGATCCCGGTGATGTCGGCCGGCGCGTGATAGCCGGGTACGGGCGTGCCGTAGACGAGGAAGTACCGCTGCGGGTCGGCCAGCGCCCAGTCGCGCAGGGCGTGTGCCAGCGCGGCCACGCCGCCCGGGGCGACACCGGGACCCGACGCTGCGGCGGCGCCGAAGGCGTCGGCGAGCGTGCGGTACGAGTCCCTGATCAGCTCGGTCATCAGCTCGTCACGCCCGGCGAAGTACCGGTAGAGCGCGGGTCCGCTCATCCCCATCCCCTTGGCGATCGCGTTGAGCGAGAGCGCCGACGCCCCGGCCGTGGCCATCTGCTCCCACGCGCGTTCCTTGATCTCCGCCCGTACCTGCGTGCGATAGCGCTCGCGCGGGGTCTGTGTGCCCGTCTCCGCCATGGCCTGCCGCCTTCCAGATCTCCCGCGTCCACCAGCTTTCGTTAGAGGCTATCACTGGATTTATTGACTCTCACTCTCCTTCGTTATAGCTTCTAACCAACGCGAAGCACAGTAACGAACCACGGAGCGCACGGAGGTCGCCATGAGCACCGAAGGAACCGAAGGACTCGTCGAGGTCGTCCTGCCCGGCAAGGTCGAACCGGAAGGGCTGCAGATCCGGCACGGCGCCGTCCCCACCGCCGGACCCGGCCAGGTCCTGGTCCGGATGGAAGCGACCGGGGTCTCCTTCGCCGAGCAGCAGATGCGCCGCGGCCGGTACTACGACCAGCCGCCGTTCCCCTTCGTGCCGGGCTACGACGTGGTGGGTACGGTGCTGGCGGCCGGCGCGGGCGTCGCGCCGGGGCTGGTCGGCACGCGGGTCGCCGCGCTGGTCAAGGTCGGCGGCTGGGCCAGCCATCTGCTGATCGAGGCGGCGGACGTGGTGGCGGTGCCCGAGGGGATCGGCGCTGCCGAGGCGGAGACCGTGGTGGTCAACGGCATCACCGCGTGGCAGATGCTGCACCGCAAGGCCGGTGTCCGCGCCGGGCAGACCGTCCTGGTGCACGGCGCCAACGGCGGCGTCGGATCCGTGCTGGTGCAGCTCGCGCGGGCCGCCGGTGTGAAGGTGATCGGTACGGCGTCGGCGCGCCACCACGACGCGCTGCGGGAGCGGGGCGTCGTCCCCGTCGACTACCGCGCGGGGGATGTCGCGGCGCGCGTCCGCGAACTCGCCCCCGGCGGTGTGGACGCCGTCTTCGACCATGTCGGCGGCCGGAGCGTCATCGACTCCTGGGGCCTCCTCGCGCCGGGCGGCACGCTCGTCTCGTACGGCAGCGCCTCCACCCGGGACGACACGGGCTCCAAGCAGTGGCCCGTCGTCAAACTGCTCGGCCGGGTGTGGCTGTGGAACGCGCTGCCCAACCGCCGCCGCGCCTACTTCTTCAACATCTGGGCGGGCAAGGCGCTGGGCAAGGACCGGTTCAGGGCCCGGCTGCGCGCCGACCTCTCGCAGGTCTTCGCGGCCCTCCAGCGCGGTGACGTCACCGCCCAGATCGCCGCCCAACTGCCCCTGACCAGCGCCGCGGACGCCATGCGGCTGGCCGAGTCCGGCACCGTCGCCGGCAAGATCGTCCTCCACCCGTAGGTGTCGCGGTGTGTGATGATGCAGGACGGCAACCGGCCCTGGGGAGCGCCGGTTGAGTGGGTAAGAGGGGGAACTCGGGGTGGGCAAGGGTGAGTCGTCCATATCGGACGAGGAGTGGGAGCGTTTCCTGCGGGAGTCGGAGGCCGGGGCGACGCGTGCGCCCGAAGAGCCGTCGGCACGGGCCCGGATGGTGGCGCGGCGGCTGCGGGAGCAGTCCGGGCAGCCGCAGGGGTGGCGAGCCCATCAACCCGTCAAGAAGCGTAAGGGCAAGGCCTGGTACGTGCTCGGGCTGCTGGTGGTGGCCGCGCTGATCGTGGTGGCGGTGGCACCGGAGCGGGTCACCGGATGGTTCGGTGGCGACGGCGGAGGCGGAACCACACCGCTCGCGGCGGAGACGGCACGGCCCGACCAGCCGCCGCCGACGCAGGCGGCCGACCAACTGCCCACGCTGCGGGAGCCGTTCAGAGGGTCGCCCGCGGTGCGGTGGGCTGACGGAACGGCAGGGATCGACGTACCAGCGGCCCGCGCCACCGGCTGGATGACCAAGAAGCAGGTCGCGCAGGCGCTCGACCGGAGTCGGGACTTCCTCGCCGCGTCCAGTCTCGATCCCGCCGTGCTGGACGGACAGCGGCCCGCGAAGGCGATCGCGCTGCTCAATCCGCACCAGCGCGATGTGCGGGACTACGTGAAGGCCGCGTTCGTCGCACCCACCCGGGAGAACGATCCGCTGCTGCTGTTCAGCCGCTTCTCGAAGGCGAAGGTCGAGCTGGTCGGGAATGTGGTCAAGACCCGGGGGCGGATCACGTACCGGGAGGGCAAGCGCGGCGCGGTCGAGGTGACCACCGACGTCACGTACGTCTATCCGCTCACGCGCGCCGAGCCGGGCAGCGAGGAGGTCGTGCGCACCATCGCGCGCCGCGAGGTGGTCATGAGCTGGGACGACCCGGCGAAGGTGGTCACCGAGCCGGGGACGTTCTCGCTGATCTCCTACAAGCTGGACAGCACGAACGGCGGCTGCGACGCCGTCGCCGGCTACTTCGTACCCCAGTTCCGCGCCGAGCGCACGGCTGCGGGGGACGGCCCCGAGGTCGACCCGTACGACCGGAGCACGTCGATGGAGGAGCGCATGCGGCACGCCGACGACGACAAGTGCGGCACCGCCAGCCGGGAGTGACCCGGCAGGAAGCGCGCCCGGAAGCGCGCGCGGTCAGCGGAGCGGCCCGCCGCGACGATGCGCGACGGGCCGCCGATTCCGACGGGCCGCCGATTCCGACCGGCCGTGCGGCCGGGGAGGGTCAGGCCGGCAGGACGGCCACGACGTCGATCTCCACGAGAATGTTCATCAGGTCGGAGCCCACCGTCGTGCGGACCGGGTACGGCTCGTGGAAGAACGTCCGGTAGGCCGCGTCGTACTCGGCGAAGTCGCGCCGCAGATGCTGGAGATGCGCGGTCACCTTGACGACGTCGTCCAGGGTGAGACCGCGCTCGGCCAGCACCGCCGAAATGTTCCTGAGCACCTGCCGGGTCTGGTCCCCGACCTGCTCGGGCACCTCTCCGGTCGCCGGGTCCTTGGGGCCGAACCCCGCCGTGTACAGGAAGTCGCCCGCCACCACGCCCTGGCTGTAGGCCCCGGCGGGCTGGGGCGCCCGCTCCGTGTGCACCGCTGCCTTGCTCACTCGATCAGAACTCGTCCAGTCGGAACTCATCCGGTCAGATCGCCTTCCCGCTCGTTGACCCCGGCGAAGTGGCGCAGCTTCTCCTCGTCCACGCTCACCCCCAGGCCGGGTCCTGTCGGCACCCGCAGACGGCCGTCCGCGAGATGCAGCGGCTCGATGATGTCGTCCGCATGGAGGTAGTACATGCTGTCGATCGCCCGGGAGAGCACGGGGGTGCTGGAGACGACCGCGAGATGCGCCGCCGTCGCGATGCCCAGCTCGCCGCCGCTGTGCAGGTTCATGCCGAGTCCGAACGTCTCGCAGTGCGCGGCGAGTGCCTTGGTGGCCGCGATGCCGCCCCACTTGTAGACGTCGCCGTGGATGACGTCGACGGCGTTCAGCCGCATCGCGGGGGCGAAGTCCTCGAACCGTACGACGCACATGTTGGTGCACAGCGGTATCCGGACCTTCGCCTTCACCTGGCTCATGCCCTCGATGCCGACGCAGGGGTCCTCCAGGTATTCGAGGTCCAGCTCTTCGAGGGCGATCCCGGCGCGCACCGAGTCGGGGACCGACCAGGCCGCGTTCGGGTCCACCCGCAGATTGATCGCGGGCAGTGCGGCGCGCAGCGCCCGCAGGATCGCCACGTCGCCGGCCACATCGGTGGTGCCCTTGAGTTTGACGGCGCTGAAGCCGCCTTCCGCCACGACGCGCGTGGCGTGCTCGGCGAGCTGTCCCGGCAGTGCGTCGGCGCTCGCGCCCGGCGCGTCGGCGCGGGTCACGAGCGCGGTGATGGGCACCTCGTCGCGTACCGGCCCGCCCAGCAGGTCGGTGAGGGACTGGCCTGTGGCCTTGCCCATGGCGTCCCAGCAGGCCACGTCGAGGGCGGCGATCGCCGCGTACCCGAGGTAGCCGTGGAAGAAGGGCACCATGTGCTGCTTGCGGTGGAAGCTCTCCAGGGCGAACGGGCTGGTGCCGATCAGATCGTCGGCCATCGCCCGGACGATCGCGGCGACCGGGCGGCCCCACATCGTCTCGCCCCAGCCCTCGACACCGTCGTCGGTGCGGATCCGCACCACGGTCCTGGTCTCCCCGGTCTTGGTCTCGAACGAGCTGGTGAACGGGTTGATCAGGGGCAGGTTGACCACCCATACGTCGACGTCAGTGATCTTCATTCTTCTCCTCAGCTCGGATGGTGGCCGCGTCGAACGCACGGATCGCCCGAGCGAGTCCCCGGGCCCTGTCGTCCAGCAGCCGGCGCCCGGTGGTGGCGTCGGCGCCGGAGGCGTCGTCGGTCGATCCGCCGACCCGCGCCCATTCGCCGCGGCGCTCCACGGTCAGGCCCGGGTACGGCGGGTTGTCGAAAAGCGGTGGTGGCTCGACCGGGGCCCTGGCTCCGACCGGGGTACGGACGAGTTCCGGGTGGGCGGCGAGCATCAGGGAGGTCTCGAACCAGCCCGCGTGGCCGGGTGTGACCTCGGGCCTGGCCCCTGCCGGCTCGCCGTCGCCGGCCGTGACCGTCCAGTACGAGCAGGCGGCGACGGTGACGTCGGCCCGCAGCGCGAAGCGCTTCACGGCCAGCCGCATGATCTCGTCGTTGCCGCCGTGCCCGTTGACGACCATGATCCGCCGGTAGCCGCTGGTCACCAGCGAGTCCAGGACGTCGTCCAGGACGGCGCCCAGCGTGGCGGCCGACAGCGAGACCGCAGCGGCGAACAGGTGGTGCGGGCTGTGGCCGAACGGCAGGGCGGGCAGCCGCACCAGTTCGGAGGCTGTCGGGTCCTCGGCGAGCAGCGCGGCGGCGCCGTCCAGCACGGCCTCGGCGAGGAGTGTGTCGGTGCCCATCGGCAGGTGGGCCGCGTGCTGCTCCTGCGATCCGATCGGCAGCAGCGCGATCCCGCGCTCGCCGGATCCGCGCACTTCGCGCCAGGTCAGCCCGGTCAGATCTCTCACAGCGCTATCTCCTTGAAACCCTGTCGTGGCAGAGTCGGCGCATGGTCCATGAAGGTTCTCCGTTGCGGTTGGTGCCCGAGCCGGCGCCGGGCCCTGTCGCGCCCCGCCCGGCACGGACGCTCGGCGCTGTCGAACTGGTGCCCGGCCGGGTGCGGGCCGCGGTGCTGACGATGTCCGGCACGGTGCTGCGCAGGGCCGAGGCGTCGTACGACGCGGGTACGGCCCTGCCCGCCGACATCGACACGGCGCTCGCGCTGGCCGCCGAGGTCTTCGCCGGGTACGACCCGGTCGGGGTCGGCGTGGCGGCGGCCGGGATCGTCGATCCGGACGCCGGGCTGATCAACGAGGTCAACGACGTACCGGCGCTGCACGGCTATCCGGTGACCGCCCGGCTCGCGGCGCTGACCGGCGCCCCGGTGCGGGTCGAGCACCGGGCCAGGCTCCAGGTGCTCGGCGACCGGTGGTTCGGCGCCGGGCGCGGGCGCCGTACGTTCGCCTCGGTGTCGACCGGTGAGGTGCTGGGCGTCGGCATCCTGTACGACGGTGAAGTGCTCGCCCCTGCGGGCGGGCGCAGCGGCGCGCACATGACGGTGTCGGCCAGCGGCGAGGCGTGCACCTGCGGCGGGCGGGGCTGCTGGAAGACGGTGGCCACCACCCGCTGGCTGCGCGCGCGTGCCCGTACGGCCGGGCTGGGCGAGGGCGCCACGCTCGGCGCGCTGGTGGCGCGCGCCGACGAGCCTGCCCGCAGGACCGTCGAGGAGTACGCCGAGAACGTCGCCCTGGGGCTGGTCAACGTCCAGCAGCTCTTCGCGCCGGGCCTTTTCGTCCTGCACGGCGAGGCGCGGGAGGGCGGCGAGCGGTTCCGTACCCTCATCGAGGAGCGGCTGCGCTCCGATGTCGCGTCGGTCGGCGCCGAGCTGCCGCAGGTGCTGGTGAGCGGCGCCGCGGTGGACGACGTGGCGCTGCTGGGCGGCGCGGGTCTGGTGCTGTCCCGCCTTTAGGCGTGCTGCGTCTGCACGTCCCACGGCTACACCGCCTCCGGGTGCGGGCGGGTCCTGGTGCGGCGGGCGCGGCGCGGGTCCGGTACGGGTACGGCGTCCAGCAACTGCCGGGTGTACGGGTGCTGCGGATCGCCGAAGACGTCGGCGGCCGCACCGACCTCCACCAGCTTGCCGTGCCGCATGACGGCGACCCGGTCGGCCACCTGCTGTACGACGGCGAGGTTGTGCGAGACGAAGACGTAGGTGAGTCCGAGCCGCTGCTGCAGTTCCGCCAGCAGGTCGAGGACCTGCGCCTGCACGGAGACGTCGAGGGCGCTGGTGGGTTCGTCGAGGACCACGAGCCGGGGTTCGAGGGCGAGCGCGCGGGCGATCGAGACGCGCTGGCGCTGGCCGCCGGAGAACTCGTGCGGGTAGCGGTCCTGGATCGCGGCGGGCAGCCCCACCGACTCCAGCAGCTCTCCGACGCGTGCGCGGGTACGGGTCCTGCCGCGCCGGCCGCGGGCCGCCGGGTCATGGGTGATCAGCGGCTCGGCGACGATGTCCGTGATCCGCATGCGCGGGTTCATGCTGGAGTACGGGTCCTGCAGCACGACCTGCATCTGGCGCCGTACGGCGCGCAGTTGGGCCGGGGAGAGGGTGGCGAGATCCTGCCCGTCGAACCGTACGCTGCCCGCCGTCGGCTCAAGGAGGCGGAGCAGCAGCCGGGTCAGGGTGGTCTTGCCGCAGCCCGACTCGCCGACCAGGGCGAGGGTTTCGCCCTCGGTGACGGTCAGGGACACGTCGTCGACCGCCACATTGGCCGGCCTGCCGCCGAACTCCTTGCGCAGACCGTCCAGTTCGAGCAGCGTCATGCCGACTCCAATCGTGGGGTGGCGTCCAGCAGCCGCCGTGTGTAGTCCTCGGCGGGGTGGTCGAAGACGTCCATGACGTCTCCGCTCTCCACGACCCGGCCCGCGTTCATGACGACGACCCGGTCGGCCGTCTCGGCCACCACTCCGAGGTCGTGGGTGATCAGTACGACGGCCATGCCGTGCCGGTCCTGGAGGGCGACGAGCAGATCGAGGATCTGCCGCTGCACGGTGACGTCGAGCGCGGTGGTCGGCTCGTCGGCGATGAGGACGCGGGGGCGGCCCACCAGGGCCGTCGCGATCATCACGCGCTGCCGCAGCCCGCCGGACAGTTCGTGCGGGTACTGCCGGTAGCGGCGCTCCGGGTCGGGGATGCCGACCTCGTCGAGCGCGGCGACCGCTGCCGCCTTGGCCTCGGCGCGTGAGACGCCCCTGTGGTGCCTGAGCACCTCGGCGACCTGGGAGCCGACCCGCTGGAGCGGGTCGAGGCTGGTCATCGGGTCCTGGAAGATCATGGCGATGTCATGGCCCCGGACCGCGCAGAGTTCCTTCTCGCTCACGGCGAGCAGGTCGCGTCCGGCGAAGCGGATCTCCCCGCCCGCGTAGACACACGGCGGGGCCGGGTTGAGGCGCAGCACGGACAGCGCGGTGGCGGTCTTGCCGCTGCCCGACTCCCCCACCACGGCGAGGGTTTCGCCGGCGCCGACCTGGAGGCTGACGCCCTGGACGGCGTGCACGGTGGAGGTGTCGAGCCTGAAGTCGACGCTGAGGTTGTCGATTTCGAGTACGGGTGCGGTGTCACGTACAGGCGGGGTGCCAAGAACGGGCGGGGTGCGGTCTGTTGTCATCGGCGGTACGCCTTCGGGTCCGCGACGTCGCGCAGGGCGTCGCCGGTGATGTTGACGGCGAGCGAGGTGATCATCAGGGCGACCCCGGGGAACACCGCGACCCACCAGGAGGTGCCGAGGTAGAGCTGGCCGTCGGCGAGCATCGAGCCCCAGGTGACGGTCTCCTTGGGCACACCGAGCCCGAGGTAGCTCAGGGACGCCTCGGCGACGATGGCGGCGGCGATGTGCAGGGTGCCGATGGTGGCGAGCGGGGCCAGCACGTTGGGCAGCAGATGGCGGCGCATGATGGCGCCGTCGGTGACACCGATCGCGCGGGCCTCGGTGATGAAGTCGCGTGAGCGCAGCGACATCACCTCGGAGCGCACGACACGGGCGTACGACACCCAGCCGGTGAAGCCGAGGACGAGGATCACGTACCAGAGCCCGGAGCCGAGGAAGCCGACGATGGCCAGGGCCAGCAGGATGGCGGGGAAGGCGAGTTGGACGTCGGCGAGGCGCATGAGTACCCGGTCGAGCCAGCCGCCGAAGTAGCCGGAGGCGAGCCCGACGACGGTGCCGATCACCCCGGCGAGCAGCGCGGCGCCCGCGCCGACGAGCAGCGAGATCCGGGTGCCGTAGATGACGCGCGAGAGCATGTCGCGGCCGAGCTGGTCGGTGCCGAGCAGATGGTCGCCGCTGCCCCCGGACTGCCAGGCCGGCGGTTTCAGCCGGAGCAGCAGGTCCTGGGCGTTGGGGTCGTACGGCGCGATCAGCGGCGCGAACAGCGCGAAGACCAGCATGATCGCGAGGACGGCGAGCGCGACGACGGCGAGCTTGTTGCGCAGCAGGGTCCGCAGGGCGGCGGCGCGCGGGCCGCGCCCTGCGGTTGTCGCCGCCGGTGCGGCGGCTGCCGGTGTGGTGACGGTCATCGGGACGTCCTCACCCTCGGGTCGAGGAAGCTGTAGGAGAGGTCGACGAGCAGGTTCACCACGACGAAGGTGGCGGCGAAGAACAGCACGGTGGCCTGGACGAGCGGGAAGTCGCGGTGCGAGATGGCCTCGATCGTGAGCTGTCCGACGCCGGGCCAGGAGAAGACCTGTTCGGTGAGGATCGCGCCGCCCAGCAGGCTGCCGACCTCAAGTCCGATCACGGTCACCACCGGCAGCGACGCGTTGCGCAGGCCGTGGGTAAGCACGACCTTGACCGGGCCGAAGCCCTTGGCGCGCGCGGTGCGGATGTGGTCCGAGGACAGCACGTCGATCAGTGACGAGCGCAGCAGCCGCGCGACGACGGCGACGGAGTACACGGCGAGGGTCACGGCGGGCAGGACGAGATTCGCGAACGTGCCGTACCCGGAGGCGGGCAGGGCGTGCAGTCCGACGGCGAAGACCAGGATCAGCAGGATGCCGACCCAGAACGGCGGGGTCGACTGGCCGAGCAGCACCCCGGTCATCACCCCGCGGTCGGAGGCCCGGCCGCGCCGCATCGCGGCGAAGATCCCGGCGGGGATCGCGACGACGAGCGTCACCACCAGTGCGGCTGCGGCCAGTTGGAGCGTGGCGGGCAGCCGGTCGGCGAGCACGGTGCGCACCGGCTCGTTGTAGAAGAGGGAGTTGCCGAAGTCGAGGCGGGGCAGTCCCCACAGGAAGTCGACGTACTGGCTGAACAGCGACCGGTCCAGGCCCAACGAGCCTCGCAGCACGGCTTCCTGATGGGCTGTCGCGTCCGGCGGCAGCAGCAGTTTGACGGGGTCGCCGGAGAGCCGGACGAGGAAGAAGGAGACGGTCGCCGTGCACAGCAGGACGAGCAGCGCGGTGCCGAGCCTGAGCAGGACGGTGCGCAGCAGCCGCGTCCCCGCGCGGTCGCGGGTACGCTCCCGCTGCTCGCCCGCGCTCTGCGGCCTTTGCTGGAGGGAGAGTTCGGTCATCGGGAGACCTCCGCGCCCGCCATGGCGAGTACGCCCGCGGGGCCCGGCTTCCAGCGGGGCCGCTGGTTGCGGGCGTAGATGTTGTCGAGCTGGTAGAGGAAGACGAACGGCGCTTCCTGCCGCATCAGCCGTTGCAGGTCGGAGAATGCCTTGGTGCGCTCGGCGGGGTCGACGGAGAGTTCCTCGATGTCGACGAGCCGGTCCGCCTCCTTGGAGTGCCAGCGGCTCTGCCTGCGGTCGCTGCGCACATTCGACTGGATCATGCTCTCGCCGTCCAGTGTCCAGATGGTGCTGGCGGCGAGGTACATCGGCCCGAGCGCCGCGTGGTTGGCGGAGGTGAGCCTGCTGGAGTAGGTGCCGGGGTCGAGGAGGTCGACCTTGGCGTCCACCCCTGCCTTGGCGAGGAGCCCGGACAGGGCCTCGGCGACGTTGGAGTCGATGTTGGAGGCGGTGAGTGTGGTGCTGAAGCCGTGCGGATAGCCGGCTTCGGCGAGCAGCGCGCGTGCCGTCTTCACCGAGCGGGTGAACGGCTTCACCGTCGGGTCGAAGCCGAAGGCGCCGTGCGGGATCATCGCGGGCACTTCACGCGCCTTGCCGCCGAGCACCGCCTTGATCAGCAGCGGTACGTCGATGGCGTGGTTGAGTGCCTGGCGCACCCGCCGGTCGCTGAGCGGCCCCTTGTCCAGGGTGTTCAGGGACAGGTAGGAGGTGCGGATCCCGGTGTAGCCGTCCAGGGTGACGCCGGTGTAGCCGTCGAGCTGCTGCGCCGCGTCGGGGGTGAGTCCGGCGACGAGGTCGACGCCGCCGCTCTGCAGGGCCGCGAGCGAGGACGAGGCGTTGGGCGCGGGGCTGAAGACCAGTTCGTCCACGTGCGGCCGGCCCGCCCAGTGCTTCGGGTAGGCCCGCATGCGCAGTTCGTGGTCGCGCTGCCAGCTCACGAAGGTGAAGGGGCCCGTGCCGACGGGGTGGGCGGCGAAGCCCTGGTCGCCGACGTCGGCGAGATAGCGCGGCGGTACGGCGACCCCGCCGAAGAGGGAGAGCTTGTCGGGCAGGATCGGGTCGTGCAGCGTGGTGTGCACATCGACGGTGAGCGGGTCGACGACGGCGACGTCCTTCACGTAACGCAGTTCCACGATCGGTGACTTGGTCTTGGGGTCGAGCAGCCGCTCGATGGAGAACTTGACCGCGGCGGCGTCACACTTCTCGCCGTTGTGGAACGTCACACCGGGGCGGAGTGTGAACCGCCAGGTGCGCTCGTCGCGCGCGGTCCAGGACAGTGCGAGCCGCGGGTGGAGTTTGTTGTCGGCGCCCCGGGTGGTGAGGGTGTCGAACATGTTGATCAGGGCGTTCATCGAGACCATGTCGCCCTGCTTCTGCGGGTCCATGGTCGCGGGGTCCCCGGGCTGCGACACCCGCAGGACGTTGCCCGCGCCGCTCGCGGGGTCGGCGCCGCACCCCGTCAGGAGCGCGGGCGCGGCGACGGCCGGCACGACCAGGCCGCCGAGGCGCAGGACGTCGCGGCGGCGTGGGCCGCTGCGGTCCACGGCCCGCCCTTGACGTATTCGTTCCATTGAACAACACATCCGTTCCGGCAGATGGAATGCGGTTGGGTTAAGCTAAGCGACATGTCGAAAGCGGTCAACACCCGTGCCAGCGAGCCAGAGCCCGCGAAGGGCCCCGTCGACAAGGCGATGGAGGTGCTCGAAGCACTCGTACAGGCCGGTGGGCCACACCGGTTGGGCGATATCGCACGGCGTACGGGACTCACCAAACCGACCGTCCACCGCCATCTGAGAACGCTCGCCGATTACGGCTTCGCGCAGCCGGCCGAGGGCGGCAGCTACCGCGCGGGTCCCCGGCTGCTCGGGCTCGCCGCCGCCGCGCTGGACGACAGCAGGGATCTCGCGCTCGCCCGGCCTGTCCTGGCCGATCTGCGCCGGCGCACCGGACTGCTCGCGCAGTACGCCGTACGCCACGGCGGCGAAGCCGTCCTGCTCGCCGGGTCGGAGCCGGCCAGGGAGTACCGGATGAGCGGGCGCCCCGGCGGCCGGACCCCGCTGCACAGCAGCGGGGTTGGCCTCGCGATGCTCTCGGCCCTGCCGCCGCGGGAGGCGGCGGCCCTGCTGGACACCGGGCGGCTGGCCGCGCGCACCCCGCGCACCCCCACCGACCCCGCCGCGCTGCGCGCGCTGCTGCGGGAGGCGGCCGAGACCGGTTACGCCGTGGACGACGAGTACGACGAGCCGGACGTACGGTCGGTGGCGGCGCCCGTCCTCGACGCCGAAGGCCAGGTGGTGGGCGCGATCGGCGTCCGCGGCCTCACCTTCACCCTCGACGAGCGGAACGTGGAGATGTTCGGTCCGATGGTGCGCGCGGCGGCCCGTACGGTGTCGGCGGGCCTGGGCAGTGCGCCCCGGACGCCGTTCGCGCTGGTCGACGGGGCGGACACCGGGGCCGGTGAGTCCGTATGAGCGACCTCGGCGACATCCTGGCAGCGGGACGTACCAGCCGCGCGTACTCGGGCGCCGCCTGGTCCGTCGGCACGGCGGCGGGGCCGCTGGACCGCGGCTGGACCGGCACCCGCGCCTGGGACGGCCCGGCGCTCGAAGGCGACGAGCTGTGGGACCTCGCTTCGGTGACCAAACCCGTCGTCGGACTCGCCGTGATGGCGCTGGTCGAGCGCGGCGCGCTGGATCTCGCGGGCACGGCCGGCCAGTACCTGCCGGCGTACCGGGGCGGCGACAAGGCCGACCTCACCGTCCACCAACTCCTCACCCACACCTCGGGACTGCCGGGACAGGTCCGGCTCTACCGCGAACACCCCACCCGCGAAGCGCTGTTGGAGGCACTGCGGCTGCTGCCGCCGCGCTCGGCGCCCGGCGTCCGGGTGGAGTACTCGTCGCAGGGCTTCATCCTGCTCGGGCTGATCGCGGAGAGCGCGGCGGGCGAGCCGCTGGACACCCTGGTGGACCGGCTGGTGTGCGCACCGCTCGGCATGAAGGACACCGGTTTCAACCCCGAAGCGGCAGGCCGGGCGCGGGCGGTCGCCACGGAGGACTGCCCGTGGCGCGGGCATGTGGTGGCGGGTGAGGTGCATGACGAGAACGCGGTGGTACTGGGCGGAGTCGCCGGGCACGCGGGCCTGTTCGCACCGCTCGCCGACGTGGAGCGGCTCGGGCGGTCGCTCGCCGGCGGGGCGGCCGAGCTGCTGCGCCCGGAGACGTTCGCGCTGATGACGGCGGCCCATACGGACACTCTCGCGCTGCGGCGCGGGCTCGCCTGGCAGGGGCAGGACATGGCCGGCTCGCCCGTCGGGCCTTCGCTCGGCCCCGACTCGTTCGGCCACACCGGTTTCACCGGGACGAGCGTGTGGGTGGATCCGGCGACCGGCCGCTACGCCGTCCTGCTGACGAACCGGGTGCACCCTTCGCGGGACGGCGAAGGCATCGTGGCCGTACGGCACGCGTTCCACACGGCGGCGGCCACGGTGGACTGACAGCCTGTCAGCGGTGCGCCATCGCGGGGGCGTTGGCCTCCGCCGACAGGGCGCGGTCCATGCGCTCAAGGCGGTCCAGGTTGCGGCCGCGCAGCCACAGCATCCAACTGTCGAAGACGATCGCGAACAGCAGCAGCGCCATGGCCGGCGTCCACGCCCCCAGCAGCACGCCGAGCACCGGCGGGGCGAACATCAGCACCAGCAGCGGCCCGAACAGCCAGGAGTAGCGGCCCATCCGGCGCCGCCGGTGGATCACCAGCCGGTGCATCGCCGCCCGTTCGGCCGGGTCGGCGGGGACCAGGCCGTGCTGGAGGCCGTGTTCCACCGACAGGTGCTCACCGGCCGAGACACCGCCCATGACCGACCGGTCGGCGCGGCGCCGCAGGGCGTCGATCCCCGCGCCGAGCGCGGTCCAGAACGCGCTCTGCACCAGCCACCACAGGAGGGACTGGTCCGGCCTGATCAGCCGGATGACGGCGGCGACCAGCAGGAAGCAGCCGCCGAGCTGCCCCGGCAGGCTGTGCAGCAGCACGTCCGCCGTCGTCTTCATGGCCGTCCTGGCTCTGGTCGCCCTCATATCGGCGAACTCCCCTCGAAATCTGGACCCTTGTCCCCTTGCGGGTACCCCGGGGAGGCAGGGGTACCCCGCACGGCTCAGCCCGGCTCGGCGATGAACTCCCGCAGCACGGTGGCGAGCAGTTCCGGCTGGTCCTCGCTGATCAGGGTGCGGCTGTCCGCGATCTCCACCAGCCGGCCGCGCGGCAGTACGTCGGCCAGTCTGCGGCCGTGCTCGCGCGGCATCATCAGATCCTCGGGCGCCCACACCACCAGGGCGGGTTTGTCGAACGCCCGCAGCCCGTCGACCGCTTCGAGCAGTTCCGTCCTGCGCACCCCGAGCGTGTAGCGGCGGAAGTCCTCCCTGATCGCCTTGTCGGTACGCAGCGGACGCAGCCAGCCGTCGACGATCTCGTCGGGTACGGGGCGCTTCGTCAGCGCGCCGAGTCCGACGGGGAGCCGGCGCAGCGCCTTGGCGCCGAGCGTGCGGACCAGCAGCGGGATACCGCCGGGCAGCTTCACGGCGGCCCCGATCAGCTTGCCGGGCAGCCCCGGCGGGTAGTTGTCGAACGCCTCGCAGGAGATCAGGACCAGTCTGCCGAGCCGTTCGGGGTACTGCCCCGCCACGGTCTGGGCCCGACCGCAGTCGCTCTCCACCAGGGTGACGTCGCGCAGATCGAGCCGGTCGAGGAATTCGGCGACGAGTTCGTTGACGGCGTCCGGATCGAGCGGCGCATCGGGGCTCATCGGCCTGCGGTGCGCGCCGTAGGGCAGGGTCGGCGCGACGCAGCGGTGGTCGGTGCGCAGATCGGCGATGACATGGCGCCAGACCGTGGCGTCCTGGACCAGGCCGTGCAGCAGGACGACGACGGGACCGTCACCTCCGGTGTCCTCGTAGGCGATCGGCCCGGCGGTGAGTTCGATGTCGGGCATCACAGCTCCCCTCGAATGGCGTCCGACTCCCCCGGTGTCAGGGAAGGACGGCGATGCCGTCCAGTTCGACCCGGGCCTGTTCGTCCCAGAGCCGGACGACCCCGACCACCGCCATGGCCGGGTAGTCGCGGCCCGCCAGCCGCTGCCAGACCCGGCCCAGCTCGGCCGCGTGCGCGCGGTAGTCGGCGACGTCGGTCGCGTAGACCGTCACCCTGGCGAGATCGGCGGGCGCGCCGCCGGCCGCGGCGAGCGCGTCGAGGAGATTGGTCAGGGCCGTCTCGAACTGGTCCGTGATGGTCTCCCCGACCACCTTCCCCGCCGTGTCGAGCGCGGTCTGTCCTGCCAGGAACACCAGGGTGCCGCCGGTCGCGGTGACGGCGTGCGAGAAGCCGGACGGCGGGGACAGCTCCTCGGGGTTGATGCGCTCCAGGCTCATGCGTACAGCTCCTTGGCGATGATGGTGCGCTGGACCTCGGTGGCACCCTCATAGATACGCGGTGCCCGCACCTCACGGTAGAGGTGTTCCAACAGATGGCCCTGTTGCAGCGCGCGTGCGCCGTGGAGCTGTACGGCGGAGTCGACGACGTACTGGGCCGTCTCGGTGGCGAACAGCTTCGCCATGGCCGAGCGCGCCGGGACGTCGGGGGCGCCGTCGTCGTACGCGGCGGCCGCCGCGTACACCAGCAGCCGGGCCGCCTCGGTGCGCGTCGCCATCTCCGCGACCTGGTGCGACACGGACTGGAGGTCCTTGAGCGGGCCGCCGAAGGCGGTGCGTCCCGCGGTGTGCGCGAGGGTCGCGTCGATGGCTGCCGCCGCCATACCGACGGCGAAGGCGCCGACGCTCGGGCGGAAGAGGTTCAGGGTGTTCATCGCGACCCGGAAGCCGCGGCCGATCTCGCCGAGCACATCGCCCCGGGTGACGGGTACCGCGTCGAAGTCCAGGGCGCCGATGGGATGCGGCGAGAGCATCGCGAGGGGCGATCCGGTCAGCCCCGGACGGTCGGCGGGTACGAGGAAGGCGGTGATCCCCCGCGCGCCGGACCGGCCGCCGGATCCACCGCCTGATCCACTGCCTGATGCACTGCCGGACCCACCCGGTGCCCCCGCGCCCGTGTCACCGGTACGGGCGAACACCGTGTAGAAGTCCGCGTCGGGCGCGTTCGAGATCCAGCGCTTCTCCCCCGTCAGCAGCCAGCCGTCCCCGTCCGCCTCGGCCCGCAGGGCGAGCGCCGCCGCGTCGGACCCCGCGCCCGGCTCGCTCAGCGCGAAGGCGGCGACGGCGCGGCCCGCCCGTACCTCGGGGAGCCAGCGGGCGCGCTGCCGGTCGGTGCCCGCCTGCACGATCGGGTACGTACCGAGCCCTTGCAGCGCGAGCGCCGTCTCGGCCGCGGTGCAGCCGTAGGCGAGCGATTCGCGCAGCAGACACAGGTCGAGCGCCCCGGCGCCGAACAGCCGCTCCAGCAGGCCGAGTTCACCGAGGGCCGCGATCAGGGCCCGGTCGACACGGCCCGGCTCGCCCTTCTCCGCGAGCGGACGGAGCCGGTCGGCGGCCAGGACACGCAGCTCCGCGCACCACGCTGTCTGTACCGGATCAAGGGAGAATACGGACATCCGGACTCCACTTCACACAGGTCTATCGCGGGCCGTTGACTGTCGTCATCTTCACGATACGCTCGATGGGCGACCCCATCGCGAGACACAGAGGGGGGCGAACCATGGAGCTGACACCCTCGGCGCACCTCGACACCTTCGCACGCGACCACCTCCCGCCGGCCGACCAATGGCCGGTGCTGCTGCCCGCCCCCGCCGACCTGCCCGAGCTGCGCTACCCGGACCGGCTCAACTGCGCCGAGGAGCTGCTGGACCGTACGGCCGAGCGGTTCGGCGCCGGGCGCACCGCGTTCCGGGACGGTACGGGCGGCGTCTGGACGTACGGGGAGCTGCGTGCCCATGTCGACGCGATCGCCCATGTCCTCACCGCGGAGCTGGGTGTGGTGCCGGGCAACCGGGTGCTGCTGCGCGGGCCCACGACGCCCTGGCTCGCCGCGTGCTGGCTGGCGGTGCTGAAGGCGGGCGGGGTCGCGGTGACCGTACTCGCCCAGCAGCGGCCCGGGGAGCTGGCCACGATCTGCGAGATCGCGCAGGTCAGTCACGCGCTGTGCGATGTGCGCTCGGTGGCCGATCTGACGAGGGCGCGGGCGCCGGGGCTGCGGGTCGTCACGTACGGCGGTGAGGCGCCGGACGATCTGCTGCGGCGCGCCGCAGGGATGCCGGAGCGGTACGCGGCGGTGGCGACGGCGGCGGACGACGTGGCGCTGATCGCCTTCACCTCGGGCACGACGGGCCGGCCCAAGGGGTGCATGCACTTCCACCGGGACGTGCTGACTGTCGCCGACACGTTCTCGCGCCATGTGCTGCGGCCGGGCGCCGACGACCTGTTCGCGGGCAGCCCGCCGCTCGGTTTCACCTTCGGCCTCGGTGGTCTGGTGATCTTCCCGCTGCGCGCGGGGGCTTCCGCGCTGCTGCTCGAACAGGCCCATCCCAAGGAGCTGTTGGCGGCCGTGGCGCGGGAGCGGGTGTCGGTGCTGTTCACGGCGCCCACCGCGTACCGGGTGATGCTCGACGAACTCGGCTCCACCCCCTACGACATCAGCTCACTGCGGCGGTGTGTGTCGGCGGGCGAGAATCTGCCCGCGGCGACCTGGCAGGCGTGGCGGGAGCTGACCGGGTTGGACATCATCAACGGCATCGGCGCCACGGAGCTGCTGCACATCTTCGTCTCGGCGGCCGACGAGGCGATCCGTCCCGGCACGACGGGCGTGCCGGTGCCGGGCTGGCAGGCGTGTGTCGTGGACGCCGCGGGCGTACCGGTGCCGGACGGTGAGCCGGGGCTGCTGGCCGTGCGCGGCCCGCTGGGCTGCCGGTATCTCGCCGACGCCCGGCAGCTTGAGTACGTCCGGCACGGCTGGAACCTGACCGGCGACACCTATGTGCGGGAGGCCGACGGGTATCTGCGCTATGTCGCACGGGCCGACGACATGATCATCTCGGCCGGGTACAACGTCCCGGGGCCGCAGGTCGAGGAGGCGCTGCTGGCCCATCCCGATGTGGTGGAGGCGGCGGTGGTCGGCCGCCCGGACGAGCTGCGGGGGCGGGTCGTCGCCGCGTATGTCGTCCTACGGGAGGGCGTGGCGCGCGGTGACGCCACGGCGTCGGCGCTGCGGGAGTTCGTCGCCGAGCGGCTCGTCCCGTACAAGTGCCCGCGCGAGATCACCTTCCTGGACACACTCCCGCGCACCCCGACGGGCAAGCTCCAGCGCTTCCGGCTGCGGGACCACGTGCCGGGACAGGCCCTACAGTGATCACGTGGCCGAGCACACCCCGCGATCCCTGATCGTCACCCTGTACGGCGCGTACGGCCGGACGCCCGGCGACGCGCCGCTGGCGGTGGCCGAGCTGATCCGACTGCTCGGGGCGCTCGGTGTCGACGCGCCTTCGGTGCGTTCCTCGGTGTCGCGGCTCAAGCGCCGGGGGCTGCTGGTGCCGGGCCGTACGGCGGAGGGCGCCGCCGGGTACGCGCTGTCGGGCGAGGCGCGCGAGCTGATGGACGACGGGGACCGCCGTATCTACGGACGGCCCGCGCCAACGCTCGCCGACGGCTGGGTACTTGCCGTGTTCTCGGTCCCCGAGTCCGAGCGGAGCAAACGCCATCTGCTGCGCTCGCGGCTGAGCGGGCTGGGCTTCGGCACGGCAGCGCCCGGGGTGTGGATCGCGCCCGGCAGGTTCTACGAGGAGACCCGGCACACCCTGCGGCGGCTGGGGCTCGACCCGTATGTCGATCTCTTCACCGGCAGCCATCTCGGCTTCGCGCCGACGGCGGACGCGGTGACCCGCTGGTGGGACCTGCCGGCGGTCGCCGGGCAGCACGAAGAGTTCCTGGCCCGCCATGAACCGGTGCTGCGGGCCTGGGAGAAGCGCGATTCGGTGCCGCCCGAGGACGCCTACCGCGACTATCTGCGGGCGCTGGACTCCTGGCGGCATCTCCCGTACACGGACCCCGGATTGCCGGCCGAACTGCTGCCGGACGACTGGCCGGGCGCCCGGTCCGCCGAGGTGTTCTTCGCGCTGCATGCCCGGCTGCGGGACGCCGGACTCGCCTTCGTGCAGGGCTCCACGCAGGAACAGGGCTCCGCACAGGGACAGGGCTCCGCGGAGGGCACGGACAGCCTCAGCGCAGAGTGAGCCGGGGCTTCGGTCCTTCGGTGCGGCCAACCGGGGGCGGGCGGCTGCCTGCCCGGTACGGCAGCGGCCAGGGCGCCCCCGGGCCCGCGTACCCCTGGTCGGCGGCGGCGTGCAGGGTCCAGTGCGGATCGTGGAGATGCGGCCTCGCGAGGGCGCAGAGGTCGGCGCGGCCCGCCAGCAGAAGGGAGTTGACGTCGTCCCAGGAGGAGATCGCGCCGACGGCGACGACCGGCACCGACAGGGTGTTGCGGATCAGGTCGGCGTACGGCGTCTGGTACGAGCGGCCGAACTCGGGGCGTTCGTCGGCGACGACCTGGCCCGTCGAGACGTCGATCGCGTCGGCGCCGTGCGCGGTGAAGGCGCGGGCGATCTCGACGGCGTCCTCGGGTGTGGTGCCGCCGGGTGCCCAGTCGGTGGCGGAGATCCGGACGGTCATGGGCCGGTCGGCCGGCCAGTCGGCCCGTACCGCGTCGAAGACTTCGAGCGGATAGCGCAGCCGGTTCGCGAGCGGGCCGCCGTAGGCGTCGGTGCGGTGGTTGGTCAGTGGGGAGAGGAAACCGGAGAGCAAGTAGCCGTGGGCGCAGTGGAGTTCGAGCAGATCGAAACCGGCCCGGCCGGCGCGTCGGGCGGCTGCGGTGAACTGCTCCCGAATCGGCGTGAGTTGGGGGCGGTCCAGTTCGTGCGGTGTCTGGCTGACCCCGGGCAGATACGGCAGCGGTGAGGCGGCCGACACCGGCCAGTTGCCGGTGGGGAGCGGTTCGTCCATGCCGTCCCACATCAGCCGCGTCGAGCCCTTGCGTCCCGAGTGGCCGAGCTGGACGCCGATGGCGGTGCCGGGCGACCGGGTGTGCACGAAGTCGGTGATCCGGCGCCAGGCTTCGCCCTGTTCGTCGGTCCAGAGGCCGGTGCAGCCGGGAGTGATCCGGCCCTCGGGGCTGACGCACACCATCTCGGTCATGACGAGCCCCGCGCCGCCCAGGGCGCGCCCGCCGAGATGGACGAGGTGGAAGTCGGCGGGGAGCCCGTCGACGGCCGAGTACATGTCCATGGCCGAGACGACCACCCGGTTGCGCAGGGTCAGTTCACCCAGCCGGAAGGGGGTGAACATCGGTGGGGTGCCGGGCGGGCAGCCGAACTCGCCCTCGACGGCCCGGGTGAACCGCTCGTCGCGCAGCCGCAGGTTGTCGTGGGTGACCCGGCGGCTGCGGGTGAGCAGCCCGAAGGCGAACTGCCGTGGCGGCTGGCCGGTGTAGGTGGCCAGCTCCTCGAACCAGCGGAGACTCGCCGCGGCGGCGCGCTGCGTCGACTCCACCACGGGGCGGCGTTCGCTCTCGTACGCGGCGAGCGCGGTCGGCAGATCGGGCTGCTCCTCGACGCAGGCGGCGAGCGCGAGGGCGTCCTCGACGGCGAGCTTCGTGCCGGAGCCGATGGAGAAGTGCGCGGTGTGGGCCGCGTCCCCGATCAGGACCGTGTTGCCGTGGCTCCAGCGCTTGTTGACCACCGTACGGAACGCCGTCCAGGCGGATGCGTTGGAGCGCAGCGGCCGTCCGCCGAGCGCGTCGGCGAAGATCTTCGCGCACTGCTCGACGGACTGCGCCTCGTCGAGCCCGTCGAACCCGGCGGCCCGCCAGACCTCTTCGCGCATCTCGACGATGACGGTGCTGGCCGCTTCGGTGTAGGGGTAGCCGTGGAGCTGCATCACGCCGTGGTCGGTCTCTGCGATATCGAAGCGGAACGCGTCGAAGGCGAAGTCGGCGGCGAGCCAGATGTAGCGGCAGCGGTGCGCGGTGACGGCGGGCTCGAAGACGTCGGCGTACGCGGCGCGGGTGCGGCTGCCCGCCCCGTCGGCGGCGATCACCAGGTCGTAGGCGTCGGCGAGTTGACCGGGCGGCGGCGCCTCCGTACGGAAGTGCAGTGTGACGCCGAGACCCGCGCAGCGCTCGCGCATGATCTCCAGCAGTCTGCGCCGGCCGAGCGCGGCGAAGCCGTGCCCGCCGGAGGTGAGGGTGCGGCCCCGGTGGACGATGTCGATGTCGTCCCAGCGGACGAACTCCCGCTGGAGCACGGTGTGGACGGTGGGATCGGCGTGTTCGATGCCGCCGAGGGTCTCGTCGGAGAGCACCACACCGAAGCCGAAGGTGTCGTCCGGGGCGCCGCGCTCCCAGACGGTGATCTCGCGGGCCGGGTCGAGCCGTTTGAGCAGGGCGGCGGCGTACAGCCCGCCGGGGCCGCCCCCGACGACCGCCACCCGCAACGGCCCCGGCACATGCGACGGCCCTGCCACCGCCGACGGCCCTGCCATCGCTAGCGGCCCTGCCACTTCGGGGGCCGCTTCTCGGTGAACGCGGCGTGGAACTCCGCGTAGTCGGCGCCGTTCATGAGCAACGCCTGGGTGGCCGCGTCCAGTTCGACGGCGGCGGCGAGCGGCATGTCGAGTTCGGCGGTGAGCAGCGCCTTGGTCTGCGCGTGGGCCAGGGCCGGGCCTTCGGCGAGCCGGCGGGCCAGCTCGGCGGCGCGTGCGTCGGCGCCGCCCTCCTCGGTCAGTTCGCTGATGAGTCCGATCCGCTCGGCCTCGGCCGCGCGGACCGGGTCGCCGAGCATCAGCAGCCGGGTGGCGTGGCCGAGCCCGACGACGCGGGGCAGCAGATAGGCGGCGCCCATGTCACCGCCGGAGAGCCCGACCCGGGTGAAGAGGAAGGCGAAGCGCGCGGTGGGGTCGGCGATCCGGAAGTCGGCGGCGAGCGCGAGGACGGCCCCGGCGCCGGCCGCGACCCCGTGCACGGCGGCGATCACCGGGAACGGGCACTCCCGCACCGCCCGTACGACCTGCCCGGTCATCCGGTTGAAGTCGAGGAGCTGGGCGGTGTCCATGGCGAGTGTCGCGCCGATGATGTCGTCCACGTCGCCGCCCGAGCAGAAGCCGCGCCCCGCACCCGCCAGCACGAGGGCGCGCACGGAGCGCTCCCTGGACAGCTCGGCGAGCAGATCGCGGAGATCGGCGTAGGCGCCGAAGGTGAGTGCGTTGAGCTTCTCCGGGCGGGCGAGGGTGACGGTGGCGACTCCGCCGTCACGTGTCAGCCGTAGATGGCGCCACTCCTCGGTACGGGGTGCGGAACCGGTAAAGGGGCTCATGGAGTGCGGCCTCCTTCAGCGTGTGCTGCGGTTCCCGCACGGTATCACTTGCGTGTGACCGTCGTCACGAGGGCGCGATATCCTGACGGCGGGACGTCACACCCGTCCCTCGCGTCCGGCAAAGGTCCTGCCCGAGATGTGGCACAGGTCCCACTCCGGACGGGCTGTCGCCCCTTGTCACCCGGGTTGCGCTCCGTAAGGTTGAAGTTAATACTTCGTGTCCCTTCGAACGGATCTTCCCCTTTGTCCCAGGCATCCAGCTCCTCAGCATGGCGTATCGCGCTCCCGCACAGCGCGTCCGCCGTGCCGATGGCGCGTGCGCTGGTCCGTACAGCGCTCGCCGAGCTGCGGGAGACCGTCACCGACTGCGACACGGCGGAGCTGCTCACCGCCGAGCTGGTCGCCAACGCCGTGGAACACACCACGGGGACCACACCGATCGAGCTGGTGGTGCGGCTGCTGCCGACCGGCTGCCAGGTCGAGGTGCACGACTGCGACCCGAGGCCGCCCGGGGATCTCACACACGGCCACTCCACACCGCCGGACCCGTGGCAGGAGTACGGCAGGGGGCTGCTGCTGATCCGTACGCTCAGCTCGGACTGCGGTCACCGGTCGACGGAGCAGGGCAAGGCGGTCTGGTTCACCCTCCCCGCCCGCCCGGCCGCAGACCGCGCGGGCGCGTAACACCGCACCGCCCGGCCGTATGGCTATTCGGCGGCGCCTGCCAGGGTGGCGACCAGGACCGCCTTGATGGTGTGCAGCCGGTTCTCCGCCTCGTCGAAGACCACCGAGTGCGCCGACTCGAAGACCTCGTCCGTGACCTCCAGCTCCGTGAGGCCGTGCCGCCGGTGGATCTCGCGGCCGATCTCGGTGCCCAGGTCATGGAAGGCCGGCAGGCAGTGCAGGAACTTGACCTCGGGGTTCTCCGTCGCCCGCAGCACGTCCATGGTCACCGCGTACGGACCGAGCGCCTTGATCCGCGCGTCCCAGACCTCTTGGGCCTCCCCCATCGACACCCACACGTCGGTGAGCACGAAGTCCGCGCCCACGACCCCTTCTTCGATGTTCTCGGTGAGGGTGAGCCGGGCCCCGCTGACCTCGGCGGCCTTCCTGGCGAGGGTGAGGACGTCGTCGTGCGGCCAGTAGTCGCGGGGCGCGACGATCCGTACGTCCATGCCTAGCAGCGCGCCCGTGACCAGGTAGGAGTTGCCCATGTTGAAGCGGGCGTCACCCAGATAGGCGAAAGCGATCCGGTCCACCGGCTTGTCGGTGTGCTCGGTCATCGTCAGCACGTCGGCGAGCATCTGGGTGGGGTGCCAGTCGTCCGTGAGCCCGTTGAAGACCGGCACACCCGCATGGGCGGCCAGCTCCTCGACCGTCGCCTGGGCGTCACCGCGGAACTCGATGCCGTCGTACATCCGGCCGAGCACCCGCGCGGTGTCCTTCGCCGACTCCTTCTTCCCGATGTGCGAGCCGGCCGGGTCGATGTACGTCGTCGAGGCCCCCTGGTCGGCGGCGGCGACCTCGAAGGCGCAGCGGGTGCGGGTCGACGCCTTCTCGAAGATCAGGGCGATGTTCTTGCCGCGCAGCCGCTGGACCTCGGTGCCCGCCTTCTTGGCGGCCTTCAGCTCGGCCGCCAGCCCGACCAGGCCGCGGAACTCCTCTGCCGTGAAGTCCAGCTCCTTGAGGAAGTGGCGGCCTGCGAGGTCTATCGCCATGATGACTGCTCCTGGGGCGCGGATAGCGGGTGGCTCATACCGGGAAACTGAAACTATATACGACGCACCGCATTGCTATTCAGTGCGTTGTTCACCCGGCGTCGCGCTCGACGGGGCAGCTCATACAGCGCGGACCGCCCCGGCCCCGGCCCAGCTCACTGCCCCGGATCTCGATGACCTCGATGCCCTGCTTGCGCAGATGGATGTTGGTGGTGACATTGCGCTCGTACGCCACCACCACCCCCGGCTCGACGGCGAGGACGTTGCAGCCGTCGTCCCACTGCTCGCGCGCCGCCGAATGCACGTCCTGGGTGGCGGTCAGCACCCGGATCTCCGGCAGGCCGAGCGCCGCGGCGATGGCCCGGTGCATATGCTCCGGCGGATGGTCGGTCACCTTGAGTTCGTTGCCGCCGCTGCCCGGCTCGATCGTGTACGAGCGGAGCATGCCGAGCCCCGCGTACTGGGTGAACGTGTCGTGGTCGACCATCGTCATGACCGTGTCGAGATGCATGAACGCCCGCCGCTTCGGCATGTCCAGCGCCACGATCGTGGTCGCCGAGCCGGCCTCGAAGAGACCGCGCGCCAGCATCTCCACGGCCTGCGGGGTGGTGCGCTCGCTCATCCCGATCAGCACGGCGCCCTTCCCGATGACCAGCACGTCGCCGCCCTCGATCGTGGACGGATAGTCGTCCTGCCCTTCCGACCAGTGGTGGAAGGGACCCGCGAGATCGCCGGTGAACAGCGGGTGGTGCTTGTAGATCGCTTCGAAGTGCACCGTCTCGCGCTGTCGCGCCGGCCAGCGCATCGCGTTGATCGACACCCCGTCGTAGATCCAGGCGGAGGTGTCCCGGGTGAAGAGGTGGTTCGGCAGCGGGTCGAGCAGCAGATCGTCCAGCTCCATCACATGGAAGCGGACGGACGTGGGCTCGGCGTGCCGCGCCAGGAACTCCCGCTTGGTCATCCCGCCGACCAGCGCCTCGGTCAGCTCCTCCGTGGGCAGCTCGTCGAAGACCGCCCTGAGATGGTCCGTGGCGAGCGGGCCGTATTCCTTCTCGTCGAAGACCCGGTCCAGCACGAGCGCCCGCGCCGCCGGCAGATCGAGGGACTCCCGCAGCAGATCGCCGAAGAGATGCACCTCGACACCGCGCCCGCGCAGCACGTCGGCGAAACCGTCATGCTCCTCCTGGGCGCGCCGCACCCACAGCACGTCGTCGAAGAGCAGCGCGTCCTTGTTGCCCGGAGTGAGCCGTTTCAGCTCCAGGCCGGGGCGGTGCAGTATGACGCGGCGCAGCCGCCCGGCCTCGGAGTCGACATGGAATCCCATGCCTCCATCCTCACCGCACGGCGCGCCGTTCACCCGTCAAACAGGCCACGACGATCCGTCGCCCTGGTCACAGCCGGGGGTCGACCGGCTCCGACTCCAGCGCCAGGACGGCGAACACCGCCTCGTGCACCCGCCACAGCGGCTCCCCCTCCGCGAGCCGGTCCAGGGCCTCCAGGCCCAGGGCGTACTCGCGCAGCGCCAACGACCGCTTGTGGCCGAGGAACCTGCCGCGCAGCCGCAGCAGATTCTCCGGGCGGGTGTACTCGGCGCCGTAGATGATCCGCAGATACTCGCGGCCGCGGACCTTGACGCCCGGCTGGACGAGCCGCCCCTTGCCGTCCCGTACCAGCGCCTGGAGCGGTTTGACGACCATGCCCTCGCCGCCGCGCCCGGTCATCTCCAGCCACCAGTCGACACCGGAGCGGACCGACTCCGCGTCGCCCGTGTCCACGACCAGCCGCCGGGTGACCTGGAGCAGCCCGGTCGGGTCGTGCTCCACGAGCCGGTCGAGCCAGGCGAGCTGCTGGTCGTGGGGGACGGCGGCGAGGCTGCGGCCACGGGCGGCCAGCAGTTGGAACGGCGCGAGCCGCACCCCGTCCAGACCGTCGGTCGCCCAGCAGTAGCGGCGGTACGCCTCGGTGAAGGCGGCGGCGTCGGAGGCCCGCTCCCGCTGCGTGGCCAGCAGCGCGCCCGCGTCCACGCCGCGCGCCACGGCCGCTTCGAGCGCGCCGGTCACGGCGGGGAACGCGGCGCCCGCAGCCGCGCCGACCGCCGCGTACTGGGTGCGCAGCAGCCCCGTCGCCTTCAGCGACCAGGGCATCAGCTCGGCGTCGAGCAGCAGCCAGTCGGTGTCCAGCTCCGCCCACAGCCCGGCGGCGGTGACGGCGGTGCGCAGCCGCTCCAGGACCTCTTCGGTGACGGCGGGGTCGTCGAAGAAGGGCCGCCCGGTGCGGGTGTGCAGGGCGCCGGTCGGGCCCTGCACACCGAAGCGCTCGGCGGCGGCCGTCGCGTCCCGGCAGACCAGCGCGACGGCGCGCGAGCCCATGTGCTTCTCCTCGCACACGACCTGAGCCACGCCGTCCTCGCGGTACTGCGCGAACGCCTCGGCCGGGTGCTCCAGATAGCCCTCCTCGGCGGAGGTGGCCGTCGGCGCCATGGTCGGCGGCAGGTAGGCGAGCAGCCGCGGGTCGATCGCGAAGCGGCTCATCACCTCCAGAGCTGCGGCGGCGTTCTCCTCGCGGACCGAGAGCCGGGCCATGTGCCGGGTCTCCACGACGCGCCGGCCGTGCACGTCGGCGAGGTCGAGCGGTCTGCCCTCCCTGCCGCCGGGCGCCTCGGTGGCCAGCGGCCTGGCCGGCTCGTACCAGACCCGCTCGGCCGGTACGTCGACCAGCTCGCGCTCCGGCCAGCGCAGCGCGGTCATCTTGCCGCCGAAGACCGCGCCGGTGTCGAGGCAGATGGTGTTGTTGATCCAGGAGGTGTTCGGCACGGGGGTGTGCCCGTACACCACGGCGGCGCGGCCCCGGTAGTCCTCGGCCCAGGGGTAGCGCACGGGCAGGCCGAACTCGTCGGTCTCGCCCGTGGTGTCGCCGTACAGGGCGTGCGAGCGCACCCGGCCCGAGGTGCGGCCGTGGTACTTCTCGGGCAGCCCGGCATGGCAGACGACCAGCTTGCCGCCGTCCAGGACGTAGTGGCTGACCAGCCCGTCGATGAAGGTCAGCACGTCCTGGCGGAAGGTGTCGTCCTCCTTCTCCAACTGCTCGACGGTCTCCGCGAGACCGTGGGTGATCTGCACCTTGCGGCCCTTCAGCCAGCGGCCGAGCTTGTTCTCGTGGTTGCCCGGCACGCACAGGGCGTGGCCCGCCGCGACCATGCCCATCACCCGGCGCAGCACACCGGGGCTGTCGGGGCCCCGGTCGACGAGGTCGCCGACGAAGACGGCCGTACGGCCCTCGGGGTGGACGCCGTCGGCGTAACCGAGCCTGCCGAGCAGGGTCTCCAGCTCGGAGTGGCAGCCGTGGACGTCGCCGATGATGTCGAAGGGTCCGGTGAGGTGGGTGAGGTCGTTGTAGCGGCGTTCGAGGGTGATCCGGGCGCCGGACACCTCCTCCTCGCCGCGCAGGATGTGCACCTTGCGGAACCCCTCGCGCTCCAGGCCGCGCAGGGAGCGGCGCAGTTCGGCGCGGTGCCGCTTGATCACATGGCGGGGCATGGCGGCGCGGTCGGGGCGGGTGGCGTTGCGCGCGGCGCACACGTCCTCGGGCAGGTCGAGGACGATCGCGATGGGCAGCACGTCGTGTTCGCGGGCGAGCTTGACGAGCTGTCTGCGGCTCTCCACCTGGACGTTGGTGGCGTCCACGACGGTGAGCCGGCCGGCCGCGAGCCGCTTGCCCGCGATGTAGTGCAGGACGTCGAAGGCGTCGCCGCTCGCGCTCTGGTTGTTCTCGTCGTCGGCGACGAGGCCGCGGCAGAAGTCCGAGGAGATGATCTCGGTGGGCTTGAAGTGGCGCGCGGCGAAGGTGGACTTGCCGGATCCGGTGGCGCCGACGAGGACCACCAGCGACAGGTCGGTCACCGGCAGGACGCGGCCCGCGGTGTTGTCGGTGGCGGTGCTGTCGGTGCTGCTGGTGCTGTCGGTGTCGTTGGTGGTCTGCTTGTTGCTGCTCATGCGGCCTTCGCCTCCCTCAGTGCGGTGAACACGGCCATCTGCGTGGGCGGCCCCACCTCGGGGTCGTCCGGTCCTACGGGGACGAAGTCGACGGCGTAGCCGTACCGTTCGCCCGTCTCGCCCGCCCAGCGGCGGAACTCCTCGCGGGTCCACTCGAAGCGGTGGTCCCTGTGGCGCACCGTGCCCGCCGGCAGGGTCTCCCAGCGCACGTTGTACTCGACGTTGGGCGTGGTCACGACCACCGTGCCGGGCCGCGCCGAGCCGAACACCGCGTATTCCAGGGCCGGCAGCCTGGGCAGGTCGAGGTGCTCGACGACCTCGCTCAGCACCGCCGCGTCGTAGCCCTTGATCCGCTTGTCGGTGTAGGCGAGCGAGCTCTGCATCAGGCTGACCCGGCCTGCCTGCCGCTCGCTCATCCGGTCCAGCTTGAGCCGGCGTGCGGCGATGGTGAGCGCCCGCATCGACACGTCCACGCCGGTGATACGGGTGAACCGCGCGTCCTTGAGCAGGCTCTGCACCAACTGCCCCTGTCCGCAGCCGAGGTCGAGCACGCTGCTCGCGCCCGCCTCGCGCAGCGCCGTGAGGATCGCCGCGCGCCGCTGGTCGGCGAGCGACGGCTCCTTCGCCTCGGGCTCGGCCGCCTCGGCCGCCTCCGCTTCTCCCATCCCTCCTTCCGGTTCGGCCTGCGGCTCCTCCACCGCGTTGTCGATCGCCTCGACGTCGATGTCGTCGGCCTCGGCGAGCCGCACCAGTTCGAGCCGTTCCATGGCCGCCCTGGTCAGGCCCCAGCGGCGGGCCAGATAGCGGCTGGTGATCAGTTGCTTCTCGGGGTGGTCGGCGAGCCAGCCCTCACCGGCCCGCAGCAGCTTGTCGACCTCGTCGGGCGCCACCCAGTAGTGCTTGGCGTCGTCGAGGACCGGCAGCAGTACGTACAACTGGCGCAGCGCGTCGGCGAGTCGCAGCTCGCCCTCCAGGGCGAGCTGTACGTACCGGGACTCGCCCCACTCGGTGAACTGCTCGTCCAGCGCCACCGGACGCGCCTCCACCGTGCTCCAGCCGAGCGGCCCGAAGAGCTGCTGCACCAGCTCGGCGCCGCCGCGCGCCGGTACCGCGGGCACTTCGATCCGCAGCGGCAGCGGACTCGCCGCGCGCTCGGGCAGCGCACGGCAGTCACCGCGCAGCGCGCTCTTGAAGACCGTGCTCAGCGCGACCGCCAGCAGCGACGACGCCGCGTAGGGGCGGTCGTTGACGTATTGCGCGAGCGCGGCGTCGGGGGCGCCGCCCCGGCCCTTGCCCCGGCCGCGCCGGAGCAGCGCGGCGGGATCGACCTCCAGCAGCAGCGCGGCCGTGCAGCGCTCGGCGGTCGCCTCGGGGTAGAGGACATGCGCCGTGCCGTGGGCGGTGGAGAACGTCTGCGCCTTGTCGGGATGCTTGTGCAGCAGAAAGCCGAGGTCGGTCGCTGGACGTTCAGGGGTGCCGGTCGTACTGATCGTCAGGAACACCTGATTGAGTATTGTCTGCCCGGCCCGCCCCGACCACGGGTTTTCGCCTTGATTCCGGTCCGGTCAGGGCGTTCAGCCCGGCTATCTCGCCGGGACCGACCCGGCAGCAACCGCCGACCAACCGCGCCCCCGACTCCTGCCAGGCCCGCACCCTCGACGGATCGAACGTGCCCGCCCCGCGCCAGCGCCGGGCGGCCGCGTCCCAGCGCTCGCCGCTGTTGGGATAGACGACGACGGGTTTGCCCGTCACCGAAGCGGCCAGCGCCACGGCCGCTTCGGTGTCACCCGGCTCGCAGCAGTTGACTCCCACGGCGATCACCTGCTCGGCGTCGGCCGCCAGGGCGAAGGCCTCGGCCAGCGGCTGGCCCGCCCTGGTGTGCTCCCCCGCGACGGTGTACGAGAGCCAGACGGGCACCCCGCAGCCCTCGGCGGCGGCCAGCAGAGCCCGCGCCTCGTCCGTGTCGGGCACGGTCTCCAGCGCGAGGACGTCGGGCCCTGCGGCGGCCAGCGCCTCGATCCTCGGCCGGTGGAACCGTTCCAGTTCGCCCACGGACAGGCCGTAGCGCCCCCGGTACTCGCTGCCGTCGGCCAGCGTCGCACCGTACGGCCCGACGGACGCGGCCACCCAGACCTCGTCCTCGACGGTGGCCGCCGCCGCACGGGCCAGCTCGACACTGCGTCCCAGCAGACCGTCCGCCACGTCGCGCGACACCCCGCGCCGCGCGAAGCCCTCGTACCCGGCCTGATAACTGGAGGTGATCAGCACCCGGGCACCCGCCCGCACATAGGCGGTGTGGGCCGCCTCGATCTGCCCGGGATCGTCGAGGAGGAGCCGCGCCGACCACAGCTCGTCCGACAGGTCGCAGCCCTGCGCGGCGAGCTGGTTGGAAAGGCCGCCGTCGAGGAGGACGGTCTCCCGCGCGAGGGCGGCGGCGAGCGTACGGACGGGTTTCACGGCTTCTCCCTCTCTCGTCTTCTTGTCCTGCTTCTGCTGCTGTTTCCCCGCCGGCCTGCTCAGCCGAGCTGGGACTGGACCTGCGCCGAGATCAGCTCCACATGGTCGAGGTCGTCCAGATCCATGACCTGGAGATAGATCCGCTGGGAGCCGACCGCCGCGTACTGCCCGATCTTGTCGACCACTTCGGCGGGCGTGCCCGCGAGCCCGTTCGCCTTCAGTTCCTCCACTTCCCTTCCCAGGGTGGCGGCGCGGCGCGCCACCTCCGCGTCGTCCTTGCCCACACAGACGATCAGCGCGTTGGAGTACACGAGATCGTCCCCGGGGCGCCCTTCCTTCTCCAGCGCGGCCCTGACCCGGCCGAACTGCTTCTCGCTGTCCTCGATCGAGGCGAACGGCATGTTGAACTCGTCGGCGTACTGCGCGGTGAGCCGGGGCGTGCGGGTCGCGCCGTGGCCGCCGATCAGCACCGGCACCTTGGCCTGGGCCGGCTTGGGCAGCGCGGGCGAGTCGGTGAGCTGGTAGTACGTCCCGTCGTAGCTGAACGTCTCCCCGGTGGGCGTTCCCCACAGGCCCGTCACGATGGCGAGCTGCTCTTCCAGCCGGGCGATCTTCTCCTTGGGGAACGGGATCCCGTACGCCTTGTGCTCCTCCTCGAACCAGCCTGCGCCCAGGCCCAGTTCGATCCGCCCGCCGGACATCTGGTCCACCTGCGCGACCTGGATGGCCAGCACCCCGGGCAGCCGGAACGTGCCCGCCGTCATCAGTGTGCCGAGCCGGATCCGCTTGGTCTCACGGGCCAGACCCGCCAGGGTGATCCACGCGTCGGTGGGTCCCGGCAGACCGTCGACGGATCCCATCTTCAGGTAATGATCAGAGCGGAAGAAGGCGTCGAAGCCCAGGTCCTCGGTGGCCTTGGCCATCCGCAGCAGCGTCTCGTAGCTGGCCCCCTGCTGGGGCTCGGTGAAAATTCGAAGATCCATGACATCCATCCTGCACCTTCCGACCCGCACCATCGAACAGCGTCAACCTCACGGCGTACGGGCAGTGACCGGCGGCCCGCGATGATCGTTGGCTCGGGCGGAGCCGGACCGTCCGGCCCACGAGGAGGCCGTCATGTCCCAGGAAGCAACACCCGCCGAGACCGCGCCGGAGCAGCCGGGCCAGGACGAGGCGCCCAAGGGGCTGCTCCAGCAGATGGAGGAGCTGATGGAGACGCTCACCGCTGATCTCTCCCAGTTGGACGCCGATCTCCAGACCTCGGCGGAACGTCTCGCGGCGGACGCCGCGACCCCCTTCTCGTAACTGCCCCGCGGTCGGTCGTAGCGGGTCCTGTCTTCGGTCGTAGCGGTTCTGCGGTACGTCATGGCGCTCCCCCGCCCAGTCTGCGCAGCATCCCGCCGAGCCGGTCCCCGGTCTCGTCAGCCGCGTCGATCGCCTCGATGCACTGCCAGTACAGCCCCTCCTCGTCCGTGGCACACGCGACGGCCACCAGCGCGATCCCCACCTCGCCGAACAGCCCGTCGAGCGCCGTCAGGGTTCCCCTCACATCGGCCACCCCGGTGAGCTGCGCCGCCCTGATCTCCGTACCGCCGCGCAGCGCCGGGGGACCGACGGCGCCGCCGCCTCGCTCGCCCGCCTCGCCCAGCTCGCGGGCCTCGGCGCGCAGTTCCGCAGGGCCGCCGTACGCCAGCCGGCTGCCGATCGCCTGCGCGAGCGCCTGCGCCTGCCCCGCCTCGGCCAGCACCGCACGCGCGTCCGCGCTGCCGGCCAGTACGTTCCTACTCACCGCGATGAGCCGCTCGGCGTCCATCACCCACCCCCGATCGTCCGTCCCGTGACCCGACTCGCCCCGATCCACTACCTAGAGTGAGCGACAGGTGCCGGAAAGGCCAGAGGAATACGGAAATCTGTGGATAGTGGGGCAGTTGTGCGAAACTCGCTCACTCCGAAGAGTGACCATGGAGATGATCGACGGACAGTCAGCCGCGATCAGGGGACTCCTTCGGCGGGAAGCGGTGTTCGTTCCGGTCGATCTTCGCCGCGAGTGCGGCCAGGACGTCGATCCCCAGCACGTCGCAGAACTGCAGCAGATACGCCAGCACGTCAGCGACCTCGTCGGCCACCCGGTGCGCCGACTCCGGTTCCGCCATCACTCGCGCCGACTGCTCGGGCGTCAGCCACTGGAAGATCTCCAGCAGCTCCGACGCCTCCACGCTCAGGGCCGCCGCCAGGTTCTTCGGCGTGTGGAACCGCGCCCAGTCCCGGGCGGCGGCGAACTCGACCAGCCGGCTCTGCAGCCCTGCCACATCGAGCTTCGCCGCAGACTCCTTGCCGTCCCGACCGGTGCGGGCGTCCTGCGTCACGTACGCGCCTTTCCTCTGTTCTCTCCGCTACGGCCGCTGTCTCCGCTACGGCTGCTCTCCCCGTTACGGCTGCTCTCCCCGTTACGGCCTGGGTGCGGCGACCGCCGCGATGCCTTCGACCTCCGTACCGACCGGCGCCAGCAGGAAGACGTTCTTGTCGACCCGGTGCATACCGCTGCCGAGGCCGAAAACGACACCACTGCTGAAGTCCAGGATCCGCTTGGCCACATCGCTCTCCGCGCCGGTCAGATCCAGCAGGACCGGGATCTGGGCCATGAGATATTCAGCCACCTCGCGCGCGTCGGCGAACACCTGCACCCGCAGCACGACGAAGCGCCGCTGCTCGGCCGCGTACTCCTCGGGAACCGTCCGGTGGTCGACCCGGGACGGCCATTCGTTTCGGCTGCGCAGCGGAACGACCTGCGCCAGGCCCTCCCACTGCTCGTCGGTGACGTCGTACCGGTCCCTGTCGTACCTGCTCACCGGACCACCCCTCCCCTGCGCTGTGTCTGCATCCGCATTCGGCCATCCTCCCGCTCCTCACCCGTTCGGCTCAACAGCGACACGGCTCGGCCGACGGGGAATACGGGCGCCGCCGCGTGCTCCGCCGCACTGACGGCCCGCGCCCACACGTCCTGGTTTGCCCGCCCAGGGCGCGGGCACGCGAGCACGGGTTGAAAAAAGGTCGACAGTTAGTCAGGTGGCACTCATGGCCCGAACCGCCCTCGGAGCAGAAACCCCGGCGTCCGACATACCGGGACGAAAAGGCAAAGCAGTCGGTATTTCGATAGCGGCCGCCGTCGGCGGTTTCCTCTTCGGTTTCGACTCCTCCGTGATCAACGGAGCCGTGGACGCCTTGGGGTCCCACTTCCATCTGGGCTCGTTCCTCTCCGGCTTCGTGGTCTCGATCGCGCTGCTGGGCTGTGCGGTCGGCGCCTGGTACGCGGGGCGGCTCGCGGACAGTTGGGGCAGGCGGCGGGTGATGGTGCTGGGTGCTGTCATGTTCGTCATCAGCTCCGTCGGTTCGGCCTTCGCCTTCTCCGTGCCCGACCTGATGGTGTGGCGGGTGATCGGCGGTCTCGGTATCGGGATCGCCTCGGTCATCGCACCCGCGTACATCTCCGAGGTGGCCCCTGCCAAGGGCCGGGGCGCGCTCGGATCCCTGCAACAACTGGCCATCACCATCGGACAGTTGGTGGTGCTCAGCTCCAACAAGGGCATCGCGGGTGCGGCGGGCGGCGCCTCTCAGGAGCTGTGGTTCGGTATGCAGGCCTGGCGCTGGATGTTCCTGGTCGGTGTGATTCCGGCCGTCGTGTACGGCGTGCTGGCCATGCTGATCCCCGAGTCACCGCGCTATCTGGTGCTCAAGGGCCAGAACGACAAGGCGGCCGAGGTGCTGGCACGGGTCTCGGGCGAGGCCGATCCGCAGGACCGGGTCGAGCAGATCAAGAACACACTGCAGAAGGAACGCAACAGCAGCTTCGCCGACATCAGGGGCAGCAGGTTCGGGCTGCATCCGCTGGTGTGGGTCGGCATCATCATGGCCGCCTTCCAGCAACTCGTCGGCATCAACGCGATCTTCTACTACTCGACCACCCTGTGGAAGTCGGTCGGCTTCAGCGAGTCCAGCTCGTTCACCACGTCCGTGATCACCGCAGGGATCAATGTGGTGATGACGGTGGTCGCGATGCTCTTCGTGGACCGGGTGGGCCGCCGCCGGCTCCTCACCATCGGTTCCATCGGCATGTTCCTGGCGCTGCTGCTGACCGCCGTCGCCTTCTCCCAGCAGCAGGGCACCGGTGACAACGTCACACTGCCCAGCCCGTACGGCCCGCTCGCCCTGGTCGGCGCCAACGGCTTCGTGGTGTTCTTCGCGCTCTCCTGGGGGCCGGTGCTGTGGATCATGCTCGCCGAGATGTTCCCGAACCGGATGCGGGCGATGGCGCTGGCGATCGGCACGGCGTCCAACTGGATCTTCAACTTCATCGTCACGTTCGCCTTCGAGCCGATGACCAAGCACGTCGGACTCTCCTGGCTCTACGGCACGTTCGCGTTCTTCGCCCTCGCCTCGTTCTTCTTCGTGCTGCGCAAGGTGCCCGAGACGAAGCAGCAGGAGCTGGAGTCGATGACGGGCGACACGTACCACCGCCCGGACGCCACCCCGCGCACCGCGGTCTGAACCCGCCTCCCGTGCGGTCGAGCAGGTTTGACCAGCAAGAAGATGGCCCCTTTTACGGCGTCTTGTTGCCTCATATCTCCGCATCGGCCGACGGAACATCCAGGTAACAAGATCGTCTCGCCGTCTTCACCGGCCCTGCATACGTTGCGAATCGCACAGCCCTCGCCATCGCTCAACAGCGATGGCGAGGGCATTGGTTCGCTCACGAGTAAGGCCCTCCCTTGTCTCAACTCACCAGACGTGCGAGACGTATCGCCATGGCGCTGGCACTGACCTGCCTGCCCCTCACGCTGATCCAGGGGGCCGCCGCCGCGGCCCCCTCCCCCAAGCCGACCGCCCGCCCGCAGTGGTCCGTCGACCGCGTCGCCGGCGGATTCCGGGTCACCCTCGACCTCGACAAGCCGCTTCCCGTCACCGCGGGAGCACCGACGCTCTCGGCCGACGGCAAGAACCTCGGCCCCGCGACGGAGTCCGCGGACGGCACATCGCTCTCCCTCGTGACCACCGACTCCTCGGTCACCACGGCCGGTTCCGTCACCACCGACGCCTTCGGGTCCCCGTCGAGCAGCGCTCCGGCGACCCCGGCCCCCCAGACTCCCGCCGCGCCCGCGGCGCCCGCGATCACCCCGCAGACCCTGCGGGCCGATCCCTCGAAGCTCGGCAGCCACCACGTCTCCGAGGCCGTCTACAACTTCGGCGACCAGGCGCTGCCGCTGCTCAACATCGGTGGCACGCGCGGTGAGTTCGAGGGCAAGATCTATCTGCCGGACGGCCGGGGCAAGAAGCCCGTCGTCATCTTCGAGCACGGCCGGCACAGCTCCTGCTACGGCACCGGCAAGGCCAACCCGGCCGGCTGGCCCTGCCGTACGGCGCCGGACAGCACCGAGGACCGCGCCCCCATACCCAGCTTCCTGGGGTACGAGGCGCCGGCCCGCGCTCTGGCGAGCAACGGGTACGCCGTGGTCTCCGTCTCCGCCAACGCGATCAACGCGAAGGACAACCAACTCGCCGCCGACTACGGCGCGCAGGCCCGCGGCGAACTCATCCTCGACACCCTGCGGATGCTGAAGAAGGCCAACGCCGGCGACAAGGCCGTCTACCACGACGCCTTCACGAACAAGGATGTGAGTCTCAGTCAGGCGCTGTCGGGCGATGTGCGGCCGTCCGACCTGGCGGGCCGGCTCGATCTGGGCGATGTCGGGATCATGGGCCACTCGCGCGGCGGCGAAGGGGTCGTGGCGGCTTCGACGCTCAACGACGCCCTGCCCCTCTCGCAGCAGTTCGGCATCAAGGCCGTACTGCCCCTCGCGCCGGTCGACTACGACCGTATCTCCCTGCCGAACGTGGCCACGGCGACGGTCCTGCCGTACTGCGACGGGGACGTGGAGAACCTGATGGGCCAGCACATCATCGACGACTCGCGGCACAACTTCACCGACAACGTGCTCCGTTCGGCCGTGCTCGTGCAGGGCGCCAACCACAACTTCTTCAACACCATCTGGACACCGGGCGGCTGGCCGTCAGGCACCGGTGACGACTGGGCGGCTGCCAGCGGCTCCGACGATCCGGTCTGCGACCCGAAGTCCCCGGCCACCACCCGACTCGCCCCGGCGGAGCAGGTCCAGGTCGGTGCCGCGTACATCGCCGGCTTCTTCCGGCTCACGCTCGGCGCGGAGAAGCAGTTCCAGCCGATGTTCGACGGGTCGGTCGTCACACCGCCCTCGACCCCGTTCGCGAGCATTTCGGTGACCGCGACGCAGCCCGCCAAGTCCCGAACGGACATCAACACGTTCGAGCACACCGACTCGGCGGTACGCACCACCGGCGGCGCCAAGGCCGAGGTGTGCGCCGGAATGGGCGGCCAAGGCGGCATGACGCTTCCGCAGTCCCTGCCGTACTGCACCACGACACTCAACGAGGCCGCCGTACCGCACTGGTCACCCGCGCAGTGGGCGTGGAACATACCGTCGTCGCCGATGCTGCACATGACGTGGGCGGCGCCCGGCGGGCAGGTACGGGTGACGGTACCGCGCGGCGACCGCGACCTCCGGCACTACCAGCAGCTCTCCGTGAAGGTCGCCGCCGACGAACTCGTGCCTACCGGAACGGACTTGACCGTCAGCGTCGTCGACGGCTCGGGCCGCTCCTGGTCGTCGCCGGTCTCCGCGCTCAACCCGGCCGCCGTGACCCGGCTGCCGGGCGTCAGCTCCCCGTGGCTGCGCAAGGTCATCCTGCAGCAGGTGACGATCCCGACCTCCTCGCTCAAGCGGATCGATCTGCGGGACGTCCGCGAGGTGCGCTTCACCGGCGCCAAGGGCGCGGACGGCGCGGCGTCGGGCGGTGTGTACCTCTCCGACCTCTCGGCCGAGAACCGCGCCGTCGGCTCCCGGGTCCCCGCCCAGCAGGCGACCGTCGACATGGCCCCGGCCTATGTCGAGGAGGGATCGGGCCCCGGTACGGCCGAGTTGGCCGCCGTACTGTCCCGGCCGTCCCGGCAGCCGGTCACCGGCTACGTCAGTGTGTTCGGCTCCGCGACCGGCAAGACCGGCGCCGCGATGCAGAAGGTGACCTTCGCCCCCGGCCAGGTCTGTGTGCCGGTACGGGTCCCCACGTACGGCGACACACTGCCGAGCACCACCGGATCCACCGCGTTCAAGGTGTCGGTGACCGACATCGCGGGTGGCGTGATGGGCGACAAGGGGTTCAACACCCTGACCGTACGCGAGGACGACGGTGTCACCACCGGAACGCCCGCTCCGGAGGCGGGCGTTGCCGGTAGCGCGTGCGCCGAGTACAAGGCGTCGCTGAAGCCCGGCAAGCTGCACGTCCAGGGGACCGTCGCGGCGGGCTCGACCGTGCGCGTCGGCGCGGACGGCTACCGGCGCGGCGAGAGCGTCGAGTTGCGGCTGGGCTCGGCGTCGCTCGGCACGGCCGTCGCGGACAAGCACGGCGCGGTGTCCTTCACCGTACGGATCCCGGACACGACCCCGAGCGGCAGGACGTCGCTGACGGCGCTCGGCGCGGGTTCGCGGCACACGGACGCCGCGGAGGTGACGGTACGCAGGGCGCACTGACGCGGTAGGCCGCGCGGGTAGCGACGAGTCGGCGGTCCTGGGCGGCACTTCGTCTGGGGCCGCCGACTCGGTCGTAGGCGGGTCAGTCGTGAGTGGGAGAGTCGTAGGCGGGTCAGTCGTGAGCGGGTCAGGCGTACGCGGCTCAGCCGTTGGGCGGGTCAGCCGTACAGGGGTCAGCCGTAGTCGTACTCGGCGTCAAGTGCGCCGACGATGCGGCGGAGTTCGCGGGCCCCCTGCCGTGACATCGAGCCCATCACCCGGTCGAGGAGAGCGCGTCCCTCGATCGGATCGCCGCAGCAGTACCGGTCCGTGTCGCCGAACTCGTCGTCGTACCAGACCTGGCGCCTCGTGCGGCGGGCATACGCCTTCCACCGGATCAGTGCCGCGGCCGTATCGCCGGGGAGCAGATAGTTCCTGGTGCGTTCGATGCGCACGATCTCGGACATCGCCGACGCGGACAGATGGTCGATCGCGGTTCGCGTGCCCGCGCTTCGCGCGCCTCGTTGTGCGCGCTGCCGGTCCGGGAGTTGGGCCCGGACGTGCCCTGGCCGACTACGCGGCATGGACCTTTCGGTTGGTCGTCATGGCTCCATCTTGCCACGGGTGGCAGGGCGTTATGCATGTGTGGCCAACTCTCCCGCGCCGCTGCACTATGGTGCTGCTTCGCGACCAGGACGGGGGTGCTCGGTGACGACGCAGGGGCTCAAGGCCGGTGATCCGCGGGAGATCGGCGGGTACGTGCTGGACGGCAGGCTCGGCGCCGGGGGCATGGGCGAGGTCTTCCTGGGCCGTTCGCGCGGCGGGCGCCGGGTGGCGGTCAAGGTCGTACGGCCGCACATCGCCGACCAGCCGGGCTTCCGCGACCGCTTCCGCCGCGAGGTCGAAGCCGCACAGCGGGTGGGAGGCTTCTGGACCGCGCCGGTGATCGGTGCCGATCCGGACGCCACGACCCCGTGGGTGGCCAGCCAGTACATTCCCGCACCCGATCTCGCGACGCTCGTCGCCGACGAAGGCCCCCTTCCCGCAGCGGAGTTACGCAGTCTGGGCGCAGGACTTTCGGAAGCGCTGGACTCCATCCACCGCGCCGGGCTCGTGCACCGCGACATGAAACCGTCGAACGTCCTCGTCACCGACGACGGTCCGCGGGTGATCGACTTCGGCATCTCGAAGGCGCTCGAAGGCGCCACCGTGCTCACCGGCACCGGCACGGTCATCGGCACACCGGGCTTCATGTCTCCCGAGCAGGCCACCGGCGAGGAGGTGGGCGCCGTGAGCGATGTCTTCTCGCTCGGTTCGGTGCTCGTCTTCGCCGCCACCGGAGCGGGCCCCTTCGGTGAAGGCACGGCCCCGGCGCTGCTGTACCGCGTGGTCCACGACGAGCCAGACCTCTCCGCGCTGCCCGCGTCGCTGCGCTCCGTCATCGCCGCCTGCCTCACCAAGGAGCCGGAGAAGCGCCCGCATCCCAGGGACGTACTGGACCTGCTGGCCCCGGCGGGCGGTGAGCACACGTCCCGGCCTTCGGTACCGGCTCCGCCGCCTTCGCCGACGGTGGTCGACGAGGCCGCCGCCCGGCAGAACACCCGCACCAGGACCACGCCCGCACCGTCCGCGTCACCGGCGGCACCGACACCTGCCCCTGCACCTGCCCCTGCGCGGCGGCCGGCACCTCCGCCGCGTCCGGGCCGGCCGCCCGCTCCTGCCGCCACCCCCGCCGCCTTCCCGGCCCGCCGGCCCAGAGCCCGCGCCGGGACCGGGACGGGCTCGGGAGTGGGCGCGCGAGTTGGCGCGGGCGCGCGTCCTGGCGTTCACGCACGTGCGGGCGCAGGTGCCATCACGCCTGCGGACTCCGCGTACCGGGCCACAGGAACCGTGCTGCCCGCCGGCCGTCTCGTCATCCTCGGCTTCGTCGTCGTCTGCGTCTGCCTGTTCTTCATGGGCAACGCCATCACGGTCCTGACCCTGTTCCCCATGCTCCTCATCGCCGCCGTCGTCTTGGCGATCGTGGCCAGGAGGAACACCCGGGACAGCGCCACCTCCGTCCAAGTGGACGACCAAGGGCTGCACTTCGTCTGCGGGAGCGTCACCTGGTCCCGCAGATGGGAGGAGCTGAGCTGGGTGACGGTCCTGCCCGAGTATCCGTCGTCCTTCGCACTGACGGTCGTCATGGGGCTGCCGGGATACGGCGGTGTGCCGAACGTCTTCCGCGAAGGACCGGGCCCGAGCCGCACCGAACCGGCTGCCGACCGCGCCTGGTTGTCGCTGCGCTTCGTCCGACCCGCCTGGACGAAGGGGACTTTCGCCGAGCTGGAAGCCGAGTTGTCGCAGTACGCACCGGACGTCTACCGCCCGACCCCCCTGCCGTCGCCGTCAATCGGCGAACGCCCCTGGCACCGCTGAACCCCTCGGCATCGCTGAACCTCTCGGCACCGCTGAGCCCCCTGAAACCGCTAAGCATGGCCCTCGGCGAGGAACGGGACCAGCAGGGCGAGCAGTTCAGCGGGTCGGTGCTGCGGCACGATATGTCCGCAGTCCTCGACGACATGCGCGACGAGATCGTCGGCGAGCGGCCGCAGTTGCCGCTCCAGCACCGAACCCACCGGCTGGGCGCCGATCGCCATCGTCGGTACGGTCAACCGGCCTTCGTCGGCGGCCTGTTGGATCTGCCGCCCGCTGGCCGGCAGCGCGCGGTAGTACGAGAAGGCGCAGCGCAGCGCCTCGCTTCCGGTGTACGCGCGGACGAACGCGTCGCGGACGTCGGGCCGTACGCCCGCACCGAGCGTGCCCGCGGTGAGGAACCAGTCGATGTACTCGGCTTCGTGGCCGACGAGTACGGATTCCGCGAGGCCCGGTACCGCGTGGAACCCGAACCACCAGGGGGCGCCGTGCGCGAGGAACGACTCGGCGCCAGGGAGTGTGCCCAACAGCGACTCCATCAGCACCAGTTGCCTGACGAGGTCCGGTCGGCGCATGGCGAGGAGGAAGGCGGGCGGGGCGCCCGCGTCGATGCCGATCACCGCCGCCGAGGTCTCACCGAGCGCGCCGAGGAGGGCTTCGGCGTCGGCCGCGAGCGTACCGGCGTCGTACCCGTCCACCGCCCGTGTGCTCGCACCGCACCCGCGCAGGTCCGGTGCGATCAGCCGGTAGCGGCCGGCGAGCCCGGCCATGACATCGGTCCACAGCTCCCAGGTGTGCGGGAAGCCGTGCAGCAGCAGGACGGCCGGACCCTCGCCCGCGACGGCCACGTTGAGGTCGATGCCGTTGGCCGTGACCCGGCGTAGCGCGACAGACATACAGGACCGCCTTTCAGGCAGTTACCAATGGTGACAAGAAAACGGTAGGTAACTAGAGTGGGGATTGCCAAGACGGCACTTCTGACTCAGGTGGTGAGCTTCGGGTGACCTCCCCCGCGACACGGCGCTCCCCCGACGGGCGCGGCGATCTCTTCGACCCGCGGTGCAAGACCCGCCGGCTGCTCGACAGGATCGGCACGAAGTGGATGTCGATGGCGGTGAAGGTGCTTGCCGAGGCCTCCCCCGACGAGGTGCGCTTCGCGGAACTGCAGCGCAGGATGACCGGCGTCTCGCAGAAGATGCTGTCGGTCACGCTCCAGGGGCTGGCCAGGGACGGCCTCGTCGAGCGCCGGGTCGAGGCGTCGGTGCCGCCGCGGGTGTACTACCGGCTCACCCCGCTCGGCCTGTCGCTGGAAGGACCGCTGGCCGCCGTACGCGCCTGGGCCGAGGAGCACATGGCCGAGATCGACCGCGCCAACGAGCGCAGCCGCATCGAGGCCGCGGCCGAGCACTGACCTGCGGACCCGCCTCGATCCAAACGAAAGACCCTATCCGTCCAAACGAAAGACCCTTACCGGCGGTCCGCACGAGACCCTATCCGGCGGTCCGCACGAACGCCTTGCGGTACGCCGTCGGTGTCGTCCGCATCTCCCTGCCGAAGTGGTGGCGGTAGGTGGCCGCGCTGTCGAAACCGACGGCCGCGGAGACCTCGCCGACCGACCCCTCGCCCGACTCCAGCAGTGGCAGGCTCGCCGCAACGCGCTGGGCGACGACCCAGCGCATCGGGCTGGTTCCGGTGCGCCGGGTGAAGTGCCGCAGGTAGGAGCGTTCCGACATGCTCGCCGCACGGGCCAGCATCGGCACACTCAGCGGGGTGTGCAGCCGCTCCAGCGCCCAGGCCATGCTGTACGCCACGCCGTCGCGGTCCTCGCTGACGGGCCGGACGGCCGCCTCGATGAACTGCGCCTGGCCGCCCTCGCGATGGGGCGGGACCACGAAGCGGCGGGCCACGGTGTTGGCGATCGCGGCGCCGTGGTCGGACCGTACGAGATAGAGGCAGAGGTCGATGCCGGCGGCGCTGCCCGCGCTGCTCAGGATGTCTCCGTTGTCGACGTACAGCACGCCGGGATCCACCTCGATCTCCGGATGGCGTTCGGCGAGGGTGCGCGCGTACCGCCAGTGGGTGGTGGCGCGGCGGCCGTCCAGCAGGCCGGTCGCGGCGACGGCGAAAGCGCCCGAGCAGATCGACACCAGGCGCGCGCCGCGCGAGTGCGCCAGGCGCAGCGCGGCGACGAGGTCGGGGGAAACCTCTCCGCCCACCTCGGCGACGCCCGGCACGATCACCGTGTCCGCCGCCGCCAGCTCCGCCAGCCCGTACTCGGCGCGCATGGTGACCCCGCCGACGACCCGCAGGTCCCGGCCGGGCTCCTGCGCGCACACCCGCAGGTCGTACCAGGGCAGCTCACCCAGCTCAGGACGTGCCAGGCCGAACACCTCGACCACCACGCCCAGCTCGAAGGGCGCCATCCCGTCGAAGGCCAGTACGGCCACTTCGTGTGTCGCGCTCACCAAGCGATGCTAGCGCCGCGCGGAAACAAGCGCTTTCCGTATTCCACTGAGCGGACCGGACGGAACCAGCTTCACGAGTCTTGACATCCCACATTGGCGCCTAGATGCTGGCCGTTGAGAATAGAAAGCGTTTACCGTGACGATCCGTCACCACCCCCCACACGTCACTGAACCCATCAAGGGGTGACACATGTACCGAAGAATATTGTCCGGCTTGTGCGGTGCCGCACTGCTCACCGCGGGCGTCCTGACCGCACAGCCAGGCGGCGAAGCGCCCACGGACATCACCGCCGCAGCCTCCACCGCAACGCTCGCGGCGGCAGCCGGGGCCACCACGCCTTTCGTGACGGTCGAAGCCGAGTCCGGCACCCTCGGCGGCGGCGCCCGGGTCCGTTCCATCAGCCCGGGAGCGCCGAAGCCGACCGCAGCCTCCCTGGAGACCGAGGCTTCGGGTTACGCCCTGACGGAGCTGAAGGCCAACGGCGATTCGGTGACCCTGCCGAACAACACGGGCAAGGCCGCCAACAGCCTCGTGGTGCGCGCCTCGATCCCGGACGCGCCGGCGGGCGGCGGTATCGACGCGACACTGAACCTGTACGTGAACGGTACGTTCCGCCAGGCGATCGCGCTCAGCTCCCGGCAGGCGTGGAACTACCGCGGCGCGACCACCAACCCGGACGACCCGCACGCGGGCGGGGTGGCGTACCGCTTCTACAACGAGTTCCCCGTCCGGGTCACCGGCGCCCCCATCGCCGCGGGCAGCACCGTCAAACTCCAGAAGGACGCGGCCAATACGGCCGCCGTGTACGACGTCGACTCCGTCGACCTGGAGAACGTGGGCGCGGCCCTGGCCCAGCCCGCCAACTCGATATCGGTGGTCAGCAACGGCGCGGATCCGAACTTCGGCAAGGACTCGACGGTCGCCATCCAGAACACGGTGAACGCGGCCCGCACGCAGCAGAAGTCGGTGTGGATCCCGCAGGGCAAGTACCTGACGAACAGCCTTGTTTCGAAGCCGCTGGACTTCACCGGCGTCAAGGTGCAGGGCGCCGGTATGTGGTACACCACCATCTACCGCAAGGTCCCCCTTCCGGCCAACGCGTGGCGGTCGCAGATCACGGTGGGTTCGGGCACCACACTGACGGACCTGCAGATCGACGCCAACGCCGTCTGGCGGGACATCGGCGGCAGTGGGGGTTCGGACTACGGCATCAACGCGAGCGGCGCGGGCGGCTGGCAGGTCGACCGGATCTGGACGCGCCATGTCGACGCCAACTGGCTGTCGGGCAGCAACGGCGTGGTCCAGAACAGCCGGACAGCGGACAGCTACGGCGACGGCTTCAACATCAACAACGGCAACACCCCGAGCCCGGACAAGCTCGGCAACAACATCACGGTCAAGAACAACTTCGCCCGCAACACCGGTGACGACTCCTTCGCGACGTACTCGGACGCGGGCGCCGACGGCAAGAACGGCCAGATCACCGGCGCGAAGATCCTCAACAACGCGGCGGTAGCGCCGTGGTGGGCCAACGGCATCCGGGTCGCGGGCGGGAAGAACGTCGAGGTACGGGACAACCTGGTGAACAGTGTGTCGTCCAACAACGCCCTGGAAGTCAGTGTGTTCGGCGACTCGGGACACCCCTTGGAGTCCGCGACGATCACCGGAAACGTCCTGAACGGCGGCGGCGGCTGGAACGGCCCCCGCCAGGGCGCACACATCGGCTCCCCCGGCCCCACCTCGCTGTTCCCGACCGCCTACACGAACGTCACCATGAGCAACAACATCATCCGCGGCTCCCTCAGCACGGGCCTCATGGTCGACAAGACCCGCGCGAACGTCACACTGACGAACAACACGATCGACCACCCGGCGACCCAGGGAATCCTGATCGCGGCGGGCGTGACCGGCACGGGCAAGTTCACCGGCAACACGATCCAGAACCTGCTCCCGGGCCAGGTGGCCCAGCGGAACGACTCACCGAACACCTTCAAAATCACCGGCTGATCAGGAGGAACAGACCGAAAGGGCTGAACAGGCCGAACAAGAGCGAACAGGCCGAACAGACCGAACAAGCGCGCAACTCGGCGGGGTGATGCCCGGGACCGTACCCCCGGACATCACCCCGCCTCGCACCCCCTGGCGCCCAGAGCGGTGGCGAAGACACCGGCGGATGCCTTTACTGGATGTGTCGAGGGGAAATGAGGTCGACCATGCCACGCCAACAGCACCGGCGGTCGGACCGATGAGCGGCAGCCCCGGCAGCCCCGGCAGCCCTGCCGACGGCTCCGCCGACAGCTCCGCCGGGAATCCCGGCGCGGACGGGGCCGGCAGTGTCGAGGCGCTGTTTGACCAGGCCAGGGCCGGGCTTGAGGTGTATGACACCGCCTTCCGGGTCCTCCGGGCGAATCCCGCCGTGCTGCGCATGCGCGACCGGCCGGCGGCCGCCGTGATCGGCGCCGACGTCAGGGAGCTGGACGAGGGGTTTCCGGTGTCGGCCGTGGTCGACGAGGTGCTGCGTACCGGGGCGACCGTCGAGGACCGGCCGATGACCGCGCATCCGCGGTCCGACGCGGGGCAGCGGCGGGAGTACGTCGTCACCGGCTACCCCCTGCGGGACGGCGGGCGGACGACCGGCGCCGCCGCGATGGTGCATGACGTCACCGAGCAGCTTCGCGAGCGGGCGGGTCTTGAGCTGCTGAGCACCGCGCGTGCGCGTATCGGCAGCCATCTGGACGCGCTGCGCACCGCGCAGGAACTCGCCGACACGGCCGTCCCCGGCTTCGCCGACACCGTCGCCGTCGATGTGGTCGAGTCAGTTCTGTCGGGTGACGCCCCGATCGGCCCGGTGAGCGGTCGGCTGCCGATGCGGCGCGCCGCGTTCCAGTCCCACGACGGTACGTACGGCGCCTATCCGGTGGGCAGCGCCAGCGACTACGCGTTCCCCACGCCATACACCCAGGCGCTGAGCGATCTGCGGCCCCGGCTGCTCGCGTCGGTCGCGCCGTACGGTCACTGGCTCGCGCCGGACCGGCCGCGCGCCGAGTTCATCGCCAGGACCGGTGTGCATTCGTTCATCGCCGCACCGCTGACCGTCCACGGGCTGGTGCTGGGGATGGCCACCTTCTACCGGGACGGCGCACGTCCCGAGCCCTTCGACGAGGCCGACGTGGCGCTCGCGACGCAGATCGCGGGCGTCACCGCGCTGTGCATCGACAACGCGCGCCGCTTCACCCGTGAGCACGCCGTGGCGACGGAGCTGCAGCGCAGCCTGCTGCCCCGGACACCACCGCAGGTGGCGGCGGTGCGTTCCGCCCAGTGCTACCTGCCGGGTGAGTACGGAGCCCACTGGTTCGACGTCCTGCCGCTGTCGAGCTGCCGGGTGGGCCTGGTCCTCGGTTATGTGCCGGGCGAGGACCTGTGGGCGTCGGCGACGATGGGCAGGCTGCGGACCGCGGCCTCCACGCTCGCCTCGATGGACCTGCCGCCCGACGAACTCATGGCACACCTCGACGACGTCTCGCAGAGCCTGGGCCGCGAGCAGGAAGCGGACCCCGGCAGCCGGCACCGCGGCCGGCCGCCGTTCACCGCCTCGTGCCTCTACGTGACGTACGACCCCGTCAGCCGGCGGTGCGCCCTGGCGTCGGCGGGGCACGACGGCCCGCTGCTCGCCGACCCGGCAGGCAACGTCAGCACGGTGGAGGTCCCGCGCGGGGCGCCGCTCGGCCAGGGCACCCCGTACGAGATGCGGACCGTCGATGTGGCGGTGGGGAGCCTGCTGTGTCTGTACTCCGACAGCGTCGCGGGCCGGTATCCGGCGGAGGCTGACGAGCGCCTCAGCCGTTTGCGCGACGTACTGACCGACGCCTCGGCGACTCCCGAGGAGGTCTGCGACTCGGCGACGTACAAGCTGCTGCGCGGCGCTTCGCGGGACGGGATGGCGCTCCTGACGGCCAGGCTCGGCCGGCTGGACCCGCACCACGTCGCCTCCTGGACCTTCCCCGCGGAGGCCGTTTCGGTACGTGAGGCCCGGCGCGCGGCCCACCACCGGCTGACCGAGTGGGGCCTGGACGAGCACGCGCCCACCACGGACCTGGTGGTCAGCGAACTCGCCACCAATGTGCTCAGCCACGCGACGGGCCCCATCCGGCTGCGGCTGATCCTCGACCGGACACTGACCGTCGAGGTCTCGGACGACGCGGACACCGCCCCGCACCTGCGGCACGCCAGGCTCCAGGACGAGGGCGGCCGCGGGCTGTTCCTGATCGCGTCGTTCACCCGGCACTGGGGGACGCGTTACGAGGAGAGCGGCAAGACCATCTGGGCCGAGCAGAGTCTGACGGACGCCTGAACCGCCCGGCCGGGGCGGCAGGATGTGCGGCCCCCGTGCGTGTCGTGGCGGCGCGCGCCCTCAGGGCTGGATGTTCTCCAGGTCCGCCAGCAGGCTCGGGTGCTTCGGTTCCCAGCCGAGCGCCTGCCGGGTGTGCGTGCTGGACGAGGGCTGGTCGATCGCGAAGATCGCCCCGAGCGGGCCGTACGTCTCCGGCGGCACCGACTCGACCGGCAGGTTCAGCCGGCGGCCGATGACCGCGGCGATGTCGCGCACCGCGTCCCCCTCGTCGGCCACGGCGTGCCAGGAGGTGCCGGCCGGTGCCTTTTCGAGGGCGAGCCGGAACAGGACGGCCGCGTCGAGCGCGTGCACGGCCGGCCAGCGCTGCGCGCCGTCGCCCGCGTAACCGGACACTCCGCTCTGCCGCGCGATACCGGTCAGCATTCCGGCGAACCCGCCCTCGCCGTGGTTGTGCACCGTACGCGGCATGCGGACGGCTGTCGTTCGGACGCCGCGCGAGGCCAGGTCGAGGAGCGCGGTGACCGCGCGGCCACGACCGCCGACGGGTCCGTCGGTCGGCAGCGGGTCGGCCTCGGTGGAGACGCGGCCGGGCACCCAGGGCGTACCCGAGACGGTGACGAACGGACGGTCGCTGCCGACGAGTTCCTCACCGAGCGCGGCGATGGCCGCGCTTTCCTCAGCGACCGAGGTGGCGACGGCTTCGGGGCTGCTGAAGTCGTTGCCGAACGCGAGATGGATCACCCCTTCGCTCTGCGCTGCGCCGGTACGAAGGACGTCCAGGTCGGCGAGGCTTCCCCGGAGCGGCTGCGCACCGGCCGCCTCGACGGCGCGCGCTGACGCGTCGGAGCGGGCGAGGGCGAGGACGGTGTGGCCGTTGCCGAGCAGTTCGGCGACGACGGCGGATCCGATCAGACCGGTACCGCCGGTGACGAAGACGCGCATGGAACTCTCCCGCGAGTGATGGGACTCTTGTCCCATCAGCGTAACAGGGTGATGGGACAAGAGTCCCATCACGTATGATGACCATATGGCGCGGTGGGAAGCAGGGGCACGGGAACGCCTCGTCGTGGCTGCCGTCGACCTGTTCACCGAGCAGGGGTACGACGCCACGACGGTCGCGCAGATCGCCGAGCGCGCGGGAGTCACCAAGAGCACCTTCTTCCGGCACTTCCCCGACAAGCGCGAGCTGCTGGTGGCCGGGCAGGAGACGCTGAGCCGGCTGCTGGCCGAGGGGATCGCGGAGGCACCCGCCGACGCCGGCCCGCTGGCGGCGGTCGCCGCCGGTCTTGAGCGCGCCTCCGGTGTGATGGGTCCCATGAACCGGGAACTCGCCCCGCGGCTGAAGGCGGCCGTCGCCGCCAGCACCGAGCTTCAGGAGCGCGACGCCCTCAAGAGCGTCAGCCTGGCCGCCGCGATGACCACCGCCCTTGTCGCCCGCGGCGTACCGGATCCGACCGCCGCCCTCGCGGGTGAGCTGGGCCTTCTCGCGTTCAAGCGGGGGTACGCGGAATGGGCCGAGGGCGAGCGCGGCGACGAGGACGGACTCGCCGGGCACATCCTGACGGCCCTGGCCGAACTGCGCGCGGCGAGCGCGTCACTGAGCTGAGCTGAGCTGGCCTGACATGGCCTGGCCCGGCCTGACGTGGCGCGACCTGACCTGACGTGGCGCGACCTGGCCTGGCGTGGCCCGACCCGACCTGAGCTGGCCTGATTTGCCAACCTGCCTTGGCTTGGCCTGCCCCGGCCTGGCCGGCCGTTCCGTCACACGGCCGCGTCCGCCAGCAGCAGGCGTACGGTGATCTGCTTGCCGACCTCGCGGCGGGCCACCTGGAACCCCCCGCACAGCGCGGTGATGATCTCCATCCCGTGCCGGCCCACCCGGGTCGGGTCGGGCTCCGTCACCACCGGGAGCTGCGGTGAGGTGTCCCATACCGTGATCGCCAGGGTCTGGCCGGTCAGTTCCAGGTCGACACCGCACGGGCCGTCGGTGTGCCGCACGGCGTTGGTGACCAGTTCCGAGACCACCAACTGCATGATCTGGACGGTCTGCTCGGCCGCCGCCGCACCGCCCATGCCCACCCGGGACAGGAAGCGCGCCACCAAGTGCCGGGCAGCGGCTACCGCACCAGGCTCCCCCGGGTAGCTCTCACTGCTCCGCACGTCACCATCTCCCACTGGAGGATCCTGCTGACGGACTTCCACCGCTGCACCGCGCGAAGCACGGGCATCGGGTGTGCAGGACGCACCATATCCGCCGACTGGTTGCTTCTACCCCGATCCCCGCAGCTACACGGAACTGGGGGCAGCGATGAGGGAGATCACGGTTGCGGCTCGGTTCCGGCTCTTTGCCTGACGCAGCTCACCGCGTTGCCCCGGAGCAACCCGGTCTTCGACATACTGGGCCCATGTCGACAAGCGACCACGCTCCCACGCAACTGCCGGTCGTCACCGCGGCAGGTGACCTGGACGCCGACAATCTGAAACCGCTCGACGTCCAACTCCAGGCAGCCACCGCCGAGGCACCCGCGGTGATACTTGACATCAGTGACGTCACCTTCGGCGACTCCACCTTCCTGAACCTGCTGCTCCGCACCCACCAGCGCACCGATCTGCGCATCGTCGGCCTGCGGCCGCCCCTGGACCGGCTGTTCAGCATCGTCGGTGTCGACGCCGTCCTGAACACGTACGGCACCCTCGCGGAAGCGCAGAGCGTCCCGCACTGAAACGTCGTCCCGCACTGAAACGTCCCGCGTCAGAGGAAGCGGCGGATCGGTACGACCGCCGCCTCCTTGGCGCGCTGGAGCGGTGAGCGCCGCTTCCAGCGGCCCGCCCCGATGAGTTCGCTGTGTGCCAGATCCTCCGTGAAGTGCTCGTCCAGCGTCGCCGTGAACGTCCGGTCGAGCACGGCGAGCATGACCTCTTCGTCGTGGTCGAGTGAGCGGCGGTTGAAGTTCGTCGAGCCGATGAGCGACATCGTCCTGTCGACGGTGATGACTTTGGTGTGCAGCATCGTCGGCTGGTACTGGAAGATCTTGACGCCGCAGGCGTTGAGGTCTTCGTAGTAGCGCTGCCCGGCCAGTTGGCAGACCCGCTTGTCGGTGTACGGGCCCGGCAGCAGGATCTCGATCTCGACACCGCGGCGCGCCGCGGCGCACAGCAGCCCGATGAAGTACGCGTCGGGCGCGAAGTAGGCGGTGGCCAGCCGGATCCGTTCCTCCGCCGACTCGATGACCACCCGGAACAGCGTCTGCATGTCCTGCCAGCCGAAGCTGGCCGACCCGCGCACCACCTGTACGACGGCCTCGCCCTGCGCGGCCGGGGAGATGAACCGGTCCCGGTCGTCGAAGAGTTCGTCGTGGCACTCGGCCCAGTTCTGGGCGAACGCGGCGGCCAGCCCGTCCACCGCCGGTCCGCGCACCTTCACATGGGTGTCGCGCCACTCGTCCGGGTTGCGCGCGTCGCCGCACCACTCCTCGGCGATGCCGACCCCGCCGGTGAAGGCCGTCTCCTCGTCCACGACGAGGACCTTGCGGTGGCAGCGGTGGTTCTGCTTCAGCGGCGACAGATAGAGGGGCTTGCGGAACCAGGTCACCTGCACACCGGCCTCCTCCATCACCGCCAACTGCTCCTTGTCGATGAGCCGGCTCCCGAAGCCGTCCAGCAGGAGCCGCACCCGGACCCCCGCGCGCGCCCGGTCCGCCAGCGCGTCGGCGAACCGCTGGGCGATCTCGCCCTTCCAGTACACGAACGTCATCATGTCCACGGTGTGCCGGGCGGCACTGATGCCGTCCAGCATGGCGTGGAAGATCTCGTCCCCGTTGCGCAGCGGAATCAGGGCGTTGCCTTCGGTGGCCGCTATGCCTATGAGCCGTTCCAGCCGGCGTCTGGTGCGCCGGATGCGTTCGTCGAGGACCGTATCCTCGTCGGCGCTGTCGACAGCGGGGTCGAACCCCTGGGATCCGGTCCGGGGTCGGGCTGTCCGAGTCGGTTCGACGGGTGCTGCCGGTGCTGCCGGTGCGTTCTGCGTGCTTGTCATAGCTTGCACTTTCCCGGATGGCGCCGAGGAAGACAAAGCGCGGTGCCCGGCAGCCAGCCGTACCCGCGCAGCTCAGCCGTACGCGGCTCAGCGGCCCCCGGCCTGCTCAGCCGTCCGTGCCCTTGGCCTGCTCAGCCGTCCGAGGCCACCGGGGCGGGAGTCCGCTTGGCGGCCTGCATGTCGCCGACGACCTGGGTGACCATACGGATGGACGCGGCGTCCAGTACGTTGCCGAACTCGATCACCTTGACCCGCCCGTCGAAGCGCGCTTTCAGTTCGGGCATGTTGTTGGGGACCACCACGAGGTCCATGTCCGCGATGTCCGGGTCGTCGGCCCCGTCGAGGACCTTGATGTTGCTGATCCCCGACTGCGTCAGCGAGTCCCGGATGCTGACGGCCTGGTTGTCGGTGTAGTAGCAGATGCCGACCTTGCCGTTCTTGGCGACAGAAGCGATCTGCACCAGCGTCTGCACATGGGGTGCGACGACGAGGGCGACCACCTCGGTCTGCGGCCTGCGCAACAGCCTGCGCACCTCGGCCAGATGGAAGAACGTGGTGAGTACGAGGTCGGCCTGCTCCTCGTCCGACGTGAACTCGCCGAGCACGAGGGGCTTCACCTTGAGACCGACATGCACACCGAGTTCACTCGCGAAGTAACTGGCCCGGTCAGCGTTGCACTCCACGAACGAGACCTTGAGGAGATCTTCCTCCGCCCGCCTCGCGAGGCTCGTCACGAGCGTCTGGACCTCCAGGGCCGACAGGCCGAGGGCGATGCATTCCCTGGCCGCCGATTCGAGCACCGCGCGCGCCCGGTCGCGGGTGGGCGAACTCTCCTGGGTCAGGCCGGTGCCCACCACCGTCGTACCGCTGCGCCCACGGCTCTCGACCAGGCCCAGTTCACCCAGCTCCGCGTAGGCACGGGCCACGGTGTTGCGGTTGATCTGCAGGTTGTCCGCGAGCAACCGGGCGCTGGGCAGGGTCTGGCCGACCTCAAGATCGCCGGTCTCGATCATGAACGACACCTGGGTGACGATCTGACGGTAGATGGGCATGTCGGAGTGCCGACTCACCTGTAGGTCGTTGTCCACCAAGTGCCTGACTTTCCCCGTCACACAACGCAGCCGGACCACCTTACCCGGGTAGGCGGCGCGGGAGGTATGCCGGACCACCCGCCGCCTATTGGCCCGGCGCACTAGGTGAAACATACCTAACCTGCCGCCTTGGCCCCGAACTATGGGTCTGTCGAGCGCCATGGGGTCATTGAGGGGTCTAACATCGGCCTACCAGAGTAGGCAGTAATGTGTCGTCGGGAGGACGGTCGATGCGGATATCCCCCACCCCCATGCCGGTCGACTCCCACGGGTACGCGCTGGCGGCGCGCCGGCGACGGGTGTTCACCGGCCGGGTCGCCGAACTGCGGCTGCTGCGGGAGCTGCTGCTCAGCGACCGGCGCGGCTGCTTCGTGGTGTGGCTGCACGGCATGGGCGGCATCGGCAAGAGCAGCCTGCTGCACCGCTTCGCCGACGAGGCGGCGACGACCTGCGGCAGGACGGTCCGTACGGTCGACATGCGGGTCACGGACCCGGCGCCGGAAGCGTTCCTGGCCGCCCTGGAGGCACAAGGGCCGCCGGAGGAAGCGCAGTTGCTGCTGATCGACGGCGGGGAAGCACTCGGACCGCTGGAGCAGTGGCTGCGCGACGAATTCCTGCCCCGGATGCCCGCGCATCTGCTGCTCGTGGTCGGCAGCCGGCGGCCCCCCGCCGCCGAGTGGCGCACCGACACGCAGTGGTGGCAAGCCCTGCGCAGTGTGGAGCTGCGCTGCATGGACGACGCCGAGGCGGCGACGCTGCTGCGCAACCGGGATGTGCCGGAGGCGGCCGTCCCCGACATCGTACGGGCCGCACACGGCCTGCCGTTGGCTCTGGCGCTCTTCGCCGACGCCCGGGAACGCGCCGCCGAAGCCGTCGAGCCGCACCCGGGCTGGGAGCTGCGCGACTCCCCCGACCTGGTCGGCGAACTGCTCCAACTGCTGCTGCGCGAGAGTGTGACACTCGCCAGGGCCGACGCCCTGCACGTACTGGCACTGGCCCGGGTCACCACCGAGGAACTGCTGCGGCACGCCCTGGAGGTGCCGTCGGCCGAGGCCCGCAGGCTCTGCACCTGGCTGTGCGGGCTGTCGTTCGTCCGCAGCACCGCCGAGGGGCTGGTCCCGCACGAGTTGGTACGGGAAGCCCTGCTCGTCGATCTGCGCTGGCGCGATCCATCGGCGTACGAACGGCTGTTCCGCAGGCTGCACTCGCACCTGGCCGGGCAGTTGGCGCGGCGCACCGGCAACCGCTGGGCGCTCGGAGCGGGGCTGGCCTACCTGGGCAGGACCAGCCGCGCCGCGTGCGAAGCGGTGGACTGGCACGGTACGGACCGGCTCCGGCTGCGCGCCGCCCAACCGGACGACCGGGACGAGGTGCTGGCCGCGATCGGGAAGGAACACGGCGACGCGGCGGGCGAACTGGCCCGGCAGTGGTGGGACCAGCAACCGGCCGCCTTCACCGTCGCCGAGGACGGCCGCGGCGGGTTCAGCGGCACACTCACCGCACTCTGCCTCGAACCGGACGCCATCGGACTGCCCGGCGACCCGGTGGCGCGCGCCGCGCTGGCGTACGCGGCAGAGCGGTCACCGCTGCGCCGCAGCGAGCGGCTGCTGCTGGGGCGTTGGAGCACCGGCAGCGCCGCGGCTGCCGGTTTCGCACTGACCACCCTGTGGGCGACCACACCCGGCCTGGCGATGAGCTGGACCTGCACGGCGCGGCACCAGCAGGGGCTGGCCGCGCTGCTCGACCTGTACGGGCAGCAGCGTGCCGTACCGGCCGAAGGACCGGACGGCGAGCGGGTGTTGCCGTTCGTACAGGACTGGCGCAGCGCGCCGTTCGACCACTGGGCGGCGGCGGTACGCGGGCGGCTGCTGACCGACGAGTCGTCGGTCGCCCCCGTCCCGGTCACTGTCGTGGCCGAACCCGCCATGCCCTGGCCGGAGTTCGTGAACGCGGTCAAGGACGCCTACCGAAGTCTGCTCGACCCGCGGCAGCTCGCGGAGAGCGCCCTGCTGGGCACCCGGCTGGTGGCACCGGGCGCGGACGCCGAAGGGCTGCGCAAGGTGCTGACGGAGACGGTGACGCAGTTGCGATCGCAGCCCGGACGGCGGCAGTTGGGCGACGTACTGGAGATCACGTATCTGAGCGGACCGCGCAGCCAGCAGGCCGCGGCGAACCGGGCAGCGCTGTCCTTCAGCACCTACCGGCGCCGGCTGACCACCGCGCTGACCACGGCGGCGCAGTTGCTGCGGGAGCGGGAGCTGTACGGAGCGGTCCCGCGCTGACCGGTGCCATGGTGCCGGTGCCGGGGCCGGGGTCGGTGCCGGTGCCGGTGCCGGTGCCGGTGCCGCAACGCGGGTGCTCGCTTGCCCTCTTGGGAGTCACACGGTGAACCGCACCGCGTCGAGCCAGCGCGTCACGTCCATGGTCCCGCCGAAGATGTAGTTGTTGGCGGTCTGCGGGGTGTCACAGGCGTGGCCCTGCCACGGACCCCTTCTGCTGTACGTGTTCTGGCAGATGTTGCCCTTGCCGACGCTGATGCCGAAGCCAGACAGGTTCGGTGCGCCCTGCCTGGCCTCGCCCAGGGTGAGATTGCTGCCGTCCGCCACGGTCATCCATGGCTTCTTCACCCACCCCTTGGCCTGGATGTAGGCGGTGGCGGAGGTGCCGCTGGTACCGGACACGGCGATCTGAATGGCCTTGACGCTCCGGCTGTCCACGTCCGAGCCGGCCGTTGTGCCGTCGCAGACCGCGGACTGCCAGCCGAATGTCTTCACGTAGACCCGGTAGCAGATGTGCCGGCCCGGGTCGCGCGCCGCCAGTCGCAGGACCTTGGCCGCAGCGGATCTGTCCGTCGGCATCTGCGGGCCGGGACCGACGTAGGGGGCGGGCTTCTTCGTCGCCGACGGGCTCGACCTGGTCGCCGGGTGCGGCGCCGCGGCCGGCTTCTCGGCCACGACCTTGGGGTCGACCTGGGGATCGGCCTTGGCGTCGACCTTGGATACGACCTGGGGTCCGGGCTTCGGTTCGGACTTCGGTTCGGACTTCGATGTCGGTGACGGCTTGGTGGTGTGCTTCTTGGGGGTGTGCTTCTTGGGGGTGTGCCTCTTGGCGGGCGTGGCCTTGGGCTTCTCGGCCGGGGTTACGGGCGCCGAGGTGGCCAAGAGCGCACCGGCGAGGCGGTTTTCGGCGCCGGCCGCCGTCGACACGTTGTCCTTCTTCTGCCCGCTGTCGCCGACCGCCCAGACCACCAGGGGCACGGCGAGGAGAGCCACACCCACGATGCCCGCAGCGGCAAGCAGCGGCTTCCGGGAGTGCTCGGAGGGCGGTCCGTCGGCCGAGGGCGCCGATGCGCGGGCCGAAGCCGCGGCCGGCGGCCGTACCGCCTCCTGGTCCGCGCCCCGGACCGTACCGGTCGACGGCGGTACGGCGGGGGTCAGTTCCGCCCCCGGCCCGGACACCACCGGCCCCAGCGTGACGGCTCTGCGCACCGACGACGAACCGCCGACGCCCGCCGGGGGCCTGCGCGCGGGTCCTTCGAGACCGGGTCGGGTCTGACGACTGCTCATTGCGCCCCTTCGGCTTCGGCCTGGTGGGTGGTCGGTCGTACGGTGGCTCGTGGCGTGCGGTGGCCGCCGACGGACCCGACGCAGCGCTCGGGCCAGCTCGGGCCCTCGCCACCGGGCAGCCCTGCGGCAAGCGCGTCCGTGAGCTGAGTGCGCGCCTTGAGGTCCCGCCCGCTCAGTTCCTGCGTCCCGTCCATGTACGCGGTGGCGTACCCGGGAAGCTCCCGGAGGAGCACGACGGAGGGCCCGGCGGAGGGCTCGGCGGCGGGCCGTTCGGGCGGGGTCCAACTCCCCAGCACCCGGAATCCGGTGCCCGGCGCGAAGACGATCTCGTCGTTCGCGTCCGAGGCGTTGTCCGCCGGTTCAGTCAGAGCGCGGACCTTCCGCCCGGTGGCGGACCAGATGGCGTACCGCACGGGAGTTCCGCCGGGCAGCTCGGAGCCCAGGGCCAACCCGCTGACCGGCGCCGGGTCTTGGAGCAGGTCGCCGGTCTCGGGCTCGGGACTGTCCGCCGTACCACCGCGCAGGACCACGCCCCGGTAGGAGGGCAGGGTGCGCAGCGCGGACGTCACACATCCGGCGTAGGGCAGCAGGTGCCCCTCCCCCGCGCGCAGGCCGCTCACCAACGCGCGGTGGTGCAACGGACCTTCGCCTGCGGTCAGATAGGCGTGCACGGCGACGAGGTCGGTGCGTCCCGCGTCCAGTTCATGACCGCGCAGCGCGGGCATCCGGCTGAGCAGCCGGGACACGGCGGCGGCATGCCGATCCCAGCCGCCCCCGGCGAACTCACGGAACGCCGCTCGTTCGGCCGCGTCACTGACATGCCCGGGGAGGATGGGAGATTGGCCACCCGGGGACGTCGGAGCGGCAGGTGAGGACGGACGGACGAGCTTCCCGTCGGCGGCTTCGTCCACGGCCGGGGACGAGACACCGTCGGTGAGCGCGCCGACGGGTACCGGTTGGCGCGCCGACACCGTACGCGGTGCGGCAGGCGGGCCGGTACGTGGTTCCGTACGTGCCTCCGTATGTGCTTCCGGACGCGATGCCACCCGCGTACCGGCTGACCCACTGACGGCAGGAAACCTTGCTGCGGGCGGCAGTTCGGCGGCCGGCCGTATGGCGGGCGGCAGTTCGGCAAGCGGTCGTACAGCGGGCGGTCGTACGGCACCGGGTGCGCGTACGGGAGCGGGTGCGCGTACGACACCGGGTGCGCGTACGACGCCGGGAGCGGGTGCGGACGCCGACGCGGGCAGACCCGGCGCCGGTCCTGGGCGGCGCGGGGCGGGCCAGGGGGGTACGGGACCGCCGGGTCGCGCGGCCGTGACGTAACGGATGCCGCGTACGCCGTGTTCGGCCGCCAGTCGTCGCAACCCGCCCTCGCCGCCGGTGAGTCGGCCCCGTACCAGCAGCGTGGTCCTGGCCCGCGCCGTGGCGCCGAGACCGGTCAGCAGCCCGGCCAGCGCGGGCAGCAGCGACGCGTCCAAGTGCTGCCCGGGGAAGCCGAGTTCGATGACGCAGCTCTCCGGGTCCACGGCCGCTCCCGCGAGCGGCGGGCGGGGGCCGCCGCGTGCCCACAGGGCGAGCCCGGACCGGGTCACCGTGGCCTGCCAGTGGTCCGTGAGCCGTACGGTGCCCGGTTCCGTACCGCCGGGGAGCCAGGCGGGCGGGTGGCTGCCGAGCAGCAGGGGAACGGGAGTTCTGCCCTGCGCGTCGGCCGGCAGGCAGGCCACGGACGTGACGTAGGGCTGCCAGCTCGGTTCCCCGTCGAAGCCGATCAGGGACGGCCGGGGGACGGCTCCGGGCGGTGCGTGGTCGACGAGCAGCGGTAGGCCCGTCAGGACCTCAACCGCGCTGTCCAGCATGTCCGCGACCGTATGGCCGAGTCGCAGGAGGTCACGGCGGCCACCAGGCGCGAGGCGGGCGCGGGAGCGGTGTTCGGCGGGCAGGGCCGTCAGCACGGCGGCCACCTCGTCGGCGGCGACGTCCTCCGCCTGCGGGGCACCGACCAGGACGGTGGTGTGTTCGGCGTCGAGGGGCACCGCGAAACACAGGTTGTCGGGGCGCGGCCGGGGGGCGTCGGCAGGACGTATCAGCACGCCTGCCGGTATCTGCTCCACCACGCAGCCGCCCGCGGTGCGCTGCGGGACCCCGCTGACGGCCGCCTGCCAGGCGGGTGCCGGGGCGCGGGGGCCGAGTTTCCTCGGTGTCTCGCCGGGGGCGAAGCGCCACCAGGCGCCGCCGGGGCGCGAGTCGCCGCCGACGAAAAGAGTGCCACCGGGAGTGACGAGCACAAGACCGTCCGGCGCGAACACCTCCAACTCCCAGGCGTCGGCGATCCGGCGGGCGACGCTGGGGCGGTCGGGCCGGTCGTCTCCCGCACCGGACAGGACGAGCCGGACCCGGCTGGTGCCCCGCGCGCGCAGCGAGTCGAGAAGTCCGGCCAGCCGCGACCAGTGGCCGCCGCCCCCTTGCCCGCCACCGCCCTGCCCGCCACCGCCCTGCCCACTGTCGCCCGAGCCGACCAGCACGGTGACGATGTCGTCCTCGGCGGCGAAGGCGTACGCCACTTCGGCCAGGGTGGCGATCGGGATGGAGTCGTCGTCCACCGACCGCACCAGGAAAACACCGTCGACGTCCTCGACGGGCGGCGCACCGGCGGCCTGACGGGGGCTCCCGCCGGACGGTCCGCCGGACGGTCTGCCGGACGGCCCGCCGCGCGGGCGGAAGAGGTGGGAGACCCAACGCCTCATGTGTCGTCCCCTGGATGATCGGAAGGCCGCCGTGACGGGCGGTCAGTCGCTACTACCTATCCTCATGGCCCCATATTGACCCTACCGAGTGGGCCAATCGTCCGCACAGATATATCAGACGATAATGTCCGCTCACTGTGGGGCCGGTCACTACGGCGACCCCTCCGCGCCCACCGCCGTCGCGATTGTGCTCACTTGATGGCCAACCAGTGCTCAGCCTGAGGATTCGGGCGTCGCGCTCAGTAATGTCGACCACTCACACGAGAGGTCTGAGGCAGAGAAATTGCGATGCCTATTACTGCGTTGAGCCAAGAAATCACGCATGCGGCCCCCGTCGAGGGGCAGTTCAGCTATCCCGTGCATGTCGTGCTCTCCCTCCAGCGCGAGCAGACGTCAACTCTGCTTCGTACCATGCGCAGTCAGCACGTACTGCCCGCGCTGAGCCACGCCTGGGGCTCCGAACGGGCTTACGCCACACTGCTGCGGAAGGTCCGCACTCCCCTGACCGTCCTGGATGTGCCAGGTCAGCGGTGGCACGAGGATCTGGAGCAACGCGTCAGCGCGCTCAGCCACTTGTCGTCCGTGGTAGTGCTGATACCGGACCGGACGGACTCCGTGGATCTGCTGCTGGCCGGCGCCGCCAACGTCATCCCACGGGACACCGACCCCCGCGAGCTGGCCGGGCGAATCCTCGCCGAGAGGCGCTGGCTCGACATGGGGTCCGCACCGCGACAGCGTCGTCCGGTGGATTCGCCGCGGTGCCGCTCACTCCGCCCGCGCCAGGGCACCCAACGGGTGCTGTTCGACCTGCTGCGCACAGCGGCGCGGCCGTGGTGTTGCCACGAACTGTGCCTCCTGCTGGGCACGGCGGGCGAGCCGATGAGCCGACGGGCCCTGCGAGCGAGGATCCTGCGACTCAGTGAGCGGCTCCTGCCGGACGGCGTATCGGTCGACTGCACCTCCCAGTGGGGCCGGACCACCTTCAACGGCCTCGCCACCGGCGCCCGAGGCGTATGACCAGGGCAGATCCGTCACCACACCCCCATTAACAGCCCTAACCTTACGCACTGAAGTTGATGAGCGGGGCGCCTTGCGAACTCAAGAGTTACATGCGTAGTCTTACGACCGTAAGTTCGGAGCGGCGCTCCTCGCCGCCGCCACCAGGCACCTGACCCGGGAGGCACCACCATGACCACCGACCTGACCATCGCCACCGACCTGAAGTCCCTGCTCGACGCCTGGCTCAGGCTCTGGAACGGCGAGGACGCCCTGGCGCCGGAAATCGTCTCGGACGACTTCCGCCTTCACACCGCCCTCATCCAGGGCGGCGACAGCAGCTCCATCCGGGGTGCCCACGGCCTGGTGGCCTGGGTCCTGCACAGCCGCTCGGCCTTCCCCGACCTGGAGTTCACCATCGAGGTCCCCCCGCTGATCGACGGCGCCTACTTGTCCGTGCGCTGGTCGGCCAGGGGCACGTACGGCGGCGGCTTCCCCGGCGCCAAGGCCGCACTCGGCACCGTGGTCACCTTCACCGGCACCGACACACTGCTCGTACGGGACGGCAAGTTCGTCGAGTACTGGCTCAACTCCGACTCCCTGCAGATGCTCCAGCAGCTCCAGGCGCTGTGATCGCGGGCCCGGCAATGCCGTCAACTGCCGGACGCGGAACCCGCATCAGCGAGAAGAGCCGTCGTGACCTGCTGCGCGAGCCACTCCTCGGCGGCGTCCCAGGACCACCCTTGCCCGACGGCGAGTTCATGCCAGGAGTGGTGGCCGAGGTAGTACCAGAGGATGTCCGTGGCACGTGCGGACGTCAGACCGGGCCGCAGCGCGTCCAGTTCGACGAGCCGGCGCGTCACGGCGGCGAGGCCCTCCCGGTACGCGTGATTCGTACGGACGAGAGCGGCGGCGGCGTGCTCGTCCGCCTGCGCCGCACTGACCATGACCCGGACGATACGGTGGTGCCGCTCGTTGTCGAGGCGCGTGCCACGGGCGGCGGCGGTGAGCGCTTCGCGCGGCACCCCGGTCCCGCGCACGGCGGCAAGCGCCTCGGCGGATGCGGAGTTCCGCAGACCGTCCACGATGAGAATCGTCAGGATGGCGCCCTTGCCGCCGGTGCTGGCGTACACCGTGGGAACGGCGGCACCCGCTTCCCGGGCGATCTGCGCGACGGTGACGCCGGCGTACCCGTGGTCGAGGAAGAGCCGCGTCGCGGCGTCAAGGATCGCCTCCCGGGTCTGCGCAGCCGCCTTCGTACGGCGGGGCGCGTGGTAGGCGCGCCGTTGCGGGGACGGCGCGGAGACGCCACCGGGATCGCCGGCCCGAGCGCCTAGCTGACCACTTTGCTCCACTCCTTGCTGAGCACCTTCCGGGCGCGCGGCACCCTTGCTCCCCACGGGGCCAACTTTCACTATAGGGTTCCTCTATTCATTACAGTGCAGCCTCATCGAAGGACGACGAGTGAGCTACTTCCCCTCCCTGTCCACCAACCCCGACCGTCCCGACCGCCAGTACGTGCTCGGTCAGGAACTGCGGGTTTCCATTCTCACCTCGGCGGAGGAGACCGACGGCCGGCACGACATGACGGACTCCTTCATGCCCGCCGAAGCCGCCACCCCGCTGCACGCCCACACCAGGTACGAGGAGCGCCTCTGGGTCTCGGCGGGCTCGCTGACCGTATGGGCGGGCGACAACAAGGTCACCCTGCGCTCGGGGGACTTCTACACGATCCCCCTGCGCGTCCCGCACGCGATAGCCGCAGGCCCGGAGGGCGCCCGCGCCCTCAACATCTCGTCACCGGCGGGCTTCGCCGAGATCATCGCCAGGGCCGGTACCCCACTCCACCTGGCGACCGACGCCACCCAACTCGACGTGGAGCTGTTCAACGCGGTGGCCGAGGAACTGGGCGACCTCGTCCTCGGCCCCCCAGGAGCCACCCCGTCCGACCTCCCGCCGGACGCCTCGTCCCACATCTGACGACACCGGCCCGGGTCGTTACGCAGTACGCGACCACGCGGGGAGCGGCTGACGGCTGACGGCTGACGGCTGACGGCTGACGGCTGACGGCTGACGGCTCAGACGACTATGACGCGGCGTCCGCGCGTGTGACCTGCCTGGCTGTCGGTGTGCGCCGCCGCCGCCTCGGACAGGGCGTACGCCTTCTCGACCGGGATGTGCAGCTTTCCCCGCGCGATGAGGGCGGCGGCCTCGGCGAGCGCTTCCGGCACGCTCCCGGCCACGCCGGAGAACCGGACGCCGAATTCCGGCGCGGTCAGATCGGCGATGGACATCACCTTCTGCGGGTCCCCGGTCAGCTCGACGAGTTCGCGGATCACGCCCGAGCCGGCGAGGTCGAGCGCGGCGTCGACACTGCCGAGCTGCCGTACCCGCTCGACCCAGCCGTCGCCGTACGTCGTGGCGAGGGCGCCCAAGCTCCGCAGATAGTCCTGGTTCGCGGCCCCGGCCGTGCCGATCACCGCGATGCCGCGGTCGCGGGCGATCTGCAGCACCGCCGAGCCGACTCCCCCGGACGCTCCGCTGACCAGCAGCGTCTGTCCGGACCGCACACCGACCTCGCGGATGACGCGCAACGCCGTCTCCACGACGGAGGGGTACCCGGCCGCCTCCTCGAAGGTCAGCCCCTCGGGCATCAGGGCCCAGGCCGACAGCACGGCGAACTCGGCGTAGGTGCTTGCCCCTTCGCCGAACACGCGGTCGCCGTCCGCGACCCCTTCGACGCCCGCGCCGATCTCGTCCACCACCCCGGCGGCGTCCAGGCCGACACCGGCGGGCAGTTCGACCGGATGGGCCTTCAGAACCTGCCCCTCACGGACCCGCCAGTCGGCGGGGTTCACACCTGCCGCCCGTACGGCGACGCGTATCTGGCCGGGGCCCGCGTGGGGCTCCTCGGCGGCTGTCAGTCGTAGAACGTCCGGACCGCCGAACTCGGCGAAGCTCACTTTCCTCATGCGGCCGACCGTAACCCTAACTGTTAGCTTTTAACAACCGGTACGGATTCACACCTGATAGCGTCAACCCATGACCGAGCCGACCGGACGCCGTGAGCGCAAGAAGGCAGCGACCCGCCAGAAGATCGCCGACACCGCCCTGCGGCTCTTCCTGGCACGCGGGTACGACGCGGTGGGCATCCGAGAGGTGGCGGCCGAGGCCGACGTGGCCGTGACCACGCTCTTCTCTCACTTCGCCGGCAAGGAAGCCCTGGTGTTCGAGCAGGACGCGGACTTCGAGCAACGCCTGACGCGAGCGGTCACCGACCGGGCCCCGCACGAGCCGCTGATCCCCGCGCTGCGCAGCGAGATCCGGGCGCTGGTGTCCCATTGCACGGCGGACAGCCGCGCCCCGATCTGGCACATGATCGACGGGTCACCCGCCCTGCGGAAGTACGAGGAGTCGATGCGGGCGCGCCACGCGGAAGCACTGGCAGCGGCCATCGCCGCCGACCCCGAACTGTCCCGGACCCCGACGGCGAGCCGGACGATCGCGCGGTTCGTGCTCGACGCCTTCTCGCTGGCCCGCGAGTCGGCCGATCCACAGGCGGCGGTGGACGAGGTCTTCCGCATGATCGAGGCGGCCTGGGAGGCCAGCCGCGCTGCTGTACGGGCGTGACGTACCGCCCGTACAGCAGGAAGAACGGTCACCACCTGACCAACGGCGCACCGCCACGACAGCTCACCGTCACGACAGCGCACCGCCACTACAGCGCACCGTCACGACAGCCGCACCGTCACGACAGCGCGGCGGCCTTACGCAGCAGCACCGACCGTTCGCGGGCATTGCGGCACAGCCGCGCGGCCAGTTCCAGCTCCGTGCGTGCCTCGGCGGTCCGGCCGAGGCGGATCAGCAGTTCCCCGCGCACGCTCGGGAGCAGGTGGGACCCCGACAGCCGGTCGGTGGCGACGAGTTCGTCCACCATGGCCAGGGCCTGCCCCGGCCCGTGGGCCATGGCGACGGCGACGGCCCGGTTCAGCTCGACCACGGGAGAGGGGGCCACCCGGCCGAGCGCTTCGTAGAGCAGCACGATGCGCTCCCAGTCGGTCTCCGCCACCGAAGGCGCCGACGCATGGCAGGCGGCGATCGCCGCCTGCAGCCCGTAAGGACCCAGTCCGCGCCCGAGTGTCGCGGCACGGCCGATCGCGGCGAGTCCCCGGCGGATCGCGGACCGGTCCCAGAGCTTCCGGTCCTGGTCCTCCAGGAGCACCGGCTCGCCGTCGGGCCCGGTGCGCGCGGGAAAGCGCGCGGACGTCAGCTCGAACAGGGCGAGGAGCCCGTACACCTCGGGCTCGTCGGGCAGCAGTGCGGCCAGTACGCGAGCCAGCCGGATCGCCTCGTGGGCCAGGTCGGTACGCAGCAGGGAGTCCCCGGCCGTGGCCGTGGAGCCTTCCGTGAAGATCACGTACAACACGCCCAGGACGCCGACGAGCCGCTCCCGCCGTTCCTCGGCGGGCGGCAACTCGAACGGCACCCGCGCCGCCGCGATCGTCTTCTTGGCCCGGGTGATCCGCGCCTGAACCGTCGGTACGGGCGCCAGAAAGGCGCGGGCGATCTCCTCGCTCGTCAGACCGCCGACCGCGCGCAGCGTCAGGGCCACCCGGGCTTCGGGCGAGAGCACCGGATGGCAGGCCACGAACATCAGCGCGAGGACGTCGTCGTCGATCCGGTCGGGGTCCCAGGGCAGCTCGTCCGCCCGGCCCTGCGGAACCGCCGCGCCCGAACTCGCCTCACCCTCGTCGAGCGCGCCGGCGAGCACGGCGTACCGCTCGCCGAGGGCCGACCGGCGGCGGAACCCGTCGATGGCGCGCCGCCGCGCGGTCGCGAGCAGCCAGCCGACCGGGTCGGCCGGGGCACCGTCGCGCGACCAGACGAGCAGCGCCTCAGCAAGCGCCTCCTGGGCGACGTCCTCGGCAAGCTCGAAGTCCCGGGTGTAGCGGGCGAGCGCGCCGACGATCCTGGCGGATTCGATCCGCCAGACGGCCTCGACGACCCGCCGTACCGACTCGGTGATCGGCGGGCCGCCGGCGCCCTGCGGCATCAGAGCTGACCGGTGCGCTCGCGCCAGGCCCGCTCCCTGATGACGAACTCGTTGTCCTGCGGAAACTCGTCGATGCCGGGCACTCGCCGCACCTCGACCTTGCTCCCCGGGATCGACGGCAGCCGCTTGGCCCACTCGACCGCCTCCTCCTTGGAGGCCACATCGATCAGGTAGAAGCCGCCGAACAGCTCCTTGGTCTCGCCGTAGGGCCCGTCGGTGACCACCGGCGTCTCGGTCGCGAAGTCGACCACCACGCCCTGACCGGGATCGTCGAGCCCCTCGGCGGCGACGAGCACCCCGGCCTTGATCAGCTCGTCGTTGAACCGCCCCACGGTCTCCAGCATCTGCTCGAAGGGGGTCTCCATCATGGTGGCCATGGTCTCGTCGGTGCCCCGCATGATCAGCATGTACTTCGCCACAGTCGGTCTCCTTCACTCAAGAGGTCGCCGTTCGCTCCTCGTACCCCAAGGTCGAACGGCGCGGCCGCGGATCGACACACCTCCAAAACAATTTTCCCCGCCCCCACCACCCCCCGCACCCGAACTCCAACGAGCCCATCGCCGCATCTGCGAGCAACAGGCCGTCTGAACAGCGACACTCGGTTCTGACAGCACATCAGGAAACCCTAGTTCTGACGTCGGCACATCGACCGCACCGTCCAGACCGAATCCACAAAGTGGCAGCTCATGCACCCTCACTTATGGGCAAGAGCACCGCCACACGCTGCCATCGGCCAGCCGGGCAACCTCTGATGCGTAGCGACCGCGTCGCGGGGCGAGCATCGTACAGTCCTGAAGCGCTCGATGGCCTTTGATCTGTGGCCGGTAGGGGCGGATGTGCTTGTGACCGATGCTGGCTGTACTCGGGGTTTGGCAAAAATTGGACATGGAAGCAGGTGCCGTTCGCTGTCAGAACACGTTCGACAGTGAGGCCGTGGCCGGTGAAGAACATGTCCGGGCGCGTTGCCAGAAGGTGCTCGCGGTTGCTGGCCTTCGTCGAGCAGGACTTCTCTGTAGGCGGTGCGGGAGTGGTCGTGAACGACTGAGTGGGTGTAGCTGCAGCCGATCAGCGGTTCAGAGCTCTTGCGACACTCGGTTGTGTTCTGTCGGTCTCGGCCGTCGACTGTTCTGCCGGCCGTGCACCAGCCTCCGCCGTATCCGCTTTCACGACCTCCGGTACTCGACCGCCACGCTGCTGCGGGAACAGGGCGTCGAACTCGTCGTGGATCAGGAAACTCCTCGGCCACGCCCTCCGCTCCCGCCGAAACCAGCAACCGGCCCGACGACAGCAACGAACCGCCCGTCTGCGCAGCCCCCGCGACGTCGCCCGTCACCAGCGCCATAAGCCCCGCCAGGAACAGCCTGGCGGGGCTTCACGAAACGCCGCTCTCCGAAGCGGGAGCGCCGATCGCCTCGATCGCAACTCAGTTATTCCTTGAGAACCCCGCCTCACCCTTCGCCAGGGCTCTCCCATGCCGCTCTGACTACGCCGTCTGAATCAGGGACCACGGCACACCACCCAGCCAAGACCACATCCGCCAGCATGAACGACGATCCCGTGTCGGTTACTTCGGCGAGACTATCGGCCCCCCCTGGATGGGCTCGGTAAGTGAGCTGGCCAGGTGTGAGCGGAGCTTCGAACGCAGTGAAATCTTCGTCCAATAGCCCCGCATTCAGCCGCAGGTCCGGGTTTGCGACAACGCAAAGGAGCGAGCGAGGCCGTACAGCCTGTGCGACCTCCGCTACATTTCCCGCAGTTACCCGGAACCATCGGCAGCCGTAAGCGCCGTGAGCCCAGCGCTCACACAAGAGAACCAGCCCATGCCCATCGGCCGCCGCCCGAACGGAGCGCCAAAAATCGCCATCCACGACGTCATCGACAAGTCTTGGCTTCTCCTCAGGATCCGGTTCCGAGGCGCGCCACTCAAGAGAAAGATTGTCGCCAGCGAGCCCGGTAAGCGAATTGGCTACCGCCGGATCCATTGAGAGATGGATCGCCCCATCCCATCCCGACTCGATTCGCAGCCGCCCAGGTGTGATCAGTCGGCAGTACGGTCCGAACCCCGCCGCCATCCGCTCAGCGAGATCTATCGCCTCCGCTGGGTTGGCCTGCATCCCGTTGCGGAGCCTCCAGTACCGGTCAGGGAGCGGTTGGCTGACCAGCAGCTCACTGACCTCAAGACGGTCAGCTCGGCATTCCTCGATCACCACGTTGAGCAGCCTCCGCAAATCCTCCGCGTAGGCACCCCAGGCCGACGCCTCCGCCAGGGAGTCTCGTACGTGCTGGTCGCTCGGACTGACGACAAGCTCGGCTGTCATTTGGCTAGCCACTTGAGACCCAACACCTCTCCTGTCGGGGAGACAGCCAGCCCATACGTTCCGTCCCGAGCCGAATCCTTCGTCGACTGGAAAGGATTACGGAAGCTGGCACCCTTGAATACGGCCTGCTTGTTATGCCCGGTCCGATCATAGGTGATAAAGCGAGGTTGACCACCTCCAGCCTTCTTGTTCTCCCAAATCGGGGCCCCGCCCGCAGATTTCCTTTTGGTCTTCGTGTACCCCAAGAAATTCGCAACATCGTCAGACTGTGCACGCGTGAGCGAGTTGCAGTTGCTGTTGTGAACGAGTACCGGGGTCTGGCCTGCCAGCACATAGTACGTGTGCAGGTCATCGACAGTCAGGTTGTAGGTGCGGGCATGCTTGGTAAAGGCGTGGTTGGCGGTGACGATCACCGTGGTGCCGGCGTCGGTGAGCAGGGTCATGCCTGGTTTGAGGTCGGCGGCTTCTACCCAGTCGCGTACGGATGGGGACCAGAAGGGGTGTTCGTAGGTGGCCGTCAGCTTCTCGATGCCGTCATCCGTGGCAATCGAGAGAGTGTTGAAGCGTTTGTCATCCTCCGTGATGATGAGGCGAGTGACCTTGCGGGGCCCCGACTCTCCGGTCTCGGGATCCGTGGCCTGCACTTCTTCACCCGGCGAGACGTCTTCAATATCCTCGGTCGTACCGTCGGCCATGAGAACCTCAGTGCCGGCAAGAAAGCACTTGGTACATGACCCGAGTCCTCTTACGGCACCTCCCATTCCGGCAGCAATAGCGAACGGAAGTTCCCGCAGAACGTTTTGTATACTTTCGTAACCACCTGCTCGGTTGAGGCACTTATCGGCATTGTCCACACAGTAGGTAGCCGCAACCCGCTTGGCTCCTACCTCGTCTCCTGTCTCCAGGAGGTACTTATACGCCGCCGAGCAGGCGTCTTGGCCGTAACAGGCATTGACCGTCTTGCCATTGTCATTGACTGGATGGAACCAGTAGGTGTCTCCCGTGACACCGAAGAAGCTCATATACCAAATGCCGAGCTGCCCATGATCTTCTGTCTGGGGTCCAAGTTGGAGAAGAGCGCGCTTCACAGCGTCCTGCCCTTCCCCACTGGCGGTACCAGCAGTGTCACCGGTGGGCGGGTAGGTGACCCAGGGTTTGCTGTAGTCGACGGCTTCGTTGGGGCGCCCGTTACCGGGAGAGCCGTCGGGGCGGTGGGGGCATGCTTCGCTTGAGCCGCCAGCACCTCCGCAAGCCAGGCCCATGCCGCTGGGGTCAGTAAAGGTGAGGGGGTTGTTGATGCTGTAGCTGTAGCCGTTGAGGGTTTGGGCTTTGTCGGTTTCCAGCAGGGGGTCGACGCTGATGAACTGGCCGATGGTCGGGTCGTATTCGCGAGCGCCTACGTGAGTGAGGCCGGTGGTGGTGTCGGCGGGTTTGCCGAGGAAGGCTTTGTCGTCCGGCCACGTGGTGGGGGCGGTGCCGCGGGGTGCGCCGAAGGGGGTGGTGTAGCGCTTGGTGGCGGCGAAGGTGCCCGCTTCCAGGGCGAGGCTGGCCGTTCCGTGCGGGTCGCTCGCCAGGAAGCTGAGTTTAGTGCCGGTCGTTCCCGCCGTGGCGGTGCGGACGGCCACGGTCTGGCTGCCGGCGGTGTAGTAGCGGGTGCCTGACACGGCTTTGGTAGTGCCCTGGACCGTGAGGCGGACTTCCATGTCGCCGAGGTAGAGGACGGTGTCGCCGTCTCCGGTGGCACGGCGGATGAGGAGGTTGCCGGCGGCGTCGTAGAGGTATCCGGTCTTCTTGGTGCCTTCGGTGAGGCCGGCGAGTTGGTCCTCGCTGTTCCACGTGAGGCTCTGGTTCGCGGCCGTGGCGCCGGGGCGGCTAATGGTGTTGCCCGTGTCGTCGTACGTGTAAGTGGCGTTCTTGGCGCCGGTGGTGCGGGCCAGGGGGTGAGGCTGGCCGGTAGTGGTTCCGTAGGCGTAGGTGGTGGCCTGGTCGCCGGCGGCCAGGTGCTGGGTTTCGGTGGAGCGCTGTCCCGAGGTGGTGTAGCTGTAGGACGTCCAGTACGGGGCAGCGCCACCGAGGTTGCCCGTAGTGCGGCCAGTGTCGGAGCAGTCGGCCGTCTTGGGGGTCCACGCTTCGGTGAGGCGGCGGTATCCGTCGTAGCGGAAGCACTGGTTGTCGGTCTTGCCCGTGCCGCCGAGGGTGCTGGCGTCGCTGATGGAGGTGACGTTGCCGGCGTCGTCCTGGGCGTAGGTGACGTCCTGCGGCACGTTGCCGCTGGTGTCGGCGACGAATGACCGGTTCAGGCGCCGGGTGCCGTTCTCATAGCGGTAGTTGAGGGAGACCTTCTTTGCTGTGGGGGTGATGGAGTCGGTTCCCAGGGTAAGGGTGGTGGGGTCGCCGAGTTCGGAGTAACCGGCGTCCACGAGGTACGCCTCGGTGCCTCGGACGGTCTTCGGGAAGCTGAGATCGTCGTAGGTATTGGTGATGGTTTCCGCCGCGAGGCCGGCGACGGCCGGGTCCGTGATGCTGGAGAGCTGGTCGGCCGCGTTGTAGGCGCTGCTGAAGGTCAGCGTCTGCGGGACACCGGCGCTCACCAGCGGATCAGTCGCCGGAAGCGTCAACTGGTTGCTCGTGGCGCGGTACAGGTTGTCGAACTTCGTAACCTTCTGGACGTATGCCTGCCCTGCGGTTCCGCCGACATAGCGTGTGGCGGTGTCCTGCTGGCCCTTGGCGAGTTGGTCGTAGTCCCAGTGGGTGAGTTTGTTCGCCGAGACACTCTTGTCGGCCTGCCACAGGTCCGTCTGACGGCTGAGTTCGTCGTACTGGTAGAAGAGCTTGCGGTCTTCGGCGTCCTGGGTCCAGTCGACCTGGTCGAGGTTGGTGTAGTGGGTGCTGGTGGTGCCCTTGTCCGGGTCGGTGGTGCTGGTCTGGCGGCCGAACAGGTCGTAGCCGTAGGACCAGACGCTGGTGTCGTGGGCGGTGACGGTCTTCGGCTGGCCGCCGGGCGTGTAGGTGTAGCGGGTGTGGTTGTACGAGCCGGTGAGCTCGTTGCTCGCGAATTCGCGGCTCTCGGTGGTCTGGCCCAGAGCATTGGTCAGAGTCGCGGTGGCCTGGCCACCGATGGGAGCCGTCTGGAGGACACGGTCTCCCTGGTACGTGGTGGTCGTGGTCCAGCGGTGGACTCCCTGCACCTTGGTCTCGCTGGCGACGGGACGGGCCGCGCCGTCGTAGGTGGTGTCCACCTGCATCGGAGCCTGGCCGCCTTCGACGGTGGCGGGGTCGTCGCCGGAGGGCGGCGCGCTCTTGTCCCAGATGTCCGACAGGGTGGAGCTGGCGAGGCCACGGGTGTCGTATTGGGTCAGGTTGACGATGCGCCCGCCGGCCGGCGAAGGCGCCTGCGTTTCCCGGGCGCGCAGCAGGGAGTCGTAAATGGTGTAGGTGGTGGTGTAGCCCGAGGCGGTCGGTCTGATGGTGTCGGTGGAGACCCAGGAGGCCGAGTCCTGCGAGAGGTGGTAGGCGTACTTGTAGTTCGGGATGTTGCCCAGCAGACGCGGCCGGGTCGGCAGCCAGGTCTGGGTGACGCGGCCGAGGCTGTCGTAAGTGGACTCCGTGATCTTCAAGTTGGGGTCGGTGACCTTCGTGGCCGCGCCCGAGGCGAAGTCGATGACGGTGCTGGTGGCGTAGTTCTTGGCGTCGGCGACCGCCGTGGCGGTGACGGGGCCGGCGGCGACCGGGGTGTACGTGGTGCTGCTGATCTGTTTGTCGTTGGTGTCCTTGACGATCCGGGGCCTGCCCAGGTCGTCGAAGGTGGTGGTGCTGACTTTCTGCCAACTCGGCGCGTCGCCGGTGTCGTAGCCGGCGGCGCGGCCGGTCCACCGGGGTTCGCCCAGGGTCGGGTTCTGGGTGGAGGTCCAGGCCGTAGCCGCGTCGTAGGTCACCGCGGTGTCGGAGATGACGTCGCCTGGAGCGGCGGAGCCGGCCGGCAGATCGAGCGCGCTCTCGGCGGTGGCGCAAGGTTTGGCAGTGACGCGAGTGCGGGAGACCAGCGACGTCAGACCGGCGGCGGCATCGCGGGCGTACCACGTGCGGGTGCAGGTCTCGTCGCCGGTGACGGCGTCGTCGCCCTTGTCCTCCACGGTCAGCGGCATGCCGTAGTCGTCGTACGTGGTGATGGCCGTCCGGACGCGGTCGACCGGCTGGGTGACGGTGACGTTCGTACGGGAATGGGTGGCGCCGGTGCGGACGTAGTACGCCTCGATGTCGGCGTAGGACTTGTGCTGGGTGGCCGTCTTACGGGACCAGGGGTCGTTGACGGTGCCGGATACTTCGCTGTCACCGTCGTAGGTGACCGTCTCCCTGCTGAAGCCCGCGTACTGGTCGGCATCCGTGATGGCAGGCGCCTTGATACCGGTGGCCTGGGCGCTCCTGCGAGCGACCGGGTCGAGCGTTTTGCCGTCGGCTTTCAGCAGGCGGTCGCCGTCCATCCCTCGCATGTAGACGCTGACAGTCTTGCTGCGGGTGCCACCCACAGGGCCGGTGAGGTGGGTGACCTTGCCGAAGCCGCGCCAGATCGACCACGTGCGGTACTTTTCCGGCGTCATGGGATCGTCGTCGTAGTGCCAGGCCCCGCCGCCGGAGTACTGGTAGGTGTCGGTGACGGTGCCGGAGGCGCCCGTCTGGTCGCTGGTCGAGACGGCGGTGACCGGGTACTTCTGGAACCAGTCCAGAATCGCGTCCCCGCCCCCGTTCGGCATCCAACGCACGGGATAGCACGTGCGGGTGTTCTGGTCGAGGCGGGGCATGGTTTCGCCGGCGACACAGTCGGCGGCGGCGTAGGTGACGGCGGTCTTCGCGCCGGTCTCACTCGTGATACCGGTCAGACGAGGCTTGGCCAGGGGAAGGATGTCGTCGCTTTCCCCGTCGACGCGGTTCTTGAGGAACTCGTTGGTGAAGGAGACCGGATCCATCGACAACGGGGCGCCGTGCTCGCCGGTGTGCTGGATGGACTGGAGCCACAGCGACTGGTCAGCGGAATCGCCGGTCTCACCGCTGTCCTGGTACTTCTGCGTCAACTTCCAGGAGTCGACGGGCTGGAAACCCGCGCTCGGGGTCAGGGCCGCGTTCCAGGCATGCGTCGTGATCCCCGTCAGACGCTTGCGGGTGAAGAAGGCCGGGCCCACACTGCCGGTGCACTTCTTACCGTCTTCGCAGATCGCGTCGAAGGGGACATCGGGCCACCGGGGACTCGTGCTCTCGGTCAGGGAGTCGCAGCCGTCGTCGCGGATGCACCGTTCCTCGTAGGCGAAGGTGACCTGGTCCGATGCTGCGGGCGTGCCCGAGAAGAGAGCCTGGGCCCGCTGGCCGTAGAGGATTTTGGTGAGATATCCGCCGCGGGTGTACCGGGTGCCGGTGGTGTCGTCGCCGAGCGTGTCGTAGTTGTTGGTCTCGGCGGTGTACCAGTAGCTCATGGCGTTGCCGTGGGTGTCCTCGACGTAGTCGAGATTCCACCGCCACGCCTGGGTCTTGGAGCGTCCGCTGAGCGAAGTGCCGCTGCTGTAGCCGGGTTCACCGTCGTCGTCGCCGAACACCGGGACGGTCCATACGCTGTTGGTGCGTTCGCTGCCCGCGCCGTCGAGCTTGTTGAGACCGAACACGTACTTGGTACCGCCGCCGGTGATGACGGTCCAGTACTCCCCCTTCCCGTCGCCTTTGCCTCCGGAGACGTTGTCGCCGTCGTCGCCGTTGTCGGCACCGGTGGAGTGGGTGACCACAGAGGCGTCGTCGTTCTTCAGCCGCCATTCGCCGTTGGAGTCGTTCTTGACCAGCTCGGTGGCCTTGCCGTTGAGGACGAGAGAGGCGTTGTCGTACTTCCAGCACAGGTCGAACTTGTCCTCCTGGCCGTCGTCGTCGCAGGAGCCGTACTTGCGCTCGACGTACGAGGAGGTCAGGTCGAAGCCCTCACCGATTTGGCTGCCCTGGTTGTTCGTGTTCGCAGTGCGTCCGTCGATGCTGCCCGAGTCGTAGGAGATGGCCAGGTCGGGGCTGGGACCGGCGGCTGCCGGCGGCGTCTTCAGTGGATAGTTCCAAGTGAAGGTGCCCGAAGAACCGCCCGCCTCCCAGGTCGAAGAGGCTGCGAGAGGCGTCGCCTTGTAGTCTCCGCCACCCGACTTTTCGCCGGCCGCGAGCGCGAGCACCAAGACCTGTCCACCGGCGCCGGCTCCCCCGGTGGTGTTGAAATCGAGACCGGTACGCAGCCGCTGCGCGCCGCGCTCGTTCGTGTACTTCAGCGGTGTTGTATTGCGGCAAGACGCCTTGCCAGGCTGATCCAAGGCGCAGTCGGGCAGGCGCAAGACCTGCAAGCGGCCTGCCCAGTCACCACCGTAGGCGCCCGCGAACGCGGAGTAGTCGACGGCGAGGTCGGCCGTTCCGCCGCCGGGTGGAGTCGTGACGGTCAGAGCGACGCCCTTGATACCGAGCGCGGCGGTCTGCTTCCGGCTCAGCACCGACACCTTGACCGAGGACGCCGCCTTCTTGGCCTTGGTGGTGGGTGCGGTCACGGACACCGGCAGCGATCCCGCAGTGCCTTTCGCCGTTCCGGTGGCGGGAGTTACGAGCGTGGTGGTCGCGGGGGCCGGCCAGGCCACCGTCGCCGCCTGGTCGCGCAGTGCCCGCTCCGCCGCCTTCTTGTTGGCGCTCTCCTGACGATCTATCAGGCGTGAAGTGGCCGTTTCTACTGGCTTCAGCGGCACTGTCTTCACCGAGACCGGCTCCGGTGCCTTGGGAAGGCCAACTGGCGACCTTCCCAACGACTGCCCTTCCTGGGCCATCCCGGTCATTGGGCTGAGCAGGCCGGGCAGGAGAGCGAACGCGGCGGTCACGGCTACACGACCGAGCAAGCGGGCTCTCAGCCTAGGAGCAAGGCGACGGCGGAACGGCAGCATGAGTCTCACGTCCAACTTCCATCAAGGGCCCCGGAGGGCATGGGGTAGGAGGCCATGCCCAGGCACGGCGAGCGAGATGAGGGGACGCAGTCGGCCCGGCCGGCTGTTCGTCGTTAGGGAGGTACAGGGGCCAGCCGGTGGACGAAAGGGAAGGCCCCCTTCGTCCACCGGGACCGGATCAGTCGTCGGCGATGACGCGTGAGCGGACCTGGTCGGCAGTCATCGCTCCGGCCCAGATACGCAGTCGGCCCAATTGCCCCGCGAAGCGACTGCTGTCGGAAGTGCCGCCCATAGCCAGGCTGCCGGTGCCTTGCCCGGGAACGGTGACGGCATTGTTGAGACCGTCATCCACCGACTGGGCACCCACGTACAGGTGCATACGGCCGCTCTGCTCCTGCGCGTCGTACACACCGGTCAGCGTCACCGGGGAACTCGTGTCAGCCGGTCCGGACAGATCCGTCACATCAGCCGTGGCCACACTGGTTCCGGAGGATGTAGTGCGCAGGAACTTCCACACATAGATGTCCGGCCCCAACTTCTGCACGACCAGGGCCCACGACGCGCCGCCGCTTCCGGCCTGGCCCGCGATCTGAGCCTCATAACCATCAGCTTTGGTGTTGAGTACGTCCGGATTGATCTGGGCCTGGGCGGAGACCGTGAAGGATCCCGTCTCGTCGATCGCCGGCCCGGTCACCGCCGCATAGCCGTTACTGCCGTCCAGCACCAAGGTGCTGGATTCCTCGTCGAGATGTGCCCCGCCGGACAGTGCCATGGCACCGATCGGGTAGGGAGAGAACTCGCCGACCGCTGCTCCCGAAGAACTCTCGGCGTTCCAGTCACCGACCAGTTCGACGGCTGGTGCGTCGGCGTCAGCCTCGGGTGTCGTAGCCTCCGCGGCGACCTCGTCTGCGGACAGTGCGCTCTGCCAGACCGCGACCTCGTCTATGCGGCCACGGAAGTACTGCCCCGCCGCGCCCCGCACGATCGACCGCCCGACCTGCAAGCCCTTGCTCGCCTCCCAGGGGACGTAACTGGGCGCAGCGGCACGCAGGTTGACCGGGTTGCCCTGGGCGCGGCCGTTGACGAACAACTGGATGGTGTCGTCCTGCGGTGTCCGGTTGCCGTTCGCATCAGTGGCGGCGGTGAAGACACCGGCAAGGTGTGTCCACACCCGCGTCGGCGGGTCGACCATCGTCGCGTTCGACCTGACGATGACGGGGGTGGCCGCGTCGGTGGCCGTGTAGTGGAACGCGTACGTCCTGGTCGACGACGAGTAGTACAGGGCGAACGCCTGGGCCTGCTGGCCGGGTGCGGTGAGGATCATCCGGCTGGACGAGGCGTCCGTGAGGTTCACCCACGCCGAGACGGTGAACGAGTGGGCGGTGTTCACCACCGGCGCTGACGCGTCGGCGTACATCTGCTGCGCGGGGTCGCTGCTGTCCATCCACAGCGAGGTGTCCTCTTCACCCCGTCGCGCCATGATGGAGAACCCGGAACCACCGCGGAGCGTCAAGTCATGCGCCGGTGCGGAAGGATCGTGCTGCGGGTCCTCGCCTGAGCTGTCCTTGGCGATGGTCTCCCCGGAACCGGGAGCAGCGTCGTCGAAGTGCCAGCGGCCGACGGGGCCTGGCGGCAGGCTCACTTGGAAGTCGAACGTCTGCGGCGTACCGAGCCGGGCCCGGACGTCGATGGCCCACACCTTCAAGAAGTGCGTACCGCCCATGGTCGGGACGGCGTTGGTGATCTCGGCCGTGTGATCGGCTTTCGCCGTAACGGTGTGCGCGGCACCGACCTGACCGCCCGGCCCGTTCAACGTCCATTGGTACTTGGTGATGTCCGTGTCCGCACTGTTCGGCTTGAACACGAAGCTGCCGGCAACACCCGGACCGCCCTTGGGAGAACACGGATCAGTCGCGCATTCCACATAGGGCGAACCGTTGACCGGATCCTTGGGTGCGATCGTCGGGATCTTGGGCGCGGAGGAGTCGATCGTGAAGTAACACCAGGGCGAGAAAACGGAGTACAACTCGCCGCTGCCACCGTTGTACGACCAATGAGACTGGGTACGGGCGCGATAACGGTACTGAGTACCGTCCGTACGCTTCGTCGCCTGCTTGTCGAGCAGCGTGCCGTCCGGCACATAGCCACTGTCAGGACTGTCGTCGGCCCAGATCTCTTCCCAGGCACCGGTGTCGAGCTTGCGCTCGATCCGGTAATTGGCCTTCAGTTGGCCCTTGCTGTCATTGGCGCCCGGCGAGACCTCCGTCTCCACCCGTGCCCGGACCGTGGGCTGCTCCACCGTGACCGCAAGCGGGGCGCCGGCCGGCTCGCAGAACCCGGCCGACTTCACCCCGGCCACCCCCGGGATGACACCGACATTGATCGGGACACCCGGATCCGGCACGTAGTCCACAGTCAGCTCGGCGTTGTCGTCGAAACGCTTCCAGGCGCGCGGTTCCCCCTCGTCGAAGGGACGCAGCATCAGCGTGAGGCGAGAGAATTTCCCGTCGGCGAAGTCCCGCACATTCTGGGTCAGGCCGCCGTTGAACTCGATCCAGGAATCGGGCTGGGACGGATCGCATTCATCTCCGCGACCTGCTGACACCTTCCTCGAATCCATCAGACTACCGATGGTCGGACCCGGCCACCGCGTCCCCTCGGAGATATTACCGGTGCGCTCCAGATTGATCGTATAAGGATTGCAGTTGAAAGACCACGTCTCATGCGCCCGGAACGTGGCATGCAGAACATGCTTTCCGGCCAGACCGGCCGGGCTGAACTCGAAGTACATCCGGTTCGCGTAATTGTCTCCGCAGTAATAGCCGTCCGCGTTCGAACAGCGCCCCACGCCGTATTCGCCGGAGAACTGGTAGAACTTGTCGCCGTCGGTGGACAGCACCGTCCGCTCCGCGCGTGAGAGGCCCACCGACGGATCGATCCGCACCGGGTAGACCGTGTCATCGCCGCGCAGCAGACTCAGGTCGGGGACGACAGCGATGCTGTCGGCGTCGACCTGTACGGGCAGCGTGGCCGTCGTGTCACCGTCACGCGGCTGAACGGAACCCGGGTCGCCCGTGCTGGGCGAGTCCTCCGGACCGGCGGCCCGGGACATCTTCCCCTGGACGCCTGCGCCGGTGTCCTCCCCGGCGGAGTCCCACATCTTCCCGGCAGGACCGGTGAACACCGCGTTGCCGTCATCGTCGACCGCGCGCAGACCGCCGCCGGCTCCCGCGACCAGGGACACACCCTTGGCCGCGACGGCGAACCGTACCTCCTCCAGGGCCTCGTTCCGTGCGGCCTCCGCGGACTTGACCAGCAGAACCTCCCGATACCCGTCGGGCGCCGCAGTCAACTGCAGATCCACACCGGGCAGAACCTCGGAGTAGGTCGCCGTCGCCCCGTCCAGCGTCGGCTGGGGAAGATCGCCCGGCCACCGCACCGACAACGAGCTGCTCTCATGCCCCAGCCGGACCATGTCCTGTCCACCGCCGGCCGAGAACGACACATCCAGCGCGGCGTAGCGCGGTCCGACCGACCCGTCAGCCCGGTGTACGAGCGTCGCGTCCATGTCATGCCAAGCGCCAGAGGCATCCTTCACCCGCTGCGGCGACGTCGCCTGCTTCAGCGTGTACGTCCCGTCCGGATTCGCGAAGGTCTGTGCGTATTCGGTTCGCGCCGCGGTCACCTCGACCGGCTCGCCCGATGCGGCAGCCATCTCCGACGGCGTTCGCGGCGCCAACGTTTCAGCGTGAACAGCCGGAGAATTCACGACGGCCATTCCACTGGCAAGCAATGCCCCCGTCAGAAACCTCGCAATGCCACGACGTCTTCGCGCGCTACGCACGAAAAACCCGCCCACCATGTGAATTCACAGGCCCCACCCCATGGACACAAAAACTTCACGAATGCTGCATTGATCCAACCAAGGAACCACACAGGAAATCAACAGTGACGTGGATCACACGCTGATGATTTGCGGGCGAATCGCCGAGAGTGTGGGCCTTTCGAGATCAACTATCACTGAGCGCAAGATGAACAGTTGAATGACAGAAAACAAATTCGAAGCAAATCGAAGAACGGCAGTGGTGGATTACGGAGGTGAGGCGAGGTTCTGGGCGCCTATTACTGAGAGCAGTTGGAGCTTCTCGTGGCGCGCTCGCCCTAGAGCCGGGCGAACTCCGGGCTGATGTCGAGGAGTCCGCGGGCGACGATGGTGGCGCGGCCTGTGCGCCCTTGGCGGGCCGCGAGGGTGCGGAGGTCGGCGGTGAAAGTGCGGCTGTGCGAGTAGTGGTCTCGGTCTCGCCGAGGGTGGTGACGCCCCGCGCGTCGGGGCTGGTCGGCGCGTATAGCGCGGGCAGCGCGCCGGTCTCGGACCGCTGGACCAGGAACGGGACGAGCTTCGAGCTTGGGGGCCATCAGGTCCGGGTGCGCGGTGTTGGAGACGATGCCCCAGCCTGCCGTACGACTGCGCCGGTCCAGTTCGAGCGCGAACAGCATCTGGGCCAGCTCGGACTGGCCGTACGCCTTCGTCGCCCCTTCATCGCCTGGTACGTGCCCTCGTACTGCGGGTGTCGGCCGACGCGCGGACCGACGTCAGGGACGCGAGGTCGAGATCCGTCGTGGTGACCCGCGAATGCGCTCGAACGTGGCCGCGCCCTTGTGCGGGTTGCGGACCGGCAGCACCAGGTCGGCCCCGGCCGAGGCGAGCCTGGTGGCGCTCTGGAGCGCCGGTCCGTCGCTCGTGCCGGTGACCTGTCTTCGTCAGGCCGGACGACTACGCCCGGTGTGCGGAGGAGTGGAGTTCATGGACGAAGTCGCCGGAGATGTCTTCGAAGATCTCGCTCTTGGTGGCCATGTACTCCGCCATGTAGTCGCGCCGGCCGTGGGCCATGTTGGCTTCGAGGCTGACCCAGTGCTCCAGAAGAGTGAACGACCTCGGGTCGTCCCGGTCCTGGAAGACGCGGAACTCCAGGCAGTCCGGGTTGGCGCGGGTCGGTTCGGTGATCTTCTCCAGTGCTTGCTGCGCGGCGGCGATCTTGTCGGGCCGGGCGTGCAGCTTGACGAGGACGATCAGGGGCCCGGGGTACGGCTCCGGCGGCGGCGCGCCCGCGAGGTCTGCGGGGGCGGTGGGGGCGGTGGACTCAGTGCCAGTGGGGGGCTTCGGGGCCTGGGGGCGAGCGTCGGACATCAAAGTTCTCACTTTCTCTGACTCTCTGATGGACCGGCATCGGTCGCGGGTCCTTCGCAGGTGACCGAGGTGAGGCCGTTGGGCTCGTAGCCGCTTCGGCCTTGAGCATCGCGTCCCGTAGCCGGGCGCGCCCAGGCACCAACTCGCCGCCCGCCCGCGCCTGTTCCAGGGCCGCCGACCACCACGCCAGATCGTCGAGGAGGACATCGAGGGCCGCGTTGGTGACGGGGCTCGTGGGGCGGCCGGTGTCGTCGAAGGCGTCGTTGGCGAACGGCATCACGACCGTGTTGCGCAGCGGCACCGCCTCCGTCTCCACGACGATCTGGGCAAGGTGTTCGATCGCCCGTATCCCACCGCCGATGCCCGCGCTGTAGCCGACGGCGGCGACCGGCTTGTTGCGGAAGGCGTTGGACGCCCAGACCGAGTCGATGGCGTTCTTCAGCACGCCCGGGATGCTGTGGTTGTACTCACTGGTCACCACGATGTAGGCGTCCGCCTCCTTGATGGCCCGGTTCCACGCCTTGACGAGCGGTTCGGAGTACGTGGGGTCGTCCATGTCGCCCAACGTGCCGAAGTGCTCGGAGAAGAAGGGCAGCGGCCAGTCCCGCAGGTCCAGCACCTCCACGTCGAAGCTCCCCTGTGCTGCGGCCGCGGACGCCACCCAGGGCGCTACCCGGTCGGCGGCCCTGGTCGGTCGGGTGGTTCCCACGATGATCTTCAGCTTGGACATGTGTGCCTCCGCGTCATGGTCGACAGATCATTAGCGTAGGACCAATCGTTGCAGATTACCAATCATTGATGGCCGGGGTATCGTGAGCGGATGGAGAGCAAGCGGACGACCTTCGACGGCCAGTCCATGCCGCTGATCGTCCATCTCGCGCGGATGGGCCGACGTGCCGCCGACGCGTCGACCGAGGAAGGCGGCCTGCGCCACCGTCAGGTGATCGCGCTCACCTTGCTGAGCAGCCGCGGAGCGATGAGCCAGCAGGCGCTCGGGGAGGTGCTGGGCCTGGATCCCAGCAATGTCGTCGGGCTCCTCAACGACCTCGAAGACCGCGGGCTGACCAGCCGCCGCCGCGACCCGTCGGACCGCCGGCGCCACATCGTGGAACTGTCCCGGGACGGCGATACGGCACTGGCGGCAGCGCAGGCGCGACTCGCGGAGGTCGAGGACGAGATCCTGCACGCGCTCACTCCCGAGGAGCGCACGGCACTGCATGAGCTGCTGGTACGCGCGGTCGGCGGCGCGGGCGCTGCGGGCGTCGCAGGCTCCGGTCACGACGGGTGTGACGCGACCGAGGCGGATGCCGCGCTGCCACCTCGGTGCGACTGACGTCCGTGCGGCGGCGGAAGACGATCATGTTGCCGGTTCGCGCAATCGCTGGACGCCCGGCGAGGCGATAGGGGCCGACCAGGCACAGCCGTCAGCGCCCAGGCCCGTCAGGCGCTGGTAGGTGGCGCGCTCATCGCCGCCGCCAGGAACGTCATCGCCCAGCGCCGGGAGGACTCGCCCCCGGCCGGGCACGCATCGACCGGGGGGTGCTGGTTGTATACGTCGACGCGGTCCACGGCCGTCACGGCGAGGATCCCCCGCATCCGGAACCACAGCTCCTCCGGGGACAGGCCGGGCAGTGCGCGCGCGAAGGCCGCGAAGTAGCGGTCGCGGACCGTGTCCTCCGCCTCGCCCGTCCAACTGCGCATCTCCTCGGCCGGGTCGCCGATGATCGTCACGATCAGCCGTGACGTCCGGGCGCCGCCCTCGTCGCCGCCGGGCATCTCGTCGAACAGCGGGCCGGCGAACGCCTCCACCAGTTCGGCGACCGACGGGTCCTGGCCCCGGGCCAGCAGTCGGTCGAGTTCGGCGCTCTGCGCCGCGTTGATGGGCTCGACCACCCGGCGGACGACCACGGCCAGCAGCTCCGCCTTCGAGCCGAAGTGGTACGCGACGGCGGCCAGGTTCGCCCCGGCGAGGTCCGTGATCGCGCGGACCGAGGTGCCGCGGAAACCGCGCTCGGCGAAGAGGTGCTCGGCCGCGTCGAGGATCTTGGTGCGGGTGTCGGATGGCGCCATGCGTGCGTACTATACAGTCGTTTGATTGAAACGAACGTTTGACTTACCTGACCGCACGCGTGAAAGAGGAGCGGCATGAAACTGCTCGTGTACGGCGCCGGGGTCACCGGCACCCTGTTCGCCGCCCGCCTCCATGAGGCCGGGCAGGACGTCGCACTCCTCGCCCGGGGCGAGCGCCTGGCCGCGCTGCGCCGGCACGGCGTACAGCTCGCCGAAGAGGACAGCCCGACCGTCAGGCAGGTACCGGTACCGGTGGTCGAGCACCCGGCCGGCGACTACGACCTGATCGCCGTCTTCGTCCGCACCCACCAGGTGGACGCGGTGCTGGAGTCACTCGCCGGTATCGAAGCCGACGTACTGTTCCTGCTCAACTGGGCAGCGGGCCCCGAGCCGTTGGGTGCGGCGATCGGCCACGACCGGGTGCTGCTCGGCTTCCCCACGGACGGCGGCACCATGGACGGCGACGTGGTCCGCTACCGAGCGGCCACCTTCATGACCCGCCGGGTCGCGATGCCGATCGGCGAACCCGACGGCCGTACGACCCCGCGACTGGAACGCACCGTACGTGCCTTCCGCACGGCCGGGATCAACGCCAAGTCCGAGCCGCGGATGGACACCTGGCTCAAGACGCACGCCGCGTTCGAGGTGCCCCTCGGCCAGGCGGTACACACGGCGGGCGGCCCGGTGGCGCTCGCCGACGATCCGGACGCGGTCCGCGCCATGCTCCACGTCATCCGGCACAACCTGACCGCCCTGCCGACACCACCGGTCCCCCGCGCCTTCGCCGCGCTGCGGACGCTACCGGAAGCGCTGCTCGTACCCGTGTTGCGACGCTTCCTACGCAGCCCGACGGCGGTACACAGCGGACTCAACGACGCCTCGCCCGCGACGACAGCCGAACTCGACGCGCTGGCCGAACAGTTGCGCACGTACGCGACGGCCGACGGGCGAGGCCGATGATCCCGTCCCGCAGCTCGTCAGCGAGAGGGTATACGCCCTTGACGCACCGGCAAGCAGTTGCTTCAGCGCGACATCCGTACGGGTCCCCCCACAGCCTCAGCCCGGAAACCGACCGCAGCGCGTACCGGGACACCGCGGCCCGAAGATGAAGGATCTCAGCCCCGAGGACTCCGTACCGGCGCGCGACGTTGCAGTGGAGGCAGCGACTCCCCAGGGCCAGACTGGGTGCGCCAAGTGCCTTCTAAGCACTTGCCGGTGAGTTCGACGGGCCCGGCGAGGCTACGGGGATGCCATGGCGCAAGGCCCGTATGCGCCACCACCTCTCCTCCGAACCGTGCTGCACGGCCTGCGTGTTACTGACGGATCCCGGTCTGCGCGGCCCGGACGATCCGGGCGATCAAGCGGCTGTTGTGGGCCGCGTGCCGGAACCCCGGAGTGTGGTGGGTACCGCTCGCGATGTCGCCGGCGAGGCCGGCGTACACCTCGCCCACGTTGATGGACGCACCTGCCCATATCTCGGCGGCAGTTGGGCCCACCCCCGTGGCGACGGGGCTGTCCGGCGGGGTGAAGTCCACGCTCGACGACAGCGCGAGGTCGCCGACCTGAACGCCTGCGGGGTGACTGCCCGTCAGCGTCAGCCAGCCGTCCGATCCGCGCACCTCCATTCGGAATTGGGCATCCGGTACGGGCACGCCGGCCAGGATCTGCACCCCCACCGGAGCGCCCGACGAGGTCTTCAGGATGGCGTCGAGATGATCCGGGACCTCCCGGACGGTCGTCGCGCCGGTGTCGGCGAACTTGACCTCCGGCCAGAGGAGTTCCGTGCGCGCGTCGATCTCGGTGATGTCGCCCAGAACCGTCTCGACCACATCCAGGACGTGTCCCGCCGCGACCGTCAGGAACCTGGCACCCGCCGCCGCCTTGTCGAAGTACTCGTAACCGCTCGCCGACTCCGGGCCGTTGCCGAATGTCGTCGCGGTGACCCGCGCCGAGAGCAGTCGCCCGAGCCGGCCTTCCGCGATGATCTCTGCCGCCCGGCGAACCGACGGGTTGAGCCGGCCCTGCAGACCGATCGCGGTGTGCAGCGAACCGGCCGCTTCGGCCATCTCCTCCGCCTCCGCCACGGTCGTGCCCAGCGGGGACTCCGAGTACACCGCCTTGTTCGCCGCCAAGGCGGCGAGCACCAGCTCACGGTGGGCCGGGACCTTCACCGCGACGGTGACGAGGTCGATCGAAGGGTCGCCGATGAGCGCGTAGGGATCCGCGAACCACCGCTTGGCCCCGAAGGTCTCGGCCGCGCGGCGTGCGCTCTCTTCGTGCCGGGTCGCCACGGCCTCCAAGGAGAACCGCGGCTGGGCCGCGAGTGCGGGTATGTGGGACGCCCCCGCCCAACTCGCCTTCGTATCCGCTCCGATGATGCCGACACGGATCACGTTGCTCCGCACGTCGTCCAGCTCCATTCGTCTTCGAACGCGGCACGGCCGATCCGTGCCGCGAGGGTTGTCCACCGCCGACATCCGATCCGAGCCTGAAGGGCTCAACCGATGGGTCAGTGATCGATCGCGGCCATGTCGGGCTCCGCATGACGAGCGCCGGACGCCGGTGCCAGGTCGTTCAGACGGGCGAGGTGGCCAGCGGTGAGCCTGATGCCGTCGGCCGCGCTGTTCTCCTCCAGCCGGTCGACCCGTTTCGTTCCGGGGATGGGCGCGATGCCTTCTCCCTGTGCGAGGAGCCAGGCCAGAGCGACCTGGGCGGGCGTCACTCCGACATCGGCGGCGATCGCGCTGACCTCGTCGACGATGCGCAGGTTGCGTGTGAAGTTGTCGCCGGTGAAACGAGGATTGGTGCGCCGCCAGTCGGTGGCGTCCAGGCCGTCGAGGGAGCGGATGTCACCCGTGAGGAAGCCGTGTCCGAGCGGCGAGTAGGGAACCAGCCCGATCCCGAACTCCCGCAGCGTGGGCAGCACTTCGGTTTCAGGGTCGCGGGTCCACAGCGAGTACTCGGTCTGGACGGCGGACACCGGGTGCACGGCGTGGGCCCGGCGGATCGTCGCCGCGGATGCCTCCGACAGCCCGACGTGACGCACCTTGCCCGCCGCCACCAGCGCGCTCAGCGCTCCCATGGTCTCCTCGACGGGGGTGCTGGGGTCGATCCGGTGCTGGTAGTAGAGGTCGATGTGATCGGTGCCGAGCCGCCGCAGCGAGCCGTCCACGGCGGCTCTGACGTTGGCGGGCGTGCCGTCGAGACCGGGTCGGCCGGTGTGGGAGACGAGGCCGAACTTGGTGGCGAGTACGACCTCGTCCCGGCGGCCCTTGATCGCGCGCCCCACCAGTTCTTCGTTCACGTAGGGCCCGTACACCTCCGCGGTGTCGATGTGCGTGACACCGAGGTCCAGAGCGCGGTGGATCGTACGGATCGACTCGGCGTCCGCACGTCCGGCGCCCGTGTAGAACGCCGACATGCCCATGGCTCCGAGCCCGATACGCGAGACCTCCAGCCCGCCCAGCGATGTGACCTTCATCCGGTAGTCCTCTCCTGCGACGCAACGTGAACTTGATGCGTCAATAACTACACCCGTGGACTTGAAGCGTCAACAACGACTGTTAGTGTGGTGGCATGGCAGAGACCACGGCGGGAGGCAAAGAGCGGCGCCGCAGTCAGGCGCGGGAGGATCCGGTCACAGAAGGGCCTGATGGCGCGGATACCGGCGGACCTGCCGCCGCACCGCGATGGCTGAGCCCGGACGAGCTGGCAGCCTGGCTGGCCAACTCCGCGATCATGATCAGCTTGCCTGCGGCCCTGGACGCGCGCATGCAGCGCGAGTCCCAACTGACCTTCTTCGAGTACATGGTGCTGTCGGTGCTGTCCGAGGAGCCGGCCCACACGCTCCAGATGAGCGACCTGGCGGCGCGCACGTCAGCGTCGCTGTCACGGCTGTCGCACGTCGTCGGCCGGCTGGAGAAGCGCGGACTGCTCACCCGAACCCGGGTTCCCGGCCCCGGCAGACGCACCAACACGACGCTGACCGACGCCGGTTACCAGGAGGTCGTCGCCGCGGCGCCCGGCCATGTCGCCGCGGTCCGCGAGTACTTGATGGACGAGCTCGAACCCCACGAGCTGTCGGCCCTGCGCCGCATCGGCACCGCGGTCGAAGCCGCCATCAAGCGCGGCAAACCCGACGGCGCCTCCGCGACACAGACCGCACCCGAAACATCAACACACGGCGACGGGGCAACCCCGGCCCCATGAGCCGTGCCTCACACGGCGCCGACAGGCCGCGGGCGCCGGTTGCGGCCGCCGGTTGCGGAGCTGACGCAGCCGCCACCCGCAGGGTGTGTCTCTGAACGCGCAACAGGCGAGCGTCAGTTCAGCGAACGGGGACCCATGATGCCCCGCATGCGCGGGGAGGACGCCGTGGGCCGCGATGTCCTCCAGGACGGCGGCGTCCTCCCCGCGCATGCGGGGGTGTCCCGCTCCAGCCACTCGACATCTACGCTCCACCGCCCGCGCTGGAAACGAGGCCGTTCAACGAACCCGTACAGCCGTATAGAACCGAAGGGCGCCCGTCAGCCACGGAAGTCCCCCCTGGACTTTTCTGGGACTTCCGGCCCCATCAAGCGGCACGAACGTGAAACAGCAGAAAGGTCATTCGCGCAGGACAGCGACCGCCAACCGCTCATCACGGCAGGTCACCGCACTAGCTGGTCTCTTCCGCCACATCTGACACGCCGTGCAGCGCAAGAGGACCAGCTCCTCGCGGGCGCTACCCCGAAGGCTTCAACAGCCGTCTGACCCCGCCCTCACCCCATGAATATCGGAAGTTGTTGCCACGCACCGCCCCGGAGGGGACGCTCAGCCCAGCCCCCAGCCTGCAAGGAATGAGATCTGACAGCTCACCAGCCATCAAGATCGACGAGCGTCAAGATGCCCTGCAAGCGTCATTTCAGCGTCAAGATATTGCCCGTAACGCCCACACCGCACTACGCGCACCACCCGAACTCGCGGGTCAGAGGCCCTTTGTGACAGGTTCAAGGATCGTCACGCACTCCACGTGGTGCGTCACGGACATACCGTGCACGCCGACATCGTCCTCGGGCTCGTTACCCAGGCCGCCCCACCGCGTCCGGTCCTGCCGAACGGCCCCCCGGAACGCTCGCCGGCGACGCGTCAGCGCCCTCCTCGGCGCCACCCAGCGCGGCTGGTGCGCAGGCCCGATGGTCCGTCTCCTAGAACTCCTGCAGACCAGCGGCCAGTTCGCCAGCGCTCTGGAGACGGTGCGGGGGCGTAAGATCGCCGCCCGCCTCTCGGCACTGGCACGGCAGGTCGAGGTCGTCACCCGCAGCGTGCCACTGAGTAGGAGGCTGCCTACGCATGGGCGAAGCAGTCCGACATGCCTCAGGTGGAAGGTCCGGAGAAGGCCTTCGGCTGGGGCGAGCGGTCCCGTCACCATCTGATGACGGCCGCGCACACCGCGCTGGTCGTGGAGGGGCACTTGGGACGAGGCTGACTGGGCCCGACTGGAGGATAAGGCCCGATCCATCACCAATACAGGATGGTGGATCGATCAACGCGATACAGACAGCACCGACCTGAACGAACTCCTCGATTCCACCACTGAGCACTATCACGGAACGGAGAACCCTTCCGGAGATCCGCCGGGTCTCCTCACCACCAAAACCTCGGCGCTATTCCATGCCGCCGTCAAGTCTCCTGGAGGAGAGATATTTAACCATCCCAGAAGCAACTTCCCTCCGCCAGTCCGTCGCTGAGGTCGCGGTAATCCCCGCGAATTGAGCGACCCCGGCGACTACCCAGCTAAATTCATCATTAGCCGGGTTGGCCGTCCAATCCCACCAGTTGGCGGGATACCAGATGACCAGAAATGCCGATCCCAGCGGAATGACCCACCCTAGTTGAGGCCCCAGTAGCCTGACCGAGATCATGGCAAGGCCGAACCAGATCAATAGGGACCGGACAAATACGGCTCCGGCTTCAGGACCGACAGCGATGGTCTCGGCGCTGAATGAAAGAATACAAACCGTCACCGTCAATACTGCACAGAAAGCGATGCGGAACCGGTACATCTGAAACGCACCCATTTCTTCATGGGCCGCCATCGAGCCGTCCAAAGCAGCAGCGAGGAAGACGGCAGAGAAGAGAGGCAACTCGTGCCGAAATGGGATGCCAGTACTAATCCCGCCGCTACCGATTGAGGGAAGTGCAATAGGGAAACCACCGAGGAATGCTGAAATCAGGGCCACAGTGACCGTCCCCGCAAGGACTGTTACTCCGTGGTGAACTCTTGCGTAGCGGATCAGCTCAGTACCGTTCATCGGGCTTGCACCAGGACGGGTCGATTTGGCTGCGTTGCTCGGCGAGCCAGTTCTGCTGTGCGGTGGATGACATCCGCGAGGCTTTAGTCGCTTCGCGCTGGGCGACGGATACTCCTTGCATATGGAGTCCCTTGTCCGCCAGTGCGGGGTCCTGGCCTGTGGATCGGTACTCAAGCCAGAGGTGAATATTGTCTATCGCTTGCCAGGCCCGCCGCTCCCGTTGCGGAGGCCGGCAGCGGCCGAACGACTCGGTGAAGACGTTGTCTGCCATGGCGATTGCAGCCGTGCGTACGTGCCCTTCGGCGATGTCGAACCCGCGATCTCCCCACCGGGTTCGACGGAGTCCAAACTCGCGAAACTCATCCGGCGCTTTCATCTTGGGCTGAATAGGCTGATCCAAACGCTGCGCCATGCGGGTCAACTCGGGCAGGTATTTTCGGTGCTCTGGCCACACGCACACCTGCGGAGCGTTCTCCCCGGATTGTTCGCACAGTGGAGTAACGGCCAAGGAAGATCGCATCCCGCTCAGTTCGCCTGCAGCCGATATGGAAGTCAGCGCAAGGAAGGACGCTGCAACTGATCCGATGGCGACACCGCGAATGAGCAGAGATGTCTGATGACGGGGCATTTGACGCTCAGGGCCCCTGCGCAACGGCGGGGCTGTCACCGCGAGCACGGCGAGAGCCAGAGCGAACACGAGCCTTGCGGCGACCGGCTGCAGGTGCAGGTGGGTGTCAGGTGGGCCTGCGAGAACGTTGAATTTGATGGGTAGGGCCAGGAAACTGATGAAACAACCCAAGGCGCAGACGACGGGAGTGAACGCGGCGGAGGGCCACCAGCGGCCAGCAAGATGTCCCACGGACGCGAAGATGATCAGAGTCGATGCGCCCAGCAGGAGGTAGGACGGCCAGAGAAAGCCGGGGCCAGCTTCCCGGAATGAGACGGCCGCTGCCGTGAGGCATCCGACCAAGTAGGCGAGAAAGCCGAGAGTGAGAGTGGCAGCCAGTCGTGCGGTCTCCATTTGCCAGCCCCGTCGGGGTGCGGCGAGCAGGCTTTCGGGCATCCGTGCGCGGGAGGATCGACCGGCCTGCCAGGCGGACACACCTGCGAGGACGGGGCCCAGGAAGAGAGTGACGACTTGGGCGGCAACACTCGCCTCGGGCCACACGCCAATCCAGGACTGTGACCTTCCGAAGAGCACCAGCAGATCCACGGCGATCATGACTGGAAAAGCAAGGAGCAGGGGAGAGCGCCGCAGTTCGATGCTGTAGGCGTTCAACATGCAGTCTCCCCGTTCGATCGGCTGTAGCCGAGTACCTGCATGTAGCCGCGTTCCAGGGGGCTGTCTCCCGGGGCCTTCGACGTGGCCAGGTCACCGAGGTGCTGGGGAGTGCCGCTGTGGAGTATCTGTCCGTCACTCAGCACAAGTACCCTGTCACAGGCTGCCCCTACATCCTCTACCAGGTGCGTACTGAGAACGACGGCCGCCCCCGCGCGGGCAAGAGTACGGATGAGCTCGCGAAAGTCGAGGCGCTGAGCGGGGTCGAGGCCAGCTGTGGGCTCATCGAGCAGGAGCAAGGAAGGCGATCCGACGATCGCAGCGGCGATCCCAGCTCTGCGCAGCATGCCGCCGGACAGTGACTTCATTCGATCGCGGGCTCTATCGGCCAATCCAACGGCCGCCAGAGCCTCCTTGGTCGCCGAATCGGCCTGCTTAGTGGGGACTTCACGAAGCCACGCGCAATAGCGAACGAAGTCGGTAATGGAGAATGCCGGGTAGTAGCCAAAATCCTGCGGTAGATAGCCGATGCGGCGACGGGCTCGGCGCGCCTCCCGCTCGCTAGTCACGGGGACACCGAATAGTTCCAGTTTTCCACTCTGCGGTGGTGCGATCGTGGCGAGAGTGCGAAACAGTGTCGTCTTTCCCGCCCCATTGGGACCCAGCAATCCCGTGACACCGGACTGGATAGAAAGATCAAGGCCCTCGATGATGTGTCGGCCGTTGTATCCCTGCGTGAGATCCGTCAATCGGGCGACAGGAGTAGTCGTCATTTTCAGTATTCCCGAGACTGCGTGGTGGGCTCGCTTAAGTGACGAGCCCACCACAGCGTTAACTAAAGAGAGACATGCGTTTTGTTGAGCTTGAAGGTGCACTCGTAGGTGGAGAGCTTACCCACAAAGCCGTCGTACACGCTCTTGTAGATTTGCTCGTCGATTTCGTTGTTGCAATCATAGTTCGTGTAGTACCCGTAAGACGGGTAATTTGTCGCATCGTTGCAGTAACCGTGCCCTGACGTGGTGTACCAGTAACCCCGGCAACCCTCGTTCCAGGAAGCTTCGTTAGAGGCGCTTGAGATCGGCGCCGCAATTCCAATAGCGGCTGCCGCGAAGGCCGTGACAACCAGCCCCTTCACCATCTTGGAGCCCGATACTCTCGCTGCCATTCGCATCAGAATTTCCCCCCTCAGTACCGAATTTTAGGACGCGAAACGCCCCCCGAACGTTGCGTAGCGAACTTAACACACACTGTAGGCGCAACGGAAGGAGGCCGCGCTTAATCCACAACTCGTCGGCAATCACCCTCCAGTGAGCATTGGGCGGTTTGTTCCCGATGTCAGATTAATTGGTTTTATCAAACTTCACAAAGAGGACAAGGGCCACAGTCATATACCACATCTGACGCAATGAGCTAATTCGTTGGCGTGACGAGGCGGCAGACGGGGTTGCGGAAGACTTCTTGGATGTCTACCCGTCGTTGCCAGAGATGTGAATTTCCGAAGCCGACAATCAGGCGTAAAAGCGCTTTCGCTCAGCCTCTTACTATGGAATTGAGGCGTCGTTGATGCTGTCTCGGTTGGAAGCGGTCCGCCATCATCGCCGGCCGCAGCAGGACTCAGCCACACATTGGGGGACAGCTTCGCTGTGTCATCCGCCATCCCAATGCCGATGCATCTCCGGTGCGGGCATGACGGGCACGGTCGATCGCGTTTGACTGGCCGGTGGGTGTCACGGGATCGCCGCCCGGATCGTCACACGCATGCCGTGAATCCTTGGCTTGTGACCTGCTCGTCTTCAGCAATGCTGCCGGGGCAGGCGACCGCATGGCGAAAAGCCTGTCCCGGCGAGGCACGCGGAACATAGCCGCAGAACACCGGTGAGCCAAACCGGCCGATCTCCGGACCATTGATCCTCCCACCGCAACACCGCCCCGGGTGTATGGACTTGCATGACGCTGCCGCCCCGCTCGTCTCCGATCTCCGTGCCAGCGCCCGTTCGCCTCACCCCAACCCGGGACATCACGCACCGGCACTTCCTGCCAGGCGACCAGGTCGTCGTCATCGAGGGCGTCGCCGGTACCGAGTTGTGGGGGACGCGATGCGGATCGTCGCCCCGTCCTGCCACCCCCCGACCGACAAGGACGGATGACGGCTGCACGATCCAACCGGCGGAGCGCGGCCGTACGTCACCGCGCACGCGCGCTACCTCGTCCAACTCTCGCGGCGTTGCCCGGACTGCCTGATCCATCTCCGGGCCATGGAGAACCTCCTGCTGCCGAAGTACGCCGGCCCCGACACCCTTGTCGACTGCGGCTGGTACACCGTCACGGCCCTGGGCCAGCTCGTGCACATCGCCGACGTCTGGAGCGGGCGGTGACCCTCCCCGTCTGCCGGACCGGCCGCGCCCTTGCCTCCTCAAGACGAGGACCCGAGCCACCGCCGATCTGGCCGACCCCTGCTAGCCGGTGCGCCGGGCTGAGGAGTTGAGCGGACTCGGTGCCAACTGGCTGCAACCGGCAGAGGTGTGCACGGACGCCGCCCAGGCGGTACGTTCCGCCGGGCACAGCGTCCTGGATCTACTGTGCCCCGACCAGGTCTCGGCCGCCGGACCCGATCCGATCACCGCCCGCACGCTGCAGCATCTGTATCTCAGCGCCCTGCGGTTCGACTTCCGCTGCGGCACCCTTCAAGCCTTGGTCGAACACAACTCCCCCACAGCGTGCGCGGGTCGCTGGACTGCTACAGCCGCGCCCTATACACCTTCGCACTGCTGGGCCAGTCCCGGCCCGAGGGCCTGACCGTCATGGACGAGATTCTCGCCGTGGCTGGGGATCATGCAGAGACGCTGCATGTTCTGCTACACGGGCTGTGGCTCGGCCAGGACCTGGACCGGGGCGCGGAGCGGCTCCTTGACCTCAGCACCCGCACGGCCTTCGGCACCGGAGATCCGATCGTCCTGTTCCGCGCGTAGCGCCACCCAATCTGGTTGACCGGATAAATGGCCGTCCCGGTCGCGCATACATGCGAAGTGCAAGACGCGCCGTTGTTTATGTATTCGGTCCAGTTCACCTTGTACCCCACCTACGCGGGAAGGACTCCGGCTCGTCGACGGGCTACTGCGGCTCGGCCGGTTCACCCCCACCGAGGTGGAAGTGAGCCGGCCCCCATTCCGCCCCGGATCAACCGGAGTCGACCCTCCACAGCCGCCAAGACGGGGAGACTCGACGAAGCCCATCGGCCAAGATCCGGGCCATTTGCAGGCCAGAGCATCCTCAAGTCAACGTCGTCGCAAGCGTCTTCCCTGTTCAGTGGCTATCTGATCCGTGTACCACCAGTAGACGAAGAACCTGCCGGGCCCTCAGCTCATATGACTTGGCACGGCGGCTTGGCACGACGACGATTCTCGGCCCAGCCGAGACGCCGCCTAGTCAACAGAGGGTCTGACCAGCGAGTCGAAACAGATGATGCCCCATCAGAACAAGCGTCATCTCGGCGGCAACATATCGCCCTGACGCCCGCCCCCGTCGCGTAAGTCGCCCCCGTCAGGCGCCCTTTGACGCCGGTTCCAGGATCGCCACGCATTCCACGTGGTGCGTCATCGGGAACAAGTCGAACGCTCGCAGGGTGCGGGGCTTGTAGCCGCCCTCGCGGAAGTAGGCCAAGTCGCGGGCCAGGGCTGCTGGGTCGCAGGCTACGTAGGCGATTCTGCGGGCGCCCAGGGTGGTGAGGTGTTTGACCACCTGCTTGCCTGCTCCCGCGCGTGGCGGGTCCAGGACGATCAGGTCTGTTTCCGTGATGCGGGTGCGGGGCAGGATCGCGTCGACCTTGCCGTGTTCGATGCGGACGCGGGGCAGGTCCTGGAGGTTGTGGACCGCGTCCTCCGCCGCGCGTCTGCCTGACTCGATGCCGAGTACCGCGCCTGTTTCGCCCACCCGTTCGGCGATCGCGCCGGCGAAGAGGCCGACGCCGCAGTAGAGGTCCAGGGCGCTGTCGCCCTTGCGGGGCATCAGGCCCTGCATGACCGCTTCGACCAGGATCTGCGGTGCCTGCGGGTGGACCTGCCAGAAGCCGCCCATGCCGACGCGGTACGTGCGGCCGTCGGCGCGTTCGCGGACGAAGGCTCGGCCGTGGACGCGGTGCACTCCCCCGTCGTGCTCCTCGACGCGCAGGACGGAGACCGGCTTGTCGAGTTCGACCAGCGGCAGCCGGCCGCCCGCGCGGGGGGCGACGATGACCTGGCGGTCGCCCGAGCCTGAGGCGGCGATGGCCTCGACCGTGGCGATCTGCGGCCAGTCGCGGTGCTCGACGCCCAGTTCGCTGACGCCCTCGGTGGCGATCAGGCACTGGTCGATGATCTCGACGTCGTGCGAGCGGTGCTTGCGCAGCCCCACCCGGCCGTCCTCGTCGACCGCGTACTGCACGCGGGAGCGCCACGCCGGGACCTCGCCCGCCGGGAGCTTGTCGCCGGGGGCCGGCATGACCGTACCGTCCCAGCCGGCCTCCTCCGGGGTGAGGCCCGCGAGGCGCTTCAACTGCTCGGTGATCACATCGCCCTTGAGGCGGCGCTGGGTGCCGGGCTTGGCGTGCTGCCAGTCGCAGCCGGCGCAGCGGCCGGGGCCCGCGTACGGGCAGGGCGCCTCGACGCGCTCCTTGGACGGCTCGACGATCTTCACCGCGTCGGCCCGCAGATAGCGGGAGTTCTCCTCGCCCTCCGTGACCCGGGCGACGATCCGCTCCCCGGGCAGCGCGTGCCGGACGAACAACACCTGGCCCTCCGGGGTACGGGCGATGCAGTGGCCGCCGTGCGCGACGGGGCCGACCTCGACCTCGTACTCCTCCCCGACCAGCGAAGCCTGCTCTGAAGGCTGGGGTTGCGTTGACATGAAGGGGTGGCTCCAGGGATCAGGGAATCAAGGGGGAACGAGACAGTCTACGTGGCTGCCGTCCCCCCTTTCGCCAGTCACTTCTTCGAGGGGTCCTTCGAGCGCGAGGGGTCCTTCGGGCGCGAGGTGTCCTTCGGGCGCGAGGTGTCCTTCGGGCGCGCGTCCACCGGGCCCCGCCTGACCGCCCCCGGCGCGTTGTACACGCCCCGCCGCTTCGCCCGCTGCTTCGCCAGCTCCGACGATTCGAGCTGGTACGGCACGGACGTGACCATGACCCCCGGCGTGAACAGCAGCCTGCCCTTGAGGCGCAGCGCGCTCTGGTTGTGCAGCAGGTGCTCGTACCAGCGGCCGACGACGTACTCGGGGATGTAGATGCTGATCACGTCGCGCGGATTCTCGGTGCGCAGGCCGCGTACGTACTCTATGACCGGCCGGGTGATCTCCCGGTACGGCGAGTCGAGGATCTTCAGCGGCACATTGATGCCGCGCCGTTCCCACTCCGCCCGCAGCGCCTTCGTCTCCGCCGGGTCGACGCTGATGCTGAGCGCCTCCAGGGTGTCGGAGCGCATCAGCTTCGCGTAGCCGAGCGCGCGCAGGGTCGGCTTGTGCAGCTTGGAGACGAGCACGATCGAGTGCACCCGGGACGGCTTTATCGTGTCGTCGGACGGGCCTTCGGCCGCCGCGATCTCGTCGGCGACCCGGTCGTAGTGCTTGCGGATCGCCGTCATCGTCCCGAAGAAGATGACCATGCCCAGCAGCGCCACCCAGGCGCCGTGGGTGAACTTGGTCGCGAGGACGACGACGAGCACGAGCCCGGTGAAGAAGGCGCCGAAGGCGTTGATCGCGCGTGAGCGGACCATGTGGCGGCGCTTGGCCGGGTCCCGTTCGGTGCGCAGATGGCGGTTCCAGTGCCGGACCATGCCGGTCTGGCTGAGGGTGAAGGAGACGAAGACCCCGACGATGTAGAGCTGGATCAGCCGGGTGGAGTCGGCCCCGTAGATGATGACGAGCAGCGCGGCGGCGCCCGCCAGCAGCACGATGCCGTTGGAGAAGGCGAGCCGGTCGCCCCGGGTGTGGAGCTGGCGCGGCAGGTAGCGGTCCTGGGCGAGGATCGAGCCGAGCAGCGGGAAGCCGTTGTACGCGGTGTTCGCGGCCAGGAACAGGACGAGCGCGGTGGCCGCGGCGAGGACCACGAAGAGGAAGGTGCCCTGGCCGAAGACGGCCGCGGCGACCTGGGAGATGACCGGGTCCTGGACGAAGCCGCTGCCGACGGGGACGCCGTTCTTGAGCAGGTCGGTGGCCGGCTCCGACGCCATCCGTACGTGCGTGGCCATGGCCAGCACGATGATGCCGCAGAACATGGTGACGGCGAGGCCGCCCATCAGGGCGAGCGTCGTCGCCGCGTTCTTGCTCTTGGGCTTGCGGAACGCCGGTACGCCGTTGCTGATCGCCTCGACGCCGGTGAGCGCCGCGCAGCCGGAGGAGAAGGCGCGCAGCAGCAGGAAGACCATGGCGAAGCCGGCCAGCCCGCTGTTCTCCGCCTTGATGTGGAAGGAGGCGGTGGGGGCGCTCATCGTGTCGTTCAGCACCAGGCCGCGGATGGCGCCCCAGATGATCATGATGAAGACGCCGCCGACGAAGACATACGTCGGGATGGCGAAGAGCTTGCCGGACTCCCGGACCCCGCGCAGGTTCATCAGCGTCAGCAGCACGATGACGACGACGGCGCAGATGACCTTGTGTTCGACGACGAAGGGGATGGCGGAGCCGAGGTTCTCGACGCCGGAGGCGATCGACACGGCCACGGTCAGCACGTAGTCGACCAGCAGGGCGCTGGCGACCGTGAGCCCCGCCTTGGGGCCGAGGTTGGTGGTGGCCACCTCGTAGTCGCCGCCGCCGCTGGGGTACGCGTGCACGTTCTGCCGGTACGAGGCGACGACGGTGAACATCAGGACGACGACGGCCAGCGCGATCCACGGGCTGAAGTGGTACGCCGAGACGCCCGCGACGGACAGCACCAGGAGCACTTCCCCGGGTGCGTAGGCCACCGATGACAGCGGGTCGGAGGCGAAGACGGGCAGCGCGATGCGCTTGGGCAGCAGCGTCTCACCCAGCTTGTCGCTGCGCAGCGCCCGTCCGATCAGGATCCGCTTGGGCACGTCGGTCAGTTTGGACACGGGGCAGATCGTATGCGTTCGAACAGGTCACCGTGCAGTCAGTCCCCCTATTACCCGGCCCGGGCACGGGTTCTTGGGACGATCGTGATGAAGGCAACGTGCACGTTCCCGCATAAGCTCGTGGCTCGGGGAATGCCGCGTACGGTTGCCCCAATGGTGCCCGGCAGGTCGACAAGAAAGAGTGAACAGGGTGTTTTCGCAGGTCAGCGTGGCAACCAGGACGGCGGGGTAGGGGCGTGCACGTCGTCATCATGGGCTGCGGCCGGGTGGGCTCCGCCCTCGCGCAGACCCTGGAGCAGCAGGGACATACGGTCGCGGTCATCGACCAGGACCCCACGGCGTTCCGCAGGCTCGGCTCCGGCTTCGGCGGCAGACGCGTCAGCGGGGTCGGGTTCGACCAGGACACGCTCCGCGAGGCGGGGATCGAGGAGGCGGGCGCCTTCGCCGCTGTGAGCAGCGGTGACAACTCGAACATCATTGCCGCCCGGGTCGCCAGGGAAATGTTCGGTATAGAGAATGTCGCCGCCCGGATCTACGACCCGCGCAGGGCCGAGGTCTATCAGCGGCTGGGCATCCCCACGGTGGCCACGGTCCGCTGGACCGCCGACCAGATGCTGCGCCGGCTGCTGCCCTCGGGCGCCGAGCCGCTGTGGCGCGACCCGAGCGGCGGGGTGCAGCTCGCCGAGGTGCACACCCCGGACGACTGGATCGGCCACAAGGTCAGCACCTTGCAGGAGGAGACCGGCGTGCGCGTGGCGTTCCTGACGCGGCTGGGCGAGGCGATGCTGCCGACGTCCCAGACGGTGCTGCAGGAGGGGGATCTCGTCCACGTGATGATGCGGACCGACGACATCGTGAAGGTCGAGGCGGCATTCGCCCAGGGTCCTGAAGGAGGGGCGCACTGATGCGCGTCGCGATTGCGGGGGCAGGCGCGGTGGGTCGTTCCATCGCGGGCGAACTGCTGGAGAACGGGCACGAGGTCCTGCTGGTCGACAAGGCGCCGACCGCCATCTCGGTGGAGCGGGTGCCGATGGCCGAGTGGCTGCTGGCCGACGCCTGCGAGATCACCTCGCTCGACGAGGCGGCGCTCCAGCGCTGCAACGTGGTGATCGCGGCGACCGGTGACGACAAGGTCAATCTGGTCGTCTCGCTGCTCGCCAAGACCGAGTACGGCGTGCCGCGGGTGGTGGCCCGGGTCAACAACCCCAAGAACGAGTGGCTGTTCAACGAGTCCTGGGGTGTCGATGTGGCGGTCTCCACGCCGCGGCTGATGTCGGCGCTGGTGGAGGAGGCGGTGAGCGTCGGTGATCTCGTACGGCTGCTGCGCTTCAGCCACGGCGACGCCAACCTCGTCGAGCTGACGCTGCCGCCGGAGTCCGCGGTGACCGGTACCCAGGTCGGCGATGTGAGCTGGCCCGAGGACACGTCCCTGGTGACGATCATCCGGGGTACGCGGGTGCTGACGCCGACCCCGGACGAGACGCTGGAGGCGGGCGACGAGCTGCTGTTCGTGGCGGCGCAGGCGCGCGAGGAACAGCTTGAGGACCTGCTGTCGGTCCGCCGCGAGGGCGAGTAGCCCCGGCGCCGCACGGCCGGAGTACGTAAGGGGGGCCCCGCACCGGCCGGTGCGGGGCCCCCTTACGTCTACGTCGTGCGCCTCACGCCTCGCGGCGGTGGCTCCGTGGCGCGGGCCGGTCTGCCGCCGGCCCCTCGGCCGTGGCCGCAGCCGCTGCCGCGCGTTCCTTCTCGGCCTGCTCCTCGGCCTCCATCTCGGCGAACACGTCGATGGGCGGCGGCGCCTTCGCCAGGAAGATCCAGGTCAGGTAGACCGCGAGCAGGAAGGGCGGGATCTTGAGCGAGATCAGGATCCAGCCGAGCGACGTGGTGTCGGCCCACCAGTAGAGCGGGAAGAGGATCGCGCACTTGGCGAGCAGGATCAGCCCCCACGCCCAACTGGCCTTGGCGTACGCCTTCTTGCGTCCGGGGTTGCGGGTGCGCCAGGAGAGGTTCTCCTTGAAGACGGGACCGAGGATCAGACCGATGAGCGGCACCCCGGCGATCGTCGTGACGATGTACGCGACGGCGAGGCCGAGCGTGTAGATCATGCCCGGCAGGTAGAAGTCCTTGGCATTGCCGGTCATCATCGCGAAGACGACACCGAAGGCCACCCCGAAGACGCCGCTGAAGGCGTGCTTGACGGTGTCGCGGCGGATCAGCCGGACGGCGACGAGCACCACCGAGACGGCCAGCGCGGCGATCGCCGAGGCGTACAGGTTCTTGTTGATGGTGAAGATCGTGACGAAGAGCAGTCCTGGCAGGACCGTCTCCACCATCCCGCGCAGCCCGCCGAACGCCTCGAAGAGGGCGGCCTCGGTGACGGCCCTCGCGTCCTGCTCCTCCGTGGTCCTGGCGTCCTCGGAGACCTGGGGGGCCCCGGTGCCCTGGGGGTCCCCCTGGGCTGGCGAGGCGTGAGAAGCGGTCGAGGCGGCTGACTTGTCGACTGACGTCACCGGCTACTCCTGTCCGAGCGGTCGGAGCTCGTATTTGGGATTGAACAGCACCCGGCGGCCGTGGCTCACGGAGATCCGGCCGGAGGCGATCAGCTTGCGGCCCGGCTCGATCCCCACGATGGAGCGCCGGCCCAGCCACACCACGTCCAGCGGTGCGGTGCCGTCGAACAGCTCCGCCTCCAGGGCCGGCACACCGGCCCGCGGACGCAAGGTGACCGTCCGCAACGTACCAGTGACCCGCACGATCTGGCGGTCGTTGCACTCCGCGATCCGGGTGCACCCGGACGCGTGTGCGTCTTCCCGCAGCTCCTCGGACTCCAGATCCTCCTGGGAGCTGGACAGCCGGTCGAGCATCCGGCGGAATCGGCCGCTCGGCTTGTCAGCACTCATGCGCCAAGGGTACCGGGACCGGAGCGCTGTCGAATCAGTGCTCGAAGCGGTAACCCATGCCCGGTTCGGTGACGAAGTGCCGGGGGTGCGAGGGGTCTGCCTCCAGCTTGCGGCGGAGCTGCGCCATGTACACCCGCAGGTAGTTGGTCTCGGTGCCGTAGGAGGGTCCCCAGACCTCCTGGAGGAGCTGTTTCTGGCTGACGAGCCGGCCGGTGTTGCGGACCAGCACCTCCAGCAGGTGCCATTCGGTCGGCGTGAGCCGTACGTCGCGGCCGTCCCTGTGCACCTTCTTGGCCGCCAGGTCGACGGTGAAGCCCTCCGTCTCGACGACGGCGACGCCGTCGTCGCCGTCCCCGCCGACCGGCTCGGTGCGCCGGACGGCGGCGCGCAGCCGGGCCAGCAGCTCGTCCATGCCGAACGGCTTGGTGACGTAGTCGTCGGCGCCCGCGTCCAGCGCCTCGACCTTCTCGTCCGAGGTGTGCCGGGCGGAGAGCACCAGGATCGGCACCCGGGTCCAGCCGCGCAGCCCCCTGATCACCTCGACGCCGTCCATGTCGGGCAGCCCGAGGTCGAGCACGACGACGTCGGGATGGCGGGCGGCGGCCAGCTCCAGCGCCGAGGCGCCGTCGGAGGCCGCGTCCACGTCGTACTTGCGCGCCTTCAGGTTGATCACGAGGGCACGTACGATCTGCGGCTCGTCGTCGACCACGAGCACCCGGGTCATGGGGGTCTGCCTTTCCGCCGCCCCGGTCACGAGGTGACCCGGGAGGAGAGTTCGGGGCGGGCCGGCAGCGGGCCGGTCGCCGCTCTGAGTGTGAGGACCATGGTCATACCGCCGCCGGGGGTGTCCTCGGCCGCGAGGGTGCCGCCCATCGCCTCGACGAAGCCGCGGGCGACCGCGAGTCCGAGGCCGACACCGGCGCCGCGCGGTGCGTCGCCGTGGCGCTGGAACGGTTCGAATATCCGGTCCTTGGCCTCGTCGGGCACGCCGGGGCCGCGGTCGGTGACCCGTACCTCGACCCGGGTGCCGAGCGCGCTGGCCGCCACGGTGACCGGCTGGGCGTCGGGGCTGTACTTGACGGCGTTCTCGACGATATTGGCGACGGCGCGCTCCAGCAGCCCCGGATCGACGGCCACCATGGGCAGCGACTCGGGGATGTCCAGCTCCACGCTGTCCTCCGGTACGCCGCCGAGCGCCATCGGAACCACCTCATCGAGGTCGATCTCGCGGATCAGCGGGGTGACGGTGCCGGTCTGGAGCCGGGACATGTCGAGCAGGTTGCCCACGAGGTGGTCGAGCCGGTCGGCGCCGTTCTCGATGCCTTCGAGCAGTTCGGCGCTGTCCTCCTCGGACCACTCGACGTCGTCGGAGCGCAGCGAGGACACGGCCGCCTTGATCCCGGCCAGCGGGGTGCGCAGGTCGTGGCTGACGGCGGCGAGCAGCGCGGTGCGGATGCGGTTGCCCTCGGCCAGCTCGCGCGCCTGCTCGGCCTCGCCGACGAGCCGCTGCCTGTCGAGTACGACGGCGGCCTGTGCGGCGAAGGCGGCGAGCACCCTGCGGTCCTCGGCGGGCAGCATCCGGCCGGACAGGGCCAGCGCCATGTGGTCGCCGACGGGCATGTCCACGTCGGCGTCGTCGGGGCGGGTCGCCGGTTTGGGGCCGACGCTGCCCGCGCAGGTCCAGGGGTCGACGTCGCCGGCGCGCTCCAGCAGGGCCACCGAGTCCATGGCGAAGGTCTCGCGTACGCGTTCGAGGAGGGCGTCGAGGGTCGTCTCGCCGCGCAGCACACTGCCCGCGAGGAAGGACAGGATCTCGGACTCGGCGCGCAGCCGGGCCGCCTGGTGGGTTCTGCGGGCCGCCAGGTCCACCACGGAGGCGACGGCCACGGCGACGGCGAAGAAGACCACGAGCGCGACGATGTTCTTCGGCTCCGCGATGTCCAGGGTGTGGGTCGGCGGCGTGTAGTAGAAGTTCAGCAGCAGTGAGCTGACGGCGGCCGAGGCGAGCGCCGGTTTCAGTCCCCCGAACAGCGCGGACAGCACGGTCAGGAAGAGGAACAGCAGTACGTCGTTGGCGAGCCCGAGCGGGTCGGCCAGCGAAGAGAGCAGCAGCGAGAGCAGGACGGGCGCCACGACCCCGGCCAGCCAGCCCCAGATGATCCGCGAGCGGCCGAACCGCGCGCCGCGCGCCACCGGCAGTCCGCGCCCCTTGGCGACCTCGCTGTGGGTGACGATGTGGACGTCGAGGTCGGTACCCGACTCGCGGGCGACCGTCGCGCCCACGCCGGGTCCGAAGATGTACTGCCAGGTCTTGCGGCGGCTCGATCCGAGGACGATCTGGGTGCCGTTCACGCCGCGGGCGAATTCGAGGAGGGCCGAGGGCACGTCCTCGCCTATCACGTGGTGGAAGGTGCCGCCCAGGTCTTCGACGAGGGTGCGCTGGAGCGCCAGCTCCTTGGGCGAGGCCGAGGTGAGCCCGTCGCTGCGGGCGATGTAGACGGCGAGGATCTCGCTGCCCGAGCCCTTGGCCGCCATCCGGGCCGCGCGCCGGATCAGCGTACGGCCCTCGGGTCCGCCGGTGAGGCCGACGACGATGCGCTCGCGGGCCTGCCAGGTGGAGCGGATGTTGTGCTCGCCGCGGTACTGCTGGAGGTATTCGTCCACCCGGTCGGCCACCCACAGCAGGGCCAGCTCGCGCAGGGCGGTCAGGTTGCCGGGTCTGAAGTAGTTGGACAGCGCCGCGTCCAGCTTCTCCGGCTTGTAGATGTTGCCGTGCGCCATCCGGCGGCGCAGCGCCTGGGGCGACATGTCGACAAGCTCTATCTGGTCGGCCCTGCGGACGACCTCGTCGGGGACGGTCTCGCGCTGCCGCACCCCGGTGATCGACTCGACGACGTCACCGAGGGACTCCAGGTGCTGGATGTTCAGGTTGGAGACGACGTTGATACCGGCCTGGAGGAGTTCTTCGATGTCCTGCCAGCGCTTGTGGTTGCGGGACCCTGGGACGTTGGTGTGCGCCAGCTCGTCCACGAGGGCGACGGCGGGCCGGCGTGCCAGTACGGCGTCGACGTCCATCTCGGTGAAGACGGTGCCGCGGTACTCGATCTCGCGCCGGCTCACCTCTTCGAGGCCGCGCAGCATGACCTCGGTGCGCGGCCGGTCGTGGTGTTCGACGAAGGCGACGACGCAGTCGGTGCCGCGCTCCACCCGGCGATGCGCCTCGGAGAGCATCGCGTAGGTCTTGCCGACGCCCGGCGCCGCGCCCAGGTAGATCCGAAGCTTGCCGCGTCCCATGGCCCCATTGTCTTCCGGAAGAGCCGTCCGCGTCGGGCGGGCGGCTGTGTCGAAACTACAGCCACCGATGGGGACATTTGGGGCATGCGGTCTGCGCGGGAGTGGGTCTTGACGCGACCCTGATGCGCCGGAATCTACCGCGACCGGCGGCTAAGGATGTTCGACTATATGGCCGTCGCTCAGTTCGAGCACCCGGTCGGCCAGGCCCAGGAGCTGGGTGTCGTGGGTGGCGACGAGCGCGGTGACGCCCTCGCTGCGTACGACGGCGCGCAGCAGCTCCATCACGTCGAGCCCGGTCTCCGCGTCGAGCTGTCCGGTGGGCTCGTCGGCGATCAGCAGGGCGGGCCGGTTGGCGAGGGCGCGGGCGATGGCCACCCGCTGCTGCTGGCCGCCGGACAGCTCGCCGGGCCGCTGGGCGGTGTGGTCGGCGAGGCCGACCAGGGCGAGCAGCAGCGCCACCCGCTCGTCGCGCTCGCGGGCGTTCGTCCTGCGCAGCCGCATCGGTACGCCGACGTTCTCGGCGGCCGTCAGGATCGGGATGAGTCCGAAGGACTGGAAGATGAAGCCGATCCGGTCCCTGCGCAGCGCGAGCAGCCCGTCCTCGCCGAGCGTGGACAGTTCGGTGCCGTCCACGGTGATCCGCCCCCGGCCCGGGGTGTCGAGGCCGCCGACCAGATTGAGCAGGGTCGTCTTGCCGGAGCCCGACCGGCCCTTCAGGGCGACGAGTTCGCCGCGCGGGATGTCGAAGGAGACACCGCGCAGGGCGTGTACGGCGGAGGCGCCGGCGCCGTACGAGCGGTGCACGTCCTCGACCCGCACCATGGGGCCGCCGGCCTCTTCCGCCAGGGTCGCCGCGCCGCGGCTGACGCCGATGCTCTCACTCATGGGCGCCAGTATGTGCGGAGCCCATGAGTGAGAGCAATGGCCGTCGATCACCGTCCGCCGTGCGTCAGCCCGCCAGCTCGCGCAGGGCGACGTTCAGCTTCAGGACGTTCACCTGGGGCTCCCCGATGAAGCCGAGGGTGCGCCCGACGGTGTTCTTGTCGATCAGCTTCTCCACCTGCGCGACGGTGAGGTGGTTCTTCTCCGCCACCCGGTGCGCCTGGAGCCGCGCGTACTGCGGGGAGATGGCCGGGTCGAGCCCGGACCCTGACGAGGTGACGGCGTCGGCCGGCACCGCGGACGGCTCGACCGTGTAGTCCGGGGTCGAGTTGTCCTTGATCACGGCGGCCTTGGCGTCGGTGACCTGCTTGATCAGCTCCTTGCTGTCGCCCGCCAGGTTGGTGGCGCCGGAGAGGATCAGCGTGTACTGGGTGTTGACGCTGTTCTCGCCGAGGCCGTTGGAGGGGCGCGGCTGGAACCACTTGAGGTCGGGCGCCGGGGTCTCCTGGCCCTTCTTCAGCGGCAGGTCGTAGCGCTGCCCGATGAGGGACGAGCCGACGACCTTGCCGTTCTCCTTGATCTCGGAGCCGTTCGCCTTGTTGTGGAAGGCGGCCTGGCCGATGCCCAGCACCGCCAGCGGGTAGACCACGCCGCAGATGACGCTCAGGACGATGAGGGCGCGTAGCCCGGCCCAGCCGAGCCGCAGCGCGCTGCCTGCCGAATTGTTCATGCTCATGCCGTTCACCCGATGCCGGGGATGAGGGAGATGATCAGGTCGATGATCTTGATGCCGATGAACGGCGAGATCAGACCGCCGAGGCCGTAGATCGCCAGGTTCCTGCGCAGCATCTTGTCGGCGGTCGTCGGCCGGTAGCGCACCCCCCGCAGGGCGAGCGGTACGAGCGCGACGATGACCAGCGCGTTGAAGATGACCGCCGACAGGATCGCGGACTCGGGCGACGACAGGTCCATGATGTTGAGCTTGTCGAGGCCCGGGTAGGCGACCGTGAACATCGCCGGGAGGATCGCGAAGTACTTCGCGACGTCGTTGGCGATCGAGAAGGTGGTCAGCGCGCCGCGCGTGATGAGGAGCTGCTTGCCGATCTCCACGATCTCGATCAGCTTGGTCGGGTTGGAGTCCAGGTCCACCATGTTCCCGGCCTCTTTGGCCGCCGAGGTACCGGTGTTCATGGCCACGCCGACGTCGGCCTGGGCGAGCGCGGGCGCGTCGTTCGTCCCGTCACCCGTCATCGCGACGAGCTTGCCGCCGCTCTGCTCGCGCCTGATGAGCGCCATCTTGTCCTCGGGCGTCGCCTCGGCGAGGAAGTCGTCCACGCCGGCCTCGTCCGCGATGGCCTTGGCGGTCAGCGGGTTGTCACCCGTGATCATGACCGTCTTGATGCCCATCCTGCGCAGCTCGTCGAACCGCTCCCGCATGCCTTCCTTGACGACGTCCTTGAGGTGGACGACCCCGAGCACCCGGGCTCCGGTGCCGTCCTCGACGGCGACCAGCAGCGGGGTGCCGCCGGCCTGGGAGATGGTCTCGGTCAGCATCCGCACCTCGTCGGGCACCTGGCCGCCGCGCTCCTGGACCCAGGCGACGACCGAACCGCTCGCGCCCTTGCGGACCTTGCGGCGCACGCCTTCCTCTTCGAGGTCGACACCCGACATCCGGGTCTGGGCGGTGAAGGCGATCCAGTCGGCGCCGGTCAGCTCGCCCTGGGTGCGCTCGCGCAGCCCGTACCGCTCCTTGGCGAGGACGACGACGGACCGGCCTTCGGGGGTCTCGTCGGCCAGCGAGGAGAGCTGGGCGGCGTCGGCGAGTTCGTCCTCGCGCACGCCGTGGACGGGCACGAACTCGGACGCCTGGCGGTTGCCGAGGGTGATGGTGCCGGTCTTGTCGAGCAGCAGCGTCGACACGTCGCCCGCCGCCTCGACGGCGCGTCCCGACATCGCCAGCACGTTGCGCTGGACGAGCCGGTCCATGCCGGCGATGCCGATCGCGGAGAGCAGCGCGCCGATGGTGGTCGGGATCAGGCAGACCAGCAGGGCGACCAGCACGATCGTCGTCTGCCGCGAGCCCGCGTAGATGGCGAACGGCTGGAGGGTGACGACGGCGAGCAGGAAGACGATGGTCAGCGAGGCGAGCAGGATGTTCAGCGCGATCTCGTTGGGCGTCTTCTGCCGTGCCGCGCCTTCGACCAGCTTGATCATCCGGTCGATGAAGGTCTCGCCCGGCTTGGTGGTGATCTTGACGACGACCCGGTCGGAGAGGACCTTCGTACCGCCGGTGACGGCCGAGCGGTCGCCGCCCGACTCGCGGATGACGGGGGCGGACTCACCGGTGATGGCCGACTCGTCGACGGACGCGACGCCTTCGACCACGTCACCGTCGCCGGGGATGACGTCGCCGGCCTCGCAGACGACCAGGTCGCCGATGCGCAGCTCGGTGCCGGGCACCCGCTCCTCGGCCGCGCCGGTCAGCCGCCGGGCGACGGTGTCGGTCTTGGCCTTGCGCAGCGTGTCCGCCTGCGCCTTGCCGCGCCCTTCGGCCACCGCCTCCGCCAGGTTGGCGAAGATCGTGGTGAGCCACAGCCACGCGGCGATGGTCCAGCCGAACCAGTTGCCGGGGTCCTTGAACGCGAACACGGTCGTCAGAACGGAGCCCACCAGGACCACGAACATGACGGGCGACTTCCACATGACGCGCGGGTCGAGCTTGAGCACGGCCTGCGGGAACGACGTCAGCAGTTGCCTGGGGTCGAACATGCCGCCGCCGACGCGGTTGCCCTGGCTGTTGTGGCCCGGGGGTACGTCGCTGTGCGGCGCACGGGTCGGAGTGGACGTGGACATCGAGTCCTCTTGCTTCAGACGAGTGGTCATGACGCCAGCCCCTCGGCCAACGGTCCCAGCGCGAGCGCGGGGAAGTAGGTCAGACCGCTGACGACGACGACGGTGGCGACGAGCAGCCCCGCGAACAGCGGCTTGTGGGTGCGCAGCGTGCCCAGCGAGGCCGGGATCTTCTTCTGCTCACCGAGCGAGCCCGCCAGCGCCAGGATGAAGACCATGGGCAGGAACCGGCCGAGCAGCATCGCGAGCCCGATCGTGGTGTTGAACCACTGGGTGTCGGAGCTGAGTCCCGCGAAGGCCGAGCCGTTGTTGTTGGCACCGGAGGTGTAGGCGTACAGGATTTCGGAGAATCCGTGCGCGCCGGTGTTGAGCATCGATTCCTTCGGCGTCTTCATCGCCATGGCGGCGGCGGTGAAGCCGAGCGCGAGGGCCGGCGTGATCATGATGTAGAGCGCGGCGAACTTGATCTCGCGGGTGCCGATCTTCTTGCCCAGGTACTCGGGCGTACGGCCGACCATCAGGCCCGCGATGAAGACGGCGACGATCGCGAGGATCAGCATGCCGTAGAGCCCGGAGCCGACACCGCCCGGTGCCACTTCGCCCAGCATCATGCCCAGCAGGGTGATACCGCCGCCGAAGCCGGTGAAGGACGAGTGGAACGAGTTGACGGCGCCCGTGGACGTGAGCGTGGTGGTCGTCGCGAAGAGCGACGAGCCGCCGACCCCGAAGCGGGTCTCCTTGCCCTCCATGGCGCCGCCGGCGATGTTGAAGGCGGGCGCGCCGTGGTGGAACTCGGTCCACATCATCAGGGCGGTGAAGCCGATCCAGATGGTGACCATCGCGGCGAGGATCGCGTATCCCTGCTTGACCGAGCCGACCATCGTGCCGAAGGTGCGGGTCAGGGCGAAGGGGATGACCAGGATCAGGAAGATCTCCAGGAGGTTCGAGATCCCGCCGGGGTTCTCGAACGGGTGGGCCGAGTTGGCGTTGAAGTAACCGCCGCCGTTGGTGCCCAGCTCCTTGATGGCCTCCTGCGAGGCGACGGCGCCGCCGTTCCACTGCTGCGAGCCGCCGGTGAACTGGCCGACCTCGTGGATCCCGGAGAAGTTCTGGATGGCGCCGCAGGCGACCAGCACGATCGCGCCGATGAAGGCGATGGGCAGCAGGATGCGGACGGTGCCGCGCACCATGTCCGCCCAGAAGTTGCCCAGTTCACCGGTACGGGAGCGGACGAAGCCCCGGATGAGGGCGACGGCGACGGCCATACCGACAGCGGCCGAGAGGAAGTTCTGCACCGCGAGGCCGCCGGTCTGCACGACGTGGCCCATGGCCTGTTCGCCGTAGTACGACTGCCAGTTGGTGTTGGAGACGAAGGACGCCGCCGTGTTGAAGGCCTGGTCGGGGTCGATCGACGAGAAGCCGAGCGATCCAGGCAGGCTCCCCTGGACGCGCTGCATCAGGTACAGGAAGAGCACGCTGATCAGCGAGAAGGCGAGCAGGCCGCGCAGATAGGCGGGCCAGCGCATCTCGGTGGCGGGGTTGGCGCCGATGGCCTTGTAGATCCACTTCTCGACGCGCAGATGCTTCGGCGAGCTGTACACCCGTGCCATGTAGTCGCCCAGCGGGCGGTACACCAGACCGAGTACCACGATCAGGGCGATCATCTGGAGCACCCCGGCGAGTACGGGACTCATCACTCAGAACCTCTCAGGAAGGACGAGGGCGAGGACGAGGTACACCAGAAGGGCGACGGCGACGACGAGGCCGACGACGGTCTCGACGCTCACAGTTTCGCCACCCCCTTGGCGATGAGAGCCACCAGCGCGAACACCGCGATCGTGGTGAGGACGAAGGCCACGTCGGCCATCGGTCTGCTCCTAGCTGAGATGAGGCGGAATTCTGACTTCTTGAGGAAACCTCCTCGTCCGCCCGATCCCGCTCTCGTTGACGTGTCCCATACGGCCACGGGCGCCGGCTTGACGCACTCCATATGTCAGCGGCCGTGACCAGCGGAAACGCTAGTGGGTCGCACCCCGGGTAACGGGGTACGACCCACTGCTCTCAACTCTGTTCGGCCCGTCGTTCGACGGGCTCCTTGTCAGCGCACTTCGGTGATCTCGGGGCCGCGCTGGAGCGAGCCCATGCCGCCGGAGAACCGGGAGCCCTCCTGCTCGTCCTGCTGGACGCCCTCGGGCACCATCTGCGCGTCGTTGGGGAGCTTGAGGACGATCGGGTCGCGGGGCGCCATCGGTCCTTCGCCCCGTACCACCACGGTGTCCTGGAAGACGCTCTCCAGCAGTCCCGCGGCCTCGGGCTGCACGGCGCCCTGCCCGGAGATCACCCCGCGCAGGAACCAGCGGGGGCCGTCGACGCCGATGAAGCGCACCAACTGGACACCGCCGGTGCCGTCGGGGAGCTGTACGGGGACCTGCGCGCGCAGCTCCCAGCCCAGCGGGCCCTCGACCTCGTCGATGATGCCGCCCTGCTGGGTGATGCCGGTGGCGATCTCCTCGCGGACCTCGCCCCAGATGCCTTCCTTCTTGGGCGCCGCGAACGCCTGGAGCTGTACGGCGCTGTCGCGCACCACGACCGTGGCGGCCACGATCGCGTCGCCCGCGACCTCGACCCGCAGCTCCATGCCTTCGACTCCGGGCACGAAGATGCCGCCGAGGTCGACGCGGCCGTCGTCGGCCTTGCTGACCTCGGAGATGTCCCAGGGACCGTCGGGCCGCGGGGCCGGAGGAAGGTTCACCCGGCGGCTCGCGGGCTCGGCGTCGGAAGCCCTGGCGTCGGCGGCGGCGGCGTCGGACGTCTCGACGTCCTGCCCTGCCTCGCCCGCGGCGTCCGTCGCGTCCTCTGCGGAACCACTCTTCTTGCGACGTCCGAACACGTCACTGTCCTTCCCGGTCGGATACGACCGAAGCGTATCGATTCCCACCCTGTGCGCCGTCCACTGCGGCATGGCCGCCGGTGGACCCGAAGCCCCCCTCGGCCCGCGCGGAACCGGGAAGCTCCGCCACCTCGTGGAAGCGCACCTTCTCGACCTGCTGGACGACGAGTTGGGCAATCCGGTCGAACCGTTCGAACCGCACGCTCTCGCGCGGGTCCAGATTCACCACGATCACCTTGATCTCTCCACGGTACCCGGCATCCACCGTCCCCGGGGCATTCACGAGGGCGACACCGCACCGGGCGGCGAGCCCGGAACGCGGGTGCACGAAGGCCGCGTAGCCGTCCGGCAGCGCGATCGACACGCCCGTCGGCAGCACGGCACGCTCACCGGGCGCCAGCTCGGCGGCCTCGGTGGTGACCAGATCGGCCCCGGCGTCGCCGGGGTGCCCGTACGCGGGGAGCGGCACCCGCGGATCGGTCCTGCGGATCAGTACGTCGACAGGGGGACGGCTCATGGGTTCACCTCGAAGGCACGTGCGCGCTTGATCTGGTCGGGGTCGTCCATGGCTGCCCGGATCTCCTCCTGGCGGCCGTGTGAGACGAAGTGATCGACCTTGACCTCGACGAACAGCGCGTCGGCGCGGACGGCCACCCGCCCGTCGGGGCCGCCGATCCGGCCGGTGGCCGTGGAGTAGATCTTCCGGCCGTGCACGGCGGTGGCCTCGGCCGCCAGGAAGAGCACCGTGCCGACCGGCACCGGCCGCAGATACTCGGTCTGCAGCTTCCCGGTCACCGCCACCACCCGCAGCAGCCAGCCGAGGGCGCCCAGCGTCTCGTCGAGCGCGGTGGCCAGAATCCCGCCGTGGGCGAGCCCCGGCGCGCCCTGGTGGGCGGCGCCGACGGTGAACTCGGCGGTGAGGCTGACGCCTTCGCCGGCCCGCGCCTGGAGGTGCAGTCCGTGCGGCTGCTGCTCGCCGCAGCCGAAGCAGTGCTGGTAGTGCGAGCCGAGCAGCTCTCCGGGAGCCGGGGCATCGGGATGCCGCACCGGCGCCTTGGCGTCGGCCGGAGGTGTCAGGGCCGTGGAACCCCCGGGGGTTCCCGCGGGTGTTCCCGGTGATGGCGCGTTACTCACAGGCGCAGACCTTACCCGCGCGGCGGCCCGCCGGGCGCACCGTGCCAAGCTTGGCCCATGGAGCTTCCCGCCGCACGCTACGACGAACGTCTGACCGCACCGGCCGCCTGGTGGGGCATCGCCGCCCTGGTGGGGGTGGCGGGCGCGCTGATCCTGCTGCCGCTGGGGCCGCTGCCGATGCTCGGCGGACTGGTCGGCGCAGGTGCGCTGGCGGCGGGCGGCGTCAGCTCGTACGGGTCGGCGCGGATCCGGGTGGTGGCCGATTCGCTGGTCGCGGGCGACGCCAGGATCCCGGTCTCGGCGCTCGGCGAGGCCGAGGTGCTGGACGGCGAGGAGGCGCGGGCCTGGCGGCTGCACAAGGCCGACCCGCGCGCGTTCATGCTGCTGCGCAGCTACATCCCCACGGCGCTGCGGGTGCCGGTGGTCGACCCGGCCGACCCGACGCCGTACCTGTATCTGTCGACCCGCGACCCGCAGGCGCTCGCCTCGGCGCTCGAAGCGGTACGCGCGAGCTGACTTCCGTACGCGCGAGCTGACTTGACTGCGTACGAGCTGACTTACGTACGTACGAGCCGGCCCGGCTGCCGCGAGCCGGCCCCGTTACCTCCCCAGCTCCTTGGGGAACTCGGGCGGCAGCTCCTTGGGCTGCTCCAGCGGGGGCAGGGCGGGCAGTGCCTCCCAGGCGACCTGCCTGGTCCGCAGGTCGTCGCGGATGCGCTCGGCGACGTGCTTGGTGTCGCGGCGGTTCATCATGGCGCCGACGGCGGCCCCGATCATGAACGGGACCAGGTTCGGCAGGCTGCGGACGGTGCGCTTCATGATCTGCTGGCGCAGTTCGCGCTTCATCCGGTTGCTGAGGGCCGAGTTGATGGAGGCGGCGGGCTTGGTGACGTCGACCCCGCGCTCCTCGGTCCAGGACGTCAGATAGGCCGTGCCGCGCTCGCGCAGATTGCCGGGCGGCCGCTGTCCGTAGACCTCGTGCAGCTCGGCGATCAGCTTCAGCTCGATCGCGGCGACCGCCGTGATCTCGGCGGCCAGCTCGGCCGGCATGGCCGGCGGTACGGGCAGCATCGCGGCCGCGCCGATGCCGGCGCCCACGGTCGAGGTGCTGTTGGCCGCGCCCGCGACCAGTTTGTCGGCCAGCTCCTCGGGCCCGAGGCCGGGGAACTGCCCGCGCAGGGTCGCCAGATCGCGCACGGGTACGCGCGGGGCGATGTCGATGATCCGGTCGGCGACGAAGCCGAGCCCGGCTTTGGCGCTCACGCCGCCTTTCCGTACTCCCCGTTTGACGGCACCCAGGCGACGACCCTTGGTCCGGGGGTCGTCGTGGTCGGCCTGGTCTGCTCCGAGCGAGGCCGGCAGGCCCCGCTCGTCGTCACGTGCGCCGGGACTGTGCAGGAGAGCGGCGTGCTCAGCAGCGGGCTCAGTGCCTTCTGCGGGGCCTGTGCCGCCCTGGTACGCCTCCGGTGCACTGTTACGCCGGAAGCGTCGTTTCCTGGACGGTGAGTCGTCTGCCACGGCTGCCTCGACCTCAGTCGCAGTCGCGGCAGATCGGCTGACCGTTCTTTTCCCTCGACAACTGGGACCGGTGATGCACCAGGAAGCAGCTCATGCAGGTGAACTCGTCGGCCTGCCTGGGCAGCACCCGGACGGACAGCTCCTCGTTGGAGAGATCCGCGCCGGGCAGCTCAAGGCCTTCCGCCTGCTCGAACTCGTCGACGTCAACCGCTGACGTCGACTTGTCGTTCCGACGGGCCTTCAGTTCCTCAAGGCTGTCCTGATCGACGTCGTCATCGGTCTTGCGTGGGGTGTCGTAGTCCGTTGCCATGTCGCTCTCCCCCTCTGGGTTTCTGTGGTGTCTCCAGCGCACGTAACGCGTGAGAGGCCGGACTTGTGCCCGACCTGAGGCGGAGATTTTGCCTCACATCAAGGTCTGTTACTCAATCGACACCCAACCGCACCCCTCACGAGTGATCGGCTTCAGGTGGCGAAGGGGACCGTACACGGTCCGAATGTCGTACTTCACGGGCGCCACCCCGTGTACTTCCCGTAATCCTGACCTCTGGAAACCCGGACTTTACTGGCTTTCCGGCGGTGGCTTGATCACGGAGCGTAGATAGGCGTGAAATCGACCGTGCGATCGATCACACATGGACACAACAGGAAAGTGTCCAGAAAATTCCGCGCAAAGCGAACAAAGGTGGCCCAGGTCCGTCATCATCCCGCCCGGCTTCAGACGGGCAGCGTGACGCGCATCACGAGCCCGCCGCCCTCCCGGGGTTCCGCGATGATACGGCCGCCGTGCGCCCTGGCGACGGAGCGCGCGATCGACAGGCCGAGACCCACCCCCTTGTCACTGCCGGTGCGCTCGGTGCGCAGCCGCCGGAACGGCTCGAAAAGATTGTCGATCTCGTACGCGGGAACGACGGGACCCGTGTTCGAGACCAGCAGGATCGCCTGACCCTGCTGCAGCTCCGTGCCGACCTCCACCCAGCCGCCCTCCGCGATGTTGTAACGGACGGCGTTCTGTACGAGGTTCAGCGCGATCCGCTCCAGCAGCACGCCGTTGCCCTGCACCACGGCCGGCACACAGGCGGTGCGGATCTCCACCCCCTTCTGCTCGGCCTCGGCGAGCGCCTGGTCCACGGCCCGGGTGGCGACCTCGGCCAGATCCACCGGTTTCCGGTCGACGAGCTGGTTGTCGCTGCGGGCGAGCAGCAGCAGCCCCTCGACCAGTTGCTCGCTGCGCTCGTTGGTGGCCAGCAGGGTCTTGCCGAGCTGCTGGAGTTCGGCCGGCGCACCCGGGTCGGAGAGATGGACCTCCAGCAGCGTGCGGTTGATCGCCAGCGGCGTGCGCAGCTCGTGCGAGGCGTTGGCGACGAACCGCTGCTGCGCGGTGAAGGCGCGCTCCAGCCGCTCCAGCATCTCGTCGAAGGTGTCGGCCAGCTCCTTCAGCTCGTCGTCGGGGCCGTCCAGCTCGATCCGGCGCGCCAGGTCGGAGCCGACCACCCGGCGGGCGGTACGGGTGATCCGGCCGAGCGGCGAGAGCACCCGGCCCGCCATCGCGTAGCCGAAGGCGAAGGCGATGATGCTGAGCCCGACCAGGGCGAAGAGCGAGCGGGTCAGCAGGTCCTCCAGCGCCTGCTGGCGCTGGTGGTTGACGCAACTGTTCATCAGCGAGTTGAACGTGTCCGGATCGGCGTTGGCGGGGAAGTTGCAGACCTGGCTGCTGACCCTGCCCGAGACGATCTTGAACGGCAGCTCGCTGCCCACGTGCAGCGCCTGCGCCGCCAGCATGTAGATGATCGACAGCAGCAGGATGCCGGCGATCAGGAACATGCCGCCGTAGAGCAGCGTCAGCCGTATCCGGATGGTCGGGCGGACCCAGGGGAGCAACTGCTCCTGGCGTCTGGGGTCCCAGGTCGGTTTCGGTGGCGTCGCGGGCGGCGCCGGGGTGGCGGCCATCGGCATCAGATCCGGTAACCGGAGCCGGGCACGGTCACGATCACCGGGGGCTCACCGAGCTTGCGGCGCAGCGTCATCACCGTGACCCGCACGACATTGGTGAACGGGTCGGTGTTCTCGTCCCAGGCCTTCTCCAGGAGCTGCTCGGCCGAGACCACCGTGCCCTCGCTGCGCATCAGGACGTCCAGCACGGCGAACTCCTTCGGCGCGAGCTGGATCTCCTTGCCGTCCCTGAAGACCTCGCGGCGGTTGGGGTCGAGCTTGATCCCGGACCGTTCGAGCACGGGCGGCAGGGGCACGGTCGTACGGCGGCCGAGCGCGCGTACCCGGGCGGTCAGCTCGGTGAAGGCGAAGGGCTTGGGGAGGTAGTCGTCGGCGCCCAGCTCAAGGCCCTCGACCCGGTCGCTGACATCGCCGGAGGCGGTGAGCATCAGCACCCGGGTGGGCAGCCCCAGCTCGACGATCCTGCGGCACACGTCGTCACCGTGGACCAGCGGAAGGTCGCGGTCGAGCACCACCACGTCGTAGTCGTTGACGCCGATCCGCTCCAGGGCGGCCGAGCCGTCGTACACGACGTCGACGGCCATGGCCTCCCGGCGCAGTCCGGTGGCCACCGCATCGGCGAGCAGTTGCTCGTCCTCGACGACGAGTACGCGCACGTCGTTGTTTCCTTCCTCGAAGCCCTCTGTACCGGGCCGTACCAGGCCGCGTCCACGGCTTGTGCTGCTCCATCCTGCCCGGTACGGCCATAAACCGGCGGTAAGACGATGCCGGACGACCAGGCACAACCGGGAATAGACAGGATTATTCGAGAAGTTGAGGTTTCTGCCTGGCCAGGGCTGGGGATGACGAGTTCACACCTGAGATCGCGCCCTGTACGTGGCATGTCATAGCCCGATCTGTCCCCCAGAGACAGATGGGCGCGAAATCGAACCGCCGTCGGCACACCCCCGTGCCACTGAACCGATGACGTCGGCACACCCCCGTGCCACTGACCCACGACGAGGGGGCGCAATGGACGCATTCACCGCAGGGCTGCTGCAGCGTATAAGGGCCACGCAGACAGACCTCACACGAGCCCGTGAGACGGGCGACGACTTCCTCGCGGACGTCGAGCAGGAAGAGCTGGAGGATCTGCGGCGCCTCGCCGCGGAACACGGTGTCGAGGTCGGCGCGCCGAGCGTCTGACCCCGTACACGTCCTGATCCATACGTTCGGCCCGCGCCGGTACGCGCGGGTCCCCGAGGTTCACGCAGGCAGTTCAGACAGGTGAGGGCCGCGGCGCCGAGGGGATGGCGCCGGGGCCCTTCCGTGTGCGGGCGTCCGGGTCGGTGCGTACACGGTTCGGTGCGTGCGCGGGTCAGTCGTGCCAGGCGCCGTACTCCTCCAGCAGCGTCTGGAGGGGCCCGAAGACACCGGGGGAAGCGGCCACCGTCAGATCGCGGTCGGGCCGCGCGCCCGGCCGGCCGCCGGTCAGTGCCCCCGCCTCCCTGGCGATCAGCTCGCCCGCCGCCAGGTCCCAGGGGAAGAGCCCGCGCTCGAAGTAGCCGTCCAGCCGGCCCGCCGCCACGTCGCAGAGGTCGACGGCGGCCGAGCCGCCCCGCCTGATGTCCCGCACCTGCGGGATCAGCCGCTGGGCGACGGCGGCCTGGTGGGTGCGGACGGTGGTGACGTAGTTGAAGCCGGTGGACACCAGTGCCTGGTCGAGCGAGGGCGACGGGCGGCAGGTGGCGGTCCGGCCGTTGACGAGGGCGCCGCCGCCCCGTACCGCCTGGAAGGTCTCCCGGCGCAGCGGGATCTCCACCACCCCGACCAGCGTCTCGCCGCCGCGTTCGGCGGCGATGGACACGGACCAGGTCGGCAGGCCGTAGAGATAGTTGACGGTGCCGTCCAGCGGGTCGATCACCCAGCGGACGCCGCTGGTGCCGGCCGAGCTGGCGCCCTCCTCGCCGAGGAAGCCGTCGTCCGGGCGGTGCTCGGAGAGGTACGTCGTGATCAGCTTCTCCGCCGCGATGTCCATCTCGGTGACGACGTCGATGGGGCTCGACTTCGTGGCGGCGACGGTGAGGTCGTCGGGGCGGCCGTCCCGCAGCAGCGCGCCGGCCCGCCGCGCGGCTTCCAGCGCGAGGGCGAGCAGTTCGGCGCTCAGGGCGTCGTCGGGCAGGGCGTCGTCGGGCAGGGGATCGCGGGGCCGGGAGTCGTCGGTCACAGGGGCTCCTTCAGGCGTACGGGCTGTCGGCGCCCGCGGCGGCGGGCCTGGGGGTGCGGGCCGGGCAGCAGCCGGCCGGGCAGAGGTCGTGGCTCGCGCCGAGGGCGCCCAGCGCGCAGCGCTCGGGGTCGCGGCCCCGCTCGGTCGCCGCCCGCTCCAGGAGGAGATCGCGTACGGCGGCGGCGAAGCGCGGGTCGGCGCCGACCGTCGCCGAGCGGCGGACGGGCAGGCCGAGTTCGGCGGCCTTGGCCGTGGCCTCGGTGTCCAGGTCGTACAGGACCTCCATGTGGTCCGAGACGAAGCCGATGGGGGCCATCACGACGGCGGGGACGCCTTCGCCGTGCAGCTTCTCCAGGTGGTCGCAGATGTCGGGTTCCAGCCACGGGATGTGCGGGGCGCCGCTGCGGGACTGGTAGACGAGCTGCCAGGGGTGGTCGACGCCGGTCTCCTCGCGCACGGTGTCGGCGATCAGCCGGGCGACGTCGAGGTGTTCGGCGACGTAGGCGCCGCCGTCGCCGTGCGCGGCGGCGGGCCCCGACGTGTCGGCCGACGCCTCCGGGATGGAGTGGGTGGTGAAGGCGAGGTGCGCGCCGGCCCGTACGTCCTCCGGCAGGTCGGCGAGCGAGGCGAGCACGCCCTCGATCATGGGGCGCACGAAGCCGGGGTGGTTGAAGTAGTGCCGCAGCTTGTCGACGCGCGGCAGCTCAAGCCCCTCGTCGGCGAGGGTGGCCAGCGCGTCGGCGAGGTTCTCGCGGTACTGGCGGCAGCCCGAGTAGGAGGCGTAGGCGCTGGTGGCGAGGACGGCGATCCGGCGCCGGCCGTCGGCGACCATCTCCCGCAGGGTGTCGGTCAGGTACGGCGCCCAGTTGCGGTTGCCCCAGTAGACCGGCAGCTCGATGCCGTGCTCGGCGAGGTCGGCGCGCAGCGCGGCCAGCAGGGTGCGGTTCTGCTCGTTGATCGGGCTGACCCCGCCGAACAGGAAGTAGTGCTTCCCGACCTCTTTGAGCCGCTCCTCGGGGATGTCGCGGCCGTGGGTCACGTTCCGCAGGAACGGAACGACGTCGTCCGGTCCTTCGGGGCCGCCGAAGGACAGCAGGAGCAGGGCGTCGTAGGGGGAAGTCACAGGCTCTTCGGGCATGTTTCGATCCTGCCATCCGCCCTGGCGGCTCGGACAACCGCCGCACTCGTAACCTGTATGAACCTCGTTCATTCCTTACCGGAGCGTTCCCTTGCCCAGTCCGTACCAAGCGATCTTCACCACTCCCGGCACCAAGGGATTCAGCGCGGCCGGCCTGCTCGGCAGGATGCCGCTGTCCATGATGGGCATCGGCGTCGTCACGATGATCTCGCAGCTCACCGGCAGGTACGGCCTCGCCGGCGCGCTCTCGGCGACGCTGGCGATGTCGTCGGCGGCGCTCGGCCCGCAGATCTCCCGGCTGGTCGACCGGCACGGCCAGCGGCGGGTGCTGCGGCCCGCCGCCCTGGTCGCCGTGGCCGCCGTCGCCGGGCTGCTGGTCTGCGCCCAGCAGGAGGCGCCGGAGTGGACGCTGTTCGTCTTCGCGGCGGGCGCGGGCAGCGTGCCGAGCGTGGGCTCGATGGTGCGGGCGCGCTGGGCCGAGATCTACCGGGACTCACCGCGCGAGCTGCACACCGCGTACTCGTGGGAGTCGACCGTCGACGAGATGTGCTTCATCGTCGGCCCGATCGTCTCCATCGGCCTGTCGACGGCGTGGTTCCCCGAGGCGGGTCCGCTGCTCGCCGCCTGCTTCCTGGCGGCCGGCGTCCTGTGGCTGACGGCGCAGCGCGCCACCGAGCCGGTACCGCGCCCGCGCGACGAGCACACCGGACGTTCGGCGCTGCGCTCCCCCGGGCTGCGGGTGCTGGTGACGACCTTCCTGGCGACCGGGGCGATCTTCGGCGCGATCGACGTGGTGACGGTCGCCTTCGCCGAGGAGCAGGGCCACAAGTCGTGGGCGAGCCTCGTGCTGGCCGTGTACGCGCTCGGTTCCTGCCTCGCGGGGGCGGTGTTCGGGCTGCTGCACTTCACCGGATCCGCGTCGCGGAGATGGCTGGTGGGTGTCTGTGCGATGGCCGTGAGTATGATCCCTCTCCAACTGGCCGGGAGCCTGCCGTTCCTGGCCGTGACGCTCTTCGTCTCGGGGCTCCTGATCGCACCGACGATGGTCACCACGATGGCCCTCGTCGCGGCGCACGTACCGCGTACCGAACTGACCGAGGGAATGACCTGGACCAGTACCGGGCTCTCGGTCGGGGTGGCGCTCGGCTCGTCGGCCGGCGGCTGGGTGGTCGACGCGGCGGGGGCCGAGGCGGGGTACGCGGTACCCGCCGCCGCAGGGGCGCTCGCGGCTCTGGTGGCGGTCCTGGGGGCCCGTCGGCTGCGCGTGCCGGCGGCCGTACGGCCGGAAACTGTGCGACGAGGGAGCGGGGCCGATGAGCTGGAGCCGGTCGACGAGGACGGCGACCACGACGCGGGGCGGAGCGTGGCGTAACTGGGCGGGGAACGTCACGGCCAGGCCCGCCCGCACGGTCTCCCCCGGGTCCGTCGACGAGCTGGCGGCGGTCATCCGCGGGGCGGCCGAGGACGGGCTCAAGGTCAAGGCCGTCGGCACGGGCCACTCGTTCACCGCGGCGGCGGCGACCGACGGCGTGCTCGTACGGCCCGATCTGCTGACCGGCATCCGCTCGGTCGACCGCGAGGCGGGGACCGTCACCGTCGAGGCCGGCACGCCCATGAAGCGGATGAACGCCGGGCTGGCCCGCGCGGGCCTGTCGCTGACGAACATGGGCGACATCATGGAGCAGACCGTCGCGGGGGCGACCTCCACCGGGACGCACGGCACCGGCCGCGACTCGGCGTCGACAGCCGCCCAGATCCGCGCGCTGGAACTCGTCACCGCCGACGGCTCGCTGCTGCGCTGCTCCGCCGACGAGAACCCGGAGGTCTTCGCCGCCGCCCGGATCGGGCTCGGGGCGCTCGGGGTGGTGACCGCGATCACCTTCGCCGTGGAGCCGGTCTTCCTGCTGACGGCCCGTGAGGAGCCGATGAGCTTCGACCGGGTGACCGCCGAGTTCGACGAGCACGTGACCGAGAACGAGCACTTCGAGTTCTACTGGTTCCCGCACACCGGCAACTGCAACACCAAGCGCAACAACCGCAGCGCGGGCCCCGCGGCGCCGCCCGGCCGGGTCAGCGGCTGGATCGAGGACGAATTCCTCTCCAACGGCGTCTTCCAGGCCGCGTGTTCGCTGGGCCGGGCCGTGCCGGTGACCATCCCCGCCATCGCGAAGGTCTCCAGCCGGGCGCTGTCGGCCCGTACGTATACGGACATTCCTTACAAGGTCTTCACCTCACCGCGCCGGGTGCGGTTCGTGGAGATGGAGTACGCGCTGCCGCGCGCCGCTGCGGCCGACGCGCTGCGCGAAGTCAAGGCGATGATCGAGAGTTCACCGCTGCGGGTGAGTTTTCCGGTGGAGGTGCGGACCGCGCCCGCCGACGACATCGCGCTGTCGACGGCCTCGGGCCGGGAGAGCGTCTACATCGCCGTGCATCTCTACCGCGGCACCCCGCACCAGGCGTACTTCACCGCGGTGGAGCAGATCATGACGGCGCACGAGGGCCGGCCGCACTGGGGGAAGATCCACACCCGGGACGCGGAGTATCTGGCGGGGGTGTACCCGCGCTTCGCCGAGTTCACGGCGCTGCGCGACCGGCTCGACCCGGACCGGCTGTTCGCCAACGACTATCTGCGCCGGGTGCTCGGCGACTGATCCCGCCGGGCACTGGCTGATCTCGCCGAGCTACTGACCTCGCTGAGCTACTGACCTCACTGAGCTACTGACCTCACTGAGCCGAGGTGCCCGGACCGGTGTCCGAGGTGGCCGCGCCGCCCTCGCCCTGCGAAGGCGTCGGGGCGGGTGCCGTAGGGGTGGGCGCGCTGTCGGAGGGCGTGGGCTGCGGGGTGCCGGGGCTGTGCGAAGGACCGGTCTGCTGCCCGCCGTCCCCGCTGCTGGGGGTGTCTCCGGGGGACGGGGTGACCTGGGTGGTCCCGCCGTCGCCGGGCGTGCCGCTGCCGTCCTGGCCCGGGTCCTGTGATTGCTGGGTGTCGCCGGGCTGGTGGGACGGCTCGGACGGTTGCCCGCCGCCGTGTCCCCCGCCGCCGCCTCCGACGACCGAGCCGACGGTCGTGCCCTTGCCGCCGCTGAGGTCCTGCCCCGAGGCCAGCTCGAAGCCGGTGATACCGATCATCGCCACCAGGAAGACCACGGCCGCGGCGATGACCGGGCGCTTCCAGCCCCGCACCCGGGTGCCGTGCGTGGTGGTCTCGCCGAACTCCCCGTCCGGCGCCTCGGCGAGGGTGACGGGACCTGAGCCCGCGTCCCGCGCCGGGACCTGACGGCCCTTCGGCTTCGCCTGGACCGTCACCACGCGTATCTGCTCGCCGGTACGCCGGAACACATGCTGGAAGACGGAGGCCCCGCACGTCGCGATCACGCTGACCACGCCCGCGCCGATGATCGTGCCGTACACGCCGAGCTGCGAGGCGAGCACCGCCGCCGCGATGGCGGCCACCGCACTGCCCGCGACCTGCGGAAGGCTGAGGTCGAGCCGCCGCCCCCCGCGCTCCGACCCGTCACCCGCGCCCGGCGTCGCCGCGCCGTCCTGCCTCTGATTCATCTCCAGCCCCTGCTTGCCCATCTGCCCCACCCTGCATCAGGAAGGGACAATGGGGCGAAGTGAAACGTTCCGATTCTGCGGATTGTGTGAAGCGCAACACCGGGCCATGGCCAGAGGTACGGCTCAACTCCCGTGGTCACGGAGAACTTGGGCGGCGCGTCAGCCCACCCGGATGGCCCGAATGGAGTACTGTGGCGAGCCCTGGGGCCGGACTCCCTCGCGGGTGTCCGGGACCTCCGGAAGGGGGCCGAAGTGGCACTCGATCCGGCGGGGCCGTTGCGCCGCACGGACGCCTGCTGCACAGAGTGACCGGTCCGTCACTCTGCGTCGCAAACAGGTAACCGTGCCATAACGGCGATCCAGGACCCCTGCCCGACACGCCGGGCAACACGGCAAGGTTGTGGCAGGCTGCACCCGGGCAGGCCACACTCGACTAGCGGAAGCAGCGACGCACGTGACGTCGGCAGGCACCACCCGGGAGGTTCCCATGCCCGAACTGCGTGTCGTGGCCGTCTCGAACGACGGCACACGACTGGTGCTCAAGGCTGCCGACAGCACGGAATACACGCTGCCGATCGACGAGCGGCTGCGGGCAGCCGTACGGAACGACCGCGCCCGGCTCGGGCAGATCGAGATCGAGGTGGAGAGCCACCTCAGGCCCCGTGACATCCAGGCGCGGATACGGGCCGGAGCATCGGCCGAAGAGGTCGCCCAGTTCGCCGGCATCCCCGTCGACCGGGTCAGGCGCTTCGAAGGCCCCGTGCTGGCCGAGCGCGCCTTCATGGCCGAACGCGCCAGGAAGACGGCTGTCCGGCGCCCCGGCGAGAACGCGGGACCCCAGCTCGGTGAGGCGGTCCAGGAGCGGCTCACCCTGCGCGGCGCCGAGAAGGAGACCGTCCAGTGGGACTCCTGGCGGCGGGACGACGGCACCTGGGAGGTGCTGCTGGTCTACCGCGTCGCCGGTGAACCCCACTCGGCGAGCTGGACGTACGACCCGCCCAGGCGGCTCGTCCAGGCCGTCGACGACGAGGCGCGCGCGCTGATCGGCGATCCCGACGACACGCTGGCGGCCCCGAGCCAGGAGCCGAGCTTCCCGTTCGTGCCCCGGATCGCCCGGCTGCCGCGCGACCGGCCGCTCGACCGCGCTCTCGACCGGGCCATGGAGCGCCCCGGCCTACCGGCGGAGCCCGACGAGACCAGCGAGCGCGATTCGCTGACCAGCCTGCTGGAGGCGGTGCCGAGCTTCCGGGGCGACATGGTCGTACCGGAGCGGCCCGCGCCGCCCGAGCCGCCCGCCGCCGAGCCCGTGCAGGAGCCGGGGGCCGAGGAGCCGCCGGCGCCCGCGGCCTCGGCCGGTGCGGGGTCCGCGTACGCGGACGTGCTGATGCCGCGCTCGGTGTCCGGTCACCGCGACCGGCTCACCGGTACGACGGACCGGCAGGCCGAGGCGGACGGTGTCCGGCCCGGCAGGCGTGCGGCGGTGCCGAGCTGGGACGAGATCGTCTTCGGCACGCGCCGCAAGAAGCAGGAGTAGCGCGCTTCGTCCGACGAGACGGCGTGGTGGCCCGTACGCACTTCGGTGCGTACGGGCCGCTGTGCTGTCCGCCGCGCTTCGGTTTACGAGGGGTCAGGGCCGGTGGCGACCGGGCGGGCGGTGTCCGCCGACCACTCGGACCAGGAGCCCGCGTACAGCGCCGCCGGGATGCCGGCGATCTCCAGCGCCAGCACCTCCTGGGCGGCCGATACGCCCGAGCCGCAGTAGACCCCGACCTCGGTGCCGGGGGTGGCGCCCAGTGCCGCGAACCGGCTCACAAGATCAGCAGTCGGGAGGAAGGTGCCATTTTCGGCCAGATTCTCGCTCGTGGGAGCGGAGTGCGCGCCTGGCACATGGCCGGCCACCGGATCGATCGGCTCGATCTCGCCCCGGTAGCGCTCGGCGGCCCGCGCGTCGAACAGGAGCCCCCGCCGGGCGAGCGCGGCCGCGCCGTCCGCGTCGAGCACCGGCAGCCCGCCGGGCGCCGGGCGGAAATCGCCCTCCTCGGGCTTCGGGATCTCGGTGGACAGCGGCCCGGTCCAGCTCGCGAGACCGCCGTCCAGTACGCGGACGTCCTGGTGTCCCGCCCAGCGCAGCAGCCACCAGGCGCGCGCCGCCGACCAGCCCTGGGCTCCGTCGTAGACGACCACGGCCGAATCGGCGGACACACCGGCGCGGCGCATCACGGCCCCGAAGGCGGCCGCGTCGGGGAGCGGATGGCGGCCCGCCGCCCCCGGCTCACCTGCCAGTTCCGTGTCGAGATCGACGTATACGGCGCCGGGCAGATGCCCCGCCTCATACGCGGGGCGGCCGGGCGGCCCGCCCAGCGTGTAGCGGATGTCCAGGATGACGGGCGGCCGGGGGCCCGCCGACTCGCTCGCGAGTTCACTCGCGGTGATGATGGCTGTCATACCGCCATCCTCGCGCACCCCGTGACGGGGGTGTAACACCGCTAAAACGCGCGGTAAACACCGAATCCAGATCACGCCAAAAGCGGTGGAGTCGGGAAGCGCGGCGGGCCGGGTGGTGCGAGCATCTGCTGGGGAGTGCCCCCGCGATCCGGACGGGATTTCGCGGACACGCCCCGGGACGCACCCCGCGAGTCCCCGCCGGGTACACGAGGAGAGTCGATGACCGAGGCAGCGATCCGGCGCACTCCAGGCACGCCCTGCTGGGTCAGTCTGATGGTGCACGGCTTGGCCGCGACCAAGGAGTTCTACGGCGCGCTGTTCGGCTGGGAGTTCCAGGAGGGCCCGGGGCAGCTCGGCCCCTATGTGCGCGGGACGCTCGACGGTCAGGTGGTCGCCGGGATCGGCGAGCTGCCGCCCGACCGGCATCTGCCGATCGCCTGGACGACGTATCTGGCGACGGACGACGCCGACTCGACGGCCGAGACCATCAGGAGCTGCGGCGGCACGGTCGGCGTGGGCCCGCTGGACGCGGGCAAGGCGGGCCGGCTGGCCATCGCCTCGGACCCGGCGGGCGCGGTCTTCGGGATCTGGCAGGCGTGGGCGCACACCGGGACGGCGGTCGCGCAGGCCCATGGCACGCCCGCCTGGAACGAACTGCTGACCCGTGAGACGTCCTCGGTCGCCAAGTTCTACCAGGCGGTCTTCGGCTACGACGCCGAGGCGGTCGTCTCCGCCGACTTCGACTACCTGACGCTGCGGCTGGCAGGACGCCCGGTCGCCTCGCTGCACGGCCTGGGCAACTCCCTCCCGCGCGAGCTGGGTTCGCACTGGATGGCGTACTTCGAGGTCGAGGACACGGACGCGGCGGCGCGACTCGTGACGGACCTCGGCGGCCACGTGATCCAGCCGCCGCACGAGGAGGAAACGGGCCGAGCGGCCAAGGTCGCGGACCCGGAGGGCGCGGTCTTCACGATCGTCACATCGAACGCCCGCTGAGCGTTGGCCGCGCTGGGCGGCTCGTGCCCGGTGTGACCCTGGCTACCGGCTCGTCGCCCGTGGACCACGCGACCCGGCCGACCCGGGTACGGATCGGCCGCGCCGAAACCCGGCCACGGCGGACGGCCGTCGCGAGTCCGCCCGGCAGGCCGCGTTGCTCGGGCATCACGGCAGAACCGTGAGCCTTGACGCGAGACCGGCCGCCGGCTCGTCGCCCGTGGCTCGGCGGCGCAACCGGCCGGCGTGATGCTCTCCGCCGCGTGTTCGGCGTATGCCCGGGTAGGCGCGTGCCGCAGCCATGGCGCGGGCTCCGGCTCCGGACCTGCCGTCAAGGCCCGCTGGGCCGGGGCTGAACGGCAGCGGGAAGCCTGGGTGCTCCATTCGCGGACTCCCCCCGCCGGTCTCGGTCGTGACAGGGCGTCAGTTGTGCCGGGGCGCCGCCGCGCGGGCTGCCAGTGCCAGGGTGCGGCGGGCGCCTGCTACTACCGCTGCGTCTACGAAACGGCCGTCGGGGAGGGCCAGGGCTCCCCCGTCGGTCTCGGCCGCGGCGACCATTTCCCTGGCCGCCGCCACCTCGGCGGCTGTTGGCAGGTAGGCCCGCTCGATCACCGGCAACTGCCGTGGGTGGATGGCCGTTCGGCCGAGGAAACCGAGCGCGCGGCCCCGGGCGCAGGACTCGGCCAGTCCGGCCAGGTCCTTGACGTCGGGGTAGACGGATTGCGCCGGTGGGGCCAGGCCCGCCGCGCGGGCTGCCACGACGACCCGGGCGCGCGGCCAGGCGAGGGCGTTCTCGTCGCTCATGCCGAGGTCGGCCCGCAGGTCGGCCTCGCCGAGCGCGATCCCCCGTACCGCAGGATCGGCGGTGGCGACGGCGAAGGCGTTCTCGATGCCGAGCGCCGATTCCAGCAGCGGGTAGAGCGCGGGGACGGCGAACGCGTGGCCCGCGTCGCCGTCCGGCCGCGCGCGTAGCTGCCGTACGACATCGGCGATGTCGGCGGGGATCGCGACCTTCGGCAGCCGCAGCCCGCCGAGTCCCGGCAGCGACCCCAGCGCCGCCAGGTCGGCCGCCGCGTGCTGCCCGCCGATCGCGTTGATCCGCACGTGCACGGCGGCGGGCCCTGGCGCGGGCTGCGCCAGCAGCTCGGCGGTGGCGGCCCTGGCGTACTCCTTGCGGTCGGGGGCGACCGCGTCCTCCAGGTCGACCAGCACCACATCGGCGCCGGAGCGCAGCGCCTTGGCCACCACGTCGGGCCGGTCGCCCGGCGCGTACAGCCAGGTCAGTACGGTGTCCATGGCGCCCGGCGCGCGGGGCGCCGTGACGGATCCCGCGCTCACAGCGCGCCGCCCTTCCGCAGGTCAGCGATCTCGTCGCCGCTCAGGCCCAGTTCGGCCAGGATCTCGGTGGTGTCGGCGCCGTGCGGACGGCCCGCCCACTTGACGGCGCCGGGTGTCGCGGAGAGCCGGAAGAGGACGTTCTGCATCTGCACCGGGCCCAACTCCTCGTCCTCGACGCGGACGATGGAGCCGAGCGCGCGGTACTGCGGATCGGCCATCACGTCCCGCACGTCGTAGATCGGCGCGACCGCGGCCTGCGCCTTCTCGAAGACCGCGACCACCTCGTCGGCGTCGTGCCGGGCGATCCAGCCGCCGACCGCTTCGTCCAGGACGTCGGCGTGCTGGGCCCGGCCCGCGCCGGTCGCGAACCACGGCTCGTCGATGAACTCGGGGTGGCCGACGAGCCGTACGACCCGTTCGGCGATGGACTGGGCGGAGGTCGAGACGGCCAGCCACTTGCCGTCGGCGGTCCGATAGGTGTTGCGCGGGGCGTTGTTGGCGGACCGGTTGCCCGTCCTCGGCTGCACGTAGCCGAGTTGGTCGTGCCACAGGATCTGCGGGCCGAGCATGGCCAGCATCGGCTCGATGATCGCCATGTCCACGACCTGGCCCTCGCCGGTGCGGTCGCGGCCGGCGAGCGCGGTCATCACCGCGTACGAAGTCGCCAGCGCGGCGACGGAGTCGGCGAGGCCGAAGGGCGGCAGGGTGGGCGGGCCGTCCGGTTCGCCGGTGACGGCGGCGAAGCCGCTCATGGCCTCGGCGAGGGTGCCGAATCCCGGGCGGGTGGAGTACGGGCCGAACTGGCCGAAGCCGGTGACCCTGGCCAGCACCAACCGGGGGTTCACGGCGGACAGTTCCTCCCAGCCGAGCCCCCATTTCTCCAGGGTGCCGGGGCGGAAGTTCTCGATGATCACATCGGCGTCCGCCGCCAGTTTGAGCAGCACGTCCCGGCCGCCGGGGGTGGACAGGTTGAGCGTCAGATTGCGCTTGTTGCGGCCGAGGTGCTTCCACCACAGGCCGACGCCGTCCTTGCTGGGGCCGTGGCCGCGGGACGGGTCGGGCTTCAGCGGATGCTCGATCTTGGTCACCTGCGCGCCGAAGTCACCGAGCATGGTGGCGGCGAGCGGACCGGCGAACAGCGTCGCCATGTCCAGCACGCGCAGCCCGTCGAGCGGGCCGGGGTGCCGGGGCGCCGAGTGGTCGTCGTCCGGGGGCTGTTGCTGCATGGCGTGCCTGGGCCTTTCGGGTCGGCGGAAGTGGGTCAGGGTGCGGTGGCGGCCAGCGCCTCGATGCGTGCGCGCTCGGGCATGGAGGACGAGGCGCCCTGCTCGGCCACCGACAGCGCGGAGGCGGCCGAGGCCCAGGCCAGCGCCCGCGCCATGGGGACGCCTTCGCCGAGGGCGACGGACAGCGCGCCGACGAAGGTGTCACCGGCGGCCGTGGTGTCGACGGCGCGGGTCTTGCGCGCGGGGACGAGCAGCGGCTCGCCGCCGCGGCTCGCGTACAGGCTGCCCCGCGCGCCGAGCGTGATCACGGCCTCGGGGACCGATTCGAGGAGGACCGGCGCGGCTGCCCACGCGTCGTCCTGCCCGGTGAGGGTGGCGGCTTCGTGTTCGTTGGGGACCAGCAGATCGGTGACGGCGAGGAGTTCGGGGGGCAGCGGCTGCGCGGGGGCGGGCGTCAGGATCGTCCGTACGCCGTGCCGGCGCGCGGCGCGCGCACCGGCCAGCACGGCCTCCATGGGCAGTTCGAGCTGGAGCAGCAGCGCTCCGGCGTCGGCGATGACGTCCTCGTCGCCCTCGGCGAGCGCGGTGACGGTGCCGTTGGCGCCGGGAACGACGACGATCGCGTTCTCGCCGGCGTCGTCCACGACGATGTGCGCCGTGCCGCTCGGGCCCGGCACGGTGCGCAGCGCGCCGGTCGCCACACCGGCTTCCGCCAGGGTGGCGCGCAGCCGGCTGCCGAAGTCGTCGTCCCCGACGGCGCCGATCATGGACACGGAGCCGCCGGCGCGGGCCGCGGCGACGGCCTGGTTGGCGCCCTTGCCACCGGGGACGGTGGTGAAGGACCGGCCGGTGACGGTCTCGCCGCGTGCCGGGGCCGTGCTGGTGTAGGCGACCAGATCCATGTTCGTACTGCCGAGGACGGCGATCCTCGCTGCGGTGGCTGCGGTCATGGCGTGGTGTCCTCCTGGACGCCGGTGGCCAACGCGGCGGTGCGCCGGGCCAGTTCGTCGAAACCGATCCCGTCGAGGCCACCGACCGTGGTGGCGAGGCGGTTCTTGAGGGGGGCGGTCCAGCGCTCGGGGAGCGCTGCCGGGCTCCCCGCGAGCAGCCCGGCGATCGAGCCCGCCGTGGCGCCGTTGGAGTCGGTGTCCCAACCGCCGGAGACGACCCGGCAGATGGAGCCGGTGAAGTCGCCTTCGGCGTGGGCGAGGGCGGCGGCGAGCAGGGCCGCGTTGGGCAGCACATGGACCCAGTGGTGGTGGCCGTACTCGCCGTGCAGGTGGTCCACGACCGAGGCGAACGCCCCGATGGTGCCGGTCGGTTCGGCCCGCGCCGCCGCGATGCCGAACCGTACGGCCCGGGCCAGCCGGGAGCGCTCGGGTACGACGGCGAGCCCGGCCCGCAGGCAGCCGTGCACGTCGCCGCCACCTGCCGACGCCTCGGCGATTGCCGCCGCGGCGAACATCTCGCCGTACACACCGTTGGCGGTGTGCGTCAGGACGGCGTCGCGCCAGGCCGCTTCGGCGGCTGCGCGCGGGTCGCCGGGGTGGGTCCAGCCGAAGATGTCGGCGCGGATGAGGGCGCCGATCCACTCGCGGAAGGGGTTGCGCAGGTGTCCGGTGGCGGGCGGCTCGACGCCGTCGAGCAGATTGCGGTACGCGACGCGCTCGGCCGTGAAGGTGCGGCCCGCCGGGAGTTCGGCGAGCCACAGTTCCGCCACGTCCTCCGTACGGAAGCCGTGGCCGTGCGACTCCAGCAACAGCAGGCCGAGCAGCGGGTAGTTGAGGTCGTCGTCCTCGGGCATGCCGTCGATGTTCTCGGCCAGCGAGGTGGGCCTGCTGCGGCGGTTCCACGGCCATCGGGCCGCGACCTCGGGGCCGAGGCCGCGCTCGGTGAACCAGGTGTCCAGCGGCCAGTTGCCGGTGGAGCGCGCGATCTCCCGGATACCGGCGAGCGGCAGCTTCTCGACGGGCTTGCCGAGCAGGCAGCCGGCGGCGCGGCCCAGCCAGCCGGCCTCAAGTCGCTGCGTCAGTCCCGCTACGGCGGGCCGGGCGGCCGGGGCGTGCGGCGCGGCGGCCCGGATCTCCGCCAGGCCGGTGGGCTCGTCGGCGGCCGAAGGCGGCTGGATCAGGGCCAGTTCGTCGAGGAGTTGCCCGGCGAGCGCGCGCAGCGCGGGATCGGCGGGGCCCGGGGACGCCCCGGCCAGCTCGGGCGCCGGGTGGCCGCCGGCGGCAAGCCAACGCCGCTCGACGTCCGCCGCGTCCCTGCCGTCCTCGCGTGCCTGGCGCAGTTCGTGGCCCACCAGGTCCTCGGGCTGCACCCAGGTCAGCCGGATGCCGGTCATGACACGTCCGCGAGGGCGGCGAAGGCGGTCTCGTGCTCCCGCCTGCGGATGACGTCGCGGTCGAACACCTCGCGGGTGACGACGGCCAGTTCGTCGGCGGGGGTGGTCAGGTCGAGCTTGCTGGCCCGTGCCACCTCCTCGCTCCATTCGGCGGGGACGCCCGCGGCGCCGCCGAGGACTCCCGCTATGGCGCCGCCCATGGTGGCGATGGAGTCGCAGTCGCGGCCGTAGTTGACCGCGCCGAGCACGGTGCGGCGGAAGTCGCCGCCGCCGACCAGCAACATGCCGAGGGCGACGGGCAGTTCCTCGATGGAGTGCAGCCGGGAGGGCCTGCGGGCGCCGAGCGAGGGCTGCCGGTACTCGGGTCCTACGGTGTCGAACGGCGCGACGGCCTCCCGCAGCGGTGCCAGCGCTGACTCGAAGTCGTCGTGCTTCACGGCCACTTCGCACACCGCTTCGATCGCGGCGCGGGTGCCGTCCTTGGCGAGCGCCAGCGCGTCGTCCACGACCGAGCGCGGGGTGGCGCCGGGCCGGAAGGCGGCGGCCACGGCGGCGGCGAAGACGCCCGCCGCCTCGCGTCCGTACGACGACTGGTGCGGGGCCGCCACCTCCAGCGCCTCGGTGTAGGCGCCGGCCGGATTGGCCGCGTTGACGACGCCGACCGGCGCCATGTACATCGCCGCACCGCAGTTGACGATGTTGCCGGTGCCCGCCTCGCGCGGGTCGACATGGCCGTAGTGCAGCCGCGCCACGATCCACTTCTCGGCGAGGAAGATCCGCTGGAGCGGCAGCGCCTCGGCCTCCAGCTCCGGGATCCAGCGGGGGGTGCCGATCAGGTCGGGCACCAGATGGTCGGCGACGCTGTACGCGTCGAGGTGGTCGCGCACCGTGCCGTAGACCCGGACCAGCGCGTGCGTCATCAACGTGTCGTCGGTGACGTACCCGTCGCCCTTGTGGTAGGGCGCGATGGGCCTGGCGGTGCGCCAGTTCTCGTAGAAGGGGCCGACGATGCCGCGCACCCGGCCGCCGTGCCGTTCGGTGATCTGCTCGGGGCTCCAGCCCTCGACGGGGCCGCCGAGCGCGTCGCCGACGGCGGCGCCGACCAGGCAGCCGGTGACGCGGTCCTCCAGGGTCAGCTTCATGACAGACGGGATCCTTCCGGGACGGTGGGTTCGATACGGGCGAGCCGGCCGGCCAGGTCGACCAGATCGGTGCCTGCCTGGCGCGGCAGGGCGCAGCCGGCCAGGGTGCGGCACGCGTCGCGCCAGGCGGGCGGCAGGGCTTCGGCCCCTTGGACGGCGCCGGCGAGCGCCCCGGCGAGGGCGGGCGCCGAGTCGGCGACCCGGGACAGGCAGGCGGCGGCGGGTACGGCCTCGCCGAGCGAGCCGCCGGCCGCCAGCACGAGCGCGAGCGCGACGGGTACGGTCTCGGCCGCGGCGATGCCGTAGCTGTAGACGTGGTCGATGATCTGGTGTTCCAGCACGGGGACCAGCGCGAACGCGTGTCCCGGGCCGCCCGGCGCGCCTTCGGAAGCGGCCTGGACGAGTGCGACGGCCTGCCGTGCGTTGCGGCCGATCTCGGACTCGGCCGGCAGTTCGGCCAGGGCGGCGCCGACGCAGTCGGTGACCGGGGCGCCGGTCAGGGCCAGCGAGACGGCCGCCGCCATGGCGCGCGCGCCGAGGACGCCGTCGCCGTCCTGGGTGTAGCGGGCGTCGTACTCGGCGAGGTCGGCGGCGGCTGCCGGGTCGCCGGGGTGGACGACGGCGAGGACACAGGCCCGGCCGCAGGCCGCGTCGTCGAAGAAGTGCGGGTTGTCGTGGCCGGTGGCGGGCGGGCGCAGCCCTGCGGCGAGATTGCCGAGCCCGGCCCGTACGGAGATCCGGGCCCGGAGCGGTATCACGGCGGACTCCACCTCGGGGGCCATCGCCGCTGCCGCCGAGATCTCGGCGGCCAGCGAGATCCAGGCGAGGTCGACGGCGGCGCGCACCCTGCGGTCGTTGGTCAGGTCGCTGAGCAGCCCGCCGTGCGAGGAGATGATCGCCTCGGCGGTGAAGGCCGCCCATTCGGCGTCGTCGGACGGGCCGAGCCGCAGCGGCTCCGGCGGCTGGTTGAGCGCGATCGGCACGGGCAGGGTGGTGGTGGCGTTCTGCTCGGCGAACGTGTCGAGTTCGCGGGTGAGCCGGCGGGTCCACTCGGGCATCCGGGCCGCGCGGTGGCGGGCGGCGGGCCAGCCGGCCGCGTCGCCCGCCGCGAGGCCGAGCAGCAGCCCCTCGACCCGGCGCGGCGCGCCCGCCCCGCCGGTGCCCGCGTCCCCCTCGGCCTCCTCCGGTGCGGATTCCTGGTGCTTCAGTTCGGTGCGCGCTGTCACTGTGCGGCCCGTCCTTCCTGGTCAGGTGCGAGGAGATCCGCGATGTCGAGTACGTGGTAGCCGGCCATGGCGGGCAGGCAGCTACCGCGTACCGGCTTGATCACCGACGACCAGTGCTCGGGGATCGCCCCGTATCCGCCGAGCGCGCCGGCCAGGGCCCCGGCGAGGGCTGCTGTGGTGTCGGCGTCGCGGCCCATGTTGACCGCGGTCAGTACGGAGCGGGTGAAGTCGCCGTCGGCCAGGGCGAAGGCGCCGAAGGCGAGCCCGACCGCCTCGGGGGCGAGGTCGGTCCAGGGGTAGCCGCCGATGACGACGGCGGCCCGCAGGGCTCGCTCGCTCTCCAGGACGCTCAGCGAGCGGTCGAGCCGCACCCGGCGCGCGGTGGTCACGGCGCGCCGCAGCGATCTGGCGGTCCAGGAGTCCTCGGGAATGACGGAGAGCGCCGCGGTGATCACCTCGCCGCAGCCGCAGCCCGTCATGGCGGCAGCGACACCGGCCGCCGCCGCCTGGCCGCCGTAGATGCCCTCCCCGTCGTGGCTGATCGTGCCGTCGATGGCGACCAGCCGGGCGGCCTCGCCGGGGCGGCCGGCGGCGAACACCCCGAACGGCGCGGCGCGCATGGCCAGTCCGTCGCTCCAGGCGTGCCGGTGCTGGGCGCTGATCGGCGCCGCGAGTCCGCGCCTGAGGTTCTCCAGGGTGCCGCGCTCGCTGAACCCGGCGCCCCTGAAGGGGCCTTCGTCGCGGTCGGCGATCCACAGGTGCCAGGCGGTCTCGACGTCGGCGGTGGTCAGCGCCGCGCCGTGCTCGGCGAGCAGCAGCCCGGAGAGGATCGCGTACTCCGTGTCGTCCGTGCCCGCCGGGTCGTCGGTGACGAAGTCCTCGATCCGGCCCCAGCGCTGTCTGATCTGGGACGGCTTCATGTTCTCCGCCGGGGCTCCGAGCGCGTCCCCGACGGCGAGGCCGGTCAGTGCCCCCCGCGCGCGGTCACGTGGGGTGTCCGCCGCCGGCCGGGGCCTGGCGGCTCCGGGGGGCGGGGGCACCGGCGGAGCGCCGGACTCGGACGGTGGGGCGGGTAGTGCGTTCATGCCAGGTGCCGTTTCTTGGTGCTCGGTGTGGCTGGGTGGTGCGTGGTCGGCCGGAGTCCCCCTGTGATCAGCTCCGGTAGCGGTCGAAGATGCGATTGCCGTCGCGGACGAGCTTGTCGCGCAGCGTGCCGAGGCCGATGGCGCCGCTGTAGTACTGCTGGAGCGCGGGCGTGGCGATCTTGTCCTTCCATTCGGGGAAGCCGCGCACGCCGAGGACGGGCGAGGCGGTGAGGTGGGCGCCCATGTCGACGCCGACGCTCCAGCCGGTCTTGGCCGTGGCGATCCGCGGGTCGCGCAGCGCGGCGCTGCCGGTGGGCAGCAGCCAGTCGCCGCGGGCGAGTTGGACGAGGTGGCTGTTCTGGGTCATGAAGGCGATGAAGTCGACGGCGGCCTGCTTGTGCGAGCAGTCCTGGGAGACGGACAGGGTCTGGGGGCTGACGCCCTGGGCGCGTCCGCCGTCGGGGGCTTTCTCGCCCACCGGGAGTGGCAGTGTCACCCAGTCGAAGCCCTTCGGCGCCTGCTGCTGGACCTGCTGGCGGTACGAGAAGCCGAGCGGCAGCAGGGCGTAGCGGCCGGCGAAGAAGCCGGGCAGGGTGTCGCCGCCGCCCATGCCGAGCCCGCTCTCGGGGGCCGAGTGGTCGATGTTGACCTGCCGGTTGATGAGTTCGGCGACGGCCGAGTCGGCGGGTCCGAAGCGGATCTCGGAGCGGTCGTCGCCCCGGTAGAGGATTCGCCCTCCCGTGGTCATCGCCAGGTTGACGGTCACGTTGACCGGCTCCTTCATCGCCCAGGCGACCCCGTACCGGGAGTCGGCCCGGCCGCCGGGGCCGGTCAGCTCCTTGCAGATGTCCTCGAACTCGCTCCAGGTCCACGGCTTTTCGGCGGTGGGCAGCCGGATGCCGGCCTTGGCAAGCAGCGGGCGGTTGCCGATCAGGACACGGGGCTCCTGGAGGAAGGGCACTCCGTACACACCGCCGTTGAAGCCGGCCATGTCCCAACTGGACTGCGGGATGCGCTGCTTGAGGTCGGCCGGCAGATAGCGCGTCAGGTCGGCGAGATCGCCGCCCGAGGCGAAGTCCGTGAGGTCGTTGCCCTCGTCGTGGATGATGTCCGGCGCGGCGCCGCCCTCGAAGGAGGTCAGGAGCTGGTCGTGGACGTTGTCCCAGCTTCCCTGGATGTAGCGGACCTTGACCGTGGGGTGGGTGCGGTTCCACTGCGCCACGAGCGCCTTGTTGGCGGCGACGGACTCGGTCTGCCAGGCCAGCGACAGGTAGTCGAGGGTGGTGACTCCCCCGGCGCTGTCCGAGCCGTCGTCGGAGCAGGCGGCGAGCAGGGTGGCGGCCGCGGCTGTGCCGGCCGCGGCGCCCAGGAACGTACGGCGGCGCATCAGCCCTTCACCGCCCCGGTCATCGCGCTGCCGGTCAGCCGCCTCTGCAGGAAGGCGAAGAAGACCAGGCTGGGGATGGTGGCGAGGACGGAAGCGGCGGCGAGCGGGCCGAGGTCGGCGGCGCCCTCGGCGCCGATGAAATGGGTGAGAATGACTGACATCGTCTGCTTCTCCGGTGACTTGAGCAGGACCAGGGCGAAGAAGAACTCGTTCCAGGCCGTGACGAAGGAGAACATCAGGGTCGCCACGAGACCGGGCGCCAGCAGTGGCAGTACGACGCTGCGCAGCGTGCGCAGCCTGCCGGCGCCGTCGATCGACGCGGCCTCTTCGAGGGAGCGCGGGACGGCCTTCACATAGCCCTGGAGCATCCAGAGCGAGAAGGGCAGGTTCCACACGACGTACACGATGATCAGGCCGGGCAGCGAGTCGATCAGATGCACGTTCTTGAGCAGCAGGAACAGCGGGATGATGATGAGGACCAGCGGGAACATCTGGCTGAGCAGCACCCAGCCGGTGCCGAGCCTGCTGACCACGGACCGGAACCTGACCATCACGTACGCGGCGGGCACGGCGATGGTCACCGAGATCACGGCCGCGATCCCGGCGACGATCAGGCTGTTGAGCGCGGAGCGCAGCAGCGGCTGCTCGTCCAGCGCCGAGCGGAAGTTGCCGAGCGTCGGATGTTCCGGCAGCCAGGTCGGGTTGACGGAGCCGAGTTCCTGCGGGGACTTGAACGCCGTGGACAGCAGCCACAGCAGCGGGAAGGCGAGGAAGACCAGGTAGCAGACGAGGGCGACGTACTGTCCCGTACGGCCGGCGGCGCGCTTGGCGCGGCGCTTCCTCCTGATGGGCAGGGTGGTGCTCACTGCTCGTCCTCCTTCAGGCGGTTGCGCAGGAATACGGCGAGCAGCACGGCGATCACCGCGATCATCACGAAGCCCATGGCGGCGGCGTAGCCGAACTGGCCGTACTGGAACGCCTCCTGGTAGGCGAAGAGCATCGGCAGCCGGGTGGCGCCGCCGGGTCCGCCGTTGGTCAGCACGTAGACCAGGCCGAACGAGTTGAAGTTCCAGATGAAGTTCAGCGCGGTGATCGACAGCACCACGGGCTTGAGCGTCGGCCAGGTGACGGTGGCGAAGCGGCGCCAGACACCGGCGCCGTCCAGGGAGGCGGCCTCGTGGAGTTCGAGCGGCACGTTCTGCAGGCCGGCCAGCAGGACGACGGTGGTCTGCGGCATCCCGGCCCAGACGCCGACGACGATGACGGCGGGCAGCGCGAGTGACAGGTCGGAGAGCCAGTCGACGTTGGTGGAGATCAGATGCAGATGGCGCAGGGTGGTGTTGAGGATCCCGGAGTCCGGGTTGTAGACCAGCCGCCACATGATGCCGATGACGACCTCGGGCATCGCCCACGGCACGAGTGCCAGGGTGCGGGCCAGCCAGCGCAGCCGCAGGTTCTGGTTGAGCAGCAGCGCGAGGCCCAGCGACAGCAGGAACTGCAGCGCCGTGACGCAGACGGCCCAGATGAGGCCGATCCGGAAGGAGTCCCAGAACAGCGAGTCGAGCCGGAGGTTGGCGAAGTTGGTGAGCCCGGTGAAGGAGGTGGAGCTGGTCCTGCCGGACTGGGCGTCGGTGAAGGCCAGCGAGAGGCCGTAGAGCAGCGGGCCCACGCTGAGCACGAGGATCGGGATGAGGGCCGGCAGCAGCAGGAACCAGGCGTCCTTGTCGAGTCCGAGGACGCGGCGCCTGGCGGCGGTGGTGCGGGGCGGCGGGGTGCCCGCCTCGTGCGGGGGCCGCAGTTCGGTGCCGACGCTCATGCGGGCACCGCCGACGACGCCCGTACGACGAGCCGGGGGGCGACCGTCTCGGTGCGTACCGGACTGCCGGGGGGCGCGTCACCGCCGGCGAGCCGGGACACCAGCATGTCGGCGGCGATCCGGCCGCGTTCGGCCGAGCCGAGGTCGACGCTGGTCAGCAACGGCCAGCCGGCCCTGGCCAGTTCGCTGTCGTCCATGCCGACGACCGCCAGGTCGCCCGGTATGTCGAGGCCGCGGTCCTGCGCCGCGTGCGCCGCGCCGAGCGCGAGCTGGTCGTTGGCGCAGAAGACGCTGTCGATCCCGGGCTCGGCTGCCAGCAGCCGGTGGGCCGCCGCCGCTCCCGCCTCGATGGAGAACTCGGTGGTGACGGTCAGCGCGAGGTCGGGGATGATCCCGGCCTCGGTCAGCGCCTTGTGGTAGCCGACCCGGCGGTTGTGTCCCGGCACGGTGTCGGCGGGCCCGTTGATGAAGGCGATCCTGCGCCGCCCGGTCTCCAGCAGATGCCGGACGGCGAGCACGACACCGGAGACCGAGTCGGCCCGCACACTGTCGACCGGCGCCCCTTCGGGCAGCGAGCCGATGACCACGACCGGGCCCGCCGCCGCCCGCATGGCGGCGAGATGCGCGTCGGTGACCCGGATCGGGCAGAGGATCAGCCCGTCGCTGGTCCGTTCGGCGAGGCTGCGCACCACGCCCAGTTCGTCCTCGGCGACGGCGTCCGTGGAGTGCAGCAGCAGCCGGTAGCCGAGCGGTTTCGTGACGGCCTGTATCTGACGGACCATCGACACATAGGTGGGGTTGCCTATGTCGGGCATGGCGAAGGTGAGCTGGCGGGTCCTGCCGCCCTTGAGGGAGCGGGCCACGGCGTTGGGCACGTAGCCCAGTTCGGCGACGGCCCGCTCGACCCGCCGGACGGTGTCCGGGCGGGCGCCGTGTCCGTTGATGACCCTGGACACCGAGGCGATCGAGACGCCTGCCACTTTCGCGATCGTCTCCACCGTCGGTGGTCCGCTCGACGTCATCATCCTTGCCCCTTTGCTGACACGACGCACATTTACTGACAGAACCATCAACTGGAAACGTTTACAGTTCGGGCCTGAACCACCCCTGCGGAGAGATGGGTTTCCTCAATGTTGCGTATGTATTTCGCTGTCAGTCAATGAGTTGTGGCTTGGATCACCGTTACGGTGCCGTCCTGTTATCCGCCGTTGACCGGAAGGACATCGGGCGAGAGCGCGCCCGCCTTGGCGCTCGCTGCCGTCATCCGGCGCCGGTGATGGCGCCTGCACAGCACCTCGTAGCCGATCTCGTCGCCCGCCTGGTGGACATCGCCGACGACGACCTGCGCGCCCTCGACGACCATCGCGCCACCGACCGTACGGGCGTTGTGGGTGGCCCGCGCGCCGCACCAGCACAGCGCCTCGACCTGCAACACCTCGACGCGGTCGGCCAGTTCCACCAGCCGCTGCGAGCCGGGGAACAGCTTGGAGCGGAAGTCGGTGGTGATCCCGAAGGCGAAGACGTCCAGTTCCAGGTCGTCCACGACCCGGGCGAGCTGGTCGACCTGCTCGGGGCCGAGGAACTGCGCCTCGTCGGCGATCACGTAGTCGCACCGGCCGCCCTGCGAGAGGCGGTCCACCAGATACCCGTAGAAGTCGAAGCCGTCGGCGGCCTCGACGGCGTCGGTGACCAGGCCGAGCCGGGACGACAGCTTGCCCTCGCCCGCCCGGTCGTCCCGGGTGAAGATCATGCCCTGGAGCCCGCGTGCCGACCGGTTGTGCTCGATCTGAAGGGCGAGGGTGCTTTTCCCGCAGTCCATCGTTCCGGAGAAGAACACCAGCTCTGGCATGAGGGGGTGACGGCCTTTCGGTGGGGCGGGTGCGAGGGGCGGGCGGGCCCGGGGGCGGCTACGAGCGTACTTCGAGCAGCGGAACGAGCTGTTCGACGGGGGTCATCGAGCCGTGCATTCCGACCATCGCCGACTCGTGCGGCTCCTTGACCGAAGCCGTGATCACCACGTCGTCGTGCGCCGCCGCCACGACGTCGCCGATCCTGCCGTGCACCCGCTCGTCCATCTGTCCCGGCGGGCCGAACCAGCCCGCCTCGATCGCCTCGTCCCTGCTCGCCACCCAGAACCGGTCGCCCAGCACCTCGCGCCAGACGGTGAGCACGTCCCCGTGGGCGCCCGGCACCGCGTAGACATGGCGGGCCCTGCCCTCGCCGCCCAGCAGGGCGACCCCGGCGCGCAGCTCCCAGTCCTCGTCGAAGTCGATGCGCGACTCCTCGTCGAACGGTACGTCGATCATGCCGTGGTCGGCGGTCACGTACAGCACGGAGCGCGGCGGCAGTTGCTCGGCGAGCCGCTGCACCAGCCGGTCCGCGTACATCAGTTGGCCGCGCCAGGCGTCGGAGTCGATGCCGAAGCGGTGGCCCTTGCTGTCCACCTCGCTGTAGTACGTGTAGACCAGCGAGCGGTCGCCGGCCGCGAGTTGGGCGGCGGCCAGATCCATCCGCTCCTCGCCGGAGAGCCGGCCGTGGAAGGTGCCGCCGCTGAGGGCGACCTTGGTGAGCGGGGTGTGGGTGAAGGTCGGCGACGACACCTGCGCGGTGTGCACCCCGGCGGCGTCGGCGCGCTGGAAGACGGTGGGGTACGGCTGCCAGACGTGCGGGTCGGTCCAGGGCTTCCAGCGGAGCTGGTTCATCAGCGCGCCGGTGTCCGGGTCGCGCACGGTGTAGCCGGGCAGGCCGTGCGCGGAGGGCGGCAGGCCGGTGCCGACGGAGGCGAGCGAGGTCGCCGTGGTGGCGGGGAATCCCGCGGTGATCGGGCGGCCCGTCGCGCCGCGCGAGGTGGGCAGCAGCGAGGTCAGGAAGGGGGCCTCGACGGGGTGCGCGAGGATCTGCTCCCAGCCGAGGCCGTCGATCAGGAAGACGCAGTTCCGGTCGGCGGGGGTCAGTTCGGCGATGGCGGCGGTCATGTCCGGCACGCCCTGCCCGGCCGCGATGGTGGGCAGCAGGTCGACGAGGGAGCCGCTGCCGTACTCGGGCAGCGGCGCGGTGTCGAGACCGAGCGGCACGGGATCCTGCCAGAGCGGCTGGGCGGCCATCAGCGGTTGGTCGCGGTCGCGGCGGCGGCCGTCGTGGCCTCCGAGAGCGACTGGGCGAAGACGAGCGACTGCCGGACGGCGTCGGGCCCGTCGCCCGCCTCGCTGACCCGCAGGCTCAGGTCGTCGGCGGTGGAGCTGCCGGTGTAGCCGTGGTCGGCCTCGCAGTTGGGGTCGCCGCAGGCGGCGGGCTCCAGGTCGATCCGGGAGACGGCGCCCCACCCTATGGTCAGCACGACCTCGCGGGGCAGCGACCCCGGGGTGTACGACTCGGGGTTGGCGACGACCCTGCTGACCACGACGGACGAGATCCGGTCGAGCCTGACCGATTCGGTCGACGTCGTGGCGTACGGCGTGGGCGAGCTGCTGTCGGCGGCCTGCTCGTCGGTGTGGCTCACCACGAACCGGTGGGCGGTCAGGACGAGCACGGTCACATGGCGGCGCACCTCGTTGGAGTCGAAGGTGGTCTCCTGATGCACCAGATACGACTCGACGGGCTCCCCGCCGACAGCGGCCTCCACCGCTTCGGCCACCAGAGCCGGGTAGTAGCCGCTGCGCTCGATCGCCGTGCGCAGCCCCTGGGTCGTCGTACCGGTCTTCGCCATAGGTCACATCCTACGGTGGCCCCATGGCTGCGGGAGACGCCGCGTCGGCTGTCGAAGAAGCCGCGTCCTGGCCTCTCGCACGCGGGGTGTCAGTAGCTGGGGAGGCTGCGGGGGCCGAGATCGTCCCGGGCCGGCGGGGGTGCGAGACGTACGTGCGCGTCGAGCACGGACAGCCCGTGGGTGGCGACGACGACGGGTTCGAGCGCGACGGAGACGATCTCGGGATGGTCGTCGACCAGCAGCGAGAGCCGCAGCAGCAGTTCCTCCAGGGCCGCCGTGTCGACGGGGGCAGCGCCGCGCCAGCCGAAGAGGAGCGGCGCCGCCCTGATGGACCTGATGAGTTCGGCGACGTCGCGGTCGGTGGCGGGCACCAGCCGGTGCGCGACATCCCCGAGCAGTTCGGAGGCGGCCCCGGCGAGACCGAAGGAGAGCACGGCACCCGCCGCCGGGTCGAACGTCGCGCGTACGACGGTGTCGAGGCCGCGCGGCGCCATGGCCTGGACGACGGGCCGCAGCTCGGCGGGGCTGCCGAGGGCCTCGGTCAGCTCCTGGTAGGCGAGCCGCAGCCGCTTCGCGTCGCCGAGTTCCAGCCGTACGCCGCCGAGGTCGGCGCGGTGCCGCAGCCCCGGCGCCGTGGTCTTGAGGGCGACGGGATAGCCGAGGGCGTCGGCCGCTTCGACGGCGGTGTCGGGGTCGGGCGCCGCCAGCGTCGGCCGGACGGCGATGCCGTAGTGGCCGAGCAGCGCACGCGAGTCGGCCGCCGACAGGGCGATCCCCCGGGTGTCGGGGGCGGCGCCGAGCAGCCGGGTGATGAGGGCCGCGGCCTCGCCCTCGGCGATGTTCTCGTACTCCGGGACCCGCCCGACGGCTGCGGCCTCCCGCCGCCACTGCGCGTACTTGACGGCTTCGCCGAGCGCCCGTACGGCCCGCTCGGCGGCGGGGTAGGCGGGGATCCGCCGGCCGGCGGCGGTGGAGTCCGCCGCTCCCAGGGCCTCGGCCAGGCCCTCGATCTCCACATGGACCACGGCCACCGGTTTGGCGGGGGCGTCGGGGGCCGCTTCCCTCAGGGCGGCCGCCAGGGCGGGGCCGTCGGCGGGATGGGCGGTGCCGTCGTCGGCGACGACGCCGGGGATCGCCGTCACCACGACCGCGTCGCAGGCCGGGTCGACGACGGCCGTGGCCAGCGCGGCGCTGAAGACCTCGGGGGTCGCCGCCGTCGTCAGGTCCAGCGGCGGCAGCGGGCGCAGCCCGGCGGCGAGGCAGGCGTCGTAGGTGAGCAGGCCGAGCGATTCGGAGTTGCCGAGGATGGCGACGCGCGGCCCGGCGGGCAGCGGCTGGCCCGCGAGGAGCAGTCCCGCGTCGACCATCTCGGTGACGGTGTCGACGCGGATGACGCCGGCCTGCCGCATCAGGGCCGAGACCGTGCCCTCCGGGATGCGGCTGACCGGGACGGCGTGGCCGGGCGGCTCGCTGCCGCTGTGCCGGGCGCCCTTGACGACGACGACCGGTTTCGTGGCGGCCATCCGCCGGGCGAGCCGGGTGAACTTGCGCGGGTTGCCGAGCGATTCGAGGTACATGAGGACGACGTCGGTCTCCGGGTCCTCGTACCAGTACTGCAGGAACTCGTTGCCCGAGACGTCGGCGCGGTTGCCCGCCGAGACGAACGACGACAGACCGGCGCCGCGCCGGTGCAGACCGGAGAGCAGGGCGATGCCGATGGCGCCCGACTGGGTGAAGAGTCCGATACGGCCGCGGTGCGGCGACTGCGGTGTGAGGGAGGCGTTCAGCCGTACGTCGTCGGCGGTGTTGATGATCCCGAAGGCGTTGGGGCCGATGAGCCGCATCCCGTACGAGCGGGCCTGCCGCAGCAGGGCGCGCTGGCGCTCCCTGCCCCGGTCGCCGCTCTCGGCGTATCCGGCGGAGAGCACGACCACGCCCCGTACGCCGTGGGCGCCGCAGTCGGCGACGGCTTCCGGCACCCGGTCGGCGGGTACGGCGATGACGGCCAGGTCGACGGGGCCCTCGACGGCGGCGACCGAGCGCAGGGCGGGTACGCCGTCCAGCTCGCCCGCGTCGTCGGCGAAGGCGCTGTTGACCGCGTACGTACGACCCGTGTAGCCCGAGCCGAGGAGGTTGCGCAGGACGGTGCGGCCGACGCCGCCCGGTGTGCGGCTGGTGCCGACGACGGCCACGGATCCGGGGGCGAGCAGCCGCTGCACCGAGCGGGCCTCGGCCCGCTGCTCGCGACCGCGCTGGACGGCCAGCGACTCCGCGGTGGGTTCGAGGTCGAGGGTGAGGCGTACGGCGCCGTCCTCGAAGCTGCGCTTCTGGGTGAATCCGGCGTCCCGGAACACCTTGATCATCTTGTTGTTGGCGGGCAGCACCTCGGCGGCGAAGCGCCGGATACCGCGCTCGCGCGCGACGGCCGCGATGTGTTCGAGCAGCGCGGAGGCGACGCCGCGCCCCTGGTGGGCGTCCTGCACGAGGAAGGCGACCTCCGCCTCGTCGGCGGGCGCGGAGGCCGAGCGGCCCAGCTCGTCGATCCGGTCGTAGCGGACGGTCGCGATGAAGTCGCCGCCCACGGTGACGGCGAGTCCGACCCGGTCGACGTAGTCGTGGTGGGTGAACCGGTGCACGTCCTTGTCGGAGAGCCGGGGGTACGGCGCGAAGAAGCGGTAGTACTTGGACTCGTCGGAGACCTGCTCGTAGAAGCTCACCAGCCGTTCGGCGTCGTCGGCGGTGATGGGTCTGATCCGTGCGGTGCCTCCGTCGCGCAGCACCACGTCTGCTTCCCAGTGATCGGGGTACGCGTGATCCGACGGCGTCATAAGCCCAGCCTATGGCCTGGACCGCGGCGTACGCAGCGGTCGCGGCCGGTGGCGGGGCGGGGCACCCTGGGGCGGCAGAACCGTTTCGGCTGCACATGAGAGACTGGTCTAGACAACCTCTTGAGACTTGAAGGGCAACACCATGGCTGAGCGCCGCGTCAACGTCGGCTGGGCCGAGGGCCTGCACGCCCGCCCCGCATCCATCTTCGTCCGCGCCGCCACGGCCTCCGGCGTCCCCGTCACGATCGCGAAGGAAGGCGGCAGCCCGGTCAACGCCGCGTCCATGCTCGCCGTGCTGGGACTCGGTGCGCAGGGCGGCGAGGAGGTCGTGCTCGCATCCGACGCCGACGGCGCCGAGGCGGCGCTCGACCGGCTGTCGAAGCTGGTGGCCGAGGGGCTGGACGAGCTTCCCGAGACGGTCTGACCCGCTCGGCACGTCCGAAGCGTCCGTAGGAGAGCGGCGGGGGGGCCCCCGCCGGGGGGGGGGCCCCCCCCGCCCGGGGGGCGGCGGGCCGGCGGGGCGGCGCCCCCGCGCCCCGCGGCGCCCCCGGCGCGGCGGCGGCGGCACGCGGGGGGGGGGCGGGGGGGGGGGCCCCCCCCCCCCCCCCGCCCCCCCCCCCCCCCCCCCCCCCCCGGGGCGGGGGGGGGGGGGGGGCCCCCCCGGGGGGGGGCCCCCCCCCCCGCTTCCGTGTCCGCGTGCGCCCGCGTGTCGCCGCCGCCGCCGTCAGACGTGCACGCCGTGCTCGCGCAGATACGCCAGCGGGTCGACGTCCGTGCCGTACTCCTGGCTCGTCCTGGCCTCGAAGTGCAGATGCGGCCCGGTGGTGTTGCCGGTCGCTCCTGAGCGGGCGATCCGCTCCCCCGGCATGACGGACTGGCCGACCGAGACCTGGATCGAGGAGAGATGGCCGTACTGCGTGTACATGCCGTCGCGCATCCTGATCACCACGTTGTTGCCGTACGCGCCGCCCCAGCCCGCCTCCACGACGGTGCCGGCGCCGACGGCGACCACCTCGGTGCCGGTGGCGGCGTGGAAGTCGATGCCGGTGTGGCTGCCGGACGACCACAGCGCCCCGCCGCTCTCGTAGCCGGTGCTCACGTACGCGTGCGCGACCGGCGTCCGGAAGGCGTTCAGCCGCTTGCGCGCGGCGGCGCGTGCGGCGCGCTGCCTGGCCTCGCGCACCTCTTGGGCGCGCGCCTCCGCCTTCCGCTTCGCCTCGGCCTTGGCCGCGGCGACCCGCTTCGCCTGCTCGGCCGCCGCCCGCTGGGCCGTCGCCTGGGCGGCGATCGTGTCGCTGATGGAGTCGCCGATGACGATGGCCTGGGTGGTGGTGCTGCCCTGTCCTGCGGCCGGGCCCTCGGGCTCGGCGGCGAGCGCCTGGGAGGACAGTGCTCCGACGACTCCGCCGACGGTGAGCGTCGCGACGCCCGCCACGCTCAGGCTCCTGCGGGTGGGACGTCTGCGGGCACGGTGCTTCCCGGTGGGACGGGTGAACGCCATGGAGTGGCTGGTCCTTTCCTTCCTTCTCGCCTACCGGGTTAGCTGACGGGTTCGGAGCAGGAAGGTCTCCTACGGGCACCTCCGCGCGGTCGGCGAAGGCATCCGATTCACCCCAGGGACGTGGGTCCCCGGCTCCCCAGGCTCGCGCCTGACGGGGACTCGGCGATGGCTGCCCGATGCCGCGGTCGCGGCTGGTGACTGGCGGACAGCCCGACCGACGCTAAGCGGGCGGACTTCGCATCGCCAAAACCGCGCGGGCATTTGTAGCGCACACCACAGGGCAGAGCGGGCAAAAGGGAGAACCCCGGCCACCCGCACCGGGGTTCTCCCTTTCCATCGCTCGGCGTGCGGAGCGATCAGCCCGCGACGACCGTCACATCGCCGATACCGAGAGCCGTGACCGGCTCCTTGATCTGCGCGGCGTCACCGACGAGCACCGTGACGAGCCGGTCGACCGGGAACGCGTTCACGGCCGCCGCCGTCGCCTCGACCGTGCCCGTCTCGGCCAGCCGCGCGTACAACTGCGCCTGGAAGTCGTCCGGGAGGTGCTGCTCGACCTGGTCGGCCAGCGTCCCGGCGACGGACGCGGCCGTCTCGTACTTCAGCGGGGCGACCCCGACCAGGTTCTGCACGGCGACATCCCGCTCGGCCTCGGTGAGGCCGTCGGCGGCGAGGGTGCGCAGCACCGTCCAGAGGTCGTCCAGCGCCGGGCCCGTGGACTCCGTGTCCACCGAACCGCTGATGGCGAGCATCGCGGCGCCCGTACCGTCGGCGGCCGAGCGCAGCACCTGGCCGAACGCCCGTACGCCGTACGTGTAGCCCTTCTCCTCGCGCAGCACCCGGTCGAGCCGGGAGGTCAGCGTGCCGCCCAGGCAGTACGTGCCGAGCACCTGGGCCGGCCAGACGCGGTCGTGCCGGTCGGCGCCGATGCGGCCGATCAGCAACTGCGTCTGCACGGCGCCCGGACGGTCCACGATCACGACGCGGCCCGTGTCGTCGGCGCTGATCGGCGGAACCGGGCGCGGCTCGGCCGTGTTGCCGGTCCAGTCGCCGAGGCTGTCGGCGAGCACCTGGTCCAGATCGACGCCGGTGAGGTCCCCCACGACCACGGCGGTGGCCGTGGCCGGGCGGACGTACGCGTCGTAGAAGGCGCGCACGGCCGCCGCGTCGATCCGTTCGACCGTCTCCTCGGTGCCCTGGCGCGGCCGGGACATCCGCAGGGAGGCGGGGAACAGCTCCCTGGAGAGCTGCTTGGCGGCGCGGCGGCCCGGGTTGGCCGTCTCGTGCGGGATCTCGTCGAGGCGGTTGCGGACCAGCCGCTCGATCTCGCTGTCCGCGAAGGCGGGGGCGCGCAGCGCCTCGGCGACCAGGCCGAGCGCCTTGGGCAGCCGGGAGACCGGCACTTCGAGGGAGACCCGGACGCCGGGGTGGTCGGCGTGCGCGTCGAGCGTGGCGCCGCAGCGCTCCAGCTCGGCGGCGAACTCCTCGGCCGAGTGCTTGTCGGTGCCCTCGGACAGGGCGCGCGCCATGATCGTGGCGATGCCGTCGAGCCCTTCAGGCTCGGCGTCGAGCGGCGCGTCGAGGCAGATCTCGACGGCCACCACCTGCTGTCCCGGGCGGTGGCAGCGCAGCACCGTCAGACCGTTGGCCAGGGCGCCGCGTTCGGGCGCGGGGAAGGCCCAGGGCCTGGCTTCGCCGGCCGTCGGCCGCGGGTGGAACTCCATGGTCGCGGCAGCCTCGGTCACTTGTCCGCCCCTTCGTGCTCGGTCTCTTCGGTGGCCGCTTCGCCGGCGGACTCTTCGGCGGACTCTTCGGCGGCGAGGGGTTCGTACACCAGCACCGCCCTGTTGTCGGGGCGCAGTCGCGCCGCCGCGACGGCCTTCACCTCGGCCGCCGTGATGTCCAGGACCCGGGTCACCGCGGTCAGGGCGAGCTGCGGGTCGCCGAACAGCACGGCGTACCTGCACAGTTCGTCGGCGCGCCCGGCGACCGTACCGAGCCGGTCCAGCCATTCGCGCTCCAACTGCGCCTGCGCGCGCTCCATCTCCTCGTCGGTCGGGCCCTCTTCGGCGAGGCGGGCCAGCTCCTCGTCGACGGCGGACTCGATCTGCGGGATCTCCACACCGCCGGACGTCTTGACGTCCAGCCAGCCGAGCGACGGCGCGCCGGCCAGGCGCAGCAGGCCGAAGCCGGCGGCGACGGCCGTACGGTCCCTGCGGACCAGGCGGTTGTGCAGCCGGGACGACTCGCCGCCGCCGAGGACGGTGAGCGCCAGGTCGGCGGCGTCGCACTCGCGCGTGCCGTCCTGCGGCAGCCGGTACGCGGCCATCAGCGCACGGGCCGGCACCTCTTCCTGGATCTCCTCGCGCAACTGCTCGCCGATGATGTCGGGGAGCGTGCCGTCGCGGGGCGGCTTCTTGCCGTCGTGCGAGGGGATCGAGCCGAAGTACTTCTCGACCCAGGCGAGCGTCTGCTCCGGGTCGATGTCGCCGACGACCGACAGCACCGCGTTGTTGGGCGCGTAGTTCGTACGGAAGAACGCACGCGCGTCGTCGAGCGTCGCCGCGTCCAGGTCGGCCATCGAGCCGATGGGGGTGTGGTGGTACGGGTGGCCCTCGGGGTAGGAGAGCGCGGTCAGCCGTTCGAAGGCCGTACCGTACGGGACGTTGTCGTACCGCTGGCGGCGTTCGTTCTTGACGACGTCGCGCTGGTTCTCCATCGACTCCTCGTCGAGCGCGGTGAGCAGCGAGCCCATCCGGTCGGCCTCCAGCCAGAGCGCGAGTTCGAGCTGGTGCGTGGGCATGGTCTCGAAATAGTTGGTGCGCTCGAAGCTGGTGGTGCCGTTCAGCGAGCCGCCGGCGCCCTGGACCAGTTCGAAGTGGCCGTTGCCCTTCACCTGTGCGGAGCCCTGGAACATCAGGTGCTCGAAGAGGTGGGCGAGTCCGGTACGGCCCTTGACCTCGTGACGGGAGCCGACGTCGTACCAGAGGCAGACCGCGGCGACCGGGGTGAGGTGGTCCTCGGAGAGCACCACGCGCAGGCCGTTGGCCAGCCGGTGCTCCGTCGCTGTCAGGCCGCCGGAGCCGGCCTGCGCTGTGGCCGTGTGACCCATGGGCATGTACGTCCCTTCGATGGCGAGGTGGAGAACTGCTGCCACTGTATGCAAGCGTGCTGACCGCTGGCGAAGTTCCCGCGTAACGGGCCCGCGCGACGGGTCGGGGTCCGTGATGTCAGTGGCACGGTCCACAATGGTCCGCGTCAGTGCAAGAACAAGCCGTACAGGACCTGTGAAGGAGCCGCAGCAGCGATGGCCCGCCGCAGCACGAAGACCCCGCCGCCGGAGGACTTCGAGGAGAAGATCCTCGACATCGACGTGGTCGATGAAATGCAGGGCTCCTTCCTTGAGTACGCGTACTCGGTGATCTACTCCCGGGCCCTGCCCGACGCGCGTGACGGCATGAAGCCCGTGCACCGCCGCATCGTCTACCAGATGAACGAGATGGGGCTGCGCCCCGACCGCGGCTATGTGAAGTGCGCCCGAGTCGTCGGTGAGGTCATGGGCAAGCTGCATCCGCACGGGGACGCGTCGATCTACGACGCGCTCGTCCGGATGGCGCAGCCGTTCTCGATGCGGCTGCCCCTGGTCGACGGACACGGCAACTTCGGCTCCCTCGGCAACGACGACCCGCCGGCCGCCATGCGGTACACGGAGTGCCGGATGGCCGACGCGACGTCGCTGATGACGGAGTCGATCGACGAGGACACCGTCGATTTCGAGCCGAATTACGACGGCCAGGAGCGGGAGCCGATCACGCTCCCCGCCGCGTATCCGAACCTCCTGGTGAACGGGGCGACGGGGATCGCGGTCGGGATGGCGACGAACATGCCGCCGCACAATCTGGGTGAAGTGGTGGCCGCCGCCCGCCATCTGATCCGGCATCCGGGCGCCGACCTGGAGACGCTGATGCGTTTCATCCCGGGCCCCGACCTGCCCACCGGCGGCCGGATCGTCGGCCTCGGCGGGATCAAGGACGCGTACGCGAACGGCCGGGGCACGTTCAAGATCCGCGCGACGGTCGCGATCGAGGACGTGACGGCGCGCCGCAAGGGCCTGGTCGTGACGGAACTGCCGTTCACGGTCGGCCCGGAGAAGGTGATCGCCAAGATCAAGGATCTGGTCTCGGCCAAGAAGCTCCAGGGCATCGCCGACGTCAAGGACCTCACCGACCGCTCGCACGGGCTGCGTCTGGTCATCGAGGTCAAGAACGGCTTCGTCCCGGAGGCGGTGCTGGAGCAGCTCTACAAGCTGACGCCGATGGAGGAGTCCTTCGGCATCAACAACGTGGCCCTGGTGGACGGTCAGCCGCTGACGCTGGGTCTGAAAGAGCTGCTCGAGGTCTATCTGGACCACCGGTTCACCGTGGTGCGCCGGCGCAGCGAGTTCCGCAGGACGAAGCGGCGCGACCGGCTGCATCTGGTCGAGGGGCTGCTGGTCGCGCTCATCGACATCGACGAGGTCATCCGGCTGATCCGGTCGAGCGACAACTCGGCGCAGGCCAAGGAGCGGCTGATCGAGCGCTTCTCCCTGACCGACGTCCAGACGCAGTACATTTTGGACACGCCGCTGCGCCGGCTCACCCGGTTCGACCGGATCGAGCTGGAGAGCGAGCGCGACCGGCTCAACGGCGAGATCGACGAGCTGACCGGGATCCTGGAGTCGGACAGCGAGCTGCGCAAGCTGGTCTCGGCCGAACTGGCCGTGGTGGCGAAGAAGTTCGGCACCCCGCGCCGTACGGTCCTGCTGGAGTCCGGCGCTTCGGTCGCCGCCGCTGTGCCGCTCGAAGTCGCCGACGACCCGTGCCGGGTGCTCCTGTCGTCGACGGGCCTGCTGGCCCGTACGGTCAACGGCGAGCCGCTGGAAGGCGGTGACGGCAGGCGCGTCAAGCACGACGTGATCATCTCGGCCGTGCCGGCGACGGCGCGCGGCGATGTCGGGGCCGTGACATCGGCCGGCCGGCTGCTGCGGATCTCGGTGATCGACCTGCCGCAACTGCCCGACACCGCGTCGGCGCCGAATCTCTCGGGCGGGGCACCGATCGCGGAGTTCCTCGCGCTGGACGCCGACGAGGACCTGATCTGCCTGACCACGCTGGACGAGTCGTCCCCGGGGCTCGCGCTGGGCACCCGGCAGGGTGTCGTCAAGCGGGTGGTCCCCGACTATCCGGCGAACAAGGACGAGTTGGAGGTCATCTCCCTCAAGGAGGGCGACCGCGTGGTGGGCGGCGCCGAGCTGCGTACCGGCGAGGAGGACCTGGTCTTCATCACCTCGGACGCCCAACTGCTGCGCTACCCGTCGGCGCAGGTGCGTCCGCAGGGCCGGGCCGCCGGCGGTATGGCGGGGGTCAAGCTGGCGGAGGGCGCGTCGGTGATCTCCTTCACGGCGGTGGATCCGGCGGCCGACGCGGTGGTGTTCACGGTCACGGGCTCCGAGGGCACGCTCGACGACTCGGTGCGTACGGCCAAGCTCACCCCGTTCGACCAGTACCCCCGCAAGGGCAGGGCGACCGGCGGGGTGCGCTGCCACCGGTTCCTCAAGGGCGAGGAGCTGCTGGTCCTCGCCTGGGCGGGCGCGAGTCCGGCCCGTGCGGCGAAGAAGAACGGCACCCCGGTGGAGCTGCCGGAGCTGGACCCGCGCAGGGACGGCTCGGGCCAGCCGCTGGAGACGACGGTCGAGGTGCTGGCGGGCCCGGCGCACTGACGGGCGGCACTAGGCCGGTTCCGCCGCGTCCCGTACGTAGCGCAGGACGCCCCACATGCCGTGTTCGTCGGCGGGGGCGTCCTGCGGCGCCGGGTCGCGGCACGCCTCCAACTCCTTGAGCAGGGCGTCCCGGTCGGTGCCCGCGCCGATCAGTACGAGCTGGCTGAGCCGCTGCTCGGCGGCTTGCCAGGGTTCCGGCGTGAAGCGCAGGAAGCGGCCGACGGCGTGCAGCGCGTAGCGGTGGTCCGGGTCGGCGGCGCCGAAGTCGACGAATCCCTTGATGCGGTAGAGCCCTTCGGGCCGCTCGTCGAGGAACGCCATCAGCCGGCGCGGGTCCAGCGGCTCGGCCGACACGAACTCCACGCTGTCGTAGGCGGCGTGGAGATGATCGTCGTGACCCGCTCCGCCGTCCTCCTCGGCCCGCAGGTCGTCGAAGGAGAGCTGCCCCACGGTCCGCGCGCCGGGCCTGCGGTCGAAGAGGACCTCCGGGTCGACGCGTCCGTGCGAGGCCGCGACGACCGGGGTGCCGGGGCTCAGTTCGGCGAGGACGCCGAGGATCCGCTCCCGCTCGGCCGGTTCCGTACGGTCGGTCTTGTTGAGCACGACGAGATCGGCGACGGCGAGATGCCGGTCCGTCTCGGGGTGCCGCGCCCTGGTCGCGTCGAACTCGGCGGCGTCGACGACCTCGACCAGTCCCCCGTAGCCGACGCGCGGGTTGTCGCCGGCGAGGACCATCCGGACGAGTTCCTGCGGCTCGGCGAGCCCGCTGGCCTCCACGACGATGACGTCGATGGCGAGTTCGGGGCGGGCGAGCCGGTCGAGATAGCCGTCCAGCTCACTGGCGTCCACGGCGCAGCACAGGCACCCGTCGCCGAGGGACACCATCGAGTCGACCTGCCCGGCGACGGTCAGGGCATCGATCTCGATGGCCCCGAAGTCGTTGACGACGACACCGATCCGGGTGCCCCGGCTCTGCGTCAGCAGATGGTTGAGGAGGGTCGTCTTCCCCGAGCCGAGGAATCCCGCGAGGATGACGACGGGGATGGCTTTGCTGGTCACGCCGCCTGATCGTAATGCCTGCCCGCTCAGCCGGCGGCGGGCACCGGCTGCGGCGGGGGCGGGCCCGTGTAGCGGGCCGCCGGACGGATGATCTTGGTGTCGGCCGCCTGTTCGAGGACGTTGGCGCTCCAGCCGACCACCCGGGCGGCGGCGAAGGTCGGGGTGAACATCTCGCGCGGCAGTCCGCACAGCTCCATGACGACCCCGGCGTAGAACTCCACGTTGGTGTGCAGCTCGCGGCCCGGCTTGAGTTCGGCGAGTACGGCCTCGACGCCCGCCTCGACCTGCACGGCGAAGTCCACCCGCGGCCCGCCGAACTTCTGGGCGATCCCGCGCAGCATGCGGGAGCGCGGATCCTCGGTGCGGTAGACGGCGTGGCCGAAGCCCATGATCCGGTCGCCCGCCAGGACCCGCTCCCTGATCCAGGGATCGATGCGGTCGGGCGTCCCGATGGCGTCGAGCGTGTCGAGCGCGCGGCTCGGCGCCCCGCCGTGCAGCGGTCCGGAGAACGCCCCGATGCCACCGACCAGGGCTGCGGCCAGGTCGGCGCCGGTGGAGGCGATGACCCGGGCGGCGAAGGTGGACGCGTTGAAGCCGTGGTCGATCGTGGAGATCAGATAATGCTCGATCGCGCGGGCCCGCTCGGGCTCCGGTTCCTCGCCGGTCAGCATGTACAGGTAGTTCGCCGCGTACGGCAGGTCCTCACGCGGCTCCACCGGCTCAAGCCCCTGGCCCAGCCGGTGCAGCGCGGTGAGCAGCGTCGGTACGACGGCGCACACGGCGAGCGCGTCCTCACGCCTGCGGTCCGCGGCGATGTCGTACAGCGGGCTCAGTCCCGCCGAAGCGCCGAAGAGCGAGAGTGCGGTGCGCAGCCCGGCGAGCGGTCCCGAGCGGGCGCAGAGCCGGGCGACGGCGGGCAGCACGTCCCACACGTCGTCGGGCAGCTTGCGCAGCGCGGCCGTCCGGGCGGTGAAGGCCGCGCGGGCGGCGCGGTCCGGCAGCTCCCCCTCGAACATCAGGTGCCAGACGTCCTCGAACTCGCGGGTCTGCGCCAGCTCGACCGCCGAGTACTGGCGGTAGTGGTAGAAGCCCTCGCGGCCCCTGACGTCACCGAGTGCGGTCTCGGTGACGACGACGCCCGCGAGTCCGCGCGGTACGTCGGGCACCGGGGTGTCGGTCCCGTTTGCCGGCATGGTCTGCCTCCCTGCTGTGGTTCTAGCTGCTGTGTTTTCGAACTTGATTCAACTGTCCATGCTTGATGAGATCACTGTCAACATTGATTGAATCAATATGTGTACGGTGGGGACCATGAGCGACGCCATGGACGACGGCACAGGTGAGGGCACCGGCGACGGCACGGGTGGGGAGCGGCGGCTGACCACCCGCGAAGCGGCCGAGCTGCTCGGTGTGAAGCCGGAGACGGTCTACGCGTACGTCAGCCGCGGCCAGCTCACCAGCCGCCGCGACCCCGGCGGCCGAGGCAGCACCTTCGACGCCGCCGAAGTGGACGCGCTCGCACGCAGGGGCCGCAGGGAGCCCGCCACGGGCGGCGGCGACCCCGTCCCGCGCATCCGTACGGGCATCACGCTGATCGAGGGCGACCGCTACTACTTCCGCGGTGTGGACGCGACGGAACTCGCCCGTACGTTCCGCTACGAGGAGATCGCCGACTGGCTCTGGACGGGCTCGCTCGACCCCGGCGTACGGTTCAGCGCGCCCGCCGAGGCGCTGGCCGCCGCCCGCCGCTCCGTCGCCGCGCTGCCCGCGCACAGCGGCTCGACGGACCGGCTGCGGGTGGCGGCCGTCGCCGCCGCTGTCGCCGACCCGCTGCGTTTCGACCTCTCCCCCGCCGCCGTGCTCGGCACGGCCCGCAGTCTCATCCCGACCCTCGTCGACGCGCTGCCCGCGGTCGGCGGGCCCGCGCGCGGCGACGCCGGAATCGCGGGGCGGCTGTGGCCCAAGCTGACCGAACGGGTCCCCGGCGAGGCCGGGTTGCGCACGCTGGACATGGCGCTGTCGCTGCTGATCGACCACGATCTGGCGGCCTCGACACTGGCCGTACGGGTCGCGGCCTCGGCGCGCGCCCATCCGTACGCGGTGGTCTCGGCGGGGCTCGGCGCCCTGGACGGTCCGCTGCACGGGGCGGCGAGCGGGCTCGCCCACCGGATGCTCACCGAAGTGCTGGAGCGGGGCAGCGCGGCGGCCGTCGTCGCCGACCATCTGCGGGCGGGCCGACGGGTGCCGGGGCTCGGCCACCGGCTCTACCCGGGCCCCGATCCGCGCGCGGTGGCGCTCTTCACCGTCCTGCGCGAACTGCCGGGCGCCGAGCCCGTACTGGCGGCGGCGCGCGAGGTGGAGGCGACCACGGCCCGGCATGTGCGGCTGTACGCCAACGTCGATCTGGCGCTGGCCGTGTTTTCCGTGGTCACGGGCATGGCGGCCGACGCGGGCGAGACCGTGTTCGCGGTGGCCCGTACGGCGGGGTGGATCGCGCACGCGCTGGAGGAGTACGGCGAGCGGCCGCTGCGGATGCGCCCGGTCGGGCAGTACAGCGGCCCCCGCCCGCCCGGTCAACTGCCCCGAGCGGACGGGGGCCCAGGACTGCCGTAAGCCGTCCCGGCTACTTCGCCTGCGGCCAACTGCCGCAGTCGTCCCACACGGTGTCGAGCCCGGAGTTGCCTCCGCCGTCCGTCACCGTGAAGGTGCCGCTGCCCGTGGGGAACGGGCAGTTGTAGACGCCGGCGGCGCCGAGGCCCGACGCCTTGACGTTGCTGATCTTCGCCGAGCCCGGGGTCTCCGCCTGGACGGCGACCGTGCCGGCCCCGTCGACCGTCGCGCCGTCGATGGTCACGTTCTGCACGGCCTTGCCCGTACCCCCGCCGGAGACGAACTCGAAGGCGCTGTACGGGCTGTCGGTGAAGGTCGTGTCGTTGATGTTGACGTTCGCCTCGATGGCGCTGTCGTACGCGTCGACCCGCAACGCCCCCATCGCATGGCCCCAGTTGGGGTTGATCGCGCCGGTGCGCACCAGCGTGTTGCCGGTGACCGTGATGGTGCCGGCCAGCGGGAAGAACGGGTCGGCGAACTTCTGGTTGGAGATCGCTATCCCGCTGCCGAGCGCGTTGGTGTCCTGGACGAGGTTGCCCTGGACGGTGATGTCCGTGCCGCCGTAGATCGCGATCCCGTTGGCCAGGTTCGGCTGCGAGATCGTGTTGTCGGTGAACGAGCTGCCCTCGTCGGCCGAGTTGAGCGACCACATGGCGAGCGAGTCGTCACCCTGGTTGCGCAGGAAGTTGTCGCGCACCTGGACGTTGCGGGCGCCGCCGTTGAGGTTGAGGCCGTCGGCCGTGGTGTCGAGGATGCGGTTGTTCTCCACGACGAGGTTGTCGTTGTTCCCCGTCAGCCACAGACCGACCTTGAGGTGCTGGATCCACATGCCGGAGACCGACGAGTCGGGCCCGAGCGAGCCGTTGACGAAGTTGTCGGGGCTGCTGTCGTTGCGCTCGGTGACCTCGCCCATGACGGCGAAGTCATGGAGCCCCACCTTGCCCGCGCTGCCGCTCTGGTTGATGAAGCTGGAGCTGTGCACGACGGAGTACCAGCCGCCGGCGCCCCTGAGGTCGACGTTCTCCACGCCGCTGAGCGCGGAGGTCAGCTTGTAGTCGCCCGGCGGGATCCAGACGGTGCCGCCCCTGGCCGCGCTGATGGCGTCCCGGAACGCCTGCGTGGAGTCGCCTGCGCCACTGGGGTCGGCGCCCTTGTCGACGACGGACACCGCGCCGGCCGGGGCGGTGGCCGCGGCGGCGACCTGCTCGAAGTCCGCGACGTCGACGGTGGTCGGGACGCTCGCCTCGAACTTCACCTTGGCACCGGCCGGCAGGTCGGCGCCGAGCAGCGCGCGGGTGTTGTCGAACAGGTGGTGGGTCTTGGCGCCGACGATCCAGGGGGTGTCGACGTAGGAGTACTTGGAGGTGACGGGCAGCGTCGTACCGGTCTTCTGCCCGTCGACGTAGACCGCGAGCGTGCCCGACTGGCCGTCGGGGACGCTGTACGAGAGGTTCACGGCGTTGGCGGCCTTCGGCAGCGTGAACTCCACGCTCTGCCCGGCGTCGAGCCGCACCGCCTGCCGGCCCGACGCCTCGGAGGCGAGGGTGCCCTGGGTGTGGTCCGGGCCGATCTTGGCGCCGTCCGTGGTGGCGCTCTCCGCCTCGACGGAGCTGAAGGGGAGGCTCGCGCCCGCCGTCGCCGCTGCCGTCGCCGTGGGGGCGACGAGTGCGAGCCCGGTCGCCGCCACCGCCACCGCGGTGGCGGCGGCAAGTGTCATGTGCCTGACATGTGCATTCATGTGGGGATCCTGCACCTTCCTGTGGGGGGAGGGATGTCGGGAGGCAGTGTCCTCCCACTCGCCGGTCCGCGGCGCCCGCCCGCCCGTGGGGGGCGGGACGGGGCGCCGCGGCCAGCGAGAAACCGTGTGGCGGCGGGTCAGACCCGCAGCCAGGCCGCGGTGTCCTGCGGCAGCCGCCCGTCGGCCAGCGGACCGCTGGTGATCAGGACGGCGCTGTGCGGCGGGAGTTCGGCGGGTTCTGCGGCGAAGTTCACGACGCAGACCAGCCCTTCGGACCGGCTGAACGCCATGACGCCGGGTGCGCTGTCCAGCCAGCTCAGCGGCCCGTCGCCGAAGCCCGGTTCGGTGCGGCGCAGCCGCAGGGACTCCCGGTAGAGCGTGAGCATCGACGCCGGATCGTCGGCCTGGAGATCGGCCGCGTACCCGGGCCAGGACGGCGGCTGCGGCAGCCACGGCTCGGCGTCCGAACCGAACCCCGCGTACGGCGCGTCGGCCGTCCACGGCAGCGGCACCCGGCAGCCGTCGCGGCCCGGGTCGACACCGCCGGAGCGCAGGTGCATCGGGTCCTGGATGCGGTCGATCGGGATCTCCACCTCGGGCAGGCCCAGTTCCTCGCCCTGGTAGAGGTAGACGGCGCCGGGGAGCGCCAGCGAGAGCAGCGCCGCCGCCCTGGCGCGGCGGGTGCCGAGCGCCAGGTCGGTCGGGGTGCCGAAGGTCTTGGCCGCGAAGTCGAACCCGCTCTCCGCCCGGCCGTACCGGGTGACCGTACGGGTCACGTCGTGGTTGGCGAGCACCCAGGTCGCAGGGGCGCCGACCGGCGCGTGCTCGGCGAGTGTCTCGTCGATGGCCGTTCTGAGCAGGTCCGCGTCCCACGGACAGGTCAGGAAGTTGAAGTTGAACGCGGTGTGCAGCTCGTCCTGGCGCAGATAGCGTACGAAGCGCTCGGTGTCCGGCAGCCACACCTCGCCGACGAAGATGGCGTCGTACTCGTCGGCGATCGCCCGCCAGGCGCGGTAGATGTCGTGCAGCTCGTCCAGGTCGACGTACGGGTGCGGGTCCTGTCCTGCGACGAAGTCCGGCAGCAGCGGGTCCTTGGTCAGCAGCGCGGCGGAGTCGATGCGTACCCCCGCCACCCCCCGGTCGAACCAGAAGCGCAGCACGTCCTCGTGTTCCTGGCGCACCGCGGGGTGGTCCCAGTTGAGGTCGGGCTGCTCGGGTGCGAAGAGGTGCAGGTACCACTCGCCGTCGGGGAGGCGGGTCCAGGGGGTGCCGCCGAACTCGCCTACCCAGTCGTTCGGGGGGAGTTCGCCGTCGTCGCCGCGCCCCGTCCTGAAGTGGAACAGCGCGCGCTCGGGGCTGCCGGGGGCGGCGGCGAGCGCCGCCTTGAACCAGGCGTGCTGGTCGGAGACATGGTTGGGCACGACGTCGATGATCGTGCGGATACCGAGCTGGCGCGCCTCGGCGATCAGCTTCTCCGCCTCGGCGAGGGTGCCGAACGCCGGGTCGATCGTGCGGTAGTCCGCGACGTCGTAGCCGCCGTCGGCGAGCGGGGAGAGGTACCACGGGGTGAACCAGAGGGCGTCCACGCCCAGTTCCACGAGATACGGCAGCCTGGCCCGCACGCCGGCGAGATCGCCGGTTCCGTCTCCGTCACCGTCGGCGAAGCTGCGAACGTAGACCTGGTAGATGGCGGCATCACGCCACCAGTTCGTATCGGCGGGCGCCAGGGGGCTGCCTTCCATGGGACGTTCCTTTCGGGGCTTGTGCGGTGGCCCTCACGGCGGTGACGTCCGTGACGAGGCGAGGGTGGTTCGTGGGCTGCGCACCGCCGCCCCACAGCGGGGACAGGATCGGTGACGGCGGTGCGCAGGATGTGCGGCCGGGCCGGCGGACCGGCTCAGCCCGTGCTGGTGTGGCGCTCGTACACCAAAACCTCCATCAACGGCGAACCGAGGCAGGGGAGAGCTGACTCACGGTGCGGGCCTTCGGTGCGGAAGGTGACTGAGGGGGGTGGCGGGGTGCGGGCCGTGGTCAGCCCTTGGTGCTGCCGGCACTGATGCCGGCGATGATGTGGCGCTGGAAGACGAGGAACATCAGGACCATCGGCAGGCTGGCGATGACCATCGCGCCGATCAGCACCGGCGTGGAGATGTTCTGGGACAACTGGACCAGGGCGACGCTGATGGGCTGCTTGTCGGTGTCGGAGAAGACCATCAACGGCCACAGGAAGTCCTGCCAGACGGCGACCAGGGCGAAGATCGAGACAACCCCGAGCACGGGTCTGGACATCGGCAGCAGAATCGACCAGAGCGTACGGAGCTGTCCTGCGCCGTCGATCTCGGCGGCCTCCAGGACGTCGCGCGGGATCTGGTCGAAGAACCGCTTGAGCAGATAGAGGTTGAACGCGTTGGCGACGGCCGGCAGCCAGATGCCCAGCGGGTCGTTGAGCAGGCTGGTGTGGATCAGCGGCAGGTCGGCGATCGTCAGGTACTTGGGCACGACCAGCGCCTGCGCCGGGACCATCAGGGTGGCCAGGATGCCGCCCAGGATGACCTTGCCGAAGGCCGGCTTCAGCTTGGACAGCGAGTAGGCCGCCGCCGTGCAGAAGACGATCTGCAGGATCCAGGCGCCCGCCGCCTGCACCACCGTGTTCCACAGGTGCGTGGGCAGGTCCATCAGGTCCCACGCGTCGGTGTATCCCTTGAAGTTGAGGGACTTGGGCAGCAGGGTCGGCGGTGTCTGCTGCAGTTCGCCCGCCGACTTCATGGCCCCCGAGACCATCCAGTACACGGGGAACAGGAAGGCCGCCGCGAAGACCAGGACCACGGCGGTGAAGATGATCCAGTAGATCGTCTTCCCGCGCGGGCTGGCGAGCGTGAGCGGGGAGACGAGGGTGCGGATGGCCGTACCGTCCGGCTTCTTGCCGGTGGCCTCGACGGGCGCGGGGGGTGCCTGCCGGGGAGGCGGCGCGATCTGGGTCATGGCGCTGCGCTCCTCTCAGTCGTCGGTGCGGGTGAACCGCAGGTAGAGGGCGGAGAAGATGCTGAGCAGGACGAGCAGCATCACGCTCAGGGCGCAGGCCCCGCCGAAGTTGTTGTAGAGGAAGGCGTACTTGTAGATCAGGTAGAGGATGGTGACCGTCGAACTCTCGGGACCGCCTCCGGTGATCACGAAGGGTTCGGTGAACACCTGCATCGTGGCGATGATCTGCAGGAGCATCAGCATCAGGATGATGAAGCGGGTCTGCGGGACCGTCACGTGCCGTACGCGCTGGAAGATGCTGGCGCCGTCGAGTTCGGCCGCCTCGTACAGCTCCCCCGGGATCCCCTGGAGCGCCGCGAGGTAGATCAGGACCGTACCGCCCATGTTCGCCCAGGTGGCGACGATGACCAGGGAGATCAGGGCGGTGTCGGTGCCGTTCGACCAGTTCGACGTCGGCAGGTGCAGCGAGCTGAGCACCTCGTTGGCGAGGCCGGCTCCCGGATCGTAGAACCACTTCCAGAGCAGCGCGCTGACCACCGGCGGGATCATCACCGGGAGGTAGACGACCACCCGGAAGAAGGCCCTGGCGTGCCGGAGTTCGTTGAGCACCAGTGCCATCAGGAACGGTACGGCGAACCCGATCAGCAGGGCGATCAGGGTGAAGGTGAGGGTGTTGCGCCAGGCCGTACCGAACTCCGGGTCCTGGAAGACCGCGGTGAAGTTGTCGGTTCCCACCCACTCCGGAGCCGATCCGGGGGTGTACTTCTGGAACGCGATGATCACTGCGCGGATCGCCGGGTACCAGGAGAACAGCAGGAAGCAGAGCAGGCCGCCGATCAGGAAGCCGTAGGCGCGCACCTGATGGGAGAGCTTGCGGCGCAGGGGGCTGGTGGAGCCCCGACGGCCCGCCGGGCGATCCCCCTGCTGAGGGGGGATCGCGACGGCGGACCGCTGAGGAGCCTGGGCTGTTTTCATCGGTGCGTCAGCTCCGAGCCAGAATTCCGTCGATCTTGGTTCCCGCGTCCTTCAGCAGACTGTCGATGTTGGCGTCCTTCTTGGTGAGGACGGCCGAGACAGCGGCGTCGAGGACCGAGTAGATCTGCTGGGCGTTGGCCGGCTCCAGCTTCGGCGTCAGCGCCTGGCTGCCGTCGAGGAAGGCCTGGTAGTTCTCGACCGGGACGTTGGCGTACTGCTTCTTCAGCGCCAGGTCCTTGGCGTCCGTGGCACCGGTCCACAGCCGCGGCTCGGGCAGTCCGACCGGGGCCTTGTTGGCCGCCGCGCGCTTCCAGTTGTTCAGCCCGGAGCCGGGGGTGTTGGTCTGGAACTCCAGCCACTTCAGACCGGCCTTGATCTGCTCCGGGGTGTCCTTCTTGTTGAACATGTAGCCGTCACCGCCGGCCAGGGTGCCCTTGCCGCCGGGCATCGGAGCGAGGGCGAGGTCGTCGTAGTTGCCGCCCTTCTCCTTGACCAGGATCGGGATGTTGTCCGGCGCCGAGATGTACATGCCGAGCTTGCCCGAGCCCATCATCTGCTGGACGTCGTTGAGGATGAGGAGCTGCTTCGAGCCCATCGAGTTGTCGGCCCAGCGCATGTCCTTGAGGTTCTGCAGGACGGCCTTGCCCTCGGGGCTGTCGACGTTGGACTTCTTGCCGTCCGGGCTGACCACGTCACCGCCCTGCGAGTACACCTCGGCGGTGAAGTGCCAGCCGCCCTGGTTCTGCGCGCTGTAGTCGGCGTATCCCACGGTCCCGTTGCCGAGCGCGGCGATCTTCTTGGCGGCGGCGCGGACCTCTTCCCAGGTGGCCGGGGGCTTGTTGGGGTCGAGTCCCGCCTGCGTGAAGAGCTTCTTGTTGTAGAGGAGGCCCATCGAGTAGTTGGTGCGCGGAACGCCGTAGACCTTGCCGTCGACGGTGTAGACGTCGCGCAGCGACTGCTGGATGTCGCTGTAGCCCTTCATGTTCTTCACGTACGACGTGATGTCGGCTGCCTGGTTGATGTCGACGACGTGCTTGGCGTCGGTGAAGTACGTGTAGAACACGTTCTCCATCTGGCCGCCGGCGAGCTTCGCGTCGAAGGTCTTGGGGTCCTGGCAGGGGAAGGCGTCCGCGCCGACGATGTCGATCGTCGGGTTGGCCTTCTCGAAGGTCTTGATGTCGTCTTCGAAGCTCTTGCGGTCGATCTTGGCGCTCTTGGGCGGCTCGCAGTTCACGCTGATCTTGGTCTTGCCACCCGCGGAGTTCTCGCTGTCCGAGCCGCATGCGGCCAGTCCAGTGAGGGCCAGCGCGGTGGCTATGGCGGCGGTACACGTACGGCGGAACCCGGGACTTCTCATCGGTGGGACCCCTCTTGGGCAGGAGCGTGGGAAACCCACAGCTTCTCGCTGTGTGGCGGCGCTCACTCAACCACTAACTACGGATGTCCGCAATATGTCGCTCCGATTTCGCAAATACTTGACAGTCACCTGCATGACCTGACCTGCCGACGAGCCGCACCCCCACCACCGCCCCTCCCGGGCCGGACGGGGCACACGGCGGCCACGGGCCGCGATGTCCGGCGTACTTTCCGTACGACAAGTTCACCCCCGGGGTCGCACCTCCGGAGTGACACACGATGATCGCGTCGCCGAATCGTCTGGCTTTTGCGTTCCATTCGTGAAAAATTGCCAGAGCACTCTCGGCGACGACCTCGGCGGGCAGAACCGGCCAGGCGTGGCGGCAGCCGGCTGCCGGCGGGCAGCAGGCTCGGCAGCGGGCGGCGGCAGCGGGCTCGGCGGGCGGTCACTGAACCGAACGTTCCGCTCAGGCCGTGGGTCCGTAATATTTCGTGCGTGTTTCGAAAAAGTTCGACAGTCAGCCGCGCGCTGCTGCTTCGGCCCGTGCCGCCTGGCGCGGCGCCTGCGCCGTCGAGCTGCGTACGACCAGCTCCGGCTCGAACAGCAGCTCGCCGGGGGGCACGGCGCCACCCTGGATCTGGGCCGTCAGCATCTCGACGGCGGCCCGGCCCATCGCCTCGATCGGCTGGCGCACCGTGGTCAGCGGGGGCTCCATGCAGTTCATGAAGGCGGAGTCGTCGAAGCCCACCACCGACACGTCGCCGGGCACGTCGAGACCGCGCCTGCGGGCCGCCCGTACGGCGCCGAGGGCCACCGGGTCGCTGGCGCAGATGATGCCCGTCACACCCCGGTCCAGCAGCCGTGAGGCGGCCGCCTGACCGCCTTCGAGGGAGAACATGGACCGCTCGATGTACTCGTCGGGCAGCTTGGCCTTGGTCGCCTTGGCGGTCGCGATGGCGGCCGCCAGCTTGCGCCGGGACGGCACGTGGTCGCCGGGGCCGAGCACCAGGCCGATGCGCTCGTGGCCGAGCGAGGCGAGATGGCGCCAGGCCTGCTCGACGGCGACCGCGTCGTCGCAGGAGATGCAGGGGAAGTCGAGGTTCTCGATGGGGGCGTTGATCAGCACCACCGGGATCTTCCGCTCGGCGAGCTGGCGGTAGTGGTCGTGCGGGGCGTCGGCCTGGGCGAACAGACCGCCGGCGAAGACGACCCCGGAGACCTGCTGCTGGAGCAGCAGCTCCACGTAGTCGGCCTCGGAGACGCCGCCCTTGGTCTGCGTACAGAGCACGGGAGTGAGCCCCTGCTGGGCGAGTGCGCCGCCGATCACCTCGGCGAACGCGGGGAAGATGGGGTTCTGCAGCTCCGGCAGGACCAGCCCGACGAGCCGGGCGCGCTCACCGCGGAGCTGGGTGGGCCGCTCGTAGCCCAGCACGTCGAGCGCGGTCAGCACGGACTGCCGTGTCGCCTGCGAGACCCCTGGTTTGCCGTTGAGCACCCGGCTGACCGTGGCCTCGCTGACTCCAACCTTCTTAGCCACCTGAGCAAGTCGTCGCGTCATACCTGCAAGACTATCGCAAAGAACGCAAGTCACTTGCTCTTCTGTGTAAAGACCCCAACATGCGTTCAACGGGCACGGTGCCGACCGGGATGAACCCGGCCGGCACCGTCCGGTACGGACCCTTACGGGTTGATGTTGATCTTCATCGTGGAGGTGGTGTTCTTGATGTCCTGGGCGTTGCCGCTCAGCTTGAGACCGTTGAACGTCACCTCACCGACGGCCGGACCCTGTCCCGCCTCCGGCATCTCGTTCGCCCAGATACCGAAGCCCGACTTCGCGTCGAAGGCGTCGCCGCTCTTCTTGGCCCCGGAGATCGAGATGTCCGTCAGGATCGTGTCCTTGATCGGGAACTGCGGCTGTCCTCCTACGTAGTTGGTCTGGAACATGATGCCGCTGTAGGTCGGATCGACGATGTCGACGTTGTTGATCCGGATCCCCTGGAAGATCTTCGAGGCCGAGAACAACCAGATGGCCGGGAAGGTCTGGGTGCCCCAGAAGTGGCCGCCGGTTCTCACCAGCGACATGTTCTCCAGGGTGGTGGGCTGGGTGCCGAAGCCGTTCATCGCGTAACCGAAGTCCAGCGAGCTGACCGTGACACCCGAGTAGACGAGCGTGTCCGCGACGTAGATGTTGCGGAAGGTGTTGTTGTAGCCGCCGTAGACGGCGATGCCCGCCGCACGCCAGGTCGTGAGAGCCGTCAGGTTCTCGTAGACGTTGTTGTACATGTCGGCGCCGCCGGCGTCGATCGCCGAGAACAGCGCGAAGCTGTCGTCACCGGTGGACCGCGCCTCGTTGTTGACGACGTGGTTGTCGGTCGAGCCGTTGGTCATGTTGATGCCGTCGGCGAACGTGTCACGGATCCGGGAGTTGCTGATCGTGATGCGGTCGGCGTTGGCGCCCCAGTAGAGGCAGACCGTGTGCTCGTTCCAGATGTTGTCGATCGTGATGTCGGTGATGTTCGAGAAATCGAACACCTTGCCAGGGCCGTCGATACGCGAGGTGTAGTTGCCGAAGTACGCGAAGTTCTTGAAGGACGAGCCCTTCGCCGCCGCCTCGGCCCGGAAGCCGACGTCGGTGTTCTCCTGCGTGTCCGGCGCGTGGAACCTGGTGAACCAGGGGCCCGCCCCGACGACCTGGACCGGCTTGCCGTAGACCTGGAACTTGCTGGAGGTCTGGTAGTCACCGGCCGGCAGGTAGACACCCACCAGCTTTCCCGTGGTGTCCATCCGGACCTTGTCCAGCGCGTTCTGCACGTCCTGCTGGGCGAATCCGGTCGGGGTCACATAGGTGGCCGGGTCCGGGTTGGCGATCTGCGCGACCTGCTCCGTGTTGATGAAGTCGATCGCGTACTTGGACGTGTTGGCCGCGTCCTTCTGCAGCCGGATCTTGCTGCCCGCCGGGACGGTCGTCCCGAGCATGACGTTCGCCTCGTCGTAGATGTGCCGCGGCCCGCCGGAGCCCGGGGAGTTGCCGGGGCCCGTCTCCGCGCCGTACAGCCACGCGTACTTCGACGTCAGGTCGATCGCCTTGAGGAAGGTGCCGTTGACGTAGATGTTCAGGTTGGCCTGGGTGCCGCCGCCACCCGCGGAGTCCGGGATGGAGAACCGCGTCACCAGCGTGTTGGTGCTGGCCCTGGTGGTGAACTCGACGTAGTTGCCGGTGTTGTTGAGGGTGACGGCCTTGCGGCCCGACGCCTCGCCCGCGAGGTCGCCGACGGTCCTGTTCGGACCGACGACCTGTGCGCCGCCGCCGGCGACGCCGTCCTCGGCCTCGTACATGTCGTACGGCATGTCGGCGCCGCGGCCCACGAAGAACGACTGGGTCGAGGTGTTGTTGGCGCGCTTGACCGGCAGCTCGTTGGCGTCGTCGGCTATGACGACCTTGATCGTGTACGAGCCGTTGGCCGCCGTCCAGGTGCCGAGACCGACGGTCCCCGAGGTGGCGCCCGCCGCGATGGCCCCGTTGTAGGCGCCGGTCAGGGTCTTGACCGTGGCGCCCGACTCGTTGAGCAGGGTCAGCGTGATGGCGTGGGCGCCCGCGGCGGAGGCCACGGTGCCCTGGTTCTTGATGGCGGCCGAGAAGGTGACGGTGTCACCCGCGGCCGGGGAGGACGGGGTCGTGGCGACGCTCGCCGCGACCAGGTCCGAGCTGGAGACCGGCTTGACCACCAGCGAACTGGCTGCGGTGAAGCTGTTGTTGGTCTCGTTGGACTCGATGACCGCGTTCGCCGGGTCGGCGACCGCGCTCAGTTCGTACGTACCGGCGTCACGGGCGCCGATGTTGGCGGTGACGGTGGCCGAGGCGCCGGCGGCGAGCGCGCCCACGTTGGCCGTGGCGACCTTGGTGCCGGCGAGCCGCAGTTCGACCGTGCTGGCGGGGGCCGCGACGGCTCCGCCGTTGCGTACCGTCGCCGACAGGGTGACCGGGTCGGACTCGACCGGCGCGGCCGGCGACGCGGAGAGCGCGGTGACCTGGAGGTCCGGGTTCGGGGCAGGGGTGCCCAGCACCTGGAACTCGGCCACCTGGCCCGCACCGGAACCGGTGTTGGAGTTGATCTTCAACTGCACGTCGGCGACCCGGCCGTTGACCGGGATCGTCACCGAGTTCCCGGTGGCCGGGTTGAAGGTGTAGTTCTGCGCGGCCGACAGGCTGGTGAAGGTGGTGGAGTCCTGCTCACGGCCGAGCACCTGGATGTTCTGGGTGCGGGTGGACCAGGAGTTGTCGGGGTTGAGCTTGACGACCACGCTCTGCGTGTCGGCGTTCGAACCGAGCTTGACCGTAAGGGTGTTGGGGTAGCTGCCGCCCGCGCCCTCCCAGTAGGTGTCGAGCTTGTTGTCGACGGCGTTCTCGGCGACGAAGGTGAAGACCGACGAGGACGCGGTGACCGGCTTGCCGACGGCGAGGTTGGACGCTGTGCCCGTACTGCCGTTCCTGGTCACGGTGTTGCTGTTGCCGGACCGGTTGCCCGCGGCGTCCTTGGCCCGTACGTAGTACGAGACGGTGGTGCCGGCCGGCTGGGTGTCCGTGTACGTCGTGACGTTGCCGGCGACCGTGCCGCGCAGCGCGTTGTTGGCGTAGACCTCGTAGCCGGTCACGCCCGTGTTGTCCGAGGACGCGCCCCAGTTGAGCTTGATCTGGCCCGAGGCGGGCTCGGTGAAGCTGAGGTTCGACGGCACCGTGGGGGCCTGCGTGTCACCGGTGTCGCCGGTACGCGTGACGGTGTTGCTGTTGCCCGACACGTTGCCGGCCGCGTCCTTGGCCCGCACGTAGTACTGGATCGTCGAGCTGGTGGGCTGGGTGTCGGTGAAGGTCGTGACATTGCCGGCGACGCTGCTGCGCAGCTCGTTGTTGGCGTAGATGTCGTAACCCGTCACGGCGGTGTTGTCCGTCGACGCGTTCCAGGTCAGCTTGATCTGACCGGTGACCGGCTGGGTGAAGGCGAGGCCGGTCGGCGCCGAGGGGGCCACGGTGTCGCCGGTCGCGGGCCCGTAGACCTCGAACTCGGAGAGCTGGGCCGCGGGCCAGGCGGAGTTGGCCGTGAAGGTGGCGCGCACGTAGCGCGTGGTGGTCGAGTTGAAGGTGATGGTGACCGTGTTGCCGGAGGCCGGGTCGAACGTGTACGCCTTCGAGGCCGCCACATCGCTGAAGGTGGACCCGTTGGTCGAACCCTGGACCTTCAGCGTCTCGCTGCGGGTCTCCCAGCCGTCGGGCAGCTTCAGTACGACGCTGTTGACGGCGACGGACGAGCCCAGGTCGGCCTGGATCCACTGCGGGAAGGCGTTGTTCTGGCTCTCCCAGTAGCTGGCCTTGTTGTTGTCGTTGGCCTTCGCCGCCGGGTACACGTCGGTGAAGCTGCTCGCGGTGAGCGTCTTGCCGAGGGCGAGGTTGTCCGAGGCCGCGGCGGCGGCCGCCGTGTGCACTTCGAGTTCGGACAACTGGGCCTTGGCGCCCGCGGTGTTGTCGGTGATGTCCGCCCGCACGTAGCGCGCCTTGGTGGCGGGGAAGGACACGGTCACCTGGTTGCCCGCGCCGGGGCTGAAGGTGTATTTCGCGGACGACTTCAGTGTCTCGAAGCTGCTGCCGTCGGCGCTGCCCTGGATCGACAGGGTCTGCTTGCGGGTCGCCCAGTCGGCGGGGACCTTCAGCACCACCTGGTCGACGCGCTTGCTGGACCCGAGGTCGGTCTGCACCCACTGGGAGGCGCCCTTGCCGGTGCCTTCCCAGAACGTGGACTGGTTCCCGTCAGTCACGTTCTTCGCTGCGGCCTTGCTCGCCGCCGCGCTTGCCGCTGCGGCCCGGCCCGCTGCGGCGTTGGGCCCGTCGGCCGCCATGGCTGCGGCGGCCGGCCAGCCGATCATCAAAAGACTGGTGGTGGTGACGGCGGAGACTACCCGCCATCTCCAGCGTAGCGATCTCAATGGATCCCCGATCTTCGGCCTCGGCGCGGGGGGCGGCGAGGGCGCGGCTCTGGCTGCTGGCATGCCGGGGGTGGCATGCGTTTCTGCACTAATGAACGGAGTCTTTTGCGTATTGCGGTCAGAGAGTTGCAGAGAAATGCGAGTGCGTCTACTGCTCGGACAGAACGAAATCGTCCGGAGCACGTCAGACGCTCGTCCGCATACCCGCACACCAGCCGGTTTCTGGCCGATCGTCAGGGAACGTAAGCGGTCCGCAAATGATGCAAACTATTTGCGTGACGATGAAAATTTCCGAAAGCCATCTCGCGCGCGACCCGGTCCGGACGCACCGAAGCCGGCCGAGTCGCCGCAGGGCAGGGCGGCGACTCGGCCGGCTGGTGGGTGTCCGGCAGGGGTTCGGCAGCTACGCAGGCGGCTTACACGGCCCCGGCACCTGTCAGCGAACGGACCTCGGTCTCGGCGTGCTTGGCCTGGTCCGGCGGCTCGGTCGAGGTGACCGTACCGATCCAGCCGACCAGGAAGCCGAGCGGGATGGAGATCAGCCCCGGGTTCTGGAGCGGGAAGACATGGAAGTCCACCCCCGGGATCAGCGACTCGGGCGTGCCCGACATGACGGGCGAGAGCACCACGAGCAGCAGGGCGGGGACCAGTCCCCCGTACACGGACCAGACCGCGCCCCGGGTGGTGAAGTTGCGCCAGAACAGCGAGTACAGCAGCACCGGCAGATTGGCGGAGGCGGCCACGGCGAAGGCGAGCCCGACCAGGAAGGCCACGTTCAGATCCTGGGCCAGCAGGCTGAGCGCGATGGCCACCGCGCCGATCCCGGCGGCGGCGACCCTGGCCACGGCGACCTCGCTGCGCGCCTTCGCGCCGCGGCGGCGCAGCGACGCGTACAGGTCGTGCGCGACCGAGGCGGACGAGGCGAGCGTGATCCCGGCGACGACGGCGAGGATCGTGGCGAAGGCGACAGCGGCGACGACGGCGAACAGCACCGTGCCGCCCGTCGATCCCGCGCCGCCGCCCAGATCGAGCGCGAGCAGCGGAACGGCCGTGTTCCCCGCCGGGTTCGACGCCCGTACCTGGGCGGAGCCGACGATCGCGGCGGCGCCGAAGCCGAGCACGATCGTCATCAGGTAGAAGCTGCCGATGAGTCCGATGGACCAGACGACCGAGCGGCGGGCGGCGCGGGCGGTCGGCACGGTGTAGAAGCGGGACAGGATGTGCGGCAGCCCCGCCGTGCCGAGCACGAGCGCGAGCCCCAGGCTGATGAAGTCCGTCCGCGCCGTCCAGTCGCCGCCGTACTTGAGGCCGGGCGAGAGGAACTCCCTGCCGTGACCGCTGTGCGCGACAGCGGTGTTGAGCAGGGAGTTCACATCGCCGTGGAACCGGACGAGGACGAGCACGGTCAGCCCGATCGCACCCGCCATCAGCAGCACGGCCTTGACGATCTGGATCCAGGTGGTCGCGCGCATCCCGCCCAGCGTCACGTAGATGACCATCAGCGCACCCACCCCGATCACGGTCCAGGTGCGCGCCGCCGCGCCCGTACCGCCGAGGAGCAGGGCGACCAGCGATCCCGCGCCGACCATCTGCGCGACCAGGTAGAGCACCGAGACGGTGACCGACGACGCGCCGGCGGCGATCCGCACCGGGCGCTCGCTCATCCGCGAGGCGACGACGTCGGCCAGGGTGAACCGGCCGACGTTGCGGACCAGTTCGGCGACGAGGAAGAGCACCACGAGCCAGGCGACCAGGAAGCCGACCGAGTAGAGCATGCCGTCGTAGCCGAAGAGGGCGATCAGCCCGGAGATGCCGAGGAAGGAGGCCGCCGACATGTAGTCACCCGCGATGGCGAACCCGTTCTCCATCGGCGAGAACAGCCGGCCGCCCGCGTAGAACTCCTCTGCGGAGCCGTGCCTGTTGCGGCTCACCCAGGTGGTGATCCCCAACGTGACGGCGATGAAGGCGCTGAACAGCACCAGGGCCAGATACTGGTGTTCACCGTTCACCGTTCGGTCCCCCGCGTCATCTCCTGTGTCTCCCAGCGCAGATCGAGCGCCGCACGGTCCCGGCGCAGCCGGGCGTGCCGGGCGTACGCCCAGGTGAGCAGGAAGGTCGAGAGGAACTGGCCGAGTCCGGCCACCATCGCCACGTTGACCGCTCCCGCCACCGGCCGCGCCATCAGGTCCGGCGCGACGGTGGCCGCCACGACGTACGCGAGGTACCAGACGAAGAAGGCCAGCGAAGCGGGGACGACGAACCGCCGGTAGCGCCCGCGCACTTCCTGGAAGGCGGCGCTGCGCTGCACTTCGAGATAGATGTCGGCGGCGCTGTGGCCGCGCGTGGGCGGCCCGCCCTGCGCGGGCACGGTGGGGGCCGCGGGCTGCTCCGCCCTGTCCAGCTCACCCCAGCCGTCTGCCAGCGCGTCGTACCACGGGTCGTCGAGCCGCACTGCGGCCTCGCGCCCTTCCTGCTTCTCCACCGGTGAACTCTCCTTGTCAGCAGACCGTTTCGGCCGCCTCCCAAGGATGGACAGAGTAGGAAGATCCCGGACTCTTTACCGCCCTACTTCACCCCATCAGGTGATGGTTTTCCCTGGTGGTTCGATGAGTCCCTGTTGATAGGCATATCGGACCGCCTGCGCGCGGTCGCGTACGCCGGTCTTGGCGAAGAGGTTGTTGATGTGCGTCTTCACCGTGGCGCCCCCGATGTGCAGCCGTCCGGCGATCTCCTTGTTGGACAGACCGTCGGCGACCAGCGCCAGCACCTCGGCCTCGCGCGTGGTCAGTCCGTCGGGCAGTTCCTTCGGCGCCGCGGCGGCGGGCGGCGGCGCGGTGACCCGGTCCAGGAGCCTGCGCTGGACGGCGGGCGCGAGCCCGGCCTGTCCCGCCATGACGTCGTCGACGGCCCTGACGATCTCGTCGCCGTCCGCGTCCTTGGTGAGATAGCCGCGCGCGCCGGCCTGCAGCGCGGCGAACAGCGAGTCGTCGTCGGCGTAGGTCGTCAGCACCACGACCTGGGTGCCGGGGTGGTCGGCGCGGATCCTGCGGGTGGCCTCGACACCGTCGCAGCGCGGCATCCGCAGATCCATCAGGACGACGTCGGGGGCGAGTTCGGCGACGAGCGCGAGGGCCTCCTCGCCGTCCCTCGCCGCGCCGACGACCTCGATGCCGGGCAGCAGTCCGAGCAGCATCACGATGCCCTCGCGCACCACGGCCTGGTCGTCGGCCACGATCACCCGGGCGGTCGCTCGCTCGGTCATGCCGGTACTCGCAGCCTCACGGTGTACCCCTTCCGCTCGCCCTCGGGACCGGCTTCGAGCGTGCCGCCGATCAGTTCGGCGCGCTCCCGCATCCCCACCAGACCGTACCCGGAGCCCGATCCGTCGAGCCCGGCCGGGCCGCCGCCCTTGGCACCGGAGTCCCGTACGTCCAGGGTCACTTCGCCTTCGCCGTAGCTGAGCCTGATCCGCACCTCGGCGCCGGCCGCGTGCTTGCGCACGTTGGTCAGGGCCTCCTGGACGACCCGGCGCACGGTCTGCGAGGCCTCGGCCGACAGCGGCCTCGGCACCCCGGCGACCTCGACGGAGGCGCCGTCCATGGCGGCCAGCTCGCGGAGGTAGTCGCCGAGCGGCGCCATCTCGCCACGGAGCGCGGAGAGCGCCTGCCGGGTCTCGGCGAGTCCTTCGCGCGCCATGGAGCGCGCGCCGACGACCCGCTCCAGGATCTGGTCGCGGAACGGGCCCGGCGGTTCCTGCTCGATCCGCAGCCGGGCCGCCTCCAGGTGCACGAGCTGCGCGGAGAGGCTGTGGGCGAGCACGTCATGGATGTCACGGGCGATCCTGGCCCGCTCGGCGAGGGCGGCGGACTCGGCCTCGGCCGCGTGGGCGGCCCGCTCCTGGACCAGCAGCCTGCGGGCGTTGCCGCGCGCCTCCGCGTCCAGCCGCATGACGTATCCGCCCAGCAGCAGTCCCGCCGTGCTGATGGCCGTGGACAGCCAGGCACCGTCGTTGAGGACGGCGAACCCGGCGAGCGCGAGCGCCGCAGCGGGCAGCGCCCCGGCCAGCGGCAGCCGGGCCATGGAGGTGACGGCGCAGCCGCACCACAGCACGATCGCCGCCACCCGGAAGCCGCTCTGCGAGGCGCCGATCGCCGCGCCCATCAGGATGATCAGCAGCCCGACCGAAGGCCAGAGCCGGTGGCGCAGGGTGGTGCGCTGGAAGAGCCAGGCGCTGTAGCCGACGGCGAGGAGCCCGCCCACCGCGCCCAGCGCGCTCCAGCTCGACACCTGGCGCTCGGTGAAGGACGACCAGAGCACGGCGGCGACCGCGGCGACCCGGACGAACCGGGTCAGCCAGTGCCGTGGATACGTCGGCGTCTCCCGGGAGAGTGCTTCCCGGGAGGGCCAGTTCGTCCAGACCTCGGGCCTCACACACGGTCCTTCCACGGGGCGGCGCCTGTGCGGCCACCGTACGACGGGCCGCTCCCGGCCGAGGAGCCGGAGCCGTCGGCCGGGCGGCCGGCGCCGCCCGCCCGCAGTGTCAGCAGTCCCCCGCGTACGAGGACCGAAGCGGCGAGCCCGAGCATCAGCGCTCCGCTGCCCTGGTGGACGCCGACCAGCGCGCCGATGCCCATCAGGCCGAGCCGTACAGCGATGCCGAGTACCCAGACGGCGGCGGTGGCCTTGGTGCCCCTGGTCCACACGGAGCCGTCGTCCTCGGTCCAGATCCGGCTGGTCCAGGCCCAGCCCGCGCCCATCAGCAGACCGACGAGCAGTTCGACGGCGAGCAGCGCCGCCGACATCCCGCGGTCGCCGGCGTCCAGCACACCACCCGATTGGCGCAACGCGAAGACGACGAGCACCACGGGGACGACCAGCCAGCGGCGCCCGCCGTCCCGCATCCGCTGCGGCCTGAACTGGCGTGCGAGGACGAGAGCGACAGCGGCGGCGATCACGAGCGCGGTAAGGAGCGATGACATGCGGGGCCTCCGGGGACGACGTCATTTCCACTACGTCGAATCTACGGAGAAACCCCAGGTCAGTGATGGTCCCGGAGGTGGATCGGGGGTGGATCTCCGCTCTCCACCCGGGGGTGGAGAGCGGAGTGCGCCGCGCTGGTTACGCGTCGATGCGCGAGCGGTCCAGGGTCGCCGCCGAGCTGGTGATGAACTCCTTGCGCGGCGCGACCTCGTTGCCCATGAGCAGGTCGAAGATCCGCTCGGCGGAGTCGAGGTCCCCGATGTTGATGCGCCGCAGGGTGCGGTGGCGCGGGTCCATCGTGGTCTCCGCGAGCTGGTCGGCGTCCATCTCCCCGAGGCCCTTGTAGCGCTGGATGGAGTCCTTGATCCGGGTCCCCTTGCGCTGGTACTCCAGCAGCTTCTGCCGCAGCTCGCCGTCCGAGTACGTGTAGACGTACTTGTCCTGGCCCTTCTTCGGCTGGACCAGCTCGATCCGGTGCAGCGGCGGCACGGCCGCGAAGACCCGGCCCGACTCCACCATCGGACGCATGTAGCGCTGGAAGAGCGTCAGCAGCAGGATCCGGATGTGCGCGCCGTCCACGTCGGCGTCGACGAGGAGCACGATCTTGCCGTAGCGCGCGGCGTCGATGTCGAAGGTCCGGCCGGACCCCGCTCCTATGACCTGGATGATCGCGCCGCACTCGGCGTTCTTCAGCATGTCGGAGACGGACGCCTTCTGGACGTTCAGGATCTTGCCGCGGATCGGCAGCAGCGCCTGGAACTCGCTGTTGCGGGCCAGCTTGGCCGTACCGAGCGCGGAGTCGCCCTCCACGATGAACAGCTCGCTGCGGTCGACGTCGTCACTGCGGCAGTCGGCGAGCTTGGCGGGCAGCGAGGAGGACTCCAGCGCCGTCTTCCTGCGCTGCGCCTCCTTGTGCTGGCGCGCGGCGATACGGGTGCGGGCGGCGGCGACGGCCTTCTCCAGGATGGCCCGCGCCTGCGCCTTGGCGTCCCGCTTCGTCGAGGTCAGGAACTCCTTCAGCTCCTTGGCGACGACGTTCGCCACGATCCGGTTGGCGGCCGACGTGCCCAGGACCTCCTTGGTCTGGCCCTCGAACTGCGGCTCGGCGAGCCGCACCGTGACCACGGCGGTCAGGCCCTCCAGGGCGTCGTCCTTGACGATGTCGTCCTCGGCGACGCGCAGCAGCTTGGCCGAGCGCAGCACCTCGTTGACGGTCCTGGTCAGCGAGCGCTCGAAACCGCTCACATGGGTGCCGCCCTTGGGGGTGGCGATGATGTTCACGAACGAGCGGACCGTGGTGTCGTACCCGGTCCCCCAGCGCAGCGCGACATCGACGCCCAGCTCGCGGGTGACCTCGGTCGGCGTCATGTGCCCGCGCTCGTCGAGCACCGGCACGTTCTCCTTGAAGACGCCCTGCCCGGTCAGCCGCAGCACGTCGCTGACGGCCTTGTCCGGCGCCAGGTACTCGCAGAACTCGCTGATGCCGCCGTCGAAGCGGAACGTCTCCTCGACCGTGCCGTTGCCCTCGCTCTCGCCCGCCGCGCGCTCGTCCCTGACCACGATGGTGAGGCCGGGGACGAGGAAGGCGGTCTGGCGGGCGCGCTGGTGCAGGTGCTCCAGGGAGAGCTTGGCGTCCTTGAGGAAGATCTGCCGGTCGGCCCAGTAGCGGATCCGGGTGCCGGTCCTGCCCTTCGGCACCCGCTTGCCCTTGAGCAGCCCGCTCGACGGGTCGAAGGGTGCGTCGGGGCCCGGCTCCGTGAACATGCCGGGGACGCCCCTGCGGAAGCTGATGGAGTGCGTGACGCCGCGGTCGACCTCGACGTCGAGCCGGGCGGAGAGCGCGTTCACGACGGAGGCGCCCACGCCGTGCAGACCGCCGGACGCCGCGTACGAGCCGCCGCCGAACTTTCCGCCGGCGTGCAGCTTGGTCATCACGACCTCGATGCCGGAGAGGCCGGTCTTGGGCTCGATGTCGACCGGGATGCCCCGGCCGTTGTCCTTGACCTCGACCGAGCCGTCCTCGTGCAGGGTGACGTCGATGTGGTCGCAGTAGCCGCCCAGGGCCTCGTCGACCGAGTTGTCGATGATCTCCCAGAGGCAGTGCATGAGACCGCGGCTGTCGGTGGACCCGATGTACATCCCGGGGCGCTTGCGGACCGCTTCCAGTCCCTCAAGGACGAGCAAATGCCGCGCGGTGTAGTTGGAGCCGTCACGCTCTGCTGTCAGCAGCGCTCTGGACGGCACGGACGTCTCGGCGGTCACGCGGTTCGCTCCTCGCTGAATTTGAGATGTGGCCTCGTGGGGTAAAGGCCCGGCGTCTTCCATCGGTCAGAGGGTACAGAGGCCTGGTAGAGCGGTTCTCACGCCACCCTCGCTCAAACCCATGCTAGTCCAGCGTCGTATAGGTGTTCGATCCCTCGTGGGAGTGAAGCACACATCACGTTCCCTTCCAGGCATGAACCATTTAGGCTCCGGGCACGTCCTCATCAACAACCGGCAAGCCAGCCGGTGAGGGCTACTCCCCGAAACGACCGAGACAACCACGCGAAAACCCGTAAAGCTAAGCAATACGGCTCATTCGCCGCCAACCGTCAGCAGTTCGGCCACTTCGGAAAAGAAGTTTCGAGGAAAAGCCGTGAGCGGGAACGTTTTCGGCCTGGTTGGATGTTGACCCTGGTACGACAGCTCGTCGAGCTAGAGAAGAGGCGACGTGACTACTGTTCTGACCCCCGCGAGCCCGCTGACGGCGGCTGACCGCTGCGACCGATGCGGCGCCCAGGCTTATCTGCGCGTCCTCCTGTCCAGCGGTGGTGAACTGCTCTTCTGCGCCCACCACGGGCGCAAGTTCGAGCCGGAACTCAAGAAGATCGCCGCGGAAATACAGGATGAGACCGACCGACTGACGGCCGTACAGGCCGCCGGCGGTGAAGAGGAACACTGACACCTCGCATCCACGACGAGCCAAGGGCCGGTCCCGGACCGGCCGACGGGTGGCCATCCCTGCATCGGCAGAGATGACCGCCCGTTCTCATGTCCGGATCCGCCGGGCGCCCGGTTCCGTACGCGGCGCCGGCGGGGCTCAGCGCCCGGCGTGCGCCCGTAGGGCCCCGGCGACCGGCGCGAGGTCCGAGGTGATCCGGGCGTAGACGCCGGGGGCGTCCGCCCGGCCGCAGCCGCTGCCCCAGGAGACGAGCCCGATCAGCCGGCCCTGGGCGACCAGCGGTCCGCCGCTGTCGCCCTGGCAGGCGTCGCGGCCACCGGCCGGGTCACCGGCGCAGAGCATCGAGGAAGCCGCGTAGCGGCCCCCTGAGCCGCCCGGATAGGCCCGCTCGCATGCCGAGTCCGCCAGGACCGTCACAGGGGCGGAGCGGAGCGCGTACGCGTAGTCACCCCGGCCTGTGGTGTCGCCCCAGCCGTAGACCACGGCAGCGGTCCCCGGCGCGGACGCCTTGTCGCCCCGGTCCGCCGGACGGATGGCGTAGGAGGCGGGCAGCGCCTTCGACAGCGTCAGGACGGCCATGTCGTTCTGGTTGGTGTCGGCGTCGTACGTGGGATCGACGACGTAGCCCTGTACCGGGATCTCCTGGCCGCCGGTGTCGCGCAGCCGGTCGCGTCCCGCGATGATCCGCAGGTCGCCCACGTTGTCGGGGCCGGCCCCGAGCGCGTCGGCGCTCATGCAGTGCGCGGCTGTCAGCACCTTCGTCGGCGCCACCACCACGCCTCCGCAGAACTGACCGGCCCGGGTACCGCCGAAACGGTCACGGCTGGACAGGGCGACGACCCAGGGGCTGTCGGCGACCTTCGCCGGCGTACCGCCGACGACCACACCGTCCGCGGCGGCCGTCCCGCCATGGGCGAGCGGCGGCACGGCCCCCGCCGCCAGCACGGCCAGCCCCCCTGTCAGCAGACGGGCAATAGTGCGACGCATATGAACTCCTGACTCTCCGTCGAGTAGTGATCCACTCAGGGTCATCAAACCGGGAGAGTCCCGCACCCGCGAAATGCGCGGCGACGCGCGAGAACCCGGATCCGCGCGGGGATCCGGGCTCTCGTGACGTACGGCGCCGCCGCCTCTAGTCGAGGTAGTCGCGCAGGACCTGCGAACGCGACGGGTGGCGCAGCTTCGACATCGTCTTCGACTCGATCTGCCGGATGCGCTCACGCGTCACGCCGTAGACCTTGCCGATCTCGTCCAGCGTCTTGGGCTGGCCGTCGGTGAGACCGAAGCGCATCGACACCACGCCGGCCTCGCGCTCCGAGAGGGTGTCCAGCACCGAGTGGAGCTGCTCCTGGAGCAGGGTGAAGCTGACCGCGTCGGCCGGTACGACGGCTTCGGAGTCCTCGATGAGGTCGCCGAACTCGCTGTCGCCGTCCTCGCCCAGCGGGGTGTGCAGGGAGATCGGCTCGCGGCCGTACTTCTGGACCTCGATGACCTTCTCGGGGGTCATGTCGAGTTCCTTGGCCAGCTCCTCGGGAGTGGGCTCGCGGCCCAGGTCCTGAAGCATCTGGCGCTGCACGCGCGCGAGCTTGTTGATGACCTCGACCATGTGCACCGGGATGCGGATGGTGCGGGCCTGGTCGGCCATGGCGCGGGTGATCGCCTGCCGGATCCACCAGGTGGCGTACGTGGAGAACTTGTAGCCCTTGGTGTAGTCGAACTTCTCGACGGCGCGGATCAGACCCAGGTTGCCCTCCTGGATCAGGTCCAGGAAGAGCATGCCGCGGCCGGTGTAGCGCTTGGCCAGCGAGACCACCAGGCGGAGGTTGGCCTCCAGCAGGTGGTTCTTGGCGCGGCGCCCGTCCTCGGCGATGATCTCCAGCTCGCGCTTGAGCTTGGGGGCGAGCTTGTCGGAGTTGGCGAGCTTGTCCTCGGCGAAGAGACCGGCCTCGATGCGCTTGGCCAGCTCGACCTCCTGCTCCGCGTTGAGGAGCGGGACCTTGCCGATCTGCTTGAGGTAGTCCTTGACCGGGTCGGCGGTGGCGCCGGCGACGGCGACCTGCTGGGCAGGCGCGTCGTCCTCGTCGTCGTCGGAGAGTACGAAGCCCTTGTTCTCGCCTTCGCCCTCCTCCTCCTCGCCCTTGCCCGCCTGGACTTCCTCGACCGGCTCCTCGCCGTCGGCGGCCTCGTCGGCGTCCTTCTTGGTGGTGGTCTTCTTGGCCGCCGTCTTCTTGACGGCGGTCTTCTTGGCAGTCGCCTTCTTCGCCACGGTCTTCTTCGCCGCCACCTTCTTCGCGGGTGCGGCGGCCTCGTCGGCCGGGGCTTCCACGATGTCGGCGGCAGGAGCGGCGGCTGCGGCGACTGTCGTCGTCGCTGTCGCCTTGGCCGCGACTGTCTTGGTGGCGGTGCGCTTGACCGGGCTCTTCGCTGCGACGCTCTTGCGGGTGCGCTTCGGCGACTCCGCGGCACTGACCATCAGCGTCACACCCTCTTCCTCGAGGATCTGGTTGAGGCTGCGCAGAACATTCTTCCACTGGGTTGGCGGAATCTGGTCAGCCTCGAAGGCCCGACGCACGTCGTCGCCGGCGATCTGCCCATCAGCCTTTCCCCGCTCGATGAGCGCCATCACAGACTCGGACTCGGCGATCTCCGGCGGGAGCGTACGGGATGTGCTGGCCGACACGAACAACCTCTCGGAACGATGGAAACGGCTTCCGGCCCCGCCCTGGATCGGGCCGGAGCCGACGTCCGCCGGCTGGGGATGTCACCGACGGCGCGGGCTTGGACCTCGGAGGTGAATACGCGGCGCCGCGGACGGCGGTCGCATTCCCTCTTCGGCTGTCACCTCTTAGGTCATCGCCCTGCCCCGAGGAGTGTTACGCCCAATCCACGTGGCCCGAGTCACACCTCATTGGCGACAAAACGGCCAGAAGGGGTTTTAAGCCCCCACGATCGTGTCGCCGGACGCGCGGAAGCGCCCGGCGACACTCGTCGCGTACATCCCCGTACGCCCTGGCCCGGGGCTGCGCTCAGTGCTCGCGAGGAGCCGGAACGACTCGCTCCACCTCAGGATGGACGGTCAGTAGCTGCCGCATGGCCGATTCGGCACCGTTGGCGTCGCCGGAGCCCAGCGCGTCGATGATCCGCGCGTGGTGCGCGAGCGAGGCGTCGGTGGGGCGGTCGCAGCCGCTGACCGGACCGCCGGAGACCTGGAGCGCGGCGCAGACGATGCCGGACAGGTGCTCCAGCATGCGGTTGCCGGCGAGCTGGATCAGCAGGGAGTGGTATTCGGCGTCGGCGCGGGCGAAGGTGACCGTGTCCGACTGGGCGAGGGCATGGCCCATGATCTCCACCATGTCGACCAGCCGCTGCTGCACGTCCTCCCGGCCGTGCCCCGCGGCGAGCCGCGCGGCGAGGGGCTCGATCGTCCAGCGCAGCTCGCTCAGCTCGCGGCGCTGGTCGTCGCGCTGCGGTCCGAAGGCGCGCCATTCGATGATGTCGGGGTCCAGCAGGTTCCAGTCGCTGACCGGGCGGACGCGGGTACCGACATTGGGGCGGGCGCTCACCAGGCCCTTGGCCTCCAGGACGCGCAGGGATTCCCGCACGACCGTGCGGGAGACCTCGAAGCGCTGGCCGATCTCCTCGGGCACCAGCGGCCGGTCGGCACCCAGGTCACCGGAAACGATCATCTGTCCGAGCTGCTGGACGAGTTGGCCGTGCAGACCGCGGCCGCGGCTGCCCGCGGAGCGGCGGCCCATCCGGCCCAGATCGTTCTCAGGCCCGTCCCAGACGGGCGGGGCGGCGCGGTCGGCGCCGGGCGCCTCGGCAAAGGGGTAGCGGTCGAGTTCGCCCGGACCGGGCAGGCCGGACTCGACGGAACGGGCGGCGGTCATCATGGTGTGCGCAAGGGTACTCACGCATCCTTTGTCGGCGCCGTTTCCACCGCCCTTGAGGTCTTTGGTGAAAAGCACACGAAAGGGTGATCGGCGCCCGCGCCTCGATTGACGCGTTCCGCATCCATGGCGTAAAGAACCGCGCTTTCTCAGGGGAGTTGTGGCCAGTAGGGCATTTTTCTGTCACCAGGCGATCACCAACGGGCCCTGCGGCGAAGCCCGGTGAACAAATACGCGCAGAGCAGGGCGCAGAGCGAGAGGGCGAGGGCGGCGGCCACCGGCTGGGCGATCAGCCGCGCGGTGGCCATCAGCCAGTGGTCGGCCTGATGGGGCCATTGCAGCCAGGCGAGTTCCCGCAGTCTGCTCGGGAGTCCGACGATCGAACGCGCTGACGGCCCGGCGAGCGCCTTGTCCAGCAGCGGAACGACCAGGACCGGTACGGCGATCACGGCGGTGACACCGGCGGCGGTGACCCGGAAGACGCCGGCGCCGAGCAGTCCCGCCCACGCGCAGCCGACCGCGAGCCCGGCCCAACCCGCGCCGAGGGCGAGCCAGTTGTCCGGTACGGGCGCGGCCGCCGCGCCGTAGACGAGGCGCAGCGCGCCGCCGTCGGCCGCCACGGCTGCGGCGGCGAGCAGGACGGCGGCCGTGGCGGTGACGGCGAGTTTGGCAGCGAGCAGCCCGAGCCGGCGCGGGACGGTGCCGCGCGCACCGGCGAGCGCGGGGTAGCGGAACTCGTCGCCGAACGAGAGCGCGCCGAGCAGCCCGGCGCCGAGTGCGGCGGGCGGCAGGGGCAGGATCCGGGGCCACGCGGCGAGCAGGTTGGGCAGCGGGGTGCCGCCGGTGCGGGCCAGCGGTACGGCGAGCGCGACGGAAGCCACGAGCACGGCGGCGGCGACGAGCGGCGCCGTCCGGACGCCGAGCATGCGGCGCAGCTCGTAGCGCAGGGGCCGCAGCGGGGTGCGGACGGGGCGCGCGGACAGCGGCGGTGCGACGGTCCGCGGGCCCTTGGTCTGAACGGGCAGATCCACCAGGGTGTCGCCGGGCTCGCGGACCGGGGCGCCGGACGGGTGGGTGGGCACCGGACCGGGTGTCGGGCCTGGGGTGGGGGGGCCGGGTGTCGGGCCGGTGTCACCGATCTCGTCGGCGAGCTGGTGGACGAGGACACCGTGCCGGAAGGCCGTCTCGCCGATCTCCGGGCAACTGCTGCCGTAGACGGTGAGCCTGCTGCCCGCGTCGGCCACCACCTCGACGGAGCGCCGGCCCGCCCTGGCCTCGCGGGTCAGTACGTCGGCGAGCCGGGCGGCGTGCGGAGTCCTGACGGCGACCCGGGGCCGCAGCCGGGTGGCGGCGAAGGCCGCGCCGTCCTGGTCGGCGACGAGTCTGCCGCCGTCGATGGTGACGACCCGGTCGGCGGCGCGGGCGGCTTCCTTGGGATCGGCTGTCGTGTAGAGGACGGTGCCGCCGTGCGCGGCGTGGGCCCGCAGCAGGCCGTGCAGCCAGCCGGTCTCGCGGGGGGAGAGCCCGGCCGAGGGCGCGTCGAGCAGGAGGGTGTGCGGATCGCCCAGCAGCGCCGAGGCGAGTCCGAGCCTGCGGTCCATGCCGATCGAGAGATTGCCGAGCCGCTCGTCGCGCAGGGCGCCGAGCCCGACGACGTCGAGCAGTTCGTCGGCGCGGACGGCGGGCACCCCGGCCGCGGCGCAGAGCATCCGCAGTTGCCCTCGGGCGGTGCGCGCGGGGTGGCCCGGCACATCGCCGAGCAGCACCCCGACCTCGCGTGCCGGATGGGCGATGCGGTGCAGGGGCCGGCCGCGGAAGTAGGCGACACCGCGGCCGTGTTCGAGTTCGAGCATCAGCCGGAGCGCGGTGGTCTTGCCCGCGCCGGGCGCCCCGAGGAGCGCCGTGACGCGGCCCGGCCGGGCTTCGAAGGTCAGATCGTCCACGGCCGGCGGGAGGTCGCGACGGGGGTTGCTGGTCAGTCCGATGGCCTGGAGCACACCAGCAAGATAACGCTATATGTCCGACTTGCGAGGTAATGCTACCTGTGCGGGTGTCAGACCTCGGGCCGCAGCATCGGCGGATTGAGCACGGTCGCGCCGCCCGCCCTGAACAACTGGGCCGGCCTGCCGCCCTGACGGGTCGTCGTCCCGCCCGAGGGGACGAGGAACCCCGGGGTGCCCGTCACCTTGCGGTGGAAGTTGCGGGGGTCGAGGGCGACGCCCCACACCGCCTCGTACACCCGGCGCAGTTCACCCACGGTGAATTCGGCCGGGCAGAAGGCGGTGGCCAGGGACGAGTACTCGATCTTGGACCTGGCCCGCTCCACCCCGTCGGCGAGGATCCGCGCGTGGTCGAAGGCGAGCTGCGCGGGCTGGTCACCCTCCCGGCTGAACCCGCCCTCCTGGCTGAGCAGCACCTCGACGGGCGCCCAGCGGGCGCTGTTGGCGTCACCGCCCGCGCGCGGCGCCGGCAGGTCGGGCGACAGCGCCAGATGGGCCACACTGACCACCCGCATCCGGGGGTCCCTGCCGGGGTCCCCGTAGGTGGCGAGCTGTTCGAGATGGGCCGCGTTCCCCTGTCCTGCGGACTGCGCGTCCTGGGCGCCGAGGCCGGTCTCCTCGGCGAGTTCGCGGGCGGCCGCGGCGGCCAGGTCCTCGTCGACCCTGACGAATCCGCCGGGCAGCGCCCAGCGGCCCTGGAACGGCGGCTCGCCGCGCCGCACGGCAAGCGCGCAGAGCGCGTGACGGCGCACGGTGAGCACGACCAGGTCGACGGTGACGGCGAAAGGCGGGAAGGCCGACGGGTCGTAGGGAGACATGCCGCGATCATAGTCGTCTGCCTGACGATAAACAGTCCTTCCGGCATCCCCGATCGACGTTCTGCCCCTGTCACACCCCCAGTTGGAGTCCTGCGGCCGCTTCCTCGACCATCCCGAGGCCGAGCCGGCTCACCCGTACGGAGAAGGGCTCACCCGCCACCCGCAGTCCGGCGAGGTGCAGCGCGCCGAGCGGCGCAGCGCGCACCGGCCGCAGCGCGAGCGTGCCCGCGGGCGCGTCGGGGCGGATTCCGGCGAGGGTGACGAGCAACTGGATCCCGGCGCCCGCCGCCACCGCCGCCGGCCGGCACGCCGCCGGATGCGGTGCGGGAGCCCCGCCCGCCGTGCGCTGCTCCCCCGCGTACATCTCGGGCAGCCGGTGGCCGAACGTCTCGGCCGCCGCCAGCACCCCGCGCAGCAGTCCTGCCGCCTCCCTCTCGTGTCCCGCCGCCGCGAGTCCCGCGACGGCCACGGCCGTCTCATGCACCCTGACCGCCCCCGCCCGGTGGCCGAAGGGGTTGTGCCCCGGCTCCCTGGCGCCCAGGCCGCGCAGCCCCCAGCCGGAGTCGAGCCCCGGGCCGCCGAGCAGCTTGGCCAGTTGCCCGGTCTGCGCCCGGTCGAGGAGCCCTGGGGCCTGCTCTCCCCCACCCAGCAGACCGGTGTCCAGCAGATGGGCCGAACTGCCGCTCAGATACGGCAGCAGCCGCCCGTCGGGGCTGCGCGCGACGGCCGGCCGGCCGCCCGCGCGGTCGTCGATCCAGAAGCACCGCCGGAACGTCTCGCGCAACGCCCGCGCCCACTCCCGCCACTCGTCGGCCCCCGGTCTGCCGCACGCCTCCAGCAGATCGGCGCCGAGCACGGCCGCGCGGTGCGCGTGCGCCTGGGTCTCGGCCCGCTGCGGCCCGGCGGACCTCTGGTCCGCCAGCAGCCCGTCGTCGCCCGCCGCCGCACGCAGCCAGCCGAGGCACCGCTCGGCCGCCGGCAGCAGCTCGGCCAGCTCCTGCTCCGGCAGTCCCCAGCGCCGGGCCTCGGCCAGGACGGCGGGGAAGGCGAGCGTCGCCTCGACACCGGTACAGCTCGGCGGCAGATGCGGACCGGCGTCCCGCAGCGGCCCGGGGATACGCCCGCAGTCGTCCCCCGCTCCGGTGAGCTGGCCACGGGCGACGGCGCGCAGCGTCCCCGCCGCCAGCCGGGTGCCGAGCGGGAGCGCCATCCGTACGGCCCACAGCGCCTCGGCTGAGGGCGGCCCGCACCGCCAGGGGACCCCGGCGGCGGGATAGATGTCCGCGGGTCCGCCGGGGCCGCGCAGCAGGAGCGCCCGCAGATCGCCGACGCTCGCGGCGAACAGCGCCCGCACCCTCGGGTCGTCCCCCTCCGCCGTCGCCTCCGGCAGGGACACGGCGCCGGTCCTGCCCGCAGGCCGGACGGGGCGCCCCGAGCGGACGCGCAGCTCGATGGTCCGAGGGGCGCCGGGGCGCAGTTCGAACTCCCAGCGCAGCAGCCCCGCCGAGGCGAGCGCGTCCGCGGGCGCGGGATCGGCCGTGACGACGGCATACCGCCCGTCGGCCGCTGTCCAGCGCAACCCGGCCGTGTGGACGGTCGCGGGGAGTTCGGGTCCTGCCCGGCCCGCCGCGACGGCCGCGAGCTCCGCCAGATCCGTGCCGAAAGCGATCTCCACCATGACGCGGCGCGGCGCCTTGGCGGCGCTGCGCAGGACGACGCGCTCGGTGCCGTCGGCGTCCCTGATCCGTTCGACGCTGATCTCCGGATCGGGTCCGGTGTCGGCGGGCGTCCGGACCACGGCCAGAAAGCGCGCCTTGTCCGCGGCCACCAGCCGCCCCTGCAACGCGACGGGCTCGCGCCCGGCGACCCGGAGCTGACAGCGCGACAGGAGCCTGCGGCCCGACTCGTAGAAGCCGTCAAGACCGATGCCGGTGAGCTGGCCGTGCTCGGCCGAAACGGCGAGGCACGGCAGCGCGACGCAGAGCAGGGCCCGGTGGGCCGCCGGCAGTTCACCCGGGGGCGCGGCGCGGGAGAGGCCGGTTCTGCTGGGAGGGACGGTGAGAACCATCTGGGGTCCGCTCTGCCTTCTGTGCGCTCCGGTGAGCCGCCGGACGACCGGCGGCGCGGCTCGTACAACTCCGCCACCCCGGTGAACGCGGTTTCGGGCGGCCGGGTCACGGCTGTCATCGCCCGCTCCTCGAACCGCGCTGCCCGCTGCGCCCGCTCGCACGGTCGCGCGCGGCCGTCGGACCCGGCCGCCTGGCCGCCGGCGGCAGGGCCCCGGGCCGCGGGGCGCGGCCCGCAGGACGGGGCCGCGGCCGGTTGCCCGCCTTGCGCGCGGCGGCTGTGGCACGCGAGCCGCGCTCCTCCCGCAGACACGCACGCAGCGCCTCGGGGTCCAGGCCGTCGTTGCACGCCTGATGGAGCAGTTGCGCGAAGACGTACCGGGGGTCGGTCCGCAGGGCGAGCCCCAGCGCGACCCTGGCCGCCGGCTCGTCGCCCAGGGACCAGGCGACCCAGCCGGCCAGGGTGAGCGGCGCCACCGCATGTTCGGCGTACGCCCCGACGCACCGGCGGGCCAGCGCGCGCCAGAGCCGCAGCGCGGACTCCGCCTCCGGTCCTTCCATCCATTCGGCGGCGCGGTCACGGGTCTCGCGGTCCTGCAGGCCGAGGATGACCTGGGCCGCTTCGGCGTGGCTGATGAGTCCGTCGTCCGCCGCGTCCCCCTCGACCGCCGAGCGGTCGGCGACGGACGTCCCGCCGAGCCGCGTCATGAGGGCGCGCGCCGTCCGCAGGGTCGCCCTGCCGACCTGCTGCCTGTTCCCCGCGCCCAGAATCTTCGGCACGAGCGCGGCACCCGCGTCGTCCAGCGCCCGGAGCTGGTCGTCGACCGCCGGCGTACGCCAGGGCCGCAGCCGCGCCTCCATCTCCTTCAGCGATCCGCGCACCTGGATGCCCGCGTACGCGGCGGCGGCCGCCATCACCGATGTGCCGGGCAGGACCAGCTCCTTGCCTTCCGGCGGACAGCAGCGGACGTCGGGACAGCAGTACGACCAGAAGCGGCCCCCGGAAATGCACAGCACCTCGTGCACCGGCACGTCGAGCGCGCCGCACGCGGTACGCAGCCGCTGAGCGAGCGGGCGCAGCCGCTCCATGACCTGCCGGCCCGTCCCGCCCTCGGCCGGATCCTGGCAGAGGAATGCGATGATCCCGTCCGGCCGCTCGCCCCGCCGCTCGCTCCCCTCCACCAGGCAGTCGGCGAGCTGATCGGCCACCGGCAGCCACTCGTCCGGCGCGGCCGGGATCCCGAGCCTGAGCCGGCCGCCGAATCGGCCGTGCTCCCCGTGCAGCGCGACGAGCACGACCGAGTCGCTCGGGTGAAAACCCATCAGATAGGGCAGTGCGTCGGCGAGTTCGGCGGGGCTGCGCAAGGTGATCTGCTGCTGGTCGGACGGTCCGGTCTGTGCGCTGTGCTTGTTCATGGCTCGACGTTCCCGCACAGGCCACATCCCCCGCGACCCCTGTGGATAAGGTTATCCACAGGCCGTCCTGCGGCTCGGGCACGAGGTGCCCGTCCGGCGTAGAGTCGAAAGGCACCGACCTGCCGCCGCGGTCTCCGGCGACGGCAGCGACAGGAGGCCCGCACATGCCCGCACCGCTCCCGCCCGACGATGCCGATCACGCCGCGAGCGACGACCCGAACCCCTGGCAGGAGCTGGAGGACCGGTACGCCGACCCGCCGCCGTGGGAGATCGGGCGCCCGCAGAAGGCCCTTCTCGACGTGGCGCGCTCGGGCGCCGTCCAGGGACGGGTGCTGGACGTCGGCTGCGGGACGGGCGAGCACGCGTTCATGTGCGCCGACCTCGGTCTCGACGTCACCGGCATCGACCTGGCGACCAGCGCGCTGCGGACCGCGGAGGACAAGGCCCGGCAGCGCGGCTCCACCGTCCGGTTCCTGCGGCACAACGCGCTGGAGCTGCCAGCCCTGGGAGAGCAGTACGACACCGTGCTCGACTCCGGCATGTTCCACATGCTCGATCCGCAGGACCGTGCCGCCTTCACCAGCGGCCTGCGGACGGTGCTGCGCCCCGGCGGCCGCTACTTCCTGCTCTGCTTCAGCGACCGGGAGCCCAGGACGCCGGGGGTGACGGTCCCGTACCGGCTGTCGCGCGACGACATCGCCGAGGCGTTCGGCGACAAGCTCCAGATCGATTCTGTCGTCCCCGCCACGATCGAGATCACCCTCGATCCGGCGGGCATCCGCGGCTGGCTCTGCGCCATGACACGCACGTCGGCCTAGGCGCCGCCGTCCCGCCGCAGCACAGAGAGGAAGCGATTGAGTACGCAGCCAGAAAGGGACGCGGCGTTCGACGTGGACCGGGCGGTGCAGGACTCGCTCGACCGGTTGACGCTCGTGGCCAACGCCTCCGAGGCGCTGTCCAGCACCCTGGAGCTGGAGCCGGGGCTGCGGCGGCTGTGCCGGGTGCTGGTGCCCGCCCTCGCCGACTGGTGCGCCATCGATCTGGTCGAGGAGGACGACGAGCGGCGGCTGCGCCGGGCCGTGGTGGAGCACCGCGAGCCCAACGCGCTGCCTTCCGAGTTCTTGGAGGCGCTGCTGCCTGCGGCCGACGTCGACTCCCAGGCGCCGCTGGCGCGCGCACTGCGCGGCGCCGGGCCGCTGCGGCTGACCGAGTTCCCGGCGCCCGAAGAGGGAGCCGACGCGCTGGAGCGTATCGAGTTGCAGACCTTCGCCCAATTGGGGGCGCACCGGGCGGTCCTGGTGCCGCTGCGGGCCCGCCGCAAGGTGGTGGGCGTACTGACCCTGGTGCGGGTCAACCAGGACGGTCTTGACCAGCAGGAGCGGCTGCCGCTCGTGGTGGATCTGGCGCACCGTATCGCCATGGCCGTCGACAACGCGCGCCTGCACGCCCAGACCGCGCACACAGCGGAGCGGCTTCAGCGCTCGCTGCTGCCCGTCCTCCCCGTCACGGGCCCGGTGGAGCTGAGCGCGCGCTACGCACCGGCGCGGGTGAGCGCCGAGGTCGGGGGCGACTGGTACGACGCGTTCCCGCTGCCCGACGGCGCCCTCACGCTGATCATCGGCGATGTCACGGGCCACGACCTGAAGTCGGCCGTGGCCATGAGCCAGATGCGCAACATGCTGCGGGGCATCGCCTGCGACCGCAAGGAACCGCCGGGCAAGATCCTGGCCAGGCTGGACGCGGCGAACGAGATCCTCTACCCCACCCAGACGCTGACCTGCCTGTACGGCCTGATCGTCAAGCCGGACCCGCACGGTCCCTGGCTGCTGGAGTACGCGTCGGCGGGCCATCCGGCTCCCCTGCTGGTCACCGACGAGGGCGACACCCGTTTCCTGACCGGGGGCCGCAGCATCCTGCTCGGTGTCACGCCCGGCGCGCTCCGCTCCGACGCCACCGAGTCACTGCCGCCGGGCTGCACGGTGCTGCTGTACACGGACGGGCTGATCGAGCGCCGCAGCGAGACGTTCGACGACGGGATGACCCGGCTGCGCCAGCATGCGGCGGCGCTCTCACGCGAGCCGCTGGAGACGTTCTGCGACGAGTTGATGGCGGGTCTCGGTGACGCGAGCACGGACGACATCGCCCTGCTCGCCCTCCGTATCCCGCCCGCGAGCGCTCCGCCGTACACCGCCACGGCGGAATGAGCCGTGGCGGTGTGCGGCGCGAACGGTCCGGCGCGTCGGCCGGGTCAGCGGACGTCCTGCCAGAAGGCGCAGTGGTGGGCGGCCTCCGCGTCCACCATGCGGTCGCCGCTCGGCATCAGTCGCAGCACGTCCTTCGCCGGGGCCGCGCCCGCCGTCGCCTTGGGCCAGCTCGGAGCCTTCGGGGCGGCGGGCCTGCCGTCGTGCGCGAAGGACGACCAGTAGGCGATCATCCGGCTGGACAGCGCCTGCTGCCCGGTGGTGCGCAGCAGGTTCTTGCCGCCGAGGTCGAAGAGGGACGGCAGGTCGGTGGCGTGCGAGGCGCCCAGCGGCAGGCCGGGGACCTTGAACCCGTTCACGTTCGGCGCCTGCGGATCGGCGAATTCGTACGCGTACACGGTGGTCTTGGCTGCCAGGGCCCGGTTGCCCGCGAGGGTGGGACAGGTCCACGCCCCGTCCGTGATCACCGTGGACCAGGCCAGGGCCGCGGAGCCGTACTTCTTGACCGGATACACCGCCGCGACATCGGCCGCCCGGCCGCCGAACGCCGCCGCCAGGAGCTTGGGGTAGGTGGCCGTGGTGACCGCTGCGGGGTCGGCGAGCAGCGCACCGCCGACGAAAGACCTGGCCTCGTCCTTGTTCCCGCCGGACAGCACGGGGACATGCACGAAGTCACCGCGCCGCAGAGCGGTCGCGGGGTTGCTGGGCAGCAGGTCGGTTCCGTACGAGAGGTGGTCGGCGAAGTCGTTGTTCAGCTTCACCACGTCGGCGGCGGGCTTGGACCGCAGGCACGCCAGTTTCACGGCGGCGGTGCCGTGGCCGCAGCCGACGCCCGCCGCGACCCTGGCCCCGTCGGCCTCGTCGGTGGCGAGCGGCTTGTAGGGGGTCTCGGCCGGGGCACCGGGGTACAGGGCGCCCGGAAACCAGTCCAGCAGGCAGGAGCCGGACATGACGGCGGCCTTGTCGACCAGGCCGCGCGCCTTCGGTGAACTGAGCACGGCGCAGGTCGACATGGCCCCTGCCGACTCCCCGAACACGGTGACGTTGTCGGGGTCGCCACCGAACGCCTTCGCGTTGGTGTCGGCCCAGCGCAGCGAGGCGAGTTGGTCGGCCAGTCCGAAGGTGCCGGAACCGGGCAGCCCCTTGAGGCCGAAGTAACCGAAGGCGCCGAGCCGGTAGTTGGCGGTGACGACGATGACACGGCCCTGGCTCGCCAGCCGCTGTGCGTCGTAGTCCGAACCGGCCCCTGTGGTGTAGCCGCCGCCGTGCCACCACACCATGACGGGCAGCTTCTCCCCCGGGCGCCGGTCGCGCGGGGTGGTGACGTTCAGGAAGAGGCAGTCCTCGGTGGTGGCCGCCTTCGCGCCCGGCGTGACCGCCGCCTGCGCGCAGCGCGGTCCCGGCTTCGTGGCCTGCGTGGTGCCGGTGGCGGCGGGGAGTGGTTGCGGCGCCTTCCAGCGGCGGGCGCCGGTCGGAGGCTGTGCGAAGCGGACCCCGAGGAACTGGTGGGCCGTGGCGGTGGCGAGGCCGTGCAGCCGGCCGCTGCTGGTGCTGACGGTGAGCGGCGCCGTGGCCGGCCGCTCAGGCGGTCGGCTGTTACCGCCGCAGCCGACGGCAGCGGCGGCGAGGACGGCCGCGACCGCCGGCGCGACCCACCGGGTGTGCCGGAGAGTGGGTTTCATGAGGTCTCCTTCCGGGTCGCCGCGTCGCAGGTACGCCGCAGCTCGGCGCTCAGCACTGCGGCGTCGCCGCCGGAGGTGACGTGCCGGACGGCGGCGTCCAGGACGGCGCGGAGGGTGAGGATCATGAGAGGGATGTCGAAGGAGCGGAACTGGCCGCTGCGCTGGCCTTCGGCCAGGATCTCGGCCAGGTCGGCCGTCTCGTGGTGGTGTTCGGCGCGGCCGTCGCGCGAGCGCGTGGGCGAGTGCCGGTCGGCGGCGAAGATCTCGACCAGCGCGGTCATATGGGCAGGGTGCCGGGCGTAGAAGTCGACGCTGCCGCCGACGAACGCCAGCAGCGCGTCCCGCGGTGTCGCCGCCGCCCGTACCGGGGGCCCGACCTCGGCCTCCCCGATCCGGTAGACCTCCTCGACCACCCGGTCGAACAGGTCGTCCCTGTCGCGGAAGTGGTACGTCACGACGCCTCGGCTGACCCCGGCACGCTGGGCGATCCGCACGATCGAGGCGCGCTCGGCACCCAGCTCGGCGATCACCTCGACGGCGCAGTCGACGAGCTGCTGGCGCCGCGCCGCCTGGATGAAGGACGGCGGGCGCTTCTCAGGGCCGTGCGTTTCCGACTCCACCCGTCCAGATTTAGCACCCCTGCCAAAAAATTGCCAGCACTGCCAGTCAGGCGGGTCAGGTGGGTCGGTGGGTCAGGCGGGTCAGCCGGGTCAGGCGGATCAGCCGGCGGCGGCGAGCACCAGCGGCAGCACCCCTTCGGCGCCCGCCTGGCGCAGCAGCCGCGCGGCGACCGCGAGGGTCCAGCCCGAGTCGGTGTAGTCGTCCACGAGCAGGACGGGGCCGGGAGCCGCGGCCAGGGCCGCGGCCAGGTCGGCGGAGACGGCGAAGGCGCCGGACAGCGCCCGCAGCCGCTGGGCTGAGTTGCTGCGGTGGGTCACATGCGCGCCGTCAGGTCCGGTGTACGTCAGGGCCCCCAGGAAGGGCAGGCGGCCCACGGTCGCGATGCCCTGGGCGAGCGAGCCGACGAGTTGCGGACGGCCCAGGGACGGTACGGCGACGACCCCGACCGGCCGGGCCGAGGCGTCCTGGACGGTCGGCGCCCAGCCGCCCGAGGAACGCGCCCAGTCGGCCAGGACCGCCACGGCGGCCTGCAGGACGTCGTCGGGGACAGGGCCGTCGGGCGCGCTCTCGGCCAGCAGCGGGCGCAGCCGGTTGCCCCAGCCGATGTCCGAGAGCCGGCCCAGCGCGCGCCCGGTGGAGCACTGCTCCTTGACCGGGATGCGCCCCTTCAGCTCAATGCCCAAGGCGGGCATGCCCGTCGGCCACATCCGGCGCGGCTCCACCTCGGTCCCCGGGCGGTCCAGCTCCTTGGCCGCCCCCGTCAGCGCCTCCGCCGATACCCCGGAATCGGCCCAGTTACCCGCGCAGTTGTCGCACCGGCCGCAGGGGGCCGCCCCCTCGTCGTCCAACTGCCGGCGCAGGAACTCCATCCGGCACTGCGCCGTGCTCGCGTAGTCGCGCATGGCCTGCTGCTCGGCCGCCCGCTGCTTGGCCACCCACGCGTAGCGCTCGGCGTCGTACACCCACTCGGCTCCGGTGGCCGTCCAGCCACCCTTCACCCGCTTGACCGCGCCGTCCACGTCCAGCACCTTCAGCATCGACTCCAGCCGGCTGCGCCGGAGGTCGACCGCGGCTTCAAGCGCCGGCACGGACAGCGGCCGTCCCGCGTCGGTGAGGGCCGCGAGGGTCTGCCGGACCTGCGCCTCGGGCGGGAAGGCGGTGTCGGCGAAATAGCGCCAGATGGCTTCGTCCTCCCTGCCGGGGAGCAGCAGCACATCGGCATGCGCCACCCCGCGCCCGGCGCGCCCCACCTGCTGGTAGTACGCGATCGGCGAGGACGGCGAGCCCAGGTGGACCACGAAGCCCAGGTCCGGCTTGTCGTAGCCCATGCCCAGCGCCGAGGTCGCCACCAGCGCCTTGACGCGGTTCTCCTGGAGATCGACCTCGGCCTGCAGCCGGTCCGCGTTCTCCGTCTTCCCGGTGTACGAGGCCACCCGGAAATCGCGCCGGCGCAGGAAGACCGTGGCCTCCTCGGCCGCCGCGACCGTCAGCGTGTAGATGATCCCGGAGCCCGGCAGGTCGTTCAGATGCTCGGCGAGCCAGGCCAGCCGGTGTGCGGCGTCCGGCAACTGGACCACTCCCAGCCGCAGGCTCTCGCGCTCCAGCGGGCCGCGCAGCACCAGGGCCTCACCGGCGCCGGTGCCCAACTGCTCGGCCACATCGGCGGTCACGCGCGCGTTGGCCGTCGCCGTGGTGGCCAGCACCGGCACACCGGCCGGCAGCTCGGCCAGCATCGCCCGCAACCGCCGGTAGTCGGGCCGGAAGTCGTGACCCCAGTCGGAGATGCAGTGCGCCTCGTCGACCACCAGCAGCCCGGTCGTCGCGGCGAGTCTGGGCAGCACCTGATCGCGGAAGTCGACCGAGTTGAGCCGCTCGGGACTGACCAGGAGGACATCGGTCTCGCCGCGCTCGACCTCCTGGTAGATGGTGTCCCACTCCTCCGGGTTGGCCGAGTTGATGGTGCGCGCCTGGATACCGGCGCGCGCCGCCGACTCGACCTGGTTGCGCATCAGCGCCAGCAGCGGCGAGATGATCACCGTGGGGCCCGCGCCGCGCCGGCGCAGCAGGGCGGTGGCGACGAAGTACACCGCCGACTTGCCCCAGCCGGTGCGCTGCACCACCAGCGCGCGCCGGCGCTCCTCCACGAGGGCGGCCACCGCCTGCCACTGGTCCTCGCGCAGCCGAGTCGCGCCGCCCGGGTCACCGACCAGCTCGGCAAGGATGGCGTCGGCCTCGGCACGCAGCTCCTGGTTACTCATGCCCCCATGCAACCCCACCGCACTGACATCGGCCCAATCCCGGCCGCGGCGGCCGAGTCGGGGCCGGGCGCGTTTGCGCAGGTACCCAGTGTCCGTACTGCCGCCCGTACCGCCGCCCGTATCGAGGTCCGTGCCGGGTAGCAGGAGTCAGCGGCGGTCGCACTGGGCAGGGATATGACACACATACCCGTGCATTCCTGTCAGCCAGGCCAATTGCTCGTTGCCGCGCGCCCCCGCGCCAGCGAGAATTGGACCTGCCCCCGCACGGTCCTGTTCGCGTCCGCAAGGGCTGACCGCGGTGCGCCCTCACTCGACCTTGCCCGTACGACGGGCGCGTATGCGAAGGGAGGAACGTGACCTTCGGATTCGCTCCGTCCGCAGCCACTTCGATCACCGCTTCGGCCGACTCCGTCAGCCGCCTCGCCAGGATGCTGGAACCCGCCGAATGGGCGGCGGCCGGGATACCGCTGATGCGCAATCCGCGCGAGGTCGTCAGCGGCCTGCACAGCCGCCATCACCCGGTGCCGGGAACAGCCGTCGTCGCCGTACTCGACCATGAGGAACGGCTCGCCGCCAGCGCCTCGTTCGTCCCGCGCGCCGCCGCGCCGGTGGACGGCTGGGAGTTCCGCAACGCTCTGCTGGCGCATCTGCGCCGGGTCATCCCGCACGATCTGCGCCGCCGTACGCCGGTGCGCACCGCCGCCCTGCTCTACTGCCGCGAGGGTGACGAGCGCTGGACCGAGGCGGACGGCGCCTGGATGTGGGGCCTGCGGGACGCCTGCACCCTGCACGGGCTGCGCTGCGGCGCGTACATCACGCTGACCCGCGGCGGCTGGCAGGTGCTCGGCGAGGGCCGCGGCGGCCGGCAGCCCAACTCCCAGTCCAGGCCCACCGCGCTGGCCGACTGGGCGGCCGACCCCGGCCCGCCCCACGTACGCGGCGGTGGCGGCGCCGTCGAGGTGCTCCGCAGGACGGCGGCCCGCTGACCGACCGCTGCCCCGCCGACACATGGTGCGGAGCCGTCGGCACACGTCGTAGGCCGTCGGCGCAGGCTGAGGGCCCGGCCGCCCCGAACGGGCAGCCGGGTCAGAGCGCCTGGCCGCGACCACGACCGTACGCGCGCGTCGTACCGCTCAGACGCCCGCGCCGAGTGCGGCGTTGGCCCGCTCGGGGTCGCCGCACACGATGAGCAGCGCACCGGCCCGCCGCAGCGCCGAGGGCAGCGCGCGGCCGACGGAGGCGTCGTCGCCCCCGTTGAGCGCGACGACCACCACGGCCCTGGACGTGGCTCGGTCGACAGCGGCGGCGTCCGCGAAGAACACGTCCTCGCCGGCGTCGTGCTGTGCCCAGTAGGCGTCCTCGCCGAACGACAGCTCGTGCGTCGCCCACGGGTGCTGTTCGCCCGTGGTGAGTACGAGGATGTCGCCCGGCGCACGACCGGAGTCGAGCAGCAGGTCGACCGCTTCCTCAGCGGCGTCCAGCGCACCGCCGGCCGGGGCCGGGACCAACTGGACCTGAGGGGCGGCACCTTGAGAAGGCGCGGAAGAGGCGGAAGGGGTGCTCGGCCGGGCCGCCTGGGGCGCTCCGGCTGAGCTGTGCGAGCGCTGCGCCGGGGGCGCCGGCCTCGCAGGACCGGGTCCCGGACGTCCGGGGCGCGGTGTCGACGCGGAGCGCGGACCCGGTACGGGGCGCGGTCCGGGTACGGGACGCGGGGTCGGCGCGGTCCGGCCGGTGGCCGGTGCGGCGCTGGGACCCTGGGCTCTCTCGTGAATCTGAGGCTCCTCGGGGGTGAGAGGCATAACTGGGTTTCTATCAAACACCGGTGCGAAAGGCATCGGCGGGGTGGGCACATTTGTGCCCATGTTTGCGGAGATACCCATGGTCGCGGCAGAAAAGCACCCACCGGTCCCAGGGTTCACCGGAAGTTTCAGAAATCGAAGCCGAGTTGGCCCCCGTCTTCCAACGTGTCCGGTGCGGCGGCCACCCGGAACTTCTTGAGATGCCGCCACCGGGGCAGCGCGTCGAGGTAGGACCACGAGAGCCGGTGGTGCTCCGTCGGCCCCCGCTCCTCCAGCGCCGCCCGGTGCACGGGCGAGGGATAGCCGGCGTTGTCGGCGAAGGCGTACGGCGCGTACTCGGCCGCTCCGTCGGCCAGTTCGGCCATCATCGCGTCCCTGCGCACCTTGGCGAGCACCGAAGCGGCCGCCACCGATACGCAGGACTGGTCGCCCTTGATGACCGTACGGACCCGCCACGGCCCGCCGAGGTAGTCGTGCTTGCCGTCGAGGATCACCGCGTGCGGCCGTATCGGCAGGGCTTCCAGGGCGCGTACGGCGGCGAGCCGCAGCGACGCCGTCATCCCGAGGTCGTCGATCTCCTCCGGGGAGGCATGCCCGATGGCGTGCGCCGTGACCCAGCCGTCGAGCTGACCCGCAAGCGCCGTACGGCGCTTGGGGGTGAGCAGCTTGGAGTCGGTGAGTCCCGCCGGCGGCCTGCGCAGACCGGTGACCGCCGCGCACACCGTCACGGGACCGGCCCACGCTCCGCGTCCGACCTCGTCGACGCCGGCGATCACGGTGGCGTCTGTGGTGGCGCGGAGCGAGCGCTCGACGGTGTGGGTGGGTGGTTCGTACGGCATGACGCCAGCAAGATTACGCCGCCCCGGCGCCGCGCGACAGCCAGGGTGCGGTCAGCCGGACGGCAGCCGCAGCAGCGGCATCATGACCTTGTCGATGACCTCGGCGATCTCGACCTCCGCCCAGTCACTCGCGCACACCTTCGTCCGGTACATCATCAGGGCGGGGATGACGTCGTAGACCATCGCGTCGGCCGCGCCGGAGCGGACCTCACCCCGCGCGATCCCCCGGCGGACCACCTCGCCGAAGAGCCGCGTCGACGGCTCGATGACACTGCTGATGATCAGCTCGTGGAAGCGCTCGGCGCTCGACGCGTCGCACTCGTGCAGTACGGCGCGGAGCGCGGCGCCGGTACGCGAGTACATCCCCGCCCTGATCACCACGCAGAGTTCGTACAGATCGGCGCGGACACTGCCGAGGTCGGGCGGCTCCTCCATCGTCGGCAGCCCGTCCCGCAGGGCCTCGACGACGAGGTCCTCCTTGGACGGCCAGCGGCGGTAGACGGCGGCCTTGCCCGTCTGCGCGGCCGCCGCGACGCCTTCCATGGTCAGGCCGTTCCAGCCGACCGTACTCAACTGCTCCAACGCGGCGTCGAGGATCGCGCGTTCCAGCACGGGCCCTCGGCGGCGCAACGACACCTGCTGCGGCCGAGCGGTGGCCGCAGAGTGCGAAGAAACCATCAGTGACTCTCCATCGGGGCAACACTCCGGACGGCAGCTCCAGTGAACGCTTGCGTTCTCTGTTGGGGACTCACTACCGTAGTCGAGGACAGTGAACGGGCACGTTCACTAATTCACTTGTGGGGGATCCAACAGTGACGACAACCTCTCAACTCGAAACAGCGGACAGAGAACCGGGCGCCGCCCGCCGGAGCGGGCGCCCTGGGATCGCCCTCGCCGTCATCGCAGCCTGCCAGCTCATGGTGGTACTCGACTCGACGATTGTGAACATCGCGCTACCGCATATTCAAGACGCCCTCAGCTTCTCCACCGCCGACCTGTCCTGGGTGGTCAGCGCCTACACCCTCACCTTCGGCGGAATGCTGCTGCTGGGCGGCAGGGCGGGCGACATCCTGGGCCGCCGCCGGGTGTTCATGGCGGGCATCCTGCTCTTCACCCTGGCCTCGCTCCTCGGCGGCTTCGCCCAGGAGCCGTGGCAACTGCTCGCCGCCCGCGCCCTCCAGGGGGTCGGCGGCGCCATCGCCTCACCCACCTCACTGGCCCTGGTCACCACCACCTTCCCCGAAGGCCCCGAACGCAACAGGGCCTTCGCCGTCTTCGCCGCCGTCTCGGCCGGCGGCGGCGCGATCGGCCTGCTGGCCGGCGGCATGCTCACCGAGTGGCTGAACTGGCGCTGGGTGCTGTTCGTCAACGTACCGATCGGGGTGCTCATCGCCGTACTGGCGCCGATCTACATCACCGAGTCGAAGCGCCATCCCGGCCGCTTCGACCTCTCGGGGGCCGCGACCTCGACCCTCGGCATGGCCTCGCTGGTGTACGGCTTCATCCGGGCGTCGGAGGACGGCTGGCGGGACTCGCTCACCATCGCGTCGTTCGTGGCGGCCGTCGTGCTGCTCGCCGCCTTCGCGCTCATCGAGTCGCGCGCGAAGGAACCCATCGTGCCGCTGCGGATGTTCGCCGACCGCAACCGCTCGGGTTCCTACGTCATCATGCTGTGCCTCGCGGCGGCGATGTTCGGGATGTTCTTCTTCATCGTCCAGTTCGTCCAGAACGTGCTCGGGTACTCCCCGATCCAGTCCGGTCTCGCCTTCCTGCCGGTGACCGTGGCGATCGTCGTGGGCGCCGGTCTTTCGCAGCGGCTGCTGCCGGTGCTCGGCCCCAAGCCGTTCATGGTGACCGGCGCGGCCCTGACCGGTCTCGGCCTGTTCTGGCAGACGCAGATCACACCGGACAGCTCGTACCTCGGCGGTGTGATCGGGCCGCTCATGGTCTTCGGTCTCGGCATGGGGCTCAACTTCGTCACGCTCACCCTGACCGCGGTGTCCGGGGTCGCCCAGCACGAAGCGGGCGCGGCCTCCAGCCTGCTGAACGCGAGCCAGCAGGTGGGCGGTTCGCTGGGCCTGTCGATCCTGGTGACCGTGTTCGGCACGGCGAGCAGGGACGAGGCGAAGAAGGTGCTGCCGGACTTCATGGCGCACGCGAACCCGCAGGAGAAGGCGCAGCTCGCCAAGACCCAGCAGTTCCCTGGCCGCTGGGGTCATGAAGTGCTCACCCAGAGCATCTCCAGCGCGTTCCTCGCCGCCGTGGCGATGGCGGGAGTCGCCCTGCTGACGGCCCTCCTGGTGATCCGCGTACGCAAGAGCGACCTGGAAGCCCTGAGCGGCAAGGCCGAAGCCGCGGGCCCCGCGGCCTGAGCACCGCCCGCCGCAGGGCGGGCGGACGGCGGAGCGGTACGGGACGGACGGCGGGTCCGTCCCGTACGTCGGGGTCGGCGCCGGACACCCCGACCGGCCCGTTGCCGGTCGCTCCCTCGGTCAACTGGTGACGCCGTACGGCTCGGGGACGCGCCAGCGTTCGAATTCCCTGTCCAGCGTGTACCGGCCGTCCGGGCCGAGCAGCAGGGTCCTGGTCTCGGCGTTGCCCGGGTTCGACAGCGACTCGAACTCGGCCACCGACCAGTGGAACCAGCGCATGCAGAACAGCCGCATGGTGAGGCCGTGGGTCACCAGCAGGACGTTCTGCGGCGAGTCCGGTTCCTCGAAGCTGCGGTGCAGGCTCTCCAGGAACGCGCCGACCCGGTCGTACACGTCGGCGCCCGACTCGCCCTGCGGGAAGCGGTAGAAGAAGTGCCCGTACGCGTCGCGGTAGGTCTTCTGCAGCCGCACGTCGTCCCGGTCCTGCCAGTTCCCCCAGTCCTGCTCCCGCAGTCTGGGCTCCTCGCGGACCCGTACCAGCGCCGGGTCGAGGCCGAACGCGTGGAAGGTGTCGTGGGTGCGGCGGTACGGCGAGACGTACGCGCTGACCGGGGCGGCGCCGAACATCCGGCGCAGCCGCACACCGGTCTCCTCGGCCTGCCGGCGTCCGGCGGGGGTCAGTCTCAGGGCATGGTCGGGTTCCCGTTCGTACACCGAGTCGTCGGCATTGCCTTCGGACTCGCCGTGCCGGACGAGGACGATGCGTCGCGGTCGTGCCATACCCCCGACCTTAGATCGTCCGGTCGTAGGGGGATTGTCATACCGTCCAGGAGGGTTCCAGCTCGACGATGTCCCCGGCCAGCGCGGCCACGTCGGTGGCGGTCTGGGCACGCAGCGTCAGCCGCTCGACCCGCTCGATGCGGTACTTCCCGTGCTCGGCCGCCGACTGCCACATGGACAGCACCAGGAACTCGTTGCCCGGCGCCTCCCCGAACAGCCCGCGCAGCATGCCGGGCGAGCCGGCCATCGCCGGGTTCCACACCTTCTCCTGCATCAGCGCGAAGTGCTCGACCCGGTCCTCGTGCACCTTGCTGTGCGCGACCCGCACCACGTCGGCGTCGGTGAACCTCGGCTCGAAGCCGGTCTTCACGTCGAAGCGGTGGTCGAACAGCTTGGCCTGGCTGTCCTTGTACGTCCCCGACTGCGCCGCCGCCAGCCGGTCATGGGCGCGCGCCATGAACGAGTCGTAGAACGCACGGCTCTCCCAGAAGGTGAAGACGTGGGCCACGCCCGGCCGCACCCTGCTCCATCCGCCGCCCTGCCCCCTGAACCCCGGTTCGCCGAGCAACCCCGCCCATTTCCGCTGCCCGCGTTCAAAACCTCGACGGTCGACCACGGTGCAGCGAATCCACTTGACCAGCACCGCGCCATCGTACGGGGCCGGGGCGTGGCGCGGGTCACTGTCCGGTTCACGTCACGCACACCCGGCGGCAAGCGGAAACCGGCCAACCTGGCGGCCCGGAGACCCCGGTCCCGCCGCGTTGTCGGTGGGCCGGTCTAGCCTGGCAATCAAGGCTGGGAACACGGCCCGTCGCGGGAGGGCGAGAGACTGATGAGCAACCTCAACAAAGGGGTGTCCAAGGCCGAGGTCACCCTGAAATGGGATCCGAGCCCGCTCGGGCAGCCGGCCCATGACCTGGACCTCGTCGCGGGGACGTTCACCTCGGACGATCCGCACGGCAACCCCGCCTACCTGGTCTTCTTCGGCAGCCGCTCACCGGACGGCACGATCACGCTGAACCGGGACAGCAAGGACGGGGTCGGTTTCGGCACGGACGAGGACATGACGCTGGAGCTGGACCGGCTGGGGGACGCCTTCACCCGCGTCGTGGTGGGGGTGGCCATACAGCAGCGCGACGGCGAGCGGACGTTCGGCGAGATAACCAACCCCTCCGTGCGGGTGCTGGAGGGCTACAACGAGCTGGCGGCGTACGACTTCGCCGATGTCGCGGAGGCCACGGCGGCGACGTTCGCCGAGTTCAGCCGCGAGCCCGGCGGCGTCTGGGTGTTCCGCCCGGCCGTCCACGCCTTCGACGACACGGACCCGCAGTCCTTCGGCAGGCTGATGGGCCGCGTCTGACCGGGCCGCGTCCGACAGCGCCGCCGACGCTCCGCACGAGCACGGCACCGGCCCCCGTCGGACGTCCGCACGTCCGACGGGGGCCGGTGTTCCGGATTAGCTGCAGCCGCTGGTGGACCCGCAGCCCTCGCAGATGTAGCAGGACCCGGCCCGCTGCATCTTCGTACCGCAGGAGAAGCACAGCGGTGCGTCGGCGCTGATGCCGAGCTGCATCTCGACCAGCTCCGCCGAGGTGTGGGCCTCCTGCGGGGCCGGGGTCATCGCCGGGACCGAGGGCGTCGTCGCGACCGCCTTCAGCGCGGGCTCCTGCCGCCGGGGGGCGGACTGGGCCAGGCTGTCGGTGTCCAGACCCTCGTCGCCTTCGAGCCCGTCGTCCGGCTGTTCGTACGAGCCGGTGTCGAGGTGGCGCTGGCGCTCCTCGGCCGAGTGGATGCCGAGCGCGGAGCGCGTCTCGAAGGGCAGGAAGTCCAGCGCGAGGCGGCGGAAGATGTAGTCGACGATCGACTGCGCCATCCGCACGTCCGGGTCGTCCGTCATACCGGCCGGCTCGAAGCGCATGTTGGTGAACTTCGAGACGTACGTCTCCAGCGGCACGCCGTACTGGAGCCCGACGGACACGGCGATCGAGAAGGCGTCCATCATGCCCGCGAGGGTCGAGCCCTGCTTGGACATCTTCAGGAAGACCTCGCCCAGACCGTCGTCCGGGTAGGAGTTCGCCGTCATGTAGCCCTCGGCGCCGCCCACCGTGAAGGAGGTGGTCAGGCCGGGACGGCCCTTGGGCAGGCGCTTGCGGACCGGGCGGTACTCGATGACCTTCTCCACCGCCTGGCGGAGGGTGGACTCGGTCTTCTCCGTGACCTCCTCGGCCGCCTTCTCCTTCTTCTTCGCGGAGAGGGGCTGGCCGACCTTGCAGTTGTCGCGGTAGATCGCGAGCGCCTTGACGCCCATCTTCCACGCCTCGAAGTAGACCTCTTCGACGTCCTCGACGGTCGCCGTCTCCGGCAGGTTGACGGTCTTGGACAGCGCGCCGGAGATCCACGGCTGGATGGCCGCCATCATCCGCACGTGGCCCATGGCCGAGATGGACCGCTCGCCCATGGCGCAGTCGAACACCGAGTAGTGCTCGGTCTTCAGACCGGGCGCGTCGATCACATTGCCGTGCTCGGCGATGTGGGCGACGACCGCCTCGATCTGCTCCTCCTGGTAGCCCAGCCGGCGCAGCGCCTGCGGCACCGTGCCGTTGACGATCTGCATCGAGCCGCCGCCGACGAGCTTCTTGAACTTGACGAGGGCCAGGTCCGGCTCAAGTCCCGTGGTGTCGCAGGACATCGCGAGACCGATCGTGCCGGTCGGGGCGATGACGGACGCCTGCGCGTTGCGGAAGCCGTTCTTCTCGCCGAGGCGCAGCACGTCCTGCCAGGCTTCGGTGGCCGCGGCCCAGACGGGGCTGTCCAGGTCGTCCACGCGCGGCGCGGTGGCGTTGGCGTTGGCGTCCGAGTGCTGCTTCATGACCCGGTTGTGCGGCTCGGCGTTGCGGGCGTAGCCGTCGTACGGGCCGACGACAGCGGCGAGTTCGGCGGAGCGCCGGTACGAGGTGCCGGTCATCAGGGAGGTGATGGCGCCGGCCAGCGAGCGGCCGCCGTCCGAGTCGTACGCGTGGCCCGTGGCCATCAGCAGGGCGCCGAGGTTGGCGTAGCCGATGCCGAGCTGGCGGAAGGCGCGGGTGTTCTCACCGATCTTCTGCGTGGGGAAGTCGGCGAAGCAGATGGAGATGTCCATCGCGGTGATGACCAGCTCGACGACCTTGGCGAACCGGTCGACCTCGAAGGACTGGTGGCCCTTGCCGTCGTCCTTGAGGAACTTCATCAGGTTCAGCGAGGCCAGGTTGCACGAGGTGTTGTCCAGGTGCATGTACTCGCTGCACGGGTTCGAGCCGTTGATCCGGCCGGACTCGGGGCAGGTGTGCCAGCGGTTGATCGTGTCGTCGTACTGGATGCCGGGGTCGGCGCACGCCCAGGCGGCCTCCGCCATCTTGCGGAAGAGGGACTTGGCCTCGACCTCTTCGATGACCTCGCCGGTCATCCGGGCCTTGAGGCCGAACTTGGCGCCGTTCTCGACGGCGTGCATGAACTCGTCGTTCACCCGGACCGAGTTGTTGGCGTTCTGGTACTGGACGGACGTGATGTCGTCGCCGCCCAGGTCCATGTCGAAGCCCGCGTCACGCAGCGCGCGGATCTTCTCCTCTTCCTTGACCTTGGTCTGGATGAAGTCCTCGATGTCGGGGTGGTCGACGTCGAGGATGACCATCTTGGCCGCACGGCGGGTGGCGCCGCCCGACTTGATCGTGCCGGCCGAGGCGTCGGCGCCGCGCATGAAGGAGACGGGGCCCGACGCGTTGCCGCCGGAGGAGAGCAGCTCCTTGGAGGAGCGGATCCGGGAGAGGTTCAGGCCGGCGCCCGAGCCGCCCTTGAAGATCATCCCCTCTTCCTTGTACCAGTCGAGGATCGAGTCCATCGAGTCGTCGACCGCCAGGATGAAGCAGGCGGAGACCTGCTGCGGCTGCGGGGTGCCGACGTTGAACCACACCGGGGAGTTGAAGCTGAAGACCTGGTGCAGCAGCGCGTACGCCAGCTCGTGCTCGAAGATCTCGGCGTCGGCGGGCGAGGCGAAGTACTGGAAGTCCTCGCCTGCCTTGCGGTACGTCCGCACGATGCGGTCGATGAGCTGCCGCAGACCGGTCTCGCGCTGCGGGGTGCCCACGGCGCCCCTGAAGTACTTGCTGGTGACGATATTGACCGCGTTCAGCGACCAGAAGTCGGGGAACTCGACGCCACGCTGCTCGAAGTTGACCGAGCCGTCGCGCCAGTTGGTCATGACGACGTCACGGCGCTCCCAGGCCACCTCGTCGTACGGATGCACTCCGGGCGTGGTGTGGATCCGCTCGATCCGCAGACCCTTGCCTGCCTTGGCGCCCTTGGTCCGGGAGCCTCGTGCCGGGCCGCTCGTCGTCTGTGTCATGCCGCCTCCATATACGTACAAAAACGCTCTGAAGTGCCATATTCTTCCCGTGGCACGTCATGTCTGTGCTGCCGTCGGACGCGTCGATGCGTCCGTGGCACGTCTGGTCCGGTCCTGATCGCCGCGTGAGCGGCCGGTGGTGGCCGGCCGGTCAGTCGGCGGCGGTGGCGGGCACGGGGACCTCGGGGTCCTCGCCGGCCGCGCCGTCCTGTGCGTGAGGCCGCTCGCGCAGCTCGCCGATGGCGGCCTCGAAGTCTTCGAGCGAGTTGAAAGCCCGGTACACGGATGCGAAACGCAGATACGCGACGAGGTCGAGTTCCTGCAGGGGGCCGAGTATGGCCAGACCCACGTCGTGGGTGGTCAGCTCGGCGCTTCCGGTGGCGCGCAGTGCCTCCTCGACCCGCTGGCCGAGCTGGGCGAGGGCGTCCTCGGTGACCGGCCGCCCCTGGCACGCCTTGCGCACGCCGGAGATGACCTTGGTACGGCTGAAGGGTTCGGTCACGCCGCTGCGCTTGATGACCATCAGCGAAGCGGTCTCCACCGTCGTGAACCGGCGGGAGCAGTCGGGGCACTGCCGGCGGCGCCGGATCGACGTCCCGTCGTCGGTGGTGCGACTGTCGACGACGCGGCTGTCGGGGTGCCTGCAGAAGGGACAGTGCACGGTTCCCTCTCCCTCCTTCGCAGCATGGCTGAATAGCCTCGTCAGAGGCCGGAAACCGCCCCTCGAAGCAACCCCCAGCATAGGCGATGGCCTCGACCGGGAAAGACCCGGGACCACAACTTCTGGGTGGCTGAGATAATCCAACCACTAGATCTGGTGTCTGCGCGCACCATACGCCTCTACGCGTGTCGCGCGTCGTAGGCGTACCGGCGGGTCTCACCGACCGGCCACGAGAGTACGGGAAGGGCGCGCCGCCGCCGCTCGCGGACCCCCGGGCGATACGGTGGCGAAGGCACCGCACAGCCACCCGCATGGCCGGTCCATACACCCAGGCGCAGCCCTACGTAGGGGTCTCTGTAATTTTTCACTCGAACGTGTGTTTGGCGCAACCTTTCGAAAGCTACTACCGTTGTCCAGCTAGGGAGAACACATTCGAGAGGGGCCGACGTGACCACCACCGCAGACAGTGCCACCATCACTGCCCAGGACCGCTCCCAGAGCCGATTCGAGCCGGTGCATGCCATGAATGACGCAGTCCCGAACCCGGACGGCGCGAAGCCGGCGCGCTCGCTGCCCGGTCGACCTCCTGGAATCAGGGCGGACAGCTCCGGTCTCACCGACCGGCAGCGCAGGGTCATCGAGGTCATCCGCGACTCCGTGCAGCGGCGCGGATACCCGCCGTCGATGCGGGAGATCGGCCAAGCGGTCGGCCTGTCGAGCACGTCGTCGGTGGCCCATCAGCTCATGGCCCTGGAGCGCAAGGGCTTCCTGCGCCGCGACCCGCACCGGCCCCGGGCGTACGAGGTCCGCGGCTCCGACCAGCCGAGCACGCAGCAGACCGATACGACGGGCAAGCCGGCCGCTTCGTACGTACCGCTGGTCGGCCGGATCGCGGCCGGCGGGCCGATCCTCGCCGAGGAGTCCGTCGAGGACGTCTTCCCGCTCCCCCGCCAACTGGTGGGTGACGGGGAGCTGTTCGTCCTGAAGGTCGTCGGTGACTCGATGATCGAGGCGGCCATCTGCGACGGTGACTGGGTGACGGTCCGCCGCCAGCCCGTCGCCGAGAACGGCGACATCGTCGCCGCGATGCTGGAGGGCGAGGCCACGGTCAAGCGCTTCCGCCGCGAGGACGGCCATGTCTGGCTGCTCCCGCACAACGCCGCGTACCAGCCGATTCCCGGCGACGACGCGACCATCCTCGGCAAGGTGGTGGCGGTCCTGCGCCGCGTGTGACGCTCCGCTGTCACCCATCGGCCTCGACCAGGCCCCGGGATGCCGTACGAGACGGTCCCCCGGGGCTCTGTTGTGCCCCCGGCTCCCCCGCCACCGGCCTTCCTTCTGGCGCTACCGGCCTTCCTTCTTGGCCAGCTCGTCGATCGCCGCGAGCGAGCGGCGCGCCTGGTTGCGGTCCGTGGTGTACCAGAAGTCGGGCAGCGAGGCGCGCAGATAGCTCCCGTAGCGCGCGGTCGCCAGCCTCGGGTCCAGCACGGCCACCACACCGCGGTCACCGCTCGCCCGGACCAGCCGGCCGGCGCCCTGCGCCATCAGCAGCGCCGCGTGCGTCGCCGCCACGGCCATGAATCCGTTGCCCCCGGCCTCTTCCACGGCCTTCTGGCGCGCGCTCATCAGCGGATCGTCCGGGCGCGGGAACGGAATCCGGTCCATGACCACCAACTGGGAGCTGGGCCCCGGCACATCGACGCCCTGCCACAGCGAGAGCGTGCCGAACAGGCATGTGGCGGGGTCGGCGGCGAACGCCTTGATCAGCTCGCCGAGGGTCTCCTCGCCCTGGAGCAGGATCGGCACGTCCAGCCTGACCCGCAGCTCCTCGGCCGCCGCCTGGGCGGCCCGCATCGAGGAGAAGAGGCCGAGCGTGCGCCCGCCCGCCGCCTCCACCAGCTCCGCCAGCTCGTCCATCATGTCGGAGCGCGAGCCCTCGCGGCCCGGCGGGTTGAGATGCCGGGCGACATACAGGATGCCCTGCTTGGGATAGTCGAACGGCGACCCGACGTCCACGCCCTTCCACTGCGGGACGTCCTCGCCCACCGTGCCCTCGGGCGCGAGGCCGAGCGAGGCGCCCACGCCGTTGAAGTCACCGCCGAGCTTGAGGGTGGCGGAGGTCAGCACGACGGAGCGGTCGGTGAAGAGCTTCTCCCGCAGCAGCCCGGAGACCGAGAGCGGAGCGACCCGCAGGGACGCGCCGAACCGGTCATGGCGCTCGAACCAGACGACGTCCCACTCCGAGCCGTTGGCGATCCGCTCGGCCACGCTGTGCACCGCCTCCACCGAGGCGAGCGCCTGCTTGCGCACCACGTCCTCGTCCTGCACGGACTTGTCGCGGGTCGAGCCGAGCGCGGAGAGCACCGTACGGGCCGCGTCGCGCAGCGCCATCAGCGCGTAGCCGAGGTCCTCGGGGATCTCTTCGAGCCGCCCCGGCAGGGCCAGCTCCATCAGCCGCTCGAAGGTCTCCGCCGCCGTCTGGAGGGAGTCGGCCGCCTTCTCGTTGACCAGCTTGGCCGAGCGGCGCACCGCGCGGTTGACCTGGCCCGGGGTCAGCTCGCCCGTGGCGACACCGGTGACCCGGGAGACCAGCTCATGGCCCTCGTCGACGATCAGCACCTCGTGCTGCGGGAGCACGGGCGCGCCCTCGATGGCGTCGATGGCGAGGAGCGCGTGATTGGTGACGACGACATCGGCGAGCTTGGCGCGCTCACGCGCCAGCTCGGCGAAGCACTCGGCGCCGTAGGCGCACTTGGTCGCCCCGAGGCACTCGCGCGAGGAGACGGAGACCTGGGCCCAGGCGCGGTCGGAGACGCCCGGTGTCAGCGCGTCCCGGTCGCCGGTCTCGGTCTCGTCCGCCCAGTCCCGCATCCGGAGCAGGTCCTGGCCGAGTTTGCTGGTGGGCGCCGCTGCCTCGAACTGGTCGAAGAGCGCGTCCTCCTCGTCCTGCGGCATGCCTTCGTTGAGGCGGTGCAGGCAGAGGTAGTTGGAGCGGCCCTTGAGCATCGCGTACTCGGGGCGGCGGCGCAGCAGCGGGTGGAGCGCGTCGACCGTACGGGGCAGGTCGCGCTCCACGAGCTGGCGCTGGAGCGCGAGCGTCGCCGTGGCCACCACCACCCGCTCGCCGTGGGCCAGGGCGGGCACCAGATAGCCGAGGGACTTGCCCGTGCCGGTGCCGGCCTGGACCAGCAGGTGGGAAGGGGTGTCGATGGCCTCTGCGACGGCCTCGGCCATGGTGACCTGGCCGGGCCGCTCCACGCCGCCTACGGCGGTCACGGCGGCGTGGAGGAGCTCGGGGAGTGATGGCTTCGTCATAGCCCGACCACCCTACGGGTCGCCACTGACAACGACGCCCACGCTCGCTCCGTCAGGGCGCGGGCGGCCCGGCGAGCGGGTTGGCGACCGTGCCGTGCACGGCGGCGTGCGGGCGCTCCGTGCGGTCCCGGTAACCGTCGAGATGGAGCCGGTTGCGGTTGAGGCAGAGCCGCTCGATCCGGGGGGTGAGCAGGTCGAACGTCTCGAAGCGCTCCTTCAGCTCCGGGAAGCGGGCCTGGTAGCGCAGGATCTCCGCCCGTACGAGCGACCAGAACTCGTCCTCCGGTACGTCCAGTTGCTCCTGGCACAGCGGTGACAGGTAGCGGAACACGCCGACGAAGAGACCGGAATGGATGAACTGGGTGAGGAAGGAGGGCTCTTCGGTGAGGAGGATGTCGCGCACCTCGTCGGGCATGGTGGCGTGCTCCGGCAGCCGCTGGGCGCTCACGTTGACGTCGTCCACGAAGTCCTTGATGGCCAGCCGGACCGGCACGTCCCGCTCGTCGAAGACGACGATGGCGTTCTCGCCGTGCGGCGAGAAGACCGTCCCGTAGCGGTAGAGGAAGTGCAGCAGCGGCGGCAGGAGCGCGGCGAACAGCCGCTGGAGCCAGTCGGACGGGGTGAGTCCCGACCGGGCGATCAGCTCGGTGGTGAGCGCCCGGCCGTGCGGGTCGACCTGGAGCAGGGACGCGAGGGTGCGGGCGCGTTCGCCGGGGGCGAGCAGGCCGGGCAGCGGCTCGCGCCAGATCGCGCCGAGGATTTCCTTGTACTGGTAGGGCACTTCGGGGAGTTGGTCGTAGAGGGGGTGTTCGACCGTGACGGAGGCGACCTCGCCGAGCAGGATCACCCCGCACTCGTCGTGCAGATAGGGGTCGGTGTCGCGCAGGGAGTGCACCCAGGCGGTGACGGCGGGGGCCGCGAGGGTGCGCCTGGTCGGCAGGCCGCGCCAGACCAGGGTGTTGAGGATGGACAGCGGCAGCTTGACCGTGTGCCGGTCGGGCCTGTCGACGTTCAGGAAGGTCCTGATGGACTGCTGCGGCAGCCTGAGGTCGCCGTCGGTGGGGAGCGGGACGATCGCCCCCCGGGCTATGGCGGGGGTGTAGAGCTGGAGCAGCACCTCGTCCCACTGCCAGGGGTGTACGGGCAGGTAGAGGTAGCCGCCGGGGTCGAGCCCGCGCTCGCGCAGGACGGTGTCGAACCGCTCGCGGACGGACGCGTCGAGTTCGGTGCCGTAGAGCCGGTCCGGTGTGCGCAGTTCGTGGACGCCGCGGTAGGTGGCGAGGGTGGTGCTGACGGCGATCCAGGGCAGCCGGGCGGGGGTGCGGGCCTCCGGGGCCCAGCGGGCGGTGTCGGTGGCGGAGAAGCCCGCCCGGCCCTTGCTGAGGACGATCCAGGGGTGGCCCGTCTGGTGTCCTTCGAGTGCGGCGTAGTCGAGGTCGGCGAGCCGGTCCGCGGTGAGGGCGGTGTGGTCGAGCCGGGCGTCGGCGGCGAGGGTGGTGGTGAGTTCGCGTACGAGATGGCCGAGGGTCTCGCCGTCGAGTGCGAGCAGGCCGCGGGCGAGGAGCAGGAAGCGCAGCGGGTCGGTGAAGGGCAGGCCCTGGTGTTCGACGCTGTCCGGGTCGACGCGCCAACTGCCGTAGGCGCCGCGCGCCGCGCGGAAGGTGAGCGTGTCTCCGGCGTCGAGCGTGAGGGCGTACCGCTGCGCTCCCGCAGGGTCGGCGAGGTGGTCGGGGACGCGGTCGGGGACGGCGACGGGCTGGACGATCTCCTCGTAGGAGAACTCTCCGAGCAGTTTGGCGAGGAGCCGGCCGGAGGCCCGCTCCCAGGTGTCCGGGTTCAGCTCGGGTGGGGAGAACAGCGGGGAGTCGGAGTCATGGGTGGCAGGGGATGTCGACACGGGGACTCCTCGGGAACGGAACCGATCTGGTTCGAGCGGTGTATCTCAGGCAGCGGGGCAACCGGCGGGCCGCGCGCGGATCGTTCAGAGCAGGTCGCGGAGCGCGCGTTCGCGGACCATCAGGGCGGCCCGCTTGTCGGGAAGTTCGACTTCCGCCGAGAAACGGAAACCGGCGTTCAGAAATGCTGCCACGGAGGGGGTGTTGCGGAGGTCTGGTTCGGCAAGGACGCGCGCGCAGCGGGGTCGTTGCTCCAGGATGAGATCGGCGACTGCCCTCAGCAGGGTGGTGCCGATGCCCCGGCCCCTGTCCGTCACCCCGCCGAGGAGCAGATGGATTCCCGTGTCGTGCGGGCGGGACGGATAGTGCCTGGCCAGCGGGTCGAGGTCGGCGCGGTAGATCTCCCAGTAGCTCATGGGGATCCCGCCGAGCACGCCGAGGCAGGGGACGCTGCGTCCGTCGCCGTCGAGCTGTCCGCGCAGATGCGTGGCGGTCACGCCTTCGGAGCCTGCCAGCTCCCAGAAGGCGGCGACGGCCGGGTCGTTCATCCAGCGGGTGATGAGCGCCAGGTCGCGCTCGACGCGTACGGGGACGAGCTGGAAGACGCCGGCGGGGGTGGTCACGGGCCCCCAGTTGCCGAGGGAGTCCAGCAGGTCGTCGTCGAAGGCGCCCGGTGGTGGAGGGGAGGTCACCGGCTCCCCTTCCGCGAACAGCGCGCCGAGTTGGTCGCTCAGTCGCAGGTCGAGGGTGTCGTTGGAGCTGGTTCCGGTGTCGGTGCTCGCATCGGTGGGAGGCACGGTGGCGCTCTCCTCTCGGGCAGTGCGGATGGTTCGTGTTCGGTCAGCGGCGAAGGGGGTTGGTGATGGTGACGTAGACGGACTGGGTGTCGACGGGGCCGACGAGTTCGTCGAGGCCGTGCATCCGGGTCAGCAGATTGGCCTTGCAGCGCAGGGTGTCCGCCGCCAGCAACTGGCCGGGCAGCGGCGACCCGAGGGAGACGGCGCGGGTGAGGAACTGGCGGAAGGCGGCGAGGAGTACGCGCTCGTCGGCGAGCCGCTGCGAGCCGAACGCGCCGATCAGGCCGAACACGTTGTTGATGGCGAGGTAGTAGGCGAACCGCTCGTCGGTGACCGCGTCGGAGACGAAGGTGTCGCTGGTCACGCCGATCCCGGGCAGGCTGCGGTCCAGCTCAGCGCGGCGGGACTCGCGGAAGTAGTAGCCCTGGTTGTCGCGGTAGCGTCCGCCGACGGGCCAGCCCTGCGGGTCGAGCAGCACCAGCGTGTTCTGCTGATGTGCTTCGAGGGCGATGCCCGCGGCGCCGTCGAGCCAGAGCACCGGCCGTACGACATGGTCGAGATAGCGCAGGAACCACTCGGCTGCCACGGCGGTCTGCGGGCGGCCGGTGCGGGCGGCCAGGCCGGAGATGACGGCGGCCAGGCGCGAGTGGACGCCCGGGTGGCCGGGGTAGGGCCGGGGCGCGGTGAGTCCGGCGATGCAGACGGCGTCGTCGGCCGGGCCGAACGGGTTGTGCCGCAGCATCACGTCGAGTCCGCCGACCGGTTGGCCGTCCGGGCCGTCGACGGCGAGCCAGGCGGGGTCGCGGACGATGTCGAAGCGGGGGTGGGCGGCCGTCCACCGCTCGGCGAGTCCGGCGCGCAGCAGCCGGTGCACCTCGACGCCCCGGTGGAGTTCCTTGCGGAGGTTCTCCCGGCGGGAGTTGGTGATCCGCAGGCCCAGGGAGAGCTTGAGCATGACCGGCGCACCGGGGCGGTGCACGGTCCGGATGGAGGAGGTGGGATGCCAGGGCGCGCCGTGCGGCCCGAGGTCGTGCAGCAGACCCGCGCCGAGCAGCCGCGCGACGGCGGGGCGGTGCGCCAACTCCCTTGCCTGCCAGGGATGGAGGGGCAGGGCGACGGTGTGGTCCGGGAGCGGTACGTCGCCGAGGAACCGGGCGGTGAGCCGCTCGGCCGGCACGAGCCTGCCCTGCTCGGTCCAGGCGGAGTCCGTGGCGAGTACGGACCGGTCGACGGCGAACCAGTGCAGCGGGAAGGAGCCGCGCAACTCCGGTGAGTAGAGCCGGGCTTCGGTTTCGGAGAGCCCTTCTCTGCTCTTGGGGGTGGGATGGAGGGGGTGGCCGAGGAGCAGCGACTGCTCGCCGGTCAGGAAGAGGTCGGCGTCGGCCGGGGCTTCGGGCCGGCGTCGGCGCTCGGCGACGAAGTCGGCCGTGCGGTGCACCGAGTCGGCGACTCTGCCGACCAGGTCGGCGCCCTGCTGCCGGCCCGACTCGCGGGCCAGCAGCGAGGCGAGGGTGACGGCTTCCACCTCGGGTGCCCCGGCGGGGGCGCTCTCCAGGGTGGGCAGCCCGAAGCGGTGCCAGCCGGTGGCCGACCAGTACCGGACGGGGGCGAGCAGGGCGGTGCCGCTCATGGTGAGCGGGATGCGCAGGACGTCGCCCTCGGGCCGGGCGAGGTTGTTCTCCCTGGCCCAGCAGCGCAGCAGGTTCTCGACGGCCGCCGCGTCCGCGGCCTGCCGCGGGTCCGGGTGGTCGAGATGGTCGCCGGCCGGCCGGTCCGCCGCGCTCTCCGCGGCGGAGCCGCGCGGTTCGGCGGCGGCTCCCGTCTGCTGCCGTGGCACCGTGGCCGACTCGACGGTGAGGGGGGTGTGCGCCGGCACATCGGGTGCGGGTGTGGGGTTCACGGAAGGCTTCCTTGTAAGGGGGTCCGGGGTCACGGGGTCAGTACGAGGATCCGGTCCGAGTCCGGCGGAGCGCGGAACGCTCGGCGGCGGCAAGGGCGTCGGCGAAGCGGTCGAGGACCGCCACGGCCTGTTCGTCGGTGAGGGTGAGGGGAGGGAGCAACCGTACGACGGCGCTGTGGCGTCCGCCGAGTTCGACGATGAGTCCGCGGCTCAGGCACTCCCGCTGGATCTCGGCGGCCAGACCGGGATCCGCGGGCGCGGGGGTGGTGCCGTCGGGCTCGGGGGCGACGATCTCGACGCCCATCATCAGCCCCCGGCCCCTGACGTCCCCCACGCAGGGGTGGTGGCCGGCGAGTTGCCGCAGTTGGCCGAGCATCCGGTCGCCGAGGAGCGCGGCGCGCCGGGCGAGCCCGTTCTCCCGTACGTAGGCGAGGGTGGCCGCGCCCGCCGCCATAGCGAGCTGGTTGCCCCGGAAGGTGCCGGCGTGGGCGCCCGGCTGCCAGCAGTCCAGATCCGCGTGGTAGACGATCACGGCGAGCGGGAGGGAGCCGCCGATGGCCTTGGAGAGCACCATGACGTCCGGGGTGATCCCACTGTGCTCCACCGCCCAGAAGGTACCCGTCCGTCCGACGCCTGTCTGCACCTCGTCGGCGATCAAGGGGATGCCCCGGTCCTCGGTGATCCGGCGCATCCGGCGCAGCCACTCGTCCGGGGCCGGTACGACGCCGCCCTCGCCCTGCACCGGCTCCACGATCATGCCGGCCGGGGCGGGCACGCCCCCCTTGGGGTCGTCGAGCAGGTTCTCGGTCCAGCGGGCGGCCAGTTCGGCGCCGCGCCCGCCGCCGACGCCGAACGGGCAGCGGTAGTCCTGCGGGAACGGCAGCCGGGTCACCCGCACGTCCCGGGCGCCGCCCGAGGCGTCGAGGGCGCCGCTGGTCATGCCGTGGTACGCCCCGGTGAAGGCGAGCAGGCCGTCGCGGCCGGTCGCGGTCCTGACGAGGGTGAGGGCCGCCTCGACGGCGTCGGTGCCGGCCGGACCGCAGAACTGCACCTTGGCGTGGTCGGCCAGCTTCCCCGGGAGGGTGGCGAAGAGTTCGTCCGTGAAGGCGTCCTTGACGGGGGTGGCGAGGTCCAGGACGTGCAGCGGGGCGCCCGAGTCGAGGACTGCGCGGATCGCCTCCAGGACCACCGGGTGGTTGTGCCCGAGGGCGAGCGTGCCCGCCCCCGACAGGCAGTCCAAGTAGCGGCGCCCGTCGGCCCCTTCGATCGTCAGCCCCCTGGCCCGTACCGGCACGATGGGCAGGGACCGCGCGTAGGTGCGGGCGGCGGACTCGCGTTGGGCCTGGCGGCGGAGAATGCCTTCGTGTGCGACGGTCGGTGCCACCGGTGCGGGTTCGGTCACGGCCACGGCTTGTCGGTCCTCCCGTTGTCACAGTTGCGTTGCACGTCAGTACGGCGCTCGACCGCCGAGCGTTCGACGGGGACGCTGGCCGGTGTCCTCCGTTCGTACCAACGACACCGGATCCCCGGGATCACGGGTCTCGGCAAGATCGTTGCGGCCCGGAACCACGGACCTGCTGTGCGAGGTCCCGTACGGGACCGGCATAGTGGTGGCCCCGCGTCCTGGCCCCGCGACCGTGAGCGAGGATGCGCCAACTGTTCCATTCGCGCCATCAGTTCTGTACCGAAGTCCCAGGGGGATCACGCCATGCGACCCATTCGTCCGATGCTTGCCGCGGCTTCAGTCGCCGCGGTCCTCGCCCTGACCGCCACGGCCTGCGGGCCGGGTGACGACAGCGCGAGCGACAAGCCCAGTGCCGTGCCCAGCAGTTCGGCCGACGGCAAGGTGAAGATCCCCGACGATCTGAAGGAACGGCTGAAGGCCCGCGGGATAGACCTGGACAAGTGGCGGGACGGCGAGTGGAAGAACTGGGACAAGGACAAGTGGCTGCGTGAGGCGAAGGACTACATCAACCCGATCATCGCGGGGCTGTGGGACCAGGACCGGATGCGCAAGGCGGACGAGCCGCCGGAGACGCCCGTCCCCAACGACATCTCGGGCGACCAGGGTGTCACCGACCCGACGCCCGAGCCGATCAAGGCCCGCGCGGTGAAGGCTCCTTACGCCGACAGCGCCCCCGCGTCCGGCAAGCTGTTCTTCGACGGGCCCGAGGGTTCGATGGTCTGCTCGGCGACCGTGGTCGAGGACCCGGCGCACCCCGGCAAGTCCAACTTGGTGTGGACGGCGGGCCATTGCGTCCACGCCGGCAAGGCGGGCGGCTGGTACCGCAACCTCGCCTTCGTACCCGCGTACAACAACAAGGGCCTGCCGACGGACCAGTTGCAGCAGGCCCCGAAGACCGAAGTCGCGCCCGACGGCGTGTGGTGGGCGGACTGGGCGCAGACCTCGGACCAGTGGATCGCGCAGGGCGCGTCGAGCGGCGGGCTCGGCGCTCCGTACGACTACGCGGTGCTCCATGTCACCCCGGAGCAGGGCGGCAACGGCAAGTCCCTTGAGGAGACGGTCGGTTCGGCCCTCCCGGTGGACTTCAACGCCCCTGCCACATCAAAGATCAGCGATCTGACGGCGACTGGCTACCCGGCGGCTCCGCCCTTCGACGGCCAGAAGCTCTACCAGTGCGAGGACCGGCCCGGCCGGCTCTCGCTGACCGAGTCCGACCCGACGATGTACCGGGTGGGCTGCACCATGACGGGCGGCTCCTCCGGCGGCGGCTGGGTCGCGCAGGGCTCCGACGGCAAGCCCGCGCTGGTCTCCAACACCTCCATCGGCCCGGTGACCTCGGGCTGGCTGGCGGGCCCCCGCCTCGGTGACGTGGCCAAGGGCGTGTACGACGGCGTCAGCAAGAAGTTCGCCGGGCAGTGACCCCGGCCCGGTAACGGCAGCACGAAGGCCCGTCCCCTCGCGTGGAGGGGACGGGCCTTCGTCTGTCGTTCGACCAAGTGGCCGCTCGGCCAAGTGGCCGCTCGGTCAGGTGGCAGCCGGTACCGCGACCGGTACGTACGGGGCGAGCGCCGCCGCCAGCTCCTCGTGGACCTGGGCCTTGAGCCGCGTGCCCTCCGGGGTGTGCTCCTCGGACAGCACCTCGCCCTCGGCATGGATCCGCGAGACCAGCCCGCCGTGCGTGTACGGCACGAGCACTTCCAGCTCGACCTGCGGCCTCGGCAGCTCCATGTCGAGCAGCGCCAGCAGTTCGGCGATGCCCTGTCCGGTGCGCGCCGACACGGCGATGGCATGGCGCTCGGCGCTCAGCAGCCGCTGGAGCACGATCGGATCGGCCGCGTCCGCCTTGTTGATCACCACGATCTCGCGGACGTTCACCGCGCCCACGTCGCGTACGACTTCCCGTACGGCGGCCAACTGCTCCTCCGGTGCCGGATGCGAGCCGTCGACCACATGCAGGATCAGATCGGAGTCACCGACCTCCTCCATCGTGGAGCGGAACGCCTCGACGAGGTGATGCGGCAGATGCCGGACGAAGCCGACCGTGTCGGTCAGCGTGTAGAGCCGGCCGCCCGGTGTCTCGGCCCGGCGCACGGTCGGGTCCAGGGTGGCGAACAGGGCGTTCTCCACCAGGACACCCGCGCCGGTGAGCCGGTTGAGCAGGGACGACTTGCCCGCGTTGGTGTATCCGGCGATGGCGACCGACGGCACCTTGTGGCGGCGCCGCTCCTGCCGCTTGATCTCGCGGCCCGTCTTCATCTCCGCGATCTCCCGGCGCATTTTCGCCATCTTCTCGCGGATCCGCCGCCGGTCCGTCTCGATCTTGGTCTCACCGGGACCGCGCGTGGCCATACCGCCACCGCCGCCGCCACCCATTTGCCGGGACAGCGACTGGCCCCAGCCGCGCAGCCTCGGCAGCATGTACTGCATCTGCGCGAGCGCGACCTGCGCCTTGCCCTCACGGGACTTGGCGTGCTGGGCGAAGATGTCGAGGATCAGGGCGGTCCTGTCGACCACCTTGACCTTGACGACGTCTTCGAGGTGGATGAGCTGGCCGGGGCTGAGTTCACCGTCGCACACGACGGTGTCGGCGCCGGTCTCCAGGACGATGTCCCGCAGTTCGTTCGCCTTGCCCGAGCCGATGTACGTCGCGGCGTCCGGCTTGTCGCGGCGCTGGACGACTCCGTCCAGCACGAGAGCGCCGGCGGTCTCGGCGAGGGCGGCCAGCTCCGCGAGGGAGTTCTCCGCGTCCTGCGCCGTTCCCGACGTCCACACACCGACGAGCACCACACGCTCAAGGCGGAGCTGGCGGTACTCGACCTCGGTGACGTCTTCGAGTTCGGTGGAGAGGCCCGCCACACGTCGCAGGGCGGCCCGGTCGGAGCGGTCGAACTGGTCGCCGTCCCGCTCTCCGTCGATCTCGTGGCTCCAGGCGACGTCCTCTTCCATCAGGGCGTCCGCCCGGAGGCTGTCCGTGCGGGGATCCGTCGTGCTGGCATCCGCGAAGCTCTGCGCGTCCTGGGAAGGGGATGAAGAGGAGGTCATTTGATCCTTACGTCGAAATCAGAAGCTGCTGCTACAACCGTCACAACGCGTGACGGCCCGGATTGATTCCCGGCCGTACTGCCGTCCGGCCGGGGTTCGGCTGCCGTCCGGCCGCGTCGCCGACCTGTTGATGGTGACACGGCACGGCCCGGTCGTCACATAGGTTTCACGCACCGTCTTCGGCGGGTGGCTGGCTGTGCCAGTCCGGGTGCCCCGGCATCGGCGGGGTCTTCGTCCCGTACAGCCACGCCTGGAAGAACCCGGACAGATCACGCCCGGCGACCTCCGAGGCCAGCCGGACGAAGTCGGCCGTGGTCGCGTTCCCGTCCTGGTGCTCGCGCACCCACACGCGCTCCAGCCGGGAGAAGGCGTCCGCGCCGATCTCCGCCCGCAGCGCGTAGAGGACCAGCGCGCTGCCGTCGTACACGACCGGGCGGAACAGGCTGATCTGCTGGCCCGGGGTGGGAGGCGCCGGCGCCGCCGGGGGGCCGCCCGCAGCCCGCCAGCCGTCGGAGAGGGCGTACGCCTCCTTCATCCGCGTCTCCATCGGCTTCTTGGCGTGCTCCTGCGCGTACAGCGCCTCGTACCAGGTCGCGTGCCCTTCGTTGAGCCACACGTCGGACCAGCCATGCGGCGAGACGCTGTCGCCGAACCACTGGTGGGACAGTTCGTGGACCATGACCGACTCGACGTACCACGCGGGGTACTCGGGGCGGGTGAACAGCGAGCGCTCGAAGAGGGACAGCGTCTGCGTCTCCAGCTCGAAGCCGGTGTCGGCGCCGGCGATCAGCACCCCGTACGTCTCGAAGGGGTACGGGCCGATCTTCGACTCCAGCCAGCGGATCTGGTCCGGCGTCTTCGCGAGCCAGGGCTCCAGCTTCGCCTTGTCGGCAGCGGGCACCACGTCCCGTACGGGCAGTCCGTCAGGACCTTCCCTGTGCAGGACGGCCGAGCCGCCGATGGAGACCTGGGCCAGCTCCGAGGCCATGGGGTGGCTGGTGCGGTACGTCCAGGTGGTGCTCGCGCCGTGCCGGCGGGTGTCCACGGGCAGTCCGTTGGCCACGACCGTCAGCTTCTGCGGCGCCGTCACATGGAAGGTGTAGTACGCCTTGTCCGCCGGGTGGTCGTTGCTCGGGAACACCCGGTGTGCGGCGTTCGCCTGATTGGCCATCACCAGGCCGTCGGTGGTGCGCACCCAGCCGCCGCCCGTGCCGGTCGGATCGCTGGTGTGCCCGACCGTGACCCACATCCGGGCCCCGGCCTCGACGGGTTCGGCGGGGGTGACGACGAGGTCCTCGCCCGCCGTCTCGAACTGCGCGGGTGCGCCGTTGACCTCGACGGAGCGGACGGTGCCGTGGGTGAAGTCGAGGTTGATCCGCTCCAGGCGCTCGGTCGCCACCGCGTGGATCTTGGTGACGGCGTCCAGCGGTTTGCTGTTGTCGCCGCCGTAGGTGAAGTCGAGGTCGTAGGAGCGTACGTCGTAGCCGGGGTTGCCCAGTTCGGGGAAGAGCGGATCGCCGATGCCCAGCGGCCCCGGCGCCGGCAGGGTCGCGGCGACGAGGGTGGCGGAGGCGATGGCCAGCAGAGCGGCGCGCAGCCGGCGGGAGGTGAGCAGCATGGACCACCGCTACCAGTGGCCGCCGGGTGCGCGCGGGCGGCGCGCTCCGATCCCACTCGAAAGGGGCAGCCGGGCGCGCGCCCGGCTGCCCCTTCCCGCCCTGCCTCAGCGAGTCGGCCTTGTCTCAGCGCCGGTCGGCCCCGTCTCAGCCGGTCGTCGAGTGCTGCGCCCGGCTGACGTCGTACACACCGGGTACGTCGCGCATGGCGCGCATCAGCCCCGGCAGGCTCGCGGCGTCCGGGAGCTGGAGGGTGTAGGTGTGCCGCACGCGCTGCCTGCTGGGCGGCTCCACGGTCGCCGAGACGATGCCGGCGCCCGCGGTGGCGATGGCTTCCGTGAGGTCGGCAAGCAGCCGGGGCCGCCCGAAGGACTCGGCGTACAGCGTGACACGGCACTCCGCCGCGTCCGTCCAGCTCACCTCTACGGGGTTGCGCCCTAAGGCCTCCATCCGCGCCACGGCGGAGCATTCCACCCGGTGGACGGTGACGGCGCCGCCGCGCACGGCGAAGGCCGTGATCTCGTCGGGCGGTACGGGCGTACAGCACCCGGCGAGCCGTACGGTCGCGTTCGGCAGCCCTACGACGGCGTTGGCGGCGCCGCGCTTCCCCGCGCTCTGGGCGGCCGGCGGGCGGGGGGCGGCGTCGGGGAGTTTCACCGCCTCCGGGTGCGCGGCGAGCCAGCCGTTGATCGCGATCCGGGCGGCGGGGGTCTTCGCGTGGTCGAGCCATTCGGGCGAGGGCCCTGACGCGGCGTCCTGGGCGAGCAGCAACTGGACCGTGTCGCCGTCGCTCAGCACGGTGCTCAGTGGCGCGAGCCGGCCGTTGACCCGGGCGCCGAGACAGCCGTGGGCCGCCTCGCCGTGCTGGGCGTACGCGGCGTCCACACAGGTCGCGCCGGCCGGCAGGCCGAGCATGCCGCCCTCGGCGCGGAAGACGGTGATCTCCCGGTCCTGCGCCAGGTCGTCGCGGAGCGTCGTCCAGAACGTGTCGGGGTCGGTGGCGGCCTCCTGCCACTCCAGCAGCCGGGAGAGCCAGCCCGGCCGGGTGGGGTCGGCGCGCTCGCCGGCCGGCTCGTCGGCCGGTTCGACCGAGACGTACGGGTTGCCGAGCGCCACGACACCGGCCTCGGCGACCTTGTGCATCTGGTGCGTACGGATGAGGACTTCGGCGACGGCGCCGTCGGGTCCCGCGACGGCGGTGTGCAGCGACTGGTACAGGTTGAACTTCGGCGCGGCGATGAAGTCCTTGAACTCGGAGATCACCGGCGTGAAGCAGGTGTGCAGTTCGCCGAGGACCGCGTAGCAGTCGGCGTCCTCACCGACCAGCACCAGCAGCCTGCCGAAGTCCGAGCCGCGCAGCTCGCCGCGTTTGAGTTTCGACCGGTGGACGGAGACGAAGTGGCGCGGCCTGACGAGGACTTCGGCGGTGATGCCCGCCTCGCGCAGCGCGCTCCTGACATCCTCGGAGATGGCGGCGAGCGCGTCGCCCGCCGTCGCGTTGTCCGCGATGAGGGCGCGGGTCTGCTCGTACTCCTCGGGCCGCAGGATCGCGAAGACCAGGTCCTCCAGCTCGGTCTTGAGCGCCTGGACACCGAGCCGTTCGGCGAGCGGGATCAGCACGTCGCGGGTGACCTTGGCGATGCGGGCCTGCTTGTCGGGGCGCATCACGCCGAGCGTGCGCATGTTGTGCAGCCGGTCGGCCAGCTTGATCGACATCACCCGGACGTCGTTGCCGGTGGCGACGAGCATCTTGCGGAAGGTCTCCGGCTCGGCCGCGGCGCCGTAGTCGACCTTCTCCAGCTTGGTCACCCCGTCGACCAGGTAGCAGACCTCGTCGCCGAACTCCGCCCGCACCTGATCGAGGGTCACTTCCGTGTCCTCGACGGTGTCGTGGAGCAGGGCAGCGGTCAGCGTGGTGGTCTCGGCGCCCAGCTCGGCGAGGATCAGCGTCACCGCGAGCGGGTGGGTGATGTACGGGTCGCCGCTCTTGCGGTACTGGCCCCGGTGGGACGCCTCGGCCAGCACGTACGCCTTGTGCAGGACCGCGAGATCCGCGTCGGGATGATGCGCCCGATGGGCCTCGGCGACATGCCCCATGGCGTCGGGCAGCCGGTCCCTGGAGGCAGGGCCGAGCAGGGCGGCCCTGCCGATTCTGCGGAGGTCGATCCTGGGCAGGCCGCGTTTGCGGCTGTGGGCACCAGGGCTGGTGGCCTCTGCACTCATGGGCACCTCCGGCAGCTTCGACCGGCGGTGGAGGAGCAGGAGCGCCCTCGGGGCCGGTGCTTGATGCTATCGAGCCCACCACGTGGCCCGGACCAGCTCTTGCCCAGCGTGAAACTGATCACCCATTCGAGCGAGTTTCAGGCAATGACCGATTCAAGCCACACCGGGTCGAAGTGCCCTTCGGCGACAATCACGGCGGGCCCGGTCATCTCGATCTCGCCGTCCGTACGCTCGGTGACGACCAGTCGGCCGCCGGGCAGGTCGACGGTGTAGGTGACGGGGGCTCCGGTGCAGGCCGGGTCCTGGCCGTCCCTGCGAGCGGCGGCGACGGCCACGGCGCAGGCGCCGGTGCCGCAGGAGCGGGTCTCGCCCGAGCCGCGCTCATGGACGCGCATGGCCACGTGGCGCGGGCCCCTGTCGACGACGAACTCGACGTTGACCCCGTCGGGGTAGGCGCCCGCAGGGGTGACGGACGGCGCCGTGTACAGCTCGCCGGCCCGCGCCAGGTCGTCCACGAACGTGACGGCGTGCGGATTGCCCATGTTGACGTTGCGCGCGGGCCACTCGTGGTCGCCGACCGCGACCCGTACCTCGGTGCCGGGAAGCGTGGCGCTGCCCATCTCGACCGTGACGTCCCCCGCTTCACCCGCGCCGGGCCCGCCCGCGGTGTCCTTGGCGAGATGGACCTTCTTGACGCCGGCCCGGGTGGCGATCCGCAGATCGCCCGCCTCGGCATGGCCGGCCCGCTGCAGATAGCGCGCGAAGACCCGGATGCCGTTGCCGCACATCTCGGCGACGGACCCGTCGGCGTTGCGGTAGTCCATGAACCACTCCGCCTCGGCCGCCATGTCCCGCGCCTCGGGGTGCGCGGCGGACCGCACGACATGCAGCAGGCCGTCGCCGCCGACCCCTGCCCTGCGGTCGCAGAGCGTGGCCACGGCACGGGCGGGCAGGTCGATGGCGTTGTCCGGGTCGGGGACGATCACGAAGTCGTTCTCGGTCCCGTGGCCCTTGAGGAAGGCGATCGGGGAGATCTGCGAGGTGCTCACGGGTCCATCGTACGAGCTGAGGCCCGCCGCGGGGATCAGCGGAGCCGCGCGACGCGCCAGACGGCGAGGGCGACCACGGCCACCGCGACCACCAGGTACAGGGCGACGAACCGCCAGTCGGCGCGCTCGCCCGAGGCCCTGGACGGCAGCCCCGGCCAGGTGTAGCCGACCTTGCGGGCGGCCATCATGCCCCAGCCCGCCGCGCAGCAACTGATCAGCAGTCCGAGCATCGCGACGACGGCTCCGCCGTCCCCGGTGCCGAAGGCGAGCGGGAAGGCGAACATCAGGGAGCCGACACCGGCGAGCGCCACGATCGGGGCGAGCTGCCAGATCCGGAGCTTGCGCTGCGGGCGCAGCTCCACCTCGACCTCGGGAGCCACGTCCTCCTCGTCAGGACCGTCCGGGCTGAGCCGCGGCGCGTCGTCCTGCGGGCGCCGCGTGTCCTCGGGCCGCTCGGTCGCGGAATCGCTGTTTCGAGGGCCGGCCTCCATCGCCACGCGCCCTCCCCACTCGGACTCCACCTGTCGATCGATGCTCGATGATGGCACGCTCGCGGGCGCCGGATTGACGGCCGGAGCGTCCCGATGCCATCACGTGATCAGGCTGTGACCGCTCGTTCGACCAACGCCAGCGCACGGCCGGGGAGTTCCTCCCGATGCTCGGCTCCGCCGCCCAGCCAGTGCACCCGCGGGTCGCGCCGGAACCAGGAGTCCTGGCGCCGCGCGAAGCGCTTGGTGGCGCGTACGGTCTCGGCCCGCGCCTCCTCGTCCGTCGAGTCCCCGGCCAGCGCGGCGAGCACCTGCTGGTAGCCGAGGGCGCGGGAGGCCGTACGCCCCTCGCGCAGGCCCGCCGCCTCCAGCGTGCGCACCTCGTCCACCAGACCCGCCTCCCACATCCGGTCGACCCGCAGGGCGATCCGCGCGTCGAGTTCGGGGCGGGCGACGTCGACGCCGATCTGGAGGGTGTCGTACACGGCGTCATGGCCGGGGAGATTGGCGGTGAACGGCTTGCCGGTGATCTCGATCACTTCGAGCGCGCGGACGATCCGGCGGCCGTTGCTGGGCAGGATCGCCCGGCCCGCCTGCGGATCGGCCGCCGACAGCCTGGCGTGCAGCGCGCCCGAGCCGCGCAGCGTCAGCTCGGCCTCCAGCCTGGCGCGCACCTCGGGGTCGGTGCCGGGGAAGTCCAGGGCGTCGATGGCGCCGCGTACGTAGAGCCCGGAGCCGCCGACGAGTACCGGGGTGCGCCCGGCGGCGAGCAGCCGGTCGATCTCGACCCGGGCCAGCTTCTGGTACTCGGCGACGCTGGCCGCCTCCGTCACGTCCCAGATGTCCAGGAGGTGGTGCGGGACACCGGCGCGCTCCCGCTCGGTCAGCTTGGCCGTTCCGATGTCCATTCCCCGGTACAACTGCATGGAGTCTGCGTTGACCACCTCACCGTCGAGTTGCCGGGCGAGATGAACGCCCAGATCGGACTTGCCTGCCGCGGTGGGACCGACGACGGCGATGACCCGCGGTGCGGGAGCTGCGGTTCTCACCTCCCCAGTCTCGCAAACGCGCGCGGCGCGCCCCACACGCGTTGTCCGCGGAGCGGAATTGCCGGCGGAGCGGAATCCGGCGCCCCTGAGTAGGGTGAGGAAGACGGGGCGATTGTCCCTGCCAGTTGATGTGCAGTTGATCGAGAGAAGGTGGCCCATGGGCTTCATGGATTCTTTCAAGGCCAAACTCTCGCCGGCCAAGGACAAGGTCTCCGACCTCGCGCAGCAGCACGGGGACAAGATCGGTCAGGGCCTGGACAAGGCCGCCAGGACCGTGGACGAGAAGACCAAGGGCAAGTACAGCGGCACGATCGAGACCGGCACGGGCAAGGCCAAGGACGCGCTCGACCGGATCTCCCAGAAGGACGACGGCACTCCCCCGCCGCCCGCCGCCTGATGCGCGCCTGCGGCCGGATTCCCGACCGCCCGGGTGATCTGCCCGGTCACGACCAGGCGGCGACCAGGTATCCGACGCCGTAGGGCGCCTCGTCGTACAGCAGCGCGCCGCCCAGGGCTGTGCCCTCGGCGGCGCCTGCCAGCACCTGCCACGGTGCCCGGCCCGCCGCTTTGAGTTCCTGTGCCAGCTCCGTGTCGAGCGCCGCGAGCGCGGCGGTGTCCGCCGCTCCCAGGGCGCGTGCCACCTCCGCGTCGAATCCGGCCGCCCGCTCGTCGAGATAGCCCGGCGCCTTGACCGTCCGGCACGCGCTGGCGTCCCCCATCACCAGCAGTGCGGTACGGCCGGGCCGCGCCGCGATCTCCCGTCCCGTCCGCATACACCGCTCGGCGGCCAGCGGTTCCCCCACGCCGAGGCCCTCGACGGGTGACGCGGACCAGCGGACGCTCTCCAGCAGCCAGGAAGCCACGGCGAGGGAGGCGGGCAGCGGACGCTCACCGGCCGCCTCGCCCGTAGCGGTCCCCAGCGTCACGTCGGCATCGACGCCGAAGCCGCGGAACGATCCGGCGGCGCCCTGCGGATACGGTCCGCGCCGCGCCTGCTCGGCGGGCCCGACGACCAGCAGCCGGTCGGGGCGGGCGGCTGCCAGCACCCCCAGGGCGTCCGCGCAGCAGGCGCGCAGCGCGTCGAGTTCGGCTGCGGCGCCCGCGGCCACGGCGGGCACGAGCAGCGGCGGACAGGGGCAGACGGCAGCGGCGACCAGCATGTCCCGCACCTTAGACGTCCCGCACCGTGGACGAGGCCCCGGGCCGCCGGGCGACGAGCCTACGGCTCGACGGAGCAGCCGCCTGTCACGGCGGGCAGCGGCGCCGGTACGCCGATGGTGGGCAGCCCCAGCAGGACACCCGCCGGCTTGTCGCTCTTTCCGCTCGCGGCCGACTCGCGCCGCTCCCAGGCGTCCCCGGCGCGCGTCCTGCGCACCGTGAGCGTCGGGCCCTCGGCCAGCAGGTGGTGCGGGGCCGCGTAGGTGATGTCGACGGTCACCACGTCGCCGGGCCGTACCGGCGCTTCCGGCGCCGTGAAGTGGACCAGCCGGTTGTCGGGGGCGCGTCCGGACAGCCGGTGGGTCGCGCCGTCCTTGCGCCCCTCGCCCTCGGCGACCATCACGTCGACCGTCCGGCCGAGCTGCGTCTTGTTCTGCTCCCAGGAGATCTCCTCCTGGAGGGCGGAGAGCCGCATGTACCGCTCCTGGACGATCTCCTTGGGGATCTGTCCCGGCATGTCGGCCGCCGGCGTACCGGGCCGCTTGGAGTACTGGAAGGTGAAGGCCTGCGCGAAGCGCGCCTCGCGCACGACGTGCATCGTCTGCTCGAAGTCCGCCTCGGTCTCGCCGGGGAAGCCCACGATGATGTCCGTCGAGATGGCGGCGTGCGGAATGGCGGCGCGCACCTTCTCGATGATGCCGAGGTAGCGGTCCTGCCGGTACGAGCGGCGCATCGCGCGCAGGATCGTGTCGGAGCCCGACTGGAGCGGCATGTGGAGCTGCGGCATCACGTTCGGCGTCTCGGCCATGGCGGCGATCACGTCGTCCGTGAAGTCACGGGGGTGCGGCGAGGTGAAGCGGACCCGCTCCAGGCCCTCGACTGACCCGCAGGCGCGCAGCAGCTTGGAGAACGCCTGCCGGTCGCCGATGTCGGAGCCGTACGCGTTGACGTTCTGGCCGAGCAGCGTGATCTCGCTGACGCCCTCGGCGACCAGGGCCTCGATCTCGGCCAGGATGTCGCCGGGCCTGCGGTCCTTCTCCTTGCCGCGCAGCGCGGGCACGATGCAGAAGGTGCAGGTGTTGTTGCAGCCCACGGAGATGGAGACCCAGGCGGCGTAGGCGGACTCGCGGCGCGTGGGCAGCGTGGAGGGGAACGCCTCGAGGGACTCGGCGATCTCGATCTGCGCCTCTTCCTGGACGCGGGCGCGCTCCAGGAGGACCGGCAGCTTGCCGATGTTGTGCGTACCGAAGACGACGTCGACCCAGGGCGCCCTGCGCACGATGGTCTCGCGGTCCTTCTGCGCGAGGCAGCCGCCGACGGCGATCTGCATGCCGGGCCGCTTGGTCTTCATCGGCGCGAGCCGGCCGAGGTTGCCGTACAGCTTGTTGTCGGCGTTCTCCCGCACCGCGCAGGTGTTGAAGACGACGACATCGGCGTCCCCGTCGGCGTCCTCCGGGGCGCGGACATATCCCGCGCCCTCCAGCAGGCCCGACAGCCGCTCGGAGTCGTGGACATTCATCTGGCACCCGTAGGTGCGCACTTCGTAAGTCTTCGCGCTCATCTCGCCCACCAGGGTACGGGGTCACGGTACGGGGCGGGCCCTGGCCACCGTGTGCGGTGAGCTGACAGGATCGGCGCCATGGTCCCCGCCGTCTCCCGGATGATCCGCAACCGCGCCGTGCAGGGCGGTGCGGCGGTGCTGGTGGTGCTCGGGGTGCTGGTGTGGTGGCTGGTACCGATCAGGGAGTCCTCGCCGAGCGGCTCGGTGACCTTCAGCACCGGTGCGAACAGGGGCGTCTACCAGCGCTACGGCGAGCTGCTCAGCCCGTACCTCGACCGCGATCTGCCGAACGTGTCGATAAAGCTGACGACCAGCGAGGGCTCGCAGCAGAATCTGGCGCGGCTGGCGCGGGGCGAGGCGCAGTTCACCATCGCCACCGCCGACGCCGTGGCGAAGTACCAGAAGGACCGCGACGTCGGCTACGAGCGGCTGCGGGGCTGCGCGCGGCTGTACGACGACTACGTGCAGCTCGTCGTCCCGAAGGGTTCTGCCGTGCGGACGACGGCCGATCTGCGCGGCCTGCGGGTGGGCGTCGGGCAGGACGGCTCGGGCGTGCGGCTGATCGCGGACCGGCTGCTGAAGGCGGCGGGACTCGACCCGCGGGCCGACATCAGGGCGGTGCCCGACGGGATCGACACGATGCCGGAGAGCCTGGAGCACCACCGGCTCGACGCCTTCTTCTGGTCCGGCGGCCTGCCCACGGCGGCCGTGGAGCAGCTCTCGGAGCGCTTCCCCGTCCGGCTGGTCCCGCTGGAGCCCGCGCTGATCGCGAAGCTGCACGCCACGGGCGAGATCGCTTCGCACTACTACCGGTCGGCGGAGATGCCGGCCGACGCGTACCGCGACGCGCAGGACGGCGAGGCGGTGCCGACGGTCGCGGTGGCGAACCTGCTGGTCACCACGGACCTGACGGACCCGGCGCTGGCGGAGGGCTTCACCAGGACCGTGATCGACAGCCGGGACCGCATCGGCAAGGAGGTCCACCCCGCGCAACTGGTGGACCTGCGGACGGCGATCTACACGGACCCGCTCCCCCTGCACGAGGGCGCGAAGCGCTACTACCGCTCGGTCAAGCCGTAGGCGACGAGCGCGGGACGCTGAGGGTGACGCGCAGGCCGCCCGGGTCGCCGTGGGCGTAGCTGATCGAGCCGCCGCCCGCGTTCAGCAGGGCGCGCGATATCGACAGGCCGAGTCCTGAGCCCTTGACGTTCTGGTGGCGGTTGCTGCGCCAGAAGCGGTCGCCGATACGGGCCAGTTCGTCGTCAGCGAGCCCCGGGCCGCCGTCGTTGACGACGACCGTGGAGGTCTCGCCGCCGCGTCCGACCGTGACGGTGACCGCCTCGCCGGCCGGGGTGAACTTGAGCGCGTTGTCCAGCACCGCGTCGAGCGCGCTGGAGAGCGCGACGGGATCGGCCCACGCGGTGACGGCCGCGCCCTCCTCAGACAGCCGTACGCCCTTCTCGTCGGCGACGGCCCGCCAGGCGTCGACCCGCTCGGCCACCAGCGCGCCGATGTCGGTGAGCCGCAGGTCGGCCTCGGCGTGCTCGGCGAGCGCCAGGTCCAGCAGGTCGTCCAGTACGTGCCCGAGCCGCTTGCCCTCCGTGCGCACCGACGCGATCTCCGCGTTCCCCTCGGGCAGTTCGAGGGCGAGGAGTTCGATCCGCAGCAGCAGGGCGGCGAGCGGGTTGCGCAACTGGTGGGAGGCGTCGGCGACGAAGGCGCGCTGCTGCTCCAGCACGTCCTCGACGTTGTCGGCCATCTCGTTGAACGAGACGGCCAGGCGCCGCAGTTCGGGCGGTCCGCCGCCCGCGGCCACCCGTGACTTCATCCGCCCGGTGGCGATGTCGTGGGTGGCCGCGTCGAGCACCCGTACCGGCAGCAGGACCCAGCCCGTCAGCCGGAATGCCGCCCCGACGGCGACCAGCATCGCCACCACCTCGCCCGCGCCGATGACCAGCCAGCCGCGCAGGATCCTCGAACGCATCTGCCCGGTGGGCGAGTCCGTCACCACGACGGCGACCACATCGCCGTCCCTGACGACCGGTGAGGCGACGATCAGCCGGCCGTCCTGCCAGGGCCAGACCTGCTCCGGGTCGTCGCTGCGGCGGCCGAGCAGCGCCTCGTCGAACGCCTGCCTGCCCTCGCCCTCCTTGGGGACCGTCCAGTTCTGCGGGGCCCGTGCCAACGGCCGGTTGTCGCGGTAGAAGACACCGGCCCTGATGCCGTAGACGGAGTAGTACCTGGCCAGTTCCTCCGCGAGCACGCGGCGCCTGTCCTGCGAGCCCGTGGTGCTCTCCGTGACGAACTGGGCGAGCGCGGCGACCCGCGCCGTGTCGTCGATCCGGTCCACCACGACGTCCTGCTGCTGCCCGGCGGCGCGGCTGGCGGCCAGCGGGAAGCCGAGGGCGAGGAGCACGGCCGCCATGAGGATGATGAGCAGCGGGAGAAGTCGGGTGCGCACGGGGCGTTACTGGCCTTGCTTGCCCGGGTGCGCGGCGGGCACGACGAGCCGGTAGCCGACGCCGCGCACGGTCTCGATCAGCGACGGCATGCCGAGTTTGTGGCGCAGGGACGCCACATGCACTTCGAGGGTGCGCCCGGTCCCCTCCCAACTGGTCAGCCACACCTCGCTGATGATCTGCTCCCTGCGGAAGACCACACCGGGCCGCTGGGCGAGCAGCGCCAGCAGGTCGAACTCCTTGCGGGTCAGCGGTACGGGGGTGCCGTCGACGCTGACCTGGCGGTTGGCCGGCTCCAGCGTGACCCGCCCGAGCGCGGGTGCGGACCGCTCGGCCCCGGCCGGCTCCTCGGCCGCGGTGCCGCGCCGGCTCACCGCGTGGATACGGGCGAGCAGTTCACCGGTGTCGTACGGCTTGGTGACGTAGTCGTCGGCGCCGAGGTTGAGGCCGTGGATGCGGGAGCGTACGTCGGCGCGGGCCGTCACCATGATCACCGGGGTCGCGGTGATCTTCCGGATCTTGCCGCAGACCTGGTAGCCGTCCTGGTCGGGCAGTCCGAGGTCGAGCAGCACCACCCCGAACGGCGCCTTGCCGGCGTTGGCGGCGGGCAGCAGCGCCCGCAGCGCCTCCTCACCGCTCCTGGCGTGCACGACGTCGAAGCCGTGCCGGGCGAGCACCGCCGCCAGAGCAGCGGCGACATGGTCGTCGTCCTCGACGAGCAGCAGTCTCATGGCGCCCCCCTGGCTGTGGCACTTCCTGTGGCACTCCTGTGGTACTTCCCCTCCCGGCATCCACGCCCATGACACCGCAGCCGTCAAGGCCCAGTCCGGCTCCCCGTGCTTTCCGTTACGCACCCGGTACGCCCCGCACCGCCCCCTCACGCGGCGTGTCCGTCCGCTGCCCGATCGTTATGCTCAAGTTCCGCTCAGATGTAATGACGCTGGTCGCGGCCCATGCCTATGGTCCTTCCCAACCGAGGAGGACGGAGCAATAAGCCGATGAGCGGAGTGTCAGTGACCAAGGGCACCGAGGACGCCGTGCCGGCGGCGGGCGACCTGGTCGTACTGAGCAACGTCAACAAGCACTTCGGCGCGCTGCATGTGCTCCAGGACATCGATCTGACCATCGCCCGTGGCGAGGTCGTGGTCGTCATCGGTCCCTCCGGGTCCGGTAAGTCCACACTGTGCCGCACCATCAACCGCCTGGAGACGATCGATTCAGGTTCGATCACGGTCGACGGCAAGCCGCTGCCGGCCGAAGGCAGGGAGCTCGCCCGGCTGCGGGCCGATGTCGGCATGGTCTTCCAGTCGTTCAACCTTTTCGCGCACAAGACCGTGCTGGAGAACGTCACGCTGGGCCAGACGAAGGTCCGCAAGCTCGGCAAGCGGGAGGCGGAGGAGAAGGCGCACACCCTCCTCGACCGGGTCGGCGTGGGCTCGCAGGCCGACAAGTACCCGGCTCAGCTCTCCGGCGGACAGCAGCAACGGGTGGCCATCGCACGGGCGTTGGCGATGGACCCCAAGGTCATGCTCTTCGACGAACCGACCTCCGCACTCGACCCCGAGATGATCAACGAGGTCCTTGAGGTCATGCAGCAACTGGCGCGCGAGGGAATGACGATGGTCGTCGTCACCCACGAGATGGGCTTCGCGCGCTCGGCGGCGAACAGGGTCGTCTTCATGGCGGACGGAAAGATCGTCGAGGAGACCACCCCGGACGAGTTCTTCAACAACCCGCGCAGTGACCGTGCCAAGGACTTCCTTTCGAAGATCCTGCACCACTGACCTGCCTGTTCCACGAGCTGTCTGTTCTACGAGCTGTCTGCTCCACCCTGTCTCTTCCACGTCTCACCCGAGGGAAGTTCAACGATGAAGCTCCACAAGGCAAGCGCGGCAGCGGCTGCCGTACTCGTCCTCTCGCTGACGGCCACCGCGTGCGGCGGCGACAGCGACGACAGCGGCAGCGGCAGCGGCAGCGACGGCGGCGGCAAGATCGCCATCGGGATCAAGTACGACCAGCCGGGTCTCGGTCTGAAGACGCCGGACGGCACCTTCGCGGGATTCGACGTCGACGTCGCCACGTACGTCGCCAAGGAACTGGGCTACGACGCCAAGGACATCGAGTGGAAGGAGTCGCCGAGCGCCGAGCGCGAGAACCTCATCGCCAACGGCGACGTGAAGCTCGTCGTCGCCAGCTACTCGATCACCGACGAGCGCAAGCAGCGCGTGGACTTCGCGGGCCCGTACCTGCTGGCCCACCAGGACCTGCTGGTGCGCGCGGACGACAGCTCGATCACCAAGGCCGCTGACCTCAACTCCAAGAAGCTCTGCTCCGTGACCGGTTCGACGTCGGCGCAGAACATCCAGAAGGAACTCGCTCCCAAGGCCGACCTCCAGCAGCTCGGCGGCTACTCCGAGTGCCTGAGCGGCCTGGAGAACAAGGCCGTTGACGCGCTGACCACGGACGACTCCATCCTCGCCGGCTACGCCGCGCAGAAGGAGCACCAGGGCAAGTTCAAGCTCGCCGGGCTCAAGCTCAGCGACGAGAACTACGGCATCGGCCTCAAGAAGGGCGACACGGACCTGCTGAACAAGGTCAACGCCGCCCTCAAGAAGATGGAGTCGGACGGTTCCTGGGAGAAGGCCGTGAAGAAGAACTTCGGCCCCGCCAACTACAAGAACGAGCCCGCCCCGCAGATCGCCGCCGGCTGACACACGCCGGCCGAAGAGAAGCGGTGACGCGCCGCCGGCCCGGCCGGCGGCGCGTACCGACCAGCCAACCAGGGGAGAGCGCGGGGCATCGTGTTCGACTTTCTTGATTCCGGGCAGTACGACCTGCTCGGCGCCTTCTGGGTGACGGTGCAGCTCACCCTCTTCTCGGCAGTCGGTTCCCTCATCTGGGGAACGCTGCTGGCCGGGATGCGCGTCAGTCCCGTACCGCTGATGCGAATATTCGGTACCGCCTACATCAACATCGTCCGCAACACGCCGCTGACCGTGGTCATCGTCGCGTGTTCCCTCGGGCTCAACCAGACGCTCCTGATCAAGCTCGGCGGCGAGAACTTCAAGGAGATCGGCTTCCGGCTGGCCATCCTCGGACTGACCGCCTACACCTCCACCTTCGTCTGTGAGGCCCTGCGCTCCGGCATCAACACGGTGCCCGTCGGGCAGGCGGAAGCGGCCCGCGCGCTGGGGCTGAGCTTCTTCCAGGTGCTGCGGCTGATCGTGCTCCCCCAGGCGTTCCGGTCGGTCGTCGCCCCGCTCGCCAACGTACTGATCGCCCTCACCAAGAACACCACGGTGGCGGCGGCGATCAGCGTCGCCGAGGCGGCGGCGCTGATGAAGACCATGGTCGAGAACGAAAGCGACTCGCTCTTCGCCGTCTTCGCGGTCTTCGCGTTCGGCTTCATCGTTCTCACCCTCCCGGTCGGCCTGCTGCTGGGCTGGGTGGCCAAGCGAGTGGCGGTGAAGCGATGAGCAACCAGTCCGTGCTGTACGACGCGCCCGGTATCCGTGCCAAGCGGCGCAACATTCTCTACACGATCGTGTTCCTGATCCTCTTCGCGCTGGCCATCTGGTGGGTCATATCCGCCCTGCTCGACCAGGATCAGCTCACCTCGGCCAAGTGGAGTCCGTTCGTCACGGACCCGAAGGTCTGGACGACCTATCTGCTGCCGGGGCTCGGCGAAACCCTGAAAGCGGCGGCACTGTCCATCGTGATCGCCCTGCCGGTGGGCGCCCTGCTCGGCATCGGCCGGCTGTCGGACCACCGCTGGGTCAGGATCCCGGCCGGCATCGTGGTCGAGTTCTTCCGCTCGATCCCGGTACTGCTGATGATGATCTTCGCCCTTCAGTTGTACGTGCAGTTCGCCGACCTCTCGTCCGACATCCGCCCGCTGTACGCGGTCGTGACCGGCCTGGTGCTCTACAACTCCTCGGTCATGGCGGAGATCGTGCGGGCCGGCATCCTCTCGCTGCCCAGCGGCCAGACCGACGCCGCCAAGGCGATCGGGATGCGCAAGGGCCGGGTCATGTCGTCCGTGCTGCTGCCGCAGGCGGTGACGGCCATGCTGCCCGCCCTGGTCAGCCAGCTCGTCGTGATCGTGAAGGACACCGCGCTCGGCGGCGCCCTACTCGGCCTGCCCGAGCTGCTCTCGCAGAACCGCACGATCACGGCGAACTACGGTGCCAATGTCATCGCGGCCTTCACCGTCATCGCCCTGATCTACATCGTGCTGAACTTCGCGCTCACCACCTTCGCCGGCTGGCTGGAGCGCAAGCTCCGCAAGGCGCGCAAGAGCACGGGCGCGGTCCTCGGGGCCGGCGACGCCGAGGAAGTGGTCGTCATCGGGGGTGGAAACACCCGCTGAGGCGCATGTGGCACACGGTGTACGCGCCGCCGCGGGCGTCACTTGACGGGGGCACCCCCAATAGGTTGCATACGTTCTGTGATCACGCATCGGGCTCCCAGGGCCTGTCCGACAGGCTCAAGCGCCACTGACAGCACGACCGTACGGGCCGGAGAGGGCGCGCCGTGGACCCGGTGATCGTGGTCGGCGCCGGCCCTGTCGGGCTGGCGCTGTCCCTCGCCCTCGCCGCGCAGGACGTCCCTGTCGTCCTGCTGGACGAAGGCAGCGGCACGGACGACCCCCGCCCGGCCCGCACGGTCGTGCTGCGCCCCGACACCGCCGCGCTGGTGGCCCGGATCGGCTGCACCACCCTCGCCGACGAGGCCGTCCACTGGCAGGGCTGGCGCTCGATGCGGCGCAAGCAGCTCATGCGGCAGGTGCCGCTCGGCGAGGACGGCGGGCCCGCCCCGCTGCACATCCCGCAGCACGCCCTGGCGCGCGGGCTGCGCGAGGCCATCGCCGGGCAGAAGCTGATCCAGGTGGCGACCGGCAGCCGGCTGGACTCGCTGGAGCAGGACGCGCACGGCGTCACCGTGCACACCCGCGGGCCCGAGGCGACCTGGTGGCGCGCCAGCTACCTGGTGGGCTGCGACGGCGCCAGGTCGACCGTACGCAAACTGCTCGGCGTGCGGTTCCCCGGCCGTACGGCGGTGGAGCGGCACGCCGTGGCCGCGCTGCGCGCCGAACTGCCCTGGCCCGGCGAGGCGGTGCTGCACCGTCAGCCGCCGTGGCGCGGCGGCGGCGACGAGATCTCGGCGAGGCCGCTGCCGGACGACGTGTGGCGGCTGGACTGGCTGCTGCCCGCCCGGGGCGAACTGGTCACGCCCGACGCACTGGTGGCGCGGCTGCGGGACACGCTGGCCGGCTGGTGCGGCGAGACACCCCCGTACGAACTGCTCGACACCGGCGTCTACACGCTGCACCACCGGCTGGCCAGGCGGTGGCGGGTGGGCCGCGCCTTCCTCGCGGGGGACGCCGCCCATCTGCTCGGCGCCGTGGGCACCCAGGGGCTCGACGAGGGGCTGCGGGACGCCGACAACCTCGCCTGGAAGCTGGCGCAGACCTGGCACCACGGCGCGTCGCCCGCGCTGCTGGACAGCTACCAGGCGGAGCGGCGCACCGCGGTCGCCGGCCGGCTGCGCGCCGCCGACCAGTCCCTGCCGATACTGCGCGGCGGCGGCGGGCTGCGGACGTACCTGCCGGGCGCCGCGAGCGGTCACGACACGCTGCTCGCCGACGGGCATCTGGGGTACGGGCCGCTGGGCGCGCCCCCCTCGTACCCGCACTCCCCTCTCGCGCCTCCGCACGCCGAGGGGCGTACGACGGTCGGCACCGCCCCCGGCGGTCCGGTCGCCGATGTACGGGTGACGGCGCCGGACGGCACGTCGGCGCGGCTCAGGGACCGGCTCGGCCGCGGCCGGCTGCTGGTGGTGCTGGTCGCTCCGGGGACCGGGGTGTGGGACCGGCGGCACTGGCTGACCGCCGGGGTGATGCCGCGGCTCGCCGCAGCCGTGACCGCCCTGCCGGTGCGGGCCGAGCTGCTGGTCACCGAGGCGTATCCGGGGGCTTCGGCGCACAACGTACTGCTCGTACGGCCCGACGGGCATCTCGTCGACGCCTTCGGCGGGGTGCGTCCCGCCGATCTCTACGCGGCGGCGGACGCGGCGCGCGGCGGCTCCCCCTCGGCGGCCGAAGCGGATGCGGAACGGGGCGACCGCATTGTGAACATCAATTGACCGCACTCGACCCCTCATGGTGTAGTACAGAGCGTGACTGACACCGATGTGCGCCTGTGGCGGAGGGTTCATGTGGACCTGCTCCGTTACGCGGGCTGCGTGTGTCGCCCGTCCTGCTGATTCGCCTTTTTTCCGCGCGCGTGCCGCGTGAACACCGCGGCAGCGCATTTTCGCGAACTTCTTCAGGACGGTCATGATGTCTACTCCCGTATCGCTCCCTGCCTCCGCCGCTGTCGCCGCCACGCCTGCCGCTCCGGTGCCGTCGCCGGCCGCCGGGGCGGGCCCCACCGCGACCGAGCTGCTCGACTTCGTCCGCAGGACAGCGGCCGACAAGGCCCTGATCGACTCGCTCCCCCTGGACCCCGAGGGCCGCACGTGGATCCGGCTCGAAGGCCCGGCCGGCAGTGAGGCCTGGCTGATCGGCTGGCCGCCCGGCACGGGCACCGGCTGGCACGACCACGGCGGCTCGCACGGCGCCTTCGCGACGGCGGCCGGTGTGCTCCAGGAGGACTCCCTCGCGGCCCGGCTGCCCACCGAGGGGTGGAAGACCCTGGAGCTGGCCGAAGGCGTCGACCGGCACCGGGAGTTGGCGGCGGGTGACGGCAAGGCGTTCGGTGAGCACCATGTCCACGAGGTGCGCAACGAGTCGGCGGGCGAGCACGCGGTCTCCGTGCACGCGTACTACCCCCCGCTGCCGCTGATGCGGCGCTACAGCCGCACCGGCTTCGTCCTCCGCCTCGAACAGGTCGAGGTTCCCGAGGAGTGGCAGTGACCGACCCGGTCGGCATCGACGAACTGCTGGAGCGGGTCCGCGAGGATCTGGACCGGGTCAGCGCCAAGGAGGCCTTCGCCGAGGCCGCGCACGGAGCACTGCTGGTCGACATCCGCTACCAGGAGCTGCGCGAGCGCGACGGGCTGATCCCGGGTGCCCTGGTCGTGGAGCGCAACGAGCTGGAGTGGCGGCTCGACCCGCAGGGCAGCCACCGCGCCGCCGAGGCCACCAGCCATGACCTGCGGGTGGTGGTGGTCTGCAACGAGGGGTACGCGTCGAGTCTCGCCGCCGTGTCCCTGCGCCAGCTCGGACTGCACCGCGCGACGGACCTGATCGGCGGCTTCCAGGCGTGGCAGGCCGAAGGACTCCCGGTCGCGCGCTGACCGCCGTCGTACGTCCCTGCGGTCCGGTGACCGCCGTCGTACGTCCTCGCGGTGCGGCGACCGCTGCCGTACGCCCTGCGGCGCCGCTCACTGGCGGATCGAGCCGCCCCCGCGACAGCGGGGCACGTCAGTCGAAGTGCAGCCCCTCGTCGAGCCCTTCGGTGTCCTCGCCCTCTTCCTCCAGCGCCTGTTTGACCACGCGCAGGGCCATGCCCTGGGAGTAGCCCTTGCGCGCCAGCATGCCGACGAGCCTGCGCAGCCGTTTGTCGCGCTCCATACCGCGCGTGGTGCGGAGCTTGCGGGCGACCAGGTCGCGGGCGGTCGCCTCCTCCTGCTCCGGGTCGAGCCGGCCGACCGCCTCGTCGACCAGGGTCGAGTCCACGCCCTTGGTGCGCAGTTCGCGGGCGAGGGCGCGGCGGGCCAGGCCCCGGCCGTGGTGCCGGGACTCCACCCAGGCGCCGGCGAACGCCGCGTCGTCGATCAGCCCCACGTCCACGAAACGGGACAGCACCTCCTCGGCGACATCCTCGGGGATGTCGCGTTTGGCCAGGGCTTCCGCCAGTTGTCTACGGGTGCGCGGCATGCCGGTGAGCAGGCGCAGGCAGATCGCCCGCGCCCGCTCGGCCGGGTCCTGGGGCGGCAGTTCCCGCTCGGCCCTCGACGAGCCCGAACTGCCGCCCTGCTCTTCCGCGCGCCGCCTCTTCGCATAAGGCACGGGCGCTGACTAGCTCTTGGCCGCTGCCGCCTTGGCCGACTTGGCCTTGGCTGCAGGGGCCGGCACCGACTTCGCCGCTTCGTCGGCCGGGGAACCGGCCGGGGCCGGGCCGCCCGCCGCGTCGGCGCCGGGCTCGGCCGGCGTCTCGGGCCGTACCCCGATGCCCAGCTTCTCCAGGATCTTCTTCTCGATCTCGTTGGCGAGATCGGGGTTGTCCTTGAGGAAGTTGCGGGCGTTCTCCTTGCCCTGGCCGAGCTGGTCGCCCTCGTACGTGTACCAGGCGCCGGCCTTCCGCACGAAGCCCTCGTCCACGCCCATGTCGATCAGACCGCCCTCGCGGCTGATGCCATGGCCGTAGAGGATGTCGAACTCGGCCTGCTTGAAGGGCGGTGCGACCTTGTTCTTGACGACCTTGACGCGGGTGCGGTTGCCGACGGCGTCGGTCCCGTCCTTCAGGGTCTCGATCCGGCGGATGTCGAGCCGGACCGAGGCGTAGAACTTGAGCGCACGGCCACCGGTGGTGGTCTCCGGCGAGCCGAACATCACACCGATCTTCTCGCGGAGCTGGTTGATGAAGATGGCGGTGGTCTTGGACTGGTTGAGCGCGCTGGTGATCTTCCGGAGTGCCTGGCTCATCAGCCTCGCCTGCAGGCCGACGTGCGAGTCGCCCATCTCGCCCTCGATCTCCGCGCGCGGCACCAGGGCGGCGACGGAGTCGATGACGATCAGGTCGAGCGCGCCCGAGCGGACCAGCATGTCCACGATTTCGAGCGCCTGCTCGCCGTTGTCCGGCTGGGAGAGCAGCAGGTTGTCGATGTCGACGCCGAGCTTCTGCGCGTACTCGGGGTCGAGTGCGTGCTCCGCGTCGACGAAGGCCACCGTGCCGCCGAGCCGCTGCGCGTTCGCCACCGCGTGCAGGGTCAGGGTCGTCTTACCGGAGGATTCCGGCCCGTACACCTCCACCACACGGCCGCGCGGCAGGCCGCCGACGCCGAGCGCGACGTCGAGCGCGGTCGACCCGGTGGGGATGACCTCGATGGGCTCGTTCGGCCGCTCGCCGAGGCGCATCACCGCGCCCTTGCCGAATTGCCGTTCAATTTGGGCGAGAGCGGCGTCCAACGCCTTCTCGCGGTCGGTTCCTGCCATGGGTTCCACCCGATTTGCTTGAGTCGATCGCTTCACGTCACTGACGCTATCCCCTGCCACTGACAATGCGTCCTGACGTCCCGCCCGGCGCCCTCCGGCGGCGCCCGGCGACCGGCCCTCAATCAGAATGGATGTTCGATTTTCCTGTCAAGCGCACCACGCCGACCAGGGACTTCCCCGGCCGGCCGCGGGCGTCAGCGGCTGCGCGCCGCGAGGAACTCGTCCCAGGTGACCCGGCCGTCGCTGTCGGTGTCGGCGCCGTCGAGGAGCGACTTCGCCTGCTCCTCGGAGATGGCTCCCGCGCCCAGCTCCGCCAGCACGCCGCGCAGTTCGGCCGCGGTGATCGCGCCGTCCTTGTCCGTGTCGAACTGGTCGAATGCCGCCCTGAGTGCCGCTGTGTCCGCCATGAGGGTCCCTCCCGGGTGTGTGACCGATGACGGCGGACCACTCTGTCAGAAGACGCGGATCGCGATCTCGGCCGGGTCGGCGAGCAGTTCGGCGATCTCGTCGTCCAGCCTGACCAGCGTGACGGAGGCGCCGGCCATGTCGAGCGAGGTGCAGTACTCCCCCACGTAACTGCGGCTGATCTCGATCCCGCGCTCGGTGACCTGCCGGTGCGCCAGCCCGTACGCCAGATACAGCTCGCCGATCGGCGTACCGCCGAGGCCGTTGAGCATCAGCGCCACCTTGTCGCCGGAGGCGAACGGCAGATCGTCCACGACGGTGGTGACGAGTTCCGCCACCATCTCGTTGGCCGGGCGCAGCTTCTCCCGCCGCCGGCCGGGCTCGCCGTGGATGCCCACGCCCATCTCGATCTCGTCGTCGGGCAGGTCGAAGAGGGGGGAGCCCTTGGCAGGCGGGGTGCAGGCGGTGAGCGCCATGCCCATCGTGCGGGTGACGGAGTTGACCTTCTCGCCGATCCGGTACAGCTCGTCGAGGTCGGCGCCCCGCTCGGCCGCCGCGCCGACGGCCTTCATCACGAAGAAGTTGCCGGCCACACCGCGCCTGCCGACGGTGTACGTCGAGTCCTGTACGGAGACGTCGTCGTCGATGAACAGCGTGCGGACGGTGACGCCGTCGGCGGCCGACAGCTCCTCCGCCATCTCGAAGGCCATCCGGTCACCGGTGTAGTTGTTGACCAGCAGCAGGACGCCCTTGGGCGACGCGACGAGTTTGACCGTCTCGTACACGTAGTCGGTGGGCGGCGCGGAGAAGATGTCGCCAGGACAGGCGGCGTCGAGCATCCCCTTGCCGACGGCCATGACATGGGACGGCTCGTGGCCCGACCCCGACCCCTGGACGATGGAGACCTTGTCGGCCCGCGGGGCGTCGGCGCGCATGATCAGGTTGTACTCGGGGACGTACCGGAGGGTGTCGGGGTTGGCCAGGGCCAGCCCTTCCAGCATCTCCGGAACGAAATTCTTCGGATCGTTCACGAACTTCTTCATGTGCGCTCGCTCCTAGCTCTCGTCCGTGCGGGAGTTCCATTCGGCCGCGACCCGCTCCGCCATGACGGCCACCGCGACGGCGCCCGGGTCGGGCGAGCCGATGCTGCGCTCCCCCGTGTAGCTCTGGCGGCCCCGCATGGCCTGCATCGGGGTGGTCGCGTCGGCGGCCTTGCGGGCGGTCGACGCCGCGATCCCGGCCAGTGCGGCCGGTCCGCCTGCACCGCCGGACCGCAGTGCCTCGTCCAGCGCGTCGGTCATCGGCACCAGCGCGTCCAGCAGCGTCTTGTCCCCGACGTCGGACCTGCCGCGCGCCTTGATGCCCTCGGTCGCCGCCCGCAGCATCGCGACCGCGTCGTCCCCGCTCACCTCGGTGCGTTCGCCCAGGGCCGCGGCCGCGCGGAGGAACGCGGTGCCCCACAGCGGGCCCGAAGTCCCGCCCACCCGCTTGGAGATCACCATGGCCACCTTCTTCAGGAAGGTGGCGGGCGACGCGCGGTCGAAGGTGTCCCAGTCGGCGAGGACGATCTCGAAGCCGCGGGCGAGCGAGTAGCCGAAGTCGCCGTCGCCCGCCACGGCGTCCAGGTCCGAGAACGCCCGCTCGTTGTCGACGGCGGTACGCGCGACCGTCCTGACGACGAACTCCAGATCATCGGCTGTTGTCGTTGGCATGGCTCTCCTGACTGGCTGCGAGCAGGAACTGGAGGTCAGCGAGCCGCACACAGGGCTCCGGGTGCACGCCGTGCGGGTCGGCCAGCACCCGTGTGGCGGTCCCGTCCGGCGGCGGGTCGCCGAGGGACGTCACCACGAGCGCGGCTCCGGTGAAGTCCTCCTGGCCGGTGTAGGCGCTGGTGGTGACGGCGCAGACGAGCCCCGCGCCGAGCGCGGCGCGCAGTCCGTTGTGGCTGTCCTCGATCACCACGACCCGCGCCGGGTCGAGCCCGAGCCCGGCCACGGCGTACTCGTAGATGTCGGGAGCGGGCTTCTTGTGCGGCACGATGTCCCCGGCGAAGACACCGAAGCGGGCGGCCAGTTCGGGGCCGACGGCGAGTTCGAGCACACTGCGCACGGACGGTTCGGCCGAGGTGGAGGCGACCGCCAGGGTCCAGCCCGCCGCTGCCGCCTCCTCGGCGATCCGCCGCACGCCGGGCCGGGGCGGCACGGCTCCGCTCGCGATGATCCCCTGGTAGATCTCGGTCTTGCGCCGGTGCCAGCGCGCGACCTGCTCGTCGAGCGCGTCGGGGTCGCTGGGCAGCCCCGTCTCGGCGAGGAACTCGGGAGTGAGGAGCGTCTTCATCCGCTCCTTGCCGCCGCCGACCGTGACCTTCCGCGCGTACTCGGCGTCGCTCCAGCGCGCGGGGAGGCCGAACTCCTCGAAGGTCTGGTTGAAGGCGGGCAGATGCCCGTGGCGCTCGGTGTCGGCGAGTACGCCGTCGCAGTCGAAGACGAGCGCGTCGGAGGTCGAAGGGGTCGAAGGGACGGCCGGCACGGCGGTCACCTCGCCCGGCCCGCGCTGCCGAACAGCGTCATCAGCGAGCCGGTCATCTCCATCACGTCGCCCCGTACGGAGCGGAACAGCGACGGCGGGTCCCACTTCTGCCGCTCGGCCGCCGTTTCGAGGAAGGTGAGGCTCGACTTCATGAACTTCTCCTTGAGCGCGGTCGAGATGTTGACCTTCGCGCACCCCCGGGAGATCAGGTCGTGGAACTGCTCGTCGGAGAGCCCGCTGCCGCCGTGCAGCGCGATCGGCAGCGGGTGGGCCGCGACGATGTCGCTGACCCGCTGGGCGTCCAGCACCGGGGCCTGTTTGTACGATCCGTGGGCGTTGCCGATCGCCGGTGCGAACACGTCGACCTGGGTCGTGCGCAGGAAGCGCAGCGCGACGTCCAGGTCCTGTCGCTCGGCCTCGGTGTCGCTGCCGACCCCGTCCTCGACGCCGGTGATCGACTCGATCTCGCCCTCGACCTGCGCGCCGAAGCTCCGGGCCTCGGCGACGACCTCGACGGTCTGGCGCATGTTCTCCTCGACCGGCAGCCGCGACGCGTCGAAGAGCACGGAGTTCCAGCCCTGCCGCAGGCATTCGCTGATCACGTCGCGCTCGGGGCAGTGGTCCAGATGGAGCGTGACGGGCACCTCGATGCCCGCCGTCATCGCCGTCCACATCTGGTACAGCACGTCGCTGCCGATCGACTTCACCGTCTTCACCGACGTCTGCACGATCAGCGGGGACGCGTGCTCCACGGCGGCGGCCAGCACGGCTTCCAGCGTCAGATCGTTGAAGATGTTGATGGCCGGCACGCCGTACCGCTCTTGGAACGCGTCGGAGAGGATCTCGGTCAGCGGCACGACAGGCACGTTGCCTCCAGAGTTCGGACTCCCGCCCCATCCATTCGACGCCAGCCGCTCCGGCTCCGCCACTCGACAGGGATCCGCCCGCTCTCCGCCCGCTCTCCGGGGGCTACCGCTGCGGCGGTAGCCCGTCCACGCGCCTGCGCAGCACGCCGCGTATCCGGCTCGGGAGCGGCGGTCCGTCGCCGGACCTGCGGCCGTGCACGCGCGGGTCGTCCATCACCGCGTAGCGCTTCACGTACGCGCCGAGGAAGGCCTGGAGCGTCGCGATGGCCGGGATGGCGATCAGCGCGCCGACGGCGCCGAGCAGCGCCGTACCGGCGATGACGGAGCCGAAGGCCATGGCGGGGTGGATGTCGACGGTCTTCGACGTGAGCTTGGGCTGCAGGACGTAGTTCTCGAACTGCTGGTAGACCACGACGAACCCGAGCACCCACACCGCGTACCAGGGGGCCACGGTGAAGGCGATCAGCATGGGCAGCGCGCCCGCCAGATACGTGCCGATGGTGGGGATGAACTGGGAGACGAGCCCCACCCAGACGCCGAGCACCGGGGCGTACGGCACGCCGAGGATCTCCAGCAGGATGTAGTGCGCGAAGCCGGAGATCAGCGCCATCAGGCCGCGCGAGTATATGTAGCCACCGGTCTTGTCGACCGCGATCTCCCATGCGCGCAGCACCTCGGCCTGCTTGGCCGGGGGCAGCACCGAGCACAGCGCGCGCCGCAGCCGGGGGCCGTCGGCGGCGAAGTAGAACGAGAACAGGAAGATCGTCAGCAGCCGGAAGAGACCGCCGAGCACCGTCGTGGACACGTCCAGCACACCGCTCGCGCTGTTCTGGACGTACTTCTGCAACCAGTCGGAGTGCAGCAGGCTGTCCTGGACGTCGAACCGGGAGACCTTCGTGTGGAAGGTGGTGTTGATCCAGTTGATCAGGGAGTCCAGGTACTTCGGGAAGTCCTCGACGAGATGGACGATCTGCCCGGCCAGCATGGAACCCAGCAGCACGACGAATCCGGCGGCCGCGATCAGCACGGCGAAGAAGACCAGGAAAGTGGCGAGTCCTCGCCGCATCCCCCGGGCGGCCATCCGGCTCACGGCCGGTTCGACGGCGAGCGCCAGGAAGAACGCGATCAGTACGTTCGTGAGCAGCCCGATGAGCTGATGGAACGCCCAATTGCCCAGTTGGAAGGCTCCGAAGAGCAGCAGGGCCAGCACGAGGGCGCGCGGCAGCCAGCGGGGCATGCGGGCCCGGCCGTCGCCCTCGGCCGCCTCGGGAGGCGGTGTGACCGGGGGTGCGGTCGCTGCTGGTGCGTCCGGAGCTGTGCCGGTCACGGTCTCGTCAGTCGGTGCCACAGGGTCAGTCTCGCCTACCGGTACGACATCTCGTCCCGCGGCTGCCGTGAGCGCCCCGCTGGGTACGGTCCGTCACCGTTTGTCGGCCGGGACGTCCATGACCGCGCACACCGCGCGCCAGACGTCCCTGGCCTCCCAGCCCGCGTCCAGCGCCTCGTTGACCGTACGGCCGCCCAGTTCGGTCATCACGTGGTCGCGGGCGAACGAGTCGGCGTACCCGGCGCCGAAGTGGTCGTTCATCCGCTCCCAGAAAATCGTCAACCGCATGACATCAGTATCCCGCTCCTGAGAGTGCAGCGGCGCCGGTCCACCCCCGCCCGCGCGGGCCGCGCCCTACGGTCGGTGCATGGCCGGAACCGGAGCATCCACCGCGTCACCTCTCGCCCGCGCCGAGCACTTCGTGTGGCTGACGGCCCGCGTGCTCGAACAGCGGCGGTTCGCCTACCACTTCCTGCGGGGCGCCGAAGCGGACGCCGGTTCCGAGAGCCGTTCCGACGGCCGTTCCGACAGCCGTTCTGGTAGCCGTTCCGACAGCCGGGGTGCGGCCGTCGAGACCGCGCTCGCCGCCTACCGCAACGAGGACGGCGGCTACGGCCATGCCCTGGAGCCCGATCTGCGCGGTCCGGTCAGCCAGCCGCTGCACACGGCGCACGCGCTGCGGGTCCTGGACGCCGTCCGCCGCTGCCAGGGACCGGGGATCGAGCGGGTCTGCCGCTATCTGACGTCGGTCTCGACGCCGGAGGGCGCGCTGCCCGCGCTCCATCCCTCGCTGCGCGGCTACCCGTACGCGCCGTTCCTGCCGGTCGTGGACGATCCGGCGGGCGAGCTGCTGGCGACAGGGCCGGTGGCCGGGCTGCTGCACCGCAACGGCGTCTGGCACGCGTGGCTGTTCCGGGCGACGGACTTCTGCTGGGCCGCCGTCGAGGCGCTGGGCGAGACCAGGCAGTCGCATCCTTACGAGGTCGTCGCCGCCGTCGCCTTCCTGGACGGCGTTCCCGACCGGGCGAGAGCCGATGCAGCCGCCGACCGGCTCGGCCGGCTGGTGCGCGACAACCGCATGGCGGTGCTGGACCCGCCGCGCCGCGCCGAGTACCCGGTCCCGGCCGGCTACGCACCGGACGAGCACCACTTCCCGCACGACTACGCGCGCGTGCCCGATTCGCTGGCCCGCCGCTGGTTCACCGACGCGGAGATGGCGCGGTCCCTCGACTTCCTCGCCGCCGAACAGGACGAGGACGGCGGCTGGCCGATCAGTTGGCGCGCGTGGGCGCCCGGTACGGCGCTGGAGTGGCGGCCGATCGTCACCATCGAGGCGCTGCGGACACTGCGGGCGCACGGCCGCGCCATCGACTGACGGCCCTCTGTCCCGCCGTCTCCGGTCGCCCTCCCCGGTCGCCCTCCCAGGTCAGCCGCCGAGTGCCCGTACGCCCGCCGTGACGACGACGGCAGCCGCCACGACCACCAGGAAGGGGGAGCGCAGGATCAGCGCGACCGCCGCGGCGGCGACCCCTGCGGCGCGGGCGTCCACGACGAGGGAACCACCGGTGCTGAAGGTCTGCTGCGCGGTCAGCGCGGCGAGCAGGGCGACCGGCAGCAGCGCCGACAGCCGCTGCACGAGAGGGCGCTCCAGCACCCCGGCCGGTACGAGCAGTCCCAGCAGTTTGACGAGGTAGCAGCCGACGGCGGTGGCGCCGATCGCGATCCAGATGTTCAACGGTCCGTTCCTTTCCGGCGCTCGGCCGCCCTGCGGCCCTGGAGGAAGAGCACCGCAGGCGCCGCGAGCCCGGCGACCAGGACCGGAACGCCTGCCGGCAGCACCGGCAGGAGGCCGAGCCCGAGAACGACGGCGACGCCCGCCACGGCGCGCTCGGTCGTCGTACGGAGCATGGGCGCGAGCAGCGCGAGGAAGACGGCGGGCCCTGCGGCGTCGAGACCCCAGCGGTCGGTGTCGCCGAGGGCCTCGGCGCCGAGTGCCCCGCCGAGGGTGGTGAGGTTCCACAGCACGTAGAGGGTGAGCCCGGTGACCGTGAAGCCGAGCCTGGCGCCGCGCTGGTCGCGCTGGGCCAGGGCGACCGCGGTGGTCTCGTCGATGACCCAGTGGGCCGCGAAGGGCCGTACCGGCCCTGGCACGCGCAGCAGTTGGGACAGCCGCAGTCCGTAGAAGCTGTTGCGTACGCCGAGGAAGAACGCGCCGGCCGCCGCGGTGAGCGGGTTGCCGCCCCCGGCCAGCGCGCCGACCAGGGCGAACTGCGAGGCACCGGTGAAGACCAGCAGGCTGAGCGTGCAGGTCTGCAGGACGGTGAGTCCGGCGCCGGACGAGGTGACGCCGAACGCGAAGCCGGACAGGCCGACCGCGATGCCGACGCCCAGCGCGTCGCGTACGACGGCGGAGTCGGGCCGTGCGGGGTCCGGCGGTATGTCCTTGCCGGGGATGTCCTTGCCGGGGATGTCCTTGCCGGGGCCGGCTGGTGCTGTCTCTGTCACGTCGGGGACGTTACGCGGCGGCGCGCGGCGATGTCGCGTCCGTTTCGCGCTGCCGCGCCGGGCCGGGGCTTCCCGTGGGCGGGCGCCCGTTTCCCCAGGTCCGGGCGTTTGTCAGTGGTCGGGTGCACGATGGGATGCATGGCACGGACTGCGCTCGACTCGTTCTCTCCCGCGACCCGCGGCTGGTTCACGGGAGCCTTCTCCGCGCCCACGGCCGCGCAGGAGGGGGCCTGGCGGGCCATCGAGCAGGGGTCGGACGTGCTGGTCGTGGCGCCGACCGGCTCGGGCAAGACGCTCGCGGCCTTCCTCGCGGCGCTGGACCAGCTCGCCTCGACGCCGCCCCCTGCCGACGCGAAGAAGCGCTGCCGGGTGCTGTACGTGTCGCCGCTGAAGGCCCTCGCGGTCGATGTGGAGCGCAATCTGCGCAGCCCGCTCACCGGCATCAGGCAGGAGTCGGTCCGGCTCGGCCGGCCCGAGCCCGAGGTGCGGGTCGGTATCCGCTCCGGTGACACCCCGGCGGCCGAGCGCCGCTCGCTGGCGACGAAACCGCCGGACATCCTGATCACCACCCCCGAGTCGCTGTTCCTGATGCTGACGTCCGCCACGCGCGACGCGCTCGCGGGGATCGAGACGGTGATCCTGGACGAGGTGCATGCCGTCGCGGGGACGAAGCGCGGCGCGCATCTCGCCGTCTCGCTGGAGCGCCTTGACGAGCTGCTGCCGCGCCCCGCCCGCCGCATCGGCCTTTCGGCGACGGTCCGCCCGGTGGAGGAAGTGGCGCGCTACCTGTCGCCGCAGCGCCGCGTGGAGATCGTCCAGCCGCCGTCGGGGAAGGAGTTCGATCTCTCCGTCGTCGTCCCGGTCGAGGATCTCGGCGAGCTGGGCGGCTCGCCCGCCTCGGAGACCGACAGCGGCGAGAAGCCGTCGATCTGGCCGCATGTGGAGGAGCGCATCGCCGATCTCGTCCAGGCGCACCGCTCCACGATCGTCTTCGCCAACTCCCGCAGACTCGCGGAGCGGCTGTGCAACCGGCTCAACGAGATCGCGTACGAGCGCGCGACGGGCGAGCCGATGCCGGAGGAGCACTCACCCGCCGAGGTGATGGCCCAGTCCGGCGCCGCCGCGGGGGCGCCGCCGCTGCTCGCCCGCGCCCACCACGGCTCGGTCTCCAAGGAGCAGCGCGCGCAGGTCGAGGAGGATCTGAAGGCCGGCCGGCTGCCGGCCGTCGTGGCGACGTCGAGTCTGGAGCTGGGCATCGACATGGGGGCGGTGGATCTGGTCATCCAGGTCGAGTCGCCGCCGTCGGTGGCTTCCGGGCTTCAGCGGGTCGGCCGCGCCGGACACCAGGTCGGCGCGGTCTCCACGGGGGTCGTCTTCCCGAAGTACCGCGGCGATCTGGTGCAGGCGGCCGTCGTCACCGAGCGGATGCGCACCGGCTCCATCGAGGCGCTGCGCGTCCCCGCCAATCCGCTGGACGTGCTGGCCCAGCAGTTGGTCGCGATGGTCGCCCTGGACAGCAGGCAGGCCGACGATCTGCTCGCGCTGGCCCGCCGCGCGGCGCCGTTCGCCTCCCTGCCCGACTCGGCCTTCAACGGCGTGCTGGACATGCTCGCCGGGCGGTATCCGTCGGACGCGTTCGCCGAGTTGCGCCCCCGGGTGGTGTGGGACCGCGTCGCCGGCACGGTCACCGGCCGGCCCGGCGCGCAGCGGCTGGCCGTCACGTCCGGCGGGACCATCCCCGACCGCGGCCTGTTCGGGGTGTTCCTGGCGGGATCCGACCCCAAGAAGGGCGGCGGCCGGGTCGGTGAGCTGGACGAGGAGATGGTCTACGAGTCCCGGGTCGGCGATGTCTTCACCCTCGGTACGACGTCCTGGCGGATCGAGGACATCACCCGTGACCAGGTCCTGGTCACTCCGGCCCCCGGCACTCCGGGGCGGCTGCCGTTCTGGAAGGGCGACCAGCTCGGCCGCCCGTTGGAGCTGGGCCGCGCGGTGGGGGCGTTCCTGCGCGAGGTGGGCGCCCTCTCGCCCGAGGACGCCCGGCTGCGGCTGCTGGCCGCCGGCCTCGACGCGTGGGCCGCGGAGAACGTGATCTCGTACCTGGACGAGCAGCGCAAGGCCTGCGGCCATGTCCCCGACGACCGCACGATCCTGGTCGAGCGCTTCCGCGACGAGCTGGGCGACTGGCGCGTCGTGATCCACTCCCCGTTCGGGGCCCAGGTGCACGCCCCGTGGGCGCTGGCCCTCGGCGCGCGGCTCGCCGAGCGGTACGGGATGGACGCCCAGGTCATGCACGCGGACGACGGCATCGTGCTGCGGCTGCCCGACGCCGATCTGATGGGGCTCGATCTCCTCGACGAGGAGTCGACCCGCCTCGACACCTCGCTCGACACGACCTTCGACAGCGAGCAGGCGCCCGTCGGGGCGGGTGATGTCGCCTTCGACCGGGGCGAGATCGCCGGGATCGTCACGGACCAGGTGGGCGGCTCGGCGCTGTTCGCCGCCCGGTTCCGCGAGTGCGCGGCGCGCGCCCTGCTGCTGCCGCGCCGCAGCCCCGGCAAGCGCACCCCGCTCTGGCAGCAGCGCCAGCGCGCCGCCCAACTGCTCCAGGTGGCCAGCGAGTTCGGTTCGTTCCCGATCGTGCTGGAAGCGGTCAGGGAATGCCTCCAGGACGTGTTCGACGTGCCGGGCCTGACGGATCTGATGGGTGACATCGAGTCCCGGCGCGTGCGGCTGGTGGAGGTCACCACGACCGAACCCTCCCCGTTCGCCCGCTCCCTGCTGTTCGGGTACGTCGCGCAGTTCCTCTACGAGGGCGACTCACCGCTGGCGGAGCGGCGCGCTGCGGCCCTCTCGCTGGACTCGCGGCTGCTCGCCGAACTGCTCGGCCAGGCCGAGCTGCGCGAGCTGCTCGACCCCGAGGTCCTCACCGAACTGGAGCAGGAGCTCCAGTGGCTCGTGGAGGACCGGCGGATCAAGGACGTCGAAGGCGTCGCCGACCTGCTGCGCGTCCTCGGACCGCTCACCGACGCGGAGCTGGCGGAGCGCGGCGCGCAACCGCCCTGGGCCGAGGAGCTGGCCGCCGCCCGGCGCGCCATCAAGGTGCGCGTCGGTGGCACCGACCACTGGGCGGCGATCGAGGACGCGGGCCGGCTGCGGGACGCGCTGGGCACGGCGCTGCCGGTCGGCATCCCCGAGGCGTTCATGGAGCCCGTCAAGGACCCGCTGGGCGACCTCCTCGCCCGCTACGCCCGTACGCACGGCCCGTTCACCTCGTCGGCCGCCGCCGAGCGGTTCGGACTGGGCGCAGCCGTTACGGACGGCGCGCTGCAACGGCTCGCCACGACGGGCCGCGTCGTCCAGGGCGAGTTCCATCCGTCCGGCATCGGCCAGGAGTGGTGCGACGCCACGGTGCTGCGCAGACTGCGCCGCCGCTCGCTCGCCGCGCTGCGCCAGGAACTGGAGCCCGTCGCCCCGGCCGCGCTCGCCGCGTTCCTCCCCCAGTGGCAGCATCTGGGCGCCAGCAGTCTGCGCGGCATCGACGGACTCGCCCGCGCGATCGAGCAGTTGCAGGGCGCTTCGGTGCCGGCGTCGGCGCTGGAGCGGCTGGTCCTGCCGTCCCGGGTCTCCGGCTACACGCCCGCCATGCTGGACGAGCTGACCACCACGGGCGAGGTGGTGTGGGCCGGGGCAGGGGCGCTGCCCGGCAAGGACGGCTGGGTGTCGCTCTATCTCGCCGACAACGCGCCGCTGCTGCTGCCCGAGCCGCATCCGCTGGAGCTGACGGCGGTGCACGAGTCGGTGCTGACCGCGCTCGCCGGCGGTTACGGCCTGTTCTTCCGGCAGATCGCCGACCAGGTCCGGGCCACCACCCACCCCGATGCGACCGACTCCCACCTGGCCGACGCGGTCTGGGACCTGGCCTGGTCGGGCCGGCTCACCAACGACACCCTCGCACCGCTGCGCTCGCTGCTCGGCTCGGGCAGAACCGCCGGGTCCACGGCGCACCGCGCCCGCCGTCCGGTGCCGCGCGGCCGGTACGGCACGCTCACGGCGGCGGCGAGGCCCGCGTCCCGTACGGGGCCGCCGACGGTCAGTGGCCGCTGGTCGCTGGTCCCCGGCCGCGAGCAGGACGCCACGCACCGCGCGCACGCCCTGGCCCGTACCCTCCTGGACCGGCACGGCGTCGTGACCAGGGGCGCGGTCGGGGCCGAGGGGGTGAGCGGCGGCTTCTCCGCCGTCTATCGCGTGCTCTCCGCCTTCGAGGATAGCGGCCAGGCGCGGCGCGGCTATGTCGTGGAGGGCCTGGGCGCCGCCCAGTTCGCCATGGACGGCGCGGTCGACCGGCTGCGCGCCGCCTCCACCGCCCGGGACCGCGCCGAGGCCCATCCGTCGCCGCGCGCCGTGGTCCTGGCGGCGGCCGACCCGGCCAACGCGTACGGGGCAGCGCTGTCCTGGCCGGAGCCCCCGGCGGGCGCGGGACACAAGCCCGGCCGCAAGGCGGGCTCGCTGGTCGTCCTCGTCGACGGCGAGCTGACGCTCTACCTGGAGCGCGGCGGCAAGACGCTGCTGGCCTGGCCGACCGACCCGCAGGACCCGGCGCTCCAGGCGGCGGCCGAGGCGCTGGCGAACGCGGCGCGGGCCGGTGCGCTCGGCAGCCTCACGGTGGAGCGGGCCAACGGCAGCCCGGCCCTGACGTCGCCGCTGGGCGGCGCGCTGGAGAAGGCGGGCTTCAACGCCACCCCGAGGGGCCTGCGGCTGCGCCCCTGACCGCCGAGGCGCCGCCCGCGCGCGTGGGTACTCCCCGCGTTCGCGTCCCACCTCACGCATGATGGATGACATGCCCGAAGGAGACACCGTCTGGCAGACCGCCCGACGTCTGCACACCGCCCTCGCCGGGCACCTGCTCACCCACTCCGACCTGCGCGTGCCCCGCTTCGCCACGGCCGATCTCACCGGCCGCGCCGTCCTCGACGTCACACCGCGCGGAAAGCACCTGCTCACCCGGGTCGAGGGCGGGCTGACCCTGCACTCGCATCTGCGGATGGAGGGCGCCTGGAAGCTGTACCGGCCGGGCGAACGCTGGCGCGGCGGCCCGGGACACCAGATCAGGGCGGTCCTCGGCACGGCCGAGCGCACGGCGGTCGGCTACCGCCTCCAGGTCCTGGAGCTGCTGCGTACCGCCGACGAGGAGCGGGTGGTGGGCCATCTCGGTCCCGATCTCCTCGGACCGGACTGGGACCCGGACACCGCGCTGCGCAACCTGCTGACCGATCCGGCGCGCCCCGTCGGCGAGGCCCTGCTGGACCAGCGCAATCTCGCGGGTGTCGGCAACATCTTCAAGTCCGAGACCTGTTTCCTCGCCCGGGTCACGCCCTGGCTCCCCGTCGGCCAGGTCCCCTCGCCCGAGCGCCTGGTGACTGCGGCGAAGAAGCTCCTGGAGGCGAACAGGGAACGCCCCGGCAGCGACCGCCGGATCTACCTCTACGGCAGAGTGGGCCGCCCCTGCGCGCGCTGCGGCACAACCATCCGCAAGGCCGACCAGGCCGACCGCCCGACGTACTGGTGCCCGAACTGCCAGAAGGGCCCGACGGCGTGATCGCGCGGACCTGACCCCCGGCCTGACTCTCCCCCTGAGAACTACGAATGTTCCACGCCGCCGGATATTCGGGCCGCCTTCTCGGCCGCCTCCGCCTGCATCGCGGCCCGCGAAGCCACATGCACCGGCAGCAAACTCAACCCCCACCCGCCGACCACCACGGCCCCCTCGAAGGCCCCGGCCTGCCCGGGTATCAGCGCCAGCCGCAACGCGGCCCACCACCACAGGCCGCCAAGAGCGAGCGCGGGAAGCAGCACTATTCGCTTCGCCATGGCCACCTCCTAGGACCGACGTAGCACACCGTCCTCCGCAGTCTCCCCCGCCCAGCCCCACCCCGCATCCAGAGCACGGGGGCTCACCCCCGCACCCGCCCGCGGATCGCCGCTGCTCAGGCACTACTGCGTCCACTCGTACGCGTGATCGGAGACGAATTCGGCAAAGGCGCGCGGCGGACGGCCGGTCAGTTCGAGCACCGCGGTGCTGACCTGGTTCTCGCGTCCCTCCTTGATTCCGCGCTCGACGGCGGCAAGGGGGTCAGCGAACTCCGTCGCCATTCCGGAGGCACGGTAGGCGGCAGCCTGCTCCTTCTCCGCAATACGCTCCACCCGAACCTGTCTGCCGGTCTGCGCGGTGATGATCTGCGCGGCCTGTGGATAGCTCATCCCGTGCGGCCCGGTGATCAGGTAGTCGCTTCGAGCGTCCACCCCCAGGTCGGCCAAGAGCGCGGCAGCACTGGCCGCGATGTCCCGCGCATCGACCCGCCCCAGACGGCCGTCACCGGCCGCGGTGCGGATCTCACCGAGTCGATGGATGTGCTCGGCCAGCGGGTGCGGGCGCAGGAAGTTCTGCATGAAGCCGGACGCGCGGAGCACGACACCTCCGGGCTGAGCCTGGACCTGAGCGGCCATCTCCACAGCGCTGGGCGCGTTCGGCAGCACAATGGCGGAGCCGAGCATAACGAGGCGCCGGATACCGGCCCGCCGCGCTTGGCGCAGGAAGGGCTCGACCAGCGGCAGCGGGTCCACACTCTCCACCGGTGCAAGCAGGAAGACCCGGTCCATCCCGTCGAGCGCGGGCCCATAGGTGGTCGGGTCATTCCAGTCGAAGCGGATCGCATCAGGATCGACTGCGCCCGGGTTCCGGCCGGCGACCCGAGCCCGCACACCAGCAGCGCGGAGCACGCGCACCAGCATCTTGCCGGTCTTGCCGGTCCCTCCGGTCACGAGCACTCCGGACATCAGGCGTCCTTCCTTTCGAGCGAGTCGATCAGCCCGGCGAGCCCCCCGGCAGCGGCGGCTGCCGACAGCGGGCTCCAGTAATCCCGAAACAGAGCGATCTGCCCGTCGCGGACCGTGAGAACCACGATGTAGTCCAGGCGGTAGGGCTGGGAGGTGGCCACGGTGCGGCCGGTGGCCGTCCACTCCACCACGACGGTGTCCATTTGATCCGTGGGCCGCACGGTAAGCGCGGCCACCTCCCGCATATCCATCAGCTCCGGATAGTGAGCGAGGTAGGCGCGTACCTCCTCACGTCCGCGGAGAACGCGAGCGGAGTTCCCGGCCGCGAAAGGGAATTCTGAAATCCCGTCAGGCGCCCACAGATCTGCCACGGCATTCATGTCTTTGGCCAGCATCAGGTCGATCAGGCGGCGAAATATTTCCTCAGGCGTGCTGGACATCGTTTCTCCTCGTGGTCAACAAACCGACCGGAACACCATGCACAGCAGATTTGTGGGTGCGGAACGGACAGCTAAGCCCCGGACCGACAGTGCGAGGCTCAGCGGTCCCTCCTGTGACAGCGTGGAAGGGTGAGCAGCCAGCAGCTCGCAGACTTTCTCCGCCGCCGCCGCGAAGACCTGCGACCAAAAGACGTGCCGGCCGAAGCGACGCTTCCACCAGGCCGGCGCGCCCGTCGCACACCCGGACTGCGCCGCGAAGAGGTGGCCGCCCTGGCACAGGTGTCGGTGAGCTACTACGAACGACTGGAACAGGCACGGGCCCCCCGGCCCTCGCCGCAGGTGCTGTCCGCGCTGGCGACGGCTCTCCGGCTCACCGAAGCGGAGCGCGACCATCTGGCCCGCTTGGCCGGACAAGCGCTGCCGGCAGACAACGACGGCACGCCGGAGCACGTACCCGAGGATGCCCAGCAGCTACTCGGCAGACTTGACGGCATCCCCGCCTACATCGTCAACGACCGGCAGGACATCGTCGCCTGGAACGCGGCGGCCGCAGCTCTGATTACAGACTTCTCCCGTCTCACCCCTGACGAACGCAATCTCACGCGCATCTCGACGAGATTCCGCGACACCCTCTGCACCGGCGCGCCGGGTTCGGAGCCGGATTTCTCACGGCAGGCAGCCGCCCAATTGCGCGCAGCCAGCGTTCGGTATCCCACGGATAACGTGCTGGCAGAACTCATCAACGAGTTCGCGTCTCACGATCCAGATTTTGCGAGTAGCTGGCGCAATCACGCTGTGCGCCCCATTCCCAGCGTGCGGAAAATCCTGCGTCACCCCACACTGGGCGAGCTGGAAATCGACCGGCACTCCCTCAGCCTGCCCGGCTCAGGTTTCTCCTTGGTGATGTACACGACAGAACCCGGCAGCCCCAGCGCCACTGCGATGAAGAGCCTCTGACCGCCGCCACTACGGAAGCCACCGCGTCCGCCAAGGTCGGGCCGCAGGGAGGTGTACGGAGCGGAAGCGAGGGCTCGGCGAGCGCCGTAGGACTGTGAGGGCTCCGGACTGCTGCTACATCTCGGCCCGATAGAAGATCTTTCCATCGCGGCGCTCGGCACCGAGCATCGCGTAGAACGCCAGGGCCGGCGGGTTGTCGGCGTCGGCGGTCCACTCGATCCGGGTGCAGCCTGCCTCGGCTGCGGCTGCCTTGAGCGCCGTCATGAACGTCCGCGCGACACCGCGGCGACGCGCACCCTCGCGGACATAAAGCTCCTTGAGATACAGCGAGGTGTCGGCGCCGGCGGCTGGCCAGAGACGCGAGTAGGAGGCGAGGCCCAGGACCTCGTCGCCGTCGCGAGCCAAGAGCACAGTGGCCACGGGCCGGGCGGAGAAGAGTGCGGCACGGATCTGCGTCATGTCCCCGGGGGTCGGCCGGCCGCCGTAGTACTCCTCGATCTCGCCGAGGATTTCTGAGATGACTTCAGCGTCTGCCTCGGTCGCCGGGCGGATCTCCACCACTGCTGTCCCTCTCGCCGGGGGGCAGCGCGAGAATCTCGCGCAGCACCCGCACCTCTGACACCGCACGTGCCTCCGGCACCGTAGCCGCCACTTCGTGAGCGCGGTAGACGATCAGTGAGGATCGGTGCCAGGGCGGCAGGGCGACGATGGCTGCCGTGGCGTGCTGAGCGGCGGCCGCCGGGTCGCCAACAAGAGCAAGGCACATGGCCTGGTCGAGGGCGATGAGCGTGCGGTCGGTGCGATCAGTCGCCGGGTACAACTCCAGGGCTCGGGCGTGCTGGTCGCGCGCCCCCGGGACGTCTTCGAGATGTGTGAACGCGTTCCCACTGTGGAACCGGAACTGGGACTCTGAGTAGCCGAACGCTGACTCCGTCCGGCTTTCCAGGGGCAGGCGCCCGAGTGCTACCTCGGCTTCGGCGAGTGCCCTGCGTGTGTCGTCAGCTTGGCCGATACGGGCGTGGGCTCGCGCTTCCAGAGGTGCCGCCAGGGCGGGCCCGACGCAGGGCAGTCCGCCGGCGAGATGCTGGGCTCGTACAGCCAGCTCGACCGCGCCCCGCAAGTCGCCCTCGTAGTAGAGCTGGTACGCCTCCTGCGCGTATACCCAGCTCTGCGTCGCCCGGTCGTCCGCCGCTGCTGCGGCCGCTCGGCCGGTGCGCCACCATCCTCGCGCCCTGTCGTCTCCGAGCTTCAGCAAAGTAAGTGCCGTGAGTCCCGCCATCTGGGCTGTGGCCATCAGCAACTGTTTCCGGACCGACGCCGAGTGCCGGTGTGTCAGGAGGAGGCGGAGGTCGATGAAGTCGCCGAGCAGTTCCGGCAAGGAAGTCGGCCTCCGCTCGGTACCGCGTGGCCCGACCGTGCCTCGCGACGGTGTACTCCCACTCCTCAAGGCCGGCTTCGGACATGGGGCCTGCGACAAAAGCCTCGTGGAGGCCGCGCTGGAGGGCGTCCGCTTGCTCAAGCGGTGACTGCCCAGGGGGGACGTCCGCGAGGGCGATCAGCTCGCCGTCGGCGTCCAGGGCGTGGTCAATGGCGGCCGCGATCTGCGAGGTGGGCTTTCGCCGACTGTTCTCAAGGTCAGAAACGTAGCTCTTGCTGACGCTCGCGAGCTGCGCGACGTCCCGGACCGATCGATGTCCGCGGTGACGGCGAAGTGCCTGGGCGAAGGTCTCGTGCATGGATGCATTCCCCTGCTGTCCGCAGTGTCCGCAACGGTGCGGACACCTGCGGACACTCAGCTCCTGTGCATGACGGTCTGTGTCCGAAACGCTACTCGTGTGTGCCGGAGGCAGTCAGCTACAGGGAGAAGCCCGTGTCCACGAAAGCGCGAGTGACCGAGACAGCCGTCTTCCGCTGGCTGGCCTCGTCCCTCAGTGATCCCTCATCCGCCCTCCAGGATGCGTAGGACGCTGCTCTTCGTAGCCCGCCGACGATGGCCTCGTCGGCACCGACGCCGTTGAGCATGAGGATCGGCCGACGCAACACCCCACTGATTCTCGTCTCGGCCGCCCCACCCTGGACGGTCGACGGCCGAGACGGGGCCAGCCCTCACCTGAGGGAACGTCCACCAGAGAGGAATCGCATGACCACCGCGTTAGAGCATCCCGTGGGCACCACCGACCCGTCCACCCTCGTCAGCCCCTCGGTGATGGAACGGCTCGCTGCCCACATCACCAAGGACCACCCCGAAACGGACGCCCCGACCGCTCGCCGGATCATCGGCCAGACCGCGGCGTTCCTCGCCGCGGGAGCCCAGCTTCCCGGCTCGGCACTGGTACCGAGCAAGGCCGTCGACGTCGGCTGGCACACCTGGATCCTCCACACCGTCGACTACGCCGCATTCTGCGAGCGCATCGCCGGCCGGTTCATCCACCACGTGCCGACGCCGGACGGCGAAACCGTGACCGGCGGACATGAGGCTGCGCGAGGGCGCACACTCGCCGCCATCGCGGCCGCTGGGTACACGATCGACCTGGAGCTGTGGCCCGAGGCCGCAGTCGGCGGCAGTTGTTCGCAGTGCCATGCCGGGTGCACAGACAGCCCCAACGGCTGCAAGAAGAAGGGGTGACAGAACCGCCCCACCTGTACGACACTCCAGCCGTCCGGCTTCACCGCTGGGCGGCTGGCCCGATCGAGCGGAAAGAAACACGTGGCAGACACGGCCTGGGACACCTACGCACGGCAGAAGCCCGACCGGCGCCCTCTGAACGCGGCGGGCGCCGCGACTTGGTTCAACTGGACGCAGTACCCGGATCACGGGCCCGGCGCGGAAGCTCTCGGAATCGGCGCGGGCGACAGCGTGCTGGATCTCGGGTGTGGCAAGGGCGGAAATCTCGCTCACGTTGTCGAGGTCGGCGCCCGCGCGGTTGGCGTCGACGTGTCTCTCGCCCAACTGAAGGCGGCGGAGGCCCGGTGGGCCGACACCGGCATGACGCTTCACCGCGGTAATGCGGCCGAGTTTCTCGCTGACGGCGACGAGTCCTTCGACGCGATCTACTCGGTGTTCGGCGCCGTCTGGTTCAGCGACCCGGCTGTGCTGCTGCCGGCGATCCGGAAACGCCTTCACCCGGGCGGCGTGCTCGCCTTCTCCCAGCGTCCTCCGGTTGAGGGCTGCTACGGCTGCCAGGCGTCCTACATCACCCGGTCCGAGGACGAAGACCCACTCGTCGTGAAGCGCTGGGACTACGAGCCGGAGCAGTGGCTGGAGATTTTGCGGGAGCATGGATTCGCCGCGGCGGCGGCCCGGGTCCTGCCCGCACCGCCGGGGCCGAGGAAGATCGGCACGCTGATCGTCACAGCCCGTCGGTAGGAGCCGTACTGACCGGGCCGTCTTCGCGCTTGCGCACGAAGAAGAGGTTCCCGCCCTGGTCAGAGGCCCCGCAAGGCCCCGACCTGCTCAGGCGCTCTCCGCCTGGAACATCCACGCGTGCTTCTCCAGGTCCGCCGTCACCTGGATCAGGATGTCCTGCGTCACCGGGTCCGGTTCGTCCGTCGACTGGACCCTCTCGCGCATGCGGGTGATCACCGCGCCGAGGCCGTCCACCAAGGTGCGTACCGCGTCCTCGTCCTTGATCCAGCCGTCCGCTACCGGGGCGATGGCGCTCTGGGACGCTACCGTCGCGGCCCTGCCGTCCGGGGTTACGCCTATTGCCGCCGCTCGTTCGGCGACCGTGTCGGAGTGGCCGCGGGCCGTTGTCACCACCTCGTCGAGCTGGAGGTGTACGGAGCGGAAGCGGGGGCCCACGATGTTCCAGTGGACCTGTTTGGCGATCAGGGAGAGGTCGATCAGGTCCACAAGGGCACCCTGGAGCGCCTCCCCGACCAGCTTGAGGTCTTCCTCGGGCAGCGCGCTCTTCACCACAGACATGTGGTCCTCCTGGTCACGTGGATTACGGCGGCGATCGGATCGCACGCCTTCTCCACCATGACACAATGCCCTAAATCGGGCATTCAGGGACGAAGAAAGCCCCGGCCGGTACCTCGTACCGACCAGGGCCTCTCCCAAACCTCTCGGGACGGCTCGCCGCCATCAGGCCGCGGCGACGCCCACCGCCTCTTTCGGCGTCTTGATCGTCACCCGCTCCGTCGGCACCCCGGCCACCGACGTCACAGGGACAGAATTGAGCATTGGGCGTACTGGCGCAGGCACCGGCTCGTTCGCCGCTGCCGACGCTGCCAGCTCGGCCAACGACAGTTCGTCGCTCACTTCTCGCATGAGCTCGGACATCCGTACGTCAAGCGCGTCGCAGATCGCGGAGAGCAGTTCGGAGGATGCCTCCTTCTGCCCCCGCTCCACCTCGGAGAGATAGCCGAGTGAGACCCGGGCGGACGAGGAGACTTCGCGCAGAGTACGGCCCTGGCGCTGGCGCTGCCGACGCAGCACGTCACCCAGCAGGCGACGGAGCAGAATCATCGGTGGCTCCCTCCTCGGACCGCGTAGCCGCATCCTTCACGCCCCACCGTACCGCCTCGCGCCGCGGCCGTGCGGGGAGCGATGTCGTGTTCACTCAGGGCTGCAAACATCAATTCCCCCCGTTCTGTTCCGTATCCTGTGCCCGCCCGTTCCCCATGGGTTCGTCGGCGAGCAGTGCGAGAACGCTCCGTACACTCTCCTTACGGATTTCCGTCCGGCTGCCGTTCAACCGCAATGCGGCCACTTTCCCGTCGCCCTCCGGGCCCACGACCGCCACGTAAACGGTCCCCACGGGCTGACCGTCCTGCGGATCCGGTCCCGCGACCCCGGTGGTCGCCGCTCCCCAGTCCGCCCGCAGTGCGCCGCGTACCCCGGCCGCCATCTGCCGGGCCACCTCGGGGTCCACAGCTCCGCGCTCGTCCAGAAGGGTCCCGTCCACGCCCAGGACGTCCCGCTTCAGATCCGTCGCATAGGCCGTCACGGACCCGCGGAAGGTCCGGGAGGCTCCGGGGACCGATGTCAGCTCCGCGGCCAGCAGACCGCCCGTGAGGGACTCGGCGACCGCCAGCGTGCCGCCGCGCCCGTCCAGCAGCGCCAGCACCCGCGCCGCCCCGGTCAGCTCCCCGGCGGTGCTCATTGCTTCGTTTCCGGCGTCCTGGTGGGCTCCACGGTGCCGGCCGAGGCCGCCGCACGCTCCCTCGCCAGCCCCTGGCGCCGCAGCACCACCGCCTGGCGCACATAGTCCAGCCCGGTCACCACGGTCAGCACGACAGCGATCACCATCACCCAGAACCGCAGCGTCGCCAGCGGCCCGGTCAGCGCCAGTACGTACATCCCGACGGCCGTCCCCTGGGCCAGCGTCTTCATCTTGCCGCCCCGGCTCGCCGGGATCACCGCGTGTCTGATCACCCAGAACCGCATCAGCGTGATACCCAGCTCGCGGAAGAGGATGACACCCGTCACCCACCACGGCAGATCACCCAGCGACGACAGGCACACCAGCGCCGCGCCCATGATCGCCTTGTCCGCGATCGGGTCGGCGATCTTGCCGAAGTCCGTGACGAGGTTGTACGTACGGGCCAGATGACCGTCGAAGATGTCGGTGATCATGGCGACGGCGAACGCCGCCCACGCCCAGGCCCGCCAGACCGGGTCGTACCCGCCGTCCTGGAGCATCAGCACCACGAAGCCCGGCACGAGCAGCAGCCGCACCATGGTCAGGATGTTCGCGATGTTCCACAGGCTTGCCTGGACGAGCGCCGGAGCACCCCGCTTGGCGTCGGGCGCCGGCTTCGCGCCGGTACCGCCCGCCGCGGACGCCGGGACTCCGGTCATCTGGCCGCCTCCTCACCCGGGGTCCGGAGGACTTCCTCCGGAAGGTCGTCGTAGTCGGCCACGTACTCCGCCACCAGGTCGACGCCCTCGGTGCCGACCACCTTCGCCTCGACCATACGGCCGGGACGCAGACCTTCGCGTGACGTGAACAGCACCTGGCCGTCCGTCTCCGGGGCCTGGTGCGCCGCCCTGCCGACCGCCACAGCCTCCTCGCCGTCCTCGGAGTACGCCGACGAGTACGCCGACGAGCCCTCCGAGGAGTCGTCAGCGCCCGTGGACTCGACGAGCACCACCAGGGCCTCGCCCAGCCGCTCCTCGGCCCGCTGCGAGGTCAGCTCCTCCGCCAGCCGCGACAGGTGCGACAGCCGCTCGGCGACGAGGTCGGGGTCGAGCTTGTTCTCGTACGTCGCCGCTTCCGTACCGTCCTCGTCCGAGTAGCCGAAGACGCCGATCGCGTCGAGCCGCGCGTGGGTGAGGAAGCGTTCCAGCTCGGCGAAGTCGGCCTCGCTCTCGCCCGGGAAGCCGACGATGAAGTTGGAGCGCACCCCGGCCTGCGGCGCCTTGCCCCTGATGGTCGCCAGCAGGTCCAGGAAGCGGTCGGTGTCGCCGAAGCGCCGCATGGAGCGCAGCACCGAAGCCGACGAGTGCTGGAACGACAGGTCGAAGTACGGCGCCACCTTCGGCGTCGACGTGAGGACGTCGATCAGCCCCGGGCGCATCTCGGCGGGCTGCAGATAGCTGACCCGGATCCGCTCGATGCCGTCGACGGCCGCCAGCTCGGGCAGCAGCGTCTCCAGCAGCCGGATGTCGCCGAGGTCCTTGCCGTACGAGGTGTTGTTCTCGGAGACGAGCATGACCTCCTTGACGCCCTGCTCGGCGAGCCAGCGGGTCTCGGTCAGCACGTCGCTGGGCCGGCGGGAGATGAAGGACCCGCGGAACGAGGGGATGGCGCAGAAGGTGCAGCGGCGGTCGCAGCCCGAGGCGAGCTTCACCGAGGCGACGGGGCTGCGGTCCAGCCGGCGGCGCAGCGGCGCACGCGGTCCTGAGGCGGGGGCGACGCCGTCCGGCAGATCGGCGGGGGCGACGGTCTCCAACCGGTCGGCCAGGAGGTCGCCGTGGCCCGGGAGGGCGACGCCGCCCGCGTCCTGCCGCTGCGCCGGGCTGAGCGGCAGCAGCTTGCGGCGGTCGCGGGGGGTGTGCGAGGCGTGGATGCCGCCGTTCAGGATGGTCTGCAGCCGGTCGGAGATGTCGGCGTAGTCGTCGAAGCCGAGCACGCCGTCCGCCTCGGGCAGCGATTCGGCGAGTTCCTTGCCGTACCGCTCGGCCATGCAGCCGACGGCGACGACGGCCTGGGTTCTGCCGTGATCCTTGAGATCGTTGGCTTCCAGCAGGGCGTCGACGGAGTCCTTCTTGGCGGCCTCGACGAATCCACAGGTGTTGACGACGGCGACGTCCGCGTCGGAGGCGTCCTGGACGAGCTCCCAGCCGTCCGCTGCCAAGCGGCCTGCAAGCTCCTCCGAGTCCACCTCGTTACGGGCGCAGCCAAGAGTGACAAGGGCGACGGTACGGCGTTCGGGCATGGGCGCAAGACTACTTTGTCCTGGCCCTGCCCTTGCCGTGCAGGGTTGCCCGGGTGGCCGGGCGGTGGCCGGGGCCGCCGCGCGGCCCGGTCTCCGTCAGCCCGCCTCGGGGTCGCCCTGCGTGTACGAGAGCCGCTCGACCTGGCCGGACTCGAACTCGTCCGAGACCTTCTTGCCGTTGACGAACAGCTCTATGGCGCCGGCGTTCCCGAGGATGAGATTGACCTTCTCGTCGTCCTGGAAGGTCTTGGACTCACCCTTGGGGAGGATGCCGTCGAACAGCAGCTTGCCGTTGTGCGCCTTGGCCGAGATCCAGCTCTTGGCGTCGACGGCGGTCAGTTTCACCGTGACCTTGTCGCGCGGGGCTGCCGCGATGGCGCTGTCCGAAGGGGCGGGCTTGGGGTCGGCCGTCTTCGTCGGGCTGGCCTTGACCGACGACTTGTCGGGCTTGGGTCCCTCGGCCGCTGACTTCGAAGCGTCGCTGTCGTCGGAGCCGTTGAACGCGGTGAATCCGACGAAGCCGACCACGGCGACGATCGCCGCGACCATGGCCGCCGTCCAGTTCGGCCGGCGCCGCTCGGGGCGGATGCGCTCCGCCTCGAACATCGGCGCCGCCGGTGTGGGCGCGGGACGACCGCCGTGTTCGGCGTCGAACCGCTCGATGAGCGGATCGGGGTCGATCCCCGCCTGCTGGGCGAGCATCCGGATGTGGCCGCGCGCGTAGACGTCGCCGCCGCTGCGCGAGAAGTCGTCCTGCTCGATCGCGTGCACGATGGGGATGCGCACCCGGGTGGAGGCACTGACCTCGTCGACCGTCAGATTCGCTGCGACGCGCGCCTGCTGGAGGGTCTGGCCGATGGAGGGCCGGTTGTCTTCGGTCGAAGGCGGTTCTTCTGTCGAAGGCGTTTCTTCTTCTGGGGATTTGCCGTCGGGTGATTTGCCGATGGACACGGGGGCGCCTTTCGAGCGTGTAGCCACCTGCTGGACGTTCAGTCTATGGGTGGTACGAAAGGGTGGGGCAAGCGGAGCATCAGGTTTGTACGCCATCAGAATGGCCGGACGGCTCGGCGGAGGGTCAGGACATGATCCCTCTGTCCAACTTGACGCCCGACCAAGGGAAACGGTTGCCCGCGGAGGGTAGTCCGGTCCCCTCTTATTCAGCCTTCCCCCGGATCACGTCGAGCACCCCGTCCAATTCATCCGCCTTCACCAGGACATCGCGGGCTTTGGATCCCTCGCTCGGCCCGACGATGTTCCGCGACTCCATCAGGTCCATCAGCCGGCCGGCCTTCGCGAAGCCGACGCGCAGCTTGCGCTGGAGCATCGAGGTGGAGCCGAACTGGGTGGAGACGACCAGTTCGGCCGCCTGGCAGAGCAGGTCGAGGTCGTCGCCGATGTCCTCGTCGATCTCCTTCTTCTTGGCCGTGCCGACCACCACGTCCTCGCGGAAGACGGGCGCCATCTGGTCCTTGCAGTGCTGGACGACGGCCGCGACCTCGGCCTCGGTGACGAAGGCGCCCTGCATCCGGACGGGTTTGTTGGCGCCCATCGGCAGGAACAGTCCGTCACCCTTTCCGATGAGCTTTTCGGCGCCCGGCTGGTCGAGGATGACCCGGCTGTCGGCGAGCGAGGAGGTGGCGAAGGCGAGCCGTGAGGGCACGTTCGCCTTGATCAGTCCGGTCACGACGTCGACCGAGGGGCGCTGGGTGGCGAGCACCAGATGGATACCGGCGGCGCGGGCCAACTGGGTGATACGGACGATGGAGTCCTCGACGTCGCGCGGCGCGACCATCATCAGGTCGGCCAGCTCGTCCACGATCACCAGCAGGTACGGGTACGGCGACAGCTCGCGCTCGCTGCCCTCGGGCAGCTTGATCTTGCCCTGCCGGACGGCCTGGTTGAAGTCGTCGATGTGGCGGTAGCCGTACGCGGCGAGGTCGTCGTAGCGCAGGTCCATCTCGCGTACGACCCATTGCAGCGCCTCGGCCGCCCGCTTGGGGTTGGTGATGATCGGTGTGATCAGGTGCGGGATGCCCTCGTACGCGGTCAGCTCCACGCGCTTGGGGTCGACCAGCACCATCCGGACGTCCTCCGGGGTCGCCCTTATCATCACGGACGTGATCAGGCAGTTGATGCAGGACGACTTGCCGGAGCCGGTCGCGCCGGCCACCAGGACGTGCGGCATCTTGGCGAGGTTGGCCATCTCGTAGCCGCCTTCGACGTTCTTGCCGAGGGCGACGAGCATCGGGTGGTCGTCCTCGGCCGCCGCCGCGAGCCGCAGCACGTCGCCCAGGTTGACCATCTCGCGGTCGGAGTTGGGGATCTCGATGCCGACGGCCGACTTGCCGGGGATCGGCGAGATGATCCGCACGTCGGGGCTGGCCACGGCGTACGCGATGTTCTTGGCGAGCGCGGTGATGCGCTCGACCTTCACGGCGGGGCCGAGCTGGACCTCGTAGCGGGTGACCGTCGGGCCGCGGGTGAAGCCGGTGACCTTCGCGTCGACCTTGAACTCGCGGAAGACGTTGGTCAGCGAGTCGACGACCGCGTCGTTGGCGGCGCTGCGGGTCTTGCCGGGGCCGCCGCGCTCCAGGAGGTCGAGCGACGGCAGGGAGTAGGTGATGTCTCCCGCGAGCTGCAACTGCTCGGCCCTGGGCGGCAGCGGCCGGTCCTCCTCGGGGGGCGTGGGCTTCGTCAGATCGGCCACGGCCCCCGCGGGGGTGCCCCGCCGCTCAGACTCGCGCCCCGAGTCCCGCCCCGACTCCCGCCCCGACTCGCGCGCGGAGGGCACCGGTACGGAGTGCTCGCGCGACGTCTCGTCGCCGCTCTCATCGGAGGCCGGGTCCGCCTGGTCGTCGGGCTGCTTGCGCATCCGGTCGACGCCCTGGGTGAGTCCGGCGACGACAGGCGAGGGCGGCAGCCCGTTGAGTACGGCGCCGTCCAGCGCAGCGGCGGCGGCGGCCGCCACGTCCACGGCGTCCATGGGCCGGCCGAAGCCGGCCTGCGCCGCGGGTCTGCGCGGCGGCCTGCGCCGGTGGGAGAGCGCCTCGGCCTCGGCCTGTTCGCGCTCGTCCTCGGGGTCGAACCGCTCGGCGCGTGGTGCCCGGCGGCGGCCCGCAGGGCGCCGCTCGTCGTCGGGCAGCGCCTCGCGCCACTGGTCCTCGTACCGTTCGTCGTCGCTGTCGTGGTCCGCCAGGTCGGCGGGGGGCTCGATGAGCCGCAGCTTGGACGCGAGGAGCCGCAGCCGCTGCGGGATGGCGTTGACGGGGGTGGCGGTGACGACGAGCAGTCCGAAGGCGGTGACGAGCAGCAGCAGCGGTACGGCGAGGACGTCGCCCACGGTGAAGATCAGCGGCTTGGAGACGCCCCAGCCGATGAGGCCGCCCGCGTCCTGCATGGCCTCGGTCCCCTGCCCGCGCCCTGGGGCGCCGCAGGCGATGTGGACGAGCCCGAGCACTCCGAGGACCAGCGCCGAGAGGCCGATGACGATGCGTCCGTTGGCCTCGGGCTTCTCGGGATACAGGATCAGCCGTACGGCGACGGCGCCCAGCAGTATCGGTACGAGCAGGTCGAGCCGGCCGAAGGCGCCGGTGATGAGCATCTCGACCAGGTCGCCGACGGGGCCCTGCAGATTCGACCAGGTGCCGGCCGCGACGACCAGCGCGATTCCCAGCAGCAACAGGGCGACGCCGTCCTTGCGGTGGGCCGGGTCGAGGCCCTTCGCGCCGCGCCCTATGCCCCGGAACATCGCGCCCACGCCGTGCGCGGCACCGAGCCATACGGCGCGGACGAGCCGGTACACGCCGTTCGTCGGCGACGGGGCGGGCCTGGGCGCCGGTTTGGCCGCTGCCTTCTTCGCCGGCGCCTTGCCCGCGGAGGCTTTGCCCGCCGGCGCCTTCTTCGCGGGCGCGGATTTGCCCGGCGCCGCCTTCTTGCCGGGAGCCGCCTTCTGCGGGGCGCCAGTTGTACGCCCGGCGCGCGGCTTCGCGGTGCCCTGGGAACCCTTGCCGGACGTACGTGAGGCCATGATGCTGAGGTTACCGGTGTGGGCGGTCGCGGACACGTGTGCGCCCCGCTTCACCCGTTCGTGTCGCCCCCGTCCGGCCGGGATCTGACGGTCCGGCCGGGAACTGACGGTCAGTTCTGGGAGGGAAGCGACGCCGGGCCGCCACCGCTGCCGGGTTCCAGGGCGTCAAGCGCCCGGCGCAGCCCGGTGAGTTTGCGCTCCAGATGGGCGGCGGTCGCCACCGCCGACGCGTCCGCAGAATCGTCGTCGAGCTGCTTGGACAGGGCCTCGGCCTGCTCCTCAACTGCCGCGAGCCGCGCGGACAGTTCGGCCAGCAGCCCGGCGGGCTCCTTCGCCTCGCCCGCTCCGGCCAGTTGCAGCCTGAGCAGTTCGGCCTGCTCCTTGAGCTGGCAGTTCTTCATGTACAGCTCGACGAAGACCGAGACCTTGGCGCGCAGTACCCACGGGTCGAACGGCTTCGAGATGTAGTCCACCGCACCCGCCGCGTATCCCCGGAAGGTGTGGTGCGGGCCGTGGTTGATGGCCGTGAGAAAGATGATGGGGATGTCGCGCGTACGCTCCCGGCGCTTGATGTGCGCCGCCGTCTCGAAGCCGTCCATTCCCGGCATCTGGACATCCAGCAGAATGACCGCGAAGTCGTCCGTCAGAAGCGCTTTGAGCGCCTCTTCCCCTGACGATGCCCGCACCAGCGTCTGATCGAGCGCAGAGAGGATCGCCTCCAGCGCCAGCAGATTCTCCGGCCGGTCATCGACCAGGAGGATCTTGGCCTTCTGCACCATGGCCACCCGCCCTCCTCGCCCCGGCATGGGGCGTCCCCTGTCGGCAGTACCCCTGCTGTTGCCGGGCGTCGCCCCTGGAGACGGCTCCCTTACGCCGTCCGTCCTTGTGCCGGTCATGGTAGCCGCACCCCGCCTGTCGCCACACCCTGTCACCGTGATGTCACTGTGCACGAAGCAAAAACGTAGCGGGGGACCAGAACGTTCCCCGCACACGCCGCCTCACACCCGGCCGACCGCAGCCAACCGGCCCGTCACGATGAATCGTGCACCCTGCGGCTACTTCCCCCGCATCCACCCCTCCATCACCGACAGCAGATAGTCGGGATCGACCGGCTTCGTCACGTAATCGGAGGCTCCCGCCTCCAGTGCTTTCTCCCGGTCGCCCTTCATCGCCTTCGCGGTGAGCGCGATGATCGGCAGCTCGGCGAACTGCGGCATCCTGCGGATCGCCGACGTCGTCGCGTACCCGTCCATTTCCGGCATCATGATGTCCATCAGTACGACCGTCACATCGTCGTGCTGCTCCAGGACTTCGATGCCCTCGCGGCCGTTCTCCGCGTACAGCACGGAGAGGCCGTGCTGCTCCAGCACGCTCGTCAGCGCGAAGACGTTCCGCACGTCGTCGTCGACGATCAGCACCTTCTCCGCCGAGAACGAGTACGTACGACGCTCCTGCGGCGCCTCCTGGGAGCCCTGATCACCTTCCCCGTTGACCCAGCTCGCCGGTGCGCCCCCGGAGCCGTCAGCGACCACCGAGGACGGCTGGGCGGCCTGCTCCGGCGCGGGACCCTGCTCGACCGCGGCCGAACTCTTACGCCGGCGCCGGAACAGCGCGGCGGGACCCGGCGGCAGCTCGGCCGGCGTCGACGCCTGGAGCTGCGCGTGCCCGCCCATCTCCGCGTCGGAGGCGCGCACCTGCGGATCGACCAGACCGCCCGGCGAGAGCTGCGGATAGCCCTGCGGCGGCAGCTCGCTGGGGTGCAGCGGCAGGTACAGCGTGAACGTCGAGCCGCGGCCCGGCTCGCTCGCCGCGTGGATCTCCCCGCCGAGCAGCCGCGCGATCTCGCGGCTGATCGACAGGCCGAGCCCCGTACCGCCGTACTTGCGGCTCGTCGTGCCGTCCGCCTGCTTGAACGCCTCGAAGATCACCCGCATCTTGCTCGCCGCGATACCGATCCCGGTGTCCGTGACCGAGAAGGCGATCAGATCGCCGTCCGCCTCGCGCAGCGACCGCGCTTCGAGCATCTGCTCCCTGATCGCGTTCGGCACGTCGGCGCCCGCCGGCCTGATCACCAGCTCCACCGCGCCGCCGTCGGTGAACTTCACCGCGTTCGACAGGAGGTTGCGCAGCACCTGGAGCAGCCGCTGCTCGTCGGTGTGCAGCGTGGCGGGCAGCTCCGGCGACACCCGTACGGAGAAGTCGAGCCCCTTCTCCGCGGTCAGCGGCCGGAAGGTCGCCTCCACGTAGTCGACGAGCTGGACCAGCGCGATACGGGTCGGACTGACGTCCATCTTGCCCGCCTCGACCTTCGACAGGTCCAGGATGTCGTTGATGAGCTGGAGCAGATCGGAGCCCGCGCCGTGGATCGTCTCGGCGAACTCCACCTGCTTCGGGGAGAGATTCGACTCGGCGTTGTCAGCGAGCAGCTTCGCCAGGATCAGCAGCGAGTTGAGCGGCGTCCGCAGCTCGTGCGACATGTTCGCCAGGAACTCCGACTTGTACCGCATCGAGACGGCCAACTGCTCGGCGCGCTCCTCCAGGACCTGCCTGGCCTCCTCGATCTCGGTGTTCTTCACCTCGATGTCGCGGTTCTGCCTGGCCAGCAGCTCGGCCTTCTCCTCCAGTTCGGCGTTGGACGCCTGGAGGGCCTTCTGCCGGTTCTCCAACTCGGCCGACCGCTCGCGGAGTTGCTCCGTCAGCTCCTGCGACTGCTTCAGCAGCACCTCCGTCTTGGAGTTGACGCTGATGGTGTTGACGCTCGTCGCGATCATCTCGGCGATCTGGCTCAGGAAGTCCCGCTGGATCTGCGTGAACGGCTGGAAAGAGGCCAGCTCGATCACACCGAGGACCTTGCCCTCGAACAGCACCGGCAGCACGATCACATGCGCCGGCGACGCCTCGCCGAGCCCGGACGAGATCTTCAGATAGCCCGGCGGCACATTGAGCTGGATCGTCCGCTTCTCCTCGGCCGCCGTCCCGATCAGGGTCTCGCCCGGCCGGAAGGACGTCGGCATCGAACCGGCCGAGTAGCCGTAACTCCCGCGCATGCACAGCTCGTACGAACCGTCCCTGCTGACCTCCCTGCCCAGCTCGGGCAGGGTGCCCGTCTGCATGGCGAGGAAGAAGGCGCCGTGCTGCGCCGAGACGACCGGGGTCAGCTCGCTCATGATGAGCGACGCCACGTCGTCGAGGTCGCGGCGGCCCTGCATCAGCCCGGAGATACGGGCGAGGTTGCCCTTGAGCCAGTCCTGCTCCTCGTTGGCGAGGGTGGTGTCGCGGAGGTTGGCGATCATCGTGTTGATGTTGTCCTGGAGGACCTGGATCTCGCCCGCCGCGTCCACGTCGATCTTGAGATTCAGATCGCCGCGGGTCACCGCCGTGGCGACGGCCGCGATGGCGCGGACCTGCCGGGTCAGGTTCCCGGCCATCTCGTTCACCGACTCGGTGAGGTCACGCCACGTGCCGTCGACGTCCCGCACCCGGGCCTGGCCGCCCAGCATTCCGTCGGTGCCCACCTCGCGGGCCACCCGGGTCACCTGGTCGGCGAACGACGAGAGCTGGTCGACCATGGTGTTGATGGTGTTCTTCAGTTCCAGGATCTCGCCGCGGGCGTCGATGTCGATCTTCTTGGTGAGATCGCCCTTGGCGATGGCGGTGGTGACCGTGGCGATCTGCCGCACCTGCCCGGTCAGGTTGGACGCCATCGAGTTCACCGACTCGGTCAGGTCCTTCCACGTACCGGAGACGCCCGGCACCCGGGCCTGACCGCCCAGTTCGCCCTCGGTGCCCACCTCGCGGGCCACCCGGGTCACCTCGTCGGCGAACGACGACAGCGTCGTCACCATGATGTTGACCGTGTCGGCGAGTTCGGCGACCTCACCGCGCGCCTCGACCGTCACCTTCTTCGTCAGATCACCGTTGGCGACCGCCGAGGAGACCCGCGAGATGTTCCGCACCTGACTGGTCAGGTTGTTGGCCATCGTGTTGACGTTGTCGCTGAGGTCCTTCCAGATACCGGTGACCCCGCGCACCCGCGCCTGACCGCCGAGGATGCCTTCCGTACCCACCTCGCGGGCGACGCGCGTCACCTCGTCGGCGAAGTTGGACAGTTGGTCCACCATCGTGTTGACGGTGGTCACCAGGTCGAGGATCTCGCCCTTGGCATCGACGGTGATCTTCTTCGACAGATCGCCCTTGGCGACGGCCGTCGTGACCTCCGCGATATTGCGGACCTGCGACGTCAGGTTGTTCGCCATGAAGTTGACGGACTGGGTGAGGTCCTTCCACGTACCGGACACGCCCTGCACCTCGGCCTGGCCGCCCAGCATCCCCTCGGTGCCCACCTCCCGGGCCACCCGGGTCACCTGCTCGGCGAAGTTGGACAGTTGGTCCACCATCGTGTTGAGCGTGTTCTTCAGCTCCAGGATCTCGCCCCGGGCGTCCACGTCGATCTTCTGCGACAGATCACCCCGCGCGACCGCCGTCGCGACCTGCGCGATGTTGCGGACCTGCGAGGTCAGATTCCCCGCCATCCCGTTCACCGAGTCGGTCAGATCGCGCCAGACACCGGCGACACCCGGCACCTGCGCCTGACCGCCCAGCCGGCCGTCCGTACCGACCTCGCGGGCCACCCGTGTGACCTGGTCGGCGAAGGCGGAGAGCTGGTCGACCATCGTGTTGATGGTGTTCTTCAGCTCCAGGATCTCGCCCCGGGCGTCCACATCGATCTTCTGCGACAGATCACCCCGCGCGACCGCCGTCGTCACCTGCGCGATCTGCCGCACCTGGTCCGTGAGGTTCCCCGCCATGAAGTTGACGGAGTCGGTCAGCTCCTTCCAGGTGCCGGAGACGCCGTCCACCCGCGCCTGACCGCCCAGCATGCCCTCGGTGCCCACCTCGCGGGCCATCCGGGTCACCTGCTCGGCGAACGACGAGAGCTGCGCCACCATCGTGTTGACGGTGTTCTTCAGCTCCAGCATCTCGCCGGCCACATTGACCGTGACCTTCTGCGACAGATCGCCGTTCGCGACCGCCGTCGTCACCTGCGCGATGTCCCGCACCTGGCCGGTGAGGTTACGGAACGCCGTGTTCACCGAGTCGGTGAGGTCCTTCCACGTACCCGCGGCGCCCGGCACCTCGGCCTGGCCGCCGAGCTGCCCCTCGACGCCGACCTCCCGCGCCACGCGCGTGACCTCGGAACCGAACGAGTTGAGCTGGCCCACCATCGTGTTGACGGTGTTCTTCAGCTCCAGCATCTCGCCCGCGACATCGACGGTGACCTTCTGCGACAGGTCGCCGTTGGCGACCGCCGTCGTCACCTGCGCGATGTCCCGCACCTGATTGGTCAGATTGCCGAAGACCGTGTTGACCGAGTCCGTCAGGTCCTTCCACGTCCCCGCAGCGCCCGGCACCTGCGCCTGGCCGCCCAGCACACCCTCGGCCCCGACCTCGTTCGCCACGCGCGTCACCTCGTCGGCGAACGTACGGAGCGTCTCGGTCATCTGGTTGATCGTCTCGGCGAGCTGCGCCACCTCACCGCGCGCGCTCACCGTCACCTTCTGCGACAGATCGCCGTTCGCGACCGCCGTCGTGACCTCGGCGATGCCGCGCACCTGGTTGGTCAGGTTGCCGGCCATCGTGTTCACCGAGTCGGTGAGGTCCTTCCAGACCCCGGCCACCCCCGGCACGGTCGCCTGGCCGCCCAGCTCCCCCTCGGTGCCCACCTCGCGGGCGACCCGGGTCACCTCCGACGAGAACGACGAGAGCTGGTCCACCATCGTGTTGACGGTGTTCTTGAGCTGCAGCATCTCGCCGGCCACATGGACCGTGACCTTGCGCGACAGATCACCCTTGGCGACGGCCGTCGTGACGAGAGCAATGTCACGCACCTGGGCCGTCAGCCGGTACGCCATCGTGTTGACCGAATCCGTGAGGTCCTTCCACGAACCGGACATACCACGCACCTTGGCCTGGCCGCCGAGTTTGCCCTCGGTACCGACCTCCAGCGCCACCCGGGTGACCTCGTCGGTGAACGCCGACAACTGGTCGACCAGGTTGTTGACGGTACGGGCCACCTTCAGGAACTCGCCCCGCAGCGGCCGCTCCGCACCCTCGGCCGAATGCGAACGCAGCTCCATCCGCTGCTCCAGATCGCCCTCGGCGACCGCGGAGAGCACCCGGCCCACCTCGGACACGGGCCGCGCCAGATCGTCCACCAACGCGTTCGACGCGTCGATGGCGGTGGCCCAGGACCCCTCGCAGGCCCCCGTCTCCAGCCGCTCGGTGAGCTTTCCCTCCCGGCCCACCATGCGACGCACCCGGGCCAGCTCGCCGGTGAGATGAAGATTACGATCGGCTACCTCGTTGAAGACGGCGGCGATCTCCGCCATCACGTCGTCGCCCGACACGGTCAGCCGCTTGCGGAAATTGCCGTCCCGCATCGCCACCAGGGCCGTCAGCAGTCTGTTCAGGGCAGCGGCATCCACCTCGGCCGTCCCATTGTTCCGGGACCGTCCGCCTTTCGTACGCGTGTGACCGCCACGCGTCTCCACGCCAGACTCCACCGTGTCCCTCCCGCAGGGGTTGACCGTACTGCCCGGACTCTCTCCGGAAGCCTGCCCAGTGTTTCACCCTGGCCGAACCAGGCGATAACAGTTCGGCAGCTTCGCATAGCGTCCCCACCCCAATAGGGCGGAAACAGTGCTGACCGGCATCCGCCAGGACAGCGAAGGTAAGTAACCTGGCATCCGGCTGTCCAAACCGTCCCGGTCCGCCCGGCGGGGACGGAGCGGCAAAGGTACTACCGACGGGCATGTGAAGGGGCGGGGCCGATTCATGGCAGAGCCGGGTGTCGAAACGCGTACGAGGAGTTCTGTGATCACCGCGCGGGCCGCCGCCACGTTCGACCCCGAAGGGCGCTCCGTCGCGACTGCCCGCGCCTTCGTCCGGGACACCCTCCAGGGCTGGGGCTACTCCGACGTCGTCGACGACGCCGTGGTCCTGACCAGCGAACTCGTCACCAATGCCGTCATCCATGCCGGAACCTCCGCCGACGTGCTCTGCCTGCGTACCGAGGACGGCGTCCGCGTCGAGGTCGCCGACCGCTACCCCGAGCGCGAGATCCCCATCCAGGGGACCGGCCGCCAGTTCGGCAATCCCGACAGCGAGAACGGCCGCGGACTGCTGCTCTGCGCCGCCCTCGCCTCACGCTGGGGCGTGGAGTACACCCCCACCAAGAAGCAGGTGTGGTTCCAGCTCGACATGCCCGACCGCCCGGTCGGCACGCGCTCGGCGGGACCCGCCCTCCCCACCAGTCTGCTCCCCGTCGCCGACGAACGGGTCCGCGTCGCCGTCGTCCAGGTCGACCCGGCGGGCGCCGTGGCGAACTGGAACGACGACGCCGCACACCTCTTCGGGTACGCGACCGACCAGGTCACCGGCAAACCCTTCACCGACTTCGCGGCCTGGCCGCACACCCCCGGCATCGGCATGGGCATCGCCGAAGCCCTCCAGCTCTCCCGCTGGGAAGGCAGCTACGGCATCCGCTGCGCCGACGGCCGCGTCATCCCCGTCTACGCCGCCCACCTGCGCGTACGCGACACCGAAGGCGAGCCGTCCACGGTGTGCCTGCTGGTACGCGACTACGAGCGCGCCGTCATCCAGACCCCGCCGCGCGCCCCCTCCACCGACGGCGCGGAGCACCGGGCCGCCGACCCCTTCGAGGTCTTCATCGGCTCCCCCGCCCCCGAAGACCTCGACGGCCTCCTCCAGCGGACCGTGGAACGCGCCCGCGACATGCTCGACGGCGACTCCGCCTTCCTGCTGCTCGCCACGGACGACGAGACCGAACTCGAAGTGCGCGCCACGACAGGACTGCCCTCCGCCCGTCAGCGCTTCGCACGCGTCCCCGTGGAGGCCAGTACGGGACGCTACGGCTCGGCGCGCATGCCGGCCGTCCACGACGACCTCACGGCCGTCCCCGGCGCCGTACCGCTCCTGAGTGAGACCGGCATGCGCTCCGTCGTCACCGTCCCGCTCAAGGTCGAAGGCCGGCTCACCGGCTCCCTCGGGGTCGCGGCCGAAGGCTCGGCACGCTTCTCCAACGAAGCCGCACTGCGCCTGCAGTTCGCCGCCGACCGCATCGCCCTGGCCGTCGAATCGGCCCGCCTCGGCGAACTGGAACGCCTGCGCCGAGGCTCCCTGTCCTTCCTCGTCGAAGCATCCGACCTGCTCGCCGGCACCCTGGACCGCAACCAGACCCTGGCCCTGATGGCACAGATGACGGTCCCGACCCTGGCCACCTGGTGCGCGGTCTACACGATCGCCGACCAGTCGTCGGACCCCACCCTCTCCTTCGTGCTGCACGAGGACGAGGAGCGCATCGACGGCCTCAAGGCCCTGCTGTCGAAGATCAGCCCACCCGAACCCGTCCCCACCCCCGGCGCCCGCATCTGGACGGCGCCCTCCGACGCCGCACACCAGTCGGCGCTGCGGACCTCCATGCGGGAGCTGGGCGGCGACGCGGCCCTCACCGGCTCGGGCATCGGCCCGTCGCTGGCCACGGCCGCGGCGGTGGGCGGCGAGACCGTGGTACTGCCCCTGGTCGCCCGCAACCGCGTCATCGGCCTGCTCACCCTGGGCAAGCCCTCCGACGACCACTTCCGCCAGGAGATCCTGGAACTCGCCGAAGACCTCTCCCGCCGTGCGGCGCTCGCCCTCGACAACGCCCGCCTCTACTCGGAGCGCACGGCCATCAGCCAGTCCTTGCAGCGCAGCCTGCTGCCGCCGGGGCTCCCGCAGATCCCGGGCGTCGAGGTCGAGGTCATCTACCGCGCGGCCGGCGAAGGCAACGAGGTCGGCGGCGACTTCTACGACCTGTTCCCGATCAGGGACGGCGCCTACGGCTTCGCCATCGGCGACGTCTGCGGTACGGGCCCGGAGGCGGCGGCCGTCACCGGCCTCGCCCGGCACGCCCTGCGCCTGCTGGCGAGGGAGGGCTTCAGCGGCCCCGCTGTACTGGAGCGCCTGAACGCGGCGATCCTCGACGAAGGCGACCGCAGCCGCTTCCTCACCCTGCTCTACGGCGAGTTGTGGCCGCAGGAGGACGGCAGCGCCAACCTGAAGGTGGTCTGCGCCGGCCACCCGCTCCCCCTGCGGCTCCGTCAGGACGGCACGGTCGAAGCGGCAGCCGAACCGCAGCCGCTGCTCGGCGTGATGGAAGACCTGGAGCTGTACGAGCAGATGATCACGCTCGACCCAGGAGACGTCCTGCTGTGCGTCACTGACGGCGTGACAGAACGCAGGGAAGGCACGCGCATGCTCGGCGACGACGGCCTGGCGGACGTCCTGACGACCTGTACGGGACTGACGGCGGGCGCGGTCGCCTCCCGCATCCTGCGCGCGGTGGAACGGTTCGCCGCGGAACCGGCGTCGGACGACATGGCCATCCTGACGATGCGTATCCCGGAGCCGCAGCCCAACTAGCAGGCCCAACCAGCAGAAAGGCCCCCGCCGATGGCGGGGGCCTTTCTGCTGAGCTGAGCCCCAATGCGGAATCGAACCGCAGACCTTCTCCTTACCATGGAGACGCTCTACCGACTGAGCTATTGGGGCGCGACAACAGGCAGAAGCATACCTGATGTTGGGCGGGCTCAGAAACCCCACGGGCCTGCCTTGAACGGCCGGTGAACGCAGAAAAGCCCCCGCACCGTGAGGTGCAGGGGCTTCCCTGTTCTTACCAAAGATTGTTCGGCGGCGTCCTACTCTCCCACAGGGTCCCCCCTGCAGTACCATCGGCGCAATGAGGCTTAGCTTCCGGGTTCGGAATGTAACCGGGCGTTTCCCTCACGCAATGACCACCGAAACACTATGAAGTTGAACCCAAACCGGATATGGACACGGCTGTTCGTTACTTCAGAACTAACACAGTGGACGCGAGCAACTGAGGACAAGCCCTCGGCCTATTAGTACCAGTCAGCTCCAACCGTTACCGGTCTTCCACATCTGGCCTATCAACC
>NZ_JBVJLC010000004.1:0-493564 GCF_055584925.1 Streptomyces sp. NPDC087906
GCCGTCTCCCTGGAACTGCCCCTGCTGGTGGTAGCCATCCAGCGCGGCGGCCCCTCCACCGGACTGCCCACCAAAACCGAGCAGGCCGACCTGCTGCAAGCGATGTACGGCCGCAACGGCGAGTCTCCCGTTCCGGTGGTGGCAGCCGCCACCCCGGCCGACTGCTTCGAGACCGCGCTGGAGGCGACCAGGATCGCTCTCACCTACCGCACTCCGGTCTTCCTGCTCTCCGACGGCTACCTCGCCAACGGCTCCGAGCCCTGGCGCATCCCGCAGACCCTCGAACTCCCCTATCTGAAGGTTGAGTTCACCACAGCACCCAACAACACCGCACCGGACGGCACCGAGGTGTTCCGGCCCTACCAGCGCGACCCGGACACCCTGGCCCGGCCGTGGGCGGTGCCGGGTACGCCGGGTCTTGAGCACCGGATCGGCGGGATCGAGAAGCAGGACGGCACGGGCAACATCTCGTACGACCCGGCCAACCACGACTTCATGGTCCGCACCCGGCAGGCCAAGATCGACGGCATCACCGTGCCCGACCTGCACGTCGACGACCCGGACCACGCCCGCACCCTCGTCCTCGGCTGGGGCTCCACCTACGGCCCGATCACGGCGGCCGTACGCCGGCTGCGCGGCCGGGGCGAGCGGATCGCGCAAGCGCATCTGCGCCATCTCAACCCCTTCCCCGCCAACCTCGGCGAGGTGCTGACGGCATACGACAAGGTCGTGGTCCCCGAGATGAACCTCGGCCAGCTCGCCACTCTCTTGCGCGCGAAGTACCTGATCGACGCGCACAGTTACAACCAGGTCAACGGGATGCCGTTCAAGGCCGAACAGCTCGCCACGGCCCTCAAGGAGGCCATCGATGACTGAGGCGCTGTCCCTCGTGCCCAAGGCCGAAGCCAAGCAGTCGATGAAGGACTTCAAGTCGGACCAGGAAGTGCGCTGGTGCCCCGGCTGCGGCGACTACGCCGTCCTCGCCGCAGTCCAGGGCTTCATGCCCGAACTCGGCCTGGCGAAAGAGAACATCGTCTTCGTCTCCGGCATCGGCTGCTCCTCCCGCTTCCCGTACTACATGAACACCTACGGGATGCACTCCATCCACGGCCGCGCCCCCGCCATCGCCACCGGCCTCGCCACCTCGCGCCGCGACCTCTCCGTCTGGGTCGTCACCGGCGACGGCGACGCCCTGTCCATCGGCGGCAACCACCTCATCCACGCACTGCGCCGCAACGTCAACCTGAAGATCCTGCTCTTCAACAACCGGATCTACGGCCTCACCAAGGGCCAGTACTCACCCACCTCCGAGCTGGGGAAGATCACCAAGTCCACCCCGATGGGCTCCCTCGACTCCCCCTTCAACCCGGTGTCGCTGGCCATCGGCGCCGAGGCCTCGTTCGTCGCGCGCACCGTCGACTCCGACCGCAAACACCTCACCCAGGTGCTGCGCGAGGCGGCCGAACACCCCGGCACCGCACTAGTGGAGATCTACCAGAACTGCAACATCTTCAACGACGGCGCCTTCGAGGTCCTCAAGGACAAGGACCAGGCACAGGAAGCCGTCATCCGCCTCGAACACGGGCAGCCCATCCGCTTCGGGGCGGACAACGCCAAGGGTGTCGTACGCGACACCGCCACCGGAGAGCTGGAGGTCGTCACCGTGACACCCGAGAACGAGTCCCGGATCCTGACCCACGACGCACACTCCGCCTCGCCGACCAACGCCTTCGCGCTGTCCCGGCTCGCCGACCCCGACACCCTGCACCACACCCCCATCGGGGTCTTCCGCAGCGTCGACCGACCCGTCTACGACACCCTCATGTCCGACCAACTCAGCGCCGCCGTCGAACAGCACGGCAAGGGCGACCTCGCCACCCTGCTCGCCGGCAACGACACCTGGACCGTCCCCGGCGGGCCGGCCGCGTCCTCGGTGGGCGCACCGTGACGGCCTCGGACGTCACACCCCTCGCCGACCCGTGGGAGCGTGCCGGACGGACCGAGGGCCCGCGGCAGCTCGTGATCATCGGTTCGACCGGGTCCATCGGCACCCAGGCCCTTGATGTCGTCCGCTCGGCGCCGGGCCGGTTCCGGGTGGCCGGCCTCGCCGCGGGCACCGGGAGACTGGAGCTGCTGGCCCGCCAGGCACGGGAGTTCGACGTGGACGTCGTCGCCGTACCGGACCAGGAGGCCGCACCCGAACTGCGGCGGCTGCTGCGGGCGGCCGGGCCGGACCGGGCGGTGCCGCGGGTCCTCGCGGGGCCCGACGCCGCGGCGGACATCGCCGCACTCGACTGCCACACCGTACTCAACGCGGTGACCGGTTCGATCGGCCTCGCGCCCACCCTCGCCGCGCTGGAGTCCGGTGCCACCCTCGCGCTGGCCAACAAGGAGTCGCTGGTGGCCGGCGGACCGCTGGTCGGCGCCGCGGCCCGGCCCGGCCAGATCGTGCCGGTGGACTCCGAGCACTCGGCGCTCTTCCAGTGCCTGCTCGGCGGTCGCAGGGAAGAGGTGCGGCGGCTCGTCCTGACGGCGAGCGGCGGGCCCTTCCTCGGGCGCGGGCGGGCCGAGTTGGCGGACGTGACCCCCGAGGACGCGCTCAACCATCCGACGTGGGACATGGGTCCCGTGGTGACGGTGAACTCGGCGACCCTGATGAACAAGGGCCTGGAGTGCATCGAGGCGCAGTTGCTCTTCGACGTGCCGTACGACCGGATCGATGTCGTGGTGCACCCGCAGTCGGTGGTGCACTCCATGGTCGAGTTTCATGACGGGTCGACGCTGGCCCAGGTCAGCCCGCCGGACATGCGCATCCCCATCGCACTCGGCATCGGCTGGCCCGACCGCGTCCCGCACGCGGCTCCCGGCTGCGACTGGACGGCGGCGACGTCCTGGGAGTTCCGGCCGCTCGACGAGGACGCCTTCCCCGCGGTCGCCCTGGCCCGCCTTGCGGGCCGGGCGGGGGGCACGGCACCCGCGGTGTTCAACGCGTCCAACGAGGAGTGCGTGGCCGCGTTCCTGGCCGGCCGACTGCCGTTCACCGGGATCGTGGACACGGTGCGCCGCGTGGTGGACGAGCACATCGCCGAGGGCGCCCCGAGCGCCGGCCTGACCCTCTCGGGCGTCCTCGCCGCCGAGCGAGGGGCCCGGCTGCGGGCCCGCGAACTGACCAGTGGGGCGCGGGTATAGCGGCCCGGTCCTACCGAGGCAGCAGCCGGTGGGCCGCGAGGCCCACCAGCAGGCCCCAGAAGGCGGCGCCGATGCCGAGGAAGGAAACGGACGACGCGGTCACCGCGAAGGTGATGGCGGCGGCCGGGACCGCCTCGGCGCGGCCGAAGGCCGTGCTGAGCGCCTGCCCGAAGACTCCCAGCAGGGCCAGCCCGGCCACCGTCTGGAAAAGCAGCGGCGGTGCCACCGCGAGCAGGGTGGCGAAGACGCCCACCGCGAGGCCGAAGGCGCCGTACGCCACAGCCGCGGTGACGGCGGCGATCCAGCGCCTGCCGGGGTCCCGGTGGGCGTCGGGGCCCGCCACCAGGGCGGCGGTGCTCGCCGCCAGGTTCAGCATGAAGCCACCGGCGCACGCGGCGAGCGCCGTGCCGAGGCCGGTGGTCAACAGAACGGCGCGGGTGGGTGGCCGGTAACCGAAGTGGGTCAGCAGCGTGAGCCCCGGCAGGTTCTGCGCCGCCATGGTGATGACATAGAGCGGCAGCGCGAGGCCGACGATCGCACTCAAGCTGAAGTGAGGTGCGGTCAGGGTGAGTTGAGGCGTCAGACCGGCGCCGGAGAGCTTCCCGTGTTCGCGCAGGAGCAGTCCGGTGACCGCTGCGGCCAGCGCTCCGGGAACCGCCCAGCGCCGCGCGTACCGCGTCAGCAGCGCCCAGGTCGCGACGGTCGGCAGCACCAGCTCGGGGCAGTCGACCGCCCCACGGGCCGGCGCCAGGCACAGCGGCAGCAGGATGCCGGCGAACAGCGCCATGGAGACGGGCGGTGGCACAGCGGCCAGCGCGCGGCGCAGCCGGCCCCATGCGGCTGTCACGGCGACCAGCAGACCCGCGACCGCGAAAGCGCCCACGGCCCCGGCGTAACCACCGCTCTGCTGGCCGACGGTGGCCATCAGGGCGGCGCCGGGAGTGGACCAGGCGACGCTGATCGGCTGCCGGTGGCGCAGTCCGAACCAGAGCGAGAGCAGGCACATGGCCAGGCAGAGGACCAGCAGGCCCGACTCCGCCTGCCGCCGGCCGGCGCCGACCGCCCCGAGCCCGTCGAGCACCAGGGTGAAGGATCCGGCGAACCCCACGACAGCGGTGACCAGTCCCGCGGCGACGGGCTGCGCGCTCCGGGCGACCGCGGCGAACGGGGTGTGCGGCGCGCGCGGCCGGTCCTCGGTCAGCACCGGCTCGCTCCGGCGGCGGGCCCCGCCGCGGGTTCCCGCGCCGGTCCGGGCGGCAGGATCATGGTCGGCTCCAGCACCGGGCCGGACGGCGGTCCGACGAGCGTGAAGGGGACGCGCTTCTCACGGCGGCGGCCGCCCGTGGTGATCACCACGGCCGCGTAGGGGATGACGGCGGCACCGACGAGGGCGACGACGGCGGTCGTCCGGTGGTCGTCCCACAGGACCACCATCAGCACCACGCACGCGGTACGGACGAGCATGGCGACCAGATAGCGCCGCTGCCGGTCCCGGACGTCCTCGGTGAGACCGGGCCTGGCCTCAGTGATCCGTACACTGCGTGCCCGTCCCGGACCTCGCTTGCGTGACATCCCCGGTTCCCTCCCGCCGACGCGGCCGTCCGCCGGAGGCGGCGCTCCGACACTGTGCGGCCGGCGGCTTAAGCACCGCTTGCGTCACCGCTGCCCGCGCTCGCGCCAGCCCAATTCCGCCCAGATCTCGCGTTCTTCGGCGGACAGCGCGCGCCGCGGGTCCCACGTTTCCGGATGGCCGGGCACCGGGCTGCCGCTCTTCATGCGGCCGGCCGGGGCTTCTTCGCTCTCGGCGCCGCCGGAACGGTATTCCTCCAAAGGAGGTTGCGGAATCCAGATTCGGCTGTAAAGGGCGAGGCAGGCGACGAGGGCCCGCCACATCGTGCCGCGCATCGCTGCCTCCTGAGACGCTTCGGCCCGGCAGGCTCGTCCAGGCCGGCGCTCGAAGTGTCCAGGCGCCCGCTTGGCTCCGGCTTAAGCGCCTCCGAGCTGCGACGGCGCCGGTTTTCCCGGTCCCGGCGTGACAGCCGCGTGGCAACCGGACGCGGCCGGGATGGCGGTGCCACAGCAGAACGCGCCGGCCCGGCGTTCCGCACAGCAGGATCCCGGCACGAATGGGCCCGGGGCGGCTCCGGTGCGCCGCGGCGCTGCCATTTTCGTTGACCCGCTTTTCGCCCAGTGGATTTGATCCAGAAGCAGGGAGTGGCGTGGCGCATTGTGTCGGCATTCCCTCCGTTTCTTCTCTCGCGCTATATCAGGAGCAGCAGTGGGAAACCAGCGACTAACCCTTTGCATCGTCGGCAGCGGACCCCGCGGTTTGTCTACGCTTGAGCGCGTGTGCGCGAATGCCGCCCGAGCACCTGAGGTGCCACTGACCGTGCATGTGGTCGACCCCGAACAGCCGGGTCCCGGCAGGGTCTGGCGCAGCGACCAGTCGCGGCACCTGCTGATGAACACCGTCGCTTCCCAGGTCACCATGTTCACCGACCCTTCGGTGGAGATGGCGGGGCCGCTGGTGACGGGGCCGAGCCTCTACGAGTGGGCGCAGCTCATGACGGTGCTCGGCCCCGAGGAGGGCGCGGACGGGGAGACGTTGGCCGAGGCGCGCAGGCTCGGGCCCGACACGTATCCGACCAGGGCGTTCTACGGCCGCTACCTGGAGTGGGTCTTCGGCCGGGTGGTGGCGCTGGCACCGGCCCATGTGCGGATCGTGGCGCACCGCACCCGGGCCGTGGCGCTGGACGACGCCGGTGAGGCCCCTGACGGGCCGCAGAGCGTGCGGCTGGAGAACGGCATGGTGCTCACGCAGGTGGACGCCGTGGTCCTCGCCCTCGGCCATCTCGACGCCGAGGTGCGGCCCGCCCTGCGCGCGCTGCACGACGACGCGGTCAGGCTGGGACTGCGCCACTTCCTGCCGGTCAATCCCGCCGATGCCGACCTCGACGGCATCGGCTCGGGCGAGCCGGTGATCCTGCGCGGTCTCGGCCTCAACTTCTTCGACTACCTGTCGCTGTTCAGCCATGGCAGGGGCGGGGTCTTCGAGGAGCGGGGCGGCCGTCTCGTGTACCGCCCGTCCGGCCGGGAGCCCCGGATGTTCGCCGGGTCCCGGCGCGGTGTGCCGTACCACGCCCGAGGAGAGAACGAGAAGGGCGCCTACGGCCGGCACGTACCGCTGCTGCTCACCGACAAGACGATCCAGCAGCTCAAGGAGCGGGCCGAGCTGGGCTCGGGGCTCGATCTGCGGGCGGACATCTGGCCGTTGGTGGCACGGGAGGCCGAGGCGGTCTACTACACGGCCCTGCTCGCCAGGGACCGCTGCTCCTGCGTGGCCGACCGGTTCCGGGAGCTGCTGCTGGCCACCGTCCGGGAGAGCGCCGAGGAGAGTGAGCTGCTGCGGGAGTACGGGATCGGCGAGGCGGACCGCCTGGACTGGGAACGGCTCGCCCACCCGGACCTGGGGGTCGGCTTCGAGGGTCCCGGCCCGTTCCACGACTGGCTGCTCGAACTGCTGCGGCGCGACGTCGCCGACGCCCTTGAGGGCAATGTGAGCGGCCCGCGCAAGGCCGCCCTCGACGCACTGCGCGACCTGCGCAACGAGATACGTCTGCTGGTCGACCACGGCGGCCTCACCGCCGCTTCGCACCGCCGCGACCTCGACCTCTGGTACACCCCGCTCAACGCCTTCCTGTCGATCGGCCCGCCGGCCCGGCGCATCCAGGAGATGGCGGCGCTGGTCGAGGCCGGGCTGCTCACCGTCGTCGGTCCGGACTTCCGCGTCGAACTGCACGCGGCCAGAGGCGTGTTCACCGCCCGCTCCCCCCGCGTACCCGGCTCCGAGGTGGCGGCGTCCGTGCTCATCGAGGCCCGGCTGCCGGACATCGACCTGCGCCGTACGACGGATCCGCTGCTGCGCCACCTCATGTCCACCGGGCAGGCGGCGAGTCATCTGGTGGACGGCCCGGCGCAGTCGAGCTACCAGACCGGCGGGCTCGCCGTCACCCGGCGGCCGTACCACCTGCTGGACGCGGAGGGCCGGGCCCATCCGCGGCGCTTCGCCTTCGGGGTGCCCACCGAGTCCGTGCACTGGGTCACGGCGGCCGGCATCAGGCCCGGGGTCAATTCGGTGACGCTCGGCGACTCGGACGCGGTGGCCAGGGCCGCCCTGGCGCTGGCCGGCTCGGACACGCTCAGCCGTTCCGACGCCACGGTCGGATCGGAGGCCGCGTGATGACCGTCACCACTCAGCCTCTGGCGGCGCACGTCGCCGACGACGACGGGGCGGCGGCCGAGCTGGACGCCGGGCTGCTGTCACCCGTCCGGGTCGGCAGCACGGTCGAGTATCTGGTCTCGGACGCGGCCTGGCTGCAGGCGATGCTGGACGCCGAGACCGCACTGTCCCGGGCGCAGGCCCGGTTGGGTCTTGTGCCCAGGGAGAGCGCCGAGTTGATCTCGGCCGTGGGACAGGCCGGCAACTTCGATCTCAGGGCGTTGGCGCGCGCGGCGCGGGGCGCGGCCAATCCGGTGGTCGCCGTGGTCCAGGCGCTCACGGCTGCGGTGGCCACCATGGACGAGGAGGCGGCCGAGTTCGTGCACCGGGGCTCGACGAGCCAGGATGTGCTGGACACCGCGACGATGCTGGTCGCCGCCCGGACGCTCGGGGTAGTCATCAGCGATCTGGAGCGCACCGCAGGTGCGTTGGCGGCGCTGGCCCGCGCACACCGGGACACTCCGATGGCGGGCCGGACGCTGACCCAGCACGCCGTGCCGATCACCTTCGGTCTGAAGGCGGCCGGCTGGCTCCAGGGCGTCCTGGACGCGCTGGACCGGCTCGGCGCCGTGGCCGCCGACGGGCTGCCGGTGGAGCTGGGCGGCGCCGCGGGCACCCTGGCGGGCTATCTGGAGTACGCCAGGCTGGACGATCCCGGCGGGGTCGCCGTCACCGCCCCGGCGAAGTACGTCTCCTTGCTGTTCCGTGCCTACGCCGACGAGTTGGAGCTCGCGGTGCCGGTCGCGCCCTGGCACACCGTCCGTACTCCGCTCGCCGACCTGACGTCGGCCCTGTCGCTGGCCTCCGGTGTGCTGGGCAAGTTCGCCGTCGACGTGCAGACGCTGTCCCGTACGGAGGTGGCGGAGCTGAGCGAGCCCGTCGCGCCCGGCCGCGGGGTGTCCTCGGCGATGCCGCAGAAGGTCAACCCCGTACTGGCGACCCTGATCCGCTCGGCGGCGGTGCAGGTACCGCTCCTGTCGGCGACCGTGGCCCAGGGCCTGCTCGGCGAGGACGAGCGCTCCGCCGGGCTCTGGCACGCGGAGTGGTCACCGCTGCGGGAGTGCCTGCGGCTGGTGGGGGGCGCCGCGCACACGGCGGCCGAGCTGGCCGCCGGACTCACCGTGCACGAGGAGCGGATGCGGGAGAATCTCGCGCTGACCGGCAGTCTGATCGTCGCCGAGCGGCTGGCCGCCGTGCTGACTCCCGTCCTCGGCAAGTCGGTGGCCAGGGCCACCGTCACCCGGGCCTCCCTGGAGGCGGCGGCGCACGGCCGCCCGCTCGGTGAAGTGCTGGCCGAACTGCCCGCGGTCGGGGCCCGGTTCTCGCGGGCCGAGCTGGACGACTTCACCGAGCCGGCGCGCTACACCGGGGTGGCAGGGGAACTGGTGGACCGGGTGCTCGCCCGGTACACGGCGCGCCAGGAGGAGCGGGCGAGTTCGCTGCTCGGCTGCTGACGACGTACGGGGCGGGGGCGCCGGCTGTGTGCCGGCGCCCCCGCCCCTTCGTGCTCCCGGCCTGGGCTACTTCGTTTCCAGGTCTGCGGGCTCGGCGGCAGGCGCGTCGTGCGCGCCGTTGGCGGCACCGGACCCGTTGGACCCGTTGGCGCCACTGGACCCGTTGGTGTGGTTGGACCCGTTCGTACCGTTGGACCCGTTGGCGCCGTTGGTGCCGTTGGTGCCGTTCAGGAGCGCCTGTGGGGCCGGGTGGTGCTCCAGTGCCCGCAGATACTCCTGCGGCGTCGGCGGCGCGACCTGCTGCCCGTACAGCCAGCGGGAGAGCCGGTAGCGCAGAACCTGCTTGCGCAGCCGGGGATTTGCCACTCCGTCGTTCTCCCGGGACGGCGCGGGCAGCGGCTTGACCAGGTCGCGCGAGACCAGGGTGTGCCGGCTCTCCGCGTCCAGCGGCTCGTGCACCTCGACGAACTCGCCGTGCGGCAGCCGCTCCACGATCCCGGTCTCCCGGCCGTGCAGCACCTTCTCGCGGTCGCGGCGCTGGAGGCCGAGACAGAACCTCTTCGTGATGACGTAGGTCAGCGGCGGCACCACGAAGAACGCGATCCGCACGGCCCAGGTGATCTGGTTCACCGACAGGTTGAACAGCACGGCCAGCAGGTCGTTGCCGCCGCCGATCAGCAGCACCACGTACAGCGCGATGAACCCGGCGCCGAAGGCGGTCCTGGTGGGGTGCTCGCGCGGCCGGTCCAGCAGATGGTGCTCCCGCCGGTCACCGGTGACCCACGCTTCCATGAACGGCCACAGCGCGACGGCGGCGGCCATCAGTCCCGGCAGCACCACGGCGGGCAGCAGCACACCGAGGTTGACGGTGTGTCCGAGGGCGTTGACCTCCCAGGCGGGGAAGGCCCGCAGCGCGCCTTCGAGGAAGCCCATGTACCAGTCGGGCTGCGAGCCCTGCGACACCTGGTCGGTGCGGTAAGGGCCGTACGTCCAGATCGGGTTGATCTGGGCGAGGGCGCCGAGCAGAGCCAGGACGCCGAAGATGAAGAAGAAGAAACCGCCCGCCTTCGCCACGTACACCGGCATCAGCGGCTGTCCGACGACGTTCTTCTCGGTGCGTCCCGGGCCGCGGAACTGGGTGTGCTTGTGGACCCCGACCATCAGGACGTGCAGGACGATGACGCCGAGCATGATGCCGGGGACCAGCAGGATGTGGACGCCGTAGAGCCGGGAGATGATCTCGTTGCCCGGGAACTCCCCGCCGAAGAGGAAGGTGCTGAGGTAGCTGCCGACGACCGGGATCGACAGCATGATCCCCTGGGCGATCCGGAGTCCGACACCGGACAGCAGGTCGTCCGGGAGTGAGTACCCGGCGAAGCCCTCCACGATGACCAGCACCAGCAGGACGAAGCCGATGAGCCAGTTCAGCTCGCGGGGCTTGCGGAACGAGCCGGTGAAGAAGTGCCGCAGCAGATGCAGCGAGGTCGCGGCGATCATGGTGAGCGCGGCCCAGTGGTGAATCTGCCGGACGAGGAGGCCGCCGCGCACCTCGAAGCTGATGTTCAGCGTGGAGGCGTACGCCTCGGACATCGGTATGTTCTTGAGCGGCACATAGGAGCCGTGGTAGATGACCTCGTTCATGGACGGCTTGAAGAACAAGGTCAGATAGACGCCCGTGAGCAGCAGAATGATGAAGCTGTAGAGGGCCATCTCGCCGAACATGAAAGACCAGTGCTCGGGGAATACCTTGCGGATGAGCCCGCGGGTCTTGTAGATGCCGAATCTGGCATCCGCGTAATCGGCTATCCGGTTCCCCTTGCCAGGCGTTTCACGCTCGGCCGTCTCCGTCGTTTCCGCCGTCATATCCCGTCACCTCCGTCGCCCCTCTCGCCTCCGCCGGGACCGGTGGCGAGACCGGCCAGGGAGTGCTCGGCTATGGACACGGCGAGATCGGCGGTGAGGGGCCCCGTGCCGAGCAGCAGCCGGAACCAGATCGGCCCGAAGACCAGGTCGACCGCCGTGTCGAGGTCGATGTCCTTCCTCAACTGACCCTGCTCCTGGGCGAGTTCGAATCGGGCACGGGCCACGGTCCGGTTCGGCGTGAACACCTTGCGCAGGAACAGGCCGGCGAGCCGCTCGTCGGAGTTCGCCTCGGCCGCCAGGGCCGCCAGATGCGGGCCGATGCCCGGATCGGCGAAGAGCTCGACCACGGCGAGCAGTTGGTCGCGCAGATCGGCCCAGATGTCCCCCGTGCGCGGAAAAGCCATACGGGGCGCGACAGTACGCAGGAGCGATTCCACGACGATGAGGTTCTTGGCAGGCCAGCGCCCGCGGATCAGACTTTCCTCGACCTGGGCGCGAGCCGCGATGTCGGACACGTCGAATTCGTTGTACGCACGCTCATGGCACAGTGCCAAGGTGGCGTCGACAGCCGCCTTCTGCCACTGCGCATCACCTGCCACATCGGTGATTTGCTCCGTACTCGTCATGTGCGAAATCGTAGGTCCCGTACGGGTTAAGCAGCCCGGAAGGACTATGGCAACAAGTTGTCATGCAGCGAGTACTGGCCTGTCCTGGAACGACCGGAGGCCGGGGTACGCGTCGCGACGCGTACCCCGGCCTCCGGTCTCGCTCAGCCCTCCAGCAACGCCCGTACGCGCGGTACCGCCAGCTTCGCCGAGTGCACGGCCGCCTCACTGCTGGGCCGCAGATACAGCCAGTCGCCGGCGTACGCGATCGGACTCGGCGCCCGCTGTACGAATCGCTTGCGCAGCGCGAGGGCGGCCGGCGGCGCCTCGGGCAGCGCGTGCCGCCAGCGGACGACGTCCGTGCCCACGCAGGCGTCCCGCAGCCCGTCGATCAGACTGCGCTCCCCCTCCTCCAGCACCATCCGGGAGATCTCCTCGTCGGGCACGTCGAACAGCTCGGGCACCCGGCTCGGCGAGATGAGCAGGGAGACCAGGCCCTTGCCCCGCGGGGCGCGCTCCGGGCATTTGTTGTGCTCGACGGTGCAGCCGACGAGCAGCGGGCTCTCGCCCCTGGCCAGCAGCGCCGCGTAGAGCTTGGGCGCCAGGGCCCGGCGGCGCGGCTCCAGGGGCCGGTCGAGCATGCAGGCGACCCGCATCACCGGGGAGAAGGTCGAGGCTTCGAGGAAGGCCCGCTCCTCGTCGGGCACATCGGGGTAGATGGCGGGGATCTGCGGCGAGGGCAGCGTGACGACGGCCGCGCGGGCCCTGAGGTCCGTACCGTCCTCGAACTCGATCCTGGCGCCGGCGCCGTCCCGCTTGACCGTACTGACCCGCTTGTTCACGTGCACCGGCAGCCGGTCGGCCAGCACCCGCGCCATGGTGTCCTGGCCGTGCCGGTAGGTGCGCCAGCGGATGATGCCGCGGGTGCTGACGACGCAGCCCATCAGCGGGGCGGCCGTCGCCCGGTCCGGATCCCAGCCGAAGGCCGAGGCGGAGATGGGTTCCAGCATCCGGTCGACCAGCTCCGGGTGGTAGCTCCTGCCCAGTTCGCTGACCGTCTGCATACCGAAGATGGAGTCTTCCGGGTTCGTCCAGTCCATCGCGCCGGGACGCATGGACCTGGCCATGAGTTGCGTCATGCGCAGCCAGGCGGCCGGGGACAGGCCCGCCCTGGTGACCGCGGACAGCGGGTGTCCCATCCAGGGGAAGGCCCGCCCTTCGCGCCACAGGGCGACCGGGTGCCGCATGCGGTGCACGTCCCCCGACCTGTCGAGCCCCAGTTCACGGATCATCTCCCAGGTGGCCGGGTAACCGAACGGCGCGAGCGTCTCGGCTCCCCGGTCGATCACGTACCCGTCGATCCGTCCGCACCGCATGCGTCCGCCGGCCTCGGCCTCGGCCTCGAACACCTCCACCCGGTAGCCCGCCTGCGTCAGCCGGTGGGCGGTGACCAGGCCGGCGATACCGGCCCCGATCACCGCGACATCAAGATCAGACATGCGCTCCTCCCCCTTCTCTCAGGTCCAGCGACCGCTGCCGAGAGACTCGGCGCTGCCCAGTAGTTGTTCGCGCAGCTCAAGTCGCCGCACCTTCCAGGTCGCTGTCCTCGGCACGTCCTCCCAGGGGATCAGCACGGGCTCGCTCAGCTCCGGCAGCCCTTCGACGGCCCGCTTCCACTCCTCGGGGCTCAACTCGCCGTCCCACACGCACAGCACCGGCAGCGGGGGCCGCCCCGGTACGCCCAGCACGGTCACGTCGACCACCCGCTCCAGCCGGTCGAGCAGGATGCTCTCCAGCTCGATGCTGCTGGCGCCGGGGATGGTGTCCACCTCGCGGTCGACGAGCCGCAGCCGGCCGAACCGCCCCTGGGTGCCCAGGTCTCCGGTGTTCCACCACTCGCCTTCGACCTTCTGCGTGTGGCGGTCCTCGTCGCCGAGGTACGTCAGGCAGCGCGCCTTGGTGGCGACCATGAGGATGCCGGGCTTGCCGCGCGGCTGGGTGCGGCCGGTGTCGGGGTCGACGACCTTGACCTTGGCCAGGAACGGCATGGTCCAGCCGAGGTCGTTGGTGACTCCGCGCGGCTCGTCGCTCGGGGCCACCATGCGCCGGGTGAAGAAGGCGGCGCAGACGGGACCGACCTCGCTCTGGCCCCAGCTCTGTCCCCAGATGGGCTTGCGGGCCTGCGAGGCGGCGAGGAACTTGCGCACGGTCCGCGGGTGGATCGCGTCGAACGTGCCGATGTAGAGCCGGACCTGCCGGAAGAGGTCGGGCTGGGTGTCGGCCAGTTCCTCCCAGCGCTGAAAGATGTTGGGGCAGGCTTCCAGGGTGGTGGGGCGGTGGGCGCGCAGCGCGCGGGCCGCGTTGTCCACCGTCGGATCGGAGATGACCAGGACGGCCTTGGGTGTCAGGGCGAACTGCCCGGCCGTCCAGGACACCGCGCGGGCGTGCGCGTAGGTGAAGGACGTACCGACGACGTCGGAGAGCCGGCTGGCCACGACGGGAAAGCGGATCGTCTCCATCCGGGCGCTCGCGCCGAGGATCGTCTCGCCCGAGTTCACCACCAGCTTGGGCACGCCCGTGGTGCCCGAACTGTGGGTGATGATCATCGGCTCGTCGTCCGGCCGCAGATCCGTCGCCACGTCGGCGGCGCCGCGCAGGTCGTCCAGCGGTACGGCGCCGGCGGGCAGCCGCTCGGCGGACTCTCCGACGACCACCAACCGGACGCCGGGGGCGGCGAGTTCAGTACCTGCGCGGATGGCCCGGTCCAGCAGGGCGGCGCCCGCGACGATCATCTGCGGCTTCAGGTTGTCGAGCATCGCCCGGATCGACGGCAGCGATCTCAGCGGTGCGAGTTCGGCGGGCAGTGCCCCGATCCGCGCGGCGGCGGCCGCCAGCATGAAGGTGTCGAAGTGGTTCTCCTTCAGGATCGCGATGCGGTCACCCCGCCGTGCTCCGGCCGCGTACAGCCAGGCGGCAGCCCTGCGTACGGTCTCCGCGAGGGCTGCCGCCTCGTAGCGGGTGCCGCCGTCGGGCGCGATGTCGAAGGGCCGGTCGAGGAGCATCACCGTCTGCCGGCGTGCCTCCGCGTGCCGGTCGAAGAGCAGGCCGATGTTGGTCGGCCGGGTTTTTCCCATGTCGTACTCCCAAGGACAGATGAGGGTGCCGCCCCGGTCTCCTCGTCCTGGGGGTCGGCCGGGATGTGTCACCGGGCTCCGGCGCCCCGCCCCCGCCCGTGGCTGCCGGGCGGCGGGCGGGTGCCGGGACGCCCTCGCCTCAGCGGCCGGAGGCCGCGGGGGCCGGCTCGGCGGGAGCGGCGGCGGACGGTGCCGCTTCGCCGCCCTCGTTGATACCGAAACGGTTGTGCAGCCTGCGCAGCGGCGCCGGGGCCCACCAGTTGGCGCGTCCCAGCAGTTTCATCAGCGCGGGCAGCAGGGCGCCGCGGATGAGGGTGGCGTCCATGAGGATCGCCAGCGCCATGCCGAGCCCGAGCGCCTTCATGTAGCTGATGCCGGAGGTGAGCAGCACCAGGAAGACGAGCGACAGCAGCAGCGCCGCGTAGGTCACGACCTTGCCGACCCGTTCCAGGCCGAAGGCCACCGCCTGTTCGTTGTCGCCGAGCCGGTCGTACTCCTCCTTGATCCGGGAGATCATGAACACCTCGTAGTCCATCGACAGGGCGAACGCCATGCCGAAGGCCATCACCGGCACCGTCCAGGTGATGCCGCCGGTGACGATGAAGTCGCCCACCAGACCGCGCAGATGGCCTTCCTGGAAGACGAAGACGAGCGCGCCGAAGGTGGCGGTGAGGCTGAGCCCGGTCAGGATCATGGTCTTGATCGGCAGCAGCACACTGCCGGTGAGCAGGAACAGCAGGATGTACATGCCGACGAAGAGGATGCCCGCAGCGAGCGGCAGCCGGTTCCACAGCGCGTCGAAGGTGTCCACGCTGACGGCGGCCTGCCCGGCCACCCGCACCGGGAAGGGGGCCTCGGCGCCGCGCACATCCTTGACGAGCTTCTCGCCCGCCTTGGAGTACGGATCCACACTGGGCACCACCGAGAGGTACGTGGCGTCCGCAGTGGCGAACTTGGCGCTGCCAGGTCCGGCCGGCGCGACCCGGGCGCCGTCGGCGTAACTGCCGGTGAGCGCGTCCACCCGGGTGACGCCCGGCAGTCCGGACAGCCGCTCGGCGTACGTGGTGATGGCGTCGGACTTGGCCGCCGGGTCGCCGCTGTGCTCAGCGATGACCTGAAGGGCCTGCTGCTCACGGGTGTCGAAGTCGGCCTTGAGGACCCTGGCGACCTGCGCGGACTTGGCGTCGGTGTGCAGCACGCTCTCGTCGGGCAGCCGCAGCTTCATGTTCGCCGCGGGCAGGCCGAGGACGATCGCGGCGGCGAGCACGGCCACGATCACCGGGATCGGACGCCGCATGATGGCCGTGGACCAACTGTGCCAGAACCCGCCGTCGCCGTCGGCCCGCTCGGTCCTGCGCCGGAAAAGCTGCCACTTGTCGAAACGCGGGCCGATCCACTTGAGCATGAGCGGACTGATGACCAGGGTGGCGAGCGCGGCCAGCACGGCGGTGGTCATGCACCCCACGGCGAGCGACCTCAGCATGGTGAACGGCAGGACCAGCAGACCGAGGAAGGCCACGGCCACGGTGAGGGCGGAGAACAGCACCGTACGGCCTGCCGTACGCATCGTGACGGCGATGGCCTCGTTGATCTCGTGGCCGCGGCGCAACTCCTCCCGGTACCGGGTCACGACCAGCAGGCAGTAGTCGATGCCGAGCCCGATCCCCAGGAACGTGGTGGTGTTGACGACCACGTTGGAGGTGTCGCCGAAGAAGGTGATGACGAACAGCGCCCCCATCGACAGGAGCATCGCCGTCACCGCGACGGCCAGGGGCAGCAGCGCGACCAGCGCACTGCCGAAGATGATGATCAGGACCACGGCCACGAGGGGGAAGACCATGCTCTCGGCCTTGGTGGCGTCCTTGGTCGACTGGCTGGTGTTCTCCAGCCACATCATGGCGGAGCCGCCGGTCCTGACCTGGAGGCTGTCCACCGTGCCGGTGTACTTCTGGTCCAGTGCCTTGACCCGGTCGATGACCTGGTCGAAGTCGCCGGTGATCCGGCCGAGCACGAGCGCCTGCGATCCCGAGGTGCTGCGCAGGGCCGCGGGGTGCCCGGCCGACCAGTACGACGTCACGTTGGTGACGTCACCTTCCGCCGCGATCTTCTTGGTCAGTTCGGCCCCGGCCGCCTGCACCGCCGCGTCGTCCACCCCGCGGGAGTCCTTGACCACGAGGACGAGGTTGGGCTCGCCCTGCTTGAAGGTCTTGTCCAGGACGGCGGCGGCCTTGTACGACTCGGTGCCCGGGGACTCGTAACCACCGGCGGTGAGCCGCTTCTGCAGGCCGCCGGCGGCCCCGGCGGCGCAGAAGATCACCACCAGCGCCCAGATGAGGACTTTTCGTGGTGACCGCAGTGTGAGGCGGGTCAGCTTGTCCAGCATTGCTCTCTCCCTGGTGTGTTGTGTCGGTTCCGGCGTCACACGGAGCCGGTGAGCTTGCGATCCAGCCAGTGCTCCGCGATCGCGTACCAGTCGGGAGCCGTGCGGTGGAGATTGAGTGAGTGGCCGGTGCCCGCGATGACGTGGGTCTCCAGCTCCGCCTCCGGCGCGTAGAAGTCCTTCTCGAAGTCGTGCACGGCCTCGCTGCGGGCGGCGAAGCCGACGTCCGCGCTGCTGAACAGCGCGTCGTGCTCACCGACGACCAGCAGCACCGGGACCTTGACGGCGCGCGAGTACTCGGGCAGGTAGGTCTGCGGCAGGCTCTCGCCCTCGCCGAGGGTGGCGGTGGCCTTGATCTGCTCGTTGAACCGCGACAGCTCGGGGTCGATCCCTTCGGCGTGTTCGAGCATCCGGGAGCGCAGCCCGGGGCGCTGCGTCATGTACCACTTCGGCAGTGCGGGGTCAGCGATGACCGGGTCCTGGGACGCGGGGTGGAAGAAGGTGATGACCTCGTCGTAGAGCGGGGCCGTGGTGTGCAGCATCCCCGTCACGACGAGCGCGTCCACGTCGGCGTGGCGCGCCGCCTCGACGATGGCGAGACCCGAGCCGAAGGAATGGCCGACGCTGACGACGGTGTCGAACGAGTGACCGTCCGGGGTGCCGGAGCGGAGCTGCTGGACGACGTGGTGGATCACTTCGACGTTGCTGTCCACATCGACGCGTTCGGCTTCGGGGCGGCTGCTCGCACCGGTGCCGAGCCGGTCCAGGAGCAGCACGGCGTGGCCGGCCCGCAGCATGTGCGCCGAGTAGTCGTAGCTGCCGGGGACGGTCCAGTAGCGCCGGTCGTAGGTCAGCCCGGCCAGCAGCACCTGGACGGTGCGGGCGCCCTGCTCGGGGATCAGCAGCCGGCCGTGGATCAGCCATTCCGTGTCCGGTTCGGCGGCGGGCCGCACGCTGAAGACGAGGTCCTCGGCGGTGACGTCGGTGGTGGCAGTGGTCATGAGGTGCTCCTTGACTGGCCGTTGGCCGGACGCGCCACGGCGCCGGACGGGGGTTCTTCGAGGGCTGCGGACGACGTCGGGTAGGGAATCCAGTCGGCGGGTGACCCGGCCGGCCGGGGAGCGGCCGGGCCGCCCGGCGGTATCGCGGCCTGCGCGGGGGCCTTGCGCCGGCGCCGGGCGCCCGGTCCGTGGGTGGTGCTCGGCGGTCCGGCGGGCTGCGGGCCGCGCGGACCGAGCAGCGCGGCGGCCAGCACCCCCGGCCGGAAGACCGCGTTGGGGGAGGCGGTGAGCTGGGCGAGTTCGAGCAGCACGCGGGCCGCCGACTCGTTCGTGGGCGCGGCGGCGGCGACGCGGTCTACGTAGCGCTGGCCGATCCGGGTGACCAGGTCGGGCGGGCTCGGCTCGGCGGCCCACGGGTAGTGCAGGTCGACCGCGGTGGCCAACTGCCATGCGGTGCGGCTCTGTTTGGCCAGGGCCCGGCGCAGCCGGTAGCTGATGCCGACGGTGGTGCCGTGGCTCTCCAGCATCGCGTCGAGGAGCAGCGCCGAGCTGACGGCGACGGACATGCCTTGTCCGTACGAGGGGTTGAAGGCCGCCATCGCGTCGCCCATGACCAGGAACTGGTCGGGCCACCTGCGCATTTTCTCGTAGTGGCGCCAGCGGTTCTCGGTGCGGCCCGAGTTGTGCACGGGACCCAGCGGGGTGGCGTCCCTGATCGCCTCGTGAAGCACCGGGTCGCGCAGACCGAGGGCCAGTTCGAGGAAGCCGGCGTGGTCGGTGGGGGGCCGCTCCCCGCCGCTCGTCGACACCGACACCATCCACTTGCCGCCCTCGATGGGGTTGAGGATGCCCTGGCGCGGGTTGTCGGGTGTGGCGAGCAGCAACATGCAGGTCCAGTCGGCGACATGGCCGACCGGTGGGGCGAGCACGACGCTGGCGTACGCCGTCTTGGCGTCCACCACGCTCTCCTTGGGCTTGCCGTAGCCGAGTTCGTCCAGCCAGTGGGGCGCCCTGGAGTTGCGGCCCGAGGCGTCCACCACGAAGGACGACTCCAGCAGGCGCTTCTCGCCCCAGCCCCCGGCGCCCGCCGGGTCCTTGCCGCGCACCCAGACACCGGTGACCGTGTCGTTGCGGCCGGCCCGGAGTCCGAGTACCTCGTGCTCCTCCAGGAACGTGACCCTGGGGTCGGCGTGCAGCCTGGTCCGCAGCACGGAGTCGATGACGTCCCGGCAACCGGTCATCATCGTGAGGCCGCTCTCGAAGCGTGGCATCCAGCCGCCGGGACCCAGCATGAGCATGTCCTCGGGCATCCGTACGGACACCATCCCGGACGCCAGCAGTTCCCGGCCCACACCGGGGAACAGCCGCTCAAGTCCCTGGTGTCCGGCGGACATCAGGTTGTGCGCGTGCCGGGACTGGGCGACGCCGCGACGCCAGCGCGGGCCGCGTGGCAGCCGGTCGCGCTCGACGACCGTCACGTGCCGCACGTGGCGGGCCAGGGCGGCGGCCGCTGTCAGCCCCGCAACGCTCGCCCCGATCACGACAGCGTGTCCTTCGCCGTCTCCCGGCTGTGCGGAACCCGCGTTCAGGTTCATCTGTCTCGCCCTCCTGGGTGCGTGGTGGCTCCTGGGTGCGTGGTGGCCCGCGCGGACGCGCCGGCGTCGGTCCCGGCGAGAGCCGCCAGCACCGAGGGCAGGCCGTCGGCCACCGTGGGATGGGCGGGGCTCCAGCCGAGCTCGGTACGGGCCCGGCGGTTGGAGACCCGGTAGGACGTGGTGAGCGACCGGGCGACGGCCCGCCCCAGGGCGAGCGCGACCAGCGGCTCGGGGACACCCGAGACCTTTCGCACACCGCTGAGACGGGCGAGGTGCCGGGTGAGGCCGGCGAGCGGCAGCGGTTCGTCGTCCACGAGGTTGTACGCGCCGCGCGCCGGGGCGTGGTCGAGCGCCGCCAGATATCCGTCGGCCAGGTCGTCGAGGTGGATACAGCTCCAGTGGTTGTGCCCGCCGCCCGGGTGGCGGAGCCGGCCGGAGGGAATCTGGTCGAGGAACGCCTGCTTGAAGTTGCCGCCGGGCCCGTAGACGAATCCCGCGTACAACTCCACCGCGTCCAGGCCGCGTTCGCCCGCCGCGCGGACGAGCGCCGCGGAGGCGGCATGGCCGGCGCCCAACGGCGACGGGGTGTGCGGGGTGGACTCGGTGATCCACCGGTCCCCGTGGTCCCCGTAGACGAAGGCGCCTCCGGTGTGGAGCAGCCTGCGGCCGTGCCGGCGGCAGGCGTCGGCGAGCGCGCCGGTCATCGTCAGGTCGGCCGCGCGCATCCGCGCCACCCGGCCGGCGGTGAGCCGGCCGGGCACGCGCAGTTGCGCCGCGTGCACCACGGCGTCCGACTCGGCCACCAGCGGTACGTAGCCGGCCGGTTCGAGCATGTCGCAGCCGCGCACCCGGGCCCCGGCGGCCGACAGCGCCGTGGCGGCCGCCGAGTGCGAGTCGCGCACCAGCGCCGTCACCTCGCGGCCCGCCGCCAGCAGTCTGCGGCTGACGGCGCCGCCGACGAAGCCGGACGCCCCGGTGACCAGGACCCGCCGCCTGTCGCCGCTCACAGGTGTTCGACCGCAGGGCCCGCGGGCAGCCGCCGCCGGCAGTCGAGGACGTACGAGGCGTGCTGTGCGACCAGTTCGTAGTCGAAGGCGGCGTGGTCGGTGAGCAGGACGACGGCGTCGGCGTCGGTCAGCTCCTTCTCGGTCAGCTCGACCCTGGACAGCCGCTGGTCGACCGTGGCGTCCTCGACGACATGCGGGTCGACGGCGCGGACCACGGCGCCCATGCTCAGCAGCCCGTCCACCACCCGGGCCGACGGCGACTCGCGGGCGTCGCCGGTGTCGGGCTTGTAGGCGAGGCCGAGCAGGAGCACCCGTGCGTCCTTGAGCGCCCGGCCGCGCTCGTTGAAGCCGTGGATGAGCCGCTGCACGACGTATCCGGGCATGTGGTCGTTGATGTGGTTGGCCAGCTCGACGAACCGGAACAGCCGCCCGACCTTCCGCTCCACCTGCCAGGAGAGATACACCGGGTCCACCGGCAGGCAGTGCCCGCCGACCCCCGGTCCCGGGGTGAACCGCATGAAGCCGAACGGCTTGCTGGACGCGGCGTCGATCGCCTCCCAGACGTCGATGCCGAGGGTGTGGGCGTACATCGCCAGCTCGTTGACGAGCGCGATGTTGACGTGCCGGAAGGTGTTCTCCACGAGCTTGGTCAGCTCGGCGACCTTGGTGGACCCGACGGGGACCGTCTTCTCGATCAGTGAGGAGTAGAAGGCGTTCACCGCGTCCAGTGAGCGCTCGTCCACCCCGGAGACCACCTTCGGGGTGCGCTCCAGCGTCCAGGTCCTGTTGCCGGGGTCGATCCGCTCGGGGCTGTAGCCGAGCTGGAAGTCCGTACCTGCGACCAGGCCCGAGTACTCCTCAAGGAGCGGGGCGACCAGCTCTTCGGTGGTCCCGGGGTAGGTGGTGGATTCGAGGATGACGGTGGCGCCCTCGCGCAGATACCGGCCGAGGGTGCGGGCCGCCGACTCGATGTGGCTCAGATCGGGTATGCCCTCGCGCAGTGGCGTCGGCACACTGATGACGGCGACGTCGAACCCGCCGACCTGCCGCTCCTCGGTGGTCGGGCGGTAGGTCCCCGCGTCGAGCGCGGCCGCGAGCCGCTCCGGCGAAACGTCCTCGACGAACGACTCAGCGGCGGCGAGCCGCTTGATGCGCTCCTCGCTGATGTCATAGCCGACGACCGTATGGCCCGCCTCGGCGGCGAGCATGGCCAGGGGAAGGCCGACATAGCCCTGTCCCATGATGACGATCTTTGGCATCGTCCAGTCCGTTCCTGTGATGGCCGTTGAGTGGGTCTGTTCAGGTCCAGTCAGGTCCAGCGGCCGGTGCCGAAGGTGGCCTGGGACTGGAGCACGCGCTCGCGGAGGTCGAAGCGGCGGACCTTCCAGGTACCGGTCCGCGGGAAGTCCTCCCAGGCGATGACATGCGGCGGTGCCAGGTCCGGGAGGCCGGCGGCCGCCGTGCGCCACTGCTCTTCGGTGAGTTCGCCTGAGGCGAGGCTGACGACCGGGACGGGGAGACCGCCGGGGTTGCCCAGCACGATCACCTCGGTGGCGCGCTCGATGCGTTCGAGCAGGATCGACTCGAGCTCGATGGAGCTGGCGCCGGGGATCAGGTCGACCTCGCGGTCGACGATGCGCAGGCTGCCGGTGCGGGACCGGACACCCAGGTCGCCGGTGTTCCACCAGCCGTCCCAGTTCTTCTCGTCGTGGCGGTCGTCCTCACCGAGGTAGGTGAGGCAGCGGCCCTTGGTGCGGACGAGAACCACGCCCTGCTTCCCCGCCGCCACCGGCTCGCGGGTCTCGGGGTCCACCACCCGTACCCGGGTGACGAACGGCACGGGGCGGCCGACGGTGTTGGTGACCGGGTCGAGGGCGCCCGTGTTCTTGCGGATACGGGCGCGTGAGTAGACGGCCATCGCGACGGGGCCCGTCTCGCTCTGCCCCCACACCTGCCCCCACACCGGGCGGCGCTGCTCGCTCGCCTCCATGAACTTGGCGACGGTCCGGGGGTGGATGGCGTCGAAGGTGTTGAGGTAGGCGCGCACCCGCCGGAACGCCTCGGGGTGCGAAACGGTCAGCGGCTCCCAGCGCTGGTAGATGTTGGGGCAGGTCTCCAGGATCGTCGGCCGATGCTCCGACAGATGCGCCGCCGCGGTCTCCGGGTCCGCGTCGGCCAGTACCAGGACCTTCTTGGGCGGCCTGGCGAGCTGGGCGAAGGTCCAGGTGATGGCCCGGCCGTGGGCGAAGGCGATGCTGGAGGCGAAGACGTCGTCCGGTCGGACGGCGAGCCCCGGGATGGGCATGGTCTCCAGCTTGGTCAGCACCCCGATGAGGGTGTTCGGGGAGTGCACCACGAGCTTGGGGACCCCGGTGGTGCCCGAGGTGTGGGTGCAGATCATCGGCTCGTCGTTGCCGCGCAGATCCATCGGCGGGACGGTGGCGCCACCGAGTTCGCCGAGCGGTGTGCTGCCGGGCACCTCGGCCCGGCCGCCCACGGCCAGGACGCGGGTGTCCTTCCCGGTGAGGGTGACCCCGGCGGCGACCGCCGCCGCCAGCACCGCGTCCGACGCGACCAGCACCCGCGGCTCCAGGCGGGCGAACATGGCGGCCAGCACCGCGGGCGGGTTGGTGTCCGAGATCATGGCCGGCAGCGCGCCGATCCGGGCGGCGGCTGCGGCCAGCAGGACGACGTCGTGGTGGTTCTCCTTGACGATGGCGACCCGGTCGCCGCGGCGCACTCCGGCCGCGTGCAGCCGGCCCGACATGTCGGCCACCAGCGCGGCCAGCGCGGCCACGTCGTACTGCCTGCCGCCGTCGGGTGCGATGTCGAAGGGACGGTCGAGGTGGTACGTCGGCGCGGTCGCCCCGGCATACGCCTCGAACAGCGCTCCGAGATTCTTGGTACTCCGGTTCTTCTTCATGCCCAGCCTTGTCTTCCAGGGGGTCGGTTCAGCGGACGGCGAGCAGATTGGCGGCGAGCAGCAGGACGACCCCCAGGCGGTGCGCCCGGCCGCCGAGCTTGCGGGCCACCAGCAGCTCCCCGCGGACCACTCCGGCCACGACCTGACGGCCACGGGTCACCAGCAGGGGGACGAGCAGGACCAGGAACCACCAGGGCACGGCGTGGGCGGCGCAGGCCCACAGCACGGCCGCCGGCTCGGTCAGGCTGAGCAGCACGATCACCGTGCGGCAGGCGCGCGGGCTGAGCACGGTCGCCAGGTTCCGGCGGCCGACGGCGAGGTCGCCCGCCCGGTCGTTGATGTTGGAGTAGACGGACACCAGCAGGCTCCACAGGCCGGCCAGGTAGGTCTCCAGGACCACCATCCCGGTCACGTCGCCGTGGGTCAGTCCGTAGGGGATGAAGACCACCAGTGCGGTGGGGATGAACAGCGCCAGCTCCTGGCCGCCGTGGTAGCTCAGCCGCAGTCCGTACGAGTACTGGACGGCGATCGCCACCATCAGCGGGGTGAGCCACAGTGCCCATCCCGGCCGGTGCGGGGCGACGAGGAACGTGACGGCCAGCGCGACGGCACCGGCGGCCAGCAGCGCGTAACCGCAGCGCAGCGCCTGACGTACCGTCAAGTCCCCGTTGAGCAGCGGCTTGCGTTCGAGATTGCGCAACTGCCGCTGGTCCGGGTCGTAGTTGACACGGTCACTGCCGTCCCGGAAGCCGGTGACGTCGTCGAAGGCGACGGAGGCCCCGCACACCCCGATCCAGCCGAGTGTGACGACGACCAGGGTCACCAGGACGCGCGGGTCGCGCCGGAGGTCCGGCTCCAGCATCGTCCAGACCACGAGGGTGGCCAGGTAGTAGTCGAAGAACGACAGCTTCGCCAGCCGCGCGTAGGCGCGTGGCGAGGGAGCCTTCCTCGGTGTCTCGATCGTCCCGGTCATCGCGTTCGCCCCCGCCGTCAGTCGGTGCGCGGCTTGCGGCCGGTGGTGGATATCTGGACCTGGCTCAGCCAGTGGTACGCCGGGTCGCCCATCTCCCTGACCGCCTCGTCGATACGCTCCTGGGTGACGAGTCCGGCGGCGACGATCCTGGGCGCCATGAACTCCAGCCAGAGCTGGTAGTGCCTGGCCTGCCGGGAACCGCCGCGGACCATGACGACGCGCCCCTCGGCGCTGACGTCCTGGAGACCGCTGCCGAGCGCGAGAGCCAGGTCCTGGTGGCCGCCGATGGGATCGTGACCGGCCTCCCGCATCAGCCCGTATCCGGCGGCGCGTACGTCCTGGAGGAAGTCCGGTGACGCCGCGCTGCGGAAGAGGGTCGAGGAGTCGGTGTCCTCAAGGAAGAGCGTGCCGCCGGGACGCAGCGCGCCCACCATCCGGCCGAGCAGTTCGGCGCGGTCCGGCAGGTGCTGCAGCAGCATCCGGGCGTGTATCAGGTCGAAGCCCTCCTGCGGCAGCTCGTCCTCCCGCAGGTCGAAGCGCCACACCTCGACTCCCGCCGCGTCGGCTCCGGTGAGCCTGCCGGTCTCCAGGTCGGCGGCGACCACCCGCCCTTCGGGGCCGGTCAGTTGGGCGAGTCTGCGGGCCGCCGAGCCGGAGCCGGCGCCCAGTTCCAGGCAGTGCCAGCCCGGGGCGACACCGATCCGCTCGAAGCGCTCGAACGTGCCCGGGTCCCAGATGGCCTCGTTGGTACGCAGCCGCTCCGTCTCCTTGTCCCACAGCGGGTCGAAGACGTAGTCCCGCGTGGTGGACCCCTCTGTGCGGGGGTCGTGCGCTGTGGTGGTCATGGTGCCGGGTTCCTCCGTGGGCTCAGGCGAAGAAGTCGCAGACGGTGTCGGCGATGTGCTCGACCTCGGCGTCGCTCAGGTGCGGCCAGATCGGGATGGCGAGATTGGACCTGCTGGCCCACCGGGCGTGCGGCCAGTCGGCGCCCGCCGGGGCGTGCTCCGCGAAGGCGGGCTGCAGCGGCAGGGGCACCGGGTAGTAGATGTGCGTGCCGACGCTGTGCTCCGTGAGGTACGCGCGCAGGTCCTCGCGGCGCTCCACCTGCAGTGAGTAGACGTAGTAGCAGCGGCCGTTGCGGCCGGCGGGCGGTGCCTTGACGCCCCGCTCCACCAGCCCCTGGAACCGTTCCGTGTAGTAGTCGGCGATCTGCGCGCGGCGCTCCAGCCGGTCCTCGAAGGTGGGGAGCCGGTGCAACTGGAACGCGGCGATGATCTCGTCGAACCTGCTGTTGCGGCCGATCCGGTGGTGCAGGAAGCGGTGCACGCCGTCCTGGCCGTGGTTGCGCAGCATCCTTACGGCGGTGGCGAGTTCGGGATCGTCGGTGAGCACAACCCCGCCCTCGCCCGCCGTGCCGAGCGCCTTGACCTGGAAGAACGAGAAGACGCCGAGCGTGCCCCAGCGGCCGGCCGGCACACCGTCGAGTACCGCGCCCTGTGCGACGGCCGCGTCCTCGATGACGGGCAGTCCGTGCCGCTCGGCGATGGCGTTGATCCGGGGCATGTCGGCCATGATCGAGAACAGATGGGCCGGCATCACGGCACGGGTGCGCTCGCTGATCAGGCTCTCCATGGCGGCCGGGTCCATGACCATCGTCCAGGGATCGACATCGGCGAAGACCGGGGTGGCGCCCGCGTTGACCACCGCGCTCGCCACCGGCTGGCAGCAGAACGCGGGCACGATCACCTCGTCGCCAGGGCCGATGTCCAGGGCCCCCACGCAGAGTTCGAGGGCGCCGGTACCGCTGCCGCACGCCGCCACGTCGCCGGCCCCGGTCGCCTCCCTGATCCGGTCCTCGAACTCCGCCGTGCGGCGTCCGAGGATGAAGCGCTGTTCCGGGTCGGTGCCCACCTCGAACATCGCTTTGAGCAGCGCGTCCCGGTCCGCCTCGAAGAGGTCCTGGGGGAAGAAGGGCAGGGTCCTCACGACAGCCTCCCGGTGAAGAACTCGCTGATGGCGTCGGTCACCCGGGACATGTCCCGGTCGGTCAGGTCGGGATGGAAGGGCAGCGCGACGGCCCGTTCGCAGGCGGCCTCCGCCACGGGGAAGTCACCGCGCCGGTGGCCCAGTCCGGCGAAGCAGGGCTGGAGGTGCAGCGGAGTCGGGTAGTACGTCTCGGTGCCGATGCCGCGCGAGGTCAGATGGCTGACCAGCTCGTCGCGCCGCTCGACCTCGATCTCGTACACGTAGAAGACGGAGTCGGTGGGGACGGCGCGGACCACCGGGCGCGGGAGGCGCAGGATGCCGGGGAGGCCGTCGAGCCGCTCGGTGTACCGCTCGGCGAGCCGAGCGCGGGTGGCGATGTCCGCGTCGAGACGGCCCAGTTTGGCCATCAGCACGGCCGCTTGGAGGTCGTCCATCTTGCTGTTGGTGCCGGAGGCGCCCGACAGGTTGGAGATGCCGGCGATGTGGTCGATGGTCTTGCCCATCCGGCCGTGGTGGCGCAGGATGCCGGCCTGCTCGGCGACCTCGTCGTCGTCGGTGATGATCATGCCGGCGTCGCCGAGCGCGCCGAGTGTCTTGGTGGGGAAGAAGGACAGCACGCCGCCCTTGCCGAGCAGTCCGGCGTGGGTGCCGTTCCAGCGCATCCCGATGGCTTCGGCGCTGTCCTCCAGCAGGGTGATCCCGTGGTTGCGGGCGACCTCGGCGATGGCGTCCAGGTCGGCGGTCTGCGTGAAGAGGTGGGCGGGCATGACGGCGCGGGTCCTGTCGGTGAGGACCTGCGCGAGGGAGGCGGGGTCCATGGCGTAGGTGTCGGGTTCCACGTCGGTGAATACCGGTACCGCGCCGATCGAGGCGACGGCCGTCGCGGTGGCGGCGAAGGTGAACGCCGGTACGGCGACCTCGTCCCCGCGCCGTACGCCCGCCGCCCGCAGCAGCAGGATCAGCGCGTCGGTACCGCTGTTCACCGCGATCGCGTGCCGGGCGCCGGTGTAGCCGGCGATGGCACGCTCGAACTCCATGACCTTGCGGCCGTGGGAGTACTTCCCCCGCTCCAGTACGTCGTCGACATGGCCGGCGATCGTGGGCCACAACGTCTCGAACGAGGCCACCTGGGAGAAGAACGGCACCCCCGGGTCCGCACGCCCACCGGTCGGCACCGGCGCTGCCACTGTGTTCACGCTGCTCCTTCACTGATGAGTTGACGGCCCTGGCCCGGATCGCCGTCGGCCGGCACGAGCGCGGCACCGCCGACCGGACCGTGGGCGATGTGTACGGCGCGGCAGTTGCCTGACGCGGTGAGCGCGGCGGCCAGCTCTCCCGCCGCTGTCGCGTCCTTCGCAAGGAAGGCGCAGGTCGGGCCCGAGCCGCTGAGCAGCGCGCCGAGCGCGCCCGCCTCGTGTCCGGCGCGCAGCGTCGCCGCCAGGTCCGGGCGCAGGCTCAGCGCGGCGCGGTGCAGGTCGTTGCGGAGATGGCCGGCCAGCCGCCCGGGATCGCCTGCGGCGAGTGCGGCGTACAGCCCGGCGGCGGGCGGCGCCGGGAGCTGCCGGCCACCCAGCCGGTCGTGCAGCCGGTCGTGCTCGGCGAAGACCTCGGGGGTGCCCAGGCCGCTGTGGGCCACAGCGAACACCCAGGAGAAGGAGCCGGCGGCGGGTACGGGGGTGAGCCGTTCGCCGCGTCCGGTACCCAGCGCTGTGCCGCCCAGCAGGGCGAACGGCACATCGCTGCCGATTGCGGCCGCGGTCTCCGCCAGCCAGTCAGGGGTGCGGCCGGGCTCGAAATCCGCGTCCCACAGGGCCGCGCAGGCCAGCAGCGCGGCGGCGGCGTCGGCGCTGCCGCCTGCCATCCCGCCCGCCACCGGGATCCGTTTGGTGAGGTGGAGGTGGACGGCGGGCCGCACACCGAGGCGGCGCGCGACGCGCAGCGCCGCCACCGCGGCCAGGTTCCCGGCTCCGAGCGGCACCCGGCCGGCGTCCTGCCCCGAGACGGTGATCCGCAGTTCGTCGTCCGGTGTCGCCGTCACCGTGTCGTAGAGGGACACCGCCTGGAAGACGGTGGCCAGTTCGTGGAAACCGTCAGCTCCCGCCGCGCCCACACCGAGGTGGAGATTGACCTTGGCGGGCACCCGGACCGTGACGCCCACCGGACGGCGCGCCTGGTTCTCGATCATGTGACTGCCGCCTTCCTCGGGTGGTGTGGGCTCTGCCTGCGCCGATGGTGGGTCGGTGTCCCTGCGTGCGGCTAAAGCGGCCCGAGCCGTCGTATCGAAGACAAGTTGCCGTGCAACTTGTCTTCGCCGAAGGGGCCTTGGCACGTTCTCGGGGGGTGGGCAAGCTGAGCCGACGAGCCCGGTTCGTCCCGGGACTCCGCCGACCGAGGGAGGGCCACTGTGCGGATACCACCCGACACGAACGCCGGTCAGGTGTCCCTCGACGACGACTACGGTTCGCCGCCGGGTGCGGCCCTTTCGCAGCTCCTGCGGGACGAGCTCGCCGATGTGCTCGGCGATCTCGGCCCGCTGCCCGACGGCGGCCGGCCCGCCCTGGTGACCGGCTCCTACGTGGTGGACCCACCGTTCTACGGCAGCGGTGACGCGGGGCATCTGGCGGTCTGCTCGGTCGTCAACGAGCTGGCGGCCACCGGCGCCACGCCGCTCGGCATCACCCTGTCCGCCGTCATCGAGGCCGGCCTGCCGCTGCACCGGCTGCGCCGGCTGGCCCGGTCGGTGCGCGCGGCGGCCTCGGACGCCGGTGTCCGGGTCCTGGCGGTCGACGCGCGGGTCGTCAGAGCGGGCGAGACCGATCAGGTGTATGTCCAGGCCACCGGAGTGGGAGTGCTGTGCGGCGCCCCGCTGAGTGCCACCGGTGCCCGTCCGGGTGACCGGATCGTGCTGAGCGGCAGGCTCGGTGGGCACGGGGCGCATCTGCTGTCGACCAGGGACGGGCTCGGTTACGAGAGCATCGTCCAGGACGACTGCGCCCCGCTCGCCGGTCTGCTGGCACTGGCCCGCGCCGGGGCGCCGCCCGGCGCCGTACGCGCTGCGCGGCATGTCAGCCGGGGCGGACTCGCTTCGGCGCTGCACGCGTTCGCGAACGAGAGCGGGCTCGAACTGCGGCTGGAGGAAGGTGTGTTGCCGGTCCAGTACGAGGCGCGGCTCGTCCTTGACGCGGTCGGGATCTCACCGGTGCACGCGTCGAGCGAGGGGTGTCTGTGCCTGCTGGTCAGGCCCGAGGACACCGGACAGGTACTCGCTTCGCTGCGTGGGCACCGGCGGGGCGCGCACGCGGCCCTGGTCGGCGAGGTGCTGGCCCGGACGGACGGCGCTCCGGTGCGGCTGCTGACACCGGAGCACGGTGCCGTGCCGCTGCTGCCGGAGCCCTCGCCGGCGCGCCTCGCGTGACGGGCCTCGCACGAGGGCCGGCGGGCCGGCCGGCGAAGCGGTACGCGGGATTCCCGAATGCGGTCGCTCGCGGGTTAGTCGACCACGCGCCTGGCCGGACCGTTCGTTACTCAGATCACACCATGTCCCGGCAAGCTCATTGCCGTCGCGCCTTACTCCCGTATTCGGTTCTCGATATCGCCGTCCGGTCCAGGACCCCCTTCACCGACCGCCCTCTGCCGGGAAAAGGAAGAAGGACGTCAGGTGATTGGCTGGAACGAGCAGCGGCGACGCACCGCGAAGGGCCCATTCCCGGCGGCCGCACCTGCTGTGCGCTTCGGCTCGAACACACCGTGCTACATGGCGTGTTGCCATGCCCGCCACGGACCCGGCGCGGTGGGAGCGGCGGCGCGCGGAGGGAGGGCGTCACCGCGTGGGTAGTGGCTGATTACCCGTGTCGGCGCGGCGCCGCCGCGGGCACCCGACCACGCGTCACTCTCCGCTACCGGCCGGAGCCCCCGCCAGCGCTCGGATTTCGGCTTGTCCACCCGCCGGGCCCGCTTCCCGTGGCGCACCGCATTGCACCGGAACGAATTCGGCGGTGGCGTTGGCCGAATGTGTTGGCCCACCGGTGCCCACTTCCGAGAGCGACGGTCAATTCACGCGACGCCGCGCTGGGCGTATGCCTTCCCGTACCACGGACAAGGTATCGGCGTGCCGGTCCATGCAAAATCGGCACGGCGGACAATCGGGATCCGCATTGCCGAATCCCGCACGGCCGGCCCATACGACGACACCGTCCCGATGATCACCGCGGCACGGCCCGACGGGGCAGCCCCGCCGCCGGACTTGGGATTCCGGGGCGGGGCGTGAGGCCCCTCCCGGTCGGCGGGGGATCCTGGGGGCGGGACCTGCCCGCAGCATGCCCGGCCCCGCTTGGACGACACTAAAGGTGCGTGGCCGCCCGCAGGGCGGATGGCCCGTCCACCCCCAGTGGACGGGCCACCTGCCTGTGCACTCACACGTGGGACCGCGTCAGAACCTGGTGAATCCCCACCCGTTGTCCTCCGGGCCCATGATCGTCCTTGAGGTGGAGGCGGCCGGGACCGCTTGGGTCCCCGCCCCCGCCTCGAACGCCGACGCCTCGCCCGCCGCGGCCCCTACCGCGAACCAAAGCGCGACCCCGGCCAGAATCGCGGCCGCTCCGTGCTTCGAACCAATACCGCCCATCGTGACTCCCAAGTCAGCAGTTATGTGGTGCGACGGGGAACACCTTGCCCACTGAATGGAACTAGCCCAAGGCATTCCCGATGACGTAAAGTTGCCTGGCATAAAGTTCCACTTCGGGGGAAGGGAAACATGTTGATGCCCGAGAGCAGTGCTTTTGGGAAAAGTCTGACGGAGCTGGACGACACCAGCGCCGACGCCTATCGGCAATCGGTTCTGCTCGGTAGCTATGTGCGGAGCAAGATCGCCGAGACGTTAGACATGTCCCTGGACGAAGCGACCCGCATCGAGGAAACGCTGCTGAGACTGCGTCTCCTGCACCCGATGCCGGGTGAGCCGGACGTCCTGGTGCCCATCAGTCCGGACGCGGCCGTGGCCGATCTGCTCGGTCCGGCCGAGTCCCACATACGCGAGATGCAGCAGTCGGTGACGGACGTCCGTACCCGGATCCTTGCTCTGATGCCCCTGTACTTCGAGGGCCGCAAGAGACGCAACAAGACCGAGGGCTTCGACGTGATCAGCGACGTCGGGGTGGTGCAGTCCATGATCGACGAGTGGGCCGACCACTGTACGGAGATGCTCACGGCCCAGCCCGGCGGATCCCGCTCGGCGAACATGATGTCCCGGGCGCGCCCGGTGACCCTGGCGCTCCTGCGCCGGGGGGTCCGGATCCGCCATCTCTACCAGCACACCATCCGCAGCGATCTGATGACCGCGGGCTATGTGCGGGAGGTCTCCGCGGAGGGCGCCAAGGTGCGCACGACGGACCAGTTGATCGACCGAATGATCATCTACAACCGCGAGATCGTGTTCCTGCCCGAGCAGAACATCGAGTGCCGCGCACCGGGCGCCGTCGTCGTGCGTGAGCCCACCCTGGTCGCCTTCCTGTGCAAGGTCTACGACCATCTGTGGGACAGCGGCACCGTCTTCGAGTCGGGCGCCGACCAGCACTCTTCCGTCACCGACAACCTGAAACGGTCGATCATCAGGCTGATGTCGCAAGGACACAAGGACGAGATGGTCGCCCGGCGGCTGGGGATGTCGGTCCGCACCTGCCGGCGCCATATCTCCCAGATCATGGAGGAGTTGGAGTCCACCAGCCGCTTCCAGGCCGGGGTCAACGCGGCCCTGGCCAGGATGATGGACGAACAGGCCGAGGAGTGGCCGGAGCCCGGCAACCGCGAACCCACCAATTGCTGACGTGCAGCAAGTGGCCACCAGGGCTGCCTGGCCCGCCGCACGGCGGCCCGGCACCCTGGTGGCACGGTGCCCCGCCAGGGGCGTGAACGACAGGAGCCGGCATGGTGTTCGCCTCGGTCGACAACACGCCCTCGGGCGCGGCCACCCGGCATCTCGTCCATCGGCCCAGCCCCTGGGACGGGCGCACTCCCTTTTCCTCCTCGGCCTCCTCCCCGGCCGAGGAGGAGTTCCTGTTCAGCGGCGAACTGCCCTTCGACGACGTGATGTTGAACGACGGGCCAGGGGTCTTCCACGACCTCCAGGCCACGGCGGAGGTGATCCGCGACGTCGGAGAGCTGCTCGGCCCGTGCCACTTCGGGGTGCCGAGCGACCGGACCGGCATCTTCTACCGGTACGCCATCGCCCTCTCCGACCTCGCCCCGTGGCGCACCGCTTCGGGGCCGGGCCGGCTGCTGGCCACCCTCGCCATCCGCCCCGACAAGATCATCGACCGGGTGCCCCGGGCGCTGGAGTTCCGCGGCACCCTGCGGATAGACGACGTCCTGTGCGGCACGGTCTCGGCGAACCTGGTCTTCCTGGCGCCCGTACCGCGCCGCACCCAGCGGGAGTTGAGCCCCGCGACCGTGCCCGCCCCGGCAACCCCCCGGCACTCCGGGGTACCGGAGGCCCGGGTCGACCCCGCGGAGGTGGGCCGCGCCGACCCGGAGAACGTACTGCTGCGTGCCCCCTCGGCACCGGCCAACGGCCGGATCTCCAGCGCTGTCGTCCTGCCGCCGCGCTGGCGCCGCCCGACCCCGGCCGGCGCGGGCCACGTCCCGCCGCTGCTGCTGCTCGAAGCGCTGCGCCAGGCATCGCTGCTGGCCGCCGGACGGACGTACGGCCTTGCGCCAGCGCGCAGCACCCTCGCTTCCCTCCAGGTCAACTTCCGGGGCTACGCGGAGTCCGGCATCCCCATGCGCTGCGCCACGGTCTCCGGGCCCCTGGGGCAGGACTCCGGGGGCCGTCCGCTCGCCCCGGTCACCCTCACCCTCACCCAGGCGGGGCGCACGGTTCTCGAAGCGGTCACCACCGTCGCCGAGGACCACTGAACCGTTCGGCGGGGCGAGGGCCGGCCCGTAGCTGAGCGCCGGCTCTCCGGGACCGGTACTCAGCGCCGCGTCGGCGCCGTCACCACATCCTCCCGGCCGCGGCTAAAGCCCGCCTTGGAGCGGTGCGCGAGCGGGACGGCGGCACCGGAACAGGGGGATGGCTGTCCGGCTTCAGGGGGTGGCAGATCCCTACAGTGAGACTGATCGTTCGAACACAGCGCCACACGGGGGATGTTGGGCCCCGGTGGCACGTCGCATGGACGAAACGAACGGGGGAACACATGCGATTTCGTGTGCTGGGTCCGTTGGAAGTGCGAGCAGGCGTGGGAGAGGCGCAGGCACACGTCCTGACGCCGCGCGCCGCGAAGATCCGCGTGGTGCTCGCCACTCTGCTCATGCGGGCGGGCGACGTGGTGTCGGTGGACGCCCTGATCGACGAACTGTGGGACGAGGCGCCGCCGCGGACCGCGACGACCACCCTGCAGGTGTACATCTCGCAGCTCCGCAAGATGCTCCACGAGGCCGACCCCGAGCACGGCCGCGAAGCACTGCTCACCCGGCCCCCCGGCTACGTGCTGCGGGTGGACCCCGGCGATCTGGACCTCAGCGTCTTCGAACGGTCCCAGACCCTGGCGCACGAGGCCGTGGAGCGGCGGGACCACGCGGCCGTCGCCGACATCCAGCGCCGGGCGCTGGCCCTGTGGCGCGGGCCGCTGCTGTCCGACACCCCGCACGGCGCCCTGCTCGCCGGCATGGACGTCCGCCTCACCGAGGCGCGCACCGCGGCGCTGGAACAGCGGATGCGCGCCGACCTGCGACTCGGCAGGCACCGGGTGCTGATCGGCGAACTCCAGTCGGTCGTCGCCGAGTTCCCCATGCGCGAGGAGTTCCACGCCCATCTGATGGTCGCCCTGTACCGCTCGGGACGGCAGGCGGACGCGCTGCGCGTCTTCGCCGGGCTGCGCCGCACCCTGGCGGACGAACTCGCCGTGGAACCCGGGCGGCCCGTGCGGGAGTTGCACGGCCGCATCCTGGCCGGTGACCTCGGTCTGCTCCGCCCCGCGACACCTGCCGGACCGGTCAGGGCTGCCGGCGCACCGGCCCCCGCCCCCGGCGGTACGTCCGGCCCGGCGGGACTGTCGACGCAGCCACCCCTGCGACTGCCTTCGGCTGCCCGACTGCCCTCACCCGATGGGCTGTTCACCGGGCGCCGAGCGGTGCTCGACGAGCTGACGGCCCTCGTACGGTCGGCCGCACCCGGTGGCCGCGTCGGTGTCACCGGGCCGGCGGGCGTCGGGAAGACCGCGCTGGCGCTGGCCGCCGCGCGACATCTGGCGGCCGACTTCCCCGAGGGCCGGGTGGTCGTCCCCCTCGACTCGTACGGGGCCGAGGCGCACGCCGAGCCGGCCGGCCCCGCGCAGGCCCTGACCGTTCTGCTGCGGCAGTGTGGTGCGACCGGGCCACTGCCGGGATCCGTCGGTGAACTCACCGCGCTCCTGCGGCCGTTGTTCGCCGGGAGGCGGATGCTGCTCATCGTGGACGGAGCCGTATCGACGGCGCAGGCGGGGGCCCTGCTCACGGCGGCACCCGACTGCGTGGCCCTGGTCACGGGGCGGCGGATCCAGGCGGGGCTCGGCGGCCCTGTCATCCCTCTGGGCGTCCTCTCCCCCGCCGACGCGCGCGACTTGCTGGCCGCCGTGTCGGGACGCCGGCACAGCGACGACGTACGCTCCCAGCACGAGATCACCGAGCTGTGCGGACATCTGCCGTCCGCCGTCCGGGCGGCGGGCGCCCTGCTGGCGGCGCGTCCGCACCGGACCGAGGAAGAACTCGCGGCCCGGTTCGCCGACGAGCGCACCCGGCTGTCCGAACTGAGCGCCGGCGATCCGTCCTGCCACGCGGAGCTGCGCGCCGTCTACCAGGCGGCGACGGAGGCCGACCGGCTCACCTTCCGGCTGCTGGGGACGCTGCCGGCCGGGCCGTTCGGGCCCGCGCGGGCCGCGGCCGTACTCGGCACCGGACGTCAGGCGGCGGAACGGGCGCTGGACTCGCTGGTCGACGCGGGGCTGCTGGACGCCGAGCGGGCGCCGGTGGCCGGCGTCGGGCCGTACCGCTTCCACGGGCTGTTCCGGCTGCTGGCGGCCGAACGCCTGGCGCGCGAGGAACCGGCCGACGTGGCACGGCTCGCCGTCGCCGGCCTCTGCGAGGCGCTGGCCGACGAGGCGGAGACGGCGCACCGGGCAGCGCGGCCACAGCCGCCCGAGTGGTTCACACAGCGGCGCCGTACGCTCGTCGAGGCGGTGACGAAGGCGCACGAGGCCGGACTGTGGCGGCACGCCGTACGCCTCACGGAGAGCATGAGCGGGTTCGTGGAGACCCTGGCCGCCTGGGACATCTGGGAGCAGAGCCACCTCCCCGCCCTGGACGGGGCTCGGTGCCTGGCGGACCACGCCGCCGAAGCGCGGCTGCTGCGCTCCCTCGGGGACCTCGCATGGCAGCGCCGCCGGCTGCCCGAGGCCGCCGACCACTACCGCGGCGCACTGCGCGCCGCCCCGGCAGGCGCCGCCGGTGACCAGGAGCGCAGCCGGGCCCTCGTGGGCCTGGCGGATCTAAGCCTGGACGCCGGCGCGGTCCGCGAGGCGGCCGAACTCGTCACCCTCGCCCTGAACGAGACGTCCGGCGGCCCGCGCGGCCGGTGGGAGGCGGAGCGCCTGCTGGCCCTGCTGACGTTGGAGACGGAGGGCGAGGCCGCGGCCCTGCGGCACTTCGAAGAGTGCCGCGTGCTGGCTCTGGCCCTGGGTGACCGACGCCTTGAGTCCTACGCGCAGCGCTGGCTGCGGCAGTTGGGCATGGACGCCGTACGCAGGGACCGGGCGGAGGTCAGGCCGGGCGTATGGCGCATGCGAGCCTCGACGGGAGTGGGCGCGGTCACGGGCGCGGCGGGACGCTGAGCACGCCCTCCCGGGGCGCTTGTTCGGACAGCACCGGGGGCGCTTGTTCGGACAGCACCGGGGGCCCTTGTTCGGACAGCACCGGGGGCCGGTCCGCCGCGATCGCGTCCCCGGTTCCGGGATGGTCGCCGAACTCCAGTCCCAGCGGCAGGTCCTGACGGCGTGTGATGTGCAGCTTGCGGTAGGCGCGGGTGAGGTGCTGCTCGACCGTGCTCGTCGCGACGTACAGCCGCGCCGAGATCTCGCGGTTGGTGTATCCGTACGCCGCGAGTGACGCCACCCGGCGCTCCGCTTCGCTCAGCGGGTCGGCCTGCGCGGGCGCCGTCTCGCGCTCCTGCCTCGGCCGGGGTGGTTCAGCCACCGGGGACTGGCCGGGCAGGATCGACTCGCACAGCGGGGCGGCGCCGCACTCGGCGGCGAGCAGCCAGGCCCGCCGGGTGAGCGCACCGGCCCGGCCGCCCTCGCCCGTCATCTGCAGCGAGCGGCCCAAGTCGGCCAGCGCGCGGGCGAGTTCCAGGCGGTCCCCCGATCGGCGGAGTTCGTCCGCCGCCTGGGCGAGCAGCTTGGGCCTGCGGTTCAGCTCCACCGTCGCCGCACGCAGCCGCAGGGACACGCCCCTGACGCGCGGGTTCCGCGAGTCGGGCAGGGCCAGTTGCTCCACGACCAGCTTCTCGGCGCGCCGCACGTCACCCAGCGCGAGCAGCGCCTGCGCCGCGTCCGTGCGCCACGGCACCTGCTGCGGGCGGTCGAGGCCCCATCTGCGGGCCAGCCTGCCCGCGTGCAGGAACTCACCGAGGGCGGCGTCGTGGCGGCAGGTGGCCCGGTAGTAGTGCCCGCGCGCCCGCAACTGGGCGAGGGCGTGCACGCTGGAGGACAGCCCCCCGGCGAAGGGTGGTTCGAGGCATCGTGCTGCCTCCTCGTACCGGCCCATCTCGGTGAGGGCCATGCTTCTGAGAGCGGCAGGGGCGAACAGCAGCAGCCCGCCGCGGCCGCCCAGCACCGCACTCACCGACGCCGCCTCCCTTTCCGCACCGGCCAGTTCACCCAGCCGCAGCAGAGTCTCCGCGTGGAGCAGCCCGAACACGGCCTCCCAGCCGGGCGCTTCCAGCCGGGCCGCCTCCGCTCTGAGCTTGCCGCAGCGGACCGCCGCTGCTTCGGGGTGGGCGGTGTGCACCAGCGTCCGTACGGCCTGCACCAGCGGGTCGAAGGTGAGCGGGGTCAGTGGGGTGTGCTGGAGGATCTCCTCGGCGTGGCCGGCCGAGTCGCCCACCGGATGCGTCCACAGCGCGGACGAGGTGTGCAGCGGCGTCGCCGTCGTCTCGGCGGGGGCGAGGGCGTGGAGCCCGCGCAACGGGTTCTCCCGGTTGCCGGGCACCTCGGGCGGCGCGGCCCCGCGCGGGTCCAGATAGCCGAGGCTCTCCGCGCCTTCCTCGACCCGGCCCTGCGCGACCAGCAGCCTGGCCAGTTCGCCCGCGGCCGTGCCGGAGAGCCGGCCCTCGCGCAGCGCCGCCAGCGGGCCGGCGAGTTGCCGCTCGGCCGCCGCCGGGTCGGTGCGCCAGGTGACCGCTGCCAGTTGCAGGGCCGTCTCCCAGCGGGTCGCGTCGTCCTCGGCCAGGGTGGCGGCCAGCCGCAGGCAGTCGGCGGCCCGTTCGCTGTCGTCGCCGACGAGGAAGCGCCCTGCGGCCTCCCGGAGTACGGGGACGGCCCAGCCGTCGCGGACAGGTCCGGCCCAGCCGTCCCCGTCCGCGGCGCCGGCCGACAGCAGGTGCCGGACCACCGTCGCCGCCGTACCGCCGGTCCGGTGCAGAACGCGCGCGGTACGCCGGTACAGCGCCGCCACCTCACCGGGTTCCGCCGCGTCCAGGACGACCTGGGCCAGGCCCGGATGGCGTACCCGGCAGCCGTCGGTGATGCCGCAGGCCGCGGGCGCGGCCGTGCGGCGCCGTACGGTGGACGGCGCGACGTCCAGGAGCGCGGCGAGCCGTCCGGGGGTGGCGTCCTCGCCGAGGGCGGCCATGGCGAGAGCCGCCGTACGGGCCGCGGCCCCGCTCCGGCGCAGACAGGTCAGAGCGGCCCTGGCGAACGGCCCCCAGGCGGCGGGCTCGGCCCATTCCCCGGCGCCGTCCACCGGCGGCGGACACTCGCTGAGCAGCGCCTTCACGAGCAGCGGACTGCCACCGGTGAGCCGGTACAGCTCCCCCGCGAGCCGGTCATCAGCCGGCCGGCCGGTCGTCAGAGCGAAGAGCGCAGCCGTGGCGGCCTCGGTGAGCCGGGCCGCCCGTATCCGGACAAACCCGGGGTGGCGCAGAAACTCCGTGCTGGTCACCGGGTCGTCCCCGGCGTCGCCGGGCGTCATGCTCACCGCCAGCAGAACCGGTACCTCGCGCAACACGCCTGCCAAAGCCGAGAGTTCGGCGAGTGAGGACCGGTCGGCGGTGTGCAGGTCATCGACACACAGGACGAGCGGGCGACGCGCGGCAGCCGCCTGTACCGCACCGACGAGTCCGCGCTGCGGCGCCCCGCCGGGCGAAGCGGCCCGCAGCGCGGCCGTCAACTGCCCCACCACGTCGCTCCGCAGGCGCTCGTCACCCTGCCCAGCGACGGCGCCCACCACCTGCGCACCCCGGCGCCGCGCCCGCGCGGCCAACTCCCCCAGCAGGTCCGTCTTGCCACACCCCGGCGGCCCCTCGACAAGCACGACCGCCGGAACACCGGCGACGACCCCCTCCAACGCCCCTTCCAGCAAGGCGCATTCCTCATCCCGGCCCACGAACGCCACTACCGCCTCCGCTTCCCCCGCCGACTCGCCACCCGGCAAACCGGGCACAACCAGCTTAGGAACGAACGCCCACCACGAGGACCGTCAGAAACTGCCGGACAACAAGTGCCGACGAGTGCCCCCCAGGTCATCAGGCACAAGATCGGCGGACCTCCAGCAGATCAGGTGACCGAAGCGTGGCAGTGGTGGAGGTGGAACACTGTCGTGATGGGCGGTGATGGGGCGGGGTTGAGCGGCGTCGCGCGAGCCGGGGCCGGATCGGGAAGCGCCGAGGGTTTTCTGGAGAGGCTGGAGCGCAGCGGTCTGCCGCCGCTGCGTGGTGACCGGCCTACCGGCGGGGACTTCCGGGCCGACGTGGTGAGTCGGAACCTGGGCCCTTTGCGTCTGACCGAGTTGGTGACGCCGGAGGGCGAGTGCTTCCGCGACGCCCGCTCCGCACGTGCACGCGACAGCGAGCTGTGGCAGGTCGAGGTGGTGACCCGGGGGCATGTGCGTGCTGAACAGGGTGGCAGCACCGCCGTGCTGGGCCCCACGGACCTCGTCCTCCTCGACCCGGTGCGGCCGGTGCGGTTCGCCAGTTCCGCGACCACTCACGTGACCATGCTGATGCCGCGGCACCTGCTGCGGCTGGGTGCGGACGACGCGGCGCGTCTGGTCGGCGTACGGATTCGTGGTGACCGGGGCCCCGGGGCTCTGGTGTCTTCGCTCGTCCGGGACATGACGCGGAGCGTGGACGGGTTCCGCGCGCATGAGGCGGACCGGTCGGCGGCCGCGGTGATCGAACTGATCGCGGTGACGCTGGCGTCTCGCCTGGGTGACGTGCGCCCGGTGGACGACGACGTACTGCGCACGAGAGTGGTCGGCTTCATCGAGGCAAGACTGTCCGACCGGGATCTCACCCCGGCCAAGGTGGCCGCCGCACATCATGTGTCGGTGCGCCGGCTGCACAAGCTCTTCCAGGACCAGCCCCTGACCGTGGCCGCCCTGATCCGCCGGCGGCGTCTGGAGCGGTGCCGCGCGGACCTGGCCCGCAGGACCACCACGGTCGCCGCGGTGGCCGCCTCGTGGGGTTTCGCGGACCCGGCGCACTTCAGCCGGCTGTTCAAGGCCACCTTCGGGCACAGCCCGGGAGCACGCGTGTCCAACGACGGCGCGCTGATCGTCAATGACCCCCACGCCGGACCCGGCAAGGATGGTGGCTGACCAGACGAAAGCGGAAAGGGCCCTGACCAATGAATCCGACGCTCGACACCCTGCGTGACGTCCCTGCCCGAATGATCGAGGGGTGGAACCGCGGTGACGCGGCCGCGTTCGCCGCGGACTTCGCCCAGGACGCCGAGCTCATCGATTTCGACGGCACGCTCCACAAGGGACGCGACACCGTGATCGCCTTCCAGCAGCCGGCCTTCGACACCGTACTGAAAGGCTCCCGACCCGTGCACGGCCAGGTGGAGTTCACCCGGGAGATCGCACCGGGCTGCGCCGTGGTGCACCACCGCTTCGGCATGGTGATGGCCGGCGAAGAGGAACCCCCGCCGACCCGCTACTTCCTGCAACTCTTCGCCATGGCCTGGCAGAACGACCGCTGGGAGATCGCAACGCTGCAGAACGCACGCCTGGTCTCGCTGGAGTCCGCCATGACCCTGGACGCACAGGCCACCACGTAACGAAACCCGGCGCCTCAGATTCTCGCTCCAGTATCAGTACTCGCCGCCGAACACAGGATCGACCGAGCATGGGCGAACATCGACGGATGGGGGTTCAAGTCCCTCCGGCGCCTCTCTCGTGGCGCTGTAGTTCAAAGGCAGAACACGTCGATGACCCGCGGTTCTTGAACGCCGCCGGTGAGCGCAATTGGGTGGCAAACTGGAGCCCGGGAGCTGGACATGCTCCCGGGCTCCGTCACATTCCGGCCCCCGGCGTGCGCGGTGACCGGGAAGGTTCACCGGCGGCTCCGCTTGATCAGCGCGCACCGCCGAGGCAGTTGAGCGCGTTCAGGGCTGCGGGCCAGGGATAGGGGTTCTTCTCGCCTGAGTTGTGCGGCTCGAAGCCGTTCTCGCCGTACAGGACCGTCACACCCATCCCCCGCAACTCCGCGATGCTTCGCTCGAACTGTTTGTGCCGTACGTAGGCCGAGTTCACGCAGGGCATCGTCACGATCGGGATGCCCTTTCCGATGCCCTCCGCGACCACACCGACCACGAACTTGCTTGTCAGCCCGAGCGCCCACTCGTTGATCGTGTTGAAGGTCGCCGGCGCGACGAGGATCGCATCTGCGGGGGGCCATACGTCCGGTTCACCCGGCAGTTTGTACTCGGACCGGACCGGACCGCCGGTCAGTCGTTCCAGCTCCGTCAGTTGTGGGTCCAGCCAACGGGCCGCCGTGGGGGTCAATCCGAGCCGCACGTCCCAGCCGTTCGCCTGGGCATCCGTGATCACCTGGGCCACATCGAACACGGGCGGGGCGGCGGACCCGAAGAGGTACAGCGTCCGTGAAGTCATTGGCATATCGCACCACATGAAGTCGGCGCGAGTACCGTTTCAGATGACGAGTCAGGAACGGAGACCCCGCATGCCTATGCCCGACGAGGAGCACACAGGCACTCGTATCAGGGAGCAGCGGAAGCTAGCGCATCTCACGCAGCGTCAGCTCGCCGCCCGGATCCCGTTCTCGTACAGCCTGCTCAACCAAGTCGAGTGCGGTGCCCGTGCGGCCAGCACGGACCTGGTCGCGGCGGTCGCGCAGGCCCTGCGCATCGACGTCACAGCACTGACGGGCCAGCCGTACGTCACTGAACTCCAGCAGGATCGCCTCGCCGAGTTGGTGCGCCCGATCCGTGAAGCACTGGATCTGTACGACCTGCCCGCGATTGAGACCGTCGGTGTGCGGCCGGACACCGAGCTGGTAGCAGCCGCCAGTGACCTGTGCGCGGAGGTGCGGGCAGCGCATCTGCGGAGCGCCGCTCGTCAACTTCCCGAGGTCATCACGGAACTCACCGCGGCTGCTTGGCGCACGCCGTCGACGGAGCTGTGGCGGGCCCTCGCCTCCACGTACCGCACGGCGCATGATCTGGCCGTGAAGCTCGGTTACTACGACCTGAGTTCCGTCGCTCTCGACCGTATGGACTGGGCAGCGCACCGTGCGTCTGATCCGTGCCTCGCCGCAGTACGGCAGTACATGCGGGCGCTGGTGTACTTCCGGGAGGGCGAGTACTCGATCGGGCAACGCCTCATTGCCGCAGGACATGAGGCGGTGGGTCAAGCCCCTGACGGGCGGGAGGCGGAGGCAGTCGCCGGGCAGTTGCATCTGGGAGGAACAGTCATCGCCGCGCGCGCCCGCGATGACGAGGCGCTGACGACGCATCTTGCTCAGGCCACCGAGATCGCCGACCGTATCGGGGATGCCTCTGACGTCCACTGGCTGTCTTTCGGGCCGGTGAACGTGCGCATGCACCGAATCTCCGCTGATGTCGAACGGCGCCACTACGACGAGGCACTCGTGCAAGCACGCGCCATGAAGGAGCTACCGGCGTCCGTTCCTACGTCGCGCCGTGCCCACTTCCTGATCGACCGGGCGCGCTCCGAGATGGAGACCGGCCGTACGGATGCCGCGCTGAAGAGTCTCTTCGCCGCCCGCCGCGCAGCGCCCGAACAGACTCGGTATCACCCTGGCGCGCGCGAGACCATCTCCGGACTGGTGCACCTGAGCCGCCGCGCTCCGGACACCCTTACCAATTTGGCCGCTTGGGTCGGCATGTAGAGGACGGTACTCACAGCACTCACAAAACTGTGAGCACTGCGGTGTCCCAAGCACTCCACCCTGGACTCGTACCTGATCAGCTACGAGCCGGGGACCCCATGATCGAGGCACCAGGAAAACAGTCCAGGCAGGCTTTATCGTCAGTCGAAAACCTCCCTTCCCTTGTAGTGAAACGTTGGCCCAACAGCCCGCGATCCGTGGGCAAGGCGCGCCACCTGCTGCTCCAGCACCTGAACTCGTGGGATCTGAACAACCTCGCGGACTCGGCCGAGTTGGTGCTCTCCGAGCTGCTGACCAACAGCGTGCGGCACGCGCGTGTCCCGAGCGGGCGGCTGATCGAGACGCGCTTCGAGCGTCTGCACGCCGGCGTCCGCATCGAGGTGCACGACGCCAACGAGAACAAGCCGGAGCGTCGCGAGCCCTCTGCGGATGACGATTCCGGGCGCGGTCTTGCGCTTGTCGACGCGCTCAGCGGCGGATGCTGGGGAGTGAGCGGGCGCACCGGGGTCGGCAAGGTCGTCTGGGCCGTGTGCGGAACGGCCCCCTCGCGTCGTCGCGAGGGGGCCGTTCCAGTGGTGGGCGCGGACGGGTTCGAACCGCCGACATCTGCTTTGTAAGAGCAGCGCTCTACCCCTGAGCTACGCACCCGTGGATGAAGGAACAGCGTACATGGCCCGCGGGGTACGGGGGGTAACCCCACCCGGAGACGGTGGGCGGCCGGATCGGCCTCGGGGGGTGGTCGTTCGTACGGTGAGGGCACAGCCAAGACGTGTCGGCGGACCGCCGGCGGAATCACTGGGGGAACGATCACCGTGGCCGCAATCCGTAACCGCACCCGTACGCTTCTCGCCGCTGGCGGGGCTGTGCTCGTCGCTGTCGCCGTCAGTGGCTGCGGTGGCGGCGATCCGTCGGACGCTCCGGTGGAGAAGAAGGCGTTCCCGCTCAACGGGCGCACGCTCACCATCGACGCCACGAACTCCCGGATCACGCTCGTGCCCGCCGATGTGCGGGACGTAGAGGTGACGCGGCAGGTTGACGGGTGGGTGTTCATGGGGAGCGGGCCCGACGCGACCTGGAAGATGGCGGGCGACACGCTCACGCTCGCCGTGAAGTGCAAGGCCGTGGCCAGCAACTGCGAGTCGCAGCATTCGGTGAAGGTGCCGCGCGGCGTCGCGGTCGAGCTCAGCGGGAACAACGGCGGGGTGACCGCTTCCCGGTTCAGCAGTCCGCTGCGGCTCGGGCTGGACAACGGGTCCATCACCGTGCGCGACTCCAGCGGGCCGCTCGATCTGACCACCAACAACGGGTCGATCACCACGCAGCGGGCGTCGGCGAAGTCCGTTTCCGCGCGCTCCAACAACGGCTCGGTCCGGCTGGGGCTCTCCGCGCAGCCCGACAAGGTGGACGCCGTGACCGACAATGGCGGGATCACGATCGAGCTGCCGAAGGCCGGTTCCGCGTACGCGGTGACGGCCCGCAGCCACAACGGGAAGGTCGACGTGGGCGTGCCGACCGACCGCAGCAGCGCCCATGTGGTGAAGGCGCGCAGCAGCAACGGCCGAATCGCGGTCCGAACCGCGAACTGATCGGCCCGTGTGTTCGTCCCTACCAGGTGGGAGAATGTACCGGGCAGGGTGGACTCAGCACGGGAGAGGCATGTGACGGCGACGCGCGCGCAACCGCACTCAGGATCCAAGGCGAGTGCTGTCCGTGACGTGATCGCGGTGATGCTGCTGCCTGTGCCGCTGCTCGTCGCGGCGCTGCCCGCCGCGTTCAACGGCGCGGGCGGTGGCGGCACGCGGCGCTGGTTCGGCGGCGGCCGGGGCGGCGAGAGCCAGCGGGCCGACGCGCAGGCCGCCAAGGACGCGGCGGCTGCCGCCTTCTACGAGCTGGACACGGCCCAGCGCGATCTGCGGATCTCGATCGAGACGATCACTGCGGTCGACAGCTCGCCGGGCGCGCGCAGGGCCGTGGAGGGCTTCGCGGCGCTCGGGCGCCGGATCGACGAGGCCAGCAGTGGATACATCACCGCCGTCGACGCCCATGATCTCGACCGGCACGACCTTGAGCCGTCGGCGGCCTCGGCCGCCCGTGGTGAGCTGACGAAGGCCAAGGACGAGCTGGTCCGCGTCAAGGCCGACCTCGACAAGTTCGAGCAGGGGCTCGGACCGCTGCTCGACAAGGCCGAGACGCAGCTCGCGCGGCTCGCACCGGCCATAGAGCGGGCTCGCCAGGCGCTCCTCTCCGCGAGCAACGCTCTCGACGCGGTACGGGGCACAGGGCTGCGCGCGGACGATCTCGCCCTGCGGCTCGCTCAGCTCGGCCCCGAGCTGACGAAGCTCAACCAGGGCGCCGGGCAGCACGGTGTCACGGACACGCTGCAGCGCGCCGACCGGGTGCTGCGGGACGCCGAGGCGGTACGGGCCGAGGCCGAGCGGCTGCCGGAGCGGGCCAAGGAGATCGACAAGCGCCTGGTGTCGCTGCGTACCCGCGCGCAGGCGCTGACCACCCGCGCGGGCACCGTGGAGCCGGTCCTGAGCGAGCTGCGGCGCCGCTTCTCCGCCGAGTGCTGGCAGGATCTGCAGCACGTTCCGGACCAGGCCGCCGACAGCGTCCGGCAGGCCGAGCTGAAGCTGAAGGAAGCGGGCAAGGCCCGCGAGGAGCAGCGCTGGCCGGACGCGACGTCCCTGCTGAGCACGGCCAGGGCGCTGCTGAACACCACGGACGAGGCCGTCTCGGCGGCCGGCGACCGGTTGCAGCGGCTGAACGCCGTGTCGAAGGACCCGCAGCAGGAGATCGACCGTACGAGGTTCGCGATCCGGGACGCCCAGCGGCTGGCGATGACCGGCCGCTCCACGCCCGACCCGCGCCACGCCCGCCCGCTCGACGACTCCGTGGCCCGGCTGGACCGGGCCGTGGCGGGTCTTGAGGGGCGCCACCCCGACTACTGGCACTTCCTGACCGAGACCGAGGCGGTACGGAACACGGCGGCCCGGGTGGTCTCGGAGATCCGCGAGGAGCGCGGGTCGGGGCACGGCAGCGGCTGACGGGGCCGTCCCGGGGTGGCCGACCCGGGGTGGCCGACCCGGGCTGGTGGGCCCGGGGTGATGGCGCTCCCTTGCCGGAGACCACCGGCCGGGGGTACGCCCCGGCGGAGCCGCACGCTCGGCCGGGCGGCGCACCCCCGCCGGACGGCAACTTCCGCAGCGGCCACGCTCCCGGCAGGAGTCGGCGCGCCCCCGTCAGGGGCCTGTACGCCCCCGCCGGCCCGCACGCGGGCCCAAACGCGCCCGTCGGGGCTGATGGCGCCCCCTGGCCGGACACCCCCGGCCCGGGATACGCCCCGGCGGAGCCGCGCGCTCGGGCGGGCGGCACGCCCTCGTCGGGCGGCGACTTCCGCAGCGGTGACGCCCCCGGCCGTGGCCGGTAACTCCCCGCCAGGGCCCCCGTGACCCGCAACGCCGTGAGCGGCGGCCGGGTGTACCGATAGCCTGGCGCCATGCCTCGCTACGAGTACCGCTGCCGTTCCTGTGGTGACACCTTCGAGCTCAGCCGTCCGATGGCGGAGTCCGCCGACCCCGCGGCCTGCCCCGCCGGGCACGACGACACCGTGAAGCTCCTGTCGACCGTCGCCGTCGGCGGCTCCGCCAAGGGCGGCGCGCCCGCTCCGGCGGCCGGTGGTGGTGGCGGCGGTGGCTGCTGCGGGGGCGGCTGCTGCGGCTGACGCCTGCGGCCAGCCCGCAGGTCAGCCCGCCGCGACCTGGCTGAGGCGGCGGAGGATCTCCTCGCCCGCCAGGACGCCCGTCTGCGGCAGTACGTCGACGTGCGACGCGGTCCAGCCGCTGTCGGCGAGTTCGCCGTGGCCCGGCCGCCAGGCGTGGTCGGCGGCCAGCAGCAGGTCGGCGTCGAGGAGCGAGTCCCCTGCGGCCATGGTCAGTTCGGCGCCGGAGCGACGGGCCACCTCGCGCATCGCCGCGCTCTTGGTGAGCGGCCGGGGCACCGCGTAGATCTTGCGGCCCTGGAGGGACACGGTCCAGCCGCGGCCGTCGGCCCAGTCGGCCAGCTCCTTCACCCAGCCGTCCGGCAGCAGCGCCCGGTCGACGACGAGATACGCGAACAGGTCTTCGGCGACGCGCTCCTTGAGGAGCCAGTCCGGGTCGGCGGCGGCGAGCAGATGGTCGCGCACCTCCGTGAGCGACGCGCACTCGTCGGCGAGCCTGGCGGCCACCTGCCGCTGCCAGTCGGGGTCGGAGACCCCGTCGACCAGCAGATGCCCGCCGTTGGCGCAGATCGCGAACTCCGGTTGCGGGCACGGCAGATGGATGCGGGCGTACTGCTCGCGCGTGCGGGTCGTCGTCGGTACGAACACGGTGGCGCGGGCGAGGGAGTCCAGCAGCCCCGCTGCGGTCTCCGTCAGATACGACAGCGGTCTGCCCTCGTACACCTCGACGCAGAGCAGCCGGGGCGTCTCGGCGTCGGGCATGGGCAGTTGGAGGGCCGCCGCCGAATAGATGAGGGTCCGGTCAAGGTCACTGGCGACCAGCACCCGCGACGCGCCGGCCGATTCGGCGAGCTGAGGAAGAGCTGCGCTCACTGGCCCGCCACCGCCTTGCCGTCCGCGCCCGTCGCACCGCGCGTGTACTGCGGGTGGATCAAACCCACACAGCTATAAGGGAGTCCGTCGACCTCCTCGACCGGTACGCCCCGCTGTTCGGCCAGCAGCCGCACATGGTCCAGGTCGGAGCCGGCCCCCCGCTGCGCGAGGATCTTCCAGGGCACCCGGCGCAGCAGCACCCGGGTCGTCTCGCCGACCCCCGGCTTGACGAGGTTGACGTCGTGGATGCCGTACTCCTCGCTGATCCGCTCCACGGCGGCCCAACCCTCCCAGGTCGGCGCGCGGTCGGCGGCGAGGAGTTCCTTGACCTCGGTGTCCACCGCGTCGGTCACGTCGGCGAAGCGGCCGGCGACGGTGTCGAGGAAGTGGGCCGAGACATCGGCTCCGGCGAGTTCGCGGTAGTACTTGGCGCCGTGGAAGTCGTCGGGACCGACCAGGTCGGCGCGCAGGACCGTACGCGAAATCAGGCCGGAGACCGTCGAGTTGAGGCAGGCGGACGGGATGAGGAAGTCCTCACGCGTGCCGTACGTCCGCACGCAGCCGCCCGGGTCGGCCAGCACGGCGATGTCCGGGTTGAAACCGGCGAACGGGGCCAGGGCTTCGGCCAGTTCGCGGGTGATGGCGCCCTTGCCGGTCCAGCCGTCCACGAAGACGACGTCGGCGGGGTCGTGATGGGCGGCCAGCCAGCGGATCGCGTTGGTGTCGATGCCGCGGCCGCGCACGATGGAGATCGCGTAGTGCGGCAGTTCGAGGCCGTGGCGCTGCTGGGCCCAGCGCCGCATCAGGACGCCGACGGGGGTGCCGGCCCGCGCCAGCGACACCAGGACGGGGCGCGGCGAGCGCTCGGCGAGGACCGTCTCGGTGACCGTGCCGACCGCCCGCGCGATCCGGGCAGCGGAGGTGTCGAGCGCCGCCAGGAAGAGCTGCTGGTACCGCTCGTCGGGCTGGTACTCGACGGGCAGGGACTCGGCGTAGTGCGCGCCGCCGCTCTGGATCGCCTCCTCGCGCTCCTCGGTCGGCGCCTCAAGCTCCACGTCCGAGAGGTCCTGGAGCAGCCAGCCGACCTCGTCGGCGGCGTAGGAGGAGAAGGCGGGGCCGCGAAGGGGCTCGGGAAGCATGACGGGGTCCTGCCGTTCGGGGACGTACGACGGTTCGAGGGCGTACGACGGTTCTGGGGCGGCTGACGGTTCTGGGGCGGGCGACGATTCGGGGACGTGCTGAGGTCCCGGGACGTACGACGGGACGACGGCCAGCACCACGCGCGGCACATGCGCCGCGAGTTGCGCCAACAGGCCGTCAGCGGCGTGCAGTTCGGGCGAGTCGGCCAGCGAGTCGACGACCGCGACGACCGCGTCGAAGCCGCCGCCCGCGACGTTGTAGGCGTACCGCTCGCCGGTCGATCCGTCGCCGTCCGGGTAGGCCGCCGTGTCGTGCGCGGGGAAGACGAGGCGGCTGCGTATCGCGTAACCGGGGTCGTCCACGGCGAGGACGGGCGAGCGGGTCGTCGTCGAGAAGCGCACCTCGGCACCGGGACCGGCGCCCGCGCCCGGGCCGCCCAGGCCGCCCAGGGTCCGCTCCATCTGCTCGGCGAGCCGCAGCGGGGCGTACATCAGCTCCTCGAAGCCCAGGACGAGGACGCGCCTGGCGCCGCCCAGCTCGGCGACGACGGCGTCCGCCATGGCGGGCAGGGCGGCCTCCAGCCGGGTCCTGTGCTCATGGGTGAAGCCGTGCCGGCCGCCGTCCGGGACCCCGGCCGGCCAGGCCAGCTCGACCGTCACCGGGTCCGAGCCGGCAAAGCCGGCAGAGCCGCCGCCCAGGGCCGACGGAGCATCGTCGCGCACCGCCTCATGCTCCGCCACGAGCGCCTGGCCCTTCTCCAGGACCCCGTCCGGCAGCTCGACCGTGCCCGCCGCCAGCGTGACGAGGTCGACGCGCGCCCCGATCTCCTCGGCGAACGCCGCCAGCCGCCCCCGGTCCGCCGCCGAGCGCATGTCGACGAGCGCCACGACGACGTACCGGGAGCGCGGGTAGCGGGCGTGCAGCGCGCGGATCGTGTTCAGGACGGTGTTCCCCGTGGAGAACTCGTCGTCCACGAGCACCAGCGGCCCGTCGCCCGCGAGCAGCGCGGGATCCTCGGGCAGCAGCAGATGGGACGTGGCGTGCGAGTGCGCCTCCTCGAAGCCGCCCGCCCGCTCGACACCCGCCACCGGGCGGCGCGTGGAGTGCAGGTACGGCGCTTCGCGCACCCCGTCGGCGACCGAGTGGCCGAGCCCCGTCGCGGTCTCCGCGTACCCGAGGATCACCGCCCGGCGCACATCGGCGCCCAGCAGCTCCCGTACCCGCTCGCCCAGCTCGACACCCGTGCCGTGTATGAGCGCGGGGCTCTGCGGTACGTGCTTGCCCAGCACGTTGGAGACCAGCAGATGCGCCCGCCTGGGGTTGCGGCGCAGGGCCATGCCCAGCAGTTCCCGCAGCCGCTGGTCGCCGTCGAGCCGTACGCCGAGCCGCTCGGCGACCCACGATCCCGACCACACCATGCCGGCCGTCTCTTTCCTGTCGAAGTGCTCGAAGTGCTCGAAGGGCTCGAAGCGCTCGAAGCTTTCGAATGTCTCGGGGCGCTCGCCAGCGTCGGTCGTCGTGACGACCCTGACCTCTATCTTCGCGCGCTCCGCCCTCACGGGGCGAGCCCGGCGGCGAGCAGCTCCACGAAACCGATGTCCTCGCGCGCGACACCGAACACCTCGGCGCGCAGCAGCGTGCGCTCGGCCCAGGCGCGGTGCGGCTTCACCTCGTTCATCTTGTTCGTGTACGACGACCGCAGCACGCCCCCGCCGGTGCGCTCCGGGCGCAGGATGTCCTGGGCGTCGCTGAATTCCTCGTGGCTGACGACCGACAGCGCGTGGACGGGCATGACGTGCGAGGGGTGGATGCAGGTCTTGCCTTGCAGGCCGTTGGCGCGGTCCAGTTCGATCTCGCGCAGCAGTCCGTCGAGATCGTGCTCGATCAGGGCGGTGCGCAGCTCCTCGGCCCGTCCCGCGCGGAACGGGCTGTTGCGGAGCTGCGGCTTGAACATCCGCTCCTGGAGCCGGAAGTACTCCCAGACGGGACCGGTGACGGTGAAGCCCGTACCGTCGGCCCTGCCCAGCACGTTCACCACGTCAGCGATGATCCCGGCCACGATCTGCACGTCGTACGCGGTCATGTCGGGCGCCCTGCGCAGCCCGTACGCGGAGCAGAAGTCGGTGACGCCGAGGCGCAGCGCGAGCACGCGGTCGCGGTACTTGTCGACGGCGGAGGCGATCCCGCCGAGTGTCTCGGCCCTGCTCTCCAGATGCAGCAGCGCGGGCGACTCCAGCACGGGCATGGCGAACAGCCGGTGGCCGCACGCGCTCTCCGCCTCCACGATCGCTTCCAGGAACGGTACGCCGCGCTCGGCGGTGAACTTCGGGAGGACGAATCCGGACAGCAGTCGCACGGCCGGGCCGATCCGCCGTACCAGATCGGGGATCTGGCCGGCCTCCCTGACCCGGATGAACAGCAGCGGCAGTTCGCCTTCGCGCGCGTCGAGGTCGGCGAACTGCCGGACCAGATTGGCCTCGGCATCCTCGACCTCGGAGTCGTTGATGGAGTCCTCCAGGCACAGGACCATGGAGACGACTCCGGCGCCGGCCTGCTTCACCACGTCGTCCGCGAGCTGCGGCCGGGTGGCCGGGCTGTAGAGCGTGGCCCCGAGAGCGGCCGAAAGGATGCGGCTCGGGGAGGCGGCGGTGAATTCAGCGGGTTCCTGGTGGAACAGGATCTCCCGGCTGCGGGGCGATATGTGCCCGAAATGACGCATGAAATGCCCCCGTACTGCCGGTGTCGCCCGCTGTTGGCCATTGGGTCATGTGGCCGGTAATAGTACGTATGACACCTGTCAACGGTTCCCCGTGCGCATGAAATTCTGGTAACTCGTCCGCTTCGCGCCTATGTCATGCACGTGACGACTGATACCCACGTTGTCGGGACCGGCAGCTTGAAGGCAGGATGGCCCGCATGACGCACGCGATGGTGAAGGGCTCCAACGTCTCGCTCGACGCCACGGCGGTACGGGCCGTGCTGCGCTGGTCCCCCGGGGCCGGGGTACCGGACGTGGACGCGTCAGCCCTGCTGCTCGGCCAGGACGGGCGCGTGCGCTCCGACGAGGACTTCGTCTTCTACAACCAGCCGCGTCACCCGTCGGGCCTGGTCAGGCGGCTCTCCAAGAAGCAGCTCGCCGACGGGTGCACCGACTCCGTGGAGGCCGATCTCGGCACCCTCGACCCTTCTGTCGACCAGGTCGTACTGGCCGCGTCCTCGGACGGTGCGACCTTCCGGCACGTCGGCGACCTGCGGATACTGCTGTACGACGCGACGGCGGCCGACGCCGAGCCGCTGGTGGTCTTCGACGTCCTGCCCGAGACGGGCGAGGAGACCGCGATCATCTGCGGGGAGCTGTACCGGCGCGGGGACGGCTGGAAGTTCCGCGCGGTCGGCCAGGGCTACCCGACCGGTCTGGTGGGCCTGGCCACGGCCTTCGGCATTTCCGTGGACGAGACGGAGGGCGCGGACCCGGACCACGCGACGGACGCGGGAGCGACCGCGACCGGCAGCACCGGAGCCGCCGGCGCCGAGACGTCCACGTCCACCGGCCCCGCGGCCGCCACGGCGCCCCAGCACCCCCCGCTGCCGCCGCACCCGCCGGTCCTGCCCCCGGTCCCCGCGCAGCCGCCCGCCTACGGCTATCCGCAGTCACCGGCGCAGCCGGGCTACGGCTACCCGCAGCCCGCGTCCTCGCCGCAGCCGGCATACGGCTATCCGCAACCGGCCGCAGCAGCGGCTCCCGCGCCCGATCCGAACTTCCGGCTGCCGCCGATGGGCCCGCAGTTCGTCCGGCCCTGAAACAGTCCGGCCCTTTGACAGTCCGGCCCTTTGACAGTTCGACCCTTTGACAGTTCGACCCTTTGACGGTTCGGCCCTGAGACAGTTCGGCCGACAGTTCGGCCCTGAGACAGTCAGAGCTCCTACGCCTTCGTCTTGTACCCCCGCCCCCACTGGAGCCCCCAGCCGTACAGCCGGTCCAGCTCCGCCTGGAAGCCGTAGACGAACTTCACCTCGCGGTGCACGGTCAGCTCGCCCTTCACCTTCTCCAGCGAGAACACCGCGCACGACCGCGCCTGCGGTGCCCGCTCGTCCAGTTCGATCTCGACGCGCGGCCCGTTGCTCGGGTACAGCGTCACCTTCGCGTGCGTGCGGTCGAAGGCCGGCGTCTGGTCGTATATGTAGACGAAGAACAGCAGCCGCTTGATCTCGTCGGCATGGTCGAGATTGACGAAGACCGTCTCCCCCGACGGGGCGCCGAACCGGTCGTCACCGCTGAGCTTGATGTACGGCGCCGCGTTCAGGTCGCCGAAGAAGCCGCCGAGCGGCTGCACCACGCCCTTGCTGCCGTCGGTCAGCTCGTACATGCAGCCGAGGTCCAGGTCGACGTTGACCACGCCCTGGGTGTGCGCCTGCACCACCTCCGGCTGGAAGAGCTTGAACGGGTGCCGCAGCAGCCGGCCGCTCTGCTTGGACCTGCCCTCGATGTCCGACGTCCGCATCCGCCAGGAGAGATTCACCCGCAGATTGCCGTTGGCCGCGCCCTGCTTGGAGAGCGAGACCGTCGGATGGCGCTTGGTCAGCTCGATGGAGTTGGTGGCAGCGCTGCCCGAGTCGAACTGCGCCGCCTTCCCTCCCTGCCACAGGTTGTCCCAGAAGGCCATGCCCGCCCCGCCTCTCTCGTCTTCCACGCGACATCACACGGAACAACGGGGCAGTCCGCCGGCTACCGCCTTCGACTGCCCCGTCCAGAGCGTGCCCCCCGCGACGCCGCGTCCACCACCCGCGAGGCAGGGCGCCCGGAGTCACTGCCCCGGCGCACCCATGCGCACTCGTGCACAACTATGCGCAGTTGTCCGCGTACGCCCCCGCCGGGCCGGCTCAGACAGGCAAGGACGCCTTGTCCTGCGAATCCTTCCCCTCGCCGTCCCCGCCCTGCGCCTCAAGCGCCTTGTTTCGGCGCACCGAGGACCAGAACGAGGCCGCGATGAGGATGACGCCCACCAGGCCCGTGATGATCTCGTTGATCTGGTGCTGGATGGTGACGAGCAGGATCACGGCCAGCGCACCGATGGCGTAGTGCGCGCCGTGCTCCAGGTAGACGTAGTCGTCGAGGGTGCCCTGGCGCACGAGATACACGGTCAGGGACCTGACGTACATGGCGCCGATACCGAGGCCGAGCGTCATCCAGAAGATGTGGTTCGTGATGGCGAAGGCGCCGATGACCCCGTCGAAGGAGAACGAGGCGTCCAGGACTTCGAGGTAGAGGAACATGAAGAACGCGGCCTTGCCGGCGAGGCCGACCATGGAGACGGGCCTGCCCTCGGCCTTCGCCGCCTGCTGTTCCTCCTCCTCGCGCTCCTCGGCCTCTTCGAGGCTGTTCTCGAAGTGCCCGGAGAGACCGCCGACGACGAGGTACGTGATCAGCCCCGCGACCCCGGCAAGCAGCACCGTCGACGACTTGTCCGCCGTGCCCGTGCTGGTGTGGGCGTGCGTGGCGAAGGTGAGTGCCGTGACGAGCAGGACGATCAGCGCGACGCAGACCGACAGCATGTCGATCTTGCCGAGCTTGGCCAGCGGGCGCTCCAGCCACTGGAGCCACTTGATGTCCCGGTCCTCGAAGATGAAGTCGAGGAAGATCATCAGCAGGAACATGCCACCGAAGGCGGCGATCGCCGGGTGGGCGTCGGTCACCAGGTGCTCGTACCGGTCGGGCTGGTTGACCGCGAGTTTCACGGCCTCGATGGGACCGACCTTGGCACTGATGGCGACGATGACGACCGGGAAGACCAGCCGCATACCGAACACCGCGATGAGGACGCCGACGGTGAGGAAGATCTTCTGCCAGAAGGCATTCATCTTCTTCAGGACCCCGGCGTTGACGACCGCGTTGTCGAACGACAGCGAGATCTCAAGGATCGACAGGATCAGTACGACCCCGAACGCCTCCCACCCCCACTGCCAGGCCGCGAAGGCTAGGCCGATCGCCGTGATGGCGAACGACCAGCCGAAGGTTTTCAGGATCACTGGCTACCCCATCTGGTGAATACGGGTTTTTCCCCCGTGTAGAGCACTGCTTTACGAAACGTTGACCCCGAAGTCTAGAGCGATGCCGCGAAGTCCGGACGCGTACCCCTGTCCTACGGCCCGGAACTTCCACTCGCCGTTGTAGCGGTACAGCTCGCCGAAGATCATCGCCGTCTCCGTCGAGGCGTCTTCCGTGAGGTCGTAGCGCGCCAGCTCCTGGCCGTCGGCCTGGTTGGCGACCCGGATGAAGGCATTGCTGACCTGGCCGAACGTCTGGCCGCGGTTGTCGGCGTCATGGATCGACACCGGGAACACGATCTTGTCGCAGTGCTCGGGCACCTTGGTGAGGTCGACGATCAGCGACTCGTCGTCGCCTTCGCCTTCACCGGTCAGATTGTCACCGGTGTGTTCGACGGAACCCTCGGGACTGGTGAGGTTGTTGTAAAAAACGAAGTACTCGTCGCCCAGCACCCTGCCGTTCTGGCAGAGCAGCGCGCTGGCGTCGAGGTCGAAGTCCGCCCCCGTCGTGGACCGTGCGTCCCAGCCGAGCCCGACCAGCACCTGGGTGAGATTCGGCGCGGCTTTGGAGAGGGAGACATTGCCTCCCTTGGCGAGTGTGACGCCCATGATCGTGAGTCCTCCCCTAGGTGAATGTGATGCGCTGTTGCCCAGGCACGACGCGCCTGTCGTCATGCCCAGTCGCGCTCTGTTCATGCCGTCCGTACGGTGCTATCGCGTCCGGCGCCGCACTGTGGAGTGCGGCGCCGGACGGGAGAAGCGGGACGGCTCAGAGCGGTGAGTCGGCTCAGACGTTGACGCCGAAGTCCTGCGCGATACCGCGCAGGCCCGAGGCGTAGCCCTGGCCGATGGCACGGAACTTCCACTCGGCGCCGTTGCGGTACAGCTCGCCGAAGACCATGGCGGTCTCCGTCGAGGCGTCCTCGGTCAGGTCGTAGCGCGCCAGCTCGTTGTTGTCGGCCTGGTTGAGCACGCGGATGTACGCGTTGCGCACCTGGCCGAAGGACTGCTGGCGGCTCTCCGCCTCGTAGATCGAGACGGGGAAGACGACCTTGTCCACGTCGGCCGGCACGGCGGCGAGGTTGACCTTGATGACCTCGTCGTCGCCCTCGCCCTCACCGGTGAGGTTGTCACCGGTGTGCTCGACGGATCCGTCGGGGCTCTTGAGGTTGTTGAAGAAGACAAAGTTGCCGTCCGTGGCCACCTTGCCCTCGGTGTTCGTCAGCAGTGCGCTGGCGTCGAGGTCGAAGTCGGCTCCGGTGGTGGAGCGTGCGTCCCAGCCCAGACCCACGGTGACCGCGGTCAGGTTGGGCGCGGCTTTGGTCAGCGAGACGTTTCCGCCCTTGCTGAGGCTGACTCCCACGAGTCCTCCTTAGGTTTCGGGACATGCGTTGGCATCGGATCAACGACTGGATCCTAGTGACCGGTTCCCGGCCGTTGTGCGATTTCGGTGGGTACGGCTCAGTCGGAGTGCGCCGAGCGTTTCAGAGCGCTTCGAGCGCCTTGACGTACTCGTCGACATCCCTGGCGTCCGGGATGGCGTTGACGACGCTCCAGCGCACGATGCCCTCCTTGTCCATGATGAACGTGCCGCGCACCGCGCACCCCTTTTCCTCGTCGAAGACGCCGTAGGCGCGCGACACGGCTCCGTGCGGCCAGAAGTCGGAGAGCAGCGGATACTCCAGGCCCTCCTGGTCGGAGAAGACCCGCAGGCTGTGGATGGAGTCGTTCGACACGGCCAGCAGCATGGTGTCGTCGTTGACGAAGGTGTCGAAGCGCGCGCCGAGCGCCTGGAGTTCGCCCGTACAGGTGCCGGTGAAGGCGAAGGGGTAGAAGACGAGGACCACGTTCTTGCCGTCGGCGCCGCGGAAGTCGGCGAGCCGGACGCTCCTGCCGTGGTTGTCCTTCAGTTCGAAGTCCGGAGCGGGGGCACCGGTCTCGATCGCCATGGATGCTCGTCCTTTCACAGTGCCCGGCGGGAAGGCGCATCGGAGACGGCCCGGCGCCCTCCCCCGGGCTCGACAGATGGCGCCCAGCCTACGCACCGGCATACGAGGGGCCCCCGCCGACCGGTGTCGGCGGGGGCCCGCTCAAGGCTGCTTGCTATTGGCTGCTGAGGCTTGCGCGCTCGGACGCGGCGCTCGGTGTCAGCGCTTGGACTTCGCCGCCTTGGGGGTGACGAGCCGGCTGCCGGTCCAGTCCTTGCCGGCGTTGACGCTCTTGGTCTGCGACAGCCCTGACGTCTGTGCGGCTTCGTTGATGTCGCTCGGTTCGACGTAGCCGTCACGGCCGGTCTTGGGTGTCAGCAGCCAGACCACCCCGCCTTCGTCGATCAGACCGATGGCGTCCACCAGCGCGTCCGTAAGGTCGCCGTCCTCGTCGCGGAACCACAGCAGGACGGCGTCGGCCACGTCCTCGTAGTCCTCGTCGACAAGCTCTTGGCCGATGACAGCCTCGATGGACTCACGGAGCTCCTGCTCGACGTCGTCGTCGTAGCCGATCTCCTGGACCACCTGTCCGGGCTCGAACCCCAGCCGTGCCGCCTGGTTGGTCCGTTCCTCCGCGTGGTCCGCGGTCGCGCTCACGGATTGCCTCCTGATCATGTTTCGGGAAATGCTTCAGCCGCGCGCGTACGCGGGGCATTGGCCGTAGTCCACACGGGCGGGACGGATCGCGCAAGTACCCGACGGCCGAGACCGCCTAAACGGTGACGTTCCGGGCCGCTTCATAGCATCTTCAGGCACTTCGGCTTCCCCTCCCTGGCCGTGTGTCACTCCGTTCCTCCATTTTTGCCATGTTATGCCGCATCGATACGCCATTCGAGCCCGAACTGTCGAACGAAACGCGTGGCCGGGGTGGGCGTAAGGTTGCGATTTGACCTCAGCGGGGTCCGGACTCGGGGTGCGTTTTTCCGGAGAGTGCGGGTTACCCCTCGGTAGAGATGACGTTTCCGTCGCTCGCAGTACACGATGGAGACGGCGTACGTGCCGATCCCGCGAAGAAGCAGTATCCCGACGGCGTGCACTGCATCGATCGCGTGCAGCGGCACGACACGACCAAACAGCGAAGGAACAGCGTGGCTTCCGGATCCGATCGCAACCCGATCATCATTGGCGGCCTTCCCAGCCAGGTCCCGGACTTTGATCCCGAAGAGACCCAGGAGTGGCTCGACTCGCTCGACGCCGCTGTCGACGAGCGGGGGCGCGAGCGCGCCCGCTACCTGATGCTCCGACTGATCGAGCGGGCGCGCGAGAAGCGTGTGGCTGTGCCCGAGATGCGCAGTACGGACTACGTCAACACCATCGCCACCAAGGACGAGCCGTTCTTCCCCGGTAACGAGGAGGTCGAGCGCAAGGTCCTGAACGCCACCCGGTGGAACGCCGCGGTGATGGTGTCCCGCGCCCAGCGGCCCGGCATCGGCGTGGGCGGCCACATCGCCACCTTCGCCTCGTCCGCCTCCCTCTACGACGTGGGCTTCAACCACTTCTTCCGGGGCAAGGACGACGGCAAGGGGGGCGACCAGATCTTCTTCCAGGGCCACGCCTCCCCCGGCATCTACGCCCGCGCCTTCCTGCTGGACCGGCTCAGCGAGGCCCAGCTCGACGGCTTCCGCCAGGAGAAGTCCAAGGCGCCCTACGGGCTGTCCAGCTACCCGCACCCGCGCTCGATGCCGGACTTCTGGGAGTTCCCGACCGTGTCGATGGGCCTCGGCCCGCTCGGCGCGATCTACCAGGCCCGGATGAACCGGTACATGGAAGCGCGCGGCATCGCCGACACCTCCGACTCGCACGTGTGGGCCTATCTGGGCGACGGCGAGATGGACGAACCCGAGTCGCTCGGCCAGCTCTCCATCGCGGCCCGCGAGGGCCTGGACAACCTGACCTTCGTGGTGAACTGCAACCTGCAGCGCCTCGACGGCCCGGTGCGCGGCAACGGCAAGATCATCCAGGAGCTGGAGTCGCAGTTCCGCGGCGCCGGCTGGAACGTCATCAAGCTCGTCTGGGACCGCTCCTGGGACCCGCTGCTCGCGCAGGACAGGGACGGTGTCCTGGTCAACCGGTTGAACACCACGCCGGACGGCCAGTTCCAGACGTACGCGACGGAGACCGGCGCCTACATCCGCGACCACTTCTTCGGCGACGACCAGCGGCTGCGCGCCATGGTCGAGAACATGACCGACGAGCAGATCCTGCATCTGGGCCGCGGCGGCCACGACCACCAGAAGGTCTACGCGGCGTACGCGGCGGCCAAGGCCCACCAGGGCCAGCCGACGGTGATCCTGGCGCAGACCGTCAAGGGCTGGACGCTCGGGCCGAACTTCGAGGGCCGCAACGCGACCCATCAGATGAAGAAGCTCACGGCCGACGACCTGAAGCGCTTCCGCGACCGGCTGCACCTGCCGATCGCCGACAAGGAGCTGGAGGGCGGCGCGCCGCCGTACTACCACCCGGGCCGGGACTCGGAAGAGATCCAGTACATGCACGACCGCCGCAAGTCCCTCGGCGGGTACGTACCGACGCGGGTCGTACGGGCGAAGCCGCTGGCCCTGCCGGCGGACAAGACCTACGCGGCGGTGAAGAAGGGCTCGGGCCAGCAGTCGATCGCGACGACCATGGCCTTCGTCCGGCTGCTCAAGGACCTCATGCGGGACAAGGAGATCGGCAAGCGGTTCGTGCTGATCGCCCCCGACGAGTACCGCACGTTCGGCATGGACTCGTTCTTCCCGAGCGCCAAGATCTACAACCCGCTGGGCCAGCAGTACGAGTCGGTCGACCGCGAGCTGCTGCTGTCGTACAAGGAGTCGCCGACGGGCCAGATGCTGCACGACGGCATCTCGGAGGCCGGCTGCACGGCCTCGCTGGTCGCCGCGGGTTCCGCGTACGCCACGCACGGCGAGCCGCTGATCCCGGTGTACGTCTTCTACTCGATGTTCGGCTTCCAGCGCACCGGCGACCAGTTCTGGCAGATGGCCGACCAGCTCTCGCGCGGCTTCGTCCTGGGCGCGACGGCGGGGCGTACGACACTGACCGGTGAGGGCCTGCAGCACGCGGACGGCCACTCGCAGCTCCTGGCGTCGACCAACCCGGCGTGCGTCGCGTACGACCCGGCCTACGGGTACGAGATCGCGTACATCGTCAAGGACGGGCTGCGCCGGATGTACGGGCCCGACGCGTACGGTCCGGACAGCGAGAACGTCTTCTACTACCTGACGGTCTACAACGAGCCGATCCAGCACCCGGCCGAGCCCGCCGACGTGGACGCCGAGGGCATCGTCAAGGGCATCTACCGGCTCAGCGGCGGCGCCGGCGGCGCCATCCCGGCGCAGATCATGGCGTCGGGTGTCGCGGTGCCGTGGGCGATCGAGGCCCAGCGGATCCTCGCCGAGGACTGGAACGTCAAGGCCGACGTCTGGTCGGCGACGTCCTGGAACGAGCTGCGCCGCGAGGCCGTCGAGGTGGAGCGGCACAACCTGCTCCACCCGGAGGAGGAGCAGCGCGTCCCGTACGTGACCCGGAAGCTGTCGGGCGCCGAGGGTCCGTTCGTGGCGGTCTCCGACTGGATGCGTTCGGTACCGGACCAGATCGCCCGCTGGGTGCCGGGTCCGTACCAGTCGCTGGGCGCCGACGGGTTCGGCTTCGCCGACACGCGGGGCGCGGCCCGGCGCTTCTTCCACATCGACGCGCAGTCGATCGTCCTCGGTGTGCTCACGGAGCTGGCGAAGGCGGGCAAGATCGACCGTTCGGCGCTGAAGCAGGCGCTGGACCGCTACCAGCTCCTCGACGTGTCGGCGGCCCACCCGGGCGCGGCGGGCGGCGACGCGTAACAGCGCGCACACGACGTCACCGGAGTGACGGAGGGCGGCGGAACCCCGAGGGGGCTCCGCCGCCCTTCTCCGCATCACCCTTGCTCCGGCCCGTCGCCGGCACGGACTCCCTGCCGGCGTCGCGCGCGGTCCTGCCCGGCCCGCGACCGCTTCCGGCCGCGTGAGCGGGGGGCTCTGCGCGTACGGGCCTTCCCGCACCCCCGAGTACCCCACTTCAGCTCTCCCAGACCTTGAAGGCCCGAACGCGGTACGGCGAGCGCGGCACCCAAGTGCCGCCGCCGGGGTACGTCTCGAACTCGCCGGTCTCCGCGCACTCCGCCGACTGGTAGGTGGTGACGGGCCGTCCGGTGCGGTTGACCAGGGACTGCGCCGAGGTGCCTGGCGGCAGGGGTACGCAGCTCTCGATGCCCGTGTCGGCCAGCTCATGGGTCCGCCGCACGCCCGTGAAGTCGCCCTGGTCCCACAGGCACAGCTCGCCCGGCGCGCACGCCCCGAGCCGGGGAGGTGCGGCGGCTTCGGCCGTGGCCGCCGTCCGCGGCAGCGGTCCGGCCGCGACGAAGGCGAAGGCGAGCGCGAGCGCGCCGAGGATGGTGGTGATGGTCGTACGCATAGGAATCGGCCCCCGTGAATCGGTCAGGTGTTTCGTTGCCACCACTCTGACCTGCGGCGGACCGGCTGCGGAAGGGCCACCGGGATGCCCCACCCGGATAGGCGACAGCCCTGCCGGAACGTTCCGGCAGGGCTGTCGTGGGCGAGAAGTTGACGTCGGGTCAGCTCCCGGTTGACGTCAGATGTGCGCCGCTCCGCCCGCGGCGTCCGCGTTCTCGCCGCGCTTCGTCAGCAGCGCGACAAAGACCGCGACGGTGGCCACGATGCCGGCGACCAGGCAGGCCAGGCCCATGCCCGACATGAAGGTGTCGTGCGCGACGGACGTGATCTTCGCGGCGACCTCGGCCGGCATGCCCTTCTGCACCGGTGCGATACCGACCTGGACGGCCTCGGCCGCCTGGCCCGACTGCGCGCCGGTGAGCGGGGGAAGGCCCGCCTCGGCCCAGTTGCCGGGCAGTTCGCTGGAGACCCGCGACGCCATCACGGCGCCGAGCACGGCGGTACCGAGGCTGCCGCCGATCTGCATGGCGGACTGCTGCAGACCGCCCGCGACACCGGACAGCTCCATCGGGGCGTTGCCGACGATGACTTCGGTCGCGCCCACCATGACGGGGGCGAGGCCGAGGCCGAGCAGCGCGAACCAGATCGACATCTCGACCGTGCCCGTGTCGACCTTCAGCGTCGACATGCCGAACATGGCGACGGCGGTGAAGATCATGCCGCCGGCCAGGGGTATCCGCGGGCCCAGCTTCGTGATCACCAGGCCGGCCAGCGGCGAGGCGACGATCATCATGCCGGTGAGCGGCAGCAGATGCAGACCCGCGTCGACCGCCTTCATCCCGTGCACGTTCTGCAGGTAGAACGTCACGAAGAAGAGCCCGCCGAGGAAGGCGACGGCCATCAGCACCATCAGCACGACACCGGCCGACAGCGGTACGGAACGGAAGAGCGCCAGCGGGATGAGGGGTTCCTTGACCCTGGTCTCCCAGAAGGCGAAGAGCCCGAAGCAGACCAGCGAGACCACGATGAACGTCCAGGTCAGCAGGTCACCCCAGCCCCAGGTCGGGGCCTTGATGATGGCCCAGACGAGACAGAACATGGCGACGGAGAGCAGCGCGATCCCGAGGAGGTCGAAGGACTTCGGGGCGTTCTCCGCGCGGTGGTCCTTGAGGATCAGCAGACCGAGAACCAGGGCCAGCGCGCCGACCGGGACGTTGATGAAGAAGACGGACTGCCAGCTCACGTGCTCGACCAGCAGCCCGCCGAGCAGCGGCCCGGCGGCGGTGGACACGCCGATGACCATGCCCCAGATGCCGATGGCCATGTTGAGCTTCTCGGCCGGGAAGGTGGCGCGCAGCAGGCCGAGCGCCGCCGGCATCAGCAGCGCGCCGAAGAGGCCCTGGAAGACGCGGAAGACGATCACCAGGGTGATGCTGTGGGAGAGGCCGATGGCCCCCGAGGCGGCGGCGAAGCCGGTGACGCCGATGAGGAAGGTCTGGCGGTGGCCGAAGCGGTCACCGAGCTTGCCCGCGGTGATCAGCGCCACCGCGAGGGCGAGGAAGTATCCGTTGGTGATCCATTGGACATCCGCGAAGGACGCGCCGAGGTCCTTCTGGATGGCTGGGTTCGCGATCGCGACGATGGTGCCGTCGAGCGCCACCATCATGACGCCGATGGCCACGGAGAAGAGCGTCAGCCAGGGGTGGCCGCGCAGTCCCTTGGAAGGCGCCGGAGCCGGGGATTCCGGGGACTGTGGCGCCTGTTCGACGGTGGTCTGACTAGTCATACCGACAAGTTAGTGTCAGCCACTGACAGTTGACAAACCAATTCACAAGCCGGTAACTGTCATGTAGCTCACATGTCACACGCAGGTACCCTGACCAGGGAAAAGCAGACCGGAATGAGGCTCAGTCAGTGACTGTCGGGCAGCCGATAGGGCTGCGCGCCCGCAAGAAGCAGCGCACTCGCGACGCCCTGCTGCGCGCCGCACTCGAATTCTTCACCACGCGCGGGTACGAACAGACAACGGTCGATGAAATCGCCGATGCCGTCGAGGTCTCGCAGCGTACGTTCTTCCGCTACTTCGCCAGCAAGGAGGAGGTCGCCTTCGACGTCGTCTCCATGGTCGAGGGCGAGTTCGTCACCGCGCTGCGGCAGCGGCCCGCGCACGAGGGCCCGTTCGAGGCGATGCGCAACGCCGTCGCGGCCGGCTGGGACCGCGTCGACGAGGCGATCATGACCGTCGTACCGGTCGAGCTGTACATGCGGACGTACCAGATGATCGAGTCGACGCCCGCGCTGCTCGCCGTCCATCTGCGCCGCGCCAGCGTGCTGGAGGACGAGATCGCCCGGCTCGTCGCCGAGCGCGCGGGGCTCGACATGGACACCGACCCGCGGCCGAGGGTCGCCGTCGCCGCCTTCACCGGCGTGCTCAGACTGGCGGGCCGGCTCTGGGGGCAGGGCAGCGATCCGAGCCTGGAGGCGCTGCGCGCGCTGACGGAGGGCTATCTGGACCAGTTGGCCCCCTCGCTCACCGGCGAGTGGGGACATGCCCGGTCGCAGCCGGATATGCGCGGCGCACACGCGGAGTAAGGCTACCGTCGGTTCCTTCCCGCGTATGCCGTGATCTGCTCCGCCCTTGTCGTGAGGGGTGCCACGTGTCTTCTAGGGTGGTCTGTCAGTGACTTCCTTCAGTCCCACCTCCGCCCTCACCGTGTGGCGCACCCTGCTGGCGCTCGCCGTGGTGTTCGTGATGCTGGCAACGACCGGCTGGACCGCTGTACAGCAGCAACGCGGCCCGGGTGAACCCCTGGAGGCCGCCTTCGCGGCGTGGCGCAGGGCGACGGCGGGCGGCAGCCAGCGGCTCCCCGACCCGGCCGCCCCGCCGAGGCGGCTCGCGGCCTTCTTCGGCTCCCTGACCGCCGCCGAGCAGACGCGACTCGCCGACCGCTACCCGCTCGTCGTCGGCAATCTCAACGGCGCCCCCGTCACGCTGCGCTACCGGGCCAACCGGCGCGCCCTCGACCAGGCACGCAGGGTCGAGCTGCGCCGGACGCGCGACGCGCGGCTGTCGGCCGACGGCCGCTACGACGCGGGGCGCACGATGCGCCGCTACGAGTCGATGCTGCGCGGCAAGCGGCAGATCCTCGCCTTCGACCCCTCCGGTAGGGGCCGGGCCGCCGAGGTCTTCGGGGACCTGGACAGCGCCCGGCGCGTCTCGGTCGTCGTCCCCGGTGTCGACACGGACCTGCTGTCGTTCGAGAAGTTCAACGACAAGAAGTACACGGCGCCCGTCGGCATGGCCGAGTCGCTGTACGCGGCCGAGCGGGCGGCGGCGCCGGACACGCACACCGCCGTGATCGCCTGGGGCGACTACACCGCGCCCGCCGGGCTCGGCATGGACGCGGCCACCGGCAAGCTCGCGGAGAACGGCGCGGTACGGCTGTCCGCGCTCACCGGCGCACTGCCCGGCCGGTCGAGCGTCTCGCTGTTCTGCCACAGCTACGGCTCCGTGGTGTGCGGCGTCGCGGCCGGCCGTCTGCCGTCCAGGGTCGCCGACCTGGCCGTGGCCGGCAGCCCGGGGATGCGGGTGGCGAACGCCCGCCAGTTACACACCGGCGCCCGGGTCTGGGCCATGCGCGACAGCGACGACTGGATCGAGGACGTACCGCATCTGGACTTCGCCGGGCTCGGCCACGGCGCCGACCCGATGGCGCGCGGCTTCGGCGCCCGGATCGTCTCGGCGGCCGGCGCACGTGGTCACGGCGGCTATTTCGAACCCGGCACCGAGAGCGTCGGCAACTTCGCCGAGATCGGCGTCGGCGCGTACGCGGCGGTGACATGTGCCCACGGAGGCGGCGCGTGCCGCAGTGGAATCCGTGGTGCGGGAGAGAGCTGACGCGCGTAGATTTCCGTGCTTCGGCAGCAGACGCGCGGGCGCGCGCCGCCTAGGATGCACCACATGGGTGATGTGCTGTCCGGAATTCATACCACCTGGGAGTTCGAGGGCGACTCCGTGCTCGTCCGCTTCGAAAGAGGGATACGCACGCCGAAGCTCCTCCAGACCCTCCGCGAACGCCGCATCCCCCACAAGGCGTTGTCGTCGGTCACCCTCTCCCCGGGCAAACGCGGAACGGTCGTGATGCACGCAGTGCCGCGCCCCGGCGCCGACCCGCTGATGGACGCTGCGGCGGGACAGCTCAAGGAGAGCTGCGACCCGTACCGGCTGGTGCTCCCCGCAGGGCGCGAGACGCTCGCCGAGTACTACGCCGACGAACTGCGCGCCGCGCTCACCAGGACCGCCGGGTCGGCGGACCCGGGTACGGACGAGCCCGAGCCGGCCGAGCGCTATCTGGTGCCTGCGCCCGAGGCGCCGCTGCTGTTCAAGGCGTACGACGGCAAGGCGTCCTTCGACGGCAGCCGGGTCACCTTCCGGTGGTTCTGGACGGGCGCCTCCTCCACCAAGTGGAAGGCGGGCGACCAGAGTTTCCACGTCGCCGAGCTGCGCGGGGTCGAGTGGCGCTCCCCCGAGGTCTTCGACGGTTATCTGCGGCTGCTGCGGCGCGGCGACAGCGAGGCGGCGGCGCCGGACCCCGACCGGCCCGGCCAGGCCGACCACGACCCGGCGGCGGTGGTGTTCGGGCTCGGCTACGGTCCCGTCCACGAGTCGCTGCCGTTCGCGGCGGCGGTACTGGCCGCCGTACGGGGAGCGGGCCGCAGCCCGGTGCCGGTCCCCGCGACGGCGGGCAACGCGCGCGGGCCCGCCGCTGTGGCCGAGCGCATCCGGCATCTGGGCGAGCTGCACCGGGCGGGTCTGGTGACGGACGCCGAGTTCAGCGCGAAGAAGGCGGAACTGCTCGCCGAGCTGTGACGCGTTGCCTAGGCTGGGCGGGCTGTGTGACTCCGGTTCCGCACCCGCACTCGCTCACGCCCCCGCCCCCCCCCCGACATCGACGTGGTGGGCGAGGCACCGGACGGCAGGCGCGGCATCGAGGTGAGTCGCGCCACGCACCCCGATGTGGTGCTGATGGACGTGCGGGATGCCGGAGCTGGACGGACTCGCCGCCGCACGCGCGCTGTTGGACCCGCCGGCCGGGGTGGCGCATCTGCCGAAGGTGCTGATGCTGACCACCTTCGACGTGGACGACTAGGTCTACGAGGCGCTGCGCGCCGGTGCTTCGGGTTTTCTGCTCAAGGACGCGCCGCCCGCCGATCTGATCGCCGCCGTACGGGTCGTGGCGGCCGGCGACGCGTTGCTCGCGCCGTCCGTGACCCGGCGGCTGATCGCGGACTTCACCCAGCGGCGCCCCACCCCGCGCAAGGACCCCGCGCTGCGGCTGCCCGGCCTCACGCCGCGCGAGACCGAGGTGCTTGAGCTGATCGCCAAAGGCCGTTCCAACCTGGAGATCGCGGCCGATCTGGTGGTGGCCGAGCAGACGGTGAAGACCCATGTCGGCCGGGTGCCGGCCAAACTGGACCTGCGCGACCGCGCCCAAGCCGTCCTGTTCGCCTACGAGTCGGGGCTGGTCACGCCGGGCGCCGCGAACTGACCCTCCGCCACCCGGGTAGCACCCGGCAGTTGGCGCCCCGGTGCGATGTCCCGGCCCCCGTCCTGTTCCTACCTTCGTGCGGAGGGGGACGCCGGATGGCGGCGCCCCCCGTCCCGTATCAGGGCTCGTTACTCGCGGCCCGCCGACGTGAACGACATGTCGGCGTACCGGCCGCCCGTGACCTGCCCGGCGATCGGCTCCAGCAGCTCCAGCTCGCTCTCCGTGAGGACGATGCGCGTGGCGCCGACGTTCTCCTCGATCCGGCTGCGCTTGCGGGTCCCCGGGATGGGCACGACGGCGAGCCCGTACAGCGCGGCCCGCTGCTGCACCCAGGCCAGCGCGATCTGCCCGAGGGTCGCGTTTCGCCCCTCGGCGACCTTGCGCACCGGCGCCAGCAGCGCGGCGTTCGCCGCCGCGTTGTCCCCGGTGAACCGGGGCTGCTGCCGGCGGAAGTCGTCGGCCCCCAGCTCCTTGTCGGCGCTGACGAACGAGCCGGTCAGGAAGCCGCGGCCGAGCGGCGAGTACGGCACGAGCCCGACGCCGAGGTCGACCGCCGCGCCGATGACGCTGTCCTCGATGTCGCGGCTGAACAGCGACCACTCGGACTGGAGGGCGGCGATCGGGTGCACGGCCTGGGCCGCGCGCAGCTCGGACGCGGTGACCTCGCTCAGCCCCAGGTGCTTGACCTTGCCCTCGGCCACCAGCTCGGCCATGGCGCCGACGGTGTCCTCGATCGGGACGTTCACGTCCCTGCGGTGCATGTAGTACAGGTCGATCGTCTCCACGCCGAGCCGCTTGAGGCTGCCCTCAATGCACTGGCGCAGATACGGCCGGTCGTTGCGGATGGTCCGCTTCGTCGGGTCGGTCGGGTCGGTGCCCAGCGAGAACTTCGTCGCGAGGACGATCTCGTCGCGGTGCGCCTGGACGAACGGCGCGATGAACTTCTCGTTCTCGCCGGCGCCGTAGGCGTCGGCGGTGTCGTACAGCGTCACGCCCAGTTCCAGGGCGCGCTCCAGGGTGGCCCGCGCCTCGTCGACGTCCGTGGGGCCGTAGGACTGGCTCATGCCCATGCAGCCGAGCCCCTGGATCCCGGCCTCGGGTCCTTCGGTGCCGATCCGTACGGTGGGCAGCTTGGTGTCGCTCATCAGGGTTCAGACCCTCTCCGGCGCGGTGCGCGCGCCCGCGTAAAAACTGATCTTGTGGTCGAGCACGGCGACGGTGTCGTGCAGCTCGGCGATCCGGTGCAGTACGTCGCGCCGGGTCCGCTCCAGCAGTTCCTGCCGCTCCTCGAAGGTGTCTTCGCCGATCCGGATCAGCTCGGCGTAGCGGACCATGTCCGCCACGGGCATCCCGGTCAGCCGCAGTTTGCTGACGAAGGCGAGCCAGTCCAGGTCGCGGTTGCTGAACCGGCGCTGGCCGGTGTTGGACCTGTCGACGTGCGGCATCAGCCCGATCCGCTCGTACCAGCGCAGGGTGTGCGCCGTCAGTCCGGTGATGGCGGCGACCTCGCTGATCGTGTAGCGGTCCTGGCCGTCCGGGCGCGGATGCGGGAGGGGCGCCGATACGCAGATGTCGGTCCGGTCCTGGGTCGGCGCGGGGCTGCTCTCGATCAACGTCATACCCTCCACGCTAAATCCTTGGAGTGCACTCCAAGCAAGCGAAATCAGGTACGGCTTTCCAAGCCTGCGCGACTAGCGTGCCGAGCATGACTGCTGCACGCCGCGCGGATCCGGCGGACGCCGGGGAACTGGTACGTCTGCGCACGATCATGCTGAATTCGATGAAGCCCTCGACCGATACCGGCTGGCAGCCGACCGCCGTCCGGACGCTGCGCGAGCGACTGGCCGATCCGGCCGGGGATCTCGCCGCGTTCGTCGTGGACGGTCCGGACCGTACAGGCGTGCTCGCCGCGTGCGCCGTCGGGGTGGTGGAGCACCGGCTCGGCAGCCCGGAGAACCCGGCGGGCACCACCGGCCATGTCTTCAGCGTCGCCACCGACCCGGCGATGCGCAGGCGCGGCTACTCACGTGCCTGTATGCGGGCGCTGCTGGGCTGGTACGAGGAGCGCGGCATCCGCAGGATCGACCTGCACGCCTCACCCGAGGGCGAGCCCCTGTACGCCTCCCTGGGCTTCGCCCGCACCCCGGCTCCCGCCATGCGGCTGGTGCTTTAGCGTCCTCTAGGCTCGTGGCCATGGAGAGCCTGGCACTCATCGAGAACTGGCCCGTGCCCACAGCGGCGGCGGCCGTCGTACGGGCCGACGGCACGGTCGTCGGGTCGTACGGGCCGACGGCGCGGCCGTTCCCGCTCGCTTCCGTGACGAAGCCGCTCGCCGCGTACGCCGCGCTCGTCGCGTACGAGGAAGGCGCCGTCGAGCTGGACGAACCCGCAGGGCCCGAGGGGTCGACCGTCCGCCATCTGCTGGCGCACAGCAGCGGTCTGGCCTTCGACGAGCACCGCGCGACGAGCGCGCCCGGCACCCGCAGGCTCTACTCGAACGCGGGCTTCGAGGTCCTCGGCGACCACATCGCCAAGGCGACCGAGATCCCGTTCGCCGATTACGTGCACCAGGCGGTGCTCGAACCGCTCGGGATGGTGTCGACGTCCGTGGCCGGCTCCCCCGCCAAGGACGGCGTCTCGACCGTCGACGACCTGGTGCGGTTCGCCGCCGAACTCCAGGCGCCGCGGCTGCTGGATCCGCGTACGGTCCTGGAGGCGACGACGGTCGTCTTCCCCGGGCTCTCCGGGGTGCTGCCCGGCTACGGCAACCAGAAGAACAACGACTGGGGGCTCGGCTTCGAGATCAGGGACGGCAAGTCCCCGCACTGGACGGGCAGTTCGTCCTCGCCGCGCACCTTCGGGCACTTCGGCCAGTCCGGTACGTTCCTGTGGGTCGACCCGGCGGCGGGCGCCGCGTGCGTGGCGCTGGCCGACCGGGACTTCGGGCCGTGGGCGGTGCGGGCCTGGCCGCCGTTCACCGACGCGGTGCTCGCCGAACTGGCCGCCGGCGCCTGAGAGTCGGCCCGGCAGCTCTGCTCGGCAGCTCTGCTCGGCATCTCCGCACGAACCTCAGCCCGACATCTCAGCCCGACATCTCCCAGACCAGTACCTCGGCGGGTTCGGCCGCCGTCATCTCGATGCCCCGCGCGTCCGTGATCCGCGCCGAGTCGCCCGATTCCAGCTCCTCTTCGCCCAGCCACAGCCCCCCGCGCACCACGTGGACGTAGACGTACGCGGCGTCCGGCAGGGCCGCCCGCTCGCCCTCCTGCAACCGGCGTACGTGGAGCATCGCACCGGCCTGCGGGAGCGCGTACGGCGTGGAGTCGGCGATGCCGCGCACGATCTCGTACGCCGGCGCACCGCCCGGCTCCAGCGGGGCGAGCCACATCTGGACGAACACCAACTGGCCCGTGCCGTCGTTGCGTTCGACGTGCCGTACCCCGCCGCCCGAGCTGAGCCGCTGGACGTCGCCAGGACGTACGACGGTGGCGTTGCCCGCCGAGTCCTGGTGGGTCAGCTCCCCTTCGACGACCCAGGTGACGATCTCGGTGTGGCTGTGCGGGTGTTCGTCGAACCCGGCGCCCGGCGCCAGCCATTCCTCGTTGCAGGCGAGCACGGCGCCGAAGCGGAGATTGTCCGGCTCGTAGAAACGTCCGAAGGAGAAGGCGTGCAGGGTCTCGATGCCCCGGTCCGCGTCGCCTCCGAGATAACGGTCCTCTGCGTACCGCACGGTAATCACCGGACTACCGTAGCCCCGCCCGGCCAGGTACTCGCCCTGATAAGGCAGTCTTGTCCCCGTGCCTGAACCCGCGAACGAAGCCCACGAGCACTCCGCGACGCTGCGCCGCCTGGAGCAGTCCTCCGGCCGGCTGGCCGCGAACGCCATCGCGCTCATGGACCAGACGCTGCCGTGGTACCGGGCGATGCCGCCGGAGAACCGGTCGTGGATCGGTCTCGTGGCCCAGGCCGGTATCGCCGCCTTCACCGAGTGGTTCCGGCATCCGGAGGCTCCGCAGGCGATCTCCACCGACGTCTTCGGCACGGCGCCGCGCGAGCTGACCCGGGCCATCACGCTGCGGCAGACCGTGGAGATGGTGCGGACCACGATCCAGGTCATGGAGACCGCCATCGAGGAAGTCGCGGCGCCGGGCGACGAGTCCGTGCTGCGCGAGGCGCTGCTGGTCTACGCCCGGGAGATCGCCTTCGCGACGGCGCAGGTCTACGCGCAGGCCGCCGAGGCGCGCGGGGCGTGGGACGCGCGGCTGGAGTCCCTGGTCGTGAACGCAGTGCTGTCGGGCGAGGCCGACGAGGGCGCGGTCTCGCGGGCGGCTGCGCTCGGCTGGAACTCCCCCGAGCATGTCTGCGTGCTGCTCGGCACGGCGCCCGACGGGGACAGCGAGCTGACCGTCGAGGCGATCAGGCGGGCCGCCCGGCACGCCAAGCTCCAGGTGCTGACCGGGGTGCTCGGGGACCGGCTCGTGGTGATCGCCGGCGGCAGCGACAATCCGCTGCAGGTCGCGAAGGCGCTGATCGGCCCGTACGCGGCGGGGCCCGTCGTCGCGGGACCCGTCGTACCCGATCTGCTGGCCGCCACGAAGTCGGCGCAGGCCGCCGCCGCCGGTCTGAAGGCGTGCGCCGCCTGGCAGGACGCGCCGCGCCCGGTGCTCGCCGACGATCTTCTGCCGGAGCGCGCCATCGCGTCGGACCCGGCCGCTCGTGTCCAACTGGTGGAGGAGATCTACAGACCGCTGGAGGAAGCGGGCTCCGCGCTCCTGGAGACTCTGAGTGTCTATCTGGAGCAGGCGAGCAGCCTCGAAGGCGCGGCCAGGATGCTCTTCGTGCACCCCAACACCGTCCGCTACCGGCTACGACGTGTGACTGACGTCACCGGATGGTCACCCTCCGATGTGCGCTCCGCGTTCACGCTGCGAATCGCCCTGATCCTGGGGAGGCTGGCCGCCTTGGAGTCGAAGTCCTAAGCTTTTGTAGGACTCTTACAGTTAGCTTCACGGTTCTTGGTCCCTGTCCCCAGGGGCGCCAATGACCGTCCACAAGAGAGAGTGTGAGGGTGCTCGTACTCGTCGCTCCCGGCCAAGGCGCTCAGACGCCCGGCTTCCTGACTCCCTGGCTCGACCTCCCCGGAACCGAAGACCGGCTGCGGGACTGGTCGGCCGCCATCGGCCTCGACCTGGTGCACTACGGAACGAAGGCCGACGCGGACGAGATCCGCGACACGGCCGTGGCCCAGCCGCTGCTGGTGGCCGCCGCGCTGCTGTCGGCCCGTCAGCTCTTCCCCGCAGGTGACCTGACGTCCGCCGTCGGCGCCGTCGCCGGGCACAGCGTCGGTGAGATCGCCGCCGTCGCGCTGGCCGGCGTGGTGCCGGACGACGCCGCCATGGGGCTGGTCCGTACGCGTGGCATGGCCATGGCCGACGCGGCGGCCGTCACGGAGACGGGTATGTCGGCGCTGCTCGGCGGCGACCCCGAGACGACGCTCCCGCATCTGGCGAAGCTCGGTCTGACGCCCGCCAACGTGAACGGCGGCGGGCAGATCGTCGCGGCGGGCACGCTCGAACAGCTCGCCGCGCTGGAGGCGGACAAGCCGGAGGGCGTACGGCGTGTCGTGGCGCTCAAGGTCGCCGGGGCGTTCCACACCCGGCACATGGCGCCCGCCGTGGAGCGGCTGGAGGCGGCGGCGGCCGCGCTGGACCCGGCCGACCCCCTCGTGCCGTACGTCTCGAACAAGGACGGCGAGGCCGTCGCCACGGGACAGGAGATCCTGACCCGGCTGGTGGGGCAGGTCGCGAACCCGGTCCGCTGGGACCTGTGCATGGAAACGTTCACGCACCGGGGTGCCACAGCCCTTGTCGAGCTGTGCCCCGGCGGTACGCTGACCGGCCTCGCCAAGCGTGCGATGCCCGGGGTCAAGACGCTCGCGCTGAAGACCCCCGACGACCTCGACGCGGCCCGCGCGCTGATCGCCGAGCACTCCTCCACGGCCGAATAGGAGCCAGAGAGTATGTCGAAGATCAAGCCCAGCAGGGGCGCCGCGCACGCGCGCATCATGGGCGTCGGCGGTTACCGCCCGACGCGCGTGGTGCCCAACGAGGTGATCCTCGAAACGATCGACTCGTCCGACGAGTGGATCCGCTCCCGCTCCGGCATCGCGACCCGGCACTGGGCGTCGCCCGAGGAGACCGTCTCCGCCATGTCCGTGGAGGCGGCGGGCAAGGCCATCGCCGACGCCGGGATCACTCCCGAGCAGATCGGCGGCGTGATCGTCTCGACCGTCTCGCACTTCAAGCAGACCCCGGCCATCGCGACCGAGATCGCCGACAAGATCGGCGCGGGCCGCCCTGCCGCCTTCGACATCTCGGCGGGCTGCGCGGGCTTCGGCTACGGGCTGACCCTCGCCAAGGGCATGATCGTCGACGGCTCGGCCGAGTACGTCCTGGTCATCGGCGTCGAGCGGCTGTCCGACCTGACCGATCTGAGCGACCGGGCCACGGCGTTCCTGTTCGGTGACGGCGCGGGCGCCGTCGTCGTGGGCCCGGCGAAGGAGCCGATGATCGGCCCGACCGTCTGGGGCTCCGAGGGCGACAAGTCGGAGACCATCAAGCAGACGGTGGCCTGGACCGAGTGGGGCGGGCCTGGCGAGAAGTTCCCCGCCATCACCCAGGAGGGCCAGGCGGTCTTCCGCTGGGCCGTCTTCGAGATGGCGAAGGTCGCCCAGCAGGCGCTCGACGCGGCCGGGGTCAGCCCCGCCGACCTGGACGTTTTCATTCCGCATCAGGCGAACATGCGGATCATCGACTCGATGGTGAAGACTCTGAAACTGCCGGAGAGCGTCACGGTCGCGCGTGACGTGGAGACCACCGGCAACACCTCCGCCGCCTCGATTCCGCTCGCGATGGAGCGGCTCCTGGCGACGGGAGCGGCGAAGAGCGGCGACACCGCGCTCGTCATCGGCTTCGGGGCGGGTCTCGTGTACGCCGCGACGGTCGTTACCCTCCCCTAGGCACACCGGATCTTTCCGGAACGTGCCACACATTTCCCTCCGCCCAACATCGAAGGAGCGCCCACATGGCCGCCACCCAGGAAGAGATCGTCAGCGGTCTCGCCGAGATCGTGAACGAGATCGCCGGTATCCCGGTCGAGGACGTCCAGTTGGACAAGTCCTTCACCGACGACCTTGACGTCGACTCGCTGTCCATGGTCGAGGTCGTCGTCGCCGCCGAAGAGCGCTTCGACGTCAAGATCCCGGACGACGACGTCAAGAACCTCAAGACGGTCGGCGATGCTGCCGATTACATCGCCAAGCACCAGGACTGATCCAGCACCAGGACTGATCCGGTTCGTGCGTGACGCCACCCGGCGGTGGCGCCGTAAAAATTCAGCACCCTCTACACGTGGAGAAAGAATTCCAGTGAGCCCGACCAATCGCACCGTGGTCGTCACCGGTATCGGCGCAACCACACCACTGGGTGGCGACAGCGCATCGACCTGGGAAGGTCTGCTCGCGGGCCGCTCAGGCGCCCGCACCATCGAGGACGAGCGGTTCGCCGACCTACCGGTACGCTTCGCCGCCCTCGCCGCGGTCGACCCCGGTGACGTCCTGCCGCGCCCGCTCGCCCGCAGACTGGACCGCTCGGCGCAGTTCGCGCTGATCGCGGCCCGTGAGGCATGGGCGGACGCCGGCTACACGGGCAAGGCCGGTGAGGACGCCGCTGTCGACCCCGACCGGCTCGGGACCGTCGTCGCCTCCGGCATCGGCGGTGTGATCACCCTGCTCGACCAGTACGACGTGCTGCGGGAGAAGGGCGCTCGCCGCGTCTCCCCGCACACCGTGCCGATGCTGATGCCGAACGGCCCTTCGGCCAACGTCTCCATCGAGGTGGGGGCCCGCGCGGGCGCGCACACGCCCGTCTCCGCCTGCGCCTCGGGCGCCGAGGCCGTCGGGTACGCCGTCGAGATGATCCGTACCGGCCGGGCCGACGTGGTCGTCGCGGGCGGCACGGAGGCGTGCATCCACCCGCTGCCCGTCGCCGCCTTCGCCAGCATGATGGCGATGTCCAAGAACAACGACAACCCGACGGTCGCCTCCCGCCCGTACGACAAGGGCCGCGACGGCTTCGTCATCGGCGAGGGCGCCGGGATCGTCATCCTGGAGTCGGCCGAGCACGCCGAGGCGCGCGGCGCGAAGGTCTACTGCGAGATCCTCGGCCAGGGCGTCTCGTCGGACGCGCACCACATCGCGCAGCCCGAGCCGACCGGCCGCGGCATCGCGAAGGCGCTGGAGAACCTGCTGGCTTCGACCGACCTCAAGCCGGCCGAGGTCGTCCACCTCAACGCGCACGCCACCTCGACCCCGCAGGGCGACATCGCGGAGATCAGGGCGCTGCGCCAGGTCCTGGGCGACGACCTGGACCACGTGGCCGTGTCGGCGACGAAGTCCATGACGGGCCATCTGCTGGGCGGCGCGGGCGGCATCGAAACGGTGGCGACGGTCCTCGCCCTGCACCACCGCACCGCTCCCCCGACGATCAACATCGACGAGCTGGACGAAGAGGTGGAGGCGGACATCGTCCGCGACAAGCCCCGCCCCCTCCCGTCGGGCACGATCGGCGCGATCAACAACTCGTTCGGCTTCGGCGGCCACAACGTGGTAGTGGCGTTCCGCACGGTCTGACGACGCGACAGCGCAACGCCAGGTGCCCCGCCCGGTCTCCGGACGGGGCACCTGCGCGTTCCGGGACCTGGCGGCCCGGGAGTGACGTCAAACCGGTGTACGGCCGATGGCCAGTAGGTGGGAGCTGGCGGCGAGGAGTTCGGGGTACGGCTCGGCAAGGCGGGCGGCGGTCAGGGCGGATTGGAAGAGTTCCTCGCTCGGCGGGGCGCCCGTGGACTGTTCGACGGCCTTGAGCAGCGACCAGGTGGGGCCTTCGATGCCGACCACCTGGACGTCCCGGAGCCCCGCGGTACGCGCTTCTGCCGCGAGCTCTTCCGCCCGGTGGAAGTAGGAGACGGTGAAGCCGCGCCGACCGTCGTAGGTGGCGGTGGCGAGGATGTCGGTGATCGAGTTCCGCAGGCGTTCGCTGTGCAGGTGTGCCAGGGCGGTGTGTTCGAAGAGGGAGGAGTAGCGGTTGATCGCCGCCGCCACCACGAGGCCGCCGGGGCGGGTGACGCGCACGGCCTCGCCGAGTGCCCGCAGGCGGTCCCCGCGCTCGGGCAGATGGTAGAGCGGTCCCAGCAGCGCCACGACGTCGTACGACAAATCCTCTGCGTCGAGGCTGCGGGCGTCACCGAGTTCGGCCGGGCAGATGGAGCGCGCCTGCTCCACATGTCGGAGGACCGGATCGACAAGCCGCACCTCGTAGCCGTCCGCCACCAGCCAACGGGCGTGCACCCCCGTTCCGCCACCGACGTCGAGTACGCGCGCGGGCGCCGCCGGCAGGAAGCGCCGCAGCAACTCCTGCGTGCGCAGCAGCTCCAGTCTTCCGTCGGCGGAGGACGTCAACCGGCCCCCTTCGTCGAAGGTATGGGTGTAGAAGGTGATGACCTCGGGTGCCAGTTCGGGGGACGCCATCCCGACAGTATTCTCTGCACCGGTGGACCAGTCCAGAAGTCCACTCGATGACCCCACGATGACCCCACGAGGAGCCCCATGGCGCTGCTGAAGTACGAAGAAATCGCGGAATCCCTGCGGGTCCGGATGGCGAACGGCGAGTTCCCGCCCGGTGCGATGCTCCCGTCGGGCCGTGATCTCGCGGAGCAGTGGCAGGTCTCGCGCGCGACCGTGGTCAAGGCCATGGACGTTCTACGCAACGACGGCGTGGTCGAGGCCCGGCAGGGTTCCGGATTCATGGTGACCGAGACGGCCATTGGCCGCCCGGCGGGCAACCGGAAGTCAGGGGATGCGCGGGTGACCGGCGGCATGCCGTTCACCCGGGTCGGTGACCCGGAACGCGTCACTCCACCCACCCGCATCGCCACCGCTCTGAACGTCCCCGACGGTGTGGCGGCACTGCGCCGCTCTCGGCTGATGCAACTGCCGGACGGGACCCCGCACAGCTATGTCGAGGCCTGGTTCCCGCCGGACATCGCCAACCAGGCTCCGCGCCTGGAGCAGCACGCGCCTATCGCCGAAGGAACCACGAGGTATGTCAGGCGGCTGACCGGCCGCTACCCGGCCGAAGGCACCGACGTTACGACGGTCCGGCTCGCAACGAACGAAGAAGCACACCACCTCTGCCTCGACCTGCCTGCCGCGGTGGCCGTCACTCTCCACATCGCGTACGACCACGACGGGCATCCTCTGGTCTGCGAGGAAGGCGTCACGCCCGGAACCCTCTGGGAGCAGAGGGACACCTACCCGATGTAGCGGCCCACTCGACGGTTACGGGCAGTGGAAAGCCCACCCTTGACTGGACCGGTCCACCGGTTCAGTCGTTCGGGAAGGTGCACAGTCTTCGGTAGGGCATCACCATGGCCGGCCTACGCTGCCAGATCTGCGGCGGCCCCGCCGACCGTACGGCCGAGGGGGTGCTGTGGCTGATCGACGCCAATCGCAAGGACCTGAACCACGTACGGAGCCACACATGCCGGCCCGGTAGTCCTAGACGCCGGGCATTTCGCATTCGGCGACCCGCGCATGCGCTGGGTCCGCGCTCACCAACTCACCGTGCGGCTGCGGCATTTCACCGTGCTCGACCGCAACAGCACTCTCACCTGAAGCGAGGCAGCGCACGTGGGAACCGAATGGATCATTCTTTGGTCAGGGTGAGAGATGGACGTATTGAGGGTGGAAGACGGGGCGCGCGCTTCTGCGGCGGGGTGCGGGTGGTACTTGTTGGCTCCCGCTCTCTCCGCCTTCGGTGTGTACGGCGGCACCGTGTGGACCATTCGGTCGTGGGCGAGCTGCCCCCTCGGGAACGACGCCGGCAACAACATCGGGCTGCAGATGATGCTGCCTGTCGTGTGGCTCTGCATGACTCTGCTGCTGCTTCTGCTCCAACTCGCACTGCGGAGGTGGCCCCTCCCGGGCGGGCGAGCCGCCAGATGGCTCGCACCGCTCGCGGTTGTCCTCGCACTGACCCTGCTGTACCGGTTCGGGATGGGGTGGCCGTACCGGCCACCGGGGGGCGAGTGCGTGGAGGGCTATCCGCTCTTCCCGTTCACGGGGAAGACGGGCCCGCACTCCGCCGGGTAAGCGGACAGGTCCTAGTCGAAGCTGGCGAAGTACGACGCCGCCATGTCCTTGTCGCCGTGGCCCTGTTCCTCGGCTCGGCGGAAGCGTTCGGCGCCTGCCGTGGTGAGGTCCAGGCGTACGTGCGCCGCTTCCGCGGCCTTGACGATCAGGCGGGCGTCCTTGGCGGCTGTGGAGACGGCGAAGCTCGGTTCGTAGTCGCCTGACAGGATCACGTCGGACTTGATGTGCAGGTAGCCGCAGTCGATGCCGCCGCCGGCCACCGCGTCGAAGAAGCTCTGCGGGTCGACGTCGAGGCCCTTGGCGAGGGCCAGGGTTTCGGCCGTGCCGTGGGTGAGGGCCAGGACCCAGTTGTTGCAGACGAGCTTGAGCCGGGTGGCCGCGGCCGTCGCGCCGTCGTCGCCGACCCAGATCGTGCGCTGGCCGATCGCTTCGAGCACGGAGCCGATTTTGGCGCGGGCCTCCTCGGGGCCCGCCGCGAGCACCGTCAGTTTTCCGGCCTCGGCGGGGCCCTTCGTGCCGAGTACCGGGGAGTCGACGAACAGGACGCCCTCCTGGCGGGCCAGGTCGGCCAGCAGGGGGACGGAGTCGAGGTCGACGGTGGTGGCCTGGAGCCAGACGGTGCCGGGGCGCAGTCCGGGTGCAGCGGCCGTGGCGGCCTCCAGGGCCGCGGGGCCGTCGTACAGGGTGGTGATGACGGTGTCGGCGCCGGTCACGGCCTCCGCCGGGGTCGCGGCGAGTTCGGCGCCCTCGGCGGCCAGCGGCTCGGCCTTGGCGGCGGTGCGGTTCCAGACCCGTACGGTGTGGCCGGTACGGAGCAGGTTGTGGGCGATCGCGGTGCCCATGATGCCGGTACCGAGGACAGCTACTGTCGAGTGTTCAGCCATGGGCCCTACCGTAAGGGCGGCCGGCGGCGCGGCTGCGGACGGCCCGTCAGACGACCTGGTGCAGCCAGCGGACGGGGGCGCCCTCACCGGCGTACCGGAAGGGCTCCAGCTCGTCGTCCCACGGCTTGCCGAGCAGCTTGGCGATCTCCGCCTCCAACTGCGTCTCGCCGTGCTGTGAGCGGGCGAGGGCGGCGCGCAGCCGGTCCTCGGGGACCAGGATGTCGCCGTGCATCCCGGTGACGGCGTGGAAGATGCCCAGGTCGGGCGTGGCGCTGTAGCGCTCGCCCTCGGCGGTGGGGCACGGCTCGGCCGTCACCTCGAAGCGCAGCATCTGCCAGCCGCGCAGCGCGGACGCGAGTTTGGACGCGGTGCCCGCCCGGCCCTGCCAGGAGAACTCGGCTCTCCAGGTGCCGGGGGACGCGGGCTGGCGGATCCAGTCGAGCTGGACCCGCAGGCCGAGCACGCCTGCCACCGCCCATTCGATGTGCGGGCACATCGCGCGTGGTGCGGAGTGGACGTACAGAACTCCACGTGTCGTCACCGGGACCTCCAGTGTGGGACGAGGTTCGCCTTTCCCAGCGGCCTCAGTAAACATCATCGGGAGTTAAACTCCGCAAAAGGGACAGCATGTGACGTGATGTAATTTACCGGAGCCTGCGGAACGGGCGCCTCTGGTTCGACGTGGCAAAAGCTACCGTGCGGCGGGGGGCCGGGGGTGTCGTACGGTCGGTACGGGGGCCGATTCACGCGAAGCTTTCACTCGCCAGGACTCAGGGGAGCGTGTTCATGGGGGTAGGACGCCACAAGGGCCGGGTACGGTTCTGCGCCGCGACGGTCGTGACCGCGGCCGTGCTCGTCGGCGGCGGGGCGCTGGCGGGCTGTGACTCGTCCGGGGGACCGCCGAACGGCGGCGCGTCCAAGCGGGCGAGCCCCGCGCCGAAGCCCGTCCCGGTCTGGAACCGCAGCCCGCGCTCGGTGGCCGCCGTCGGGGATTCGATCACCCGCGGTTTCGACGCGTGCGTGCCGCTCAGCGACTGCCCCGAGGTGTCCTGGGCGACCGGCACCGACAGCGGTGTGGACAGTCTCGCCACCCGGCTCGTCGGCGCGCCGACCGCAGCGAAACGTAGCTGGAACGAGGCGCGGTCCGGCGCCCGGATGGCGGATCTGCCGGATCAGATGGCGCAGGCGGCGCGGCGCGCGCCGGATCTGGTGACGGTCATGGTCGGTGCCAACGACGCCTGCCAGGACTCGGTCGACCTGATGACACCCGTGGCCGACTTCCGGACGTCGTTCACGGCCGCGATGCGCCGGCTGCGGGCCGGCGCCCCCAAGGCGCAGGTGTACGTGTCGAGCGTGCCCGACCTGAAGCGGCTGTGGTCGACGGGGCGCACCAATCCGCTGGGCCGGCAGATCTGGAAGCTGGGGATCTGCGCCACGATGCTCGGCGATTCGCAGGACGACGGCGCGGCGGCGCAGCGCCGCAGGGAGACGGTGTACGACCGGGTCGTGGCGTACAACGGCGTGCTGAAGGACGTCTGCGCGAAGGACCTGCGCTGCCGCTACGACGGCGGGGCCGTCTTCGACTTCCGGTTCACCGGTGAGCAACTGAGCCAGTGGGACTGGTTCCATCCCAGCAAGGACGGCCAGGGCGAGCTGGCGGAGATCGCGTACCGCAACGTCACCGCTGTCAGAGCCCCGGCGTAGGGTTTCGCCGTGACTGCCATACACGCCGAAGAAGCCGGTACGACGGCCGACTCCACCCCCGTCCACGCCTGGACGCTGGAGCGGGCCGGCACCCGGGTCAGGCTGCTGACGTACGGCGGTGTCATCCAGTCGATCCAGGTCCCCGACCGGGACGGCACGCGGGCGGACGTGGTGCTGGGGCTGCCCGCCCCGGCGGACTACCTGGCGTCGAGCGGCCCGTACTTCGGCGCGCTGATCGGCCGGTACGCGAACCGGATCGGCGGCGCGGCCTTCACCCTGGACGGCCGGACGTACCGGCTCCCGGCCAACGACGGGGACAACTGCCTGCACGGCGGCGGGTACGGCTTCGACCGGCGGGTGTGGGAAGCGGAAGCCGTCGAGCACGGCGTGCGGCTGTCCCGGACCAGCCCGGACGGCGAGGAGGGCTTTCCCGGCCGGCTGGACGTGTCGGCGACGTACACGCTGACGGCCTCGGGTGCGCTGCGGATCGACTACCGGGCGGTGACGGACGCTCCGACGCACGTCTGCCTGACCAACCACACGTACTGGAACCTCGGCGGCGCCGGCAGCGGCCCCACCGGTGGCCACCAACTGCGCGTCGCGGCCGGGCACATCACGCCGGTGGGCCCGGATTCCGTCCCCACGGGCGAGCTGACGCCGGTCGGCGGGACCCGGTTCGACTTCCGCGAGGCGCGGGCCGTGGGCCAGGGGTACGACCACAACTTCGCGCTCGACACGGCGGGTCCTGACGCGGTGGCGGCCGAGCTGTACGACCCGGTCTCGGGGCGGCTGCTGACCGTGACGACGACGGAGCCGGGGATGCAGCTCTACACCGGCGACAGTTTCGACGGGAAGCCGTACGGGCCGGGTGACGGCGTCGCGCTGGAGACGCAGCATTTCCCCGACTCGCCCAACCGCCCGGAGTTCCCCGCCACGGTGCTGCGGCCCGGTGAGGTCTACGAGTCCTCGACGACGTACGCCTTCGGGGTGCGCTGAGCCGGACCCGGTACGCCTCGCGCCCGGATCGCGGACGGCGCCGCCCAGGGCCGCGCATGTGTGTACGGCCCCGGGGCGGTGTCAGGTTCCGCCTCGGGGCCGTACACGTTTTCTCCCCCTACCCCCGGCTATCCCTCGGTATCCACCACGGCGCTCAACCGGCGGTCGGCGACGGAACGGGCGGCCTGGATCTCATATCTGCCCGCGACGTACGTCCAGGAACCGGACTCCTCGTCCCAGATCTCGAAGGCCCTGCGGCGCAGCGGGATCCGCACCTCGACGCTCTCCCCCGGGGCCGCCTCGACCGAGGCGAACCCGGCCAGCCAGCGGGCGGGCCGCTCAGCCGTCGGCGCCCCGTCGGTCTGCGCCCCGTCCGCGCTCGTGACGGGCGCGAGATAGATCTGGACGACCTCGCGGCCCGCGCGCTGCCCGCTGTTGGTCAGCCGCACCCGCGCCTCGGTCGCGGTGGCCTCGATCGTCTCGTAGCTCCACTCGGTGTAGCCGAGCCCGTGGCCGAACGGGTACGCGGGTGTCGTACCGGCCCGCTCCCAGGCCCGGTAGCCGATGAAGACGCCCTCGGTGTAGTGGAGTTCGCCCTCGGCCGTCGGGGTGGTGTCCGACACGGGCGCGTCGGCGAGCACGGCGGGCCAGGTGGTCGGCAGCCGGCCGCCGGGCTCCTCGGCGCCGAGCAGGACGTCGGCGAGCGCGGCGCCGCCCTCCTGGCCGGGGAACCAGCTCAGCAGGACGGCCGCCACGTCGTCGCGCCACGGCAGCTCCACGGGCGAGCCGGTGTTGACGACCACGACGGTGTTGGCGTTGACGGCGGCGACGGCCCGTACGAGGTCGTCCTGGCGGCCCGGGAGTTTGAGGTCCTTACGGTCGAAGCCCTCGGACTCGACGGCGTCGGTGGTGGCGACCACGACGACCGCCGTGTCGGCCGCGCGGGCCGCCTCGACGGCCTCGGCGATCAGCTCGTCCGGGTCGAACTGCGGCCCGAGGTGGAGCAGCGAGAAGCTGACGGCGGCCATCGGGATGTCGTCGGCCTTGTGGACGACGTCGCGCAGCGAGACCTCGACGGGTACGCCCGCCTCCAGTTCGACGCGGGCGCGCTCGGTGGGCTTGCCGAAGAAGGCGGCGAACGGGTCGGAGTCGGTGCCCCGCCCCTGCTGCCCCTCGAAGACGGTCTCGCCGCCGACGGCGAGCGTGAGGCCGCCGACGCCGCGGGTGCCGAAGGTGTGCTCGCCGCTCTCGCGCGGGGTGAAGGTGCCGCGGATCTCGACCGTGTGGAGTGCGTCGAAGTCGACGCCGTCGGGCAGGTCGCTGCCGACCCATTGGACCCGGCCGTTGGGCAGCGGGTCACTGGCCAGCACCCGCCCGTCGGCGGCCGTGCAGACGGCTTTCAGCGCGAACCCCTTCTCGGCGACGGCGAGTTCGGTGCTGGGGTCGGCGCCGACGGTGTAGGTCAGGGCGCCTTCGGGCAGCGCTGCCGTGAGTCCGTCGAGCGGGGAGACGACATGGTCGGGGAAGACCGTCGCCGAACCGCCGCCGAGGATACGGGCGTCGCGTGCGGCGGCGCCGCTCAGCGCGATCGTGCCGGCTGCCGGGTCGAGCGGCAGCGCGGGGCGCTCGCCCCGTACGTCGTTGCGTACGAGCACGAACGAGCGGCGGGCGATCTCGCGGGTGAGCGCGTCGCCGTCGATGTTGGCGGGCGGCTCGGTCACGACGGCGGGTGCGCCGTCGAGGACGCCCACGCGGGCGGCGAGCCGCAGTACGTTGCGTACGGCGTCGTCGACGGCCGACTCCTCGACCTCACCGGCCCTGACGGCGGCGGCGAGCGCGGGGCCGTACACCGTCTTGGGGCCCGGCATGGCGACGTCGAGGCCGCCGAGGAGGGCGCCGGTGGTGGAGCGCGCCGCCAGCCAGTCGGAGACGATGTAGCCGTCGAACCCCCATTCGCCGCGCAGGACTTCACGCTGGAGGTAGCGGTGCTCGGTCATGCTCGCGCCGTTGACCGTGTTGTACGCGGCCATGATGCCCCAGGGGTGGGCGTTCGCGACGATCGCCTCGAACGGCGCGAGATACAGCTCGCGCAGCGGCCGGGGGGTGACGACGTTGTTGACCGTGAAGCGGTCCGTCTCCGCGTCGTTGGCGACGAAGTGCTTGACGGTCGTGCCGACTCCGCCGTCCTGTACGCCCTGGACGTAGCCGGTGCCGATCTCGCCGGTGAGGTACGGGTCCTCGCTGTACGCCTCGAAGTGCCGGCCGCCGAGCGGCGAGCGGTGCAGGTTGACGGTCGGTGCGAGCAGGACGTGCACGCCCTTGCGGCGGGCCTCCTGGGCGAGCAGCCGGCCGGCCCTGCGGGCGAGACCGGGGTCCCAGGCCGCGGCGAGCGCGGTCGGCGAGGGGAGCGCGAGGGACGGGTCGTCGGCCGTCCAGCGGACGCCGCGTACCCCGACGGGGCCGTCGGACATGACCAGTGAGGCGAGCCCGATCTGCGGAAGCGCCGGCAGGGACCACTGGTCCTGCCCGGCGAGCAGCCGTGTCTTGGCGTCCAGGTCGAGCTTGCCGAGCGCCGCCTCGACGGCGTCGTTACGTGCCTGGTCGGCCCCTGTACTGGGTGCGCCTGCCACGGCCGTACCTCCTCGTGAACGTCCGGAATGATGGTTACATGGTGAACCCGCTGCCTGTAAGTGGGTAGGGTTCGTGATTCTTTCGTTACATTGATATCGGGAAGGACCGAGCTGGATGGCGAGAGCCAGGACTGAGGAGCGGCGCGCGGAGATCCTCCGCGCGGCCTTGGAGGTGATCGCCGAGCGCGGCTACCGGGGCACCACGCTGGGCGCCGTCGCCGACCGGGTGGGCCTCACCCAGCAGGGGCTGCTGCACTACTTCCCCACCAAGGAGGCGCTGCTGGTCGCGGTCCTGGAGGACCGGGACACCTGGGACACCGGGGGCGGCGGCAGCGACCGCAAGGGGTGGCGGCTCGAACTGCTCACCTCACTGGTGGACTACAACGCGATGCGGCCCGGCATCGTGCAGACCTTCTCCGCGCTCCTCGGCGAGTCCGTCACGGAGGACCACCCGGCGCGTGACTTCTTCACGCACCGATACGACCAGGTGCGCGGCAATATGACGGCGGTGCTGCGGGACGAGTTCGGCGACCGGCTGCCGGGCGGCCTCACCCCGGAGCAGGCGGCGCCGCTGCTGACGGCGGTGATGGACGGGCTCCAGTACCAGTGGCTGCTGGACCCGGAATCGGTGGACATGCCGGGGGCGTTCCGCGACTTCCTCACCCTGTTGCGGGCGGGAGGTTCAGGGCCTGCGGCGTGACGGGGGTGCCGGGAGCGGCGCCCGGCGCGGGGGCGATGCCGGGGGCGGGCTCGCCCGCCGTCGTCTCGCCGCGCGCCGGGTCGTCCTCGGACGTCTCGCCGGTCAGATGCCGGGCGAGGAGGGTGGCTCCCGCCACCGCGCCGGGCATCAGGAAGACCGCGACGACCGGGACGAGGAAGGCGAGCGTCAGCGGGACGCCGAAGCCGAGGGTGAGCATGCGGCGCCCCCGGAGCATCCGGAGCCGTTCCCGCAGGGCGATCCGGCGGCGCTGGAGCGCGACGGCGGTCAGCTCCTCGGCGAGGAAGAAGCCCGAGACGCAGAAGCCCAGCGCGGGGACGACGGTCTGTCCGACGACGGGGATGAAGCCGAGCGCGAAGAACAGGATGCCGTACAGCGCGACCCGGACCAGGATGCGCAGGCTGTCCCGCGCCGAGATCCACAACTCCCGCCAGAACGGACCCGATTCGGGGACCTCGCCGCCCTCCGCGCGGTCCACGGCCTCGGACAGCGACTCGTAGAAGGGCTGGCCGATCAGCAGCGTCACCGCCGTGAAGGTCACCACGAGCAGGAACAGGGCGAGTGCGAAGATCAGGACGGTGAAGGCGTCGCGGAAGAGGCTTTGCCAGGGCGACGACCAGTCGTCGGCGAAGGGCGTGGCCCAGCCCGCCAGGTCGTCGGCGCCGTAGATGAGGCCGATCAGGACGGCCGCGTACAGCACGAGCGTGACCAGACCGGGCAGCAGGCCGAAGCCGAACCACCGGCCGTGGCCGAGGACCCAGCGCTGGCCCTTCATCAAGTAGCCGAAACCCGCCCCGAGATCACGCATGCGTCGAAGCCTATCGGGTGGCTCGCACGTTCGGACCGGACCGGACCCGCCTCTGCCGAACCGACGGCATGGGCGCCCGGCCGGAATCCGGCCGGGCGCCCACGTCGTGCTGCGGCGTCGTGCGACGGGGTCAGGCGACGGAGAGGTCGACCTTGATGTTGCCGCGGGTCGCGTTCGAGTACGGGCACACCTGGTGCGCCTTCTCCAGCAGGTCCTTGGCCGTCGCCTCGTCGAGCGTCGGGAAGGAACCGATCAGCTCGACAGCGAGGCCGAAGCCGCCGGCCTCGGTCTTGCCGATGCTGACCTTGGCGGTCACGGTCGACCCCTTGATGTCGGCCTTCTCCTGGCGGGCGACGACGCCGAGCGCGCTCTGGAAGCAGGCGCTGTAGCCGGCCGCGAAGAGCTGCTCGGGGTTGGTGCCCGCGCCGCTGCCGCCCATCGACTTCGGCGGGTTGACCGTCACGTCGAGGTTGCCGTCGTCACTGGCGACCCGGCCGTCACGGCCGTTCTCCGCCGTGGCGGTCGCGGTGTACAGCACGTCGATGTTCTGGATGCTCATACTGGTGCGTTTCCTTCTGCTTGTACGCCACGGCTCGCGCCCACGGACCGTGCCGGCCTGGGTCCGAGCCTAACGCGTGGGAGGTCAGAGGTGGGTTGACGGGCCGGGGTCAGAGGCCGACGACCATCTTTCCGGTGTTCTCGCCGCGGAGCATGCCGAGAAACGCGTCGAACCCGTTCTCGATGCCCTGGACGACCGTCTCGTGGTACTTGAGCCGACCGGAGTCGAGCCAGCCCGATACGTCCTTCACGAACTGCGGCTGGAGCCCGAAGTGGTCGGTGACGAGCATGCCTTCGAGGCGCAGCCGCTTGCCGATCACCAGCGCGAGGTTGCGCGGCGCCGGGGTGGGTTCGGTGGCGTTGTACTGCGCGATCATGCCGCAGATGACGGCCCTGCCGTGCAGGTTGAACGAGGCGAGCGCCGCTTCGAGGTGGTCGCCGCCGACATTGTCGAAGTAGACGTCGATCCCGTCGGGCGCCGCCGCCTTGAGCTGGTCCCTGACCGGGCCGTTCTTGTAGTTGAACGCCGCGTCGAAGCCGTACTCCTCGGTGAGCAGCCTGACCTTCTCGTCGCTGCCCGCCGAGCCGATGACCCGGGCGGCGCCCTTGATCTTGGCGAACTGGCCGACCTGGCTGCCGACGGCGCCCGCGGCGCCCGAGACGAAGACCGTGTCGGTCTCCTTGAGCCCCGCGGTCTCGAACAGACCGGCGTACGCGGTCAGTCCCGTCACACCGAGGACGCCGAGATACGCGGAGGCGGGGGCCACCGCGGTATCGATCTTCGTGGCGCGCTCGGCGGGGAACTCCGCGTACTCACGCCAGCCGAGGCCGTGCAGGACGTGGTCGCCCACGGCGAAGCCCTCGGCCTTCGACGCGATGACCTCGCCGACGGCCGAGCCGTGCATCGGCTTGTCCAGCTCGTACGGCGGGGCGTACGACTTCACGTCGTTCATCCGGCCGCGCATCGCCGGGTCGACCGAGAAGAACAGGTTGCGGACCAGGATCCGGCCCTCCCCCGGCTCGGTCACCGGGACCTCGCGCAGCTCGACGACCGACGGCTCGGGCCAGCCGTGCGGGCGGGCGACCAGGTACCAGGCGCGGCCGGACGTGGGAAGTGCGGTCATGGGGCGGGGCCTCCTCAAGAAAGGTCAACGACGATGAACCGTACCGATAAGCTTCACCATCTGAAACAACCATGCACCTGGATATTTCATGCTGTCAAGCAAATGGGTATCCTGAGGGCATGGCCGCTTCCCGTACAGACCCGCTGACCCTTGAGGTCGTCCAGCTCATCGGCGATGTCGTGGCGCGCTACTACGAGGAGTACGAGCTGGCCGCGGCCAAGCACTCGCTCACCGGCGCGCAGGCGCGGGTCCTGGGTCTGCTGTCCCTGGAGCCGATGCCCATGCGCCGGATAGCGCAGAAGCTGAAGTGCGAGCCGTCCAACGTCACCGGCATCGTCGACCGGCTGGAGACCCGGGGGCTCGTCGAGCGCCGCCCTGACGCGGGCGACCGCCGGGTGAAGCTCGCCGCGCCCACCGAGAAGGGCCGGCTGACGGCGCGGCAGCTCCGCGAGTCGCTGGACTTCGCACGCGAGCCGCTGGCCGGTCTCTCCACGGCGGAGCGCGCCGTACTGCGCGACCTGCTGAAGCGGATGCTCGGCATGGACGTCGCCGTGCCGGCGCTGTAGCCGACCCGCTCCAGGGCCTGATCCGATCGACAGGCCCTAGGCGCACCACCAGAGGATCGGGGTGCAGTCCTCGGTCTCCGACGGCGTCGGCTCGGGAGCCGGGGGCGGCGGGGGCGGCGCCTGCGAGGTCGGCTCGTCCGCCGGTGTCGTGGCCCCGGGGCTCTCCGGTGCGGACTCGCCGGGAGCGGGGGTCTCGCCGGGGCCCTCGGTGGGCGACGTCTCCGGGGCGCCGGACGCGTCGGTCGCCGGGGCGGACGCGCCGTCCGAGGGAGCGGCGGAATCCGAGGCACTGGGGTCGCCGCTGCCGCTCGGCGACGGTGACCCGTCCCCGGCCTCGGCCGTCCCTTCCGTGCCCGGGGCCGCGGGGTCTCCCGGCTCCGCAGGATCCGCCGGGCCGTCCGAGGCGTCGGGCCCGCCGTCGAAGTCGACGGGGTTCTCCTCCTTGACGGAGGTGGCGGCGCGCTCGGCGGACGACTCGATGGCGAGCTGGGCGAGGCTCAGCCCGGCACCGGTCAGGACGAGCCCGAGCACGCCGGCCGTTATTCGGCGCTTGCGCTTGCTGCGCTTCCTGCGCGGTCCGGTGCGCCGGCGGCGGTGCGTCCGTACGGCAGGTCCCGCGGTACGGCCTTCCGTACGGTCGTGGCCCGCCAGCAGCAGTTCGTCACCGTCGGTTTCGTCAACGGCTTCGTCTGCTGCTTCGGCGCCGGGCTGCGGGCTGGTGTGGGGGGTGTGCTGTCGCAGCTCCTCGGCGGCTGTGCCGCATCCGGCGCAGGTCAACGCGCCGTTGAGGTGCCGACGGCACTGGTAGCAGTAGTCCATGGCGCTCGCAGATTATGCAATCGGAAGTCGCCGCAGGTGGAGAGGGCTGTAAAGATCTTGTGTGGAGTACCGCGCCGCGGGTGGGCAGGATGGCTCACATGACATCTCCGGGGTCCTTCGGACCGCTGCAATTCCAGTTGGTGCTGCTGCGCCGGATGGCCGACCACCAGCCGGAGCTGGTCGACGACGCCCGCCGCGAACTCGGTGTGTCGCCGGCCGAGATGCGCGAGGCCAACCGCCGCTGGCAGGCGATGGTGCGCTCGCCGCGCGGGCGCGGTTCGCTGTCCCGCTACCGCTCCGTACTGGGCCCGCCCGAGCAGGTGGAGCAGCGGAAGATCGGCGATCTGGCGTGCGAGGCCCTGCTCTGGCCGGTGCCGCTCTGGCCGGAGCTGCGCTTCGAGGTCATGGTGGCGAACGGTTCGGCCGTGTGGAACGAGTGGCTGGTCAGGGCGCCGGGCGCGGCGGGCCCCGAGCCGCGTACGGCCGACGATCTGCGGCCCTGGTCCTGCACCGTGGACGAGGTCGCACGCGCGTTCCCGCCGGCCCGGCCGCTGGAGGGCACGGCCCCGACCCGCTTCGGCCTCGGCTTCACCCTCCCGGACGGCCGCCCGGCGGTCGCCGAGTTCACCTGGGGGCTGCTGCAACGCTGGTCGGCCGACTGACGCCGGTACGGCGCCTCATCTGGCGGTCCGTCAGCTCCGTACTCCTATGGCCCTCCCCCGACCGGCGCAGCCCAGCGCGCGCCGGGGTCCGTGCGGGCGGACGATGCCAACAGGGCCGGCGGCCGCCGGTGGACCACTTTCAGCGCTCTCGGGAGAACCTGCCATGACCGTCAGTCTTGAGCAGTTGCGACGTTGCCATATCGCCGTCGACCTGGGGGCCGCCAGAACCCGGGTCTTTGTGAAGGGAGCCGGGCTCGTCGTCGACGAGCCGAGCTGCGCCGCCGTCAACACCCGCACCGGCGCGCTCATCGCCGTCGGCGCGCTCGCCGAGCAGATGACAGGCCGCACCCCCGACTACATCCGCGTCGCACGCCCGGTCACCGGCGGCACCGTCGTCGACATCGACATGGCGCAGCGGATGCTGCGCCATCTCATCGGCGACAAGCTCCGCCGCCAGTTGCGCCGCAAGCCCCGGCTGCGGGCCGCCGCCTCCACGCCGCACGACAGCGACCCGCTGGCGCAGCGCGCCGCGGTGGAGACGCTGGTCGGGCTCGGTGCGCGGCGGGTCGAGCTGGTCGACACGCTGATCGCGGCCGCTGTCGGCTGCGGGCTGCCCGTCGAGCAGCCGACCGCCACCATGATCATGGTGTGCGGGGCTGCGACCACCCAGGTCGCCGTGTTGTCGCTCGGCTCGATCGTCACGGCCCAGCGGATCCCGGTCGGCGGCAACGCCATCGACCACGCCGTGATCCAGTACCTGCGCCACCACCACGAGCTGATGCTGCCGAGCCAGTCCGTGCGCCCGCTCCAGCTCGCCCTGCGCGACAACGGCCTGTCGGAGGACGGGCCCTCGTCCACCGAGATCCACGGCCGCGACGTGGCCACCGGCATCGCGCGTTCGGTGCGGGTCGACACGGCTGCCGTGCGGGACGCCATCTACACCCCGCTGACCGCCGTCCTGGACGGCATCGGCAAGGTGCTGCGCGACTGCCCGCCCGACCTGGTGGCCGATCTGGCGGAGAGCGGCATCATGATGGTCGGCGGCAGCGCGCTGCTGCCCGGCCTCGACCAGATGCTGCGGGAGGCGACGGGCATGCCGGTGGCCATCGCCGAGCGGCCCGACATCTGCACGGTCCTCGGGCTCGGCGCGATGCTGGAGGGCAAGATCCAGCCGCTGGTCCTCGCCCCGCTGTCCGAAGTCCGCTGACGGCGCGGTGTGCGAGTACGGGGACCCGGGGTGGGCGGCGGGTGACTCCGTCGCGCCCCGGCTGCCCATGCTGCTGGAAGCCGTGCTCGGCATCGGCACCGATCTCGAACTGCGCACCACCCTCCAGCACATCGTGGACACGGCGGCCGATCTGCTCGGGGCGCGGTACGCGGCGCTCGGCGTGGTCGAGCCGGAGCACGGCACTCTCACCGAACTGTTCTCGGCGGGTCTGGACGAGGAGGAGCGCGCCGCGTTCGTCCTCGACCGGCGGCTGCCCGGCGCCGACGGCGGGGACGGCGGCCATCTGGGCGTACCGATCCAGGTGGAGGACGAGCGGTTCGGCCAGCTCTGCCTGACGCACAAGCGCACCGGGCCGTTCACCGAGGAGGACCAGGTCCTGCTGCGGGTGCTCGCGTCCCAGGCGGGCATCGCGATCGGCAACGCCCGGCTGTACGGGACGGCCCGCCAGCGCGAGCGGTGGATCCAGGGGGCGGCGGCCGTCACGACGGCGCTGCTCACGGGTGAGACGGCGGCCGACGCGCTGATGACGGTCGCCGAGTCGGCCCGTACCCTCGCGGACGCGGACGCCGGGGTGATCCTGCTGCCCACCGAGGCGGGCGGTATGGAGATCGTCGCCGCTTCGTCCGACAACGACCCGGCCGGCATGATCGGCGCCTCCATCGAGCCCGGGTCGCCGGTCCTGCGCCAACTGCTGGGCGGGGAGCCGGTGTTCATCGATGATTCGGCTTCGGATCCGCGGATGACCACCCGGGTGCGGGTGCGGTTCGGGCCGAGCATGATGCTGCCGTTGCAGAGCGGCGGGAAGCTGATCGGGACGCTCGCCCTGCCGCGGGTGCGCGGCGGCAGGCCGTACACGGCCGTCGACCGGCTGCTCGCCTCGCAGTTCGCCTCGCAGGCAGCGCTCGCGCTGGTCCTGGCCGACTCGCAGCACAACAGGGAGCAGCTCGCGGTGTACGAGGACCGCGACCGGATCGCCCGCGATCTGCACGATCTGGTCGTCCAGCGGCTGTTCGCGACGGAGATGATGCTGGAGTCGACCAGGCGGCGGGCCGAGGCCGGCCTCGGCGATCTGCTCGGGCGGGCCGTCGACGAGCTGGACTCCACGATCCAGGAGGTGCGGACGGCGATCTTCGCGCTCCAGCAGCCGCCGGCCGACGCGCCGACGAGTGTGCGCGGGAAGGTGCTGCGCGAAGCGGGCGGCGCCGGGGTGCTGCTGGGACTGCGGCCTTCCGTGCAGTTCACCGGGCCTGTGGACACCGTCGTCGAGGAGCCGGTCGGCGGGCAGTTGCTCGCCGCGCTGCGCGGCGCGCTGGCGGCGGCCCACCGGCGCAGCGAGGTGACGGCGGTCGACGTGGAGGTCGACGCCACTGCCCGGCTGCCGGACGGGCGGTCGGGCGTGCGGCTGACCGTGAGCGACGACGGGCGGCGCGCGGACGGCGGGCGGGGTACGACGACGACATGGCAGGCGCCGGTGTGAACGTGGCGTTGCCCCCGCCCCTGGTGGGGGACGGGGGCAACGCCACCTGTCATGACACGACCGGCTTCATCCGACCGGTTCAGTGCGCTGCCGTCGCACCCCCCAGCGTGAAGGTGTCGATGTCGAACAGGGAGCCCGCACCGCCGGTGAAGCTCAGGAACAGCGGTCCGCTGCCGGTGCCGGTCAGTTGGGTGGAGACGGTGGTGAAGGTGTCCCAACTGCCGGTGGACTGCACGGCCACGGAACCCAGCAGGGTGCCGGTGGCCGAGCCCGAACGGATCTCGATGGTGCCGCCGGCGCCCGCGGAGGCGACGGACGCGCTGAAGCTCGTCGCGCCCTGTGTCTCCACGGAGTTGTAGCCGGCCCAGTCACCGTTCTCGATGTAGCCGAGGGTCTGGCCGCCGCTGGCGCCGCCGTGCCCGGCCGGCTGCACGCCGGACGACGAGGAGTACGACTCCCCTTCCACGGCGGTCGGTTCGCCGCCGCCACCGCCCGCGGGCGGTGCGCAGTCAGCGGTGACCTGGCCCGCCGCGTACTCGATCCCGCCGAGCAGCAACTGCTGGAAGTCGGGATCGGCGTACGTCTCGACGGTGTGGCCGAGCCCCGTGTAGAACGACCGTCCCTCGCCCTGCGGGTGGCACCACGTGATGGGGTGGTCCGCGCCCATGGTCCCGCCCTCGTAGCTCGACTCGTCGAGAGTCTGCAGCACATGGACGTCGGGCCGGGGGTCGGTCTTGTAGTTGTACAGCTCGTCGGTGTGGGTCCAGGCCGGCTCGAAGTGCGAGGTGGCCGGGTTGGTCAGGTCCTCGGTGCGGACCGTGGCCGCCTGGATGGCCGGGTGGCCGGAGAACCAGGCGCCGACGAGCTGTTCGTACGCGGGGGTCTCGTACTCGGCGTCGGCAGCGGCGTGGATCCCGAGGAATCCGCCGCCGCCGTCGACGTAACCGAACAGCGCGCTCTGCTGGGTGTCGTCGAGAAAGTCGCCCGTGGTGCTGACGAAGACCACGGCCTCGTACTGCGCGAGGTTCTCCGTGCTGATCGCCGTGGCGTCCTCGGTGGCTGTGACACTGAAGCCGTTGTCGGCGCCGAGTGCCTGGATCTCCGCGATGCCCGCCGGGATGGAGTCGTGCCGGAATCCGGCGGTCTTGGAGAAGACGAGCACCTGGTACGGGTCGTCCGCCTGCGCCGCCGTCGCGGGGGTCAGCAGGGCCGCCCCCAGGACGACAGCCGCGGCGCACGACAACTTCCGCAGCCTGCTGGTGGTGTGACGTTCCATCAGGCACCGCCGGTGGTGAAGGTGAAGGCGTCCAGGTCGAACAGGTTGCCCTGGCCCGTCGGGCCCTTGAAGACAAGGGTCAGATCGGTCGAGCCGGCCGGCGCGTTGCTGAGGTCGACCGTCACGTTGGCGAAGGTCTCCCAGTCACCGGTCGGTGCGACGGTCCCGGTGCCCAGCAGGGTGCCGGTCGCGGAGCCCGCCCGTACCTCGATGGTGCCGCCGGGACCCGCGGACGAGACCCTGGCCGAGAGCTGGGTCGCCTGAGCCAGCTCGTACGGGGTGAAGGTGATCCAGTCGCCGTCGTCGGTGAAGCCGACGGTGCTGCCGCCCTCCGCGGTGCCGTGGTTGGCCACCTCGATGCCGGACTGGGTCGAGTAGTGCTCGGCCTGCCGGTGCTTGGGCTGGAGCTTGCTGACGCTGTGCGAGGTCAGGCCGCCGGCGTCGGTGTACTCGGCGTCGAAGACCCCGTACAGGTTGGCGGCGGCGTCGTGTTCACCGTCGGTCGGTACGGTCAGCGAGCCTTCGCAGCCGCCGGCCGAGGTGATCTGGTGCTCGTGGCTGTCGTGGCCGAGCAGGTACGTGACCTTGACCTTGGCGCAGTCGATCGGGCCGTCCTCGGGGTCACTGCCCTCGACCTTGAACGGGACCGTGTCGCCGAAGGCGAACAGCTCGCCGTTGGTGGGGGTGGTGAGCTTGACCGTCGGGGCGGTGTTGCCGACCGTCACCACCAGGCTGGCGGTGCCGGACAGACCCTCCGGGTCCTTGACGGTGAGGGTGGGCTGGAAGGTGCCCGTCGCGGTGTACGTGTGGCTGGGGTTGGCGTCCGTGGACGTCGCGCCGTCACCGAAGTCCCACGAGTAGCTGAGCGCCCCGTTCTCCGGGTCGGAGCTGCCCGCCGAGGAGAACGTCACCGCGAGCGGTGCCTGGCCCGAGGTCTTGTCGACGGCGGCCTTGGCGATCGGGCTGCGGTTGGTGCCCGCGACGTATTCGACGCGGTAGAGCGCCTGGTTGTCGGAGCCGGTGCCGTAGTCGAGGACGTACAGCGCGCCGTCGGGTCCGAAGGCGGTGTCCATGACCTGGGTGCCGGTCCACGGGAAGTCGTCGATGGTGCCGGGGCTGCCGTCGGCGTTGACCGTGATGGCCTTGATCCACTGGCGGCCGTACTCACCGGCGAAGAACTTGCCGTCGAGCGACTCGGGGAACTTCACGTCCGAGTTGAGGTTGGCGTCGAAGTGGTAGACCGGGCCGCCCATCGGGGACTCGGAGCCGCCGCCGAACTCGGGCGGGGAGCCCGCGTCACCGCCGTACTTGATCCAGGCGGCCTTGGGCGCCGGCAGCTTGTTGAGCCCGGTGTTGTGGGGGGAGTTGTTGGCGGGGCCGCCCGCGCAGTCCGCCTTGGCGCCCGAGGGGCCGTCCGGGAAGGTGTAGGCGTTGTACGACTCGGTCTCGGTGTTCGTACCGGTGCAGTACGGCCAGCCGAAGTTGCCCGCCGAGGTGATCCGGTCGAACTCGACCTGGCCGCCGGGGCCCCTGTTGGGGTCGGTGGTACCGGAGTCGGGCCCGTAGTCACCGACGTAGACGATGCCGGTGGGCTTGTCGACCGCGAGCCGGAAGGGGTTGCGGAAGCCCATCGCGTAGATCTCGGGACGGGTCTTGTCCGTGCCGGGCGCGAAGAGGTTGCCGTCGGGGATGGTGTAGCCGCCGTCGGCCGTCGGGTGGATCCGCAGGACCTTGCCGCGCAGGTCGTTGGTGTTGCCCGCGGAGCGCTGGGCGTCGAACTGCGGGTTGCGGTCGGTCCGTTCGTCGAGCGGCGCGAAGCCCTGCGACTCGAACGGGTTGGTGTCGTCACCGGTCGACAGGTACAGGTTGCCCTGCGCGTCGAAGTCGATGTCGCCGCCGACGTGGCAGCACTGGCCGCGGTCGTTGGCGACTTCGAGCAGGACCTTCTCGCTGGCCAGGTCGAGGGTGCCGTCGGTGTTGAGCACGAACCGCGAGAGGTTCAAGTGGCCCTTGAACGCCTCGAAGTCGGCCGCGCTGCCGGTGACCGGGGCGTCGCCGTCCGGGGTCGTCAGCTTGGGCGAGTAGTACAGGTACAGATAGTGGTTGGTCGCGAAGTCGGGGTCGGCGGCGACCCCCTGCAGACCTTCCTCGTCATGGGTGTAGACGTTCAGCTTGGCCGAGGTCTTGGTGTTGCCCGCGGCGTCCGTGTACCGGAGTGTGCCGTCACGCGCCGTGTGCACGACCGCCCGGTCCGGCAGGACGGCGAGGGACATGGCCTCGCCCAGTTCCGCGCCGCCGGACGCGAGTTGGACCTGCTGGTAGTCGCCGGCCGGGATGTCGGCGGGGGCCGCCTTCGCCGCCGGAGCCGCCTTGGCGACCGGTGCGGGGGCCGCTGTCGCCGCCGTGCTGATCCCGATGCCGCCGCCGAGCGCGAGCACGAGCGCCGTCGCCAATCTGGACCATGCTGGAGGACTTGCTGACATGGAGCTTCCTTCCTGACCCTGCGGTGGGGGGTGTGTCAGGCAAGGCGCGCGCCGTCGCGCTTTGCTTGTGTGTCACAGAGGGATTTCGGGTGGGGTCGAGTTCTCTGTCAACGCAGTGAGCGATTGCATGCTGGCAACACGGAATTAATTTGTCAAGGTCGTGTCAAAATCTCTAACGGGCTCGACGGCGGCTGGAGTTAGCGACCCCGGCGGCGGCCGAAGACCCTCATCCCGAGATGGTTGACTGCGTGAACAAATTGATCGACGCGGTCAGCCGCGCGCTGAACGCCTCCCGGGTCGCGGCGTCCAGCAGCCCCAGCGAGAGATACGGATTGAGGTCCTCCAACTCGACGAGCAGCAGCTCCCCGCCGGGCGCGCGGCAGGCGTCCACCCGCTGGATCCCGTGGCTGATGTCGTTCCACTCCACGAACCGCCGGGCGAACTCCAGATCGGCGGGGGCCGGCTCGTAGCGCGCCAACTCCCAGCGCCGCGCCGGGTCGGGCGCGTACAGGGCGTACTGGAAGTCCCGGTCGACGAAGTAGAACGAGACCTCGTAGCGGAACGCGATCCGCGGCTGTACGAGGACGTCACCGAAGGCGATACCGGCGGCCGAGGGGTCCCGTACGAACCGCATGCCTATCGAGTCGGCGCCCGCCTTCGGCTTGACGACGTACTCGGCGGCGGCCGGCAGCCTGCCCAGGTCTGCGGCGCTGTCGACGGTCGGGATCACCGGCAGCCCCGCGGCGCTCAGCTCCACCAGATACTGCTTGCCGCGCATGTCGGCCCGCCCGGTCAGCGGGTTGTACACCCGCGTCCCCGCCGCGAGTGCGGCGGTGCGGAACGCCTCGTACCGCTCCTGGTAGTGGATGACGGGACCGCTGTTGCGGACCAGGACCACATCGAAGTCCGCCATGAGCCGCACCGCGTCCAGGGGGTGGCAGAGCGCGACGGTGAAGTCGCGCCGCAGCCGGGACGAGAGCCAGACGTCCTCGTCGCCGTACCGGCGCCCGGCGGCCTCGTAGGCGAGGTCGGTGACGTAGAGGACGCGGGGCGGCAGGGCTGGCATCGTCGCATCGTAGGACACGGAGCGCGGGCGCCACCGGCCCGAGCCCCCGGCCCGTCCGGTGCGCCCCGGCGCCCGCGCAGCTCAGCCCGAGCCGCAGACCGCGAACTGCGGCCACTGCCCCTTCAGACCCGCCTTGACCTGGCCCAGGTCGTACAGCTCCGCGTCGAGTTCGCCCGTCGCGAGATACCGCTGCGCCGAGTCGCTGAAGGCGTCCCGCATCTGCGACGGCATCGCGTCGGACGCGTCCCAGCACTGGGTGGCGGTCGGGTCGCTCAGGGTCCTGGCGATGGTCTCCGCCGTGGGGTCCCCCGCGTACGCCGTCCGCAGCACCCGGCGGTTGGCGGAGAAGCCCGACTTCGCGGTGTTCCAGCGCTGTTGGACCTCGGCCGACGCCATGTACCGGATGAGCTTCCTGGCTTGCGGGGTGTTCGTCAGCATGGCGGCCAAGTCCCCGGAGATCTCCCAGGTGTTCTGCTGCTGCCTGGCGCCCGGGATGACCTTCGACGACGGCACGTAGGCGCCCTCGGCCTTCGTCCAGGACGGGAAGTGCCGGACGAAGGACGCCTGGTGTTCGAGACCGCACCCCGAAGCGGACCGCCCGACGTGCTGGGACGCCTTGTCGTAGTCGGTCATGAGCGCCTTCGCCGCCCGTGGCGTACCGGCGCCGACCAGCCTGCCCCAGGTCTGCCAGGCCCGCTTGATGTCCTTGTTGTCCCAGGCGAGTTCGCCGTTCGCGAACTGCTGGTACACGGTCGGGCCCGCCTGTTGCAGCAGGATGTCCTCCAGCCAGTCGGTGCCCGGCCAGCCGGAGGTCGCGCCGTTGCCCATGCCGAGGCACCAGGACGCGGGCTCGGCGGCGACGGCGGCGAGCCGCTCGTCCGGCAGATTCCCCCGGTGCCACACCATGCTCTTGAGGTCGGCGGCCACCGGCACCCAGTACGTGTGGTCGGCGGTGCTCTTGGCGCCCTGCACGGCGGGCATCCAGGTGGGGCCGAAGTCCTTGGTGCCGACCAGCCCGTCCAGCGGCTTGAGCCGGCCCTGGCTCGCGTAGTCGGCCAGCTCCCCCGGCCCCGGCATGACGACCACGTCGGGCGGCGTACCGCTCTCCACGTCGGCGGCCAGCACCTGGCTCTCGGCCGAACTGCCCTGGTAGACCACGTGGATGCGGTACTTGTCCTCGAACGGTTCGATCACGCTGTCCCGCAGGTTCTGCTCGTTCGCGCCGCTCCAGTTGGCGAGCAGCGTCACCGAGCCCTTCCAGCGGAGCGTGTTGACACCCACGGCGAGTCCGGCGAGCACGGCGACGCAGACGCCGACCACGACGAGCGTGCGGGTCCTCGGGCGGCGCACCGGGCGGCTCTTCGGGCGGCTCTTCGGGCGGTCGCGCACCGGGCGGTTCTCCGGCCCGCTCACCGGGACGACCTGAGCCGGTACTCACTGATCCGCGGCACAAGCCCTGCGGCGACCAGCACCATCAACACCACTCCCCCGGCGAGAATCCAGTTGGCCACGGCGGCCCGCGGCCCGGCGCCGCTCATATGTCCTGCCACCGTCGCGGGGTTCGGGAGTCTCCCGTCCACCGCTCCGTTCAGCAGCGCGGCGGAGTCCGTCAGCCCGTCGTGCGTCCACCAGGTGAACAGCGCGAGCACGAGCACCCCGGCGACCAGCAGGACGGTGGCGGCGGCGAGCGGACGGTTCCAGCGGTGCCGGAAGCGCCGCCGGGTGAAGCGCTGGGTCTCCACCAGCGCCAGGCAGAAGCTGCCGCAGATCAGCACGACCGCCGCCCAGCCGATCAGCAGCGGCCAGCCGAACTCCGCCTGCTGGTCGACCACTTGCTCCTGCTTACGCTGAAGCTCGGCGAGCCGGCCCAGGAGCGAGTCACTGGTCGGGAGCGCCGCCGAGTTGCCGTCGAGCACGGTCGCCGCCGTGTGGAAGTACGCGTTCTGGAGGGGCGATCCGGCCGGTTCCCTGTTGGCCTTCTCGATCCAGCTCGAATAGACGGTGAGCAGCCCGGCGACGGTCTGCAGGGTCTGCCGGCCCTCAAGACCCGTCACATCCTCCGAAGCCGCCACGCCCAGGCTCTGGTTGGCGACGGCGAGCTTGGTCGACGCGTCACTCGTCCCCGGCACCCCGGCCGCGCCGCTGTTCACCGCGCTCTCCTGCGCCTCCCGGAGGGCGTTCTGCGCGGTGACGACGGCCACCACCCCGGGGGTACTCGCCGAGGCCAGCGGTACGGCGTCGGCGTGCACGCCCCGGTACGCGCCGAACAGCGCGAAGGTGGAGGCGGCGCCGAGGGCCAGCAGCAGCCAGAGCCGGCGGACCAGGTCCTGTGCCGTACTGCTCATGTCGCCGCCGCCTTGCGGGCGCCGCAGTACCTGCAGAACTTGTCCCGGGTCGCCACCGGCTCACCGCAGGACGGGCACGGCTCCGTGATGTCGGGCGGCGCCTCGGCCGCGCCGCCGGACGACCCCGGGAAGGCGCTGTGGCTGCTCGCGGTGATCAGATGCTGGAAGTCGACCGGTTTCAGACCGGGACGGAGCTTCACCCGGCCGGCCGCCGCGTCCAGCACCTCGACCAGCCGCCGCAGTTTGGCCAGTTGGCTCTGGTCGTTGACCTGCTGTGCCAACTGGACTGCCGCGCCCAGCAGTTGTTCGGACCGGCTCTTCTCACCGCGTCGGAAGGCGTCGGACGCCGCGGTCAGGGTCCTGCCCAGTTCCAGATGGCGGTTGAAGAAGTCGTTCTGGTTGTCGGTCCGTGAGCTGAGCGCCGGATCGTCGGTCCAGTGCACCAGACACGGCAGGGCCGTGGGCAGCAGCGCCTCGCCGCCGGCCGGCATCGCGATGCTGACGACGGCCAGTTGCAGATCCACCCGCGTCCGGCGCCCGGCGGGATCGGCGCTGACGCACAACTGGTATCTGCGCAGCTCGTTGCCCCAGGCCCGGGTGACGAACGCGGAAGGACCGTCCTCGGGGCCCGTGTCGACCAGGCTCACCTCGGTGGGCTCGACCTGCTTCAGGTAGCGCACGGTGTTCCCCGTCCGCGGCGCCACCTCGATGACCAGTTCGGGCACGGCCTTGGCGAGCAGGCCGCGCATCAACTGCTCGTACTCGCCCGGCAGATCCGCGTCTTTGCGTACCGCACTGCTCGCGCCGTGCAGCCTGCGGGTGATCTGCAGCAGCACCTGGGCGTCCCAGTCGGCGCCGATGCCCCAGCCGTCGCAGATGAACTGCCCCTCGCAGCGGTCGAGTACCCAGGCCAGCGGCATCTGCTGGTCGTGTTCGTTCCTGCCGTCGGTGAGCAGCAGGGCGTGCCGGATGGGCGCCGGCTGCTCCGCCAGGAGCCGGCGGGTCAGATCCAGCCACGTGCCGACGGCGGTGCCGCCGGCCGCGAGCAGCCCGTGCACGGCGCGTTCGGCCTCGGCGCGCAGGTGCGGGGTGGCGCGGACCATGGTCGGGGTCGCGGGGTAGGCCATGGTCGCGTCGTGGGCGCCCCTGACGACGGCGAACGGTGTGCCGTCGGGCAGCATCCGGAGGGCGGCGATCGCGGCTGCCTTGGCCGCGCGGAACTTCTCCGGCGGCCCGTTCATCGAGCTGGAGCAGTCGATGACGAGCACCTGGGCCAGGATCGAACCGGTCGCGGGCCCCGTGGCGCCGCCCACCCCTTCGACCTCGACGGTCAGGATCGCGTGCATGTCCTGCTGCTGCTTCCCCGCCGGCAGGTACTTCTGCTGGCTGACCGTGAGCTTGACGGTCGCGCTGTCGGTCTCCCCGTCGTCGTACGGATCGCTGTCGTCGTCGGTCCGCGCGTGAGCGTCCATGTCGTGTCCCCCTCCTGTGCGGTCCGTGCGGTCCGTGCGGTCCGTTCGGTCCCTGCCTTCCGTGCCGTCGGAATCGTCGTGCGCCGTCAGAAGCGGGTCTCGGGCCGGACGTCGTACGCCCGGTCGAGCAGCTCGCCGCGCTCCTCGACGGTGACGGCCTGCTCGGCGAGCTTCCGCAGTGACTGGTAGAGCAGCCCGGCCAGGGCGCGCCGGGTCGTGGCGCCCCCGAACAGCTCGCCTTCCGGGAGCCCTTCGGCCGTCCATGGGTGCTCGGTGTCGGCCGCCCCCGCCAGCACGTTCTCCCTGATCTCGGTGACCAGCCGGTCCCTGGCCCCGCCGTCGTCTAGCCGCAACTGCCCCAACCGCGCGTCGGCCTGGACCAGTTGAGCCACGGTCGGCGCCGCGCCGCCGAGCCGGCCGGCGAGCACCCGTATCGCGGCGATCCGGGCGGCGTCGAAGTGCCGGGAGGTGGTGGGGACGGCGTCGAGGACCTGGACGGCGCCCGCGCGGTCGCCGCGGCGCAGATGCACCCTGGCCATGCCGAAGGCCGCGCTGCCGCGCGTCCTGTCCCGCTGCCAGACGGCGTCGTAGTACTCGACGGTCTGGGTCCCCTTCGGGTCGGGGATCCTGGCGGCCCGCTCGGTCAGCGCCTTCGTGGTGAGTGCTTCGGCGCAGTAGCCGAGGGCCAGTTTCGGCGCCCACTCGCCAGGCAGCGTGTCGTAGGCGGCCATGAACATCTCCTGGGCCAGCTTGAGGTCGGGCCTGTCCCCCGCCAGCGCGAGCAGTCCCCGGTGCCAGGACAGCCGCCAGTCGTACCCGGCCGTGTCGGGGTCCAGCAGTTCGGTGGCCCTGGCCAGCCAGTTCGCCGCCTCGGTCCGCCTCGGGGCTTCGCCGTCCTGCGGCTTCGGATCGCTGCCGTCCTCCAGATAGGCGCGGCACAGCCACAGGGCGACCTCGACGGTGTCCAGCGCCCGGTCGCCCTTCGCCCGCTCGGCGATCCGGTCGGGGCTGTCGGCCGCGAGCCCGTCGATCAGCACGGCCGACGGGTCCTGCGGGTCGGGGATGGGGAGGGGCAGCCCGGAAGCGGCCTCGCGGGGGCCGGGCGGCGCGATGTCGAGATCCTGCGGCGGCCCGGTGCGGGCCGACCAGTGCGCCAGCGTGGGAATGCCGCCGAGACCGGGTCCGATGAGTTCGGCGACGGCCTCGAAGCGGGTCGAGCGCTCCGGGTACTGCTCGTGTTTGCTCAGGGCCCGGTACTCCCGCAGCACCTCCCAGAGCTGCCGGGACATCTGCGCGGCCGAGGTGAAGCGCGCTGCGGGCTCCTGGTGCGTGGCGCGTGTGACCAGGCGCGTGAAGGACTGGGCGGCCAGCCCCTTCGCGGGGGCGGCCCGCGTGGCCAGCGCCTGGAGGGTCCTGCCGACGGTGTACAGATCGGAGTCGACGTGGAAGCCCCGGCTCTCGCGCTCCTTCCTGGGCGGCGCGTACTCCGGCGTGTAGACGGGATCTGACGTGTCGTCACCGATCGGGCGTACGGCGCCCAGGTCGATGACCTTGATCTCGTGGCCGTACTGGATGACGTTCTCGGGCTTCATGTCGCAGTACAGGAGGCCCTGGTCGTGCAGGTACTCCAGCGCGCCCAGGATCTTGCAGCCGTAGGTGAGGACATGGTCGATCCCGAACGACTTGCCGAAGAGCCCCGTCAACTCCTCGTCGGTGGCGGTCAGATAGCTGTGCAGCGGCCGGCCGCCGATGTACTCCATGACGATGTAACCGGTCGGCTCTTCCTCGCCCGGCACCTCGTGTTCGATGTGGGAGAAGATCGCGACGATGTCCGGGTGGTGCAGGGTGGTGAGCGACCGGCGCTCCTCGACCGCGTTGCGCCGGGCGGCGGCGTCACGCGAGTTGATGAGGCCCTTCAGGACGACGTACTTGTCCTTCAACCGGGTGTCCTCGGCGAGATACACCTGGCCGAGGCCGCCGGCCGCGAGATAGCCGACGACCCGGTAGTGGCCGCCGATCTCGTCGCCCGGCCCCAGTTGGGGCTTGAAGGAGTACGGCGATCCGCACTCGGGGCAGAACCCGTGGTCGGGCGCCGGCCGGCCGGCGTGGCCGACGCCGATGGTGCCGGTGCAGCCGTCGACACCGCACCGCCGGCTGCCGGTCGGCGCGTGTGCGGTCGTGCTGACGACGTCGGCGAGTTCGGGTTTGAGGATGTCGGGCAGCAACACCAGCCCGTCGAGGTCGAGTTCGTCGGCGGGCTGGTCCGCGGACGATGCGTCCTGCGTCCCTTGGCCTGACCGCCCGGTGCCGCGTCCCCGCTGCCCCGGCAGGTTCTTCGGGCGGGGGCCGGGCGGCGGGGCGGCGACGGTGGGGCTGCCGTCCGGGGCCCGCTCGTCGCAGGTGTCGCAGAACCCGGTGACCATCACATGCCCCGGACAGCCGGGGCGCGGACAGCGGGTGCTCGTGGTGTCGGAGGCGGATGTCATCAGGTCGGCTCACCTTCCTGCGCCGGGCTCCCGTCCGACCCCTCGACGGAGCGGATGTAGTGGAGCACCGCGGCCTCCGCGGCCGCTACGTCGCACGGCCTGGCCTGGAGCAGTTGGTGCGCCGCGAGGTAGCGGTCGGCCATCTCCAGGTCCTCGTGGTCGGCCGCCGCCTGGTAGAGCGCGCCGTAGCCGGCGAGCCGGCCGCGTAACTCCTCCCGGCGTGCGACGAGTTCGTCGAGCTTGCCGATCGCGGTCCGGATCCGGTCGGCGGACCGGGCAGCGCTCTTGGCGAACACCCCGAGGTCGTGGTTCTGGCCCAGCCCCGCGACGAAGCCGTGCGTCCCGGCCAACTCCTGCCGCATGGCGTACGCGCGCACCAGCGCGCTCAGCGCGGGCTTCGAGGCGTCGGAGTACACGGTCGCCATGCGCTCTCGCAACGCGGTCGCCAGCGGCCCGGCGATCTCGTCCAACAGCGCTACGAGAGCGTCGTGTTGCCGCTGGGTCGGCTCGATCACCAGCTCGGACTGGGCGCGTCTGAAGTGTGCGCCGGCCGCGCCGAACACCAGCAGCAGTCTGCTGCCCTGAGTCCTGAGCAGCGCCAGCAGATCGAGCAACTGGTCGGGCTCGGCGGCCTTGTCGACGCCCACCACGACGAGGGTGAGGGTGGCTTTCGCCGCACGGATCCGGTCGATCGCCGGGTCGTCGGGCGGTTTCCACAGCCCCAGCCGATCGGCGATCAGGTCGGCGGCGGCATCGGCGGTCAGCCCGTCGGCGACCACGGCGAGGTCATGGCCGCCGGCCGAGGGGACCGTCCCCGGCGGGTCGAGCGAGGCGCGCCGGGTGGAGGCCCAGGTGCGTAACTCCCGGTCGGCCAGGGTGATCGCGCGGCGCAGCGTGGCGGCCCTGGCGGAGTCGCCGTCCGGCACGAGACTGATCTTGACCTGCCGGCCGTCGTCCCTGAACCAGGTGGCGAGCCGCTCGGCGAACGACGTGTCGAGCAGGGCCTCGTCGGCGCCGGAAGCGTCGGAACGCAGCCTGACGTCGACGGCTTCCAGCCCTTTGGTCCACTCGGCGACGTCCTTCAGATGCTGGACGATGGTCTCGGCCGGGCTCATGAAAGTGAACCCGCTGCCGCGTCTCGCCTCGGACTTGCTCAGCACCATCCCGACGACTTCGCCGGTCTCGACGTCCACCACACCGCCGCCGCTGAACCCGGGACTTGCCAACAACCCCGTGCCCAGCGGCGTCAACTGGACCTGCCCGTCGCGTCCGCAGCCGCCGAGGACGGTGGCGGGCAGCCAGATGCCGCCGTTGTGCGCCTCGGGGAAGCCGTACATCCGTACGGGCCTGCCGGGTGACGAGAGCCGGTGGAGCAGGACCGCCTCGTCGGCCGGGCGCGGGGTGTCCAGACTCAGCAGCGCCACGTCGGCGATCGGATCGAGGTCGGCGTCCAGCTCCTCCGGCTTGTACATGCCGTCAATGACATGCGCCGTGACTGACGGGACGTCAACTCCTTCGGCCCCGACGAACTCCGCGGTGACCGGCTCTCCTTGGCTGACCACATGGGCGCAGGTGAGCACGCGGTCCGGGCTCAACAGGATTCCGCTGCCGACGATCTCCCCGTCGCTCCGCCGAATCCGGGCCGCCCAACGAGGCGTACCCATAGCAGGTTTCGACACCGATTCCCCCATCGGTCGTCATGCCCGGACATCATACGCTTGCGCCTTGGCCGTGTCCCGGACTCCGCTGCCATACTCGAAGGCCGCGAACGAATGGCCGACACTCGTCGCGACGGGGTGCGTGACGGGGGAGGAGCGCAACGGTGGGCGAGCCTGATTTCGTAGGACTGTCCGAGGTGGTCCGGCAGGTACGGAGCGAACTGATGCGGGCGCGGCAGGAGGGGGACGCCCATCCCCTGGGCTTCGACGTGGAGCGCGTCAGCCTGGAGTTCACCGTGCAGGTCCACCGCACCGGCAGCGGCAAGGGCGGCCTGCGGATCGGTGTGGTGACCGCCGAACTCGGCGCGAGCCTCGACCGCGGGACCACGCATCGCGTACAGGTCGACCTCAAGCCGGAGTGGGAGGACGGCCGGACCAAGATCAGCCGTCAACCCAGATAATCACTCTGCTACTTTCAGGGGTTATGCCGAGCATGGACTCCCAGGAGCTGCGACGCCGGTTCGCGGCGTTGACGACCGCCCACTTCACGGATGCCTGCATCCGTGCCCAAATCCCTGTCCGCTGTGCCCCTTCGGCACTCCAGGCTGCCATCCCGGGCAGCCGCGTCGCCGGACGGGTGCTGCCAGCGCGGCACGCCGGCAGCGTCGACGTCTTCCTGGAGGCGTTCCAGGACGCGCAGCCGGGCGACGTCCTCGTGGTCGACAACGGCGGCCGCACCGACGAGGCCTGCGTCGGCGACCTGGTGGCGCTGGAGGCCCAGACCGCGGGCCTGTCGGGCCTCGTCATCTGGGGCCTCCACCGCGACACCGCCGACATCAGGGCGATCGGCCTGCCGGTCTTCAGCGCCGGCTCGCTCCCGACGGGGCCGCAACGCAGCGACCAGCAGCCGAAGAACGCGCTGGAGTCGGCGATCGTCGGCGAGTGGACGGTGAGCACCGAGGACCTGGTCTTCGGCGACGAGGACGGCGTGCTGTTCGTACCGTCGTCCCACGCCGCCGAAATCCTCGACCTGGCCGAGGGGATCCGCGACAAGGAGCGCCGGCAGGCGGAGCGAATCCGCTCCGGCACCTCCCTGCGCGCCCAGTTGCGCTTCGACGCCTACCTCACCGCCCGCAGCGAGAACCCGTCACTGACGTTCCGCGAGCACCTGCGCACGGTGGGCGGAGCGGTCGAGGAGTAGCCGTACCGACCGACGCCCCGGCCGCTCGGCACCCCGAGTGGTCGGGGCTCCGTCATGCCCGGGAGGCGGGTGTCACCCGTTCGGCGCTGCGGCGCGCTCTGCGCGGGGTGATGAGGTGATCGTCGGTCAGCCGCCGCGGGGGCCCGTCCGGCCGTACACGTATCCGATGGCCTGTCACGCCCTGACCGGTGGTCATTCGGGCGGCCGGGGGGCCGGACGGCCCTCGGCGGCGTGTCTTGCGGGGAGGGCACCCGGGGAGGGTGCACGCTTGTCGTGCAGGTCGAAACGATCCTGCTGACAAGCGTCCCGGTGGGGCGGGTGGGACTCGAACCCACGGCCGACGGATTATGAGTCCGCTGCTCTAACCGGCTGAGCTACCGCCCCTAACGGCGCGTCGCGCACATTTGTGCGCGCCGTCTGCCGCAGCATAGCCGCTCATACGATCTCCTGCCTCGGATGGTCGGCATCGCTGACCTTGAGGACTGTCCTCCGCGCCGCCCGGTTCCAGGGCATACGAAAAAGGACCCCGAAGGGTCCTCTTCCTCGCTGCTCCCCCGGCTGGACTCGAACCAGCAACCCTCCGGTTAACAGCCGAATGCTCTGCCAATTGAGCTACAGGGGATCGCGCTCCCCCGACTGGACTCGAACCAGTAACCTGCCGGTTAACAGCCGGCTGCTCTGCCAATTGAGCTACAGGGGATTGCTGCGTCTGCACCGAACCGTACCTACCCCGGGTCACCCGGGCGGCGCGCGTTCGCTGCGACACATACATTAGCGCAAGCAGGGGGGTGCTCCGCCAATCGGTATCGTCCCGGGTCACGTCGGGTGATCCCGGTCCGTATCGGGGTAGGCGCAGAGCACACGGCCCAACGCCTCGACGCTAGGTAAGGATGGCAGCCATGCGGTACCGCCTCACGTTCATCGCGGGGCTGGCTTTCGGTTACGTTCTCGGAACGCGAGCCGGACGCGAGCGCTACGAGAAGCTGAAGAAATCGGCCCGGCAGGTGTCGCAGAACCCCGCGGTGCGCAACGCCGCCGAGTCGGCGGCACAGACCGGCAGGGAGTTCGCCGGCAAGGCGTATCACTCGGTCAGCGACAAGGTGGGAGACAAGGTCGGGGACAAGGTGCCGACCTCGGTCGCCCAGCGGGTGCGCTCGCTGCGTGACCGCAGCAACGGCAACGGCAACGGCACGGGGCAGGACGACTGGGGCAGCAGCGCCACCTGACCCTGCCCCCGCGCAGTACCAGACGTTCCCGTGCGCACCCGAGCCGTACCGGCAGCGCACGTCGCGCCGCGCGTGCGGCAGAATCGGGTGGCATGGGAATAGTCGCCGGGTTGGACAGTTCGTCGGGGTCCACACGCATCGTCGTCTGCGACACGGACACAGGTGCCGTGCTGCGGCAGGGTTACGCGCCGCATCCGGTCGAGGCCAAGTCCGCCGAAGTCGATCCGCAGGTCTGGCTGCTGTCCCTCGGCGAGGCGGCGTCCGGCGGGCTGCTGGAGGGCGTGCAGGCCATCGGTGTCTCCGCCCAGCAGCACGGCATGGTGGCCCTGGACCGGCAGGGCAATCTCGTACGTCCCGCCCTGCTCGGCAACGACAAGCGGGCCCAGGTCGCCGCGGCCGACCTCATCGACCAGCTCGGCGGCCGGCAGCCCTGGGCCGAGGCCGTCGGGGGCGTACCGCAGTCCGGGCAGATCGTCGCCAAGCTGCGCTGGATGGCCCGCAACGATCCCGAGGCGGCGCGGCGCACGGCGTTCGTGATGCAGCCGCACGACTGGCTGGTGTGGCAGTTGCTGGGCCGCCCCGCGCGCCGCACCACCGACCGGGGCGCCGCTTCCGGCACCGGTTACTGGTCGGCGCGCACCGGCTCGTACCGCCCCGAACTCGTCGAACTCGCGCTGGGCCACCCGGCCGCGCTGCCCGAGGTGCTCGGCCCTTCGGAGGCCGCCGGGACCACCCCCGAGGGGCTGCTGATCTCCGCCGGTACGGGCGAGACCATGGCCGCCGCCTTCGGGCTCGGCGTCGGGCCCGGTGACGCGGTCGTCTCCCTCGGCGCCTCCGGTTCCGTGATGGCCGTCCATCCCGAAGCCCTCTCCGACCCGTCAGGGACGATCACCTCCTTCGCCGACGCCACCGGCATGCACCTGCCGGTCGTCCATACGCTGAACGCGGTACGGGCCCTGCGCGGCACCGCCGAGCTGCTGGGCACGGAGGATCTGGCCGAGCTGTCCACCCTGGCGCTCAAGTCCACGCCGGGCGCCTCGGGTCTGGTCTTCCTGCCGTATCTGGAGGGCGAGCGGACCCCGCATCTCCCGCACACCGCCGGCACGCTGAGCGGGCTGCGCCGCGAGTCGATGAAGCCGGAGCATCTGGCGAGGGCGGCTTTCGAGGGCATGATCTGCTCGCTCGCCGACGCGATGGACGTCCTGCGCAGGCGCGGCGTCGAGGTGCGGCGGGTGTTCCTGCTGGGCGCGGCGGCCGAACTGCCCGCCGTGCAGGCCGTCGCCCCCGCGATCTTCGGTGCGCAGGTCGTCGTACCGCAGCCCGCCGACTACGCGGCGCTCGGCGCCGCCCGGCAGGCGGCCTGGGCGCTCGGCGTCTCGCGGGGCTCGCTCGCGCCGCACACCCCGCCGGGCTGGCAGGGCGCGGCAGCGCAGGTGTTCGAGCCGGGCGAGGACGCCGCCGTCGGCGCCGCGGTGCGCCAGCAGTACGGGGCCACGCGCGACGAGATCCACCCCGGGGCGTTCGACAGCCGGCCGCAAGGCGGTGCAGGCGGCGCCGAGGACTGACAGGTGACGGGCGCGGGTGACGGGCGCGGGTGACGGGCACGGGTGACGGACGGCCGGGTGGCAGGCGGCGGGTGACGGGCGGCGGGTGACGGGCGGCCCGTGGCCGGCGCAGGGTGACTCGCGCGGGTAACCGGGAGTGCGCGGCGGGTCATCGGCGCAGCCGCGTCCTGTCCCTTACTTCTTGACCCGTCCTTGGACATTAACCCTTGGGAATCAACGGGCCGCGTGTCGCAAGATGGGGTCGGACCCCTGATCTTGCCGACTCCGAGAGACTACGCGTGCTCATTCGACTCCTGCGATCCCATCTCGCACCGTACAAAAGACCCATATCCATCCTGGTGGTGCTGCAGCTCCTCCAGACGATCGCCACCCTCTATCTGCCCAGCCTCAACGCGGACATCATCGACAACGGTGTCGTGGCCGGTGACTCCGGATACATCCTGCGCTTCGGCGGCATCATGCTCGGCGTCAGCGTGGTCCAGGTGATCTGCAACATCGGCGCCGTGTTCTACGGCGCCCGGACCGCTTCGGCGCTCGGCCGGGACGTCAGGGCCGCCGTCTTCTCGCGCGTACAGAGCTTCTCCGCGCGCGAGGTCGGGCAGTTCGGGGCGCCGACCCTGATCACCCGCACCACCAACGACGTCCAGCAGGTCCAGATGCTGGTGCTGATGTCGTTCACGCTGATGGTGTCGGCGCCCATCATGTGTGTCGGCGGGATCATCGCCGCGCTCGGCCAGGACGTCCCGCTGTCCACGGTGCTGCTGGCCGTCGTGCCGATCCTCGCCGTCTCCGTCTCGCTCATCGTCCGCCGGATGCGCCCGCTGTTCCGCGCCATGCAGGTGAAGCTCGACAGCGTGAACCGCGTGCTGCGGGAGCAGATCACCGGCAACCGGGTGATCAGGGCCTTCGTGAGGGACGAGTACGAGAAGGGGCGCTTCAAGGAGGCCAACACCGAGCTGACCGACCTCCAGCTCGCCACCGGACGGCTGATGTCGCTGATGTTCCCGACGGTCATGACGGTGGTGAACCTGTCGTCGATCGCCGTCGTCTGGTTCGGCGCGCACCGCATCGACAGCGGCGGCATGCAGATCGGCGCGCTGACCGCGTTCCTCTCGTACCTGATGCAGATCGTGATGGCCGTGATGATGGCCACCTTCATGTTCATCATGGTGCCGCGCGCCGAGGTGTGCGCCGAGCGCATCGAGGAGGTGCTGGACACCAGGTCGAGCGTGGTCCCGCCGGAGAATCCCGTACGGGAGCTGCGCAGGCACGGCCATCTGGAGATACGGGAAGCGGAGTTCCACTACCCCGGCGCCGAGGAGTCCGTGCTCAAGAACATCTCGCTGACGGCGAAGCCCGGCGAGATGACGGCGATCATCGGATCGACCGGCAGCGGGAAGTCGACGCTCCTGCATCTGATCCCCCGGCTGATCGACACGACGGGCGGCGAAGTCCTCGTCGACAACCAGGACGTACGGGAACTCGACCCGGTGCTGCTGGCGAAGACGGTGAGCCTGGTGCCGCAGAAGCCGTATCTCTTCGCCGGGACCGTCGCGACGAATCTGCGCTACGGGAATCCCGACGCGACCGACGACGAGCTGTGGCACGCCTTGGAGGTCGCACAGGCGAAGGGCTTCGTCACCGCGCTCGAAGGCGGTCTGAACGCCCCGATCGCGCAGGGCGGCTCCAACGTCTCCGGCGGCCAGCGGCAGCGGCTCGCCATCGCGCGCACGCTCACGCAGCGCCCCGAGATCTATCTGTTCGACGACTCGTTCTCGGCGCTCGACTACGCGACGGACGCGGCGCTGCGCCGCGCGCTGCTGCGGGAGACGGCGCAGGCGACGGTCGTGATCGTCGCCCAGCGGGTGTCCACCATCCGTGACGCCGACCGGATCGTCGTCCTCGACGAGGGCCGGGTCGTCGGCACGGGCCGCCATCACGAGCTGATGGCGGCGAACGAGACGTACCGGGAGATCGTGCTCTCCCAGTTGACCGAGGCGGAGGCGGCCTGATGAGCGGTGCGGGACGCATGATGGCCGCCGGGGCCGGCGCTCCTACGCAGCGGTCCATGGATTTCAAGGGGTCGGGCAAGCGGCTGCTGCGCCGGCTGGCGCGGGAGAAGACCACCCTCGTCTGGATGGTCACGGCCGGGATACTGAGCGTCGGGCTCGCGGTGACCGGACCGAAGATACTGGGCAAGGCGACCGACCTGATCTTCGCCGGGGTCATCGGCCGGCAGTTCCCCTCCGGCACCTCGAAGGCGCAGGCGATCGCGGCGCTGCGCGCGAAGGGCGACGGGTCGATGGCCGACCTGCTGTCCGGCGTCGACTTCACCCCGGGCGACGGCATCGACTTCGGCGCCGTCGGCAACGTCCTGCTGGTCACGCTGCTGATCTATGTGGGCGCCGGGCTGCTGCAACTCGTGTCGTCGCGGCTGTCCATCCGCGTGATCAACCGCACGGTGTACCGGATGCGGGAGGACGTGCAGGCCAAGCTGTCGCGGCTGCCGCTGTCGTACTTCGACCGGCAGGCGCGCGGCGAGGTCCTGAGCCGGGCGACGAACGACGTCGACAACATCTCGCAGACCATGCAGCAGACGATGGGCCAGCTCATCAACTCCGTGCTGACCATCCTCGGCGTGCTGATCGTGATGTTCTGGATCTCCTGGCTGCTGGCGCTGGTCGCGCTGGTGACGGTGCCGCTGTCGGTCTTCGTCGCGACCCGGGTCGGCAAGCGCTCGCAGCCGCAGTTCGTGCAGCAGTGGAAGTCCACGGGGAAGCTGAACGCGCACGTGGAGGAGATGTACACCGGGCACGCCCTGGTGAAGGTCTTCGGCCGGCAGGACGAGTCGGCGCAGGCGTTCGCCGAGCACAACGAGCAGATGTACGACGCCGCGTTCAAGGCGCAGTTCAACAGCGGGATGATGCAGCCGCTGATGCTGTTCATCTCCAACATCAACTACGTGCTGATCGCGGTCATCGGCGGACTGCGGGTCGCCTCGGGCACGCTGTCGATCGGTGACGTGCAGGCCTTCATCCAGTACTCGCGGCAGTTCTCGCAGCCGCTGACCCAGGTCGCCTCGATGGCGAACCTGATCCAGTCGGGTGTCGCGTCCGCCGAGCGTATCTTCGAACTGCTCGACGCGGAGGAGCAGGAGAAGGACGCCCCCGCCGTGGAGCGGCTGCGGGAGCCGCAGGGCCGGGTCGCGCTGGAGCATGTGGCCTTCCGCTACGACCCGGAGAAGCCGCTGATCGAGGACCTGTCGCTGTCGGTCGAGCCGGGCCAGACGGTCGCGATCGTCGGCCCGACGGGCGCCGGAAAGACCACGCTGGTCAATCTGCTGATGCGGTTCTACGAGGTGACGTCGGGCCGGATCCTGCTGGACGGCATGGACGTGCGGAACATGTCCCGGGAGGAACTGCGGTCCGGGATAGGCATGGTCCTCCAGGACACCTGGCTGTTCGGCGGCACGATCGCGGAGAACATCGCCTACGGCGCCTCCCGCGACGTGACCCGCGAGGAGATCGAGGAGGCGGCGCGCGCCGCGCACGCCGACCGGTTCGTCCGTACGCTGCCCGAGGGCTACGACACCGTGATCGACGACGAGGGGTCGGGTGTCAGCGCCGGTGAGAAGCAACTGATCACCATCGCGCGGGCGTTCCTGTCCGACCCGGTGATACTGGTGCTCGACGAGGCGACGAGTTCCGTCGACACCCGTACGGAAGTGCTGATCCAGAAGGCGATGGCGCGACTCGCCCACGGCCGTACGAGCTTTGTGATCGCGCACCGGCTCTCCACGATCAGGGACGCCGATGTGATCCTGGTGATGGAGGACGGCGCGATCGTCGAACAGGGCACGCACGACGAGCTGTTGGCGGCGGAGGGCGCGTACGCCCGGCTGTACGCGGCGCAGTTCGCGCAGGCGGTGGCGGAGGTGGACTGAGCGGCGTGCGCAGCGCGACGACGGTCCGCCGCAGCCGCCCGGCGGTGCGGCCGTGACGAAGCCAGGGGGCCGGAACTAGTCCAGGTAGCCGCGCAGTTGGTCGGCCAGCGCGTGGTCGCGGAGCTTGTTCAGGGTCTTGGACTCGATCTGCCGTATCCGCTCGCGCGTCACGCCGAAGATCCTGCCGATCTCCTCCAGCGTGCGCGGCCGGCCGTCCGCGAGGCCGTACCGGAGTTGGACGACCTTGCGTTCGCGCTCGCCGAGCGTGGAGAGCACCGCCTCCAGGTGCTGGCGCAGCAGCAGGAACGCCGCCGACTCGGACGGGGACGCCGCGTCGCCGTCCTCGATCAGGTCGCCGAGCGCGACGTCGTCCTCCTCCCCCACCGGGGTGTGCAGCGACACCGGTTCCTGGGCGAGGCGCAGCACTTCGGTGACGCGCTCGGGCGGCAGCTCCAGATGCGCGGCGACCTCGGCGTGGCTCGGTTCGTAGCCGCGCTCCTGGAGCATCCGCCGCTGGACGCGTACCACCCGGTTGATCAGCTCGACCACATGGACCGGGACCCGGATGGTGCGCGCCTGGTCGGCCAGGGCGCGGGACATCGCCTGCCGGATCCACCAGGTCGCGTACGTCGAGAACTTGTAGCCGCGCGCGTAGTCGAACTTCTCAACTGCCCTGATCAGGCCCAGGTTTCCCTCCTGGACGAGATCGAGCATGGTCAGTCCGCGCCCGATGTAGCGCTTGGCGACGGAGACGACGAGCCGCAGGTTGGCCTCTATCAGCCGCCGTTTGGCCATCCGGCCCATGACGACCAACTTGTCCAGGTCGAGCGCGAGTTGGGAGTCCAGGTCAACGGCCGTGCTCAGCTTCTCCTCGGCGAACAGACCGGCCTCGACACGGCGCGCGAGATCCACCTCTTCGACGGCGGTGAGCAGCGGGATCCGGCCGATCTCCCGCAGGTACTGGCGGAAGAGGTCGGACGACGCCCCGCCGGCGTCCGCACGGCTGCGGGCGCGGCTCTGCGGGGAGTCGGGCGCGGCGGAATCGTCCACGGGGGCCTCGGTGACGGTTTCCACGACCGTCTGCGGCGTGTCGGTCAACAGCCCGGTCAGGGGCTCGGTCACGGGCTCGGTCAGGGTCTGGGTCTGCACGGGGCGACCTCCAGGTGATCGCTGCACGACGAGCGGATCCGCGGGAGTTGGCGCCCACCGTCGTGGGCCGGCCGCGCTTCCGGAAACTCAGGCACCGCTCCCCAGTGTGGGGTACGACACAGGGCTGCCACGAGGGGCGTGCGACCACTTTCTGAGTCCGGTACGTAACCGGGCCGTTACCGTACGACGTACGGGGACGCCCTGCCCCGGGATGCCGCGTCAGAGCGCGTCGGCGCCCCTGTTGCGCAGGGCCTGGCTGTACTGCTGGAGCACCCACAGCTCGTTCTGCACGGCGTTGAACTGCTCGGGGTCGGCCTGCCCGCCGAGCCGCGTCAGCGTGCCCGTCACCTCGTGGATACGGCGGTCGACGGCCCGCAGCCGGACCTGGACGAGCTGCTGGCCCGCGTACATCTCGTCGATGGCCTTGCCCCGGAACACCTCGACGGCCAGCTCCGTGACCAGATGGCGCACGGTGTCGTTCGGCACGGTCTCCAGCACCCGCGCCAGATACGCGCGCCCGTCGGCCACGCCCTGTTCGGCGCCGCCCGCGTCCTCGACGCACTGGCGGACCATCGCGTACGGCGGGGCAGTGAACTCGTCGGCCCCGTAGGCGTCGAAGGCCGGGGAGACCAACTCGGGCCGCTGGAGGGCGAGTTTGAGCAGCTCGCGCTCGGTGCGGTGGGCGGGGCTGCGCAGATGCAGCGCGGGGCCCCGGGGCCCTTGCGGCGCCGCCGTGTCGTACCCGCCGCCCTGCTGCTGTCCGCCGCGGCCCGGCCCCGAGGGGCCGCCCTGGGCCGGGCCCCGGCCGCCTCGGTCGCGGGCCCAGCGCGCCACCTGGGCGACGCGCTTGACCACGAACTGGGTGTCGAGGATGCCCAGGATGCCGGCGAGTTGGACGGCGACCTCGTGCTGCGACGAGCCGCTCTTGATCCTGGCGACGATCGGCGCCGCCTCGTCCAGCGCGGCGGCGCGGCCCGCCGGGGTCTCCAGGTCGTAGCGCGAGACGATCTGCCGGATCGCGAACTCGAAGAGCGGTGTGCGCGGTTCGACCAGGTCCTGGACCGCTTCGTCGCCCTTGGCGAGGCGCAGCTCGCACGGGTCCATGTTGTCGGGGGCGATGGCGATGTACGTCTCGGCCGCGAACTTCTGGTCGTCCTCGAAGGCGCGCAGCGCGGCCTTCTGGCCCGCCGCGTCACCGTCGAAGGTGAAGATCACCCGCGCGCTGCCGTTGTCCATCAGGAGCCGGCGCAGGATCTTGATGTGGTCGCCGCCGAACGCCGTGCCGCAGGTGGCGATGGCGGTGGTGACGCCCGCGAGATGGCAGGCCATCACGTCGGTGTACCCCTCGACCACCACGGCCCTGCTGACCTTGGCGATGTCCTTCTTCGCCAGGTCGACCCCGTACAGCACCTGGGACTTCTTGTAGATCGGCGTCTCGGGGGTGTTGAGGTACTTGGGGCCGTTGTCGTCGTCGCGGAGCTTGCGCGCGCCGAAGCCGACGACCTCGCCCGAGATGTCGCGGATGGGCCACATCAGCCGGCCGCGGAAGCGGTCGATGGGGCCGCGGCGGCCGTCCTGGGAGATCCCGGAGAGGATCAGCTCCTTGTCGCTGAAGCCCTTGCCGCGCAGGTAGCGGGTGAGGTGGTCCCAGCCGGCCGGGCTGTAGCCGACCCCGAAATGCTCGGCCGCGGCCTGGTCGAAGCCGCGCTCGGCGAGGAACTTGCGGCCGATCTCGGCCTCGGCTGAGCCGAGCTGCTCGGCGTAGAACTCCGCCGCGATCTTGTGCGCCTCCACCAGGCGGGTGCGCTCGCCGCGCTGGCTCGACGGGTTGTAGCCGCCCTCCTCGTAGCGCAGGGTGATGCCCGCCTGGGCGGCGAGGCGCTCGACCGTCTCGGAGAACGAGAGATGGTCGATCTTCATCACGAAGGCGATGGTGTCTCCGCCCTCCTGGCAGCCGAAGCAGTGGAAGAGACCCTTGCTCGGACTGACCTGGAAGGACGGGGACTTCTCGTCGTGGAAGGGGCAGAGCCCCTTCAGATTGCCGCCTCCGGCGCTGCGTAGCTGAAGGTACTCGGACACGACGGCATCGATCGGGACCGCGTCCCGAACCGCCTTCACGTCGTCATCGTTGATCCTGCCGGCCACGGGGGAATTCTACGGGGCCGGACGGACACTCCCTCTCCGCAGGGGCGGTCAGGTTCTCCGCGCGCGGCCGTCCCGTCAGCCGTTCCCGAGGCTGGACAGCGCTACGCCCGGGTCGGCGAGGGCGTGCACGTCCAGGCTCGCGCCGGACCTGATCAGCCGCTGGATGTCCTCGGTGACGTCCCACACATTGACGTTCATCCCGGCGAGCACCCGGCCGTCCTTCAGCCAGAAGGCGATGAACTCCCGCTTTCCCGCGTCGCCGCGCACGACCACCTGGTCGTACGTGCCCGGCGGCGCCCAGCCCGAGTATTCGAGTCCGAGGTCGTACTGGTCGGAGAAGAAGTACGGGACGCGGTCGTAGACGACGTCCTGCCCGAGCATCGCGCGGGCGGCCTCCGGGCCTGAGTTCAGCGCGTTCGCCCAGTGCTCCACCCGGATCCGGGAGCCGGCGTCCGGGCCCCAGGCGAGCGGGACGGCCGCGACGTCGCCCGCCGCGAAGACGTCCGGGTCGGAGGTGCGGAGCCCGGCGTCGACGGCGACCCCGCCGCCCTCGGCGCGGGCGGCGAGTTCGAGGCCCGCCGCCTCGGCGAGGGAGACGCGCGGCGCGGCGCCGATCGCGGCCAGCACGTCGTGCGCGGGGTGGTCCTCGCCGTCGTCGGTACGGGCGGACAGGACCATGCCGTCCTGGCCGACGATCTCGGTGAGCCGGGCGCCGAAGTGGAAGCGCACGCCGTGCTCGCGGTGCAGATCGGTGAAGATCTGGCCCAGTTCCGGGCCGATGACCTGGTGCAGCGGGGTGTCCGCGGCTTCGACGACGGTGACCTCGGCGCCGTAGCTGCGGGCCGCGGCCGCCACTTCGAGCCCGATCCAGCCGGCGCCCGCGATGACCAGATGGCCGTTGTCGCGGCCGAGCGAGGCGAGCACCTGGCGCAGCCGGTCGGAGTGCGCGAGCCTGCGCAGATGGTGCACGCCGGCGAGGTCGGTGCCCGGGATGTCGAGCCTGCGCGGCTCGGCGCCGGTGGCGAGCAGCAGCTTGTCGTAGCGCACGGACGTACCGTCGCCCAGATGCACGCAGCGGGCCTCGCGGTCCACGGAGGTGACGGTCTGGCCGAGGTGCAGCTCGACCTCGGCCTGCGCGTACCAGGCCGGTTCGTGGACGAAGACGGTGTCGCGCTCCTCCTTGCCGGAGAGATAGCCCTTCGACAGTGGGGGGCGTTCGTAGGGGTGGTCGCGCTCGTCGCCGATGAGGATCACCCGGCCGGTGAACCCTTCCGCGCGGAGGGTTTCCGCGGCTTTCGCCGCCGCCAGACCTCCACCGACAATGACGAATGTGCGATGTGCGTCGACCACTTGATGCCTCCTCGTTGCGCTGCCGCCATCTGCGAGCGTCCCGCACGGAGCGTGATGGCGATAGAGGGGGCGCTCCGTGCGCGTGCCTGATTGTCGTGATCCGGCTGCCTTCATCCAAGCGTGCGCCGGGAGGCCCGAGGCGTGCAGGCCGATCGTACGCGGCGGCCGTCACCTGGAGAGGCGTGCGCCACCGGTGAGTCCGCTGTGCAGGGCGCGGGCCGCCGCGTCGGTGAGCGACGCGATCTGGTCGACGATGACGCGTTTGCGCGCCCGGTCGTCGGGCGCGGCGTGGAACAGTCCGCGGAACTGCGGGTCGAGCCCTTCGGGCGCACGGTCCGTCAGGGCGGCCGCCAGCTCGGCCAGGATGATCCGCTGGTCGAGGCGGAGCGCCTCCTGCTCGGCGCGCTGCATGACGTACCGGTCGGCGACCGCCTTGAGCACGGCGCACTCGTGGCGCGCGGCGCGCGGTACGACCAGCTCGGCGGTGTAGCGGGTGAGCGGGCCCGTGCCGTAGGCGTCGCGGGTGGCGCTCTCGGCGGCGAGGCAGAACCGGCCGATGAGCTGGCTGGTGGCGTCCTTGAGCCGGCCGAGGGCGACGGCCGAACCGTCGTAGCCGTGCGGCCACCACTCCTGGTCCATGAGCCGGTCGAGGGCGGCGGCCAGCTCCTGCGGGTCGGTGTCGGCGGGTACGTAGCGACCGATGGCGACGGCCCAGATCTCGCCGCGCTCCTCGGGCGAGGCGAGCGCGGCGGGATCGACATGGCCGGCGTGCAGACCGTCCTCGAAGTCGTGGACCGAGTACGCCACATCGTCGGACCAGTCCATGACCTGCGCCTCGAAGCAGGTCCTGCCGTCGGGGGCGCCCTTGCGGGCCCAGTCGAAGACCGGCAGGTCGTCCTCGTACACGCCGAACTTCACGGAGGCGGGGTCGGTGGGGTGGTGACCGCGCGGCCAGGGGTATTTGGTGGCGGCGTCGAGGGCGGCGCGGGTGAGGTTGAGGCCGACGCTGACGGGTTCGCCGGTCCCGGACTGAGCTGACGGGATGAACCGCTTCGGCTCGATACGGGTCAGCAGGCGGAGGGACTGGGCGTTGCCCTCGAAGCCGCCGCAGTCGGCGGCGAAGTCGTTGAGCGCCTGCTCGCCGTTGTGCCCGAAGGGCGGGTGGCCCATGTCGTGCGAGAGGCAGGCGGTCTCGACGAGATCCGGGTCACAGCCGAGCGCGGCGCCCAGTTCCCGGCCCACCTGGGCGCATTCCAGCGAGTGGGTCAGCCGGGTGCGCGGGCTGGCGTCCCACTGCCGGGCGCTGGACCCGGGGGTCACGACCTGGGTCTTGCCGGCGAGTCTGCGCAGCGCGGACGAGTGCAGCACCCGGGCCCGGTCGCGCTGGAACGCGGTACGCCCGGGGCGCTTGTCGGGTTCGGGGGCCCAGCGCTCGGTGGCGGCTTCGTCGTAGCTGCCGGCGGGGTCGGAGGGGTGGTGCGCCGTGGTGCTGGGGGTGGTGCCTGTGGTGCCTGCCATGTTCCGAAGGTAACCGGAAGCGGTGGGGTCATGCGGGTCAGGGCGCATGAGCCCGGGGCCGGGCGGGCCGGGAGTCCGGGGCGGCCGTCGGGCGTCTTCTGCGTGGGTGGTTGCGTTGGGCGCGTCTGTCGGGCGCACGAGCGAACTGTTCTGCGTCCCGGCACGTCCTGATAGGCATGCGCCGACCGAAGCTGCCGAAGATCAAGCCGCCCCAGCTCCCCCGCACCCGGCGCGGGCAGCGGCGCGCCGTGCAGATCGCCATGGTCTGCTGTGTCCTGGCGCTGGCCCCCATGACCTGGATGCACACCGCCGCCGACAGCCGGGTCCGTACGGTCGCCGACGTGCCGGCCAGGGACGTGGCCGTGGTCTTCGGCGCGGGGCTCCGGGACGGCCGGCCGACGCCGTACCTGGCCCACCGGCTGGACGCGGCCGTGACGCTCTACCGGACGGGGAAGGTCAAGGTCGTGCTGGTCACCGGCGACAACAGCCGGGTGGAGTACGACGAACCCGACGCGATGCGCGCGTACCTCACCAGGCGCGGGGTGCCGGACGGACGGATCGTCAGCGACTACGCCGGGTTCGACACCTGGGACTCCTGCGTCCGCGCGAAGAAGATCTTCGGCGTCGACCACGCGGTGCTCGTGACCCAGGGCTTCCACGTCCGACGCGCGGTGGCCCTCTGCCAGGCGGCGGGCGTCGAGTCGTACGGCGTCGGCGTCACCGAGCCGCACGACGTGACCTGGTACTACGGCGGAGTGCGCGAAATGATCGCGGCAGGCAAGGCGGCACTGGACGCGACGGTCCGCCCGGACCCGCACTTCCTCGGCCCGCGGGAATCGGGGGTCACCTCGGTGCTGGCCGCTCACTGACGGGTTGTCCGGCGGTTTCGTCGGCGGTTTCTTCGGCGGTTTCTTCGGTGAGCCAGTTCAGGTACGCGTCGCTGCCCGCCACCACCGGGGTCGCGATGATCTCCGGTGTCTCGTAGTCGTGCGCCGACAGCAGGTGCGCTTCCAGTTCGGGGTAGCGGGCCCGGGTGGTCTTGAAGAGGATCTGCCACTCGCGCGCCGTCTCGATCTCGCCCTGCCAGCGGTAGACCGAGGTGACCGGCGCCGAGATCTGGGCGCAGGCGGCCAGCCGGGACTCGATGGCGCCGCGTGCGAGGGCTTCGGCCTTTTCTGCGGTGTCGGTGGTGGTCAGCACGGTCAGGTGGTCGGCCATCGGGGCTCCCTTGCGGTCGGCGCGGTCCACCGTACCGGCCGGGTGCCCCGACGGGCCGTCAGGTCAACCGGCGTACGCGCGTACGGACTTCGCTTCGCGCAGGGCCAGGGCCCACCACGCCAGTTGGTCGAGCATCGCCTTGGCGGCGCCGTCCGGGCCCGAGGGGTCCTTGGGGCTGCCCGTCGCGTCGAAGAGGGCGCCGGCGTTGTGGAAGGAGACCGTGTCCCTGACCGTGACGGCGTGCAGTTCGGCGAAGACCTGGCGGAGGTGTTCGACGGCGCGCAGGCCGCCGGACATCCCGCCGTACGAGACGAAGCCGATTGGTTTGGCCTGCCATTCGGCGAAGTGCCAGTCGATCAGCGCCTTGAGGCAGGCGGGATAGGAGTGGTTGTACTCGGGGGTCAGTACGGCGAAGGCGTCGGCGGCGGCGAGTCGTGAGGTGACCTTGGCGAGTTGGGCCAGCGGCTCGGGGCCCGGGTCGGGTGACGGCGCTGTCGGCAGGTCCGTCTCGGCGAGGTCGATCAGGTCGACGGTGAAGTCGGCGCGTGCGGAGGCGTGTTCGAGGAACCAGTTGGCGACGACGGGGCCGAAGCGGCCCTCCCGGTTGCTGCCGAGGATGACGGCCAGCTTCAGCGGCCCGGCGGTGTCCTGCGCGGTGGTGTCCTGCGTGGAGTCCATGGACCGAGCGTCATACTTAAACCATAGTTGAAGTCAAGCTACGCTGGTCCGTATGACGACACATCTCGCCTGGGACGCCAAGGAAGCCACTGTCGGAGAGCTGGCGGCACGCAGTGGGGTCGCCACGTCGGCGCTGCGCTTCTACGAGCGCGAGGGGCTGATCTTCAGCCGCCGTACGTCGGGCAACCAGCGGCGCTACAGCCGCGACACGCTGCGCAGGGTCGCCTTCATCCGCACCTCGCAGCGGCTCGGCATCCCGCTGGCCGACATCCGGGCCGTCCTGGCGCTGCTGCCCGCGGACCGTACGCCGACGAAGGAGGACTGGGCGCGGATCTCCGAGTGCTGGCGCGCCGACCTCGAAGCGCGCATCCGTACGCTTCAGCGGCTGCGCGACAACCTCACCGACTGCATCGGCTGCGGCTGCCTCTCGCTGGACCGCTGCGTGCTGTCCAACCCCGGCGACGAACTGGCCTCGCACGGCCCCGGACCCCGGCGGCTGATAGAGGACTGACCCCGTCGTACGGTGACCGGCATGACGACCGAGGCTCCAGAACTGCTCATCGAGGTGGACGGGCGTCCGGCCACCGAGTCCGACCTGCGGATGCGGGCGCTCAACACCTACGGACACTTCACCGCCATGCAGGTCAGGGGCGGCGGGGTGCGCGGCATGGACCTGCATGTCGCGCGGCTCGACGCGGCGAGCCAGGAGCTGTTCGGCGTGGGTGTGGCGGGCGAGCGGGTACGGGCGCTGCTGCGGCACGCGCTCGGTGGCGTACGGGACGCGTCGGCGCGCGTGTACGTCCATCAGGCTGACGAACCAGGCGAGTTGAGCCTGATGGTGACCGTACGGCCGCCCGCGGTGCCGGACGAGCGGGCGGTGAGCCTGATGTCCGTCGCGTACGAGCGCCCCGCCGCCCATCTCAAGCACCTGGGCGGCTTCGGGCAGATCTACCACGGCCATCGCGCCGCGCGAGCGGGCTTCGACGACGCGCTGCTGACCGGTCCCGGTGGCGTCGTCCTGGAGGGCAGCATCGCCAACGTGGGCTTCTGGGACGGCAGTTCGGTCGTCTGGCCGCAGGGCGCCATCCTGACGGGGATCACCATGGCACTGATCGAACCCCGGCTGGCCGCCGCAGGGCTCGCCTCCGTACGGCGCGAGGTCAGGCTGTCGGAACTGGCCGGATTCCAGGGTGCGTTCCACACCAACTCGCACGGCGTGGTGCCGGTGAGCCGGATCGACGACGTGGAGTTCCCCGGCGACGCGGAGCTGCTTGAGCGGGTGCGCGGCGTGTACGAGTCGGTGGAGTGGGAGCGTCCCTGACCGTGCCGGTCCATCCCGTGCTGCGGCGGAGGCGGCTCAGGCCTCCGGCTGGGTCGGGGCGGTCGGGGCCGTGGCCGGGGGCCAGGTCCGCAGGGTCATGTCGGCCACCTGCTGGAGCACTTCGCGGGTGACGCCGCCCGCCGCCTGGACCGCGATGCCGTTCGCCACGGTCATGAGGTGGCGGGCGAGCAGGCCGGGGTCTGCGTCGGGCGGCAGGTCGCCTTCGTCCACGGCCCGCCGGAAGCGGTCGGCGAGGTGGGAGACGTGCTCGTCGCGCCAGGCGACGAGGGCGTCGCGGGCGGCGCTTCCCGGCTCCCCCGCGGCGAGGGAGCCCTGGACGCCGAGGCACCCGGCGGGGGTGCCGGCGCCGGTGGTGGCCAGGACCGCGCCGTTGAGCATCGCGGCGGCCACCTTTCGGGCGGTCGGTTCCCGTACGGCACGCGCGCCGTACGAGGCGGGGCCCTCCGTATAGCGCTCCAGGCACGTGCGGAACAGGTGCTCCTTGTTGCCGAAGGCCGCGTACATGCTGGTGCGGTTGATGCCCATGGCGGCGGTCAGATCGGTGAGGCTGGCGCCTTCGTAGCCCTGTTCCCAGAACACCCGCATGGCGCGTTCCAGGGCCTCTTCGGTGTCGAATCCCCTCGGCCGGCCGATCGGCGCCTTCTGTCCCGTGTCCATGCCACCGATCCTACCTCTTCTGTACCGGTCGGTTCGTAAGCTGCTACAGTCTCGTTCAGTACCGCTCGGTACTGAAATACGCGGAGGTCATGATGGGACAGTTCGAAGGCAAGACCGCTGTCGTCACCGGCGGCAGCAGCGGGATCGGCCTCGCGGCGGCCGTCCGGCTGGCGGCCGAGGGCGCGCACGTGTTCATCACCGGCCGGCGCAAGACCGCGCTGGACGCGGCCGTCGAGACCATCGGCCCGGCGGCGGCCACGCCCGTGGTGGGCGACATCGCGAACCTGGCCGACCTGGACCGGCTCTACGACGCGGTCCGCGCCCGGGGCCGCGGCCTGGACATCGTGTTCGCCAACGCGGGGACGGCGTCGTTCGCGACGCTGGAGGAGGTCACCGAGGAGCACTTCGACGCGACCTTCGGCGTCAACGTACGAGGCACGCTGTTCACGGTGCAGAAGGCGCTGCCGCTGCTCAACGACGGCGCTTCGGTGATCATCAACTCCTCGGTGCGCGCCGACGACGGTGTCGCCGCGTTCGGCACGTACGCGGCCTCCAAGGCGGCGCTGCGGTCCTTCACCCGCACCTGGGCCAACGAGCTGAAGGGCCGCGGCATCCGGGTCAACGCGATCTCCCCGGGCACCATCGACACTCCCGCGGTCGACGCCGTGGCCGAGGGGGACGCGCCCGTCAGCAAGGAGCAGTTCGTCGCGGGTGTGCCGCTGGGCCGGATCGGCCGACCGGACGAGGTCGCCGAAGCGGTGGCCTTCCTCGCCTCCGGGCGGAGCAGCTTCATCCTCGGCGCCAACCTGTACGTGGACGGCGGCGAGAACCAGCTCTGAGCCCTAGGTCGTGCCCGCCGACGCGCCCCCGGCCACACCCGCTCGTCACCCGCTCGTCACCCGTTCGGCGCGTACGGGGGCGGGGGGCCGGCCGGTTCCCCGGTCTCGGCCGTGACCTGCGGTGACGGCTCTTGGCAAGCCTGACACGCACTCCCGGGGGCGGGAATCTGATCGGCCATCAGCAGGCGTGCGGCTCGTGGGGGCACTTACCTCGGAGGAGACCCGCGATTCCGACGGAGGATCACCATGCGCAGCACTGCCCGCCTGCTGACCGGTGCCGCCCTCGCGGCTGCCTCGCTCGGACTGGTGACAGCGAGCGCCACCGGTGCGTTCGCCGCAGAGTCCGGTGACGCCGACGGCGGGGACTTCGGGGGCGCCGAGGTCGGGGCCGGTGAGGTCCCGGGCGGCGAGGTCCCGGGCGGCGAGGCTCCGGGTGGCGGGATTCCGGACGCCCCGGACGGGGAGGTTCCGGACGTCCCTGAGCACGGGGACGTCGATCCCGGTGGCGGCGACCGGTGGAGCGGCGACCACGAAGGCGGCGACCAGTGGGGCGGCGGGGACCACGGCGGCGGCAAGCCCGGCGTGCTTGAGGTGACCCCGGCCGACGCGCCGCCCGGCGCGACCGTCACCGTGAACACCACGGCCTGCGGCCCCGGCGGCTACGCCAAGGGCGACGCACGCGAACTCGGCGCCGGGGAGTTCGAGCTGAAGTCCGAGACGCACAAAGAGGTCGTCGTCGGCCGGTTCACGGTGCCGGACAGCGCCAAGCCGGGCTCGTACCGGATCGTCGCGAAGTGCAAGAACGGCAAGGAGGCCGACGGTGATCTCACCGTGCTGGCCCACTCAGGGCCGGTCGGCCATGTGAAGACAGGGGTCGGCGGCAGCGTCGGGCCCGACACCACCCAGATCGCGGCGGGGACGGCCGTACTGGCCGCCGCCGCCGCGGGCGGGACCCTGCTCCTGCGTCGCCGGGCGAGCGGCACGCAGGACGGCTAGGGAATCTCCCGTCCGGGCGTCCCCGCCCCCGTCATGCTCATCGCTGACCGGGGCGGGGAACCCCTGCCCAGGATCCCCCGCAGTCCCGGATCCCCCGCATCCCCACCGCGGAAAGGTCGCTCACCGTGCCGGTCACCGCCCAGGTCAGGAGGAGGGGCTGGCTGCTGGCCGCCGTCGCCTGCACCGGTGTCTGGCTCGTCCAGAACGGCGCGCGCCCGGTCACCCCGCCCGCCCCTTCGGCCGCGCAGGCGTTCGCCGCCGGGCCGGACCACCACACCCGGGCGGCGGCCGAGCCGCTGCCCGCCTCCGCGCCGGTACGGCTGCGTATCCCGGAGATCGAGGTGGACGCGCCGCTGATGCGGCTCGGCCTCGCCGCCGACGGCAGTCTCGCCGTACCGCCGGCCGCGCACAGCAATCTCGCCGGGTGGTACGGGGACGGCGCGGCGCCCGGCGCCAAGGGGACGGCCGTCATCGCCGGCCATGTCGACACCGCGCGCGGGCCCGCAGTCTTCTACTCCCTGGGCACCCTGAAGAAGGGGGACAGGATCGACGTCGTACGCGCGGACTCCCGTACGGCCGTCTTCGCGGTCGACGCGGTCGAGGTGTACGAGAACGCCGACTTCCCCGACAGCAAGGTGTACGGCTCGGGCGGCCGGGCCCAGCAGGACCGGGCCGAGCTGCGGGTGATCACGTGCGGCGGCGGCTTCTCGCCGAAGACCGGCTACCAGGGCAACGTCGTCGCGTACGCGCATCTCGTCGGGTGACCGCGGGATCAGGCCGCCCACTGGTCGAAGGCGAGCTTCGCGATCAGTGAGAACACCACCACCAGCAGCACGCCTCGGACGAACTCGCTGCCCTTCTTGAGCGCCGTGCGCGCGCCCAGCATCCCGCCTGCCAGGTTGAACACGGCCATGAGCGCGGCCAGTTGCCACAGCACGGTGCCCTGGTAGGCGAACATCGCGAGCGCGCCCGCGTTGGTGCAGACGTTCACGATCTTCGCGTTGGCGGAAGCGGTGACCAGGTCGAGCCGGAGCACGGCGGTCAGCGCCAGGACCAGGAAGGTGCCGGTGCCGGGGCCGAACAGCCCGTCGTAGAAGCCGATCCCGCCGCCCACGAGGACGATCGCCAGGACCGTACGCCGCCGGGTGACCGGCCCGGCCCCCGCCTGCGCCCGGCCGAACCCGGGCCGCAGCAGGACGAAGGCCGCGACCGCCAGCAGCACCACCATGATCACCGGCCGCAGTACGTCGCTGCTGATCCCGGCGGCGAAGAAGGCGCCCGTCATCGATCCGGCCAGCGCCACGAGCCCGATCCGCAGGGCCGTGCCCAACTCGACCGGCGCCTTGCGCAGATACGTGACGGCGGCGCCGGAGGTGCCGACGATGGCGACGGCCTTGTTGGTGCCGAGGATGTTCGCCGCCGGCACGTGCGGCAGCCCGATCAGCAGCGCCGGCAGGAGCAGCAGCCCGCCACCGCCCACCACGGCGTCGATCCACCCGGCAGCGAGCGCGGCGAGGCAGAGCAGGGTGAGCACGGTCAGGGATATGTCGGGCATGATCGCGACCCTAACCGAGCGCGCGGCAGGCGGCCCTGGCCATACTTGACTGCTCGTTCCGGAAAAGCCTAGGGTCACCGTCGTGGCCAGGACCAAGGAATTCGATCCGGAAGCCGCGCTCCAGTCCGCCCTTGAGCTGTTCTGGCGCCGGGGGTACGAGGCGACGTCCATGGCGGACCTCGTGGCCCACCTCGGCATCGGGCGCGCCAGTATCTACGCGACGTTCGGCAACAAGCACGAGCTGTACCTGAAGGCGCTCGACCGCTACAGCGAGACGCGCGACGCCGAGCCGCTGGCCGAGCTGTCCCGGCCGGGTCCCGCGCTGCCCGCGGTCCGGGCGGTGGTACGGCGGTTCGCCGCCGAGGCGACGGCGGGCGGGACCAGGAGCTGGGGCTGTCTCGTCACCAACACGGCGACGGAGCTGGCGCCGCACGACCCGGCGGCGGCCCGGCGCGTCGAGCAAAGCTGGCGGCATCTGGAGACCCTGCTGCACTCCGCGCTGGTACGGGCCAGGGCCGGCGGTGAACTGCCCGCCGACCGCGATCCGCGCGCCCTGGCGCATCTGCTGCTCGTCCTCATGCAGGGCATGCGGGTGACCGGCAAGGCGTCGGACGATCCGGCCAGGGTGCGGGACGCGGCGGAGCAGGCGCTCACCCTGCTGGACTGATTGACCCTCTCAGCCAAACCGGAACGAACGATCCAATATTCACGCCCTGGGGGTTCTTTGTGATGTTCGCACGCTTCACCGGCAGATCCGTTCTCGTCACCGGCGCGGGGTCGGGCCTCGGCAGGGCCGTCGCGCTGGCCTTCGCCGCCGAGGGCGCGTCGGTCGTCGTCGCGGGACGGAGCGCGGGACCGCTCGCCGGGACCGTCGAGCTGATCGAGGGCGCGGGCGGCACCGCCGCAGCCGTGCCGGCCGACATCACGCGCCCCGACGAGGTGAGCGCCCTGGTGCGCCGGGCGGTCGAGCTGTTCGGCGGTCTTGACGTGGCCGTCAACAACGCCGGGGTCTTCCGCGGCGGCACTCCCCTCGCAGATCTGCCGCTGGTGGACTGGCACACGCTGATCGACGGCAATGTCACCGGACTGCTGCACTGCCTCCAGGCGGAGATCGGCCATATGCGGGCGAGCGGCGGCGGCGTGATCGTCAACGTCTCGTCCAACCTCGGCGCGCACAAGCGCGTGCCGGGGATCGCCGCTTACATCGCGTCGAAGGCCGCCGTCTCGGCGCTGACCAGGGCGGCGGCTCTCGACCACATCCAGGACGGGGTACGGATCAACGCCGTCAGCCCGGGGCCCTCCGCCACCGCGATGTCGCTGCGGCCGGGCGAGAGCGAGGCCGGCAGGGCCGCCCGGATCAAGGAGGCCAACCCGCTGGGCCGGGTGTCGGCCACGGAGGAGATCGCCGCCGCCGTCCTCTATCTCGCCTCGCCCGACGCGGCGTCCGCCGTCGGCACCGACCTGGTCGTGGACGGCGGCGCCGCCGCCTGATCCGCGCGTCAGCTCTGTCCCGCGACGGCGGCCGGGTCCATCCACGTGATTTCCCACTGGTGGTGGTCCGGGTCCTGGAACGAGCGCTGGTACATGAACCCGTGGTCCTGCGGGTCGAGGGAGGGCGAGCCGCCGGCGGCGAGGGCCGTGTCGACGAGTTCGTCCACGGCGGCGCGGCTCTCGGCGCTGAGACAGATCAGCGCCTCGGTGCTCGTCTTGGCGTCGGCGATCTCCTTCTTCGTGAAGTCCTTGAAGCGGGCCTCCTCCAGGAGCATCACGAAGATGGTGTCGCTGATGACGACACACGCCGTCTGCTCGTCCGAGAACTGCGGATTGCTCGCGTAGCCGAGCTTCTCGAAGAACGTCTTGGAGACCTGGACATCCTTGACCGGCAGGTTGAGGAAGATCATCGCGGGCATCGGCCGTCTCGTTTCTCTCGGCGCGCCAGGCGCGCGTCGCGCTCGGTGCGCGTTCGAGGAGATAGACCGGGCCTTCGCCGGAAACTCATCGCCGCAGGGCAGGCGAGTCCTGGCAGCATGACGCGGCGGGGCGGGCCGGACCCCCGCACGGGTTCCGGCCCGCCCCGCCGCGCGTCCCGGGGCCGCCCGCAGGACCCGTGAGGGGCGGGCGGACCGCGAACGGCCCCGGTGTCTTGGGCGGGGGCGGTTACGCGCCCGTCATGCGCGGTTACGCGCCCGCCGCCGCGCGGCCCGCTTCCAGTCGGGCCACCGGGATGCGGAACGGCGAGCAGGAGACGTAGTCGAGGCCGACGTCGTGGAAGAAGTGCACCGACTCCGGGTCGCCGCCGTGCTCACCGCAGATGCCGAGCTTCAGATCCGGCCGGGTCGCCCGGCCCGCCTCGCACGCGCTGCGGACGAGCGCGCCGACGCCGTCGCGGTCGATCGTCTCGAACGGGGAGACCCCGAAGATGCCCTTCTCCAGATACGCGGTGAAGAAGCTCGCCTCCACGTCGTCGCGGGAGAAGCCCCACACGGTCTGGGTCAGGTCGTTCGTGCCGAAGGAGAAGAACTGCGCGGACTCAGCGAGTTGACCCGCCGTCAGCGCGGCGCGCGGCAGCTCGATCATCGTGCCGATCGCCAGCTTCAGCTCGACGCCCGTCGCCTTCTCCACGTCGGCGATGACCTGGTGCGCCTCGTCGCTGACGATCTCCAGCTCCTGGACCGTGCCGACGAGCGGGATCATGATCTCGGCGCGCGGGTCGCCCTTGGCGTTCTTCCGGTCGGCCGCCGCCTCGGCGATGGCCCGTACCTGCATGGCGAAGAGGCCGGGGATGACCAGGCCGAGCCGTACCCCGCGCAGCCCCAGCATCGGGTTCTGCTCGTGCAGTTTGTGTACGGCCTGCAGGAGCCGCAGATCGTTCTCGTTGTGGTCCTTGCGGGCCTCGGCCAGGGCGACGCGGACCGACAACTCCGTGATGTCGGGCAGGAATTCGTGCAGCGGCGGGTCCAGCAGCCGTACCGTGACCGGCAGTCCGTCCATCGCCTCGAACAGCTCGGTGAAGTCCTTCTTCTGCAGCGGCAGCAGCGCGTCGAGCGCCGCGTCGCGCTCGTCGTCCGTGTCGGCGAGGATCAGCTTCTCGACCATGGCCCTGCGCTCGCCGAGGAACATGTGCTCAGTGCGGCAGAGCCCGATGCCCTGGGCGCCGAACCGGCGGGCGCGCAGGGCGTCTTCGGTGTTGTCGGCGTTGGCCCGCACCCGCAGCCTGCGGCGCCGGTCCGCGTACGCCATCATCCGGTGCACCGCCTCGACCAGTTCGTCGGCGTCGTCGGCGCCCGCGTGCATCCGGCCCTCGAAGTACTCGACCACGGGCGAGGGGACGACAGGCACCTCACCGAGGTAGACCTTGCCGGTCGAGCCGTCGACGGAGACGACGTCGCCCTCCTCGATGACGGTCGAACCGACCGTGAGCCGGCGGGCCTTGGTGTCGACCTCCAGCTCCTCCGCGCCGCACACACAGGTCTTGCCCATGCCCCGGGCGACGACGGCGGCGTGCGAGGTCTTCCCGCCGCGCGAGGTCAGGATGCCCTCGGCGGCGATGATGCCGTCGAGGTCGTCGGGGTTGGTCTCCCGGCGGATGAGGATGACCTTCTCGCCCGAGCGCGACCACTTCACGGCGGTGTACGAGTCGAAGACGGCCTTGCCGACGGCGGCGCCCGGCGAAGCGGCGATGCCCCGGCCGAGCAACTGCCGCTTCGCGCCCTCGTCGAAGCGCGGGAACATGAGCTGGGCGAGCTGGGCGCCGTTGACGCGCTGGAGCGCCTCCGCCTCGTCGATCAGGCCCTGGTCGACGAGTTGGGTGGCGATCCGGAAGGCGGCGCCCGCCGTGCGTTTGCCGACCCGGGTCTGGAGCATCCACAACTGGCCGCGCTCGATGGTGAATTCGATGTCGCACAGATCGCGGTAGTGCGTCTCCAGCGTCGCCATGATCTGCATGAGCTGGTCGTACGACGCCTTGTCGATGGTCTCCAGATCGGCGAGCGGCACGGTGTTGCGGATGCCGGCGACGACGTCCTCGCCCTGCGCGTTCTGCAAGTAGTCGCCGTACACGCCCTGGTGGCCGCTGGCCGGGTCGCGGGTGAAGGCCACGCCCGTACCGGAGTCGGGGCCGAGGTTGCCGAAGACCATCGAGCAGACCGTGACCGCCGTACCGAGGTCGCCGGGGATACGTTCCTGGCGGCGGTAGAGCTTGGCGCGGTCGGTGTTCCACGAGTCGAAGACGGCGCGGATGGCGAGGTCCATCTGCTCGCGCGGGTCCTGCGGGAAGTCGCGTCCGGTGTGCCGGGAGACGATCTTCTTGAACTGCTTGACCAGCTTCTTGAGGTCGCCCGCGGCCAGATCGACGTCGGTGGCCGCGTTGTTGGCCTGCTTGGCCTCCTCCAGCGCGTCCTCGAAGAGTTCGGCGTCGACACCGAGGACGGTCGCGCCGAACATCTGGATGAGCCGCCGGTAGGAGTCCCAGGCGAACCGCTCGTCGCCCGACTGCTTGGCGAGCCCGGCGACCGAGTCGTCCGAGAGCCCCACGTTCAGGACGGTGTCCATCATGCCCGGCATGGAGAACTTCGCCCCGGAGCGTACGGAGACCAGCAGCGGATCGTCGGCCTGGCCGAGCCGCTTGGCCATCTTCTTCTCCAGCGCTTCGAGATGGGCCGTCACCTCGTCACCCAGTGCCGCCGGTTCGGTCCCGCTGTCGAGGTAGACGTTGCACGCCTCGGTGGTGATGGTGAAACCGGGCGGGACGGGCAGTCCGAGATTGGTCATCTCGGCGAGGTTGGCGCCCTTGCCGCCGAGGAGATCCTTCAGATCCTTGTTGCCCTCGGTGAAGTCGAAGACGTACTTCGCCGGCTTCTCGGTCTTCTCCTGCTTTTCCGACACGGGTCTCGACTCCTCGGAGGACGACGCGCTGGCTGCCCTGACGGCGAGGAACATACCCAGATCAAAGGCGTCCGGACATGTCCACCTGGCCGTCGCACGGCATTGACCACTCGTCCGCCACCGGATCCAATGCGCATGGCGGATGCCCGCGCGGCCCGTACGGCTTCACGCCTCGAAGCGGGCATGACCCGCCGATGACCCTTTCCGCTCGTCTGAGCGGTGACAACGACGTCTGAGTTCACCCTTCGAACACCAAAGGGGTGGCACGCAGTGCCACCCCTTCCAGAGGTGCAGTCGCCCAAGATCCGCTCCTCTGAGCGCATCGACCGTCAAATGTGGCGAGAATCACGCCCCACGACGGGCCGAAGCGTGGTCGCGCAGCCGGTCCCGCGCGCAGTCGCGCAGCACCGCCAGATCGACGTCCTCCAGGCTCTCCGCGAAGTACCGCCCGGCGGCGGGCTCCACCGGCAGCAGGGACGGTACGACGAGGACGGCGCACCCGGCGGCCTGCGCCGAGGCCGTACCGTCCGGGGAGTCCTCCACGGCGACACACGCCCCCGGCCGCACGCCGAGCCGTGTCGCGGCGGCCAGGTAGGGATCGGGGTGCGGCTTGGTCCGTACGGTGTCGTCGGCCGAGAGCGTGAAGGCGAAGCCGACGTCCGGCAGCGAGCCGCCGACCACGGAGTCGACAACGGCCCGTGGCGAGGCGCTGACCAGGGCGAACGGCACCCCGTCTCGTGCCAGCTCGGCCAGCAGCCGGCGGGCACCCGGCCGCAGCGGCGCGCCCGCCTCCACCCGCCGGAGGAAGGACCCGGACAGTTCGGCGGCGACGGACTCGACCGCCGGAGCCGGCTCCGTACGGCTGGGTTCCGCGCCGGCGACGCGTACGAGATACGCGGCCGTGTCGGCGACGGCCCGGCCCACCACCTCGCGCGCGTCGGCGTCCGTCAGCCGGTGGCCGAGCCGGGCGGCGACCTCGTCCGCCGTGTCCCACCAGAGCACTTCGGTGTCCACGAGCGTGCCGTCCATGTCGAAGAGGACAGCCGCGGGCAGCTTCACGCGGCGTTCCCGGCGGACGCCGCGACACCGGCCACCGGTACGACCAGGGCGGGGCGCTCGGCCGGTACGACCGTGGCCCGTACGCCGGGCTGCAACTCCCCCGCGTCGCGCGAGGGCACGTCGGCCTTGACCGAGCCGCCACCGGGCAGATCGAGCAGCACCCGGGTGACCGAGCCGAAGAACGCGGCCGAGACGACCGTGGCGGTGCCTTCGGGGTCGGCGGTCGCCGTGACGTTCTCCGGCCGGATCAGCACCTCGACCTCGCGTCCTGCCGGGATCTCGCCGTCCACCGGCAGGGTGGCACCGGCGACCTCGACCCGGCCGGCGTCGGTGAGCCGGCCGGGCAGCCGGTTCATCGTGCCGACGAACTCGGCGACGAAGGCGGTGGCGGGACGCTCGTACAACTCGGCGGGCGGCGCGCACTGTTCGAGCCGGCCCGCGTTGAGCACGGCGACCCGGTCGGCCATCGACAGCGCCTCCTCCTGGTCGTGCGTGACGAAGATGGTGGTGATGCCGAGCGAGAGCTGGAGCCGGCGGATCTCCTCCCGCAGCGTGAGCCTGACCTTGGCGTCGAGCGCCGACAGCGGCTCGTCGAGCAGCAGCACCCGGGGCCGCAGCGCCAGCGCGCGGGCCAGTGCCACCCGCTGCTGCTGGCCGCCGGACATCTGGTGCGGGAAGCGGTCGCCGTGCTCGGGCAGCCCGACCAGGTCGAGGAGTTCGGCGGCGCGGGTGCGCCGCTCGGCGGCCGGCACCTTCCGTACCCGCAGCCCGAAGGCGACGTTGTCGCGCGCGTTGAGATGCGGGAAGAGGCTGTACGACTGGAAGACCATGCCCGCGTCGCGGCGGTTGGCCGGGACCCGGGTGATGTCGGCGCCGTCCACCAGCACCTCGCCCGCGTCGGGCTGCTCGAAGCCGGCGAGCACGCGCAGCGCGGTGGTCTTGCCGCAGCCCGAAGGGCCGAGCAGCGCGAGGAGTTCACCGGGCCTGGCCGTCAGGTCGAGTCCGTCGAGGGCGACGGTGGGCCCGAAGGCCCGCCGCAGACCGCGGAATTCGACCAGCGCGCCGGCGGGAGCCGCGGGCTGTCCCTCACTCGCGGTGAGTGTGGCCGTGGAAGACATGAGGGGCTACTCCTTGCCGGAGAGGGGAGTTGTGGTGGCAGGACCGCCCGCGGGGGCCGCGGATGCGCCGGCCGCGGCCCGCGCCCCGGCCCGGGAGAGGACCATCAGCAGCGCCCAGGCGATCAGCAGGCTGAGCAGCGAGACGGCGACCGAAACCTGCGCCTGGGAGCCGGAGATGGTGACGATCCAGACGGCGAAGGGCTGATAGCCCAGCAGCGCGGCGATGGTGTATTCGCCGAGCACGAGGGCCAGGGTGAGGAAGGAGGCGCCGGCCAGCGACGAGCGCAGATTGGGCAGGATCACCCGGACGACCGTGTACGGCATGCTCGCCCCGCAGTTGCGGGCCGCCTCCACGAGCGTGGGAATGTCGACGGCGCGCAGCCCCGCGTCCAGCGAGCGGTACACGAACGGCAGCGCGAGCACGGTGTAGGCGATGACCAGCACCAGCGGGAACGACTCGTCCTGCACGACGATGAACGTCTGGTAGAGCGGGGTGGTGGACAAGTACTCGGGGCCCCAGCGCAGGACCGTCGTGATCCCGCTGACCAGCGCGATCGGCGGCACCACCAGCGGCAGCATGCAGATGACCTCGATGACGGGCCGCAGCCGGGGCGCGCCGAGCCGTACCGCGACGAGCGCGGGCACGGCCAGCAGCAGCGACAGCACGATGGTGCAGCCGGCCAGGCCGAGCGAGAGCAGCAGGCTCTTGGAGAATCCGTCGGCGGACAGGATCCCGGTGTAGGCGTCGAAGGAGAGGCCCTGGCCCGGGGTGTGGACGGTGAAGACGAACGAGGCGAGCAGCGGTACGACGAAGTAGATCCCGGCGAGGATCAGGACGGCGCCGCGCCAGATGCGCGGCCGGCCGCGCTGCTTGCGGACGCGGCCGGCGGGCGGCGCTGTGCGGCTCGGCGCGTCGGCGGCGGTGGGGGTCAGTGCAGCCATCGGGTGCTCCGTCGCTGGAGGGGCAGATAGACCACCATCACCAGGCCGGCGATCACGATCATGTCGAGGCTCAGGGCGAGCGCGACGTTCTCCTGGCCGACCTGGACGTTGCCGGACAACGCGTCGGCGATCTTCAGCGTCACCAGGGGTACGGAACCGCCGACGAGCGCCGCGGCCGTGGCGTACGCGGCGAAGGCGCTGCCGAAGAGCAGCACGAACCCGCCGAGCAGGGTGGGCATGAGGACCGGCAGTCCGACATGGCGCCAGAACTGCCAGGTGGTGGCGCCCGCGTTCTGCGCGGCCTCCCGCCACTGCGGGCGCAGGCCGTCCAGCGCCGGGACGCTGACCAGCACCATCAGCGGCACCAGGAAGTACAGGTAGATCACGGTGAGCCCGGTGAAGGAGTACAGGTTCCAGCCGGCCGCGTCGAGATGCGCGTACTGCGTGACGACACCCGAGATGCCGAGGGTCGCGACGAAGGCGAAGGCGAGCGGTACGCCGCCGAAGTTGGCGAGCACCCCGGACGCGGTCAGCACGGACTCCCGCAGCGCGCCGCGCCGGGACGTGACGACGGCCTGGGCGATCAGCATGCCGAGGACGGTGCCGATCAGGGCGGTCAGCGCGGAGAGTTCGACGCTGCCGGTCAGGGAGGTGAGGTAGGGGCCCTGGAGCGAGGTGCTGACGTTGGCGCCGGTCGCCGAAGTGACGCCGGTGGCCGTGTCCTTCGTCGTGAACGCCCCGTACACCACGGCGCCGACCGGCAGTCCGAAGCAGATGCCGGCGAACACGAGCAGCGGGAGGGCGCCGAGCCAGGCGCGCGGCGCCCGCCGCCGACGGCGGGTGCCGTCGGCGGCGCCCGGTGCGGGCGGGGTGGTGCCCGGCGCGGGCAGGGAGTGGTCTGCCATTAGCTGACGGCCTTGTCCCAGTTCTTGGCGAGGACGGCCTTGACGCTGTCCAGGTCCTTGGCCTCGGGGAACTCGGGGGTGCCTTCGACCTTGGGGAGCTTGGTGACGAAGGTCTTGTCGACGGAGCCGTCCTCGGTCATGGAGGGCAGCAGGACGGGGCGGGCGTAGCCCTTGAGGAAGAGGTTCTGGCCCTCGGCGCTGTACAGGTACTCCATCCACAGGCGGGCGGCTGCCGGGTGCGGCGCGTCCTTGTTGATCGCCTGCGAGTAGTACTGGGCGTACGAGCCGTCGGTCGGGACGGCGACCTGCCAGTCGACGCCCTTGCCCTTGAACTGGTCGGCGTAACCGGCGTTGAGGTAGTCCCAGTCGATCGAGATGGGCGTCTCGCCCTTCTGGACCGTCGCGGGGGTGGACTCGACGGGGATGAAGTTGCCGTTCTTCTTCAGCTTGCCGAAGAAGTCGATGCCCGGCTGGATGTCGGAGAAGCTGCCCTTGTTGGCGAGGGAGGCCGCGTAGACGCCGCCGAAGGCCGAACCGGACTTGTTGGGGTTGCCGTTGAGGGCGACCTTGCCCTTGTACTCGGGCTTGAGGAGATCGGCGAAGGTCGTTGGGCAGACCTTGATGCGCTTGGCGTCGCAGCCGATGGAGATGTACCCGCCGTAGTCGTTGTACCAGAGGCCGTTCGGGTCCTTCTGCGCCGCGGGGATCTTGTCGTAGGACGCGACCTTGTACGGCGCGAAGAGGCCCTCGGCGGCGCCGCTGCGGTCGAAGGGGCTGCCCAGGTCGACGACGTCGGGGGCGCGGTCCTGGCCCTTGCGGGACTTGATCGCGTTGATCTCGTCGGCGCTGGCGGCGTCCGGCGTCTCGTCCTTGATCTTGACCTTGTACTTGGCCTCGAAGCCCTTGATGATCTCGCCGTAGTTGGCCCAGTCCGGCGGCAGGGCTATCGCGTTGAGCGTGCCTTCCTTCTCCGCCGCCTTGACCAGCCCTGCCAGACCGCCGAAGTCCGCCACGGAGGTGGCGGCGTTGGCCTTCACACCGGCGGAGCCGCCGGCGTCGGCGGGGGTGTCGGAGTCGGACTTGGCGCCACAGGCGGTGAGCGCGGTGAGTGCGGCGGTGCTGAGCACCAGGGCGGCTGTCAGCCGGCCGTTGGCGCGTACGCGAAGTCGGGTCACGCGATGTCTCCCGGGGGCAAATGAAGGTTTCACTTGTTCATACAAGCTGGCACCAGTTCGCCCGGTCAAGGTGTCCGCACGGTTAACGTCCGATGACCTTGGCAGCACGAAGGGCGGAAGACCAAAACGCCCGCAAAGCGGCAGATCGTCAGCGCTTCGGGGCCGCTGACCGGCTGGCCGGCCGCGCTTCATATGCGGTTACAGTGAAGGTCAGGTGTGCGACGGGGAAGCGCTCCTGTACACAGTTCACGCATCACCGCAGGCAGCGCACGCGGCGCCGGCGGGACCGACCGAGGGGGCCAGTGTGGGGAGTTCGCGCTATCTGGAGATCGCGGAGGCGCTGCGGCAGTCGATCCTGTCCGGCGACTACCCCGTCGGCGCACACCTGCCGTCGGAGAGCGATCTGGCGGCCCACTGGTCGGCCTCGCGCGGCACGGTCCGCCAGGCGGTCGGGCTGCTCGCCTCGGAAGGTCTGATCGGCTCCCGGCAGGGCGCCCGGCGCGTCGTACTGCGCCAGGAGCGCCGGCACAGCTTCCAGCAGCTCAACAGCTTCGCCCAGTGGGCCCAGGCCATGGGCAGCGAGGTGGCGAGCCGCATCCTCAGCCGTACGACGCGGACGGCCACGGCCGAGGAGGCGTCCCGGCTCGGCATCGAGCCGGGCGCGCAGGTGCTGTACGTCCTGCGGCTGCGCCATCTGGACGGCGAGCCGGTGATGGTGGAGCGCACCGCCTACACGGACTGGGTGGCGCCTGCCGTGCGGGCGCTGCCCGACGACTGCGTGTCGATCATGAACAGCATCGCCGAGGAGGCCGGGATCGTGGCGCACTACGGCGAGCACCTGCTCGACGCCGTCGCCACGGGCAGCGAGGACGCCCGGCTGCTGCGGGTGCGCAGGGGCAGCCCGCTGCTGCGGCAGCGCTATCTGACGTACACGGCGGCGGGCCGGCCGATCGAGTGGACCGACGACCGCTACCGGGCGGGCACGGTCGCCTTCAGCGTCTCCAACTCGGCGGCGGCTACGCCGCTTGAGCGGCACGCGGGGCCGGACGTGGCGCAGCAGACGGGCCGGCCGTAGGGCCTGTCAGCGCTAGCGCCGGTTGCCGCGGTTGCGGGGGTGGTCGCGGGCGGTGCGTTCGTTGCCGAACTTGTACGGGCCTGTCCAGCGCGCCATCACCGACTGGGCGTCCCCGGAGGCCACTTGCACCAGGAACTTGTCGGCGCGTGAGCCGCGCAGCGTGGCGGCCACCCGCCCCTGGTGGGTGATGACCACGCTGCCGTCGGTGTGCCGCTCGTAACGGAAGCCGGTGGGTGCGGGCATGGCCGGAGTCTCCTTATCCGTCCGTGGACAGCTCGCGCTCGAACCGGCCGATGGCGATCGTCGTCCTCATCCCGGCCCGCTCGTACAGCCGGTGCGCGCCGGTCAGGCTCGTGCTGTCGACGTCGAGTCCGACGGAGTCGATCCCCCGTCCGGCGAAGAGCGCGAAGCCCGCCAGCAGCAGCGCCCGGCCGAGGCCGAGCCGCCTGGCCTCCCGTCGCACCCCCAACTGGCTTATCTCACCGGCCGGTCGGCCTTCGACCTCGCGCACCTGGCACAGGGCCACCCCCACCATCCGTCCGTCGCGCTCGGCGACGAGCCAGAGGCCGGGGTCGAACCCTTCGTAGAGCATGTCGGCGGCCCATTCGCCGTACGAGCGCCGCGTTCGGCCCCAGTGGTCGCCGAAGGTCTCCTCGGCGCATTCATGGACGCGCCGCAGGTCTTCCGAACTCCCGTCGCAGGAGCGGACCTTGACGCCGTCGGGCCAGACCGGCGGCTCCAGCGGCCCGTCGACGGCGGTCCGCATCCGCTGGTGGACCCGGGTCCGTTCGTACCCGCGGGCGCGCAGCATCCGGTCGGCGGCGCCGTCGAGCAGGACGTAGTTCACCAGCACGACGGGCCGCGCCAGTTCGGCGGCGCGCGCCTCCATCCGGGTCAGCAGCGCCGTGCCGATGCCCCGGCCGACATGGCCGGGACGGGTGTACGCGTCGCCGACCACCCGGCCTTCGCGCACGCCGCCGACCTGCCCGTACCCGCACACCTCGCCGTCGGGGCCGGTCACGACCCAGACATCCCTGGCAGGGTCCAGCGACGCCCACTCGTGCCGGAAGCCGGCCGCGGTCCTGGCGGCGGCCGTGGGGTCGCTCGCCCGCTCGGCGGCGCTCACCGCGTCGGCCACCGCCGGCAGATCGGCCTCCACCGGACTCCGGAGCACGTACCCGTCCCGCATCGAACTCTCCTCGCCGACGACTCTCTACTGATCCGCTGCGGCCGGTTCGGCCGTCAGTGCCGTACCGATCCTGCGGAAGCCCAGCCGCGCGTAGATGCGGGCGACGGTCTCGTCGTCCGCCGACAGGAAGACGGTGTCCACGCCGCGCGCCCGTGCGTCGGCCACCAGCGCCGCGGTGACCGCGAGGGCGAGGCCCTGGCGCCGGGCGGCCGGCAGCGTGCCCACGCCGACGATCTCGCTGACCGTGCCGACGGGTTGATGCTGGCCCGCGCAGAGGGCGAGGCCGTCCGCCACCGCGGCGGCGACCGCCGTCAGCCCGGCGCCGATACGGGCGGCTGTCCGCGCCACGGACCCGTCGGCCGCCGTCTCCCGTGCGGCGGCGGCGAGTTGCTCAATGCCCGCTTCCCCCAAGCCCGTTCCGGGGGTGGCGAAGGCCAGGCGCGGCGCGGCCAGGGCGCTCGGCAGCGCGGGATCGTCCGCGCCCACCGTCCGTACGGACACCCCGTCGACCGCCGTTTCGGCGGCTCCTGCGGGCAGTTCGGCGTCCGGGGGAAGCACCATCAGCGGGTGCTCGTGGATGACGAGCCCGGACGAGCCCTCGACCGCCGCCCGCAGCGAGGGCGTGGTCTCCGCCACCCACTCGAAGCTCTCCGGGACGCCCAGTTCACGCTGCCGGCCGCGCACGCGCGTCACGTCCGCCGGCTCGACGGCGCCCGACGCACCCCGGGTGGGCCGCGCGTAGTACGGCCATCCCGGGTCGTTCCTGACGAACAGGGTCAGCGCACCGTGGTCCTCGACGCGGGCAGCGGCGCGCGGCACCGCGTCGTAGTACGCGTCCAGCTTGTCCAGCAGCGTCTGTTGTGCGGAGGCGGAGGTCATGCCGCGCATCCAAGCACCGGGCTCGTACGGGCCGCCACCGCATTACCGGCGGGGCGGGTCAGCCGCCCGAGGTGTCGAGTTCGGCGTCGGCGCCGATCCCGGCGCAGTCGTACGGGTCCTTCAGCCAACCGTCCGGCAGGACGACCCTGTTGTTGCCCGACGTACGGCCGCGCGGTCCGTCGGCGCCGTCCGGCCACGGCTGGTCGAGGTCCAACCCGGCGATCAGCGCGTCGAGTTCGGCCAGGGACGAGGTGATCGCCAGCTCCCTGCGGAGGTGGGAGCCGACCGAGAAGCCCTTCAGGTACCAGGCCACGTGCTTACGGAAGTCGATCACCCCGCGCGCCTCGTCGCCGATCCACTCCCCCAGCAGCTCCGCGTGGCGCCGCATGACCTCGGTGACCTCGCGCAGGGTCGGCCGCAGCGTCTCGCCCGTCCCTTCGAAGGCCGCGACCAGGTCGCCGAAGAGCCACGGCCGGCCCAGGCAGCCCCGGCCGACGACAACGCCGTCGCAGCCGGTCTCGCGCACCATGCGCAGCGCGTCGTCGGCCGACCAGATGTCGCCGTTGCCGAGGACCGGGATCTCCGGAACGTGCTCCTTCAGCCGGGCGATCGCGTCCCAGTCGGCGGTGCCGCCGTAGTGCTGGGCGGCCGTCCTGCCGTGCAGCGCGATGGCCGTGACGCCGGTCTCGACCGCGATCCGGCCGGCGTCGAGGTACGTCATGTGGTCGTCGTCGATGCCCTTGCGCATCTTCATCGTGACGGGCAGCTCACCCGCGTTGGTGACGGCCTCGTGGAGGATCGCGCGCAGCAGCGGCCGCTTGTACGGGAGGGCCGAGCCGCCGCCCTTGCGGGTGACCTTGGGCACGGGGCAGCCGAAGTTGAGGTCGATGTGGTCGGCGAGACCCTCGTCCACGATCATCCGGACGGCCTTGCCGACGGTGACCGGGTCCACCCCGTACAACTGGATCGAGCGGGGCGTCTCGGAGGCGTCGAAGCGGATGAGCTGCATCGTCTTCTCGTTGCGCTCGACCAGCGCCCGTGTGGTGATCATCTCACTGACGAACAGCCCCTTGCCGCCGGAGAACTCGCGGCACAGCGTCCGGAACGGCGCGTTGGTGATCCCGGCCATGGGGGCGAGCACCACGGGCGGGGACACCGGGTACGGGCCGATGGCCAGCGGTGCTGCGGTCGTGGGAGCAAGTGGAGCTGCTGTCATAGCTCCATTGTCACGTATGGCGGCGGTGCCCTGATGTCCCGCACACCTAAGTTGTTAGTTAGCCGTACTATCCTTGTATGCCCGAGCTGAGCCGCCGACGGCGCATGCTGGTGCTCGCGATCTGCTGTATGAGCCTGCTGATCGTGAGCCTCGACAACACCGTCCTCAATGTCGCCCTGCCGTCGATGCAGAAGGAGTTGCACACCTCGGTCTCCGGACTGCAGTGGACGATCGACGCGTACACCCTGGTCCTGGCCTCGCTGTTGATGCTCTCCGGCTCCACGGCCGACCGGATCGGCCGGCGCAAGGTCTTCAAGACCGGGCTCGTCGTCTTCACCGTGGGCTCGGGGCTCTGCTCCGTCGCGCCGAACCTCGAATCGCTCGTCGTGTTCCGGATGGTGCAGGCGGTCGGCGGCTCGATGCTCAACCCCGTGGCGATGTCGATCATCACCAACACCTTCACCGAACCGCGCGAGCGGGCCCGCGCGATCGGCGCGTGGGGCGGCACGATCGGCATCTCGATGTCGGCGGGGCCGCTGATCGGCGGTCTGCTGGTGGACTCGGTCGGCTGGCGCTCGATCTTCTGGGTCAACATCCCGGTGGGCATCACGGCGCTGATCCTGACCTGGCGCTTCGTCCCCGAGTCCCGCGCACCGAAGCCGCGCAGGCCGGACCCGATCGGCCAGGTGCTGGTCATCGGCCTCCTCGGCGCGCTGACCTACGCGATCATCGAGGCGCCCGCCGCCGGCTTCTTCTCCCCGCTGATCCTGACCTTCGCCGCGGTGGCGGTGCTCTCGCTGATCGGCCTGCTGTTCTACGAGCCGCGGCGCGACGAACCCCTGATCGACCTGCGCTTCTTCCACAGCGCGCCGTTCAGCGGCGCGACGGTGATCGCGGTCTGCGCCTCGGGCGCGCTCGGCGGGTTCCTGTTCCTGAACACCCTCTACCTCCAGGACGTCCGAGGCCTCACCGCGATGCACGCCGGGCTCTACATGCTGCCGATGGCGGCGATGACGTTCGTCTGCGCGCCGCTGTCGGGACGGCTGGTCGGGAACTGGGGGCCGCGCGTCCCGCTGCTGATCGCCGGTATCGGCATGGCGGCCAGCGGCACGCTGTTCGCCGTCTTCCACGCGGAGACGCACAACGTGCTGCTCTTCACGGGCTACGTGCTGTTCGGCATCGGCTTCGGCTTCGTGAACGCGCCGATCACCAACACCGCCGTGTCCGGCATGCCCCGCTCCCAGGCGGGCGTCGCCGCTTCCGTCGCCTCGACCAGCCGGCAGATCGGCCAGACGCTGGGCGTGGCGGTGATCGGCGCGGTCCTGGCGTCGGGCGTCGGCTCGTCCTCGTACAAGGCCACCTTCGCGACGGCGAGCCACCCGGCGTTCTGGATCATCACGGCCGCCGGTCTCGTCGTCCTGGTGGTCGGCCTGCTGACCAGCGGTCCCTGGGCCCGGGGCACAGCGCTGCGCAACGCGGAACGCCTGGAGTCCGCGACCGGCCGCCCGGCGGAGCAGGTGCGTCACTCCGCTGCGTAACCGCATCACGCGTATGGGTGACTGCGCTGAGTGCGTGCGCCGGGCCAAGATCGCTTGCATGAACTCCTCTCTGATCCGCCGCGCTTCCGTCGCCGCGCTGGTACTGGCGACGACGGCGGCCCCCGCCGTGGCGGCCCGGTCGCACGACACCGCCACGAGGCCCGCCGCCGCCGTCCAGCCCGCCGTCGGAGCACAGGCCCGGCTGCTGGGCGAGAAGATCGTGCCGCGCAAACTCGACTTCCAGAGCACGACAGTTGGCGGGCTGTCCGGCATCGACCGGAACCCGTGCACAGGCGAGTACGCCATGATCAGCGACGACCGCTCGAACCTGCAGCCCGCCCGCTTCTACACCGCGCGGATCAGCGTGGACGGCGCCGGGGTGCACTCCGTGGACTTCACCGGCACCCACCCGTTCCGCCAGCCCGACGGCTCGGTCTACCCGCCGGCGAGCGCAGGCGACGGCAAGGCCGTGGACCCGGAGGAGATCCGGGTGGACCCGCGGACCTGCCGGTACTGGTGGGCGCAGGAGGGCGACCGGCCCACCTCGGCGAGCGACCCGGTGATCCAGCCGTCGATCCAGTTCGCCAACCGCTTCGGTGCCTACCGCGGCCAACTGCCGCTGCCCGCCACCTACGAAAACACCAGGGAAGACCGCGGCCTCCGCCGGAACAAGGCGGTCGAAGCGATCACCTTCGGGGCCGGGGACCGGGTGCTGACCAGCGCGGTCGAGGGCCCGCTGCTCCAGGACGGCCCGGAGCCGACCCTGGACCACGGCGCGCTGGTCCGCGTCACCCAGCAGAGCCGCACGGGCCGGGTGCTGGGGCAGTTCACCTACCCCATCGAGAAGATCTTCGCCGAGTCCGACCCGGCCAGCCCCTGGGGCCCGGACACCGGCGTGCCCTCGATCCTCGCCTTCCCCGACGACCCCAGCCGCTATCTCGTCCTCGAACGGAGCTGGGTGGCGGGCTCGGACTACAAGATCCGCGTCTACGACGCCACCACCCGCGGCGCGACCGACGTACGGGACATCGACTCCCTGGCCGGCCAGCGGGTCGTACCGATGCGCAAGAAACTGGTCGCCGACTTCGACGACCTGGGCCTGTCCACGGTCGACAACACCGAGGGCATGACCTGGGGCCCGACCCTGCGCACCGGCGAACGGACCCTGGTACTGGTCAGCGACGACAACTTCGCCGACGACGCGGTCACCCAGATCGTCGCCCTGGGCATCAGCACCCGCTGAGCGGGGGCGGACGCCTGAGCCGGGCCGCTCTCGCGGGGGCCCGGCTCAGGCGTGCTGCTTCTCCTTTTCCTGCTTCTCCATTTCCCGCTTCTCCATTTCCTGCTTCTGCTTTTCCGCTGTCAGCAGCAGGTTCTGAAGCTCGATCAGGCGCAGCCGCGTCTCCTCGTCCACCGGGACGTAGCTGACCATCCGCGAGCCGTTGCGGGGGCCGAGCCAGAGGCTGGTCTGGGTCATGTTCAGGGGGCCGACCTTCGCGTTGACGAACTTCTTGGTCTTGGCCGGGTTGCCCATCACCTCGTGCCGCTCCCAGATCTCGCAGAACTCCGGTGACGCCGCCTGGAGGCGGCTGAGCATCGTCTTCCAGGCCGGGTCCGTCAGATGCTCCGCCATGTCCGCGCGGAACCGCGCCGTCATCAGCCGGCTCGACTCCTCGCGGTTGGCGATCGACGCCCGCCACTCGTCGTTCGTGAACGCCAGCCACAGGCAGTTGCGGTCCTCGGGCGGCAGGGCATCCAGGTCGCACATCAGCGAGCCGTAGGCGCGGTTGTACGCGAGGACGTCGTAGCGGCTGTTCTGGATGCAGGCGGGGTACGGGTCGAGCTGCGTCAGCATCTCGCGGAGCGCCGGGGTGATCGTCGGGCACGGCGTCCCCGGCGCCGGGTCGACCGCGCCCGCCAGTGCGAAGAGATGCGCGCGTTCACTGGGGTCGAGGAGCAGCGCGCGGGCCACCGCGTCCAGCACCTGGGCCGAGACCTGGATGTCACGCGCCTGTTCGAGCCAGGTGTACCAGGTCACCCCCACGGCCGACAGATGCGCGACCTCCTCGCGGCGCAGGCCGGGGGTGCGGCGCCGTCTGCCGCGCGGCAGGCCGACCTGCTCCGGAACGACGCGCTCGCGCCTGCTGCGCAGGAACTCGGCGAGTTCGTGCCGACGTACATCCGGTTCCTGCGCGCGCACGCTCGTCGTCATCACCCCAGCGTGCCTCGCCCGGCAGGTCATTGCCAGGTACTGCTTCTACCAGGATAAAGACACTCTGGTACCAGGGTGCGGGCAGGACGATCGTCGTCCAGGTGAGTAGAACATCCGCATCGCCATCCGCGTCCGCGTCCGTCACTTCCTCCGAGGCCGCCACCGAGGCGCCCGTCATCCAGCACCACGGCTCCGTCCTCGGCGCCCTCGGTCTGTTCACCGTGCTGCTCGGCGCCTCGCTTCCGCTGATCGACTTCTTCATCGTCAATGTCGCCCTGCCCACCATCGACCACGACCTCGCCGCGGGCCCCGCCCTGCTGGAGCTGGTCGTCGCGGGCTACGGGCTCTCGTACGCCGTGCTGCTCGTCCTCGGCGGGCGGCTCGGGGACATGTTCGGGCGCCGGCGGCTCTTCATCGCGGGGATGGCGGCCTTCGGCCTCACCTCGCTCGCCTGCGGCCTCGCGCCCAGCGCCTGGGCCCTCGTCGGGGCGCGCGTCGCGCAGGGCGCCGCCGCCGCGCTGATGCTGCCGCAGGTGCTGGCCACCATCCACTCGGCGACCTCGGGTCCGCGCCGCGCCAAGGCGCTCAGCATGTACGGCGCGACGGCGGGGCTCGCGATGGTCGTCGGGCAGATCCTCGGCGGGGTACTGGTCGCCGCCGACATCGCGGGATCCGGCTGGCGGGCGATCTTCCTCGTGAACGTCCCCGTCGCGATCGTCGGCGTACTGCTCGCGATCCGTACGGTCCCTGAGACCCGCTCCCAGCGGCCCGCGCCCATCGACGTACCGGGAACGCTGCTGCTCGCCGCCACGCTGTCGACGCTGCTCGCGCCGCTCACCGAAGGCCGGGCCGCGGGCTGGCCGGTGTGGACCTGGGTCTCGCTCGGGCTCTTCCCCGTCGCCGCGCTCGCCTTCCTCGCCGTCGAGCGGCGGGCCGACCGGCAGGGCCGTACGCCGCTGGTGCCGCCGAGCCTGTTCGCGATCGTGCCGCTGCGCCGGGGGCTGGCGCTCGTGCTGCCGTTCTCGATCGGCTTCGGCGGGTTCATGTTCGTCATCGCCGTCGCCCTCCAGCAGGGCCTGGGCATGGGCGCTGTCGCGTCCGGTGTGGCGCTGGTGCCGCTGGCCGCCACCTTCTTCGTCGCCTCGCTGGCGGGCCCCCGGCTGGTACGGCGGCACGGCAGCCTGGTGGTCACCGCGGGCGCGCTGATCCAGGCCGTGGGGATCGCGCTGCTGGCCTTCACGGTGTGGCACGACTGGTCGTCGCTGGACGCCTGGGCGCTGCTGCCCGGCACCGCCGTCGCCGGTTTCGGGCAGGGGCTCCAACTCCCGGTCATCTTCCGCATCGTGCTGTCGGAGATCCCCGCCGAGCGGGCCGGGGTGGGCAGCGGCGTGATGGTCACGGCGCAGCAGTCGGCGCTGGCGCTGGGTGTGGCGACGCTGGGCTCGCTCTTCCTGAGCCTGGCCGCCGGGTCGGGGATGCGGGACGCCCTGGCGATCACGCTGCTGGTCCAACTGGGCGCCGTCGTCATCACGTTGCTGCTGAGCCTGCGGCTGCCCCGCGCCGTCGGCTGACGCGGTCCCGTGCGGCGGGTGAACGACGTGGGGCCCGGATCACCACCTCGGTGATCCGGGCCCCACGCGTGATGAAAAGGTCGGTCAGTCCTCCGTCGTCGCGGCAGGCGCCTCGGGCGACTCCTGCGCCTCGTCGGCCGGGTGGCCCGCCCGCTCGCGCATCTTGCGCAGCAATTCCTGCTTGTTCTCGTCGGCGGCCTTGCGGTCGGCGTTGCGCGCCGGGCCGTTGCCCTGCTGTTCCGCGCGGGACAGCTTCTTGCGCTGCCCGCCCACACCGAGAAGGTTGTTCCGGCTCTTTGCCACGGGGTTCTCCCGAAATGATGAGAAGTGATCTGCGGATTCGTCGGCGAGGGGGCGGTCGGTGACCGCCGCGCCCTCACTCGTAGATCTGGAAGAACATGCCCGTGATACGCATGGTTGTGACGCTACCACCGCCCGGACCGGCGGCGTTACCGGTTTATCCGTCAGCCCGTCGTCGGGTCCACCGTCGCCTGGTGCGCCTCGGCGAGATGCTCCTCGGCCTTCAGCCACGGCAGGAACTGCACGCTCTTGCTCCAGTCGCAGGTGTCGCAGCTCAAGGTCCGCCGCGCGCCCGCCTTTTCGACCCGGACAACATGTTCACGCCCCTGCTGGTCCCATCTGCTGACCTTGCTGCTGGTCGTGGACGCCATCGTGCCTCCTGTTGACGCGTACACACCCCAGTCTGCAACGAAGCCCCCGGCTCCGTAACGGAACCGGGGGCTTCGAGCCGCGACCGTGATCTGCCGGGGCGGCCGGCAGCCGGTCGGCGGACGGTCAGCAGCCGAGCAGCCTGCTGCCCAGGTACCCCTGGATCTGGTCGAGCGAGACGCGCTCCTGCTGCATCGTGTCGCGCTCGCGGACCGTCACCGCGTTGTCCTCAAGGGTGTCGAAGTCGACCGTGACGCAGAACGGCGTACCGATCTCGTCCTGGCGGCGGTAGCGGCGGCCGATGGCGCCCGCGTCGTCGAACTCGATGTTCCAGTTGCGGCGCAGGTCCTCGGCGAGGCCCTTGGCCTTCGGCGAGAGCTGCGGGTTGCGGGACAGCGGCAGCACGGCGACCTTGACCGGCGAGAGCCGCGGGTCGAGCCGCATCACGGTGCGCTTCTCCAGCACGCCCTTCGCGTTGGGCGCCTCGTCCTCGTTGTACGCGTCCAGCATGAAGGCCAGCATCGCGCGGCCGACACCGGCGGCCGGCTCGATGACGTAAGGCGTCCAGCGCTCGCCGGCCTCCTGGTCGAAGAACGACAGGTCGTGGCCGGACGCCTTGGAGTGCACGGAGAGGTCGTAGTCGGTGCGGTTGGCGACGCCCTCAAGCTCGCCCCACTCGCTGCCGCCGAACGAGAAGCGGTACTCGATGTCCACGGTGCGCTTGGCGTAGTGCGCGAGCTTCTCCTGCGCGTGCTCGAACCAGCGCATGTTCTCCTCGCGCATGCCGAGGTCGCGGTACCAGCCCCAGCGCTGCTCCATCCAGTACTCGTGCCACTTCTCGTCCTCGCCCGGCTTGACGAAGAACTCCATCTCCATCTGCTCGAACTCGCGGGTGCGGAAGATGAAGTTGCCCGGAGTGATCTCGTTCCGGAAGGACTTGCCCATCTGCGCGATGCCGAACGGCGGCTTCTTGCGCGAAGTCTGCTGCACCTGCGCGAAGTTGGTGAAGATGCCCTGCGCGGTCTCGGGGCGCAGGTACGCGACGGAGCCGGTGTCCTGGGTCGGGCCGAGATGCGTGGACAGCAGCCCCGAGAAGGACTTGGGCTCGGTGAACGTGCCCTTGTTGCCGCAGTTGGGGCAGTTGATGTCGGCGAGGCCGTTCAGCGGGGCCTTGCCGTGCTTCTCCTCGTACGCCTCCTCCAAGTGGTCGGCGCGGAAGCGCTTGTGACAGGAGGTGCACTCGGTCAGCGGGTCGGTGAAGGTGGCGACGTGACCCGACGCCTCCCACACCTCGGTGGCCAGGATCACCGACGAGTCGATACCGACGACGTCCTCGCGCGAGGTGACCATGTGGCGCCACCACTGGCGCTTGATGTTCTCCTTCAGCTCGACTCCGAGCGGCCCGTAGTCCCAGGCGGCTCGCTGACCACCGTAGATCTCACTGGACGGGTAGACGAAGCCACGGCGCTTGCTCAGGTTGACGATGGTGTCGATCTTGTCGGCGGCCACGGTGCTCTCTTCATTACGACGGCGACGAACGGCGAATGCCTCAGATTAGCGGCGGGCGCACCCCTCGTATCAAATCGGTTGCGCACGACGGCGCCACAACGCCACCACAACCGGCTTTTCCGGCACCGAAACCGGGTTTGTTGACAACCGTTATCGTTTTTGTTGAAAATGACTGTCATGAACGTACGCCGTCCCCGCCCCCCGGCCCGCCTGCGGCTGATACCCGCCGCCGGGCCGGCGGGCGCCCTCGCCCTCGGCCTGGTCGCGCTGTCCGGCTGCGGCGCCCCGGGGACGGGAGCGGCCGACATCGTCGACGGCAGGAGCGGCGGCAAGCTGGCGGTGACGGCCTCCTTCTATCCGCTGCGGTACCTGGTCCAGCAGATCGGCGGCGACCATGTCTCCGTCACCACCCTCACCCCGCCCGGCGTCGAGCCGCACGACCTGGAGCTGAAGCCCCGGGAGATCACCAGGCTCGGCGAATCGGGTCTCGTCGTCTACCTCAAGGGCATCGCACCCGCCGTGGACGACGCGGTGAAGGTGTCGGACGCCAAGAACGTCCTGGACGCGGCCACCCTCGGCTCCCCGCACCACAACGACCCGCACATCTGGCTCGATCCCGTACGGTTCGGCAAGATCGCCGAGGGGGTCGGCGCCGCCCTGGCGAAGACCGACCCGGGCCACGCCGCCGACTACGCGAAGAACACCGCGGCGCTGACCGGCCGGCTCGGCGCCCTCGACACCGCGTACCGGCAGGGCCTCGCCCACACCGCCACCAGGACCTTCATCACCACGCACGCGGCCTTCGGCTATCTCGCGCAGCGCTACAACCTGCGCCAGGAGGCCATCGTCGGGATCGACCCGGAGTCGGAGCCGAGCCCGGCCCGGGTGAAGGATCTCGGCGCCGTCGCCGCGCGCGACCATGTCGGCACCGTCTTCTTCGAGACGCTCGTCAGCGACAAGCTCGCGAAGACGATCGCCGGCAACTCGGGGCTGCGGACCGACGTCCTCGACCCGGTCGAGGGAATCACCGACCAGTCCAAGGGCGCTGACTACCTCGCGGTCATGCGGTCCAACCTCGTCGCGCTGCGCACGGCCCTGGGAGCGAAGTGAACGTGAGACATACGGATACGGGCACGGGTACGGACCTGGCGGCGGCCCCAGTGGCGGCTCAGGCGGCGGCACCGGCCATCTCGGTCCGCCGCGCCGCCGCGTCCCTCGGATCGCGCCCCGTACTGCGCGGTGTCGACCTGACCGTGCGGCGCGGCGAGGTCGTCGCGCTGCTCGGGGCCAACGGCTCGGGCAAGTCGACGGCCGTACGGACGGTGATCGGGCTCGTACCGCTCACCTCAGGCGAGGTGTCCCTCTTCGGCACCCCGCTGGGCCGCTTCCGCGACTGGGCCCGCGTCGGGTACGTACCGCAGCGCACCACGGCCGCGAGCGGCGTGCCCGCCACGGTCCGGGAGATCGTCGCGTCCGGCCGGCTGTCGCGCGGGAAGCTGCGCGGGCCCGGCAAGGCGGACCGGGCGGCGGTACGGCGCGCCATCGAACTCGTCGGGCTCGGCGACCGCGCCAAGGACCCGGTCGACGCGCTCTCCGGCGGCCAGCACCAGCGGGTGCTGATCGCCAGGGCGCTCGCCGCCGAGCCCGAACTGCTGATCATGGACGAGCCGATGGCAGGCGTCGACCTGGTCAGCCAGCGGATCCTCGCCGACACCCTGCGCGCGCAGGTGGCGGCCGGTACGACCGTCCTGCTCGTCCTGCACGAACTCGGCGCCCTGGAACCGCTGATCGACCGCACGGTCACGCTCAGGGACGGCTCGGTCGTCCACGAGGGGCCGCCGCGGCGCGACGACCAGAGCTGCCACCCCGCCGCGGCCGGCGAGCCGCTCCGCACCGGACTGCTGAGCTGATCATGGAAATCCTGGAAGCCTCTTTCATGCAGCGGGCGCTGCTCGCCGCCGTACTCGTCGGCATCACGGCCCCCGCCGTCGGCATCTATCTCGTGCAGCGCCGCCAGGCGCTGATGGGCGACGGCATCGGCCATGTCGCGCTGACCGGCGTCGGACTCGGTTTTCTGCTGTCCACCAGCCCGGTGTGGATGGCGACGCTGGTCGCCGTCGCCGGGGCCGTGACGATGGAGCTGGTGCGGTCGTACGGCCGCACCCGCGGCGATCTGGCGCTGGCCATGCTGTTCTACGGCGGGATGTCGGGCGGTGTGCTGCTCATCAACCTCGCGCCGAACGGCTCCAACGCCAACCTCAGCTCGTATCTCTTCGGCTCGCTCTCGACGGTCTCGCCGCAGGACGTCGTCTCGATCTCCGTCCTGGCGGCCCTGGTGGTGCTGGTCACGGTCGGGCTGCGGCGCCAGTTGTTCGCCGTGAGCCAGGACGAGGAGTTCGCGCGGGTCAGCGGCCTGCCCGTACGCACCCTGAATCTGCTGATCGCGGTGACGGCGGCGGTGACCGTCACGGTCGCGATGCGGGTCGTCGGGCTGCTGCTGGTGAGCGCGCTGATGGTGGTGCCGGTCGCGGCGGCGCAGCAGATCAGCCGGTCGTTCGCGGTCACGTTCGTGCTGTCGGTGGTGATCGGTACGGCGGTCACGCTGGCCGGTACGGTCACCTCGTACTACCAGGACGTGCCGCCGGGCGCGACGATCGTGCTGCTGGCCATCGGGCTGTTCGTGGTCCTCACGGTCCTGGCGGCGCCGCTGTCGAGACGGCGGGCCCGTGCGCTGGCCGCCACGGAGGCGCAGCCGCCGGAAGCCGCACCGGCGGGGGTCGCCGCCGGGCCTTCCGGGTACACACTTGAGGTGCCTGCCACGCGGCGGCCCGCCGACGACGCAACGGTATGAGCGCGAGCTGGCAGAATGGCCCGAGAGAGCAGAGGAGGCACTTGTGACGACTGCGCCCAGCAGTGGACCGAGCGCCGCGGCTCCCGTGCGCGGCCGGTCGACCCGGCAGCGTACGGCGGTGGCGTCGGCACTTGACGAGGTGGACGAGTTCCGCAGCGCGCAGGAGCTTCACGACATGCTGAAGCACCGGGGCGACTCGGTCGGCCTCACCACCGTGTACCGCACGCTCCAGTCGCTCGCCGACGCCGGCGAGGTCGACGTGCTGCGCACGACCGACGGCGAGTCGGTCTACCGGCGCTGCTCGACCGGCGACCACCACCACCATCTGGTCTGCCGGATGTGCGGGAAGGCGGTCGAGGTCGAGGGACCGGCCGTCGAGCAGTGGGCGGAGACGATCGCGGCGCAGCACGGCTTCGTGAGCGTGGCGCACACGGTGGAGATCTTCGGCACCTGCGCGGACTGCGCCACCTGCGAAAGCTGACCGGGGCCTGACCCGGGCCTGACCGGGGAGGGGCGAGCCCCTCCCCCACCCCCCTCGGCTCAGCTCAGCCGGCTCAGCTCAGTTGCTCCGCCTGCTCCTGGATGTCCTCGTTCGACGAGTCGTTGGGCAGCGCACCGCCGAAGCGGCGGTCGCGCGAGGCGAACTCCAGGCAGGCGCGCCACAGATCACGCCGGTCGAAGTCGGGCCAGAGCACGTCCTGGAACACCATCTCCGCGTAACTGCTCTGCCAGATCAGGTAGTTGGACGTCCGCTGCTCACCGCTGGGGCGCAGGAAGAGATCCACGTCCGGCATGTCCGGGTAGTACAGGTACTTGGCGAGCGTCTTCTCGTTGACCTTGGACGGGTCGAGCTTGCCCGCCGCCACGTCCTGCGCGAGGGCCCGCGCCGCGTCGGCGATCTCCGCGCGACCGCCGTAGTTGACGCAGAAGTACAGCGTCATGGCGTCGTTGTCCTTGGTCTGCTCCTGGGCGACCTGGAGCTCCTGGACGACGGACTTCCACATCTTGGGCATCCGGCCGACCCAGCGGATACGGATCCCCAGCTCGTCCATCTCGTCGCGGCGGCGGCGGATCACGTCGCGGTTGAAGTTCATCAGGAAGCGCACCTCGTCGGGCGTGCGCTTCCAGTTCTCCGTGGAGAAGGCGAACAGCGACAGGTTCTTGACGCCCATCTCGATGCAGCCCTTGAGCACGTCGAGCACGACGCCCTCGCCGACCTTGTGGCCCTCGGTACGCGGCAGCCCGCGCTCCTTGGCCCACCGGCCGTTGCCGTCCATGACGACGGCGACGTGCTTCGGCACCAGTTCGCTCTGGATCTGCGGCGGGCGAGCACCGGACGGATGCGGCTCCGGTGTCTTGTACTCGCGGCGGGTACGCCCCAGGATTCCGCGTCGTGCCATGCGGCTCGTCTCCTAATTCTTCTCTACGTATCTGAGCGAGCGCAGCCCGCGCTCCAGATGCCAGTGCAGATAGGCGGACACCAGCCCGCTGCCCTCCCTGACATGGCGCGCCTCGCACGCGTCCGCCGTCTCCCAGTCCCCCGTCAGCAGCGCGCTGAGCAGTTCGACGGCCTCCGCAGAGGGTACGACGCTGCCGGGCACCCGGCAGTCGCCGCATATGACTCCTCCCGCCGCGACCGAAAAGAACCGGTTGGGACCGTCGAGACCGCATTTCGCACAGTCGTCGAAGCTCGGCGCGTATCCGTTGACGGCGAGCGAGCGCAGCAGGAAGGCGTCCAGGATCAGATGCGGGGCGTGCTCGGCACGCGCGAGGGTGCGCAGCCCGCCGACCAGCAGCAGATACTGCTGGACCGCGGGCTCCCCCTCGTGGTCGGTGAACCGCTCGGCGGTCTCCAGCATGGCCGTGCCGGCGGTGTAGCGGGGGTAGTCGGTGACGATCCCGCCGCCGTACGCGGCGATGGTCTCGCTCTGCGTGCAGAGCGGCAGGCCGCGCCCGACGAGATCGCTGCCGCGCGCGAAGAACTGCACGTCGACATGGGAGAACGGTTCGAGCCGCGCCCCGAACTTCGACTTGGTCCGCCGCACCCCGCGGGCGACGGCGCGGACGCGGCCGTGGCCGCGGGTCAGAAGCGTGATGATGCGATCGGCCTCACCGAGCTTCTGGGTGCGCAGCACAACGCCGTCATCCCTGAACAGACTCATACCCTCATTGTCGCGCCTTTTGAGGGCCCAGGGCGCGCTCCGGGGCGCCCCCGGGTTCACTGTTCACCCCGGGGCCGCCCCGATCACGTGGCGAGTGAGCCGAAGGGGCGCGCCGCTGTCGAAAGGGAGAGCGCGCGCAGGCCCGTGAGGAACGAGCGGGCCGAGCACGGTCGACCGTCGACAGGGGCACAAAGCGCCCCGGAGGCGAACCGAGCCCCAAAAATTAGGAATGCGTGCGGGTGGCGGCCAGGAGCAGCTTGGCGGTGTCGTCCGCGCAGAGTTGGAGCGCGCCGCCCACCGTCGTCAGTACCTCGCGCTCCGCCGTGCTGTACGGGCCGTCGGCCAGGGCGATCCTGGCGCCCTGCAGGATGATCGACTCCCGGCCCGCCGCGGCGAGATGCGGGGCGAGCGGTTCCAGCGCCTCGTGCAGCTCGATGGCGAGAGCCGCGCCGCAGGGGCCCGGGTCGATGATGAACCGGCCTGTGTCGGCCGCGAGGGCGTCGACCAGCTCCGTCAGCATCTCTTCCGTGCAGTCGTCGAACCCGGCGGCGCGGACCGTGGCGACCGCGGCCTCCAGGGCCGTACGCGACGACGTGCCACCGGCGGCGAGGACGGCCAGCGCGACCGTGTGGACGGCGTCGCGGAGCATCGCCGAGAAGCGGACCGTGGTGGGGTGGTCGAGGACGTCCATGCCGAAGTGGTCGTGGCAGGCGGCACATTCGACGACGGGGCCCGCGAGGCCGCGGGGCAGCAGCGGGACGCCGAGGAGCGTGAAGCGGCGACGGCCCGTGCGGCGGCGGTAGTTGCGGTCGCCTCCGCAGCCGGGGCAGAAGAACTCTCCGTCGCCGACCGTCGTCCACGACGTACGAATGCCACAGATGCGCACTTTTCGGCCGCGTGATCCTTGAACTGGCAGCACGTCGCGCACCTCCGTAACGCTTCGGCATCATTGCCGCGTTGACGTGATGTTAGCCACATGGACCTTGTCCCGTCAGCACCCCGGCGTGAGTTCGCCACGACATGGCCGAACCCCGCCACCTGTTTTCGGGTGGCGGGGTCCGTAAATGCTCAGGTCAGCGCGGGTTCCGGCGGATTCAGCGGGCTGCGCGGTTCACAGCCGAAATTACCGCCTTCAGGGAGGCGCGCGTGGTGTTCGCGTCGATGCCGATGCCCCACAGCACCTTCCCGTCGATGGCGCACTCGATGTACGAGGCGGCCTGGGCGCGGGCGCCCTCGCTCATCGTGTGCTCCTGGTAGTCCAGCAGCCGCGCGTCCAGGCCGACGGTGGCCAGCGCCTCGAAGAAGGCCGAGATGGGGCCGTTGCCGGTGCCGGTCAGCACGGTGTCGACGCCGTCGACCACGGCCTCGACGGTCAGCGTGTCCTGGCCGTCCTTGTCGGTCGTGGACTGGCCCGAGCGCAGTTGCAGCCTGCCCCAGGCATTGTCGGCGTCGGGCAGGTACTCGTCGCGGAAGACGGACCAGATCTGGGCGGGGGTGACTTCGCCGCCCTCGGCGTCGGTCTTGGCCTGGATGATCCGGGAGAACTCGATCTGCATCCGGCGCGGCAGGTCCAGTTGGTGCTCGTTCTTCAGGACGTACGCCACACCGCCCTTGCCGGACTGCGAGTTGACCCGGATGACGGCCTCGTAGGAGCGGCCGACGTCCTTCGGGTCGATGGGCAGGTACGGCACGGCCCACTCGATCTCGTCGACCGTCTTGCCCTGTGCGGCGGCGTCCGCGTCGCGGGCGTCGAAGCCCTTCTTGATCGCGTCCTGGTGGGAGCCGGAGAAGGACGTGTAGACCAGGTCGCCCGCGTACGGGTGGCGCGGGTGGATCTCCATCTGGTTGCAGTACTCGCTGGTGCGGCGGATCTCGTCGATCTGCGAGAAGTCGATCTGCGGGTCGACGCCCTGCGAGAAGAGGTTCATGCCCAGGGTGACCAGGTCGACGTTGCCGGTGCGCTCGCCCTGGCCGAACAGGCAGCCCTCGACCCGGTCGGCGCCGGCCATCAGCGCCAGCTCGGCGGCGGCCACCGCCGTACCCCGGTCGTTGTGCGGGTGGACGGACAGGCAGACGTGCTCGCGGCGCGACAGGTTGCGGGACATCCACTCGAACCGGTCCGCGTGCGTGGACGGCGTCGAACGCTCCACCGTCGCGGGCAGGTTGAGGATGATCTCGCGGCCGGCCTCGGGCTGCCAGACGTCCATGATGCCCTCGCAGACCTCCAGGGCGAAGTCCAGCTCGGTGTCGGTGAAGATCTCCGGGCTGTACTGGTAGCCGAAGACCGTCGAGTCGTCGAGGATCTTCTCCGCGTACTCCATCACCAGCCGCGTGCCGTCCACGGCGATCTGCTTGACCTGCTCCTTCGTCCCCCGGAACACCACACGGCGGAACGTCGGCGCGGTCGCGTTGTACAGGTGGACCGTCGCCCGGCGGGCGCCGCGCAGCGACTCCACCGTGCGCTCGATCAGCTCCTCACGCGCCTGCGTCAGGACGGAGATCGTCACGTCGTCGGGGATCGCGCCCTCTTCGATGATCGAGCGGACGAAGCCGAAGTCCGTCTCGCCCGACGAGGGGAAGCCGACCTCGATCTCCTTGTAGCCCATGCGCACCAGCAGGTCGAACATCTCCCGCTTGCGGGCGGGCGACATCGGGTCGATCAGTGCCTGGTTGCCGTCGCGCAGGTCGGTGGAGAGCCAGCGGGGCGCGACGGTGATGCGGTTGTCGGGCCAGGTGCGGTCGGGGATGTCCACGGCGTCGTAGCGGCCGTACTTGTGAATCGGCATCCCGGAGGGCTGCTGGGTGTGGGTCGCGTTGGTGACGGGCGTCGAACGACCGACGGAATTCTCAGACATTGCGTAGGGCTCCTCGTGTGTCCGCTGGGAACGGCCGACGACGGGACGTAATCACCGCAACACAGCACTCCGCGGGGAGGGGGTCGACCTACGACTGCAGACCCTCGCCGCGGCAGCTAAGAAGAAGCAACCCGAAACGCATGATGCGGGGAGCCTAGCGGAGCCGCGCCGTCCATGGTGACCCGTATCAGTATGCGGGATCACCGACGGGTGACGGCGGGGTCAGCGCGAACAGTGAGACATCACTCTATTTCAGCAATATCGACCACAAGCAGTGACAGGCAGGCTACGGGGTGCGACATTGCCTTCATGGACGCCATCGCCCCCGTTTTCTGCACGATCGTGCCGCCGCACATCCTGGACAGGCTCGCCGAGGCCCGGGACCCGGCGCTCGCCGAGCCCGCCCGCCGCACCCTGGACGCGGACGCCGTGCGCCGTACCCGCCGCCGGCTGACCGCGACCGCGACGCCGGCGCCGGCGCCGGAGGCCCGTACGGCGCCGCTGACGGGCGAAGCGAAGGCGGCGGCGGGCCCGCAGCGCACGGTGTACGACTGCGGGCACAGCACGGCCCTGCCGGGCACCCGGATCCGCGGCGAGGGCGAGCAGCCCGCAGCCGACACCACGGTGAACCGCGCGTACAACGGCCTCGGCGCCACCTTCGAGCTGCTGCTCTCGGCGTACGGACGCGACTCGCTGGACGGCGCCGGACTGCCGCTGACGGCGAGCGTGCACTACGACGAGGGGTACGCGAACGCCTTCTGGGACGGCGAGCAGATGGTCTTCGGGGACGGCGACGGGGAGATCTTCCTCGACTTCACACTCCCCGTGGACGTCATCGCGCACGAACTGGCCCACGGCCTCACGCAGTACTCGGCCAACCTCACCTACTCCGGCGAGGCGGGCGCGCTCAACGAGTCCGTCTCGGACGTCTTCGGCTCGCTGGTCAAGCAGTTCACCCTGGACCAGACGGCCGCCGAGGCGGACTGGCTGATCGGCGCAGGGCTGCTCACCCCGCGGGTCAGCGGTGTCGCGCTGCGGTCGATGAAGGCGCCGGGCACGGCGTACGACGACGACGCGCTCGGCAAGGACCCGCAGCCGGGCTCGATGGACGGTTACGTCCGCACGAGCAGCGACAACGGCGGCGTGCACATCAACTCGGGCATCCCGAACCACGCGTTCTACCTGCTGGCCACGGAACTGGGCGGCAAGGCGTGGGAGCGGGCCGGGCAGATCTGGTTCGACGTGCTGACCGGCGGCGCCCTCGCCGCCGACGCGACCTTCGCCGACTTCGCAGCCGGGACGGCGGCCGCGGCGCGCGACCGCTTCGGCGCTGACGGCGCGGAGCACCGCGCGACGGTCAAGGCGTGGTCGCAGGTCGGGATCGCCGGGTAGGCCGGAGTCAGCGGGTAGGAGAGCCCCATGCGGATTCAGGTACGGCGCACGGGCGGTTTCGCCGGCATCGAGCGCGCGGCCGAGGTGGACACCTCGGGCCTGCCCGACGCCGGCGCCTGGCAGGCCCTGGCGGAGCAGGCGCTGAGCGACAGCAGCGGCGCGCCGCCCACCGGCGTACCGGACGGCTTCACCTACCGGATCACGGTCGACAGCCGTACGGTCCACTGCGCCGACCCGCGGCTGTCCGCGTCGCAGCGGGAGCTGATCTCACGCGTGTTGAAGGAAGGCGCGTGAGAGATCACGGAAAGGCGGCGGCTTCGAGGGACGCGGTCGCCGCCTCTGTCGAGTCCCCCGCGCCGACCGCGAAGTCCCGCAGGGTCGCCTCAAGGAACTCGTCCACGGTGTAGCGGCTCTTGAGGTAGCCCGTCTGCTCCAGCTCGATCAGCCCGTGCAGCACGCACCAGAGCTGGCGCACCCGCAGCCCGGTGTCGGCCTCGTGGAACCTGCCCGCCGCCATGGCCCGGCGGATCGCGTCCTGCGGCACGCGCAGGACGTACAGGCCCATCTCCCGGTCGGTGTCGTCCAGTTCGAAGCCGGCCAGCGCCGATCCGCCGAACAGCACCGCGTACACATGCGGTTCGGCGAGGGTGAACTCGTGGTAGCTCCGGGCGAGCGCGAACAGTTCGGCGACGGGATCCGCGTCGTCGCGCTCCACCAGCCGCAGCCGCTCCATGAAGCGGGCGAACCCCTCGCGCATGACTTCCCGCACCAGGCCAGGCATGGAGCCGAAGTGGGTGTAGACGGCCATGGTCGAGGCGCCGACCTCCTTGACGAGCCGTCTCGCGCTCAGGGCCGCGGCGCCCTGTTCGGCGAGGATGCGGGCGGCTTCGTCCAGCAGGCGGCGGCGTAGCGCGGAATCGGAGGTTGACACAGGACGGAGCATAACGATGTTATGGGCATAACAGCGTTATGGCGTTGAGGCGAGAGAGGGGTGAACCTCATGCTGATGACCAAACAGGCGATACGGGCACGGGTGCCGAGGCTCCCGGAGGCCGCGGGGGACAAGGGCCTGTCCAAGAACGCAGCGGGCGTCGGGGGGCGCCCGCTGCGGCTGCTCGTCCTGGGCGACTCGACGGCGGCCGGGGTCGGCGCGGTGCGGCAGGAGGACGCGCTGGCGGGCCAGTTGGCCGTCGCGGTGACCGCGCTCACCGGCCGGGAGGTCTCGTGGCGGGTGGTGGCGCGCTCGGGCGCCACGGTGCGCGCGGTCCGGCGGGAGCTGCTGACCCGGCTCACGGAGCCGACGGAGGGCTGGCAGCCGGATCTGGTGCTGGTGGTCGCCGGGGTGAACGACGCGCTCACGTTCCGCCGCCCGCGCGCGTTCCGCGCCGATGTGGAGCGGCTGGTACGGGACATCAGGGTGCGGCTCGGCCATGACGTGCCGATGATGTTCGCCGGGCTGCCGGAGACGGACACGATGGACGCGCTGCCGCGCGCGGTCCAACTGCCGCTCAGCGGCTATCTGCGGCTGCTCGACCGGCAGTTGAAGATCGTCGCGGGGCGGCACCCCGCGCTGTTCCATCTGCACTCGGGCGGGCCGCCGAAGATGCCGGGCGACTGGATGGCAGCCGACCGCTTCCACCCGTCGGCGAGCGGCTACCGCGCCTGGGCGCGGGCCCTGTCGGGGCGGGTGGCGACCCTCGTGGAAGCGCTGTGACGATCTGACGCGGGGACGCGGTCAGAAGCCGAGCTTCCGTAGCTGCTTCGGGTCCCGCTGCCAGTCCTTCGCGACCTTCACATGCAGATCGAGGAAGACCGGGGTGCCCAGCAGCGCCTCGATGTGCTTGCGGGACTTCGTCCCGACCTCCTTGAGCCGCTTGCCCTTCGGGCCGATGATGATGCCCTTCTGGCTGGGCCGCTCGATGTAGACGTTGGCGTGGATGTCCAGCAGCGGCCGGTCGGCGGGGCGGTCCTCGCGCGGCAGCATCTCCTCGACCACGACGGCGATCGAGTGCGGCAGCTCGTCCCGTACGCCCTCCAGCGCGGCCTCCCGGATCAGCTCGGCCACCATGACCTGCTCGGGCTCGTCGGTGAGGTCGCCCTCCGGGTAGAGCGGGGGGCTCTCCGGCAGCAGCGGGACCAGCAGGTCGGCCAGCAGACCGACCTGCTGGTCGGCTACGGCCGACACGGGGATGATCTCGGCCCACTCCAGGCCCAGTTCGCGGCCGATCTGGTCGATCGCGATGAGCTGCTCGGCGAGCGTCTTCGAGTCGACGAGGTCCGTCTTCGTGACGACGGCGATCTTCGGCGTCTTCTTGATCGCGGCCAGTTCCTTGACGATGAAGCGGTCCCCGGGGCCCAGCTTCTCGTCGGCGGGCAGGCAGAAGCCGATCACGTCGACCTCGGCCCAGGTGGTCCGCACGATGTCGTTGAGCCGCTCACCGAGCAGGGTGCGCGGCTTGTGGAGGCCGGGGGTGTCCACGAGGATCAACTGCGCCTCGGGCCGGTGCACGATGCCGCGGACGGTGTGCCGGGTGGTCTGCGGCCGGTTGGAGGTGATGGCCACCTTCTGTCCGACCAGAGCGTTCGTGAGGGTGGATTTGCCCGCGTTGGGGCGGCCTACGAAGCAGGCGAAGCCGGCCCTGTGGGGTGCTTCGGCTGTCTCGGGTGAAGGGGTACGAGCGCTCATGGCGCCCATTGTCCCCGATCGCGGGGCCGGCGCCGACCAGCCGGGTCGGCGGACGGCCGGTGCGGGTCCCGGGTCAGCCCGCCTCGACCGTGGCGCGCAGCGTCCCGTCCGGGGCCGCCAGCAGGACCGGCGTCGCGGGGCCGCCGAGATCGCGTACGGCGGCACGGTCCTCGGCCGCCGGTTCCGCGGCCTCGGTGACGACGGCGGCGGCCTCCAGTGACGTCGCTCCGCTGGCGACGGCCATCGCGACGGCGGTGCGCAGCGCGCTCAGCTTGAGGGAGTCGAGTTCGACCGTGCCGGCGACGTACGTACGGCCCGTTTCGTCCCGTACCGCCGCACCCTCGGCCACCCCGTTGCGGGCGCGGGTCGCACGGGCCAGCGTGATGATCTTGCGGTCCTCCGGGTCGATGTCCGCAGGTCCCGGTCCGGCGCTCTGTGTCATGTGCCGAGCATAAGTCTCGGGAGATCACCGCAGGTGGCGGCGGGTCCCCAGGTCTTAGGACCTAAGGAATAAACCGTTCGAAACCGGGAATTGCGTTCGACTTCCGGTCTTTGCCCTGCGGTATCGTCCCGTTCACCTACGCCTTTCCGGACAGTTGACCGGTCTTTACGAGTAAGCGAGAAAGCAGGCCATGAAGCGCATACTCATCCGCTCGGGGAAGAGCCCGTTCCGTGTCGCGTCCCAAGAGGAGTTCATCGAGCAGGACCTGATCGGCACGAACTCAGGGAATCTCCTGTTCAGCGACGCGACGTACAAGATCCTGCTCACCCAGGACACCGAGCTGACGTCGAACGGGCTGAAGACCGTGCCGACGGCCGAGCGGGCGAAGGAGATCAACGAGCAGTACGACGCGTTCGTCATCCCGCTCGCCAACGCCTTCCGGCCCAGCTTCCGCGGCTCGCTCGACCGGATGTCCACCCTGATCGAGCAGCTCACCATCCCGGTGGTGGTGCTGGGAGTCGGCGCGCAGGTCAGTGAGAACTACGACACCAAGCGGCTCGCCCCGATGGAGCTGTCGGTCAAACGCTTCGTCAGAGCCGTGCTGGAGAGATCGCCTTCGATCGGCGTGCGCGGCGAGCTGACCGCCTCGTACCTCAAGGACCTCGGCTTCCACGACGTCGACATCATCGGCTGCCCGTCGATGTTCCTGCACGGCGAGACCTTCCCCCGGCCGCGCGACCCCGGGTTCATCGACAGTTCGTCCCGAATAGGGATAAACCTCTCACCCGGCGCCGTGAACGTCGGCGATGTGGCCGCGCTGGCCCGCAACGCATACGAACGCTTCCCGCACCTCACCTACTTCGCGCAGAACCTCGCCGACGCCGAGCTGCTGTTCTGGGGCGACACCTCCAGCGGCGCCACCGCCGGCCGCGACAAGGGGCTCCCCCGCCGGATGACTCACCCGCTCTTCCAGGAGAACAAGGTCAGGGTCCCGCTGGACCCGAGGACCTGGCTGGAGGAACTCGCCACCCACGACTTCGTCTACGGCACCCGCATCCACGGCAACATCGCCCCGCTCCTCGCGGGCACGCCCAGCGTGGTGCTGGTCCACGACTCGCGGACCCTCGAACTCTGCCGGTACTACGACATCCCGCACCGGATGCTGCGCGGCCTGCCCGGCGACATCCACCCCAGGGACCTGTACGAGGAAGCCGACTACGGGCCGCTGCTCAGCAACCACCGGGAGCGCTGGGACCGGTTCAAGACCTTCCTCGACCGCAACGGCCTGGAGAACACCTTCAGCCACGGCGACGGCGGCGCCGCGTACGACGCCCGGGTCGCCGCCCTGAAGCTGCCGCCGCCCGTCAGCGTCTGGGACAGCTCCGACGACGGCGCGCTGCGCTACCGCTTCAGCAGGCTGCACGAGCGGCTGGCGCAGGCCGAGCGGAGCGTGACCGCGCTGACCGCGCAGAACAAGGAACTGATGAAGCGGCTCACCACCATGGAGCGGCGGATGTCGGCCGACGGCTCGCGCATCGGTCCCGCCATCCGCCGCCGCGTACGCAAGATGCGGCCGCACGGCTGATCCGCTGACGCCGACGGACGCGCGTAGAGTCCCCGGACCGGGGACTCCGGGCCCGGATCGGGGCCTGGATCAGGGCCGGTCGAGGCGGAGGCGCTCCGCCCGCGGCAGCCCGGCGACCACCAGGTCGTAGGAGTCCTCGATCAACTCCCGCACCATGCGCGGCGGGAGGTCTCCGACCGTCACCGTGTTCCAGTGCCGCTTGTTGAGATGCCAGCCGGGGACGATCGCCGGATACGCCTCCCGGAGCCTGACCGCCTCCTCCGGCGCGCACTTGAGGGCGACCTTCAGGGGCGCGTCGTCCAGCGAGCAGAACGCGAAGATCTTCGCCGCCACCTTGAAGACCGAGAGGCCGGGACTGCGCGAGAACGGTGTCTCGCGCGAGGTCCCGTTGAACCCGAGGCAGAACTCGGCCAGTTCCTCCGGGCTCATGACGAAGCGCCCCTCACGACGAAGCCGCCCCTTGCTTCTGCTCCGCCTCCGCCACCACCGGCTGCGCGAGCACGGTGACGATCTTGTTGCGGCGGCCGGCCGGGGACTCCGCCGTCAGCCGCAGGACCCGGCCGTCCGGCAGCTCGACCTTGGCGCTCGCGCCGGCGATCGGCACGCGCCCGAGCGCCTTCGCCAGCAGGCCGCCCACCGTCTCCACGTCCTCGTCGTCGTACTCGTCGAGCCCGAACAGCTCCCCGAGGTCGCCGATGTCGAGCCGGGCCGTGACCCGGTACGAGCCGTCGCCGATCTCCTCGACCGGCGGCAGCTCCCTGTCGTACTCGTCGGTGATCTCGCCGACGATCTCCTCCAGGATGTCCTCGATCGTGACGATGCCCGCCGTGCCGCCGTACTCGTCGATGACGACGGCGACATGGCTGCGCTCCTGCTGCATCTCCCGCAGCAGGTCCCCCGCGTTCTTCGTGTCGGGCACGAAAGCCGCCGGGCGCATCGCCGTGGAGACCAGATCGGCCTCCGACTCGCGGTTGATGTGGGTCTTCCTGACCAGGTCCTTGAGATAGACGACGCCGACGATGTCGTCCTCGTTCTCCCCCGTCACCGGAATCCTGGAGAAGCCGGAGCGCAGCGCCAGCGTGAGCGCCTGACGGATCGTCTTGTACCGCTCGATGGAGACCAGGTCCGTACGCGGCACCATGACTTCCCGTACGAGGGTGTCGCCCAGCTCGAAGACGGAGTGCACCATGCGGCGCTCGTCGTCCTCGATCAGGGACTCCTGCTCGGCGAGGTCCACCATCGCGCGCAGCTCGGCCTCGCTCGCGAACGGGCCCTTGCGGAAACCCTTGCCGGGCGTGAGGGCGTTGCCGAGGAGGATCAGGAGCTGCGGGACCGGGCCCATCACCCGGGCCAGCGGCAGCAGCACGTACGCGGCTGCCGTCGCCGTGTTCAGCGGGTGCTGCCTGCCGATGGTGCGCGGGGAGACGCCGACGGCCACGTACGAGACGAGGACCATCACGCCGATCGCGACGAGCAGCGCCTCCCACGTCGCGTCGAACTCCTTCAGGCAGACGTACGTGACGAGCACGCCGGCCGCCATCTCGCAGGCCACCCGCACCAGCAGGGCGACGTTGAGGTAGCGGGTGGGATCGGCGGCGATCTGGGCCAGCTTGGCCGCGCCCTTGCGCCCCGACCTGACGGCCTCGGCGGCGCGGAAGCTGGAGACGCGGGCGAGGCCCGCCTCGGCCGAGGCCGCCAGCCAGGCGACGACGACCAGGGCGACGGCCCCGACGATGAGTTGCGCGGTCATGACACGGTCGGCGCGGGCGACGGACCCGTCAGACCGCGCTCACCCCGCCAGCCGTCGACGATGGCGGCCTGGAGGCCGAACATCTCGGCCTTCTCGTCCGGCACGTCGTGGTCGTACCCGAGCAGATGCAGCACACCGTGGACGGTGAGGAGCTGCAACTCCTCGTCCATGGTGTGCTGCGTCGGCGCTTCCTCGCCCTGCTTCTTCGCGACCTCGGGGCAGAGCACGATGTCACCGAGGAGCCCCTGCGGGGGCTCCTCCTCGTCCTTGACCGGCGGACGCAGCTCGTCCATCGGGAAGGACATGACATCGGTCGGACCCGGCAGGTCCATCCACTGCATGTGCAGTTGCTCCATGGCGGCCTCGTCCACGACGATCACCGACAGTTCGGAGAGCGGGTGGATACGCATCCGCGTGAGCGCGTAGCGGGCGACGTCGAGGACCGCCTGCTCGTCGACCTCGATACCTGACTCGTTGTTGACGTCGATCGACATGGTGTTGCTGTGACTCTTTCGGTCGATGCCTCAGCCGGGCGGGCCCGTCAGCGGTGCTGCTCGTTGCCGTTGCGGCTGTCGTACTTCTCGTAGGCGTCGACGATACGGCCGACGAGCTTGTGCCGTACGACGTCCTCCGACGTGAGCCGGGAGAAGTGCACGTCGTCGACGCCCTCCAGGATGTCCTGGACCTGGCGCAGACCGCTCTTCGTGCCGCCCGGGAGGTCGACCTGGGTGACATCGCCCGTGATGACGATCTTCGATTCGAAGCCGAGCCTCGTCAGGAACATCTTCATCTGCTCGGGACTGGTGTTCTGCGCCTCGTCCAGGATGATGAACGCGTCGTTCAGCGTCCGGCCGCGCATGTAGGCCAGCGGGGCGACCTCGATCGTGCCCGCCGCCATCAGCCGCGGGATCGAGTCCGGCTCCAGCATGTCGTGCAGCGCGTCGTAGAGCGGGCGCAGATACGGGTCGATCTTCTCGTAGAGCGTGCCGGGCAGGAAGCCGAGCCGCTCGCCCGCCTCGACGGCGGGCCTGGTCAGGATGATCCGGGTGACCTGCTTGGCCAGCAGGGCCTGGACCGCCTTGGCCATGGCGAGATACGTCTTGCCCGTACCGGCGGGGCCGATGCCGAACACGATCGTGTTCTTGTCGATCGCGTCGACATACCGCTTCTGGTTGAGGGTCTTCGGCCGGATCGTGCGCCCCCGGCTGGAGAGGATGTTCTGGGTGAGCACCTCGGCGGGCGTCTCGGGTCCGTCCGCGCCGCCGTCCTCGCTCGCCCTGAGCATGGCGATCGAACGTTCCACTGCGTCCTCCGTCATCGGCTGACCGGTGCGGAGCACCAGCATCATTTCGTCGAACAGGCGCTGGATCATCGCGACGTCGGCCGCGCTGCCACTGGCGCTGATCTCATTGCCCCGTACATGGATGTCGGCGGCGGGGAAAGCCGACTCGATCACACGCAGCAGGGAGTCCCTCGAACCCAGAACCGTCACCATCGGGTGTTTGTCGGGGACGGTGAAGTGGGCACGCGCCTGTCCCGCCTCGGGGGACCTGCCATTCTGGGCTGTAGGTGTCTGAGTCATGGGCCGGCACTGTGGCCTGCACATACCTCCCGTTGCAGGGTTCTCGCTGCTCGACAACCTCTGGGGTAACAGCCTACGACTCCGCACTGACAAGCCCGTAGGACTTTTCCCCGCGCCCTTGCCCGATCTGGCTTTCCCGCGGCCGCCCGGGTGGTCAGGACGAGCGGCCGAAGCCGATCGTCGGGACCGCCCTGCGCAGCGGCCAGGGGCGATCGGGGGCCGGGAGCAGCGGCTTGAGGAAGGCGTATCGGCGCAGCCCTTCGGGGTCCTGCTCGGTGGACGCCTGCACGTAGCTCCACCAGGCGGCGACCTCCGACCAGCCGGGGGCGGCGAGCGCGCCGCCGAACTCCTGGACGGAGAGCGCAGCCGTCAGGCCGGCGAAGGCGAGCCGGTCGGCGAGCGGCCAGCCGGCGAGCGTACCGGTGACGAATCCGGCCACGAACACATCGCCTGCGCCCGTCGGGTCCAGTGCTTCCACCGCGATGGCCGGCACCTCGGCCGTCTCCCCCGTCCTGCCGTCCACCGCGTAGGCCCCTTCGGAGCCCAGCGTGACGACGGCGAGCGGCACCCGCTCCGCCAGCAGCCGGGCGGCGGCCCTGGGGCTGTCGGCGCGGGTGTAGCGCATCGCCTCCTCGGCGTTGGGCAGGAACGCCTCGCAGTGGTCCAGGTCGGGCAGCTCGGCCAGGTCCCAGCGCCCCGAGTCGTCCCAGCCGACGTCGGCGAAGATCCGTGCGCCGTGCCCGGCGGCGCGGGCGACCCAGCCCTCGTCGCGCCCCGGGTTGAGGGCGGCGACGGCGGCCCGTGCGCGCGGCGGGCATTCGGGCAGCGCGCCCTCGGGCGGCGGGGCCTCGTGGCCGTGCGAGACCATCGTCCGCTCGCCCTCGTACGCCATGGAGACGGTGACGGGCGAGTGCCAGCCGGGGACGGTGCGCGAGCGGGACAGGTCGATGCCCTCGCCCTGTTCGAGCGCGTCCCAGCAGTACTCGCCGTAGTGGTCGTCGCCGAAGGCGGCGGCGAGCGACGTGCGCAGCCCCAGCCGGGCCAGCGCGCTCGCCATGTTGGCGATACCGCCGGGGCTCGACCCCATCCCCCTGGCCCAGGACTCGGTGCCGCGCACCGGTGCGCTGTCGAGGCCGGTGAAGATGATGTCGAGGAAGACCGTGCCGGTCAGGTAGACGTCGCACTCCGGGTCGTCCGGGGCGCGCAGCCCGCCGAGCGGGTCGATGTCGGCGGTGTGGTCCTGTGGGTTTCCGTCGGATGCGGTCGTCACTGCCGTCTCCCCGGTCGCGTGCAGATCCGGCCAGTGTGCCCGATGTGCGCCGCTGTACGGAGGGGAAGCCGCACGCTCAGCGGGTGTGTCCCGCCGACCGCTTGGGCAGCGGCACCCGCGCCAGGTCGGCCGCCACGGTCAGTTCGCCGTCGAACCCGGCGGCGCGCGCCTGCCGTTCGAACGCGGCGGGGTCGCCGTAGCGCTGCGAGAAGTGGGTCAGCACCAGATGCCGTACGCCGGCGTCCCGCGCCACCCGGGCCGCCTGGCCCGCGGTGAGATGGCCGTGGTCGGTGGCGAGATGCTCGTCCTCGTCGAGGAACGTCGACTCGATGACCAGCATGTCGCACCCTTCGGCCAGCGTGTACACGCCGTCGCAGAGCCGGGTGTCCATCACGAACGCGAACCGCTGGCCGCGCCGCACCTCGCTGACCTCCGCCAGCATGACCCCGTCCAGCACACCCTCGCGCTGGATCCGGCCGACGTCCGGGCCCCGGATGCCGCGCTCGGCGAGCAGCGCGGGCACCATGCGGTGGCCGTCCGGTTCGGTGAGCCGGTAGCCGTACGACTCGACGGGGTGCGAGAGCCGGTGCGCGTCCAGCGTGTAGCCGGGCGTCCGCGCGAGGACGACCACCCCGTCGCCGTCGACCGGGACCTGTGACAGTGCGACGGACTCCCGGTAGGCGGTGGCGTACCGCAGCCGCTCGAAGAAGTGCTGCCCGCTCAGCGGGTAGTGGGCCGTGATCTCGTGCGGCACCCGGTCGAGGTTGATGCGCTGGATGACACCGGCGAGACCGAGCGAGTGGTCGCCGTGGAAGTGCGTGACACATATCCGGTTGATGTCGTGCGCGGCGACCCCGGCGCGCAGCATCTGCCGCTGGGTGCCCTCGCCGGGGTCGAAGAGCAGCCCCTCGCCGTCCCAGCGCAGCAGGTAGCCGTTGTGGTTGCGGTGGCGGGTCGGCACCTGGCTCGCCGTGCCGAGGACCACCAGTTCGCGGACGGACAACGCCGTGGCCCGCCGCTATCCGGGAGGCCAGTTGAGACCCCGGCCGCCCAGCACGTGGGCATGCGCGTGGAAGACGGTCTGGCCGGCCCCGCTGCCGGTGTTGAACACGATCCGGTAGCCCCCGGCGTCCACCTTGTCCTGGGCCGCGACCTCGGCCGCCTCCCGCAGCACGTCGGCGGCGATCTGCGGCTCGGCGACGGCGAGCGACGCGGCGTCGGGGTAGTGCACCCGGGGGATGACCAGGACATGCGTCGGGGCCTGCGGGTTGATGTCACGGAAGGCGACCGTGGTCTCCGTCTCCTTGACGACGGTGGCCGGTACGTCACCGGAGACGATCTTGCAGAACAGGCAGTCGGCCTGTGGTTCTCCCGCCATGGTCCGGGGCCTCCCTGGTATCCGATCGGTTGGCAGGCATCGTATCCGGCCGACGGCTGCCTGCCGCGCCGCCGGGTGCGGGGCGGCCGTGGCGGCCCGTCAGGACCAGCGGCCCGTGCGGCCCAGGAGCAGGGCGGTGGCCGCCGTGCCCGCCGTGGAGGTGCGCAGCACGCTCGGGCCGAGCCGGTACGGCTTGGCCCCCGCGTCGGCGAAGGCCGCCAGCTCCTCCGGGGAGACGCCCCCTTCAGGACCGACGACGAGCACGATGCTGCCCTCGGCCGGCAGCGCGGCCATGGCGAGCGGTTCGCTGCCCTCCTCGTGCAGTACGGCGGCGAAGTCGGCGCCCGCCAGCAGCGCGGCGACCTGTTTGGTGCTCGCCGGCTCGGCGACGTCGGGGAACCGCAGCCGCCGCGACTGCTTGCCCGCCTCCCTGGCCGTCGCTCGCCATTTGGCCAGCGCCTTGGCGCCGCGCTCGCCCCGCCACTGCGTGACGCAGCGCGCGGCGGACCACGGCACGACGGCGTCCACGCCCGTCTCGGTCATCGTCTCGACGGCCAGCTCGCCCCTGTCCCCCTTGGGCAGCGCCTGGACAACGGTGATGAGCGGCGCGGGCGCGCCCTCGGTGCGTACGTCGGTGACGGCGACGTCGAGCCGGTCCTTGCCCTCGACGGCGGCAACCGTCCCGAACCCGCCGTTGCCCGCGCCGTCCGTGAGGACGATCTGCTCGCCGACACGGAGCCTGCGTACGGAGACGGCGTGCCGCCCCTCGGGCCCGTCGAGGGTGACCGTGCCGGTGCGCAGCGCACCGGCGGGGACGAGGAAGACGGGCGCGGTCATGACGCACTCCCCAGGGACAACGCGGCGCGGGTCGCGTCGAGTTCGGCGGCCAGCACCTCGACGAGCTGCCCGGCGGGCAGCTCGCGGGCCATCCGGTGGCCCTGTCCCGCGTACAGCGCCATGCCCTGCGCGTCCCCCGCCTTGGCCGCGGCCTTGCGCAGTCCGGCGGTCAGATGGTGCACGGCGGGGTACGCGGGTGGCGCGTAAGGGCCGTGTTCCCGCATGAAGCGGTTCACCAGGCCGCGCGCCGGCCGCCCGGAGAAGGCGCGGGTCAGCTCGGTCCTGGTGAAGACGGGGTTGGTCATGGCTTGTTTGTGCAGCAGATTCGCGCCGGATTCCGGGCAGACCAGGAACGCGGTGCCGAGCTGCCCCGCGTCGGCGCCCACGGCGAGCACGGCGGCGATCTGGGCGCCGCGCATCAGCCCGCCGGTCGCGATGATCGGCAACTGCACGGTCTCCCTGACCTGGGCGACCAGCGAGAGCAGCCCGATGCCGGCGCCGTCGGTGGTGGGGTCGTCGCGATGCGTGCCCTGGTGTCCGCCGGCTTCGATGCCCTGCACGCACACGGCGTCGGCCCCCGCCCACTGCGCGGCCCGCGCCTCGTCGGGGGTGGTGACGGTGACGACGGTGAACACCCCGGCGCGGCCGAGCGCGGCGAGCGCGGCGCGGGTGGGGCAGCCGAAGGTGAACGAGACGGCCGGCACGGGGTCGTCGAGCAGTATGGCCAGCTTGGCCTCGTAACCGTCGTCCCGGCCGGACTCGGGGTCCCCCAGCGGTGTGTCGTACCAGGTGGCCTCACCGGCGAGCTGGTTGCGGTAGACCTCGACGGCGGCGCCGTCCTCGTGGTGCGGCTGCGGCATGAACAGATTGACGCCGAAGGGGCGGCCGGTCAGCCCGCGGAGCTGCTTGATCTCTTCGTACATGCCGTCCGCCGTCTTGTACCCGGCGGCGAGGAATCCGAGACCTCCCGCGTCGGAGACGGCCGCGGCCAACCGCGGGCACGACGCACCGCCCGCCATGGGGGCCTGCACGATCGGATACCGGCAGAGATCGGTCAGCGCGGAGGACATGGAGGCATGGTGCCATGCCGCCCGTGGGCCTTGGTTGCGGTGTCGCCGTCCGGCGGGGTTCACGTGTCTGGGTTGCGGTTGTCGCCGGGGGCGGTGTCGCCGTCCGGCGGGGTGACCGGTCTGGGTTGCGGTTGTCGCCGGGGGCCGTTCCGGGATGGTGTCCTGCGCTGCACGATTTACGGCGCGTACTCGTCCCACACGCGGTGCACCCGGACATGCGCCGCAAATCACGCTTTACGCTCCGGACACCACCCCTGCACGACCCCCTTCAGCCCCACCGCCCGGATCGGGTGTTCCCGACCACCGGCGGCAAGGGGCCAGGCGTGCGCGACAGGGACGCGGCCCCCGGCCCGCACGCACCCCGCAAGCCGCGCCCACGCGGGGCTGGGGCTGGGACCCACCGGGGGGAGGGGGCCGGGGTCGCAGGAGGGGGGTGTCCGGACGTAAAGCGTGGGAGCGCTAGCGATCGAGCAGTCCGGACACCCCCCTCCGGAGGCCCCGGACACCGGAACCAGCCGGACGGGCCGCAACCCAGACCCCGCGGCCTCAACGGCCGTTAAACGCGTCCTTCAGGCGTGAGAAGAGCCCCTGTTGCCCCGGTTGAAACTGGCCTGTCGGCCGCTCCTCACCCCGGAGGACCGCTAGCTCCCTGAGCAACCTCTCCTGCTCGGGGTCCAGTTTCGACGGCGTCATGACCTCGACATGGACGATCAGGTCGCCGCGCCCGCCGCCGCGCAGGTGCGTGATGCCCCTGCCGTGCAGCGGGATCGACTGGCCCGACTGGGTGCCGGGGCGTACGTCGATCTCCTCGACCCCGTCCAGCGTCTCCAGCGGGCACTTCGTGCCCAGAGACGCCGCCGTCATCGGGATGGTGACCGTGCAGTGCAGATCGTCGCCGCGCCGCTGGAACACCGCGTGCGGCAGCTCGTGGATCTCCACGTACAGATCGCCCGCGGGGCCGCCGCCGGGGCCGACCTCGCCTTCGCCTGCGAGCTGGATGCGGGTGCCGTTGTCGACGCCGGCCGGGATCTTGACCGTGAGCGTACGGCGGGAGCGGATCCGCCCGTCGCCCGCGCACTCGGGGCACGGGGTCGGGACGACCGTGCCGAAGCCCTGGCACTGCGGGCACGGCCGCGACGTCATGACCTGGCCCAGGAACGACCGCGTCACCTGCGAGACCTCACCGCGGCCGCGGCACATGTCGCAGGTCTGCGCCGAGGTGCCGGGCGCCGCGCCCTCGCCGTTGCACGTGGTGCAGACGACGGCCGTGTCGACCTGGATGTCCTTCGTGGTGCCGAAGGCCGACTCGTTGAGGTCGATCTCCAGCCGGATCATCGCGTCCTGGCCGCGGCGCGTGCGCGACCGCGGGCCGCGCTGCGACGCCGTACCGAAGAACGCGTCCATGATGTCGGAGAAGTTGCCGAAGCCGCCCGCGCCGAAGCCGCCGGCGCCACCGCCGCCGCCCGCCGACAGCGGGTCGCCGCCGAGGTCGTAGACCTGCTTCTTCTGCGGGTCCGACAACACCTCGTACGCGGCGTTGATCTCCTTGAAGCGCTCTTGCGTCTTGGGATCGGGATTCACATCCGGATGCAGCTCGCGCGCGAGCCGCCGGAATGCCTTCTTGATCTCGTCCTGCGATGCGTCGCGGCGCACGCCGAGAACGGCGTAATAGTCCGTGGCCACTTACGACTCCGCCAGGATCTGTCCGACGTAACGTGCCACTGCGCGTACCGCTCCCATCGTTCCGGGGTAGTCCATGCGGGTCGGTCCGACCACGCCGAGTTTGGCGACTGCCTCGTCGCCCGAACCGTAGCCGACCGCGACGACGGACGTGGAGCTGAGGCCCTCATGGGCGTTCTCGTGCCCGATCCGTACGGTCATGCCCGGGTGTTCCGCCTCACCCAGCAGCTTGAGGAGCACCACCTGCTCTTCGAGCGCCTCCAGCACCGGCCGGATGGTCAGCGGAAAATCGTGTCCGAAGCGGGTGAGATTGGCGGTGCCGCCGATCATCAGCCGCTCCTCGGTCTCCTCGACCAGGGTTTCGAGGAGGGTCGCGAGCACCGTGGAGACGGTCCCGCGGTCCTCCAGCTCGAAGGAGTCCGGCAGGTCCTGCACGAGCTGCGGCACGTCGGCGAACCTGCGCCCCACGATCCGGCTGTTGAGCCGGGCCCGCAGATCGGCCAGCGAGGTCTCGCCGAACGGCGCCGGGCAGTCGATCATGCGCTGCTCGACCCGTCCGGTGTCCGTGATCAGCACGAGCATCAGCCGGGCGGCGGCGAGCGACAGCAGCTCCACATGACGCACCGTCGAGCGGGTCAGTGAGGGGTACTGGACGACGGCGACCTGCCGGGTGAGCTGCGCGAGCAGCCGGACCGTACGGCCCACGACGTCGTCGAGGTCGACGGCGCTGTCCAGGAAGTTCTGGATGGCGCGGCGCTCCGGCGACGACAGGGGTTTGACGCCCGCCAGCTTGTCCACGAAGAGCCGGTAGCCCTTGTCGGTGGGGATGCGGCCCGCGCTGGTGTGCGGCTGGGCGATGAAGCCCTCGTCCTCCAGCACCGCCATGTCGTTGCGGACCGTGGCCGGGGAGACCCCGAGCTGATGCCGCTCGGTGAGGGCCTTGGAGCCGACCGGCTCTTCCGTGCCCACATAGTCCTGGACGATGGCGCGCAGCACTTCAAGTCTGCGTTCACTGAGCATCGCGCACACCTCCAGCTCTCGTCCGTCGTACCCCGTCGGTCCTCGCTTGGCACTCGTTGCGGGGGAGTGCCAACATTCCCCGAGCCAGTGTACGGCCGTTCGGTACGGCCGTAGCAAGGCAGCCGCACACGCTGCCCGTGCCGCCCGTTCTGTCCCGGATCTTGCCCGGGTCATGTCCCGCGTGATGTCCCGGGCGGGGTTACCTCACCGCCGGGACCGGGATTAAGGTCGTCGGCATGATGCTCAAGCAGCTCTACGGCTGACACGACGGAAGTCCGAGGACCCGCCGCCCCGGGGACAAGCCTCCCCACGCGCCCGGTCCTGTATGCGGGTGTGGCGTCTCTTCGCCGACCCGGTCTCCGTCGTGTTTGTTTCCCGCGGCCTTCCTGACCGCCCGTAGAGCTGAAGTGAGTGATCTGCCATGTCACGCTTGCCCCGTCGCCATGTCGCGATGATCGGCGTCCCCGCCGTCAGCCACATCCTGCCCAGCCTGGAGATCTTCCGGGAGCTGGTGGCCCGCGGCCACCGGGTGTCGTACGCCAACGACCCGTCGGCCGAGGAGCTGGTCACCGGCGCGGGCGCGGAACTCGTCCCGTACGACTCGCTGCTGCCGGCCGACAACAAGTGGCCGGACGATCCGATCGCGGCGATGACGATCTTCCTGGACAACGGCATCCGGGCGCTGTCCGCGCTGCGCGCCGCGTACGACAGCGACCCCGCCGACCTGTACCTGTACGACATCGGCGGGTATCCCGCGCGTGTCATCGCCGAGGCGCAGGGCCGGCCGTTCATGCAGCTCTCGCCGACGTATGTGGCCTGGCGCGGCTACGAGCGCGAGGTGGCGGCGCAGTTGTGGGAGCTGCCGGGCGCCGACGCGTACCGGGCGAAGTTCCGTACCTGGCTGGCGGGGTCGGGGGCGACGACCACCGACCCCGACGTGTTCGGCGGCCGGCCGGCGAACACGCTGGCGCTGATCCCCCGGGCCATGCAGCCGTTCGCCGACGACGTCGACGAGGAGACGGTGACGTTCGTCGGGTCCTGCTTCGGGCCGCGCACCGGGCAGGAGGAGTGGGTGCGGCCCGTCGGCGCCGAGAAGGTCCTGCTGGTCTCGCTGGGGTCGGCGTACACGGGGCAGCCGGAGTTCTACCGCGCGTGCCTGGCCGCGTACGGGGATCTGCCGGGCTGGCACGTGGTGCTCCAGATCGGCCGGCGGACCGATCCGGGTGAGCTGGGTCCGGTGCCCGGCAATGTCGAGGTGCGGCCTTGGGTGCCGCAGCTCGCGATCCTGGAGCAGGCGGACGCGTTCGTGACGCACGCGGGGATGGGCGGCAGCAGCGAGGGGCTGTTCACGGGTACGCCGATGATCGCCGTACCGCAGGCGGTCGACCAGTTCACCAACGCCGACCGGCTGGTGGAGCTGGGGGTCGCGGTACGGATCGACACGGCGGACGCCACGCCGGAGCGGCTGCGCGCCGCCCTGACCGGGTTCGCGACGGCGCCGGCCACGCTCGGGCGCGCGGCGGAGCTGCGGGCACGGGCGCGGGCGGAGGGCGGTACGACGCGGGCGGCCGACCTCATCGAGAAGTTGCTCGACTGACCGCTATCGTCGGCGGATGCGCAGCTACAGTCCCGATCTGACGCCGCCGTGGAAGAAGCCCACGCCCGCGCCCGAGGTCCCCGCCGAACCGGATCTGGTGGTCGAGGAGGTGTCGACGGGCTTCTGCGGCGCGGTGATCCGCTGCGAGAAGACGGCCGAGGGGCCGACGGTGACCCTGGAGGACCGCTTCGGCAAGCACCGGGTCTTCCCACTGGTACCGCGCGGCTTCCTGCTGGAGGGCCGGGTGGTGACGCTCGTCCGCCCGTCGGCGGCGACCCCGCACCACCCGGCCCGCACCGCCTCGGGCTCGCTCGCGGTGCCGGGGGCGCGGGCGCGGGTGGCGCGGGCGGGCCGCATCTATGTGGAGGGCCGGCACGACGCCGAACTGGTCGAGAAGGTGTGGGGCGACGACCTGCGCATCGAGGGCGTGGTCGTGGAGTACCTCGGCGGCATCGACGACCTCCCGTCGATCGTCGCCGACTTCGCCCCGGCCGAGGACGCGCGGCTGGGCGTCCTGGTCGACCACCTGGTGCCGGGCTCGAAGGAGTCGCGGATCGCGGCGGAGGTGACGGGCGCGAACGTCCTGATCGTCGGCCACCCGTACATCGACGTGTGGGAGGCGGTGAAGCCGTCGTCGGTCGGCATCCCGGCATGGCCGACGGTCCCGCGCGGCCAGGACTGGAAGACGGGCGTGTGCCGGGCCCTGGGCTGGCCGGAGAACACGGGCGCGGCGTGGCAGCGGATCCTGTCGCACGTCAGGTCGTACCGGGACCTGGAACCGGCGCTGCTGGGGCGGGTGGAGGAGCTGATCGACTTCGTCACGGTCGGCGGTGCCGTTTGACCGGGGGCAGGGTCTGGAACTCAGAGGTGTCAAGCGTGACGTCCAGCAGGTCCAACGGGACGGACAGGCCGAACTTCACGGTGTTCTCCACCTGGTAGTCGGCCGCCTCGCCCTCGCCTGTCGGCTCCGTGAGCAGTATGCAGTGGGCTGCCATGGGGTCGATGACGAGGTAGGCGGGGACCTTGCCCGCCGCGTAGATGGACCGCTTCTCGCCGTAGTCCCGGTCGACGCTGGTCTTGGAGACGACTTCGACGACCAGGGTGAGCACGTCGGAGGGCAACAGCCGCCCGGACTCGGGACCGCCGCCGCGTTCGAGCACGACGAGGTCGGGCTGGGGCTCGCTCTGCTCGCCGGGGATCGCGATGTCCTGGGTCTGAAGACGCTCGAAGCGGCTGTACGGAATCTGGTCCTGGACGGACTGCACGATTCGGTTGTGGACCAGATCCGGCCCGGCCATCATCACGATTTCCCCCCGCAGGAGCTCCGCCACGTATCCCTCGGGGACCTCGAGGGCCTCGAAGAATTCGACGACGTCGTCAGTGATGGGTCGGTCATCCACAGCGGTCATCTCCGTGGCCCTCCGCTTTCGCCATCGCCGGGTACGACGGCAGCCTAGGGACAGCGTAGGCAGGTCCCGCCCCCTCCTGCACTGATTCACCCGTCCGGGTGATCAGTTGTGTGATCAGTCGACCAGGTCCCTGACCACTGCGTCGGCCAGCAGTCTGCCGCGCAGGGTCAGGACCGCGCGGCCCTCGGCGTGCGGGGCCGGGGCCAGGAGGCCGTCGTCCACCGCGCGGGACGCCGCCGCCAGGCCCGTGGGGGCCAGCAGGGAGAGCGGGACGCCTTCGGCGAGGCGCAGCTCCAGGAGGACGCGTTCGACGCGGCGGTCCTCGTCGGTCAGCAGCTCGCGGCCCGCGCCCGGGGAGCGGCCCTCAGCCAGCGCCGCCGCGTACGCGCCCGGGTGCTTCACGTTCCACCAGCGGACGCCGCCCATGTGGCTGTGCGCGCCGGGGCCGGCGCCCCACCAGTCGGCGCCGCGCCAGTACAGCTCGTTGTGCAGGCAGCGGGCGGCCTCCGAGGTCGCCCAGTTGGACACCTCGTACCAGCCGAAGCCGGCCGCCGCCAGCACCTCGTCGGCGATCAGGTAGCGGTCGGCGTGCTCGTCGTCGTCCGTCATGGGGACCTCGCCGCGCCGGATGCGCCGGGCGAGCTGGGTGCCCTCCTCCACGATCAGGGCGTACGCGGAGATGTGGTCGGGCCCGGCGCCGACGGCCGCCGCGAGTGAGGCGCGCCAGTCGTCGTCGGTCTCGCCGGGGGTGCCGTAGATCAGGTCCAGGTTGACGTGGTCGAAGCCCGCCGCGTGCGCTTCCGCCACGCAGGCCTCGGGGCGGCCGGGGGTGTGGTTGCGGTCGAGGACCTTCAGCACGTGCTGCTTGGCGCTCTGCATGCCGAACGAGATCCGGTTGAAGCCGCCCTCGCGCAGCGCCGCGAGATACGCCGGGTCGACGGACTCCGGATTCGCCTCGGTGGTGATCTCGGCGTCGTCGGCGAGCCCGAACTCGTCGCGGATCGTGCCCAGCATCCGCACCAGGTCACCGGCGGCCAGCAGGGTCGGCGTCCCGCCGCCGACGAAGACGGTACGCACCGGCCTGGGGTCGTCCCCCAGCACCTTCCTGGCCAGCCGTACCTCGTCGGCGAGGGTGTCGGCGTAGTTGTCACGCGAGGCGAGCACCCCGCCCGAGCCGCGCAGCTCGGTCGCGGTGTAGGTGTTGAAGTCGCAGTAGCCGCAGCGGGTCGCGCAGTACGGAACGTGCAGATAGAACCCCAGAGGCCGCTCGCCCGCCCCCACGAGGGCATGCGCGGGCAACGCGCCGGTCTCGGGCATGGGCTCACCGTCGGGCAGTGCGGAAGGCATGCCCCCATTGTCCCGTACGGCGGAGGTGACCCGTACGGGCCGAGGACGCGCCGCACGGGACGGCCCGCCGCGCCCGCGCGCGGGGCCGGGTGGCGTCGGCTGGGTCATTCCGCCTGGAAGACCAGGAGTGCCAGGTCGTCGCCCGGTGGGGTGCCGTCGAAGTCGTGTACCGCGCTTCGTATCCGGTCGGCGACCTGCTGGGCCGGTAGGCCCACGCAGGACGCCAGGACCCTTGCGAGGCCGTCGCAGTCGTCCAGGAGGTGCTGGCCCGAGCGGCGTTCGGTGACGCCGTCCGTGACGCAGAGGAGGGTGTCGCCGGGCTGGAGGTCGAAGGTGTGGCTCTCGTACGCGACGTTCTCGACCACCCCCAGCAGCAACTGCGGTTCGGCGGCCGGGCGGACCGAGCCGTCGGGGCGCAGCAGCAGCGGCAGTGGGTGGCCCGCGCTGGCCAGCGTGCAGCGGACGCCGCCGACCGGGCCCGGCAGGGGCATCAGCTCGCCGTAGAGCAGCGACAGGAAGCGGGGCTGGCTGCCGTCGGGCAGCGTCTGCGTCCCGTCCGCCGGGCCTGCCGCCGAGGCGACCATCAGGGACGCGGCCTCCGCGGCCTCCGTCGCGTCGTCCAGCAGCAGCCGGTTGAGCCGGTCGAGCACCTCGCCGACGCGGTAGCCCTCGCGGGCCAGCAGCCGCAGCCAGGGGCGGGCCAGGCCGGTGACGACGGCGGCCTCGGGGCCGCTGCCCTGGACGTCGCCGAGCATGAAGCACCAGCGGCCGCCGGGCGGGCAGGGGAAGACGTCGTAGAAGTCCCCGCCCGCGAGGCCGTCGTCGCTCGGCTCGTACACCAGGGAGCTGGCGACGCCGGGGATCCTCGCCACCTGGCTGGGCAGCAGTCCGCGCTGGAGCACCCGGCTGATGGTGGCCTGCCGGGTGTAGCGGCGGGCCGCGCCGATCGCGAGCGCGACGCGGCGGGCGAAGTCCTCGACCAGCGAGCTGACTTCGTCGGGCACCCGGGCCCGGCCGTCGAGCCTGCCGAGCATCAGCGTGCCGATGGCGCGGCCGTTGGCGACGAGCCGGTAGACGAAGGCCGTCCCGTGGGCGGTGTCCCCGGGGTTCGAAGGGTGCGAGGCGTTCTCGTCGCCGGTACCGCCCGGGTCGCCCGCCGGCGACACCGCTCCCCCGACCCGGACCGACACACCCGGCCGCGCCGCCTCTGGCGGCCGTGGCATCTCCTGCTCCAGCACCGCCCGGAGCTGGTCGATCCGGGACTCGTCCAAGTGCCAGACGCGGGCGAGCCGGGGCGGCGCGCCCGCGGCGCCGCCTTCGGCGTCCAGCCAGACGGCGCACCAGTCCGCGAGGCGCGGCACCAGGAGCTGGCAGGCGAGCGCCGCCACGAGGTCTTCGTCGAGCTGTCCCGCCAGCAGGTCGGACGCTTCGGCGAGGAACGCCAGGGCGCCCCTGCTGACCCAGTCGGGATCGTCGCGCACGGTGCGCCGCGACGCGGGCGCGAGGATCTCCGCCGCGCGCAGCTCGCGCCGCAGCGCCGGCCCCGTCGCCTCCGACTGCGCGGCGCCCGACACCGCTCCCCCGCCCGGCACGGCCGGTTCCCTGCCGTCGAGCGGCAGCCGGGCCCAGACGGTCTTGAGGCCCGAGCGGTACGTGATGCCCCAGCGTTCGGCGAGCGAGCCGACGACCTGCAGCCCGCGGCCGTACTCGGGCGCACCGGCGGCGGATCGTTCCTGCACACCGCCGCGCACCGCCCGCGTGGGGTGGTGGTCGGAGACCTCGACCAGCAGCCCCGCCGGGTCGCCGTCCGGCTGGGAGGGGTCGTCGGGTTCCGTGGCGTCCTCCAGCCGGCACAGCACCTCGACGGTCGTGCCGGCGTGGACGACGGCGTTGGTGACGAGTTCGTTGAGGACCACGACGGCGTCGTCGGCGAGCAGGTCCGTGCTGTGCTGCCCGGTGAGGCAGCCGCCCGCGCCCGCCGCGCTGCCCTGGCAGAACGCGCACGTGGCGAGCAGCCCGAGGCTCGTCCAGTCCGCCAGCGCCGCGCGGGCGAACCGGCGCGCGGCCGCGGGTGCGAGCGGATTGCCGGGCAGGCTGGTCCGTGCGGCCGATCGGGCGTCCTTCCGTAACGGCCCCTGGAGTGCGGGGCGTTGGGCAGTCTCTCGCGGGATCGGAATGGGCCCCACTCGGCGGCTCCTGGTCCGGTTGTGGCATTGCGCCGCTTGCGACCCCGACAGAGTGACAGACTGGGCTCGCCCATACGCACCGAGTTAGCAAAATGGGCGGGAATGCACCAAGGACAGCGCCTGAGTGGGCGTTTCGAGCCGCCCGCTGTCTGCCGCCCGGCCTTCCAGGTCCCCGAGGGCGCAACCCCCCGATGCGACCACGAACGATCACGTGAGGCATTCACCATGGGCACTCAGGCAGCCGCCACGGACCGGGCGAGCATCCTCCTGGTAGACGACATGGAAGACAATCTCGTCGCGCTGGAGGCCGTACTGGCCTCCCTGGACGAGCCGCTCGTCCGGGCCAGATCGGGCGAGGAGGCGCTGCGCGAGCTGCTGCGGCAGCAGTTCGCCGTCGTGCTGCTCGACGTGCGGATGCCGGGCATGGACGGCTTCGAGACGGCGGCCAACATCAAGCGCATCGAGCGGACGAAGGACACCCCGATCATCTTTCTGACCGGGGCCGAGCCCGACAGCGGGTACGCCTTCCGCGGTTACGCGACGGGCGCGGCCGACTTCCTGACCAAGCCGTTCGACCCGTGGGTGCTGCGCGCCAAGGTCAGCGTCTTCATCGATCTGCACCGCAAGAACCGGCAGTTGGAGCGGCTGCTGGCGAAGGAGCACGAGCAGCTCGACGCGATAGCGGACCGGCTGACGTCGATAGAGGACGAGCTGCACCGCACCGACCCGAACGACGCCGCCGTCCTGCGCCACCAACTGGCCCGGATAGAGGATGCTTTGGGCGAGCTGCGGCGCGGACGGGGACGCTGAGCGGGCAGTGCGGGCCCCGCGCGTGCGTCAGGGCTTGCGTGAAGGCCCGTCAGGCTTCGCGTGAGCCCGCGTACATGTCCTCGATCAGGTTCTTGTACTCCCGCTCGACCACCGGCCGCTTGAGCTTGAGGCTCGGCGTCAGCTCGCCGTGCTCGATGTCGAGGTCGCGGGGCAGCAGCCGGAACTTCTTGATGGTCTGCCAGCGCTGCAGCCCCTCGTTGAGCCGGCTCACGTACCCGTCGATGAGCCGTACCGTACGCGGGTCGGCGACGACGTCCGCGTACGACTTGCCCGCCAGGCCGTGCTCGGCGGCCCAGTCCAGGATGGACGGCTCGTCGAGCGCGATGAGCGCGGTGCAGAAGTTCCGGTCGGCGCCGTGCACAAGGATGTTGGAGACGAACGGGCAGACCGCCTTGAACTGGCCCTCGACCTCGGCCGGCGCGATGTACTTGCCGCCGGACGTCTTGATCAGGTCCTTCTTGCGGTCGGTGATCCGCAGATAGCCGTCGGGGGACAGCTCGCCGATGTCGCCGGTGTGGAACCAGCCGTCGGCCTCCAGCACCTCGGCGGTCTTCTCCGGCTGCCCGTGGTAGCCCGCCATGATGCCGGGGCCGCGCAGCAGGATCTCGCCGTCGTCCGCGATCCGCACCTCCGTGCCGGGCAGCGGCTTGCCGACCGTACCGGTGCGGTACGCCTCGCCGGGGTTGACGAAGCTGGCGGCGCTGGACTCCGTCAGGCCGTAGCCCTCCAGGATGTGGATGCCGGCGCCGGAGAAGAAGAAGCCGATGTCGGGCGCGAGGGAGGCGGAGCCGGAGACGGCGGCGCGCAGATTGCCGCCGAACGCCTCGCGGAGCTTGGCGTAGACGAGCCGGTCGGCGACCTTGTGCTTGGCGCCGAGGCCCAGCGGCAGCGAAGCGGTGCCGGTGCGCCGGAAGTTGTCCTGGGAGACCTTGGCCGATTCGCGGGCGACCTCGGCCGCCCACAGGAAGATCTTGTACTTGGCACCGCCGCCGGCCCGCGCCTTCGCCGCGACGCCGTTGTAGACCTTCTCGAAGATCCGGGGCACCGCTGCCATGTACGTCGGCCGCACGACCGGCAGATTCTCGATGATCTTGTCGACCCGGCCGTCGACCGCCGTGACATGGCCGACCTCGATCTGGCCCGAGGTCAGCACCTTGCCGAAGACATGGGCGAGCGGCAGCCACAGGTACTGGACGTCGTCCTTGGTGATCAGTCCGGTCGACACGGTGGCCTTCGCCATGTAGGACCAACTGTCGTGCAGCAGCCGTACGCCCTTGGGGCGCCCCGTCGTACCGGAGGTGTAGATCAGGGTGGCGAGCTGACCTGAGGTGATCGCGCCGACCCGCTCCTTGACGGCGGCCGGGTTCGCCGCGAGGTGGTCGGCGCCGCGCGCCTCCAGGTCGGCGAGGGAGAGCACCCAGCCGTCGGGGTCGCCTTCGGCGGCCAGCGCGTCGGCGGCCTCGATCACCACGACATGCGCGAGATGCGGCAGCTCGGCGCGGCGCTCGCGCGCCTTGGCGAGCTGCGCGGCGTCCTCGGCGATCAGCACCCGGCTGTCGGAGTCCGCGAGGATGAAGGCGGACTCCTCGACGTTGGTGGAGGGGTAGATCGTGGTGGTCGCGGCGCCCGCGCACATCACGCCGAGGTCGGCGAGGATCCAGTCGACCCGGGTGGCGGAGGCGAGCGCGACCCGCTCCTCGGGGCGCACACCGAGGCTGATCAGTCCCGCCGCGATGGCGTACACCCGCTCGGCGGCCTGGCCCCAGGTCAGCGAGGACCAGTCGTCAGGGCCCTCGCCCGACGAAGGGGGGACCGGATAGCGATACGCCTCGGCGTCGGGTGTGGCTGTCACGCGCTCAACGAAGAGGGTCGCCACGGAGGACGGCCGGTTCTCGATCAAGTTCTGTGTGTCGCTCACGACATCCTCCGGGCCCACGGCTGTGCTGCGTGACTGACTGACCAGATGACTGTACAACTAAGTGACTCGCGAGTAACTAACTGACGAGTAACTACCGAGCAGTGATCAGGGTAGAGGCCGCCCGTCGCCCGCGTAAGAGGCCGTACGGGGCCGCTTCATAACGAACGGTCCCGGCCCGCCCCGCCGTCCTCACCCGCCACGCCCCGCCCGCCGGGTCCCTGCGCCGCGGCGCAGGGACCCCAGGGGCGGTCCGACGGGCCCGGCGCGGGCGCCGGACGGCTACTTCTTGCCCACCGGACCGCTACTTCTTGCCCTTGCCGGCGGATTCGTCGCTCGACAGCACCGCGATGAAGGCTTCCTGCGGAACCTCCACGCTGCCGACCATCTTCATCCGCTTCTTGCCTTCCTTCTGCTTCTCCAGCAGCTTCCGCTTACGGGAGATGTCACCGCCGTAGCACTTGGCGAGGACGTCCTTGCGGATGGCCCTGATCGTCTCGCGCGCGATGACCCGCGAGCCGATGGCCGCCTGGATCGGCACCTCGAACGCCTGGCGCGGGATCAGCTCGCGCAGCTTGGCGACCAGCCGTACGCCGTACGCGTACGCCTGGTCCCGGTGGGTGACGGCCGAGAAGGCGTCGACCTTGTCGCCGTGCAGCAGGATGTCGACCTTCACCAACTGGGCCGACTGCTCGCCCGTGGGCTCGTAGTCCAGCGAGGCGTAGCCGCGGGTCTTGGACTTCAACTGGTCGAAGAAGTCGAAGACGATTTCCGCGAGCGGCAGCGTGTAGCGGATCTCCACCCGGTCGGCCGAGAGGTAGTCCATGCCGAGCAGGGTGCCGCGCCGGGTCTGGCACAGCTCCATGATCGAGCCGATGAACTCGCTCGGCGCGAGGATCGTGGCCCGTACGACCGGCTCGTGCACCGAGTCGATCTTGCCTTCGGGGAACTCGCTCGGGTTGGTGACGGTGTGTTCCTTGCCGTCCTCCATGACCACCCGGTAGACCACGTTGGGGGCGGTGGCGATCAGGTCGAGGTTGAACTCGCGCTCCAGCCGCTCCCTGATCACGTCGAGGTGCAGCAGCCCGAGGAAGCCGACCCGGAAGCCGAAGCCGAGCGCCGCCGAGGTCTCCGGCTCGTAGACCAGCGCCGCGTCGTTGAGCTGGAGCTTGTCGAGGGCGTCGCGCAGCTCCGGGTAGTCGGAGCCGTCCAGCGGATAGAGGCCGGAGAAGACCATCGGGCGGGGGTCCTTGTAGCCGCCGAGCGCCACGGTCGCCCCCTTGTTGAGGGTGGTGATCGTGTCACCGACCTTGGACTGCCTGACGTCCTTCACCCCGGTGATGATGTAGCCGACCTCGCCGACGCCGAGCCCGTCCGCCGCGGTCATCTCCGGGGACGAGACCCCGATCTCCAGCAGCTCGTGGGTGGCGCCGGTGGACATCATCCGGATCCGCTCACGCTTGTTGAGGCTGCCGTCGATGACTCGTACGTACGTCACGACGCCCCGGTACGAGTCATAGACCGAGTCGAAGATCATCGCGCGCGCCGCCGCGTCCGCGTCGCCGACCGGCGGCGGTACGTCCAGGACGACCTTGTCCAGCAGCGCGTCGACGCCGATACCGGTCTTGGCCGAGACCCGCAGGACGTCCTCCGGCTGGCAGCCGATGAGGTTCGCCAGCTCCTCGGAGAACTTCTCGGGCTGGGCGGCCGGCAGGTCGATCTTGTTCAGCACCGGGACGATGGTGAGGTCGTTCTCCATCGCCAGATACAGGTTGGCGAGCGTCTGCGCCTCGATGCCCTGGGCGGCGTCCACCAGCAGCACCGTGCCCTCGCAGGCGGCGAGCGAGCGGGACACCTCGTACGTGAAGTCCACGTGGCCCGGTGTGTCGATCATGTTCAGGACATGCGTCCTGCCCTTCTCGTCACCCGTGGTGGGCGCCCAGGGCAGCCGGACGGCCTGGGACTTGATGGTGATGCCGCGCTCGCGCTCGATGTCCATCCGGTCGAGATACTGGGCGCGCATCTGCCGCTGGTCGACCACTCCCGTGAGCTGGAGCATCCGGTCGGCAAGCGTCGACTTGCCGTGGTCGATGTGCGCGATGATGCAGAAGTTGCGGAGCAGCGCCGGGTCCGTACGGCTGGGCTCGGGCACGTGGATAGGGGTCGCGGGCACGCAGGGTCCTGATTCTTGAGACGCGCGGCGTCTCGTCTCGGGTCGACATCGGATCGATACGTAGCCTCCATCGTCCCACGGGCGCGGGGCTGCGCCCGGTTTGGGCCGGTCGGACGGTGACTGGTAGCCTGAATAGCTGTGTCTTGACACGGCACTGTCGTAGATCATCCAGTTTCATCGAACCTGAAAAGGCTCTTTCGTGGCGAACATCAAGTCCCAGATCAAGCGGAACAAGACCAACGAGAAGGCGCGCCTGCGCAACAAGGCCGTCAAGTCGTCGCTCAAGACCGCGATCCGCAAGGCCCGTGAGGCCGCTGCCGCCGGTGACGTCGAGCAGGCCACGGTGGCCGCGCGCGAGGCGTCCCGCAAGCTCGACAAGGCTGCCTCGAAGGGTGTCATCCACAAGAACGCGGCCGCCAACAAGAAGTCGGCGATCGCCGCCCGGGTTGCCTCCCTCCAGGGCTGAGCGCTTCCCGCTCTCCGCTCTATTGATTTGAACCAGTGATTTGATCGCCGGAAGGGACCCAGCGGGCCCTCTCTACCGCTCCTGACCGGCATCACCGGAGCCGCACACCGAACTGCGTTCGCCACGCGGGTGCGGATCCACAGGGTTTTACGCCGAAGGCCCCGGCACCGTCCTCCCCAGGACGGCGCCGGGGCCTTCGGCGTGTCCGGCCGGGGCCTCCGGCGTGCGCCGTCGTCTAACGGCCGGCGCCCGAGCGCGCGGCTGCCGCGATGGCGACGACCGCCTTCTCCAGCGCGTACTCGGGGTCGTCACCGCCGCCCTTGACCCCGGCGTCGGCCGCTGCCACGGCGCGCAGGGCTGCGGCGACCCCGTCCGGGGTCCAGCCGCGCATCTGCTGCCTGACCCGGTCGATCTTCCACGGCGGCATCCCCAGCTCCCGCGCGAGGTCGGCGGGCCGGCCGCCGCGGGCCGACGAGAGCTTGCCGATGGCCCGTACGCCCTGGGCCAGCGCGCTGGTGATCAGTACGGGCGCCACTCCTGTCGACAGCGACCAGCGCAGCGCTTCGAGCGCGTCGGCGGCCCTGCCCTCCACGGCCCGGTCGGCGACGGTGAAGCTGGACGCCTCGGCGCGGCCCGTGTAGTACCGGGCGACCACCGCCTCGTCGACCGTGCCCTCGACGTCCGATGCGAGCTGGGAGACGGCGCTCGCCAGCTCCCGCAGGTCGCTGCCGATCGCGTCCACCAGGGACTGGCACGCCTCGGGCGTCGCCGACCGGCCCAGCGCCCGGAACTCCGACCTGACGAAGGAGAGCCGCTCGGCCGGCTTGGTCGTCTTCGGGCAGGCGACCTCGCGGGCGCCGGCCTTGCGGGCGGCGTCCAGCAGGCCCTTGCCCTTGGCACCGCCCGCATGCAGCAGGACGAGGGTGATCTCCTCGGCCGGATTGTCGAGATAGGACTTGACGTCCTTGATCGTGTCGGCGGGCAGATCCTGCGCGTTCCGTACGATGACGACCTTGCGCTCGGCGAACAGCGACGGGCTCGTCAGCTCGGCGAGGGTGCCCGGCTGGAGCTGGTCGGGCATCAGATCGCGTACGTCGGTGTCGGCGTCGGAGACGCGGGCAGCCGCCACCACCTGCTGAACGGCGCGGTCGAGCAGCAGATCTTCCTGGCCCACGGCGAGCGTGAGGGGGGCGAGGAGGTCGTCGGGGGAAGTCTTCCTGGTGGCCATCGGGATCCAGGATGGCACGCCCCACTGACAGCGCGGCCCGCGGTGGGGGGACGGAAGTGCGGACGCACGGACCTGGGGACGTACGGCCTACGGCGCTTCCCGCCAGCCGTCCAGCTCGGCCGCGAACGCGTCGAGCGCCGCGGCGTCCAGCCGCTCCTGCGGGTCCTCCACGACGACGAGCCACTGGGCGTCCTCGGCGTCGTCCTCGCCGGCCAGCGCGTCCCGTACGAGCTGCGGCTCGTCGCTGACGCCGAAGCGGTCACCCAGCTCACGCGCCACCTCTTCGGCGGCGTCGCGGTCGGGCAGCACCAGTACGTGTCTCATGGGTCGGCAGGATATCCGCGGCTCAGGATCCGGCGGCTCGGGGGCGCGGCGGGCTCAGGCTTCGCCGGTCTTGGGGACGATCTGGATGTCGAGGTCGATCCTGATGCTGGAGCCCACGACGGCGATGCCGCGCGCCAGCATGGACTGCCAGTTGACGGTGTAGTCCTCGCGGTGCAGCTCGGTCGACGCGCGGATGGCGGCGCGGGTCTCGCCCTCCATGCCGCTGCCGAGCCCGAGGTACTGGGCTTCGAGGGTGACCGTGCGGGTGACGCCGTGCAGGGTGAGGGCGCCGTTGATCGCCCAGTTGTTGCCGCCGCGGTGCGTGATGCGGTCGCTGTAGAACTCCAGCGTGGGGTAGTTCGCCACGTCGAGGAAGTCCGCCGAGCGCAGGTGGTCGTCGCGCATCTGCACGTTGGTGTCGATGGAGGCGGCGCCGATGACGACGTGCATCGCGGACTGGTCCATCGTCGGGCCGATCCGGATCGCGCCTGCGAAGTTGTCGAAGCGGCCGTGGACCCGGGCGAGACCGATGTGACGGGCGATGAAACCGATCCGGGAGTGGGCCGGTTCGATCTCCCACTCGCCGGGAGCAGGCAGCGGGAGCGAGGGCGCTATCTGGAGCGTGATGTCGCCGAGTCCGACGAACTGCCCGCTCTCCGCGACCGACACACTGCCCCGGTGCGGGCTGAAGCTCTCCGCCGAGACGGCCAGCCGGTACTCCCCGACGGGGACCATCGCCACGATCGTGCCGAAGGGGTCGGTCTCGCCGCTGACGATCTTACGGCCGTTCTGATCACTCAGCGTGAATTCGGCGTTCCTGACCGGCTCCCCGACGGGATCGATCACCCGGCAGGTGAAGAGTCCCGCGCCGTTCGGTACGGACAGCCCGGCGAGCGGGTTGTTCTTCTGACTCGCGGCCGTCTGTCGGCCGAGCAAGCGGCTGATCATGGTGTGCGTACCCCTGTGCTGTTGGCCCTGCGAGGCCGCACCGGGCTCTCGACGTCGTCGTCGGGGCGGCGGCCCTTGACGAATAGGCATTCGATCACTCTTGCGTTGTTCGAGGCAAACGTACCGCCAAGTAGAGATCCCGACCGTTACGAGGTGTTACCTGTCCGTGGCCGTACGACGGGCACCCGGTCGAGCCGCAGCCCGAAGTGGTCGCGGTAGGCGGCCAGCACCGCCGCGTCGTCGGGCAGCTCCCGCTCCCGGCGCTCACCGCGCACGGTTGTGACGAGCTTGCCGCCGCTGAGCGTCACCCGGCCGTCCCCGGTGAGCAGCGAGCAGACCAGCGAGCCGGTGAAATGCGACTGCGGCGAGGTGCGGTGGTACCAGGCCCCGGCCGCGAAGTCCGCGAGGACGCGGGGCCGTTGTTCGATCCGGTACTGCGGCACCCCGTCCCTGACGATGTCCAGATCCCCCTTCGCGGCTGCCTCCGCGCGGTCGGCGATCCGGAACGTCCCTGCGGGGTCGCTCTGTTCGTCGCGCCGGTCCGCTTCGAGGGGATACTGGCTGTGGTCTCCGAAGCCGACGTCAGCGAACAGCCGGCGGCTGCCGCCGTCCTGCTCGGTGGTCTCCACGAGGAGCACGAGATGGTCGTACGGAATGCCGGGCCTGCCGTCGGCGTCCAGCACCCGCGCCTGGAGCAGCGTCACCCCGAACCCGAGGTCACGCAGCAGCGCGCCGAACGCCCCGTTGAGTTCGTAGCAGAAGCCGCCACGGCCGCGCTCCACGATCTTCGCGACGAGCGCGCCCTCTTCGAGCACGATGTCCTCGCCGAGATGCACCGAAAGGTTCTCGAACGGCACGGATCTCAGATGCCGTAGCTGAAGCTCCCGCAGGGCCGCCGCGTCGGGCCGCGTCGGGACCGTGGCGCCGATCCGGTGCAGATAGGCGGTGGTGCGCTGCGAAAGGTCCATCGTCCAAGTCTCCTTCAGCCGACTGACAGGTCCTCTCCCCGGGGCACCGCCCGCAGGTCGCGGCCCGCGCCCGTGACCGCGATCGGACCGTTCTTGTCCGTGCGCAGCACGGCCGCTCCCCCGGTGGTGAGTGCGGCGAGCGTCCTGGGCGACGGATGGCCGTACACGTTGTGCCTCCCCGAGGAGATGAGTGCCAGCCGGGGGCGGAGCTGGCGGAGCAGGCCCGGGTCCTGGTGTGCGGAGCCGTGGTGGGCGACCTTGAGGACGTCCACCGGCGGCAGCCCCGGGTTGTCCCGCAACAGGCTCTGCTGGGCGGTCGGTTCGAGGTCGCCGGGGAGCAGCAGCGTGGGGCCGCCGGTGATTCGTACGAACAGCGCGACGCTGGAGTCGTTCGGCTCGCCCGTCACGGGTCCCGGCCCCGCGCGCGGCCACAGCACCCGCCAGGAGAGCGGCCCGATGCGGCGCTGCTCGCCCGGCGCGACCGGCACGACGGGTACGCGCGCCGCCGCCGCGGTCCTGCGGACGAAGGCGGTCTGCTCCCGGGGCTCGGCGAAGGTGGTCGTCTCGACGGCGCCGACCGCCCGCCCCCGCAACACCCCGGGCAGCCCGGTGACATGGTCGGCGTGGAAGTGCGTGAGCAGCAGCAGCGGGACGCGCGTGACACCGAGGTCCCGCAGGCACCTGTCGACGAGGGCGGGCTCGGGCCCCGCGTCCACCACCACCGCCGTGCCCTCGCCTGCGGCGAGCACGGTGGCGTCGCCCTGGCCGACGTCGCACATCGCGAACGTCCAGCCGGGCGGCGGCCAGCCGGTGACGATCCGGGTGAGCGGTGGGGGCCGCACCACGGCGAGCAGCAGCAGCACCGTGCACCCGGCTGTCGCCCAGGGGTGGCGGGGCACATACCGCGCGCCGTACACGGCAAGCACCGTCAGTACGGCGAGCAGTGCGCCGCCTGGCCAGCCCTTGGGCCAGTCGAGCCGCGCGCCGGGCAGCCCGGCCCCGGCGCGCGCGACGGCGGCGATCCACCCGGCCGGCCAGCCGGCGCACCGGGCAAGCACCTCGGCCACGGGCAGGGCCACCGGCGCGAGCCCCAGCGCCGCGAAGCCGAGAACGGTGGCCGGGGCGACGGCCAACTCGGCGAAGAGATTGCACGGGACGGCCACCAGACTCACCCGCGCGGCGAAGACCACCACCACGGGAGCGCACACGGCCTGCGCGGCCCCGGCCGCCGCCAGCACCTCGGCGAGCCGCACCGGCACCCCGCGCCCGCGCAGCGCCGCACTCCACCGGGGTGCGATCGTGAGCAGGGAGCCGGTGGCCAGTACGGACAGCAGGAACCCGTAGCCCCGCGCCAGCCAGGGGTCGTGGAGCACCAGCAGCAGAACGGCTGCGGCGAGGGCGGGGAGCAGGGATCTGCGGCGCCCGGTGCCGATGGCGAGCAGCGTGATCAGTCCGCAGGCCGCGGCGCGCAGCACGCTCGGCTCCGGGCGGCAGACCACCACGAAGGCCAGCGTGAGCACCCCGCCGAGCAGCGCGGTCGCCCGCAGCGGGATCCCCAGCCGGGCGGCGAGCCCGCGCCGCTCGGCCCGCAGCGCCAGCCCCGGCGGTCCGATCAGCAGCGCGAGGACGATCGCCAGATTGGCTCCGCTGACGGCCGTCAGATGGGCGAGGTCGGTCGCCTTGAACGCCTCGTCCAGCTCCGGCGAGATCCGCGAGGTGTCACCGACGACCAGCCCCGGCAGCAGGGCGCGTGCGTCGGACGGCAGCCCGTCGGTCGCTTCCCGCAGTCCGGCGCGCAGCGCACCGGCCCGGCGCTGGAGCCCGGTCGGCGGCCCGCTGACCGCCGGCGGTCCCGCCCCCTCGGCACGGAGCACCGCCGCATAGCGCACATCGCCGTCCATGGGTGGCTCCAGCCGTCCGGTCACCCGCAGCCGGGTGGAGGGCAGCAGCCCCTGCCAGGACGCGAGATGGTCGCCGGGCGTGGCGAAGACCTGGAGCGGGGTACGGCCGGCCGTGGCGCGCCCGTCGGGCGCCGTCACCAGGACGGCGTCGGCGTCGAGCATCACCCCGCCGTCGGAGAGCTGGTCCCCGCGCACCTTCGGCCGGGCGAGCCGGGGGTCCGAGGTGACGGTCAGCTCGACGGTCACCCGGGCGTACCGCTCGGCCAGCCCCGGCACGGGCCCCCGGCGCAGATCGGCGCCGTGCAGCCCGGCGCAGGCCGCGCCGGCCGCCGCGCACAGCAGTGCGGTCGCCACCGCCACCCGGCCGGGCCGCCGCCCCCGTACCAGCAGGAGCGCCGCCGCCGCCAGCAGGCAGAGCGCCACGCCCGCGCCGGTCCAGCTTCCCGGCGCGCCGATGGCGAGGGCGGCGGCGCCCCAGGCCGCCAGCGCGGGCGGCACCAGCCGCAGATCCGCCGGGGCCTCCTGCCTCGGGTCGGCGTCGCCGAGCCGTCCGTCGGCCGCCGCATGGACCACGGGTCGGTTCATGGCCGTACGAGCGGTTGAAGGTCGGCGAACCTGCGGTCACCGATGCCGTTGACCTCGCGGAGCTGATCGACGGAGCGGAAGCCGCCGTTCTGGGTGCGGTAGTCCACGATGTGCTGGGCGAGCACGGGGCCGACCCCGGGCAGCGTGTCCAACTGGTCCACCGTGGCGGAGCCGAGGCTCACCGGGCTCGCCGGCCGCGCCGCGCCCCCGCCGCCGGGCGCTCCCGGCACCGCGCCGCCGGCGGCCGGGGGCGCGGGGGCGCCCACGACGACCTGCTCGCCGTCGAGCAGCACCCGGGCCCGGTTCAGCGCGGTGAGATCCGTACCGGCCTTGACGCCCCCGGCGGCCCGCAGGGCGTCGGAGACCCGGGACCCCGCGGGCAGCCGCAGCACACCGGGGCTGCGGACCTTGCCGCTCACATCGACGACGACCCGCGCGGACGATGCGGCGGGGGCTGCCGCCGGTAGCGGCGAAGGTGACGGCGTGGGGAAGGGCATCGCCTTACCGACCGCCTGCGGCGCACTGACGGCCTGCGGCCGCGCCGACCAGAAATGCTGAACCGCCAGGACCACCGCCACGACAAGGACCACGGCGAGAGCCGCCAGCGTCCGGGGCTCCAGACCGCAGCGGAGCTGGAGCCACAGCGACAGCCGGGCCCGCCGCCGCGCACCGACCCGCACGGGAGGGTCGGCCGTGCCGGGCGTGTCGGGCGTGTCGGGTACGGGGGCATCGAGGACAGGAGTATCGGCGGCCGGCGGCGCCGGCATCCCGCCGAAGAGGGCGTCGGCGCGCGTGCGCTGCGGCGCTTCGCCCGGCCGGTACCGGGCGCGGCCATGACGTCCGCGCGCGCCGGCCCGGCCGTCGGAAGCGGGGGCGCGCCCCGGGCCGCTGGTGGCGGCGCGGGTGCGCGGGCGGATACGGGAGGGGGTCCGGAGAGGAGCGCGAGAAGGAGTACGAAGAGCCATGTCACAGGACGTTAGGCGGATCGGCGGAACGCCGATGATCAAGCTCAATTCCTGTGGAAAACCGGCCAGTTGTGGATAAGTGCGTCACCCGAAAGCGCCACCCGACGGCCCCGTCGACGCCGCTCAGCGCGGCGAGACCACAGCTCCCAGCAGCCCCGGCCCGGTGTGTGCCCCGATCACCGCACCCACCTCGCTCACATGCAGATCCACCAGCCCCGGCACCCGCGTCCGCAGCCGGTCGGCGAGCGTCGCCGCCCGCTCGTGCGCCGCCAGATGGTGCACGGCGATGTCCACGGCATGCTCGCCCGCCCGCTCGATCACCAGCTCTTCCAGCCGGGCGATCGCCTTCGACGCCGTCCGCACCTTCTCCAGCAGCTCGATCCGGCCGTCGTCCAACTGGAGCAGCGGCTTCACCGAGAGCGCCGAGCCGAGCAGCGCCTGCGTCGCGCCGATCCGGCCGCCCCTGCGCAGATAGTCCAGCGTGTCGACGTAGAAGTAGGCGGCCGTCCCCGCGGCGCGTTTCTCCGCAGCGGCCACCGCCTCGTCCAGGCTGCCGTCCGCGTCGGCGGACTCGGCCGCCGCGAGCGCGCAGAATCCGAGGGCCATCGCCACCATGCCGGTGTCCACCACCCTCACCGGTACGGGTGCTTCCTTCGCCGCGAGCAGCGCCGCGTCGTACGTCCCGGAGAATTCGGCCGACAGGTGCAGCGACACGATTCCGGTCGCGCCCGCCTCCGCCGCCTTGCGGTACGTGGCGGCGAAGACGTCGGGGCTGGGCCGCGACGTGGTGACCGAGTGGCGCTTCTGGAGTGCCAGGGCCAGCGAGCGGGCCGAGATCTCCGTGCCCTCCTCCAGCGCGCGGTCGCCGAGCACGACGGTCAGCGGCACCGCTGTGATGCCGTGCCGCTCCATCGTCTGGGGCGGCAGGTAGGCCGTTGAATCGGTGACGATCGCGACATGGCGGGACATGAGCGGGAGGTTACCCGTCAGCGCCCCCGGTCGGCAGCTCGGCCCCGCATCGATGATCGATTCGACCGGACCCATGATCGATTCGGTCAGTTCCCGGTCTCCGGCTTGGCGGAGCGTGGCGACTTCTGCCGTGCCTGCTTCCGCAGTGATTGCTTCTGTCCCGGCTGCTCCCGCACCGGTTCCTTCTCCCGGGCCGGCCGCTGCCACGGGTAGCCCGTGCCGCGCGTGGCGTCCGTCGGTCCGATCGCCTGCGGCCCCTCGACGGGCGGCGGCTCCGGCCAGGTCTGGTCGACCACCGTGGGATTCTCGTCCTGCGGCACGTCCGAGCCCTGAGGCACGTTCGAGCCCTGCGGCGGTTCGGCCACCGTCCAGTGCCGCAGCGCGCCCGACTCCACGTCGATCTGGCTGGTCAGCGTCGACAAGTCATCGTCGGCGAACCTCCTGGCCCGGTCCCGCGCCGCCCAGCGCAGCGAGTCCGCCGAGTGCGTGATGCTGTCCGTGCGCTCGCGCAGCTCCTGGAGGCGGTCGGCGATCCTCTTGCGGTCCGGGTCGCGTTCGAGCTGCTTCAGCTCGGCGTCCAGCTCATGGCCATGGACGCTGAGCCGCTTGAAGAGGTCGACCGACTCCGAGAGCGAGGCGTCGTCGGGGGCGCCGGCCCGCAGCGCTTCCTGCGTGGCCCGCATGGATGTGCGCAGCCGCAGCCGCAACTGGGCCAGCTCGCCCTGCACCCCCGGCTGCCCGAAGCTCTTGGCCCGCAGGGCGGTGTCCTCGACCGTACGGCGCGCCTGCGTGACCGTACGGTCCACGCTGCGCCTGGCCGCTCCGACGGCCTTGACGGTCACATATGCCCCGGCGGCGACGAAGGCGACGAAGAGCAGCACCAGGATCAGGATGACGGCTTCCATGGGCGGCCCTCCGCAGTCGGTGTCGTCCTACCACCGTAAACGGACGGGGCAGGCCGGGGGTTCCATCCGAACCCCCAACCTGCCCCTAAGGGACGTCCCTATACCTGCGGGACGGCTCTTACGCGGTAACGATGTTGACCAGCTTCGGTGCCCGCACGACCACCTTGCGGATATCCGCCCCGCCCAGCGCCGCCACCACGTCCGCGTGGCCCAGCGCCAGCGTCTCCAGCTCCGCGTCCGAGATCGCGGGGGAGACCTCCAGCCGCGCCTTGACCTTGCCCTTGATCTGCACCACGCAGATCACCGTCTCGTCCACGACGTACGCCGGGTCGGCCACGGGATAGTCGTGGTGGACCACCGAATCCGTGTGCCCCAGCTTGCGCCACAGCTCCTCGGAGATGTGCGGCGCCAGCGGCGCGACCAGCAGCACCAGCCGCTCGGCCACGGACCTCGGCACCGGGCCCCGCGTCTTCGTCAGGTGGTTGTTCAGCTCGGTGACCTTGGCGATGGCCGTGTTGAAGCGCAGCCCCGCCATGTCGTGCGAGACCCCGTCGATCGCCTTGTGCAGCGCGCGCAGCGTCGGCACGTCGGGCTCCGTGTCGGCGACGTTGACCTCGCCCGTCGCCTCGTCGACGACATTGCGCCACAGCCGCTGCAGCAGCCGGTACTGGCCGACGACGGCCCGGGTGTCCCACGGCCGCGCGACGTCCAGGGGGCCCATCGCCATCTCGTACAGCCGCAGCGTGTCGGCGCCGTAGTCGGCGAAGATCTCGTCGGGCGTGACCGCGTTCTTCAGGGACTTGCCCATCTTGCCCAGCACCCGGCTGACCTGCCGGCCCTCGTACCAGTAGCTGCCGTCCCGCTCCTCGACCTCGGCGGCCGGCACCGCGATACCGCGGGCGTCGCGGTAGACGTACGCCTGGATCATGCCCTGGTTGTACAGCTTGTGGAACGGCTCGACCGACGAGACGTGCCCCAGGTCGAACAGCACCTTCGACCAGAACCGCGCGTACAGCAGGTGCAGTACGGCGTGCTCCTGGCCGCCCACGTACAGGTCGACGCCGCCGTGCGGCATGCCCTCGCGCGGGCCCATCCAGTACTGCTCGACGGCCGGGTCGACCAGCTTCTCGTCGTTGTGCGGGTCCAGGTAGCGCAGCTCGTACCAGCACGAACCGGCCCAGTTCGGCATGGTGTTGGTCTCGCGGCGGTAGCGCTTGACGCCGTCGCCGCGACCCAGGTCCAGCTCGACGTCGACCCAGTCCTCGTTGCGCGACAGCGGGGTCTCGGGCTTGGTGTCCGCGTCGTCGGGGTCGAAGGTGCGTGGCGAGTAGTCGTCAACTTCGGGCAGTTCCAGGGGCAGCATCGACTCGGGCAGCGAGTGCGCGATGCCGTCCTCGTCGTAGACGATCGGGAACGGCTCGCCCCAGTAGCGCTGCCGGCTGAACAGCCAGTCGCGCAGCCGGAAGTTGACGGTCCCCTCACCGATACCGCGCTCGGCCAGCCACTCCGTGATCCGCGCCTTGGCCTCGACCACACCCAGACCGTCCAGGGTGATGTCGGTGCCCGTCGAGTTGACGATGCGGGCGTCGTACGAGACGAACGCGTCGTCCCACTCCCCCGCGTCGGTCGACCGGCCGTCGGTCGGCTCGACCACGCAGCGCACGGGCAGTTCGAAGGCGCGCGCGAAGGCGAAGTCCCGGCTGTCGTGCGCGGGGACGGCCATGATCGCGCCCGTGCCGTACCCCATCAGGACGTAGTCGGCGATGAAGACCGGGATCTGCTCGCCGCTGACCGGGTTGGTCGCGTAGGCGCCGGTGAAGACACCGGTCTTGTCCTTGGCCTCGGCCTGCCGCTCGACGTCGGACTTGGCCGCCGCCTGCTTGCGGTACGCGTCGACGGCGTCCACGGGCGTGGCGTGACCGCCGGTCCACACCTGGTGCGTGTCGGCGGGCCAGGCGGCGGGCACGATTTTCTCGACCAGCTCGTGCTCCGGCGCCAGCACCATGTAGGTGGCCCCGAACAGGGTGTCCTGACGGGTCGTGAAGACCGTGACGGCGTCCGTGCCGCCCGCCGCGTCCACGACGGGGAAGTCGACGCGCGCGCCCTCGCTGCGCCCGATCCAGTTGCGCTGCTGCAGCTTGATCGCCTCGGGCCAGTCCAGCTCGTCCAGGTCGTCCAGCAGCCGGTCGGCGTAGGCGGTGATGCGCATGTTCCACTGACGCAGCTTGGACTTGAACACGGGGAAGTTGCCGCGCTCGGAGCGGCCGTCGGCGGTCACTTCCTCGTTGGCCAGGACGGTGCCCAGGCCCGGCGCCCAGTTGACGGGCGCGTCCGAGGCGTACGCCAGCCGGTACTCGCCCAGGACGTCGGCGCGCTCACGCTCCGTCAGCCCGTTCCAGGGGCGGCCGTCGGGGGTCTCCCGCTGTCCGCTCTCGAACTGCGCGACCAGCTCGTCGATGGGGCGCGCCTTGTCGGCGTCCTTGTCGTACCAGGAGTTGAAGATCTGGACGAAGATCCACTGCGTCCACCGGTAGAAGTCGGGGTCGATCGTGGCGACCGACCGCCGCTTGTCGTGGCCCAGGCCCAGCCGGCGGAGCTGGCGCTTCATGTTCTCCATGGCGGCCTCGGTCGACACCCGGGGGTGCGTACCGGTGGCGACGGCGTGCTGCTCGGCGGGCAGGCCGAAGGCGTCGAAGCCCAGCGTGTGCAGGACGTTGTAGCCGGTCATGCGCTGGTGCCTGGCGAAGACGTCGGTGGCGATGTAGCCCAGCGGGTGGCCGACGTGCAGGCCGACACCGGACGGGTACGGGAACATGTCCATGATGAACTTCTTGGGCCTGGCCACCAGGGCGGGGTCGCCCGCCAGCTCCCCGGTCGGGTTCGGCGCCTCGTACGTGCCGTCCGCATCCCAGACGTCCTGCCAGCGCGCCTCGATGTCGGCGGCCATGGCGGCCGTGTAGCGGTGGGGCGCTGCCGCCTCTGCGGCGGCCGAAGTGGTCTCACTCATGATCGTCCGAACTCCATCGATCGTCTCTGCCAGCGGTTTCCGCGATGCCGTTCAGCAAATGAAAAAGCCCCTCGCACAGGAGGGGCGCCGCGCTGGTTCCACCCGGTACGAGATCCGGTGGGACTGGTCAGCGCGGCTCGCTAAGCAGAAGGCGTACGGCACACATGGCTTCAGGTTACCGCAGGGCGCGGACCGCCCGCACAGGACTGGTCGGCGGCCCCGGGCGGTACGGATCACCGCGTACCGCCCCCGGCCCACCCCGCCGCCGGGCCGCCGCCCAACTCGCTTACGGGCCGCGCTTACCCCGCGTATCGGCGCTATACGGGGCAACCGCAACGTTGGTTGGCTCACGTTCCCCGGGTTAAACCCGCAAATGGCGTACTGGCCGGAAAGGCGCGACCTAGCATGCCGCAACGGGACCGCTTTCCCGAGCCATTCGGAGTCGACCCCCATGAACCCTCATCGTATGAACAGTTCGTCACTCCCCACGGAGCGCGGCATGAGCCGTCAGGTCCGGGGCGGACTGACCGTTGCCGCACTGGTACTGGTACCGCTGCTGGCCATCGCCTCGGGCGACGCCTTCCGCGCCGCGCTGGACTTCACCAGCGGCGTGCTCTCCCTGCTCTCGCTGACCTCCGCGGTCGCCTGGGGCCTGATAGCCACCGACCGCTTCCTGCTGTCCTCGCGCCACCGGCTGCTCGCCCAGGGCGTCCACCGGGCGACGGCAGTGGCCTCGCTCGGGTTCCTGCTGCTCCACATCACCGTCAAGGTCTACCTCGGGCATGTGGCGCTGATCGGCGCCGTGGTGCCCTTCGGCCTCGGCGTGACCGGCACCGGCGGCCTCATCGGCCTCGGCTCGCTCGCCGCCATCCTGATGGTTGTCACGGCCATGACCGGCGCCATGCGCAGCGCGTTCGCCCTCCCCGGGCGGTTCGCCGGGCGCTGGCGCACGATGCACATGCTGGCCTACCCGGCCTGGTGCTTCGCCCTGATGCACGGCCTCTACGCGGGTCGCGCCCCGGCGACCTACGTCGTCGTCCTGTACTGCCTGTCCCTCCTCGGGGTGGGCGGCGCCGTCTCCCTTCGGCTGCTGCCGAAGCCGGTCCAGCGGCGCATCGCCCAGCGGCTCCTCGCACTCGCCGGCACCCGCGGTCCCGCCGAGCCCGAGCCCGCCAGGCGCGACCCGGCCGAGTCGCCGCTGCCCGGTGCCACGACGGTCACCGGATCGTCCGCGTACGAGCGCGGGCCCCAGCGCGGGCCCGAGCGCGGATCCGAGTACGAGCGGCAGTTCCAGCGGCCGTCCGCACCCGCGGCGCAGTCGCTGGGCGCGTCCTCCCCGCAGACGCTGGGGGCGTCGTCGGCGCAGCCGCTGGGCTCCCCGCTCGGCAGGGGGTTCACCGCGCCGCAGCTCTCCGCACCGGCCCAGCCGGTGTACGAGTACGGGTACGAGTCGCTGCGGCCCGAGCCGCTGCCGCCCCTACCCCCCTTGCCCGACCCGCTGACGGACCCCTTCCCCGCCCCTCTGGCGGGCAGCGGCGCCGGTACCGGTACCGGGACCAGTACCAGCACCGGTACGAGCACGGGCCTGGCGGCCGGATACGCGGCCTCCCGGGCCGGCGGATCGCCGTCGACCGGATCGCCGTCGAACGGTTCGCCGTCGAACGGGGAGATACCGCTCGCCGAGCGCATCCCCATGACCGAGGAGCTGCCCGTCATCTCCGGTGTCTCCGACATCACCAGCCTCTCGGACGGCCACTCCGGCAGGCAGGGCCCCTGGCCCGCACCGCACCCGGCGCCGCCGGGGCAGTCCTTCGCACCATCCCCTCCGTCCCCGTACTCCCCGTACCCCGGCCCTTCCGATCCTTCAGGCACCTCCCCGTACGGCCCCGGCGCGCCGTCCCCGTACGACACGGGCTCGATCCCGCCGTACGACCCGGGCATCAGCGCCGGGTACGACACGGGCTCGCTGCCCCCGTACAACGGCCAGGCACCGGCGTCCCCCGTCGGGCCGATGCCCGAGGCGCCCGAGCCGGCGCCGGGGCCGATGTATCCGCCCCCGGCCGGGGAACCCTGGAACGCACCCGCAGGAGACCGACCGTGAACGTCCCGCTCCCCGATGTCCCCGAAGTCCGGGTTGTCGGCCTTCCCCAGCTCACCCAGGGCTTCGACCTGGTCGAGCGGCTCGATCTCTCCCTGCATCTGAAGGTGCACGGCCCCCTCCAGCCGGTGACGGGCGAGCGCCTCGCCCAGCTCGCCGAGCACATATCCCTGCGCGGCAGAGGCGGCGCGGGCTTCCCGTTCGGCACGAAGCTGCGGGCCGTCGCCCAGTCCTCGATACGCCGCGGGGTGCGCCCCGTCGTCGTCATCAACGGCAGTGAGGGCGAACCCGCCTGCCGCAAGGACACCGTGCTGCTCAACCGCGCGCCGCACCTCATCCTCGACGGCGCGCTGCTGGCGGCCGAGGCGCTGGGCGCCAGGACCCTGATCATCGCCGTGACCCGCAACTCGACCGAGATGTCGATGCGCGACGCGCTCGCCGAGCGCGGACTCACCGACCGGCGCGGGCGCCAGCTCAGGGCCCGGATCGTCCGTACGCCCGAGCGCATGGTCTCCGGCGAGGCGTCCTCCGTGATCCGCGCCATCGGCGGCGGTCCCGCACTGCCCGCGGGCCGGCGCGAGCGGGCCGCCGAGTCGGGCGTCAACGGCGCCCCGACACTGCTGTCCAACGCCGAGACCTTCGCCCAACTCGCGGTCGCGGCCAGGATCGGCGCCCGCCGGTACGCCCACACCGGCCTGGAGTCCGAGCCCGGCACGGTCATGCTCACGGTCTCCGGCGCCGTCGCCCGGCCGCTGGTCATCGAGGTCCCGACGGGCGTGCCGCTGCGGTACGTCCTCCAGATGGCGGGCGCGCCGCCGCTCCCCCAGGGCGTGCTGACCGGCGGCTACCACGGCAACTGGATCGACGCGGTCGCCGCGCACGACGCCGCCGTCTCGCGCGACTCCCTTGCCGCCGTGGGCGGTTCGCTGGGCGCGGGCGCGATCCTGCCGATCGGCCCCGAGACCTGCCCGCTCGGCGAGGCGCTGCGCGTGGCCAACTGGCTGGCCGCCGAGACCGCGGGACAGTGCGGCCCCTGCCGCCTCGGCCTGCCGGCCGCGGCGGGCGGTCTGTCCGACGTCATCAACGGCGGCGGCCCGGCCGCCCTGGAGGCGCTGCGCGCGGTCACCCAGGCCGTCAAGGGCCGCGGCGCGTGCAAGCACCCCGACGGCTCGGCGCGGTTCTTCGCCTCCACGCTCTCGGCGTTCACCGACGACCTGGCCGCGCACGTCCTGGACGGCGGCTGCGGACGCGAGACGACCGGCGTGCTCCCGCTGCCGGGCCCCGGCTACCAGGACGCGGTGGAGTCCATCCCGAGCGGCGAGAAGATCGCCGTCGACTGGACGCTGTGCCAGGGCCACGGCCTGTGCGCCGACATCATCCCCGAGCTGATCCGGCTCGGCCCCGACGGCTTCCCCGCCCTCGCCGACGCCGACGTCCCCATGCATCTGCGGGGCCGCGCCCAGCGCGCCGTACGCCGCTGCCCGGCCCTGGCCCTGCGCATCGAACAGCCGGCCCCCCAGCGCCGCCCGGCCCGCGCCGCCCTCCCCCCGGCGACCGGCGGCCGCAAGGCCCTGGGCCCCGGCCGCGGTTAGCCGACCCCGGCAGTACAACAAGAAGCGGGCCACCCGATCCGGGTGGCCCGCTTCTCTGTGACGCTGTGGGTGGTGGAGCTAAGGAGAATTGAACTCCTGACCTCCTGCATGCCATGCAGGCGCTCTACCAACTGAGCTATAGCCCCTTGCGACATCGAGAACATTACACGGTGCCGTCAGGCCGTGGCGAACGAGTAGAACCGCTTGAGCGTGCAGTGCTCGTCGAGGAGGCGGCCGTAGATCGGTTCGCCCTCCAATTCGCGGTAGGTCTCGATGGGGTCACCTTTTATGATCAGCGCCCGCGCGCACTCCTCGCACCAGTACTGAAAGTCGTGATTGAGGGGATCCATGTCCCTGACGATGGGCGTACCACTGCCGCACCAGTCGCATTTACGCCTGTGGGCACCCATCAATCAGCTCCAGATGTGGCCGCAGGCCGTGCACACGTAAGAAACTCCACCGTTGTCGCCGAGCACTTGGGCCACATGGGACGAACCGCACGTAGGACATCTGAGGCGGGAGTGGTCGTCCGCCGTGGTGAGCAGGGCATCGGCCTCTTCGATGCTGCTCGCGGACATCGTGCACTCCCTCCCTGACCGCGCCGGCGTCCCCCTCCGGCCGTCCGATTCTGCCACGGCCTGGCAAGGGGGTCAGCCGGAAATCGCAGCTACGCGCGTCGCTGTCGTCCGAGACCGGCCAGCGCGCCGAGGATCGCGGCGCCCGCGAGGGCCAGGGTCGTCGCCCAGAGGGCGTCGGCTGCGGCGTCGGGACCGGGTGCGTCGAGGCGGTTCAGGAAGAGGGTGCCGAACGCCGCGACGCCCAGGAGCTGGCCGAGTTGGGTGACGGTCGCCAGCAGTCCGCTGGCGTCCGCCGCGTCCTCCTGGCGTACGGTCGCCAGCGCGCCGGTCAGCGCCGGGCTGAAGCCGAGCGCGAGACCCGCGCCCATCCCGACGAACGCGGCGTACATCGGGAATCCGCCGTCGCCGATGTCCCGCAGCACCCGGCCGACGGCCGCGGCGGAGACAGCGGCCAGCACGAACCCGCCCGGGATAAGCGCCTTTTGCATCCGCCGGGGCCAGTTGCGCCAGGTCATCCCGACCGCGCCGAAGACCAGTGCGGTCGGCGCGAAGGTCAGCCCGGCGCGCAGCGCGCTGTAGCCGAGGGCGCCCTGGATGTAGAGGGTGAGGGCGAAGAGGAAGCCAGAGTTGACCGCCATCATCAGGCCGATCCGTACGGCGGCCACGCCCATGCCGGGGATACGGAGCACCCGCGGCGCGACGAGCGGGGCGCCGCCGCGTGCGGCGAGCCGGGCCTCGTAGCCGAGGAAGCAGCCGAAGAGGACCACGGACGCGGCGAGGGAGACCCAGGACCAGACCGGCCAGTCCTCTTCCTGGCCGAGGACGAGCGGCACGGTGAGCAGCGAGACGGCCGCGCCGAGCAGGACGAGTCCTGGCAGGTCGAGGGCGCGCCTGCGCTCGGGCTCCGCCGCTCGGTCCTTGGGCAGCACCCGCACGCCCGCGGCCAGCAGGACGATCCCGACGGGCACGTTCACCAGGAAGATCGGCCGCCAGCCCGCCCCGAAGAGGTCGGCGGTGACGAGCACCCCGCCGAGCACCTGCCCGGCGGCGGCGCCGGTGGAGAGCACGGCGGCGTAGGCGCCGAGCGCCTTGCCGCGCGCCTCGCCGGTGAAGTTGCGCTGGATCAGGCTGAGCACCTGGGGGATCATCAGCGCCGCCCCCGCGCCCTGGACCAGCCGGAAGCCGATCAACTGGCCGGTGTTCGCGGCGAGTCCGCAGGCGAGCGAGGCGGCGGTGAAGACGAGCAGGCCGCCGAGGTACAGCCGGCGGTGGCCCAGCAGGTCGCCGAGCCGGGCGCCGGTGATCAGCAGGACCGCGTACGCGATGGTGTAGCCCGCGATGACGAGCTGCAACGAGGCGCCGGACGCGTGGAGTTCGACGCGGATCGTCGGGGCGGCCACATTGACGATGAAGACGTCGAGCAGCGCCATGAACTGGGCGGCGAGCACCACAGCCAGCAGCGGGCCTCTGCCGGGGCCGCTGTCAGTGGTGGGGGCTTTACTTGGATGGGTGGCGGTCGTCATGGAACCGAGCCTGCGGCCGGAGGGATACGGGTAACGAGAGCCCGCTGATGCTGGTACTGACAGCACCTGGCAAGGACCGGCCGGGCGGCGGAGCATGGGGGGTGTGACGGCAGTGGCAGTGGACCAGCAGCAGCGGCTAGAGCAGACGCGGCAGGCGACGGGCAGACGGCGCAGGACCGAGCTGGCGGCCTTCCTGCGCAGCAGACGGGCGCGGGTGACTCCGGCCGACGTGGGGATGGCGCCGGGGCTGCGCCGCCGTACGCCGGGGCTGCGGCGCGAGGAGGTCGCGCAGCTCTCCGGGGTCGGCGTGACCTGGTACACCTGGCTGGAACAGGGGCGCCCCATCAACGCGTCGGCGCAGGTGCTGGACGCCATCGCGCGCACCCTGCGGCTGGACGGCGCCGAGCGGGAGCATCTCTACCAACTGGCGGAGGTGCCGCGCACCCCCGATCCGCAGGCCGACGCCGACGGCATCAGCACCGAGATCCAGGGCATCCTGGACTCCCTCGACCCGCTGCCCGCCGTCGTGTACAACTCGCGCTACGACCTCATCGGGGCGAACGCGGCGTACGGCGACCTGTTCGACGTCGGGACGATGAGCCGGTACCGCAGGGTCAACGTGCTGTGGATCCTGTTCACCGTGTCGCCGGACGCCTGCCCGCTGGTCTATCCGGAGGCCGAGCTGCCGGTGATGGTGGCGACGCTGCGCAGCGCGTACGGCCGGCATGTGGGCGAGCCCGTCTGGGAGTCCTTCATCGCCGATCTCGCGGCAGCCAGCCCGTACTTCGCCGAGCTGTGGACCGGTGGGAACGTGGCGCAGCCGGGCCCCAGGGTGAAGACGTTCCGGCACGAAGCGGTGGGGCGGATACGGATGACCTCGGTCTCGCTGTCGGTCAACGGAATGCCGGAATGCCGGATCGTGGTCTACACACCGAGCGACGAGGAGAGCAAGGAGCGGGCGGCCGTGCTGCGGTCCTTGCGGGAAACGCAGGATCCCGCCCTCTGAGACAGAGGACGGGACCGGGGTTGTGGAGCTAAGGAGAATTGAACTCCTGACCTCCTGCATGCCATGCAGGCGCTCTACCAACTGAGCTATAGCCCCGCGTGTTCTTCGCGCTCCGCGCTGCGAACAAGAAGAACTTTAGCGTGGGACCAGCCGGAAAGTGAAATCCGGTCCCTTCGCAGCCCAGAACCGTGCGGACGACCGTTCGGCCGCCGTGTCAGTCGTCGTCGCCGAGGACCGGTTCGGGCAGCGTGCCGGCGTTGTGCTCCAGCAGCCGCCAGCCGCGCGCGCCCTCGCCGAGCACGGACCAGCAGCAGTTGGACAGCCCGCCCAACCCCTCCCAGTGGTGCGACTCGAGACCGAGCAGCCGGCCGATCGTGGTGCGGATCGCGCCGCCGTGGCTCACCACGACGAGCGTGCCGCCGTCGGGCAGCTTCTCGGCGTGCCGGAGCACGACGGGCGCCGCCCGGTCGGCCACCTCGGTCTCCAGCTCGCCGCCGCCGCGCCGCACGGACTCGCCGCGCTTCCAGGCGGTGTACTGCTCGCCGTAGCCGGCCAGGATCTCCTGGTGGGTCAGCCCCTGCCAGGCCCCGGCGTACGTCTCGCGGAGCCCGGCGTCGTACGAGACGCCGAGCCCGGTGAGCGCCGCCAGCTCGGCAGCGGTGGCCGAGGCCCGCCGAAGGTCGGAGGCGACGATCGCGTCCGGCTTCAGCGAGGCCAGCAGCCGGGCGGCCCTGCGCGCCTGGGCGACGCCGGTGGCGGTCAGCTCGATGTCCGTGGAGCCCTGGAACCGGCCCTCGACGTTCCAGGCGGTCTGGCCGTGCCGCCACAGGACGATCTTGCGGCCCTTGCCGCTCCCGCTGCCGTTCAGCTCAGGTCTCCGTCCGCGTCACCCGCGACCCCCGCGGGCTCCTGTCCTGCCTGCTGCTGGTCCTTGCCGCGGGTCTTGACGGCGTCCTCGGGCAGCGCGATCTCGGGGCAGTCCTTCCACAGCCGCTCAAGGGCGTAGAAGACACGCTCCTCGCTGTGCTGGACGTGCACGACGATGTCGACGTAGTCGAGGAGGATCCAGCGCGCGTCCCGGTCGCCCTCGCGGCGCACCGGCTTGGCGCCCAGCTCCTTCTGGAGCCGCTCCTCGATCTCGTCCACGATCGACTTGACCTGGCGGTCGTTGGGCGCGGAGGCGAGCAGGAAGGCATCGGTGATGGAGAGCACATCGCTGACGTCGTACGCGATGATGTCGTTGCCGAGCCGGTCGGCCGCCGCCTGGGCGGCGGCGTTGACGAGCTCGATGGAGCGATCAGTAGCGGTCACAAGCAGGCTTTCGTCGACGGTCGTGGAAAACCCCAGGATCTCACGGACCGCCGACGGCCCGCACAACAAAACCGCGGCGGGCCCGGTCAGGGCCCCGCCGCGGCTGTCGTCGAGCGGTACGGGGGCTACTCGGCCTGCGGGGCCTTGTAGTCCGTGCCGAGGACGATCGAGACGTCAGCCGTGGGCACCGCTGTGCCCTTCTTGACCGCGCTCGTCGGCAGTCCGAGCGTCTTGGCGGCCTCGACCGCCTGCGCCTTGTTCTTCTCGTCGCCGTACGTGACCTGCGACGACGTCACCGCGCTGCCCTTGCCGGCGTCCACGTAGCCGTAGCCCGCGTTGATCAGCGCGATCCGTGCCGAGTCCACGGCCGCCTGCTTCCCCGTGGCGTTCTTCACCCCGATCCGCAGGGCCGAGCCCTGCTCGGGAGCGCTGACCGTGCCGCCGAGGATGTCCTTCACCACACCCTTGGACGCCTGCTCGCTGAGGGTGCCGTCCGGCTGGACCGGCAGCACCGTCGTCTTGTAGTCGCCTTCCTTGGCGTGCTTGGCGAGCTTGGCCAGCGACGCGCCCAGATCCGCCTCCGTCATGGACGGGTCGAGGATCTGCGCCAGGGTCTGCACGGTGATGGTGGCCGCGTGCGGATCGTCGGACATCTTGCGCAGCACGGCCTGGAGCACCTGCCCGAAGCGCTGCAACTGCTTGTCCTCGGTCTCGCCCGGCGCCCGGTACGTGGCGTAGGCGACGGCCGTCGCACCGCTGAGCGTGCGGTTCTCGCCCTTCGTGACCAGCGGCGAGTCGCCCTTCTTGGCGCCGGGCACGGTCACGTCGGTCGTCATGTCGATGTTGCCGACGAGTTCGACGAGGTTGTCCAGGTACGGGGTGTCGAGCCGCCAGGTGCCGGTGACCTTCGTGCCGAGCAGCGTGCCGATGGCCTCGCGGGTACCGTCGGAGCCGTCGTCGTCCACGGACTTGGCGAGCGTGGTGCTCGTACCGTCGTCGTTGGCGACGGCGAGGGAGTTCGGCAGCAGCACGGTGGTGCCCTGGCCGGTCGTGGTGTTGTTGACCAGCAGGGCCGTCGACGTGGCCTTGTCCTTCGTGTTGTGCAGATGGACGACGATCACGTCGCGCTTCTGCGCGCCCACGGCCACGTTCGCCTTCTTGTCCGGCGCGTCGACGCCCGGCAGCTTGCCCGCGTACCAGAGGTAGCCGACACCGCCGGCGACCACCAGGACGACGGCGACGACGAGCGCGACGACGCGGTTGCGGCCGCGGCGCTTGACCTCCTCGCGCCGCTCGGAGCGGCTCTCGCTGAACTTGAGCCAGTCGATGACGTCCTCGGAGTCCTCGTCGGGCTCCTCGATGAACGAGAACTGCTCGGTCCGGTAGTCGCGGTCCTGGTCGGGCCTGCGCTGTCCGGGGACGGCGGCGGGCGGCTGCGGCTCTTCGGGAGCGGGCGCCTGCCGTTGCTGCGGCTGTTGCTGCTGCGGCTGTTGCTGGGACTGTTGCTGGGACTGTTGCTGGGACTGTTGCTGGGACTGTTGCTGCTGCTGGGGGATGTCCCACTGCTGCGTGGTGTCGACCGCCGCCGGCTGCTGGCCCGTGTCGTAGCCGTAGCCGCCGTACCCCTGCTGCTGCGGCTGCGGCTGCTGTTGCTGCTGGGCGTACGGGTCGTACTGCTGCGGAGCCTGCGGCTGCTGGCCGTGCTGCTGCGTGTGCTGCTGCTGCTGGTACACCGGCTGCCCGTAGGCGTCGTACTGCTGCTGGGGCTGCTGTGGCTGTTCGTACACAGCCTGCCCGTACTCGTCGTACCCGACGATCCGGGGCTGTCCGTAATACGGGTCGTACGGGTCGTACGGCTGCTGCTGGTCGTTCACCGGTGCCCCTCTCCGTGGCTCACTCGCCGCGGTACAACTGGCGCTTGTCGATGTAGCGCACCACACCGTCCGGAACCAGATACCAGACAGGATCGCCCTTCGCGACCCGCCCCCGGCAGTCGGTCGACGAGATCGCCAGCGCCGGCACCTCCACCAGGGAGACACCGCCCTTGGGCAGCCCGTCGTCGGTCAGGTCGTGGCCCGGCCGGGTCACCCCGATGAAGTGGGAGAGCGAGAACAGCTCTTCGTGGTCCCGCCAGGTGAGGATCTGCGACAGCGCGTCGGCGCCGGTGATGAAGAACAGGTCCGCCTCGTCGTTGGCGGACCGCAGATCCCGCAGGGTGTCGATCGTGTACGTCGGTCCGCCCCGGTCGATGTCGATACGGCTGACGGAGAACTGCGGGTTGGAGGCGGTCGCGATCACCGTCATCAGGTAGCGGTCCTCGGCCGGCGAGACCGCGTTCTTGCTCTTCTGCCACGGCTGGCCGGTCGGTACGAACATCACCTCGTCGAGGTGGAACAGGGCGGCCACTTCACTGGCCGCCACCAGGTGTCCGTGATGGATCGGATCGAACGTGCCGCCCATGACGCCGAGTCGGCGCCTGCCCCGGCCGGAGCCGGCGGCGGAACCGGAATCAGAAGCGGAACCCGGGTCGGCGGGCGGTTGCTGCTCTCCCATGCGTGCAGAGCCTACTGGCACGGAGGTTCGACCCGGCCTCAGCGGTCGCGGTTGAAGCGGGTGGTGACCCACAGCAGGAGGAGCAGCGCGAACAGCGCGCCTCCGCCGGTGAGATACGGGCTGAGGCTTTCGTGGTTGCCGCCGTGCTCTCCCTCGGCGAGAGTGACCAGGTTGGCTGCGGTGCCGGTGAGGCTCATCTTCAACAGGACCTTTTCGTCAGGGGTCGGTCGGGGGCTTCGCGCACATCGTATGCGGGCGCCCCGGGCACGCTTGTGCCGACTCAGTCGTTGGGGTCCTTGTCGGTGTCCTTGTCGCGGTATCCGCGCAGCAGGAACCACGCGAGCAGGACTGCCCCGACCATGGAGACGAGCAGCACGATCCGCAGCGTATCGCCAGGACCATGGCTGTCCGATGCGGCGGCGGCCAGCAGTACGGCGGTTTCCGGCATGTCGGGTGTGCTCCTCGGTCTTTTTCAGCCCCCCGCCACACGGTAGTCCCAGCACCTAGGGTGGGATCCGGCAGGGGGACGGGCGTCGGAGCCGTACACACGGCTCGTAAGAAACCTCGTAAGAAACAGGGGGCATTCCATGGCAGAGAACGGTCACGAGGCAGCTCGCGAGAACGTGCCGATGCGCAAGCGCAAGCGCTTCCCCGGCATTTCCTCCCGGGCCTACGAACATCCCGCCGACCGCTCGGCGCTGGTCGCGCTGCGCAAGCTCACCGGTTTCGACACGGTGTTCAAGGCGTTGAGCGGACTGCTGCCCGAGCGCAGTCTGCGGCTGCTGTTCCTCTCCGACTCCGTACGGGTCAGCGAGGCGCAGTTCGCGCATCTGCACGCGATGCTGCGGGACGCCAGCTACATCCTGGACCTGGAGAAGGTCCCGGTGATGTACGTGGCGCAGGACCCGAAGCCCAACGCGATGTGCATCGGTCTCGACGAGCCGATCATCGTGCTGACGACGGGGCTCGTCGAGCTGCTGGACGAGGAGGAGATGCGGGCGGTCATCGGCCATGAGACGGGCCATGCGCTTTCCGGCCATTCTGTGTACCGCACGATCCTGCTCTTCCTCACCGGGCTCGCGCTCAAGGTCGCCTGGATCCCGCTCGGCAATGTCGCGATCATGGCGATCGTGACGGCGCTGCGCGAGTGGTTCCGCAAGTCGGAGCTGTCGGCCGACCGGGCCGGGCTGCTGGTCGGCCAGGACCTGCGGGCCTCGATGCGGGGGCTGATGAAGATCGCGGGCGGCAACCATCTGCATGAGATGAATGTGGACGCGTTCCTGGCGCAGGCCGAGGAGTACGAGCGCGGCGGCGACCTCCGGGACTCCGTGCTGAAGATCCTCAACGTGCTGCCCCGCTCGCACCCGTTCACCACGGTGCGCGCCGCCGAGCTGAAGAAGTGGGCGGAGAGCCGCGACTACCAGCGGATCATGGACGGCCACTACCCGCGCCGCGACGAGGACAAGGAAGCGTCGGTCACCGACTCGTTCCGCGACTCGGCCGCGCATTACGCGGGCACGGTGCGCGACAGCAAGGACCCGCTGATGAAGCTGGTCGGTGACATCGCGGGCGGCGCGGGGGATCTGGGCGGCAAGCTGCGCGGCCGGTTCACCGGTGGCAACGGCAGCGGGCCCGGCACGAAGACGGACGGGCCGAAGGCGGACGGCGCGGAGGGTGCCGAAGGCACCGCGTAACACCGCTCACGGACGGCGCCCCGGCCCGGGGCGCTCCCCGGCCCGGGGCGCTCAGGAGGCCGCCGGGCTCGGCTCCGCCGCCGGGGCCAGTACGCCGCACAGGGACGCGTTCATCGCGCCTGTCGCGTACGGGTCGGTACCGGCGGCGGGCGCGGTGGGCGCGGGATCGCCGGCGAGCAGCGGCGTCATCCTGCTCGGCACGGCGGCCGCACAGGACTGCGGCCCTGCCTGGACCTCGCTGAGCAGCAGTTCCGTACGGTGCTTCTGCAGGTCCTCCGAGTCGAAGCCGAAGTGCAGTTCGCGGCGGACGGTGAAGAGCGAGGCGTCCGGCACTGCGGTGTCCGGCGCGACGGCGCTCGCCGGTGCCACCGGACGCAGCGCGTAGACGAAGGTGTGGTTGGACGTCACCTGGAGCCGCTGGTCCGGTGTCTCGGCGTACTGGAGCGTGCCTTGGACCCGGATCGGGGCGGCCGTCGGCACGACCTTGGCCGCGTCGAACCGTACGAGCCAGCCGAGCGCCGCGTGCAGACCGTCGTTGGCGGGTGAGGCGATGCTCTGGTCGAACTGGGCCGTCTGGTCCGGGTCGAGCAGCACCCGCACCGGCCGCACGGACTGCCCGGTGAGCACGTCGGGGTCGAGCGACGACGCCACGAGAAAGTCCTTGGCTGTCGTCAGCGCCGCCACGATCTGGCTCGCCGAGTAGTGCGTCGTGCGCCGTACGTCGGGCAGCGTGATGCCGGAGGCGCCGGGGCGGAACTGGGCTGCGGGGCTGTGCGCGAGGAGATCCGCCGGGGTGCCGCCGGGGACGGTCCTGCGCGGTGCGAGCGGGACCACCGTCATCCGGAGCTGGCTGATGGCGCGGTTGCCCGAGCCGGTGGCCCGGTAGGGGTGGCGGACACCCAGATAGATCGCGGTGCCGAAGGCCAGCGAGATCAGGACGAGCAGGGTGAAGATCTGCCGGGGGCCGCTCCTGACGACCCGCGACGGCAGGCTGCGCACGGCGTGGCCGCGCTCGCGCATGCGCTCCTGGGCCGAGAACTCCTGGAGTCGGGCAGCGCGAACAAACGATTCATCGAAAACGATCGAACGGTATTCGTCGTCGCCGCCGGGGAGCCCTTCGGGGGCGCCGTCGGGCGTTCCATCCGGCGGGTCTCCGTGCCCTGTCATACTTTCAGGGTAGGTCAAGGTTGCTCATGGTAAACGCGCTGCTACCGGTCAAGTTCCGACAAGGACGCGCTTCCCCGCTCGCCCGGCCGGTCAGTGGGTGCGGGGTACGGCGGAGACCGCGGGGGTCGGAAATTCGGCGGAGGCCGATGGGCCGTCCGTGCGCGGCGCGTCTATCCCCGTCGTCGCGGGGCGCGGCACCCGGTCCTGCCGGCTGCCCGACGAGGCGCCGCGGTAGACGGCGGTGAAGGCGAGCGCGACCATCCCGATGCCCATGATCACGGCGAGCAGCCACGCGACGGGCCGGTGCCAGCGCGCCTGGCCGCGGTAGGGGCGCAGCGCGCCGCCGTGCCGCCCGTAAGGGCCTGAGGGCGCATCCGGGTCGTCCGGGTCGTACCCGTCGTCGTACGCCCTGCTGTACTCCCGCCCGGGGCCGTACAGCTCCTCGTAGAGTTCGTCGTCGAGCGGGCCGCCGCCCGAGCGGGCCCTGGCGGCCTCCGCCTCGGCGCGGGCCTGAGCCGCCGCCAGCAGGCGCTCGACGGCGCTCGGTTCATGGACGGTCGCCGAACGGATGAAGTCCTCGTCGAACACCACGGAGGCGAAGTCCTCGTCCGCGCCTCCGCGGTCGTCGTCAGGCTCCCAGCCGTCCGGGAACGGCTTGCCCCCCACGTCGTCCGGCACCGTTCCAGAGTAAACCTGCGGAGTCGCTTTGGGCAGGGAGAGTCCGAAGTCTCACCCCGCCCCGCACGTCCGTACGGGGCCACCGTCCCGCGGCCCCGGCTACCGGGTGTGACCGTCGCCGGTGACGATGTACTTGGTCGACGTCAGCTCCGGAAGCCCCATGGGCCCACGGGCGTGCAGCTTCTGGGTGGAGATGCCGATCTCGGCGCCGAAGCCGAACTGGCCGCCGTCGGTGAACCGGGTGGACGCGTTCACGGCGACCGTGGTCGAGTCGACCAACTGGGTGAACCGGCGGGCCGCCGCCTGGGACGTGGTGACGATCGCCTCGGTGTGGCCGGAGGACCAGAGCCGGATGTGGCCCACGGCCGCGTCCAGCGAGTCGACCACCGCCGCCGCGATGTCGTACGACAGGTACTCGGTCTCCCAGTCGTCCGCGGTGGCGGGGACGACCTTCGCCTTCGTCGCTTCGGCGTACGCCAGCACCCGCTCGTCGGCGTGCACGGTCACCCCGGCGTCACCGAGCGCGTCGAGGGCGCGCGGCAGGAAGTCGGCTGCGACGTCCTGGTGGACCAGCAGGGTCTCCGCCGCGTTGCAGACGCTGGGGCGCTGCGCCTTGGAGTTGATCAGGATGTCGACGGCCATGGCGAGGTCGGTCTCGGCGTCCACGTACACATGGCAGTTGCCCGTCCCGGTCTCGATGACGGGCACGGTCGACTCCTCGACGACCGTACGGATCAACGAGGCACCGCCGCGCGGGATCAGTACGTCGACCAGGCCGCGCGCCCGCATCAGCTCCCGTACGGCGTCCCTGCCCTCGCCGGGCACGAGCTGGACGGCGTCGGCGGGCAGCCCCGCGCCGCCGACGGCGTCGCGCAGGACCCGTACCAGCGCGGTGTTGGAGGCGATGGCCGACGACGAGCCGCGCAGCAGGACCGCGTTCCCGGACTTCAGGCAGAGCGCCGCGGCGTCCACGGTGACGTTGGGGCGGGCCTCGTAGATGATCCCGACGACTCCGAGCGGCACCCTGACCTGCCGCAGGTCGATCCCGTTGGGGAGCGTCGAGCCCCGGACGACCTCGCCGACCGGGTCGGGCAGCGCCGCCACGTCCCGTACGTCTCCCGCGATGGCCCGGATCCGCTCGGGGGTCAGCGTCAGCCGGTCGACGATCGCCTCGCTGGTGCCGGCCTCCCTGGCGCGCTCCACGTCCTCGGCGTTGGCCGTGACGATCTCGTGCGTCCGCACCTCCAGCGCGTCCGCGATCGCGAGCAGCGCGTCGTCCTTGGCCGCACGCGGCAGTGGGGCGATGTCGGCGGCGGCCGACCTGGACCGGTAGGCGGCCCTGACGACAGGTGAGAGGTTGTCGTACGGCGAGAGCGAGGTCATGTCCCGCAGGGTAGTGCGACTCCTGCGGGCGTTCCGCACATATCCCGTACTCCGAGACGCCGACGGAGGGGGTCCTGGCCTGCCGCGCTCGGCAGGACGGCTCAGAAGGGGTGCACCCCCACCGGCGCCGCCGGCGGCGGACCGTACCCCTCCGCTATCCGCAGGTGATACGTCTCACGGTCGATGACCTCCAGCCCGACGATCTCCCAGGGCGGCAGTTTCGCCGTGGAGCGGTGCTCGCCCCACAGCCGCAGCGCGACGGCGGCGGCGTCGTGCAGGTCCCTGGCCTCTTCCCAATAGCGGATCTCCGCGTGGTCGTTGGCGTACCGGCTGGTCAGCAGGAACGGATGGTCGTGGGCGAGCTGTTCGAGCGCGCGCCTGACCTCGGTGAGCGGCGCCTCGCCGCCGGAGACGCTGAGGGTGATGTGCCACAGCTTCGACATCTGGCGCTCCTCCCCCCGGGCGTCGGGCGCCGGCCGCGCTTCGGACATCCGCTCGTCGTCGAAGTCGTCCCCCGCCTGGACGCTGGTCAGCGCTCGTTCCTGGCCGGCCGCTCCCGGGCGGACTCGTCTCACCGGCGGCCTCCTGTTGCTGCTCATCGTGCTACCCCGTTCGGTACCCCCAGGACTTCCCTACCCCCGAGACAAAGTTGACCAGTCCTTTGGTGGACGCGGGGTGGTTTTGCTAAAGCTCCGACGGAGAAGACCGGAGTTTCAGCCGAACCGGGGGCGCTCCAGGGGCGCTTCACGGGCGGAGGATCACCAGATCGTCCCTGTGTACGACCTCGCGCTCGTAGGCGGGCCCCAGTTCGCGCGCCAGGTCGCGGGTGGAGCGGCCGAGGAGCTGCGGGATCTCCTTGGCGTCGAAGTTGACGAGGCCGCGCGCCACGGCACCGCCCGAGGGGTCGCGCAGTTCGACGGGGTCGCCCGCGCTGAACTCCCCCTCGACGGCGGCGATCCCGGCGGCCAGCAGGGAGCTGTGCCGCTCCACGACGGCCCGTACGGCGCCTTCGTCGAGGGTGAGCGCGCCGCGCGGCGCCGAGGCGTGCGCGAGCCACAGCAGCCGGCCGGCCGAGCGGCGCCCCGTGGCGTGGAAGTACGTGCCGGTGTCGCGGCCCGCGAGCCCGTCGGCGGCGTGGCTCGCCGAGGTCAGCACGACGGGCACGCCCGCGGCTGCCGCGATCCTGGCGGCCTCGACCTTGGTGACCATGCCGCCGGTGCCGAGCCCGGCCTTGCCCGAGCTGCCGATGGAGATGCCGGCCAGGTCGGCGGGGCCGTGCACCTCGGCGATCCGGGAGGTGCCGGCCGTGCTCGGGTCGCCGTCGTACAGCCCGTCCACGTCGGAGAGCAGGACGAGCAGGTCGGCCCGGACGAGATGGGCGACGAGCGCGGCGAGCCGGTCGTTGTCGCCGAAGCGGATCTCGTCGGTCGCGACGGTGTCGTTCTCGTTGACGACGGGCACGACGCCCATGCCGAGGAGCTGGTCGAAGGTGGCGTAGGCGTTGCGGTAGTGGGCGCGCCTGCTGGTGTCGTCGGAGGTCAGCAGCACCTGCCCGACCCGTACGCCGTAGCGCGCGAACGACGCGGTGTAGCGGGCCACCAGCAGTCCCTGGCCGACGCTGGCGGCGGCCTGCTGGCGGGCCAGGTCCCTCGGGCGCTTGGGGAAGCCGAGCGGGGCGAGTCCCGCGGCGATGGCGCCGCTGGAGACGAGCACGATCTCCTTCTCGCCGCCGCCCCGCACGGCGGCCAGCGCGTCCACGAGCGCGTCGACCCGGTCGGCGTCGAGGCCGCCCGCCGCGGTGGTGAGTGACGAGGAGCCGACCTTGACGACGATCCGGTGGGCCCCCGCCACCACGTCCTGCCGTGCCACTGCGTCCTGTCGTGCCGCTGCCACGTGCGCTGCCTCTGCTCTCGCTGTCCGGTCCGCGTCCCGGCTGAGCAGCGTACGCGCACCTCGGTGGGCGGCGGCGCGGCTTTTCAGCGGGTGGACAGTCCGGTCCTGAAGGCGACGCAGTCCTCGTAGCGGGGCAGCAGGCCCTGCCGCTCGGCCTCGGCGAGCGTGGGCGCCTCGGCGTCCTTCGGCGACAGGAGCGGGGTGATGTCCTGCGGCCAGTCGATCGCGAGGTCGGGGTCGAGCGGGTCGATGCCGTGCTCGCGGGTGGGGGCGTAGCCCTCGGAGCAGAGGTAGACCACGGTCGCGTCGTCGGTCAGCGCGAGGAACGCGTGGCCGAGCCCCTCGGAGAGGTAGACCGCGTGATGCGTCTCGCTGTCCAGCCGGACGATCTCCCACTGCCGGTACGTCGGTGAGCCGACCCGGATGTCCACGATCAGGTCGAGGACCGCGCCGCTCACGCATTTCACGTACTTGGCCTGGCTGGGCGGCACATCGGCGTAGTGGATGCCGCGGAGCGTGCCGCGCCGGGAGACGGAGCAGTTGGCCTGGGCGAGGTTCAGGTCGTGTCCGGTGGCCTCGCGGAAGCCGGGCGCCTGGAACCACTCGTGGAAGGAGCCCCGGTCGTCGGGGAAGACCTTCGGCTCGTGTACCCAGGCGCCTTCGATGGACAGGGGTCGCATAGTGCGTGCTTTCCTCGGTTCGGTTTTCTGGCGTACGGGATGTGCCGTCGTGCGGGATGTGCCGTCGTGCGAGATGTGCCGTCGTGCGGGATGTGCCGTCGTGCGGTCAGGACTTGACGAGCGCGCGGCGGATACGGCCGAGCACCCGGCGCGGCAGCGAGCGGGCCGTGGCCCGCTTGCGGCCGGTGCCGGCGAGCTGGGCGGCGGGCAGCGCCGTCGCCCGGCCGTGCTTGGCGACCCGCAGGCCGACCGGCAGCAGGGTGAACCGAGGGGCGCCGCGCTTCGCGGACGGCAGGCCCAGCTCCATCTCCCAGTCCCGCCCGGCGAGCAGGGTCGCGGGCAGTCCCGCGGTGAGGACGGCGCCGTGCTCCGCCGGGGCGACCACGGCCGTGACCTGCACGTCGTCCGAGCGGGCCGGTGCCTTGAACCGCAGCGCGACGTCGGTGTCGGCGGTCACCCGCAGCGGCAGCGGGAAGGACAGCCGCGGGCCCGAGCCGCGTTCGGTCTTCACGGTGACGGCGTCGGCGGTCAGCGCCGCGAGGTCGACGCTGTACCGGTTGGTCGCGTGGTCGATGTCGAGCGACAGGTTGTTGTACGGGTCGGTCCAGTACGGCAGGACGAGCCGCCCCGGCGTCCCGCTGAGCGCTCCCTGCCGCGCGGCGTCGACGGAGTCGGCGCGCAGCGAGCCGAGCCGGGCCGTCTTGCCCCAGCCGCAGGCGTTGACCCGTACGTAGAAGTCCCAGATGCCGGGGGCGAGCGGCGAGCCGCCCGCCGCGGTCTCCGGGTCGACGTGCGACGTGGCGCGCAGCAGCAGCCGGAAGTGGGTGTCGTCGGCGCCGTCCGGCGCGGGTACCCGCTCGCGGACCAGTTCGGCGGGCAGGTAGAACTCGGCGGCCGTGGTGCGCTCCCGTACGACGATGCTGGCGTCGGCCTGGTCCACCGTGGCGCGGGTGCTGGCCCCGGCCGCGCGTACCGCTTCGAGCGTCGCCGCGTCGAAGGGGAGGATGAGCTGGTCCTCGCCGTCCTCGGTGCGGAAGGTGATCGGGGCGTGCGCGACCTCGAACTCTGCGGTGACGCGGAGGTTGAGCCTGCCGCCGTCCCAGGTCATCTCCTCCAGCCGCCCGGTGGGCCTGATCTCCCCTTCCCAGCGGGCGAGTTCCTCGGTCTCGGCGAACTTGCCGGCGGCGACGAGCGCGGCGACGATCTGCTGCGTGGGCTGCATGCCGGCGGCGATGGCGGGGCTGGTCATGCGCTCGTTGACCACGGCGCTGATCTCGTCGAACAGCTCTTTGCGGTAGTCGTCGGGCAGGGTCGTCAGGCGGGTGCCGCGGAGCCGTTCCACCATCTCGTTGCGCAGCCAGCGGCGGTAGAGCTTGTCGCGCAGCGGGCCCGGCTGGGTGTTGCGTTCGACGACGTCGAGCGCCTCCCGCAGATTGGTGAAGTAACCCACCGGATCGAATCGCTGGAAGCCCGCGTTGGACGCGTCCTCGCGCTTTACATGGTAATAACACACGTAATCGCTGAGCACCGCGATGCTGGAGGCGAGCAGATAGGTCTCGGCGACGAAGACATGGTCCTCCAGCCGCCTGCGGCCCTCCTTGAAACGAATCGCGTGCTTGTCGAGGAACTCTTTGCGAAACATTTTGTGCGGCGTGAGACTGTCGATCAGCGGCGCATTGTCGACGGTGGCACGCGGCCGATTGACCCGGAAGAGCTGGAGGGGAACGGGCCTGCCTTTCCCTGCCATCTTTCCGATGATCACATCTGCCTCGTTGGCGACGCCGTACTCGTACATGCGCTCAAGCGCCTCGTCGCCGAGCCAGTCGTCGTTGTCGACGAACATGACGAACTCGCCGCGAGCGGCGGCGATTCCGACATTGCGGGGCTTGCCGGACCAGCCGGACGGCTCCTGATGGATGACCTGCACGTGCGCGTGCTCGGCGGCCAGTTGGTCGAGCCGCGCGGGGGTCTCGTCAGTGGAGCCGTCGTTCACGAAGATCGCTTCGTATTCGTCGTCCGGCAGGCTCTGGCGCAGAAGGGACTCGATGCAGTCCTCGATGTACCGGCCCGGGTTGTACACCGGAATGACCACACTGACCTTGACCGACATTGAACAAGCCCCAACTCGTCAGAAGGCGCCCCGACGTCTGACTCCGGGATCACGTTCGGTCAGAATATCCCGCGGATCGCGGGCGGACTAATTCCGCCCTCACTCCGGCACACTTCCGCCACGCGGCGATCAAGCCCAACGGGCCGCGGGGCGAGCAGAACTGAAAGACCGCCGGGGCCGAGGTGTAAATCGGCCCCGGCGGTCTGTTACGTCGCGACGGACACCGCTCAGTGTCCGACGGACTCGATCTGCCGGCGGAGCTGCGTGAACGTCGAGCGGGGGCGGCGCAGGTCGCGTGCGCGCGAGAGCTGGCGCCAGAAGCTCGCGCCGAGCAGGGTCTCGGGAGCGACGGCGTTCTTGCGGACGAGCGTCTCGTCGGGGACCGCCTGCGGGTCCGGGACGACGTACTCCTTGATGATGTCGTCGTAGTTGTCCTTGAGGACCGTGTTCGTCGGGTCCATCCCGAAGATCACCACGACACCGGTGGGCGCCGTGTCGACCTCGACCACCAGCAGGTCGGGGCGGAAGCGGCGGAGCACCTGGGCGACCTTGTAGACGTCGCCGGTCCAGGCGTCGGTGTGCCGGTCGCGCGCGGCCTCGTCGATGTTGCGGGGCAGCATGTCGTCGAGCACGACGACGCTGGTCCAGCGGGCGTGCTTCTCGACGTTCATGAAGTCGCGCAGGGCGAACTCGAACAGGTGCATGCCGTCGATGAACGACAGCTCGAGCGACGGGTCGCCGCCGAGGAGCGCGAGCGGGTCCTTGCGGGCCAGCGCGCGGAACGGGTTGCGGCCGGGACGCAGGTGCAGCAGCGGGTCCTTGCGGGCGAAGAAGTCGTCACTCGTCGCACGCACCAGATGGACGTCGCAACTGAGCGCCTTCACGACCTTGAAGGCGGGGTCCACTGCGACGGAGGGGACGCGGGAGAGCGCCAGGCTGCGCCCGTCGTTGACCCCGATCTCCAGGTAGTTGCGGGGTTTGTAGACGCGGTGCAGTTGGCGCAGGAAGCCGTGGCGGTCCACTGAGGTGCCCTTCACTGAGAATCAAACATGGGAGCCTTGATTCTGAGCGAAGTTAGCCCCTCGGCGGACAGCACGTAAACTTCTACTGGCCAGTAACCGTACATCTGCCCTCGGCGGCGAGCAGCGCGGGGAACGCTTCCCCCAGCGCGACCTGCCAGTTCCGCATCGGAATGAGATCAGCCTCACGCCAGCGATCGTGTCCGAGAACGCTGTACGCCGGGCGAGGCGCGGGGCGTACGAACTCCGCACTGGTGGTCGGCCGCACCCGGCCGGGGTCGGCGCCGAGCAACCGGAAGATCTCCTGGGTCAGCCCGAACCAGGTGGTCTCGCCGCCGCTGGTGCCGTGGTACACCCCGGCGGGCGCGGTGCCCGCGAGGGCCGCGTCGCCGAGGTCGCTCAGCCGCTCGGCCAGATCCACCGTCCAAGTGGGCTGACCGCGCTGGTCATTCACCACATCGAGTGTGTCCTTGACTGCTTCGAGCCGCAGCATCGTTCGGACGAAATTGCCGCCGCCCGCGCCGTACAGCCATGCCGTGCGGACGACGTAGCCGGTCTGCGGCAGCACGTCGAGCACGGCGCGCTCCCCGGCCTCCTTCGTACGGCCGTAGGCGCTGCGCGGGTCCGTCGGCGCGTCCTCCGCGTACGGCGTGTCGGCGTCGCCGGCGAACACGTAGTCCGTGGAGACCTGGAGCAGGACGGCGCCGGAGGCGCGGCACGCCTCGGCGAGCACCCGCGGCCCTGTCCCGTTCACGGCGAGCGCCTGGTCCTCCTTGGCCTCCGCGTCGTCAACGGCCGTCCAGGCGGCGCAGTTGACGACGAGAGCGGGGCTGTGCGCCGCCAGGGCGGCCGCTACGGCGGCCGGGTCGGTGATGTCCAGGGCCGTGCGGTCCAGACCGACGGCGGGCGCTCCGACGGCCGCTCTGCGGGCCAGCAGGTCCTGGCCCAGCATGCCGCCGGCTCCGGTGATCAGCCAGCCGCCGCTCATGCCCGTACCGCTGCGGCCGGGGCGAGCGCCGCGCGCTCCTTCAGCGGTTCCCACCAGTCCCGGTTGTCGCGGTACCAGCGGACGGTCTCGGCGAGGCCGGTGGCGAAGTCCTTGCGGGGCTCGTAGCCCAGCTCGGTACGGATCTTGGCGCAGTCGACGGAGTAGCGGCGGTCGTGGCCCTTGCGGTCGGTCACGTACTCGACGCTGGTGTCCCAGTCGGCGCCGCACGCCTCCAGCAGGAGGCCCGTCAGCTCCTTGTTGGACATCTCCGTGCCGCCGCCGATGTTGTAGACCTCACCGGCCTTCCCCTTCGTACGGACCAGCTCGATGCCCTGCACGTGGTCGTCGATGTGCAGCCAGTCCCGCACGTTCCCGCCGTCGCCGTACAGCGGGACCTTCTTGCCGTCCAGCAGGTTCGTGATGAACAGCGGGATGACCTTCTCGGGGAAGTGGTGGTGCCCGTAGTTGTTGGAGCAGCGGGTCACCCGCACGTCGAGGCCGTGGGTGCGGTGATACGAGAGGGCGATCAGATCGCTGGACGCCTTCGCCGCCGAGTAGGGCGAGTTGGGCGCCAGCGGGTCCGTCTCGGGCCAGGAGCCCTCGTCGATCGAGCCGTAGACCTCGTCGGTGGAGATGTGCACGAAGGTCTTGATCCCGGCGCGGTGCGCGGCGTCGATCAGGGTGTGCGTGCCCACCACGTTCGTCCGGACGAACTCGGCGCCGCCGTCGATGGACCGGTCCACGTGCGACTCGGCGGCGAAGTGCACCACCTGGTCGTGGTCGGCCATCAGCTTGCCGACCAGCTCGGGGTCGCAGATGTCGCCCTCGACGAAGGAGAAGCCGGGGTGCGCGCGCACCTCGTCGAGATTGGCGGGATTGCCGGCGTACGTGAGCTTGTCCAGGACGGTGACGGCGACATCGCCGGGCCCCTGCGGGCCGAGGACCGTACGGACGTAGTGCGAGCCGATGAAGCCGGCGCCGCCGGTCACCAGGATGCGGGTGGGCGTGGCGGAAGTCGTCATGAAGAGATCTGCACCTTGCTGTGGTCGCCGAGGACGAGTCGGTGGACGGACGGGTTGCGGGGGGCGGGGGTCACCTCGACGTTGCGGCCGATCAGGGAGGTCTCGACGCGGCGCACACCGACGATGGAGGAGTCCCGCAGCACGATCGAGTACTCGATCTCGCTGTCGTTGATGGTGCATCCCTCGGAGACCGAGGTGAAGGGGCCGACATACGCGTCGCAGACGACCGTGCCGGCGCCGATGATCGCGGGTCCCACGATCCGGCTGCCGGTGACCTTGGCGCCCTTCTCGATCCTGACCCGGCCCACGATCTCGCTGGCCTCGTCGACCGTGCCCTCGCAGCTCGGCTCGAGCCGCTCCAGCACCGAGCGGTTGACCTCCAGCATGTCCGTGACGTTCCCGGTGTCCTTCCAGTACCCGGAGATCGTCGTGGACCGCACGTCCCGCCGCTGGTCGATCAGCCACTGGATGGCGTGGGTGATCTCCAGCTCGCCGCGCCAGGACGGCTCGATGGAGCGCACCGCCTCGTGGACGGCGGGGGTGAAGAGGTAGACACCGACGAGCGCCAGATCGCTCTTGGGCTTCTCCGGCTTCTCCTCCAGGGCCACGACCCGGCCGTCGGCGTCGAGCTCCGCGACACCGAAGGAGGTCGGGTTGGGCACCCGGGTCAGCAGGATCTGCGCCTCGGGGCGCTCCTCGCGGAAGCCGTCCACCAGACCGGTGATGCCGCCGACGATGAAGTTGTCACCGAGGTACATGACGAAGTCGTCGTCGCCCAGGAAGTCGCGGGCGATCAGGACGGCGTGGGCGAGGCCCAGCGGCGCCTCCTGCTGGAGGTAGGTGACCTTGATCCCGAACTGCGAGCCGTCGCCGACCGCCTCCTGGATCTCCTCGGCCGTGTCGCCGACGATCACCCCCACTTCGGTGATGCCCGCCTCGGCGATGGCCTCCAGGCCGTAGAAGAGCACCGGCTTGTTCGCCACGGGGACGAGCTGTTTGGCCGAGGTGTGCGTGATCGGGCGCAGGCGGGTACCCGCTCCACCGGAAAGTACGAGAGCCTTCACTATGCGTATCCCCTGCCGAGAATGACGTTGCGGTCCGGGCGTCGCCCGGCAGTCCGACTTTACCCACGATTTCCGGTGCGGCCATGAGCCGTACCCCCGGCAGTGGGTCTTCCGGCCGCCCCGTACGGTCGATTGCTGACGTCAACTCATGCTGCACCAGGCCGACTTGGCTCGCCGAACCGACTCTCCGTCAGCCGGCTGGCGAGCACTCGCCACGCGTCAAGCGGACGCGGACACGCCCCGTAGCCGGGTACGGAGCCGGCGGGCCACTCTGCGCGCCACCGAGGTGCGTCCGGCGATCCCCTTCGACGGCTCCACCCGCTCCGTGCCCACCTTCTCGGCCACGGTCACCTCGTACGCCGAGTCGGGGATGCCCGCCTTGCGGCTCCTGAAGTGCGGATAGGCGAGGTACGGCGTGCGCTCGCGGCCCCTGCGCACCACCTCGGGCACCTTCTCCGCCGTCATGAACCGTACGACGTCCATCAGCACGTCGAGCCGGCCCCGCGCGACGCATTCGAGTCTCAGCCGGTCGGCGACCCGCAGCCGCTTCGCGACCCCCGGGGTCCAGTAGCGCTCCATCAACGGGGCGGCCAGCTCCATCTTCTGCTGCCTGACCTCGTCGGACTCGCGCAGCAGTTGGTGCTTGAACTGCTGGACCAGTGTCACGGTGAAGGGCCTGACCAGCAGCTTCTCCGTCTTCGACCCGGGCGCGGCGTGCTCGGTGATCAGCTTCATCAGGGCGGCGGCCGACTCGAACCGGTCGACGTGGCTGCCGCTCTGCGTCGCGTGCTTGCCGTCCGTGCGGCCGACCAGGTAGTAGCAGGTGTAGTCGGCGACCACCGACACACCGTTGCCGCACAGGAACGCCTCCATGGTGAACACGGCGTCCTCGCCGGTGCGCAGCGTCTCGTCGAAGCGCATGCCGCGGCGGACGAGCAGCTCGCGCCGGAAGAGCTTCTGGGCGCTCAGCGCGTACATGATCCGGGAGTTGTAGATGTTGACGCGTTCGGCCGTACGGGTCCACATCGACCGGGGAGCCACCCGGTTGACGCCTTCCGCCTTGCCGGCCACCACGTCCGTACCGGCCTTCTCCGCCATGGCGACCAGCCGCTCCAGCGCCTCGGCCCCCAGGTAGTCGTCGGCGTCGAGGAAGAAGACGAACCGGCCGCGCGCCATGCCCAGGCCCACGTTGCGCGGTCCACTGGGGCCGCCCGAGTTGGCCTGGTGCAGCACCCTCGTCGGGATGGCCGAGTCGGCGGCGAAGCTGTCCAGGTACTCCGCGGTGCCGTCGGTCGAGCCGTCGTCCACGGCGACGATCTCGATGCGCTCGGCGTCCAGCGTCTGGGCCGCCACCGACTCCAGGCAGCGGGTCAGATAGGGCATCGCTTCGTATGCCCCAATGATCACGCTTACATCAGGAACTGACATGGTATTCATCAAATCTCAAGACAGGATGAGCGCAAAGTTGGTTGTCCTGTCACCTCGACAGCATCTGTGAGACCCGTCACAAGAGGCCGCGAGCACGCCCGTAAGGGCCCGTACCGTACGAAAAACCCGGCGGCGCCGTCCGAGGACGGCGCCGCCGGGTTCCGCGCTCAGCGGGACGCTCAGCCGCCTACGGGCGAGTCGTGCGAGTTGCGCTCGTTGTCCGCCGACGGGTCGTCCGAGTCCGCCGGGTCGGCCGCCTCCGGCGCCGAGTCGTCGAGACCCGCCGCCTCCTCGGGCTCCGCCAGCCGCTTGCGCACCCCCACGTTGCGCACCTCGGCCTTCTCGGCCAGGGCGGCCACGGCTGCGTCGAACTGCTCCATCGACGTCGGCTCGTCGGGACCGAGCAGATAGCGCTTCAGCTCGGCCCTGCGCTCCGTGAGCGGGTCGGCCGCCGGATCGGCGACCGCCGCCAGCAGCTCGTCCAGCTCCTGCGCGCTGTTGGAGAGGATCACCGCGGCCCGTACGGCGGTGTTCTGCCGCTTGAACTCCTCGGCGCCCAGCGCGGCCGAGTCGGTGACCGCGTACGGCTTGCCGCTCGCGATGAAGTCCGACACCACGCTGGAGATGTCCGAGACCATGCCGTCGGTCTCGTTGAAGCAGTCGTACAGCTTGGGCTCGGCGCCGGTGACGACCTTGTGCTCCCACCAGCCGAAGGAGCGCCAGTAGGCGGCGTTCCACTCGTCCCGCAGCCGCTTGGCCTCGTCGAGCCTGGCCTGGTCGGCGAGGGCGACCCGCGACCCCTCCGACTCGTCCCCGCCGGACCGGCCGGGCGCCGTCAGCTCGGCGAGCCGCGCCTCGATCCGCGCCAGGTCGGCGCGCGCCGCCTCCTGCTCGCCGCGCGCAGCCGCCGCCGCCTCGACCCAGCGCGGCTCGGCCGCCCTGGCCGCCGTCGCCTCGGTCACCATCTCCATCAGCCGCGCGTGGACGGCCTTGGCCTTCTTGTCGCGGATCCCGGTGAAGGGGTGCGGCTTGTAGATGACCCGAACGGGCTGCTCGGCGGTGAGCAGCCGCTTGACGATGTTCTCGCCGGCCAGCAGCAGCGAGGTGTTGCCGGGGTTGTCGTCCCAGCCCTCCCAGGTCGGCGCGTAGAGGATCGTCGGGATCGGCTTGCGCGTCGTACCGGTGCCCTGCTGGATCGGGGCGAGCTGCGGGCGGCCCACCTCGACGATGTCGTCGTCGCGCACCCCGACGTCGGCGAGCGCGTAGCGGTCGCGGCCCGCCCGGCCCGCCGTCCACACCTCGTCGTACACCTTGCTGTACGGGTTGACGCTGGCGATCTTGTCGCTGTCGCCGTGCCCGATGAAGACGTGCTGCATGGTCGGCACCCGCAGCAGGTGGATGTTCTTGCCCACGTTCGCCGCGTAGAGCGCGACCCGGACCGTCGACAGGTCCAGGTTCATCAGATGCGTACCGCCGGGGACGCAGATCACCGGCACCGAGGTGGCGGCGAGCTGGGTCGCGATGGCGCGCTCGCGCAGGATGATCAGCGGGCGCTCGGAGAGCTGCTCCATCGTTTCGAGCCACATGTTGACCTGGTACGCCGACTCCTTGGAGCCGGAGAAGTACAGCACCACCTGCGGCTGGTACTCGCGCAGCCAGCCGTCCACGGCTTCGAGCACGTCGGCGGCGGGCGGCACGAGCCGGCCGCGCCGCAGGTACGGCGCGATGGCCAGCACGTAGAGCAGCGCGAGGAGGAGCGTCAGGGCGACGCCCGCGTACCCGTAGTCGTACGTACCGGTCCACGCGGCGACGAACACCCCGACCATCATCGGCAGGTCGAGGTGGAGCATCTTCTCGCTGGCCCGGCGCACCAGCACGTTCGGCGGCGCGTTGGGGATCCTTATGGCGTGCAGGTCCACGTTGCGGGTGACGACCGGCATCGTGCGGCGCAGCCTGAGCAGCATCACCAGCGCGCCCTGCGCGGTGTGCAGCGCGTAGAAGATCAGGAAGCCGGCCACCGCCGCGTAGGTCAGCGCCTCCCCTGCCAGGTCCAGCCGCGCCAGCAGCAGCACCAGCAGGAGCTGGCGCGCCAGGAAGCGGATCGCGAGACCGGCCCGCACCTTGTCGAGCCGGTTTATCAAATAGCTGCCCCGGTGGTTGAGATACCGGTCGGCTGCGTAGGTCGCGATGACCGCGACGGCGAAGAACCAGATGTTCGGAATCAGCGCGGCGAGTATGGCGCACGGGAACCCAAGCCCCAGCAGGGCTGCCGCGGCCAGCTCTGACCGGCTGCCCACGCGGGCCAGTCGAATGGCGGTCGAAATCACGAAGAACCTGCTCCAGAGGGGGTGCCGGTTATTACACAGTTGGCGGGAATTGTGAAGGAGGGGCTTCACGCACTCGGGCCCCTGTGCACGCGAAATCGCATACACAAAGGCCCGAAAAGTACAACTTGTTACGGATTATTACACATCTCCCTGACGGTCCAGCACGGCCGCCAGGGCCTGTTCGAAGCCGGACGCCTCGGAAGCCCCGCGGGTGGGGTCCTGTTGGCGTACGTCGATGACGTGCCCGGTCAGTTCGGAGAGGAGCACGTCGAGCGAGGTACGGGCGACAGCTTCGGAGGAGAGGAGCGAGCCCGCGGGCTCGGCACCGAACGCCTTCGTGCGCATGGGGGTCGCCGTACGCTCCGGATTGACGCAGTTCACCCGGATGCCCTCGCCCGCCCATTCGTCCGACAGAGCCTGGGTGAGATTCACCATGGCGGCCTTGGTGGACGAATAGAGGCTGTACTCGGCGCGGCCCCTGGTGTAGCTGCTGGAGGTGTAGAGCAGCAACTGGCCCTTGCTCTCGGCCAGGTACTTGTACGAGGCACGGGCGATCTGCACCGGCGCCAGGTAATTGACGTTCAGCGCTTCCTGGATCGTCGTGTTGTCCGTCTCGGCGAGCTTGCCGATGCGCAGCACGCCCGCCGTGTTGATGACGTAGTCGATACGGCCGGTCTCGGAGTACGCCTTCGACAGCGCGTCGTCGACATGCTCCGGATTCTCCACGTGCGTACCGGTGGTGGAGCGGCCCAGCGCGTAGACCGTCGCGCCGTACTGCTTTGCCAGCGCGGCGATGTCGGCGCCGATGCCGTACGAGCCGCCGAAGACGACGAGCGTGCGGCCCTGGAGCAGTTCGCGGTAGGCGGCCTCGTCGGCCTGGCGGGGCGCGGCGGTCGAGGCGAGCTGGAAGAGCTTGTCGGCGATGAAGACGTCGACCGGCTGGGTGACCTTCATGTTGAACTCGTCGCCCGCGACCACGTAGATCGGCACGTCGGGCAGATACTTCAGGACCACCGAACAGTCGTCGGTGGCCTGGAAGTTGGGGTCTCCGCCGGCGACCTCGTACGCCCTGCGGATGGTGGAGAGCTTGAACGCCTGCGGGGTCTGGCCGCGCCGCAGCCGGGACCGGTCCGGCACGTCGGTGATGAACTCGCCGTCCTCGCCGTGCGTGCGGGTCACGATGATCGTGTCGGCGGAGGGGATGGCGACGTCGACGGCCTGGTAGCGGTCGAGCGCGTCCACACAGCTCTTGATCACGTGCTGCGAGAGCAACGGCCGTACGGCGTCGTGGAAGAGGACGTTGCGGTCCTCCCCCTCGGCGAGCCCCTCGCTCAGCGCCTCGATGGCGCGCTCGGTGGTCTCGTTGCGTGTCGTGCCGCCCTCGATCACCCGGGAGACCTTGGTCAGTCCGGCCTTGGCGACGATCTTCTCCACGTCGGGCACGTATCCGGGCGCCATCAGCACGATCACGTCGTCGATGGACTCGGACTGCTCGAAGATCCAGAGGGTGTGCTCGATGACAGCCTTGCCCGCGATCTTCAGCAACTGCTTGGGAATCGACAGGCCCACGCGCTGGCCGGTACCACCGGCGAGGACGACTGCGGTGGTACGGGGCCGGACTTCATGGAGCACAGACACGGAACGACCTGCCTTGAGACGAGTGGAGGACAGAGCGATGGTCGCACTCTCCGTGACCGTCTCGCAAGGCGGACGCCCGGTGCAGGCCATGTGGCCGATACCGGCTGTTCACCCTCTGGCCAGGGATATTGCCCGGCAGCGCGACGATCAAGAGGGTGACCGACACCACACGTTGAGGCGTTCTCCCTGGTCCACGGGGTCCGCACGGCCGCCCGGCCGACGGGCGCCGCGCGTACGGCGCGCCGGGCGGCGGGGCCGCGCACGGTCGGTGACGAGACGGCGGGCGGGCCGGATCGTTACGGGAATGACCTCTGACCGGGGCGGGGCGTACAGATGAACACCGGGAGCTGGGGAGCTCCGGGGCGGAGGCGCGGCGGGACGCCCGGCCGCTCCGGGGGCGACGCGCGGCGGAGCGTCCCGGCGGACGCCCCGCGAACACGCCCCGCACGCCCCCGGAACGCCCCCGGGCTTCCTACTGGAACGGCCGGAAGTCGTCGTACTCCTTCTGCGGGTCGTCCCGTTCGGCGTCGCGGTCCCTGCGGCGCTGCGCGGCCGGCCGGGGCGCTTCGAGCCGGTGGTCCTCACCGCGGCGGCCGAGCATCTCGGCGCCGGCCATCATCGTCGGCTCCCAGTCGAAGACGACCGCGTCGTCGTCGGCACCGATCGCCACGCCGTCGCCCGCGCGGGCACCGGCCTTCCTGAGCTGGTCCTCGACCCCGAGCCTGCTGAGCCGGTCGGCGAGGTAGCCGACGGCCTCGTCATTGCTGAAGTCGGTCTGCCGCACCCAGCGTTCGGGCTTCTCGCCCCGTACGCGGTAGACGCCTTCCTCCTCGTCGAAGGCGACGGTGAAGCCCGCGTCGTCCACGGCCTTGGGCCGGATGACGATGCGGGTCGCCTCCTCGTGCGGCTTCTCGGCGCGGGACTTGGCGACGAACTCGGCGATGGCGAAGGAGAGTTCCTTCAGTCCGGTGTGCGCGACCGCCGACGCCTCGAAGACGCGGTAGCCGCGGCTCTCCAGCTCCGGGCGGATCATCTCGGCCAGTTCCTTGCCGTCCGGGATGTCGATCTTGTTGAGGACGACCATCCGCGGCCGGTCGTCGAGCCCGCCGTACTGCCGCAGCTCCTCCTCGATGACATCGAGGTCGGTGACCGGGTCGCGGTCGGACTCCAGGGTCGCCGTGTCCAGGACATGCACGAGCACGGAGCAGCGCTCGACATGGCGCAGGAACTCCAGGCCGAGCCCGCGGCCCTCGCTCGCGCCGGGGATCAGACCGGGCACGTCGGCGATGGTGTAGACGGTCGAACCCGCCGTGACCACACCGAGGTTGGGCACCAGGGTGGTGAACGGGTAGTCGGCGATCTTCGGACGGGCCGCGGAGAGCACGGAGATCAGCGAGGACTTGCCGGCGCTCGGGTAGCCGACGAGGGCCACGTCGGCGACGGTCTTCAGCTCCAGGACGATCTCACCGGCCGTACCGGGCACACCGAACAGCGCGAAGCCGGGCGCCTTGCGGCGCGCCGAAGCGAGCGCCGCGTTGCCGAGCCCGCCGCGGCCGCCCTCGGCCGCTACGTACGTGGTGCCCTGGCCGACCAGGTCGGCGAGGACGTTGCCCTTCTTGTCGAGGACGACCGTCCCGTCGGGCACCGGCAGGACCAGGTCCTGACCGTCCTTGCCGGAGCGGTTGGCGCCCTCGCCCGGCCTGCCGTTGGTGGCCTTGCGGTGCGGTGAGTGGTGGTATTCGAGCAGCGTCGTCACGTCCTGGTCGACGACCAGGACGACGTCGCCGCCGCGACCGCCGTTGCCGCCGTCGGGTCCGCCGAGCGGCTTGAACTTCTCACGGTGTACGGAGGCGCAGCCGTGGCCTCCGTTACCCGCGACGACATTCAGCTCGACGCGGTCCACGAAGGTGGTCATGGGGATTGCCTCCAGTACATACGGAAAATCTCATACCGAACAACACGCGAAAGGCGGACCCACTTCCTGTGCAGGAAGTGAGGTCCGCCCCAAGCGCAGAACGTTCCAGCGATACCTGGACCCGGCGTGAGCCGAGTGACTAGGCGACCGGAACGATGTTCACAACTTTGCGACCACGCGCGGTGCCGAACTCGACCGCACCGGGGTTGAGCGCGAACAGCGTGTCGTCGCCGCCGCGGCCGACGCCCGTGCCCGGGTGGAAGTGGGTGCCGCGCTGGCGGACGAGGATCTCACCGGCGTTGACGACCTGACCGCCGAAGCGCTTCACGCCGAGCCGCTGCGCATTCGAGTCGCGCCCGTTACGGGTGGACGATGCGCCCTTCTTGTGTGCCATGTCTCGTCAGTCCCTTACTTCTTCGCGGCGGTGGGGATACCGGTGACCTTGATCGCCGTGTACTGCTGGCGGTGACCCTGGCGACGGCGGTAGCCGGTCTTGTTCTTGTAGCGAAGGATGTCGATCTTGACGCCCTTGTGGTGGTCCACGACCTCGGCCGTGACCTTGATGCCGTCGAGCACCCAAGGGTCGCTGGTGACGGCGTCGCCGTCGACCACGAGCAGAGCGGTGAGCTCGATCGTGTCGCCAACCTTGGCGGTGGGAATCTTGTCAACCTCAACGATTTCGTCGACAGCAACCTTGTGCTGGCGACCACCGCTGCGCACGATGGCGTACACGGAAACTCACTCTCGCTCGATACGGAACCCCTGAAGCCAGCCGCCCGCACGGGCCGGGGCCCGAGACGATCCTGAAAGGGAGAGCGGCCTCCCCCAGAAGGTCCGGAAACCGAGGGCTCCGGAAATCCGGGAGGTAGGTGCTCAGGAGTGGACGTGCGTAGACACGCCGAAGGTTCAGGGTACGGGGCGCCGGTACGGGGGGTCAAACCAGCCCTCGGCGCCCTCGCCTCCCGCTCTTCTCAGCGCACCCAGCCCATGAGCGGCTCGGTGTCCAGCCGGATCCCGACGGGCGCGGGAAGCTCGACGGCCTTGCCGAACGGAACCCGGTCGGACCGCTCGTACCGGACGCCGTCCGGCACGCTGTGCACGATCACCTCGCGGCTATCCCTGTCGATCAGGGCATAGACCGGAATCCCGGTCTCGGCATGTCCCGTGCGGTAGGTCTCGACGCGCAGCCCCTGGTCATGGACCCACAGCTCAGGGCGCGCCTGGATGCAGATCCGGGTCAGCCACTGAATGATCCGCCCGTGATCGCCGTCCGGCACCGGCTTGACTCCCAGTCTTCCGGAGACCAGCTCCGGCCTGAGCTCTTCCGCCTCCCGCGCAAGCGATCGGGCCACGGCTGCGAACTGCTCCGACAGCAGGCGCGGCCGGTCTGCGATCGCGGTCCCGACGCCTCTCTGCTCCTGCGGCTCCGGGAACTCGGTCCGGGTCCCTCCGCTCTTCAGAATCCGGACCGGGAACGGGAACGGCGGATCGTGTCGTTACGTCGATGAGCCGGGCGGCGAAGGAGCATGAGTGAACACGCGCCAGAAGGACCACGTCCCCGCCCCCCGAACCCGCTGGGACGAGATCAGGCCGGGCCTCTGGATGGGCGGCCATGTCTGGACGGACACCACGGGCCTGCTGCGGCCCGTGGTGGTCACGGACGAGTTCGACCTGGTCGTCAGCGCCTTCACCCGCCCGGACCACGGCCCCGACCCGGGCGTGGACCACCTGGTCGGCGAGATCCCCGACGCCTCCCTCACCCCGCCCCAGATCCGCACGGTGCAGACCCTGGCCACGACGACGGCGGACGCGCTGCGCGACGGCAGGACCACCCTCGTCCGCTGCTACTCGGGCTACAACAGGTCGGGCCTGATCGTGGCCCAGACCCTGATGGAACTGGACGGCCTGGAGGCAGAGGAGGCCATCGACCTGATCCGCCGCCGCCGCTCACCGTGGGCGTTCAACAACGGCCTGTTCGAGCACTACCTGACGACGGGCCTGGACATCACGTACGTACTGACGGACCTGGACTTCCCGGACTGACCCCGGCCACCCCCGCCTCGCCCGGCGCGACGGGGCGGGTCACCAGGTAAGACACCAGTACAGCGGCGGCTGTATGGGTTCGGGCGGTGGACCGGGTGGGTAACTCCACGTGATGCTGCGTGTGTCGAGCGTTGCACAGGGACACGTCGGAGGCGGCATGAGCAGTGAACCCGAGATGTCGGACAGCCTCAAGACCTTCGGCGCGGTACTGAAGGCCCTGAGAACGGAAGCGGGCCTGACCCAGGAGGAGTTGGCCCCTCGGGTCCAGTACTCGGCCGCATACGTCGCCAAGATCGAGCAGGGCAAGCGCTACCCGCCGAAGGACCTGGTCGACAGAGCGGGCGAAGCCCTGGGGCCAACGGCGGCCCACGTACTGGAGGCGGCAGCCCGCAGCTTGACGCGAAAGGCGGGGCTGGCGTCGTGGTTCCGGCAGTGGGCGGGGGTGGAGGAGGAGGCGGTGTCGCTGTACGCGTACGAGTGCCGCGTCGTCCCTGGCCTGTTGCAACCGGAGGCGTACCTGCGCGAGGTTTTCGAACGTCGGCTCCCCTTGCTCACCGAGGAACAAATCGAGCGCCAGATGGCCGCCCGTCCGGCCCGACAGCAGCTCCTGGCTGAGCGGCCCAACACGACGTTCAGCTTCATCTTCGAACAGGCGCTCCTGGAGAGGCACTTGGGGGGCGCCGCAGTGTCCGGAGTCCTGCTCGACCACCTGCTTGAACAGGGAAGGCGACGCAACGTCGAGATCCAGATCATGCCCCTGCGGCAAGAGGATCACTCCGGTTTCGAAGGCCCCATGTATCTGGCCGAGACGCCGGACAACCGTTGGGTCGGGTACGTCGAAGGCCACGACACCAGCGCTCTCGTCGCCGACCCGGGAATGGCCGGTTCCATGCTCCAGCGCTATGGCAAGATGCGTTCACAGGCCCTGCGTTGCCAGGACTCGGTGTCCCCGCTGGAGCGGATACGAGGAGCGCTATGAGCACCACCGAACTCGACTGGTTCAAGAGCAGCTACAGCGGCGGCGGCGGCGACAACTGCGTCGAGATCACCACCGCGCCCGACGCCGTCCGCGTCCGCGACTCCAAGGACACCAGCGCGGGACGCCTCACCCTCTCCCCCACCGCCTGGGCAGCCTTCACCAATCACGCCCGAGAAGCGCTATGAGCAGCACTGAACCGCGCTGGTTCAAGAGCAGCTACAGCGGCAGCGGCGGCGACAACTGCGTCGAGATCGCCACCACCCCCGACGCCGTCCACGTCCGCGACACCAAAGACACCAGCGCGGGACGCCTCACCCTCACCCCCACCGCCTGGGCAGCCTTCACCAATCACGCCCGGAAAGCGCTATGAGCAGCTCGGCCGAACTCGACTGGCACAAGAGCAGTCACAGCGGCACCGAAGGCGACAACTGCGTCGAGGTGGCCACCACCCCCGACGCCGTCCACGTCCGCGACACCAAGGACACCAGCGCGGGACGACTCGCCCTCTCCCCCACCGCCTGGGCGGCCTTCACGAACTACGGGCTGGCCTAAGGGCGAAGTAGGAGCGAGGAGCCGGTCTCAGCGCTTATGCAGCCGGTGCCAGACGATCCCGGCGACGACGACACCCGCGGCGATATAGAGCCAGCGCAGTCCGGACGTGTCGGTGCTGTTGAGGGAGGACGCCGAGAGGGCGGCCGTGCTGGCCACAGTTACCGCCAGCGTCCGTGCGGAAACGCGCCGCCGCGTGCCCTGGCGCGTGCGGATGCCCGCGACCAGCGCGTAGGCGCCCAGGGCGAGGGCGAGGCCGATGAAGGGTGCCGTCAGGCCCGGCATGCCGTCATTCGGGGCTTGCAGGGCCACGGCAGCGCCGAACATGACCGCGCACACCGGCGGCGCCCAGAGAGGCAGGGGTGGGCGGGTCGAAGCGTGGTGGAACTGGCGGTCCTGGCCGAGGCTGCTCCCGGTTTGTGCTGCGTCCATGGCGGCCATTGTGGCAGCCGAACCCCTCGAGTGACCTGGGAGGGTGCCGCCAGCAGGTCCGTAACGAGGGACCCAGAGGTGGTCGGTCAGAGCGCCGCCAGCCACGCCGCCGTCTCGTCCGGGTGGCCGAAGCGGTGGACGGCGAGCGGGGCGAAGCGGGGGTCGGCGGCGCGGCGGGCGATTTCGGCGCGGCGCGGGGCGTGTTGGGACCAGGCCCACCACGCCGGGTGTTCGCGGCTCAGCCAGCCCGTCCACGTTTCGCGGTTGCCGCCGAAGATCCGCTCGCGCGTGACCGTACGCCGGAGCGACCGGCGCAGCACGCGGGGCATGATCACGCGCTTCGGGTAGTCCAGCCAGAGCACCGTGTCGGCCCGGTTCCACAGCAGGTCGCGGACCTCCGGGTAGCCGAGGGAGTCGACGATCCAGCGAGGCTCGGCGGTCAGCCGCGACATGTCGTCGGCCAGCGACGCGTTCGTCGCCCAGCCGGGGCCGGTGAAATGCAGCGCGTCCATCTCGTGGTAGGTCACGCCCAGCCGGCTGCCCACGGCGCGGGCGAGCGTGGACTTGCCCGCACCCGTGACACCCACCACCAAGATCCGTTCCACGAGCGCACCCTCAAACTTTCTCGCGCGACCATGTCGAGAACCCGTGGCCCGCTCCGTCCCCGCTGTGAACGTGACCAGAATGGGTCGCACACCGGCACCGAGGAGAACCATCATGGCCAAGTATCTGCTGCTCAAGCACTATCGCGGCGCCCCGGCCCCGGTCAACGACATCCCCATGGAGAAGTGGACGCCGGACGAGGTCGTCGCACACGTCAAGTACATGAACGACTTCGCGGCCCGCCTTGAGAAGACCGGCGAGTTCGTCGACAGCCAGGCGCTCTCCCCCAGGGGGACGTTCGTCCAGTACGGCGGCGAGGGGCGGCCGCCCGTCACCGACGGCCCGTTCGCCGAGACCAAGGACCTCATCGCCGGCTGGATGGTGATCGACGTCGACACCTACGAGCGCGCCGTCGAGCTGGCCGGGGAACTGTCCGCCGCGCCCGGCGCGGGCGGGAGGCCGATCCACGAGTGGCTCGAACTGCGTCCGTTCCTGGGCGCGCCGCCCATCGTCACGGAGTGACCTGCGAGTGAACGAGCTACTGCTCAGGAGCCTCACGCCGAGCGTGCTCGGCATCCTCGTCCGCCGCGGAGCCGACTTCGCGGCGGCCGAGGACGCCGTACAGGACGCCCTGGTCGAGGCGGTACGCGTCTGGCCGGCCGATCCGCCGCGCGACGCGAAGGGCTGGCTGGTCACCGTGGCGTGGCGCCGGTTCCTGGACGCGACGCGGGCGGACACCGCCCGCCGCCGGCGCGAGAGCGTCGTGGACGAGGAGCCGACGCCGGGTCCCGCGCCGACGGTGGACGACACGCTCCAGCTCTACTTCCTGTGCGCCCACCCGTCGCTGACCCCGTCGTCCGCCGTCGCCCTCACCCTGCGCGCCGTCGGCGGGCTCACCACGCGCCAGATCGCCCAGGCGTACCTCGTCCCCGAGGCGACCATGGCGCAGCGCATCAGCCGGGCCAAGCGCACGATCTCCGGCGTACGGTTCGACCAGCCCGGCGACGTGGCGACCGTGCTGCGTGTCCTGTACCTGGTGTTCAACGAGGGCTACTCGGGCGACATCGACCTCGCCGCCGAGGCCATCCGGCTCACCCGGCAGCTCGCGGCGGGGATCGACCACCCCGAGGTGGCGGGGCTGCTCGCCCTGATGCTGCTCCACCACGCCAGACGCGCCGCGCGGACCGCCGCCGACGGCAGCCTGGTGCCGCTGGCCGAGCAGGACCGTATCCGCTGGGACACCAGGTCGATCGCCGAGGGCGTCGAGATCCTGCAGACGGCCCTCGCCCGCGACCGGCTGGGCGAGTTCCAGGCCCAGGCCGCCATCGCGGCGCTGCACGCGGACGCGCAGACGGCTGCGGAGACAGACTGGGTGCAGATCGTCGAGTGGTACGACGAACTCGCCCGCCTGACCGACAGCCCGGTCGTCCGCCTCAACCGCGCGGTCGCGGTAGCCGAGGCCGACGGCCCCCGCGCGGGCCTGACGGCGCTCGCGGCCCTGGACGACACACTCCCCCGCCACACCGCGGTGGCCGCGTACCTCCACGAACGGGACGGCGACCTGACCACGGCGGCAAAGCTCTACGCGGAGGCCGCGAAGAAGGCCCCCAACCTGCCGGAACGCACCCACCTGACCCGCCAGGCAGCCCGCCTCAACTCCCGCCGCTCTGGTCAGGGCTAGGCCGCCATCAGGAAGAGGGCGAGCGATATCAGAAGCACTCCCACGAGCAGAAAAACGACCCCGAAGACGCGCACCTGACTCCGCTTCGGACGGACTTCCGGCGATACCTGCCCCGTCTTCATCGCCAGCTTGTGCCCGAACTCCGCCACCTGTCGGGCCCGCAGGGCAAAGGTGATCCCGGCCACAAGAAATCCCAGACCGCAGATCGCCGTGAACACCGTGGCGGCGACCGGCACTTCAGCGGCCACCACAGCCATGACCTGCATCAATTACCTTCCCTGGCCTGACGGACCGTTCGACCGGGAAACACCGAAAAGCGGCAGTGGTTCGACCTGTCGCCGCAAAGATAAGTGCCCCGCCCTGTATGTGACAGGGCGGGGCACCGGGGAGGTACTGCCGAAGGCTCAGTCCTTGGTGGGGGCTGACACGCTCGGTGACGATGTCTGCTCGGCCGCCGAGGTCTTCTTCGACGCCGACTTGGCCGTCTTCTTGACGGTCGTCTTCTTCGTCGCCGCCTTCTTGGCCGTCGTCGTCTTCTTGGCGGCGGCCTTCTTCGCCGGGGCCTTCTTCGCCGCTGCCTTGCGGGCCGTCTTCTTGGCCGGGACCGCGGCCGGGGCCTCGGACTCGGACTCGAACTCGGCTGCGGGCTCGGGCTCGGCTTCCGGGGTGGGTTCGGTCGGCGCCGCGACCACGACGACTGCCGCTTCCTCGGCGCCCGAAGGCGAGCCGGCGGGGGCGGTGGCCTTGCGGGTTGCGCGGCGGCGGGCCCTCGGCGGGGCTGCGACGGGCGCCTCTTCGGGCTCCGGAGCCGCCAGGGCGGGCTCCTCGGCCACGACCGGGACGACCACCTCGGCGGCCGTCTCGGCGTCCGCGGCCTTCGGCGAACCGGCGGGTGCCGTCGCCTTGCGGGTCGCCCTGCGGCGGCCACGGCCGCGCGGTGCCTGCTCCTCGGCGGGAGCCTCCGGCTCGACGTCCGCCACGGGGGCCACCGGGGCCGGGGGCTCGGTGACGACCTCGGCCTCCACCGGTTCGGCCGTCCTCGGCGAACCGGCCGGGGCCGACGCCTTGCGGGACGCCCTGCGGCGGCCACGGCCGCGCGCCGAGGCCTCCGCCTCGGCCACGCTGTTGAACAGCTCCTCGTCAGGCGCGAACTCGGGCTCGGCGAACGGGACCGGGGTCGCCACCTCGGCGGCCAGCTCGGCCTCGGACTCCGTCTCCAGCTCGGGCTCGGTCAGGACGTCCACGTACTCGTGCTCGTGGTCGTGGTCCGCACCCGAGGCACCGCCGCGGCCGCGCTTCTTGGAGCGCTTGCCGTTGCCGCCGCCACCGGACGCCGTCGGCATCTCCATGTGGACGATGACACCCCGGCCGTTGCAGTGCACGCAGGTCTCGGAGAACGACTCCAGCAGCCCCTGGCCGACCCGCTTGCGGGTCATCTGGACCAGGCCCAGCGAGGTCACCTCGGCGACCTGGTGCTTCGTACGGTCCCTGCCCAGGCATTCGAGCAGCCGGCGCAGCACGAGGTCCCTGTTGGACTCCAGCACCATGTCGATGAAGTCGATGACGACGATGCCGCCGAGGTCGCGCAGCCGGAGCTGGCGGACGATCTCCTCGGCCGCCTCCAGGTTGTTCCTGGTGACGGTCTCTTCGAGGTTGCCGCCCTGCCCGGTGAACTTGCCGGTGTTGACGTCGACCACGACCATCGCCTCGGTCTTGTCGATCACCAGCGAACCACCGCTCGGCAGCCAGACCTTGCGGTCGAGCGCCTTCATGAGCTGCTCGTCGATGCGGTACGTCGCGAAGACGTCCACCTCGCTCGTCCAGCGCGTCAGCCGGTCGGTGAGGTCGGGGGCGACATGCTCGACGTAGCCGTGGATGGTCTCCCACGCCTCGTCGCCGCTGACGATGACCTTGGTGAAGTCCTCGTTGAAGATGTCGCGGACGACCCGGACCGTCATGTCCGGCTCGCCGTAGAGCAGCGTGGGGGCGTTGCCGCCGCCCTTCGTCTTCTTCTTGATCTCTTCCCACTGGCCCTGCAGCCGCTCGACGTCGCGGCGCAGCTCGTCCTCGCTGGCGCCCTCGGCGGCGGTACGGACGATGACGCCCGCGTCCTCGGGGACGATCTTCTTGAGGATGGTCTTGAGCCGGGAACGCTCGGTGTCGGGCAGCTTGCGGCTGATCCCGGTCATCGAGCCCTCGGGCACGTAGACGAGGTAGCGGCCGGGCAGCGACACCTGGCTCGTCAGACGCGCGCCCTTGTGGCCGATCGGGTCCTTCGTCACCTGGACGAGGACCGACTGGCCCGACTTGAGCGCGGTCTCGATACGGCGCGGGCCGTTGGCCATGCCCAGCGCCTCGAAGTTGACCTCACCGGCGTACAGGACGGCGTTGCGCCCCTTGCCGATGTCGACGAAGGCGGCCTCCATGGACGGCAGTACGTTCTGCACCTTGCCCAGGTAGACGTTGCCGACGTAGCTGGTGGCCTGCTCCTTGTTGACGTAGTGCTCCACGAGCACGTTGTCCTCAAGGACGCCGATCTGGGTGCGCTCGCCGTTCTGGCGGACGACCATCACGCGCTCGACGGCCTCGCGGCGCGCGAGGAACTCCGCCTCGGTGATGATCGGCACCCGGCGGCGGCCCTGCTCGCGGCCTTCGCGGCGGCGCTGCTTCTTGGCCTCAAGGCGGGTCGAGCCCTTGATGGACTGCACCTCGTCCGAGCTGGTGCTGTGCTCCCGGTCGCGCTCGCGCTCTTCCTTCTTGCGCGGCTCGCGGACCTTGACGACGGTGCGCTCGGGGTCGTCGGCGCCGTTGCCGCTCTCGGCCTCGCCACCGCCGTCACCGCTGCGGCGCCGGCGCCGGCGCCTGCGCCTGCTGCTGGACGAGCCGCCACCGGACGACTCGGTGTCGTGGTCGTCGTGGTCGTCGTTCTCGTCGTGGTCGTCCGCGTCGTCGGACTGCTCGGCGCGGTCGGAACGTCCGCCGTCGTCGGCGTGGTCCGCGCGGTCCGAGTGGTCCGCGTGGTCGTCCGACTGCTCGTCCTGCGGCTCGTCCGTGTCGGCGGCCTCACCGCGGCGGCGGCGACGGCCACCCCTGCGGCGGCGGCGCGACGGGCGGTCCTCGTACTCGTCGGTGTCGTCAGCGTCAGCGCCGTCGGCGTCGTGGGACTGCTCGCCCTCGTCGACCGCTTCGTCCACGGGCTCCTGCGGCGTCTCCTGGACGGGCTGCGGGGCCTCCGCAGCCTCGGCGGCGGCTTCACCGCGGCGGCGGCGCCTGCTGCGGCGGCCCGAGGGCTCGGCGGCGGGTTCGGGGGTGGCGGCGGCCGGGGTCGGCGCTACCTCGTCGGGCTCATCAGCGGACTCGTCGTCCGAACCACCTGCGGCTGCGGCTGCCGCCGCGGTCTCCGGGGTCTGGAACATCGGCTCGGTGAAGACGGGGGCCTGGAAGACCGCCACCGCGGGCCGGGCGGAGCGCCGGCGCGAGCGCTCGGGCGCCGCCTCGGTCTCCCTGGCGGGCGCGGGCGCTGCCTTGGCCTGCGCCGCTGCGGGCGCCACGGACTGGGCGGACTCGGCGGCGGGCTCGGGGCTGGTCTCGGGGGCCGCTGCCCTGCGGCGCGTACGGCCACGGGTGGCGGCCTTGCCGGCCGCCTCGACCTGCGGCGCGTCGGCGCTGATCTGCGCCACTGCGTCCTCGGGCAGGCTCTCGCCCGCCACCGTGGACTCACTCGCGGCAGGGCTCTCGCCTGCGGCGGCACTCTCCGGCTGCGGCGCACCTGCGGGCGCCGTGGCCCTGCGGGTGGCGCGGCGCCGGGCGCGCGGCGCGGGAGCCGCCTCGTCGGCGCTCTCCTCGACGCTCTCCTCGGCGGCCGGTGCGGGCTCGGCGGTCTCCGCCGTTACCGCGGGCTCCGCCGGTTCGGCGGTCACCTCGGGCGCCGCGGACTTACGGGTGGCACGGCGACGGGCGCGCGGGGCGGGGGCCTCGGCCGGTGCCTCGGCAGCCTGCTCGGGCGCTGCGGTCGTCTCTTCGGCCTGCTCGGCGACGGCGCCGGTGTCGGCAGCGGCAACCTCGGCCGCAGCCGGGGCCGCTGTCTTACGCGTCGCCCGGCGCCGGGCGCGCGGCGCCGGTGCCTCGTCGGCGTTGTCACCGGCGGGCTGCTCGGCGGCGCTCTCCGCCGCTGCGGGCTGGCCGGTCACGGCCTGCTCGGCGGCGGGCTCGGCGACCGGTTCGGGCGCTGCGGCCTTACGGGTGGCCCGGCGGCGGGTACGCGGCGCGGGTGCGTCCTCGGCAGCGGAAGCGTCGGCGAGCTGGTCGCCCGCTGCGAGCGGTACGGTCTCGGACACGCTCGCGCCGGTCGACTCGGCGGCCGAAGCCGGCGCCGAGGCCGTCCCGGACGGCGGTCCCGCCGGGCGGGAAGCCGCGCGGCGCCTGCGCCGAGGCGGCAGCGTGTCGCTCGGGGTGTTGTTGTCGTTCTCGCTGTTCTCGTTCCCGGCGGTACCGGGCGAAGTCGAATCAATGGGCATGCGGGCGGTTCTCCCGTCACGCTCCCGGGCGCCGCGCCTGATTCCGGTCCGGCCGCGGCCCGCGCGATGCGCGGATTGCCGCCGTCCGGGGCGCGGGCGCCGCACGGGAGCTGCTGTGTCTGGCTCGCCGGTTCCCTACGCGGTTACGTACGGCCTGGCGAAAGTCTTCTGGTCTGCGCGCCGCCCGGCCCAGGTGGCTCCCGGATGCCAGGGCTGCGCTACAACGACCGCCCTACGCGGAACCTGCACCTTCCGGCGCCTTCGCGGCGGCGGGTCCGGCGGCCTTGGAAGGGCCGGCCAGGACCGCCTCGCGGTCGGGCGCGAGCGGGTCGGTCACACTGCCGGACTCCTCGTCGAAGAGCCCCTGCGCCAGCCTGGTCACCGCTGCGGGGACCGGCGGCGCCAGGTCGGCCACGGCTCGGAGACCGGACAGGACGTCGTCGGGTCGAACGGCAGGTGTCACGTGCCGAACCACCAGCCGCAGTATCGCACAGGGCGTGTCCTGCGGCCTATCGGCCGGTGCGGTGGCCGACACGTCGACCACTTCGAGTCCTGCCACGGCGCCGCGGGCGTCAAAGGTGCGTACGCCGTTCTTCATCAGCCGGGTCACTTCCACCGTCTCGGCCGCTAGGAAGGCGGACACGGCGTGTCCCGCTTCCTGCGGCGTCACACCGACCAGCCGCAGCTCCCATACGGAAGCGGTCAGCCGGTCGGCGAGGCCCGAGGTACTGGCCTCGACGGCGTCGGTGATGTCCAGGCCCGCCGGCAGTGAAGCGTCCAGCAGGGCCCGCAGCTCTTCGGGGTCGCGACGGTCGGCCAGCGCGATCTCCAGGAACTCGGCCTCGCTGCCCGTGCCGGTGGGTGCGGCATTGGCGTACGAGACCTTGGGGTGCGGAGTGAATCCCGCCGAGTACGCCATCGGCACCTCGGCACGGCGCAGGGCCCGCTCGAAGGCGCGCTGGAAGTCGCGGTGGCTGGTGAACCGGAGGCGACCGCGCTTGGTGTAGCGCAGTCTGATGCGCTGCACCGTCGGTGCGGGCGGCGGGCCTTCGGGCTGTCGCTTGCCCAGTGGTTCTCTCCTCGATGAAGGCGCTAGCCCTGATCGCTCAGGGACACTTCGGGTGCGGGCACCGCGCCGGGGACAGTCGTTGTACTACCCAGAGTACGCGTACGGTCCTCATTCGGTTCCCGAGGTCCCGGCTTCCCGGGCGGTCCGGCGAGTACCCGCCACGCGTCCTTCCGCGCCTGCCGGACCGTCTGCCGCGCGGTACGGAACGTCTCGCGCGCCGCCCGGCCCGCGGCGAGCGACGCCGCCTTCGCCGGGGCGAGGACGCTGCCGCGTATCCAGTGGCCCACCGGCGTGCACCCGTACCGGTACGCCCAGCGCGCAGGCCGGCCGACAACATGCCAGGCCAGCCGGGCGAGAGCGCGTCCCGCCGCGCGTGAGACGTACCCGGCGGCCCGCCAGCCGAAGGCGAGGGCCGCGCCGATCTCGCGCCCCACCGGTGCCAGGATCCTGCGGTACAGCCAGCCGACGGGGGCGACCAGCAGGACGAGTACGAGCCATACGACGGCGGCGCACCCGGCGCGCGCGGTGAACACCAGCCCCCGGCCGATGCCCGTCAGCACCCAGGCGATGCCGTGGCCGACCGGGGTGAGCACGTCGCGGTACGTCCACCCGACGGGCACCACGAGCCCGTAGTACCCCAGCGGTACCAGCACGTACCGCCACAGCGCCACCCACGGCCACACCAGCAGCGCCGTCCCCAGCCACCCCAGTCCGTGTCCGAGCGGTGTGAGCAGCGTCTCGTAGAGCCGGACCAGCGCGCCGCCGACCGCCCGGCCTACCGGGGCGAGCACGTCGCGGCAGATCCACACCACGGGCACCACGAGCCCGTAGGACACCACCGGCACCAGCGCGTACCGCCACACCGCCGCCGTCAGCCACAGCAGCCCGCGCCCGAGCGGTGTCAGCAGCTTCTCGTAGAACCAGGCCAGCGGGATCTCGACCAGTACGTGCCCGAGCGTGCCGAGTGTCCGCCCCAGCAGCCGGGCGCCGGCGGCCAGGACGTCCCAGATCATCCGGACGGGCACGACGAGCACCAGCACCACGATCCGGACCGGGATCCGCACGGCCACGGTCAGACAGCCCTCGCCGCCTTCGTACGGCTCGGGCGGCCGGCGGTCCGTCGGCCGACGGTCCGTCGGCCGACGGTTCGCGCGCGCCGGCGGCGGCTTGTCGGGGTCCATGCCCCCCAAGGACGCCCTAGACGCCCGTTCGGATCCAGAAGCGGAGCTTTCCGGCCCGCTGGTCCTCCAGCACGCCGCCCGCGGCCTCGATCACCCGGCGCGAGGCGATGTTGCCGGTGTCGCAGGTGACCAGCGCCGACTCGATGCCGAGCCGGTACGCGACGGGCAGTGAGCCCCGCAGCATCGCGGTCGCGTGCCCCCTTCTGCGGGCGCTCGGACGTACGGCGTAGCCGATGTGACCGCCGACCTCGGCCAGGAACCGGTTGAGCCGGTGCCGGATGGAGAGCCGGCCTAGGAAGGTGTCGCCCTCGACGTACCAGACCGTGGTCATCGGCACCCATCCCGCGACGCGCGGGGTCTCCTCCAGCGGCTCGGCGTTGAGCCCGGCCACGTACCGCGCGAAGACCTCGGGTCTGTGCCAGGTGTCGGCGTACTCCTCCATCTCGTGGACGAGCAGCGACCGTTCGTCGGCGCCCTCCTCCACGAACTCCTTCATCGCTGCGATGAAGGAGCGGTGGATCCGGACGTCGGGGGCGATGAGGTGCGGCATCGCCTCATTGTGCAGGAAGGGGTGTTGACGCGTCTGGCTAATGCCATTAGCTTTATGGCTACACACCTTAACCAACCAGGGAGTGACCATGACGGAGTTCCTGAAGCTCGACGGCGGACAGCTCGCGTACGACGTGTCCGGAGAGGGCGAGCTGATCGTGCTCGCCCACGGCATGGGCGACAACAGGTCGGCCTTCCGGGCGCTGGCCGACCGGCTCGTGGCGGCCGGCCACCGGGTCGCCTCCTTCGACCAGCGCGGCCACGGCGAGTCCAGCACCGGCTGGGACGCGTACACCCGCACGGACGCGGCGGGCGACATCCTCGCGCTGGTCCGCCACCTCGGCGGCGGCCCTGCCGTGCTCGTGGGCCACTCGTTCGCGGGCGGCGGCGCGACGATCGCGGCGGCCCAGGAGCCGGGCCTGGTGAGCGCGGTCGTGGAGATCGGCCCGTTCACCCGCGCCCAGAAGATCGACCTGGGGGCTTTCGTTTCCAACAGCCGCTACCGCAAGGGCCTGTCGCTGCTCACGGCCACCGGGCTGTTCCGCGGTGTCGGCGCCTGGAAGCGCTACCTCGACCACGCCTACCCGGGCGTCAAACCGGCCGGGTACGCCGAGCACATCGCCTCCGTCGAGGCCGATCTGCGCAGGCCGGGCCGGATGGCCGTGGTCGCCAAGATGGGCATGTCCGCGCCGAAGGACGCGGGCGCCGCGCTCGGCTCCGTCCGGTGCCCGACGCTGATCGTCGAAGGCACCCTCGACCCGGACTGGGCCGACCCGAAGGCCGAGGGCGAGGCCATCGTGGCCGCCCTGCCCGCCGGGCTCGGCAGGCTGACGATGATCGAGGGCGCCGGCCACTACGCCCACGCGCAGTTCCCCGACGCCGTCGCCACCGAGATCCTCACCTTCCTCAAAGAGGGCGCGCGTGCCTAGGGCCTCCCTCTCCGCCGACGCGGTCGTCGAGGTGGCGATGAACCTCCTGGACGAGAAGGGCCCCACGGCCCTGACCCTCTCGGCGGTCGCCGCCCGCGCGGGCGTCTCGACCCCGTCCCTCTACAAGCACGTACGCAGCCTCGCCGAACTGCGCCAGCTCATGTCGGCCCGGATCATGACCGAGATCGCCGACGAGATCGGCCACGCGGTACTCGGCCGCTCGGCCGACGAGGCCACCCGCGCCCTGATGCTCGCCTGGCGCCAGTACGTCGTACGCCACCCGCACCGCTACGCGGCACTCGACCAGGCCCCCGACCCGGCGACCGCCGACGCCGCCATGCGCCTGATCGACATCATGCTGGCCACCCTGCGCGCCTACGGCCTGTCGGACTCGGCCGCCATCCACGCGGTCCGCTGCCTACGCGCCACGGTCCACGGCTTCGCACTCCTGGAAGCCGAGGGCGCCTTCGGCCTCCCGGAGAAGCTGGACGACACCTACGACCTGATGATCCACATGTTCCTCACGGGCCTGCCCACCGCGGAGTGACGCGCTCACTGCCGCGCCGGACCAGAAGTCGCCCGGCCGTTCACCAATGGCCGCGGTCGAAGGACTTCCTCGCGTTGAGGATCAGCGCCCTGGCGGCCTCCCCGTACACCGCCGAACGACGCAGCAGCGCGAACGCCCTGCCGTACAACTCGATTTCACGTGGCTGTGTAACGGACAGCTCAGCGGAAAATGTCTCCACCAGGACACGCTTGTCATCGAACATCGAGAAGGAGTGACCAAGCCATATGGCGGTCTCGGCAGCGTAGGGGATCACGCCGAGACTCACCCTCGGCAAGCCCAACACAGCCATGAGGCGGTCGAGCTGGTCCCTCATGATGTCCGGTCCGCCGAACTTCGAATACAGAGCCTGCTCGCCGAGGAGCACGTTGTAGATCCGCTGCCCCTCGTACAAGTACCGCTGCCGCTCCAGTCGCTTCGCCACCGCGGCTTCCGTGTCGTCGGGGAACTCGTAGAATCCGGCGGCCTGCTGGAACACCTCGGCCGCATACTCCGCGGTCTGGAAGGTGCCCCAGATCATGCTGGGGTTCCAGATCCGGAAGACCTTGGTTCTGGCGTACACGGGGAGCGCCTTCCTCTGCCGGCCCTCCGCGCCGCTGTGCAGTTCCCTGCGCCACTCCAGCCACAGCTCATCGATATGGCGGACCGCCGCGATGAGTTCGGGGATGTGCTCCTCGTGGCCGGTCACCGCACACCAGGCGCGGATATCCTGTTCGCCGGCGTTCTGCTTACCGTTCTCCAGCCGTGAGACTTTCGACTCCTGCCACTCCAGGACACGCGCGAGTGCCCGGCCACTGCCGAATCCGGCGTCCTTCCGGAGTCCACGTAGCCGGGCACCCAGCGCCTCACGTGCTTCCTGCGCCTGCTTACTCACTGATCTGTCAGCTTCCGTACGCGTGATGCGGGACGGCGACGGACCACACCGAGTCGCGAAGAGCGACGGCGGCCGCCACGGCCCCAGGATCCTCGGTCACTTCATGTCCCAGGATCTGTCCGGTGGTGTCGAGGTGTCCCACAGCAAGCAGACGGTCGTCGATGAGCCACCAGTCCCGTCCGCCGAACGGGAGGACAACGCCTCCGGGAAGCAGGTGGCGAGGGAGCCACCGAATATCCTCGCCTGCCTCCACGTTGAGCGCGGCCGTGGCATGCTCCCACTCGATGTACGGGGTGTGGGGCTCAGTCACGACACGAACGCGCCGGACGGTCTTTCCACCCTCGGCCAGCCGCTTCACCATGTGCGTCCACGATTCCATGAAGGAGTGGTCGACCGGTTCGTGGCGGAGCCAACTCTCGAACGGCCCGTCCTCGTCAGGTACCGAGTAGTCGTCCCTGAGTTCCAAATGGAAGGCGTCACGCTCGCACGCCTCAATGAGCTGGTTGCGCCTGACGCCGGAGATCAGCTCCACGCGGCTCCTCCAACAGAGCGGTGATCGCGGCCTTGGGGACCTCGACCACGGTTTCGTAGTCCGGAATCTCCATCTGGGACAGGGCCTCGGAGTCAGTGACCTCCAGTCCCTGGACCACGTACGTACCGGTCGGAGTCAGGATCATGAGGGGGTCTGCCAGACGGCTGAACCGCCCGGCCGGGAGGCCGTCCTTCTCCAAGTGGTCGAACAGCTCGGACGGCACCTCGACCACGGTGTGACCCTTCGCCACGTCGAGTCGCATGAGCAGGTCGTTCGCATAGACCTTCCAGCCCTGCACGAGGTACGAGTCACGGTCGGTGGCGTAGAGGGTCGGGCAGTCGCCCACGTTGGAGTTCTTACCAAGGAACCGTAGCTTCATGGCGTTTCTCCTGTCTGCTGCCTTGCATTGGTTTGCATGACGTATCGATCGTGGTCGCGCTGTCCAGGCCGGTCAACATGCTTGCTGCAAACTCGCGCAATCCGCTTGGGGTGATCCGCTGGTGGGTTCTACGTTCTTCATCGTGCCGAGCAGCGCACCATCCGCTTCACCTCATCGAGTAGGAGCAAGCACGATGACACCTGCTGTCGAGAGTTCACCTCAGACGCCTGGCGAGCACGCGCCAACCGGTCGCCCGTGGGGCGTCGGCCGGCTCGCGCCGTATCCGCACGCCGTCCACCGCCCGCACGCCACGGTCACGGTCGATGGCCGCACGCAGCTCGGTGTGTTCCGTGACCGCACCGGCCGGGTGGTCGAGATGGGCCGGCACGGCACCAGCGCCGCCACCGAGACCTCGACGACCACGAACTCCGACTCCGCGCCGGATCAGGGGCATGACCAGGACAACCAGCAGGACTGATGACAGCGACCGACAAGAGGCCGGTGCTGGTCGCCACCGAGGCGGACGACTGCACGGCCGACATGGTGATCACCGAACTCAACCGGCGACGTGTGCCGGTGGTCAGGTTCAACCCCGCCGACATCGGCGCGGATCTGACCGTCTCGGCTCGGTTCGGCACCGGTCCTGACCCTGTGGTCGGGCGGATGCGTACCCCGTCGAGAACCGTCGATCTCCCCCACGTACGAGCGGTGTACTGGCGCCGGCCCGGCTGGCCCGACTTTCCCCACCTGAGTGACGACGACACGCGCTTCGCCGCCGCACAGGTCCGTTACGGACTCGGCGGCACCCTCTACGCGCTCGACGGACCGCTTTGGGTCAACCACCCGCTGCGGAACGCCGCCGCCGACCACAAGCCCGCCCAACTCGCCCTCGCCCAGCGGCTCGGCCTTACGGTGCCTCCCACGCTCGTGACCAACGATCCGGTCGAAGCAGGGGACTTCATCACCGAGCACGGCCAGGTGATCTACAAGACGTTGCGGTGGACCCCGTACGAGCGGGACGGAGTCCCGGTGACCGGGTGGACGGAGCCGGTCACCGCCGCCGAGATCGACGACAGCGTGCGCGTCGCGCCGCACCTGTTCCAGGTACGGGTGGACAAGGCGGCCGACGTACGGGTGCTGGTGGTCGGCCGGAGCGTGTTCGCTGTCCGTATCGACTCCGGCCTGCTGGACTGGCGTAAGGACTACTCGGCCCTCTCCTACACCGTCGTCGACCTGCCCGACCGGACGGAAAAGGCGCTCCTGGCCTACCTGGAGCACGTCGGGCTGGTGTCCGGAAGCTTCGACCTCGCCGTGGACCGGGCCGGGAACTACTGGTGGCTGGAATTGAATCCGAACGGCCAGTGGGGGTGGCTGGAGGAGAACACCGGACTCGGGATGTCCGCCGCATTCGCCGATCTGCTGACACGAGGAGACACCAGATGACCGATACCGCACCCGAGCGGCGCGCACTCGCGGATCGGCTGGAGAAGGCCGGCGTTCTCACCACTCCCCAGTGGCGCGCGGCCGTTGAGGCTGTACCGCGTGAGCTGTTCTTGAACCCTGGTGTGTTCCTGCCCGAGGAAGGCGGCAGGTGGCGACCGGTCACCGCGGTGGGAACCGAGCCGGCCGCATGGGCGCGGATCGCCTACAGCGACGAGTCGCTGACCACTCAGCTCGACGGCCGTCTCACCGCCGACCAGGTCAGCCACCTTGTGACGGGCTCCCCCACGTCGTCGTCGACCACCCCGGTCACCGTGGTGAACATGATCGAGGCTCTGGAGATGGCGGAAGGCCATCGCGTGCTGGAGATCGGCACAGGCACCGGCTACTCCTCGGCGTTGATGTGCCACCGGCTCGGCGAGGACAACGTAACGACGATCGAGGTGGATCCGGAGGTGTCGGCACGTGCCGACACCGCGCTGGAGACGGCCGGGTTCTCGACGTGGACCGTGACCGGGGACGGACTCCTCGGCCACCCACGGCGCGCCCCTTACGACCGGGTGGTCGCCACCTGCGCGGTCCGGCGCATCCCCTACACCTGGATCAGGCAGACCAAGCCGGGCGGCATTGTCCTGGCCACCGTCGGCGGCTCCTGGCACTACGGCACCGGCCTCGCGAAAGTCACCGTGGGCAAGGACGGCACCGCCGAGGGCAGAATCATCGGCCGCTCCTCATTCATGCAGGCGCGGTCCCAGGCCGTCCCGCCGGTGGCAGGCGACCTTTCCGCCCGGACGGCATACGCCGACGCCGAGCGAACCACAAAGCTCTCGCCCGTCCTACTGGACGAGTGGATGCCCGCCTTCCTCGCCCAACTCGCCGCACCCGGAGCGCAACTCGTACGCGCCGTGACTCTCGACGGCCACCGGCTTCTGTACCTGTTCGACCCCGAGCGCGAGTCCTTCGCCCAGTTCACGGCCAACAGTGACGGCTGGACCGTCCGCCAAGGCGGCCCCGTAGCCCTGTGGGACACCATCGAGCAGGTGCTCACCGTGTGGCGGACAGCGGGCCGCCCCGACATCACCGCCGTACGGCTCCACATCACCGACCGGTCCCACACGTACTGGGTCGAGGACGAGCCGGCGTTCCGTTGGGAGCACCGGCTGGACGCCGCTGCCTGACGACGTGTGCCTCGCGCCTCGGGGCCGGATCTACGCGAAGGCGGAGCAGGGTGGTTCAGGACTCCTTACGCTGATGCTCTCGGGTTTCGGTGTCCGCCAAAGGAGACGGGGGTCGGCGGTATGGAGGTCGTGCAGTGGGTGGCGCAGGCGGGGCCGGCGGTATCGGCCGCGGTGGGCGCTTACGGGGTCGCGGTGCTGACGCGGGCGCAGGACGCGGCTGCTGACGCGACGGTTTCCATGGGGCAGCGGATCGTACAGACGGTGTGGCGGCGGGGAGACGAGACCGAGCGGGCCGAGTTGGAGCGGGCGGTGTCGGAGCATGCCGAGGATCCGGATGATCCGGACACGGCAGCCGAGTTGCGGACGGCGCTGAAGCGAGCGCTTCGGGAGGACGCCGAACTCCGTGCCGAGCTCGCCGAGTTGTTCCCGTCCCCGGCCGCGGGAGCGGTGAACATCACGGCATCCGGCGAGCGGTCGATCGCGGCGCAGCACATCGGGACCGCGATCACCGGCGACGGGCACTCCCCGCAACCATGACACCCCCGGAACAGCCATCCGCTTCGAACAGTGCATCCGGGGAGCGGTCGATCGCCGCGCACTCCATCCAGACCGCGATCACCGGTGATGTGCTGCCCGCTGAATCTCTGTACGCACCGAAGCGGGTCGAGGCGGCACCAGGCACCTCGAACCTCCCGGAGCCGGGGCTCTGTTGGGGGCGCGAGGATGAACTGGCCGAGCTGCGCCACATGCTGACGGCCCAGGGCGAGGGCTCGATCACCCAGAGCGGTGCGGTGCACGGGCTGGGCGGAATCGGCAAGACCACACTCGCCGCGCACTACGCCCACCAGCACTTGCGTCTGGGGGACTACGGTCTTGTCTGGTGGATCAACGCGGTCTCGCCGGACACCATCGAGCAGTCACTGGCCGCGCTGACGCGCCGTCTTGTGCCCGACTGGCCAGGAGGGGCGAGAGGGCCGGCGACGGTGGCGTGGGCGTTGCAGTGGCTGGCCTGGCACCCGGGCTGGCTGCTGGTGTACGACAACGTCGAGGACCCGCAGGACCTCGCCCCCTACACGGGGGCCCTGCGGAGCGGTGATCATCTGGCGACCAGCCGCCGCACTGCGGGCTGGCCCGACAACGCCCCCATCCTGACCCTGGGCAACCTCGAACCCAGCGACGCCGCCGTCCTGTTGTGCCACCTTGCCTTCAAAGGCCGTGAGACAACGGCGAGGGAGCGGGCCGACGCGGCAGCACTGGCCGCAGAGCTCGGCTATCTGCCGCTGGCGTTGAAGCAGGCCGGCGCCTATCTCGCGAGGAACCGCGGCATCACGATCGACTCCTACCTCCGCCGTCTGCCCACCAAGCTGCACAAGGCCGTCCCAGGGATCGAAGCCGAGCGCACCGTGGCCCGCGTGTGGCAGCTCACCCTGAACGCCCTGGAAGCGGAAGATCCGCTCGCGGTATCCGTGCTGTACACGGGCGCGTGGCTGGCCCCCGAAGGCATCCCCCACGCTCTGCTCACGCCGCCCGAGACCGACCCTGATGACATCGCCGAAGCCATCGGCACCCTCGCCTCCTACAGCATGGTCACCGACACCGGCACGACCATGACCATCCACCGCCTCATCCAAACCGTCCTCCGAACCCCCCACACGACGGGCGAACAGCCCCATCACCTCCCCGGACGCGCCGCAGCGGAACAGGCCGTCCTCCAGGCTCTCACCCTGCCTGCTGGTCAGGGTGAGGCAACCGCCGGCCAGTGGGACACCCTCATCCCCCACCTGATCACCCTCGCCGCCACGGCACCCGACCACCACCACAACACCCCCCTCACCGACGCCTACAACACCGCCGCCCGCCGTCTCTACAGACAAGGCCATATTGTCCGCGCCATCCCCCTGTACGAAACAACGCTCGCCCAGCGCAAGCGAGTACTGGGTGACACCCACCCCGACACCCTCACCACCCGCAACAACCTCGCCACCGCCTACCGCGCGGCCGGAAACCTGGATCGCGCCATCCGACTGCACGAGACAACCCTCGCCCAATCCGAGCGGGTGCTCGGTGACACCCACCCCGCCACCCTCACCAGCCGCAACAACCTCGCCAACGCCTACCAGGACGCGGGAGATCTGGACCGCGCCATTCTCCTGTACAAGGCAACCCTCGCCCAATCCGAGCGGGTGCTGGGTGACGCCCACCACGCCACCCTCACCACCCGCAACAACCTCGCCAACGCCTACCAGGACCTGGGAGATCTGGACCGCGCCATCCCCCTCTACGAGGCAACCCTCGCCCAGCGCGAGCAAGTCCTCGGCAACACCCACCCCGACACCTTCGCCAGCCGCAACAACCTGGCCACCGCCTACCAGGACGTGGGAGATCTAGACCGCGCCATCCCCCTCTATGAGGCAATCCTCGCCCAGCGCGAGCAAGTCCTGGGCAACACCCATCCCGCCACCCTCTCCAGCCGCAACAACCTCGCCTACGCCTATCGCGCGGCCGGAGACCTCGACCGCGCCATCCCCCTCTACGAGGCAACCCTCGCCCAGCGCGAGCAAGTCCTCGGCAACACCCATCCCTCCACCCTCACCAGCCGCAACAACCTCGCCTACGCCTATCGCGCGGCCGGAGACCTCGACCGCGCCATCCCCCTGTACGAGGCAACCCTCGCCCAATCCGAGCAGGTCCTCGGTGATACCCATCCCGACACCGTGACCACCCGACACCACCTCGCCGGCGCTTACGAAGCAGCCGACCTCCTCGTACAGCGACGTCGCACAGCCGGCTCCCCACCCGACGGAAGCGTTGACGGCGCCCACGACACGTAGAGGCCGTCGATCACATCAGGTGGGCGTCCGGTCAGGAACCCTGCTTGACCGTCAGCGGCAGCAGCTTCTTGCCCGTCGGGCCGATCTGGATCTCGGTGTCCAACTGGGGGCAGACGCCGCAGTCGAAGCACGGGGTCCAGCGGCAGTCGTCGACCTCTGTTTCGTCCAGCGCGTCCTGCCAGTCCTCCCAGAGCCAGTCCTTGTCGAGGCCGGAGTCCAGGTGGTCCCAGGGCAGGACCTCTTCGTAGGTGCGCTCGCGGGTGGTGTACCAGGCCACGTCCACGCCGAAGTGCGGGAGGGTCTTCTCGGCGCAGGCCATCCAGCGGTCGTAGCTGAAGTGTTCGCGCCAGCCGTCGAAGCGGCCGCCGGCCTCGTAGACCGCGCGGATCACGGCGCCGGTGCGGCGGTCGCCGCGGGAGAGCAGGCCCTCCACGATGCCGGGCTTGCCGTCGTGGTAGCGGAAGCCGATGGAGCGGCCGTACTTCTTGTCGGCGTGGATCTTGTCGCGGAGCTTCTTCAGCCGGGCGTCGGTCTCCTCGGCCGAGAGCTGCGGCGCCCACTGGAACGGGGTGTGCGGCTTGGGTACGAAGCCGCCGATGGAGACCGTGCAGCGGATGTCGTTCTGGCCGGAGACCTGCCGGCCCTCGGCGATGACCTTGACCGCCATGTCGCCGATCTGGAGCACGTCCTCGTCGGTCTCGGTGGGCAGCCCACACATGAAGTAGAGCTTCACCTGGCGCCAGCCGTTGCCGTACGCCGTGGAGACCGTACGGATCAGGTCCTCCTCCGAGACCATCTTGTTGATGACCTTGCGCAGCCGCTCGGAGCCGCCCTCGGGGGCGAAGGTCAGGCCCGACCTGCGGCCGTTCCTGGTCAGCTCGTTGGCCAGGTCGACGTTGAAGGCGTCGACCCGGGTGGAGGGCAGCGAGAGGCCGACCTTGTCCTCCTCGTACCGGTCGGCGAGGCCCTTGGCGATGTCGCCGATCTCGCTGTGGTCGGCCGAGGAGAGCGACAGCAGGCCGACCTCCTCGAAGCCGGTCGCCTTCAGGCCCTTCTCGACCATCTCGCCGATGCCGGTGATGCTGCGCTCGCGCACCGGGCGGGTGATCATGCCGGCCTGGCAGAAGCGGCAGCCGCGCGTGCAGCCGCGGAAGATCTCCACCGACATCCGCTCGTGCACGGTCTCGGCGAGCGGGACGAGCGGCTGCTTCGGGTACGGCCACTCGTCGAGGTCCATGACGGTGTGCTTGGACACCCGCCACGGCACCCCCGACCTGTTCGGTACGACGCGGCCGATGCGCCCGTCGGGCAGGTACTCGACGTCGTAGAAGCCCGGCACGTACACCCCGCCGGTCTTCGCCAGCCGCAGCAGTACGCCCTCGCGCCCGCCGGGGCGGCCCTCCGCCTTCCAGGCGCGGACGATCTCGGTGATCTCCAGGACGGCCTGCTCGCCGTCGCCGATCACGGCGCAGTCGATGAACTCGGCGATCGGCTCGGGGTTGAACGCGGCGTGCCCGCCGGCCAGCACGATCGGGTGGTCCACGGTCCGGTCGGCGGCGTTGAGCGGGATGCCCGCCAGGTCCAGGGCCGTGAGCATGTTCGTGTAGCCCAGCTCGGTGGAGAAGCTGAGGCCGAAGACGTCGAAGGCGCCGACCGGCCGGTGCGAGTCCACGGTGAACTGCGGGACGTGGTGCTCGCGCATCAGCGCTTCGAGGTCGGGCCACACGCTGTACGTGCGCTCGGCGAGCACGCCCTCGCGTTCGTTCAGCACCTCGTAGAGGATCATGACGCCCTGGTTGGGCAGCCCGACCTCGTACGCGTCGGGGTACATCAGTGCCCAGCGGACCTCGCACGAATCCCACGGCTTGACCGTGGAGTTCAGCTCGCCACCGACGTATTGGATCGGCTTCTGCACATGCGGGAGAAGGGCTTCAAGCTGGGGGAAGACCGATTCGGCAGGCATCAGGCAGATCTCTCAGAGCTGGGCGCACGGACTGTCGGGGACGGCCATCCAGACTACCCCGGTGCTCAGCCCGCCAGCGCCGACCGCCATTTCCGGCGGGACGACTCCGCCCAGACCACGGTCAGTTCACGCTCCAGCGCCGCCGACCGCGCCTCCTCCTCGCCGTACAGCAGCCCCCAGGTGAAGGCGGTCTCACCGGCCGCGTGCGCCGCTATACCGATCTCGCGCAGCGTCTGGCGCGCCACGACGCTGTCCTGGTGGTCGCCGAGCGTGCTCTGCACGTCCTTCATGCGCTTGCGGAACCGGTCGGCCGCCGCGCCGAGGGCGGGGGCCGCCGCCTCCGCCGCGTACCTGGCGCGCTTGGCGGCCTTGCGGGCGCTGTGCAGCGCCACGTCGCGCTCCTCGCCCGGTGCGAGCGACAGCGCGTGCTCGGTACGGCGGCCCAGCCGGGCGTAGTCCTTCAGCAGCACCCGCGGCAGCACCTGGCCGGATGCCCGCTCGGCGCGCTTGCGCAGCGGAGGCTCGGAGAGCAGCGCGTCGAGCGCGGTCAGCAGCGTGCGGTACCGCTCGCTGTCGAGTACGCCGAGGGTGCGTTCGCGTGAGCCGGTCCGCCGGGCGACGCTCCAGATCCGCAGGCGGCTCTCGACCGGGCCGAGCAGCAGGGTCCTCGGTACGTCGTCGATGTGGGCGGCGAGCCGCTGGGTCAGCACCTCGTTGTCCCGGTCGACGCCCAGCTCGCCCGCGAGCCAGCGCAGCTCCGTGCCGATCGGGTCGGTGACCGACCGGTCGAGCACCCCCCGGTAGCTGCGGAAGGCGGAGCGCAGCCGGCGGGTGGCGACCCGCATCTGGTGCACGGAGTCGGGCAGGTCGCGGCGGACCGCGGGATCCTGGGTGACGATCGCCTCGATCTGCGCGCGCACATACGCCAGGACGTGGTCGCCCGCGGTCTCGGGCGGCGCTGTGACGTCGCGCGTTGCCGGGGCCGTCTCCCGGAGGGCCCTGCTCAGCTTGGACGGCGTCGCCGACGGGCGCAGGCCCGCCTTGCGGAGCTTCTTCTCGACGGCGTCGAGAACGGCCGGGTCGGCGCCTTCGGCCAGCTCGACCTCGACCTCGGTCCAGGCGGCGGTGGCCGGGTGTCCGGCGACGGCTCCCGCGAGGCGCTCGGCGCGTACGGTGTCGACGCTCACCTCGGCCAGCCGCTCGCCGTCGGCGCCGTACAGCTCGCTGACGTCGCGGGCGGTCCGCAGCCTGACGACGGGGACGAGCGGGGCTCCGAGGGTCCGGGAGCGGGCCAGCGCCAGCAGCTCGTCGGGGACGGTGTCACTCAGCGGCGCCCGCAGTTCGTCGCGTATCCCGGTCGCGACGGGGAATTTGAGATGCCAGCCCGCGTCGCCGCCGCCCTCTCGGCGGCGCAGCGTGAGCCGGCCGGCCGCGAGGCGCAGATCGGCGGTGTCGTAGTAGACGGCGTCGAGTGGCACGACTCCCTGGGCGAGGACGGACGCGACGCCGCGGGCCCGGGTGAGGTCCGGGAGCCCGGCAGGTCCTTCGGCGTCCGGCGTCTCGGGGAGTTCGTACTTCCGTTCGATCTCGCGCTTGGTGTCCGCCATATAGGGAACCTAACCGCGATAACCATGCCTAATCGCCCGCGCCGCCACCGATGACGGTGGCGGCGCGGGCGATTGCGGTGGCGCTGACTCGCGAGGTCAGGCGGACATCGGTCTCTGCACTCTGATCGACTGAAGTAGTCCGACCGCGATCCACACCGCGAACATCGACGAGCCTCCGTACGAGACGAACGGCAGCGGCAGCCCCGCGACCGGCATGATCCCGAGCGTCATCCCGATGTTCTCGAACGCCTGGAAACCGAACCAGGCGATGATTCCGGCGGCGACGACCGTGCCGTACAGCTCCGTCGTCTCGCGGGCGATCCGGCAGGCGCGCCACAGCACGACGCCGAGCAGCAGCAGTATCAGGCCGGCACCGAGGAAGCCCAGTTCCTCACCGGCGACGGTGAAGACGAAGTCCGTCTGCTGCTCGGGCACGAACTGCCCGGTGGTCTGCGAGCCGTGGAACAGGCCCGTACCGGTCAGACCGCCCGAGCCGATCGCGATCCGCGCCTGGTTGGTGTTGTAGCCCACCCCGGCCGGGTCGAGGTCCGGGTTGGCGAAGGCGGCGAACCGGTTGATCTGGTACTCGTCCAGGATCCCGAGCGCCGCGACCAGGAAGGCGCCGAGCACGCCCGCGCCGATCAGCCCGAGCACCCAGCGGTTGGCGGCGCCGGAGGCCAGCAGGCAGCCGAGCACGATCACCGCCATGACCATGACCGAGCCGAGGTCCGGCATCAGCATGATGATCGCCATCGGCAGGATGGCGAGCCCGAGCGCCTTGGCGACCGTGCGGTGGTCCGGGTACGGCTGGTCCCCCGCGTCCACCCGGGACGCCAGCACCATCGCCATGCCCAGCAGGATGGTGATCTTCACGAACTCGGACGGCTGGATCGAGAAGCCGCCGCCGATCACGATCCACGCGTGCGCGCCGTTGATCGTGGCGCCGAGCGGGGTGAGCACGGCGAGGATCAGCACCACGGACAGCCCGTACAGCACCGGCACCGCGCCGCGCAGGGTGCGGTGGCCCAGCCAGACCGTCGCGATCATCAGGCCGAGCCCGATGCCGGTGTTCATGACGTGCCGGATCAGGAAGTAGTACGGGTCGCCGTTGTTGAGCTGGGTGCGGTTGCGTGTCGCCGACCACACCAGCAGCGAACCGATGGCCGACAGCGCGAGGGCCGAGAACAGCAGCGGCCAGTCGAGCCTGCGCACCAGCGAGTCGCGGGCGGCGAGCTTGGCCCACGTGCCGCGCTCGGGACCGTATCCGGAGACGGAGAAGCCACTTGCCATCGCTCAGTCCCTCCGCGCCGGTGCGGGAAGCGCTCCGGCGACCGTCTGCGTACCACCGGGGTCGGTGGGGGCGGCGGGCGCCGACGGCGGCGCCGTCGGGTCGACGGGCTCCTTCTTCTTCGGGAGCCGGTACGGCTTGAGCACGGGCGCGTCGATCGAACCGTCCGACTGGATCTTGGGGAGTGACGTGACCGGCTTGGGCATCAGGGCGTTCTTCGGATTCAGATTGCCGTCGGCGTCGATCCCGTACATCGCCTCGTAGATCTTGCGGACGGCGGGACCCGAGCCGCCGGAGCCGGTGCCGCCCTGCGAGATCGTCATCACGATCGCGTAGTCCTTGGTGTAGGTCGAGAACCAGGACGTGGTCTGCTTGCCCGCGACCTCGGCCGTACCGGTCTTGGCGTGCAGCGTGATCTTGTCCTGCGGCCAGCCGCCGAACTGCCAGGCGGCGGTACCGCTGGTGACCACGCCTTCCAGCGCCTTGTTCATGTACGCCAGGGTCTTCTTGCTGTCGGGCAGCTTGCCCGCCACCTTCGGCTTGATCTCCTGCACCTGCTTGCCGTCGGCGCTGACGACGGCCCGGCCGAGCGACGGCTGGTACATCGTGCCGCCGTTGGCGATGGCGGAGTAGATCACGGCCTCCTGGATCGGGGTCAGGAGCGTGTCGCCCTGGCCGATCGCGTAGTTGACGGAGTCACCGGCGCGCACCCTGTTGCCGTCCACGCAGTTCTCGAACTCGATCTGCTGGACGTAGTTGCCGTCCTTCTTCCCCTGCTTGCACCACAGGGCCTTGTTGGCCTCCCAGTACGCCTGCTTCCACTGGCGGTCGGGCACCCGGCCCTTGACCTCGTTGGGCAGGTCGATCCCGGTCTTCTTGCCGAGCCCGAACTGGTGGGCCGTCTTGAAGAAGTAGTCCTTCGGGTGCTTCGGGTTGTTGCCGCCGTCCTTCTTCCACTGGTCGTAGGCCAGGTAGTAGAAGACGGTGTCGCAGGAGACCTCCAGGGCCCTGCCGATGCTGATGTCCCCGAAGTTCTCGCCCTCGAAGTTCTTGAACTCGCGGTTGCCGATGGTCATCGACGAGGTGCAGGGGTAGCCGCCGTCCGGCGCGTACCCCGCGTTGATCGCCGCGCTGGTCGAGATGACCTTGAAGGTCGATCCCGGGGCCGACTGACCCTGTATGGCGCGGTTCAGCAGCGGGTAGTTGGACGACGCCTTCGTGAGCTTCTTGTAGTTCTTGGCGGAGATGCCGCCGGCCCACACGTTCGGGTCGAACGTCGGCGCGCTGGCCATCGCGATGACCCGCCCGGTGTGCACGTCCATCACGACGGCCGCACCCGAGTCGGCCTTGTAGTAGCTGTTGGTGACCGAGTCCCAGGTCTTGCGCAGGGTCTTCATGGCCGCCGCCAGTTCCTTCTCGGTCAGCGCCTGGATCCGCGAGTCGATGCTCGTGACCAGATTGCTGCCCGGCACCGCCGGTGTCGCGCCCGCCTTGCCGATGACCCGGCCGAGGTTGTCCACCTCGTAGCGGGTCACCCCCGACTTGCCGCGCAACTGCTGGTCGTAGCTGTTCTCCAGGCCCGCCCTGCCGACCGAGTCGGAGCGCAGCAGCGGGTTGTCGGTCTTCTCCGACGTGGCGACCTCGTCGTCCGTGACCGGGCCGAGGTAGCCCAGCTCCTGCGAGGCGTTGGCGCCCGCGGGCGCCGGGTAGCGGCGCAGCGCGGTCGGTTCCGCGGTGACGCCGGGGAAGTCCTCGGTGCGCTCGCGGATCTGCAGCGCCTGCTGGGTGGTGGCCTCGGTGGTGACCGGAATGGGCTGGTAGGGCGAGCCGTTCCAGCAGGGCTGCGGGGTCTTCGCGTCGCAGAGCCTGACCTTCTGGATGACGTCGGCCGGCTTCATCCCGAGGACACCGGCGAGCCGGGTCAGTACGGCCTTGCCGTCGTCCGGCATCTTCATCAGGTCGGTGCGGCTGGCCGACACGACGAGACGGGTCTCGTTGTCGGCGAGGGGCACGCCCTTGTTGTCGAGGATCGAGCCGCGGACGGCCGGCTGGACGACCTGCTGTACGTGGTTGTTCTTGGCCTCGTCCGTGTACTCCTGGCCGTTGCGCACCTGGAGGTACCAGAGCCGGCCGCCGAGGGTGAGCAGCAGGGAGAAGACGAGGACCTGAATGACGATCAGCCGGATCTGCACCCGGGGGGTACGCCCGGTCTCCGGAATGTTGCTCACAGTCGCTTGACCCCCTTGATACGTCCGGCCCGTGCCGCGCGGCTGCGTGCCGTCTTGATCCGCATGCCGCCGCGCTGGCCGCCGATCTTCAGACCGGTGCCGGCGCCGAGCCAGCCGGCCGCCACGTCGGCGCCGCCCCCGCTGTTCTTCTGGCTCTCGGCGAGCGGGTCGTTGTCGGCGCGTCTGGCGAGCCACATGACGAGCGGGACCACGAACGGCGCCAGCAGCAGATCGTAGACAGCGGCGGTGAACAGCAGGCTGCCGAGACCCACATGGCGGGCGGCGGTGTCACCGACGAGCGCGCCGACGCCCGCGTAGAGCAGGGTCGAGCCGACGGCAGCGGCGACGACCGCGGTCATCGGCGCGAGCGCCGATCTGATCTGGCCCTTCTCCGGGCGTACCAGGCCCGCCGCGTAGCCGATCACGCAGAGCACCAGCGCGTAGCGGCCCGCCGCGTGGTCGGCGGGCGGCGCCAGGTCGGTCAGCAGTCCTGCGCCGAAGCCGATGAAGGCGCCGGCCGTGTGCCCGTACACGAAGGCGAGGGCGAGGACGACGAGCAGCATGAGGTCGGGCACCGCGCCGGGCAGATGGAGCCGGGCGAGGACCGACACCTGCACGACGAGGGCGACCACGACCAGTGCGGTCGAGAGCAGAATCCGGTTGATGCGCATGGGGATCAGCTCTATTCCTGCTCGTCGTACGGGCCGTCGTCGCCGCCCGGTGGATCGGCCGCGTTGTTCTGGGGCCGTACGGCGGCGTCGTCGGTGGTCAGATCGGGCGCGTTGCTCTGCACGCCGCCGTTCGGCACGGTGTTCGTCCCGTCGGCGTTGGCCGAGGGGGTGACCGTGACGGTGACGGTGGGCGTCGGGGTCGCGCGCGGCTTCGGCGGCAGCACCGTGTCGCGCGGGTCCGTGCGGGGCGCCTGGACGACGACACCGACGATGTCCAGCTTGGTGAAGCCGACGAAGGGCTGCACCTGGATGGTCCTGGTCAGACCGCCGTTGGACGGGTCGACCCGGACGACCTGGCCGACCGGTACGCCCGGCACGAACGGCTTGTCCTTGCTGGAGCCGAACGTGACGAGCCGGTCGCCCTTCTTGACCTTGGACTTGCCGTTGAGGAGCTGCACGGACAGCGGCCGGTCGCCCTGCCCCGTAGCGAAGCCCAGTTCGTTGCTCTTCTCCATGCGCGTGCCGACGGTGAAGTCGGGGTCGTTGGCGAGCAGGACGGTCGAGGTGCCGGGACCGACGGTGGTGACGCGGCCGACGAGCCCGTCGCCGTTCAGTACCGTCATGTCGCGCTTGATGCCGTCCCTGGCGCCCGCGTCGATGGTCACCGTCCAGGAGAAGCCCTGGGCCGCTCCTATCGCGATGACCTCGGCGCCCTTGATGCCGTACTGTCCCGCGCCGGCCTTCTTCAGCATGCCGTCCAGCTCGCGCACCCGGCTGCGGTTGCGGTCGTCGCTGCCCAGCTTCTGCTTGAGAGCCGCGTTCTGCTGCTCCAGGGCGCTGATGCGGTTGTGGCGCTCGCCGGAGTCCCGTACCGCGCTTATGGCGTTGCCGACCGGGTCGACGCCTGCCGCGACGCCGTCCTCCACCGGACCGAGGACGGTGGCGGCGGCCTGCCGCGCGCCGTCGACCGGGGAATCCTCACCCCCGCGGATGTCGACCGTGATCAGTGCGAACGCGATGGCGATCAGCAGCACCAGGAGCAGACGACTCTCCTTTGTGTCCCTCACGTGCGGCGGCCGTGCCTTCCTCGTAGGAATGGTTGTGCCTGTATATCAACCGTCCGCCGGACGAAGAGAAGCCGGTCGTACGGCGGACAATTCGAGGATTTCGTCACCTGCGGGGCTGAGCGTCCAGTACCTGCTGGAGAGCCTCGAATTCCTCTACGCATTTACCGGACCCGAGTGCGACGGAGTCCAGCGGGTTCTCGGCGATATGGATGGGCATGCCTGTCTCGCGGCGCAGCCGCTCGTCCAGGCCGCGCAGCAGCGCGCCGCCGCCGGTCAGGACGATCCCGCGGTCCATCACGTCGCCGGACAGCTCGGGCGGGCACTTGTCGAGCGTCGTCTTCACGGCGTCGACGATCGCGTTGACCGGCTCCTCGATGGCCTTGCGGACCTCGGCGGCGGAGATGACCACGGTCTTCGGGAGTCCCGACACGAGGTCGCGACCGCGGATCTCGGTGTGCTCGTCCTTGTCCAGGTCGTACGCCGAGCCGATGGTGATCTTGATGCTCTCGGCGGTCCGCTCACCGAGGAGGAGCGAGTACTCCTTCTTGATGTGCTGGATGATCGCGTTGTCCAGCTCGTCGCCGGCGACCCGGATCGACTGGGCCGTGACGATTCCGCCGAGCGAGATGACGGCGACCTCGGTCGTGCCGCCGCCGATGTCCACCACCATGTTGCCGGTGGCCTCGTGGACGGGCAGTCCTGAGCCGATGGCCGCTGCCATGGGCTCCTCGATGATGTGCACCTGGCGGGCGCCGGCCTGGGTCGACGCCTCGATGACCGCACGGCGCTCGACCCCTGTGATGCCCGAGGGCACACAGACGACGACGCGCGGACGGGCCAGGTAGCGGCGCTTGTGGATCTTCAGGATGAAGTACCGCAGCATGCGCTCGGTGATTTCGAAGTCGGCGATCACGCCGTCCTTCAGCGGCCGGACGGCAACGATGTTGCCCGGCGTCCGGCCGATCATCTTCTTCGCTTCGGCGCCGACCGCGAGGATGCCGCCCGTGTTGGTGTTGATGGCGACGACGGACGGCTCGTTGAGTACGATCCCTCGGCCCCTGACGTACACCAGCGTGTTGGCGGTCCCGAGGTCGACAGCCATGTCACGGCCGATGAACGACATGTTGTTCCCCATGAGGATGCGTCTGGCCTTCCCAAATCGAGCGTTGACGGCTTTTCAGGATGGCGAGGTGGGTGGCTGTGGCTTGAGGCTTCATCGTAGTGCCGCCTGTACGCCGACGGCGCGGTGGCCCACCTCAATAATGGTGACGATGTGTTGGTGCGATGCGTTCCCGATGCCGGCTCGCATATGCCCATGGGCGACCGAATTCCTCCGGTCGCCCCAGACCATCAGGCTATTTGGCTGACAGCCAGTCAGGAAAGACCGGGGAAGAAAATCTTCAGTTCCCGAATGGCGGACTCCTCGGAGTCCGAGGCGTGGATGAGGTTCTCCCGGACGATCGTCCCGAAATCCCCCCGGATGGACCCCGGCGCTGCTGCGATCGGGTCAGTCGGACCCGCGAGCGCGCGCACGCCCTCGATGACCCGCTCGCCGTCCACGACGAGCGCGACGACGGGACCCGAGCCCATGAACTCCATCAGCGGCTCGTAGAAAGGCTTGCCCTTGTGCTCGCCGTAGTGCTGCTCCAGCGTCTCCTGGTCCAGCGTGCGCAGTTCGAGCGCGGCGATGGTCCAGCCTGCCTTGCGCTCGATACGGCCGATGACCTCGCCGACGAGGCCGCGGCGGACGGTATCGGGCTTGAGCAGGACGAGCGTACGGCTCACGGTACGGGCTCCTTCTTGTGCGGCTGCGGAATGCGGGATGCACCCGGCTCAGAGGCTACAGGGCATACCACAGCACCGATTACACAGCGTCAGGCTTTACGGAGGGACCGGTCCCGTCCGCCGTCCGCTCGTCCGCCTGCGCCGCCCAGCGGGCCTTCGCCGCGTCGATCGTGCGTCCGTAATGCACCGAAGCCCACCAGAGCGCGGCGAACGCCGCACCCAGGATGAACATCATCGGCACCACGAAACCGCTCGCGATCAGCGCGATCTGCAGCGCCCAGCCGAGCTGCACCCCGCCGGGCCTGCCGAGCATCCCGCAGAGCAGGAGCGACAGCAGCATCGCGACACCGCAGATCGTCCAGACCGTCCCCATCGACAGGTCGTCCGACTTCATCGCCACCAGACCGGCGAAACCGATCACGAAGAACTCGGCCAGCAGTGTGGAGGCACAGAGCATACGCATGGACCTCAGCCCTTTCCCAGGAGTAGCCGGGCCTCGCCGACCGTGATCACGGACCCCGTCACCAGGACACCCGCCCCGGCGAACTCGCTCTCCTCCTCGGCGAGCGTGATCGCCGCCTCAAGAGCGTCGTCGAGACGCGCCTCGACCTGCACCCGGTCGTTGCCGAACACCTCGACGGCGATCCCGGCCAGCTCGTCCACGTCCATCGCGCGATGGCTGGAGTTCTGTGTGACGACCAGTTCCTGGCAGATCGGCTCCAGCGCTTCGAGCACGCCGCGCACGTCCTTGCCCTCGCTCGACCCGACCACGCCGATCAGCCGGCTGAAGCCGAACGACTCGGTCAGCCCGTCGGCCGCCGCGCGGGCACCCGCGGGGTTGTGCGCCGCGTCGAGCACCACCGTCGGCGAGCGCCGTACGACCTCAAGGCGGCCGGGGGACGAGACGGAGGCGAACGCCGCCCTGACCGTGTCCATGTCCAGCCGGCCCGACTGCTCGGCGCCGATCCCGAAGAACGCCTCGACGGCGGCGAGCGCCACCGCCGCGTTGTGCGCCTGGTGCGCGCCGTACAGCGGCAGGAACACCTGCTCGTACTCACCGCCGAGGCCGCGCAGGGTCATGAGCTGGCCGCCGACCGCGATCTCGCGGGCCAGCACCCCGAACTCCATGCCCTCGCGGGCGACTGTCGCCTCGGCCTCGGTGGCCTTCTTCAGCAGCACCTGCGCCGCGTCCACCGGCTGCTGCGCCAGGACGACCGTCGCACCCGGCTTGATGATCCCGGACTTCTCCACGGCGATCTCGCCCGACGTGCCGCCGAGCCGGTCCGTGTGGTCCAGGTCGATCGGCGTCACCACGGCGACCTGCGCGTCGATCACGTTCGTCGCGTCCCACGTACCGCCCATGCCGACCTCGACCACGCCGACGTCCACCGGGGCGTCGGCGAAGGCCGCGTACGCCATGCCGGTCAGCACCTCGAAGAACGAGAGCCGGTACTCCTGCTGCGCGTCGACCAGTTCGACGAACGCCTTGATGTCCTCGTACGTCTCGATGAACCGCTCGGCGGAGATCGGGGCGCCGTCCAGGCTGATCCGCTCCGTGATCGACTGGACGTGCGGGCTGGTGTAGCGCCCGGTACGCAGCTCGAAGGCGCCGAGCAGCGCCTCGATCATGCGCGCGGTCGACGTCTTGCCGTTGGTGCCGGTGATGTGGATGGTCGGGTAGGCGCGCTGGGGGTCGCCCAGGACGTCCACCAGCTTCTCGATCCTGACCAGCGAGGGGTCGAGCTTCGTCTCGCCCCAGCGCCCCGCGAGCTCCTGCTCGACGGCGCGCAGCGCCTTGTCCACCTCGGGGTCGGCGGGCCGGGCCGGCAGGCCCTCGTCCTGCCGCGGCCCCGCCTGGGCCCGCAGGGTGCGGCTGCCCGCCTCGATCACGGCGAGGTCGGGGTCGCGGGTCGTCTCGGCATGGACGATGTCGTCGAATTCTTCGTCGGGCTGGTCGGGCTGGTCGTCGCTCACACGACCAGTCTACGGAGCGGCCGGAGCGCCGGACGCCCCGGCGGGGAGCCGGGGCGTCCGGGTAGGGCGTCAATCGTTCGGGTCAGCTCTGGGGCAGGCCCGCGATCTGGGCCGTGAGGCGGGCGATGTCCGTCTCGGCCTTGGTGAGCCGGCCGCGGATCTTGTCCACGACGTTGTCGGGGGCCTTCGCCATGAACGCCTCGTTGGCGAGCTTCGCCGTCGCCTGCGCCTTCTCCTTCTCCGCCGCGCCGAGGTCCTTCGTCAGCCGCTTGCGCTCGGCCTCGACGTCGATCGTCCCCGACAGGTCGAGGGCCACGGTGGCACCGGCGACCGGCAGGGTCGCCGTCGCGTGGAAGCCCTCGCCCTCGGGCTGGAGGCGCAGCACCTGGCGGATGGCCGGCTCGTGCGCGGCCAGTTCCGTACCGGACAGGTCGAGCCGGGCGGGGACCTTCTGGCCCTGCTGGAGGCCCTGGTCGGCGCGGAAGCGGCGCACCTCCGTGATGACCTGCTGGAGGTTGCCGATCTCGCGCTCGGCCGCTTCGTCGCGGAAGCCGCTGTCGACCGGCCAGTCGGCGATGACGACCGACTCCTTGCCGGTGAGCGTCGTCCACAGCGTCTCGGTGACGAAGGGGACGACCGGATGCAGCAGCCGCAGTGTGACGTCGAGGACTTCGCCGAGGACCCGTCCGGAGACCTTGGCCTGCTCGCCGCCCGCGAAGAAGGTGGTCTTGGACAGCTCGACGTACCAGTCGAAGACCTCGTCCCACGCGAAGTGGAAGAGCGCGTCGCTGAGTTTCGCGAACTGGTAGTCGTCGTAGTACGCGTCGACCTGCGCGACGGTCTTGTTGAGCCGGGACAGGATCCAGCGGTCCGTGGCCGACAGCTCGGTGGGCAGCGGGCCTTCGACCGTGGCGCCGTTCATCAGCGCGAACCGGGTGGCGTTCCAGATCTTGTTGGCGAAGTTGCGCGACGCCTGGACCCAGTCCTCACCGATCGGCACGTCGGCGCCGGGGTTGGCGCCGCGGGCGAGGGTGAAGCGGACGGCATCGGAGCCGTACGCGTCCATCCAGTCGAGCGGGTCGACGGAGTTGGGGTTCGACTTCGACATCTTCTTGCCGAACTCGTCGCGGACCAGGCCGGTCAGCGCGATCGTGTGGAACGGCGGCACGCCGTCCATCGCGTACAGCCCGAACATCATCATTCTGGCGACCCAGAAGAAGATGATGTCGTGGCCGGTGAGCAGGACGTCGGTCGGGTAGAACTTGGCCAGATCCGGGGTCTGTTCGGGCCAGCTTAGCGTCGAGAAGGGCCACAGCCCGGACGAGAACCAGGTGTCGAGGACGTCGGTGTCCTGCGTCCAGCCCTCGCCCGTCGGCGCTGTGTCGTCGGGGCCGACGCAGACCTCTTCGCCGTTCGGGCCGTACCAGATCGGGATCCGGTGGCCCCACCACAACTGGCGCGAGATCGTCCAGTCGTGCATGTTGTCGACCCAGTCGAAGTAGCGCTTCGACATCTCCGGCGGGTGGATCTTGACGCGTCCGTCCCTGACCGCGTCGCCCGCGGCCTTCGCCAGCGGCTTGACGTCGACCCACCACTGGAGCGACAGCCGGGGCTCGATCGTCGTCTTGCAGCGTGAGCAGTGGCCGACGGAGTGGACGTACGGGCGCTTCTCGGCGACGATCCGGCCCTGTTCGCGCAGCGCCTCGACGATCGCTGAGCGCGCCTCGAACCGGTCAAGTCCCTCGAAGGGTCCCGGGACCGTGATCACAGCGCGCTCGTCCATGACAGTGAGGGATTCGAGGTCGTGCCGCCTGCCGATCTCGAAGTCGTTCGGGTCGTGCGCGGGAGTCACCTTGACGGCGCCGGTGCCGAACTCCGGGTCGACATGCGCGTCGGCGACGACCGGGATGGTGCGGTCGGTCAGCGGCAGCTTGATGCGCTTGCCGATGAGATGCGCGTACCGCTCGTCGTCGGGGTGCACGGCGACGGCCGTGTCACCGAGCATCGTCTCGACCCGGGTCGTCGCGACGACGACGGTCTCGTCGCCCTCGCCGTAGCGGAGCGAGACCAACTCGCCCTCGTCGTCCTGGTACTCGACCTCGATGTCGGAGATGGCCGTAAGACAGCGCGGACACCAGTTGATGATCCGCTCGGCGCGGTAGATCAGCCCGTCGTCGTACAGCTTCTTGAAGATCGTCTGGACGGCCTTGGACAGACCCTCGTCCATGGTGAAGCGCTCGCGCGACCAGTCGACGCCGTCGCCGAGCCGGCGCATCTGGCCGAGGATCTTGCCGCCGTACTCTTCCTTCCACTGCCAGACCCGCTCGACGAACGCCTCGCGCCCGATGTCGTGGCGGGACTTGCCCTCCTCGGCGAGCTGCTGCTCGACCTTGTTCTGGGTCGCGATACCGGCGTGGTCCATGCCGGGCAGCCACAGCGACTCGTAGCCCTGCATACGCTTGCGCCGGGTGAGCGCGTCCATCAGCGTGTGCTGGAACGCATGACCCAGGTGCAGCGAGCCCGTCACGTTCGGCGGCGGGATGACGATCGTGTACGGCGGCTTGTCGCTCTTCTCGTCCGCCTCGAAATAACCGCGTTCTACCCAGCGCTCGTACAGCTTCCCCTCCACCTCGGCCGGCGCGTACTGGGTCGGCAGTTCGGGGTTGCTGGCTGGCTGCGCTTGAGAGTTCTCGGTCACGCCGCCCAGTTTAGAGGTGTCACAGCCCTGTACTGAAACGAGATGCTGAGTAACGGTGCGGCACCCGATGCACCGCGTCGCGCGACCTTCCGACAGGATGTTCGGAACACATAAATACACGGAGGGGAAAGCGCACATGAGTAACAACCAGCCGGGCCCGTACGGCGGGCAGCAGCCTCAGCAGCCCAATCCGTACGGCCAGCAGCCGCCGCAGGGCCAGCCGCAGCCCGGCTACGGTTACCCGCAGCAGCCCCCCGGGGTGCCCCCGCAGGGCCAGCCCCCGCAGCCCGGCTACGGCTACCCGCAGCAGCCCGCGGGCGCGCCGAACCCGTACGGGCAGCCGGCCCAGCCCGGTCCGTACGGCCAGCCGCCGCAGCAGCCCCCGTACGGTGCGCCCGGCTACCCGCCGCCGGACGGCCAGCCCAAGAAGAAGAAGACCGGGCTGATCATCGCCGCGGTCGTGGTGGCGCTCGCCGTGATCGGCGGCGGCGCCTACTTCCTGACCTCGGGCGACGACGGCAGCTCGATCGCCGACGACGGCCCGCACAAGCTGGTCACACCGGCGACCGTGCTCAAGGGCGAGTACAAGAAGAGCGATTCGGCCGGCAGCGACAGCGGTATGACGCAGAGCGACCTCAAGGACGCCGAGAAGTGGGGCATCAAGAACCCCAAGGACGTTGACGCGTCCTACCAGTCGGGCAGCGAGGAGGACCCGCTGAGCGCCAAGGCGCTGTCCTTCGGCGGGGTCTACGGTCAGATCGACGACCCGGAGAAGGTCGTCGACGCCATGTTCGCGTACCTGAAGACCCAGTCGGAGAAGGAGCAGAGCTCCGACGACAGCACCGGCGAACTGGTCGGCAGCCCGAAGGCGGTCACGCCGGAGGGTCTGGACGGCGCGGTCATGAAGTGCCAGAACGTGAAGATCAAGGACAACGACCCGTCGGCCACGGCCAAGGGGCCGAAGGAGATCAACGTCCCCGTCTGCATCTGGGGCGACCACAGCACCGTCGCCTTCACCACGGCGGTCGATGTCGCCGGTGCCCTCACCGGCAAGGGCACCGACCTGGACGAAGCGGCCTCCATCGCGGCGAAGCTCCGCAACGACGTGCGCGTCAAGCTCTGACCTCGGGCACACCCCCGACGTACGGCGAAGGCGCCCCACCGGTTCGGTGGGGCGCCTTCGCCGTGTGTCTGGTGCGGAACCCGCGGCGTGTCTGGTGCGGAACCCGCGGCGCGTTACGCCGACTTCTCGTGCCTGCCGTCGTTCTTGACGATCCGCGGCTCGCGCGGGACCAGCGTCGGGTTCACATGCGAGTGGACCACGTCTTCCGTGATGACCACCCGGGCCACGTCCTTGCGGGACGGGACCTCGTACATCACCGACTGGAGGACTTCCTCCATGATGGCGCGCAGCCCGCGCGCCCCGGTGCCGCGCAGGATCGCCTGGTCGGCGATGGCCTCCAGCGCCGGGCGGTCGAACTCCAGCTCCACGCCGTCGAGTTCGAACAGCCGCTGGTACTGCTTCACCAGCGCGTTGCGCGGCTCGACGAGGATCTGCAGCAGCGCCTCGCGGTCCAGGTTGTGCACCGAGGTCAGGACGGGCAGCCGGCCGATGAACTCCGGGATCATCCCGAACTTCACCAGGTCCTCCGGCATGACCTCCTGGAACTGGTCGCTCGCCTCGATCTCGCGCTTCGAGCGGATCGTCGCCCCGAAGCCGATGCCCTTCGCGCCGGCCCGTGACTCGATGATCCGCTCAAGTCCGGAGAAGGCGCCGCCCACGATGAACAGCACGTTCGTCGTGTCGATCTGGATGAACTCCTGGTGCGGATGCTTCCTGCCGCCCTGCGGCGGAACCGAGGCCGTGGTGCCTTCGAGGATCTTCAGCAGGGCCTGCTGCACGCCCTCGCCCGAGACATCGCGGGTGATCGACGGGTTCTCGCTCTTGCGGGCGACCTTGTCGATCTCGTCGATGTAGATGATGCCGGTCTCGGCCTTCTTGACGTCGTAGTCGGCGGCCTGGATCAGCTTCAGCAGGATGTTCTCGACGTCCTCGCCGACGTAGCCGGCCTCGGTGAGGGCCGTGGCGTCCGCGATGGCGAACGGCACATTCAGCATGCGGGCCAGGGTCTGCGCGAGGAGCGTCTTGCCGGAGCCCGTGGGGCCCAGCAGCAGGATGTTGGACTTCGCGAGCTCGATCGCGTCGTCGCGGTTGGCGCCGCCGCCGTTCTCACCGGCCTGGACGCGCTTGTAGTGGTTGTACACCGCTACCGAGAGGGCCTTCTTGGCCGGCTCCTGGCCGACGACGTAGCCCTCGAGGAACTCGTAGATCTCCCGGGGCTTGGGCAGTTCCTCCCAGCGCACCTCGGAGGTCTCGGCCAGTTCCTCCTCGATGATCTCGTTGCAGAGATCGATGCACTCGTCGCAGATGTACACACCGGGACCTGCGATGAGCTTCTTCACCTGCTTCTGGCTCTTGCCGCAGAACGAGCACTTGAGCAGGTCGCCGCCATCACCGATGCGTGCCACGAGGTGCTTCCCCTTCGCCTGGGAGCAGCTTGGTTCAGCGGCTCCTGTGCCTCATATCCGACGGTACCTTGCCCGAGCCCCCGTTCGGGCCCCCCTTGGCACGGTTCACATTCCCGGGCGACGTCGTCGCCGCGATCGGTGCGATCCGCGCCAAGGGCGCCGGGGGCCTCAGGCTGCCGCTGCGGCCGTGGTCTTGCGGGTCGAGACGATCTGGTCGACCAGGCCGTAAGCGAGCGCGTCCTCGGCGGTGAGGATCTTGTCGCGCTCGATGTCGTCGCGGATCTTCTCGATCGGCGTGGTGGAGTGCTTGGCCAGCATCTCCTCCAACTGGGAGCGCATCCGCAGGATCTCGTTGGCGGCGATCTCCAGGTCGGAGAGCTGCTCACGGCCGGTCTGGCTGGACGGCTGGTGGATCAGCACGCGCGCGTTGGGCAGCGCCAGCCGCTTGCCGGCGGTGCCGGCGGCGAGCAGCACGGCGGCGGCGGAGGCCGCCTGGCCCATGCACACGGTCTGGATGTCCGGCTTCACGAACTGCATCGTGTCGTAGATGGCGGTGAGAGCCGTCATCGAGCCGCCGGGGCTGTTGATGTAGATGGAGATGTCGCGGTCCGGGTCCATCGACTCCAGGCAGAGCAACTGCGCCATGACGTCGTTGGCGGACGCGTCGTCGATCTGCACGCCGAGGAAGATCACGCGCTCCTCGAAGAGCTTCGCGTACGGGTCGTACTCGCGCACGCCCTGCGAGGTGCGCTCCACGAAGCGCGGGATGACGTAGCGGTTGTCCACCTGCGGGCCGGTGTAGAGGCCGCTCGCGGAGTAGTCGTTCATGTGGGTGTTCACCATCCTGGTGGCGTTCGCTGGAAGGGGGCCTGGCCGGCTGATCGGGGTGAGCGTGCTCAGGCCCCGGTGCCGCCGCCGCCCGGAACACCCGAAGCAGCGGAGATGATCTCGTCGATGATGCCGTACGACACGGCTTCCTCGGCGGTGAACCAGCGGTCGCGGTCACCGTCGCGGATGATCGTCTCTTCGGTCTGGCCGGTGTGGCGCGCGGTGATCTCGGCCATGCGCTTCTTCGTACGGAGCAACTGCTCGGCCTGGATCTTGATGTCGGACGCGGTGCCGCCGAGGCCGGCCGAGCCCTGGTGCATGAGGATGTCGGTGTTGGGCAGCGCGAAGCGCTTGCCCGCCGTGCCGCCGGTCAGCAGGAACTGGCCCATCGAGGCCGCCATGCCCATACCGATGGTGACCACGTCGTTCGGGATGTACTGCATGGTGTCGTAGACGGCCATGCCGGCCGTGACCGAGCCACCGGGGCTGTTGATGTAGAGGTAGATGTCCTTCTCGGGCTCGGCCGCGAGGAGGAGGAGCTGTGCTGTGATCTTGTTGGCGATGTCGTCGTCGACCTGCTGGCCGAGGAAGATGATCCGCTCGCCGAGCAGTCGGCTGTAGACCTGGTCGCCGAGGCCACCACCGAGGGACGGTTCACCGGCGGCGTAGGGCATCAGATTCGTCACGTATCCACCTGCTCGTCTCTGACGGCTGCGGCCGTCTCAGCGTCTTCGTTCCGAGGGACGGGGAACTCCCCGAGCCTCGTATTCATGGACCCTAACGCGCTGGTGGGCGGGCGCCATCCCGCTTCCGTTGCTGTTCGCTGGGAGCGCAAGGTAGTTGGGGCTCCGTACGGCCCTGAGCGCCCCGCTGCGGGCCTTCGGGTCCTCCCCCGCCGCCAGGACCCCTGGGACGCCTTCCGACGCCTGTGCGAGGCCGCTGGGCGGGATCAGGGGGGTGAACGGGGCGGGCCCCGGACGCGTGTCGCGTCCGGGGCCCGTCACCGCGGGAGCGGGGCCGGCTCAGGCCTCGGTCTTGTCGGACTTCTCGGCACCGTCGGTGTCGGCGGCGGGAGCGTCGGCAGCCGCTTCGGCGGCCGGGGTCTCCTCGTCGCCGGCGTCCTCATCGTCGTCGTCCAGCTCGACCGGCTCACCGTTCGTGTCGACGACCTTCGCCGCCTCCACGACCACGGCGAGCGCCTTGCCGCGGGCGACCTCGCCGACGAGCATCGGCACCTGGCCGCCTTCGACGACCGCCTGGGCGAACTGGTCGGGCGCCATGCCGGAGGACTGCGCGCGCCGCATGAGGTGCTCGGTGAGCTCCTCCTGGTTGACGTTCAGCTTCTCCTTGTTGACCAGCTCGTCGAGGATGAACTGGGTCTTGATGCCCTTGACCGCCTGCTCCTTGGTCTCGGCCTCCCACTCCTCCTCGGTCTGCCCCTGGATCTCCAGGTACTTCGCGAGGTCGAGGCCCATCTGACCGAGCTGGTGGTGCTCCAGGTTGTGCTTGCGGGTGTTGATCTCGTCCTCGAGGAGCTTCTCGGGGATCGGCACCTCGGCCAGCTTCAGCAGCTCGTCCAGGACGCGCTCCTGGGCCTGCGTCGCCTGGTCGTACTGCTTCATGGACTCAAGGCGCTTGCGGCTGTCGGCCTTCATCTCGTCCAGCGTGTCGAACTCGCTGGCGAGCTGGGCGAAGTCGTCGTCCAGCGCGGGCAGCTCGCGCGCGGCGACCGCGGTGACCTTGACGGTGACCTCGGCGGTCTTGCCCTCGGCCGCGCCGCCCTTCAGCTCGGAGGAGAAGGTGGCCTCGCCGCCGGCCTCAAGGCCGGTGACGGCCTCGTCGATGCCGTCGAGCAGCTCGCCGGAACCGATCGTGTACTCGACGGCGTTGGCCACGCCGTCCTCCAGGACCTCACCGTCGATCTTCGCTTCGAGGTCGATCGTCACGACGTCGCCCTCGGCGGCGGGGCGCTCGACGGGGTTGGTGGAGGCGAAGCGGTCGCGGAGCTGCTCGACCGACTTGTCCACGTCCTCGTCGGTGACCTCGACGGAGTCGACGGTGACCTCGATGCCCGAGTAGTCGGGGATCTCGATCTCCGGGCGGATGTCCACCTCGGCGGTGAAGGACAGCAGCTCGCCGTCCTTCAGCTCCTTGATGTCGACGTCGGGCTGGCCCAGGACATTGAGCTCACCCTCGTTGACGGCCTCGGTGTAGAACTTCGGGAGGGCGTCGTTGACGGCCTCCTCCAGCACAGCACCACGGCCGAACCGCTGGTCGATGACCCGGGCCGGGATCTTGCCCTTGCGGAAGCCCTTCACCGTGACCTGCTGGTTGATCTTCTTGTACGCCGCGTCGAGGCTGTCCTTGAGCTCCTCGAAGGGCACCTCGACTGTGAGCCGAACCCGAGTCGGGTTCAGGGTCTCCACGGCGCTCTTCACGGTTCGGTCTCCTTGGTGGCTGATTCTTGGGTTCTGCTGTGTCCGCCGCACTGCGGCGGCCCAGCGGATTCGGCCCGGTTCCTCAGAGACTCTTCAGACACACGGGCACGCAGCTTGCATAGTAACCGCAAGGAGGAAGGGCCCCACAACGCGATCTTGAAGTGATGTGACTGATCTGATGGTCGGGGTGGCCGGATTCGAACCGACGACCTTCCGCTCCCAAAGCGGACGCGCTACCAAGCTGCGCCACACCCCGTCGGTGCGACACGTAGGGTACATGCCGGGCGCACGGCGCCGGACCGCTTTTCCAGGCGCGCGGCGGATTTCCCGGACGCGTGGCGCGCGAGCACAACCAGTGTGCGGCGAACGCCCCGGAACCGCTACGATGCTCTCCGTACCGCGGTCGCCCGGACGGGCTGTTGAACGTCCGTGACCTGCGGTGCACGCGGGCGTAGCTCAATGGTAGAGCCCTAGTCTTCCAAACTAGCTACGCGGGTTCGATTCCCGTCGCCCGCTCAGAGTCTGTATGGAACGGCCCGATCAGGTGAGCACCTCACCGGTCGGGCCGTCGTCGTTCCCGGCGCCGACCGGGGGCCGGCGCGGGCTCAGAAGTTGATCTGGTTGATCGTGTCGGCTATCGAGTTCAGGAACCGGTTCACCGACGGGGCCATGTCGGTGGAGGCCAGGAAGAACCCGAAGAGGATCGCGACGATCGCTGGTCCGGCCTTGATCGATCCCCCGCGGATGAGCACCACGAGGATGATCGCCAACAGCAGCACCACAGACAGTGAAATGGCCACAACTGATCACACCCTCGGTCGGTCCGCCTTGCCGGCCGCGGGACAGCATCACGTCGCACACCCCGCTGCGACCATCGTGCCACCAACCTCCCCCTGGTTGTTGCCTCGTGACGAATCATCGCCGTCGCGTTCACGCCATTCGAACGCCCCGCGCGTCGCGGGCGCCGCGCCTGCGGCGCGCGGGCGCGCGGCGCGGCCGCCATAAAAGCGCATACGAATTCGAGATCATCGTTTCGATGTACACACAGGTTATTCACAGACGTTTCGACCGGGCGCCCGACCGGCCGGGTGAGGTAATTCACCCATAGTCCCACTCCCGTACGCGGGTTGCCGATATGCCCCGGTTAATGAGTGTTAAATGGTGCATATCGTCAGGTCGTTGTCGGTGTCAGATTTCACCGACCGGGCCCCGCGCGATGTTTTACGAATTGCATTCGGCGCCGCTAGTGTGCGTCAGATGGTTCAGGCTCCAAACGGATTTGAGAGGGCTCCGCTTCCCCCGACGAGGGAGGTCAGGTCCGGCCAGGACGGCTCTGACACGGCGCTTTCGGCGCCCTCGGAGGTGGCCGACACGCGCACGGTGACCGGTCGGCGATCCACAGAAACGACCGCGCGCCGCCGCCCCGCGTCCACCAAGCGAGACGCGTTCTTCGACAACGCGAAGTATCTGGCGATCGTGCTGGTGGCCGTGGCGCACTCGTGGGAGCCGGTCATGGACGGCAGCCGCGCCACGAAGGCGCTCTACATGGTCGTCTACAGCTTCCACATGCCGGCCTTCATCATCATCTCCGGCTACTTCTCCCGGAGTTTCACCGCCCGGCCGCACCAGATCAGACGGCTGGTCACCGGCGTCGCCGTGCCGTACATCGTCTTCGAGACCGGCTACTCGCTGCTCAAGTGGGCGGCGCGGGAGCCCCACAAGCTGTCGATAAGCCTCACCGACCCCTGGTTCCTGACCTGGTTCCTGGTCGCGCTGTTCGTATGGCGGCTGACCACCCCGCTCTGGCGTGCGATCCGCCATCCGCTGCCGGTCGCCCTGGTGGTCGCCGCGCTCGCCTCGTTCTCCCCCGGCATCGGCGACGACCTGGACCTGCAGCGGGTGTTCCAGTTCCTGCCGTACTTCGTGCTGGGGCTGTGCCTCAAGCCCGAGCACTTCCAACTGGTGCGGCGGCGCGAGGTCCGGCTGCTCGCGCTGCCGCTCTTCCCTGCCGCCGTCGTGTTCGCGTACTGGATCGCGCCGAGGATGCAGAACGGCTGGCTCTACCACAACACCAGCGCACAAGGGCTGGATCACGTGTGGTGGACGGGGCCGCTGATGACGGCGGGGCTGTTCTGCTGCTCACTGCTGCTGACGGCGGGCTTCCTGGCATGGGTGCCGCGCCGCACGATGTGGTTCACGGTGCTCGGCACCGGCACGATCTGCGGGTATCTGCTGCACGGCTTCCTGATCAAGGGAGCGGGGTTCGCGGGCGTGTTCGACACGTACACCTGGCTGAGCGACCCGGCGGGCGAGGCGCTGCTGTCGGTGCTGGCCGCCGCGGCCGTGACGCTGCTGTGCACACCGCCGGTGCGGCGGCTGTTCCGGTTCGCCACGGAGCCGAAGATGACATGGGGGTTCCGGCGGGATCTGGATCCCGCCACGCCTGTCGCACCCGCCGCGCCTGTCGCACCGACTACGGCGCGGCCAGCAGCCGGCGCATCGTCGCGTACTTCTCGGTGAGCCGGCGCCTGGTCGGCTCGTCCAGGACGGCGAGGCGTGCGGGATCCGCGTTGTGCGCCAGGTCGGACTCCTTGATCAGGAGCGCGCCTGGCGTGGCGACTATGCGCCGGCTGTAGGCGGCCAGGTCCTCGCCCTCCCTCTTGGTCAGGGCGAGGACCATCTCCTTGACGGGGCCGGGCAGTTCGACCGCTTCGAGCCAGCCGAGGGAGAGCGCTCCGTCCTCGATCGCGTCGTGCAGCCAGGCGGCGGCGATCTGCTCGTCCGTACCGCCGCGCGCGGCCACGCCCTCGGCGACGGCCTGAAGATGCTCGGTGTACGGGCGGCCCGCCTTGTCGGTCTGGGCGGCGTGGGCCTTGCGGGCGGTGGCTTCCACCTCGCCGAGGGTCAGATAGGTCATGGCCAGAACTTTAGGCAGCACACCCGGCATTCGGGTACGGGGCTGCCGTACGGGCTATGCGGCGGCGAACGCCGGTGCGGTCAGGGCCGTCATCCGCGCCGCGATCCGCGCGGCGTCGGCGCGCGGCAGGCTGTCCGCGATCGAGCCGTCGGCGAGGAAGAGCACCCGGTCCGCGTACGCGGCGGCGGCCGGGTCGTGGGTGACCATGACGACCGTCGCGCGCAGGGTGTCCACGGCGTCCCTGAGCAGGGTGAGCGTCTCGGCGGCCGTGGTGGTGTCGAGCGCCCCGGTCGGCTCGTCGGCGAAGAGCACGTCGGGCCGGGCGACGAGCGCGCGGGCGATGGCGACGCGCTGCTGCTGGCCGCCGGAGAGTTCCGAGGGGCGGCGGTGCGCCTTGTCGGCGAGGCCGACCTGGGCCAGCACCTCCGAGGTGCGGCGCCGGTCGGGGCGGTGCCCTGACAGCCGTACGGGCAGGTCGACGTTCTCCTGCACGGTGAGCGCGGGCAGCAGGTTGAAGGCCTGGAAGACGAAGCCGAGCCGGGTGCGGCGGAGCACGGTCAGTTCGTTCTCGCTCATGCCTGTGATGTCGGTGCCGCCGAGCCGTACGGATCCGCCGGTGGGCCGGTCGAGCCCGGCCGCGCACTGCAGGAACGTGGACTTGCCGGAGCCCGAGGGGCCCATGACGGCGGTGAACGAGCCGCGCGGCAGGGCGAGGTCGATGCCGCGCAGGGCGTGCACGGCGTTGGCGCCTTTGCCGTACTGCCGCCGTACGCCGACGAGTTCGACCGCCGGGGCGTGCCGGGCGTCGGGGGTGCCGTGCTGCTGTTCCGAGCCGGTGCCGGTACGTGCGCGCCGCAGTCCCATGGTGGTGGTCCGCCTTCTCTCGCTGGTTTGTCTCGGCCGGCTTCGCTTCGCCGGTTCCGTGTGCCTTCGACGCTAGAGAACGCGCAGGTCCGCGGCCATGGAGTCCCCCGGCGGACCCGGGGTGGGGCTATCCCCAGGTCGGGCCTCCAGAGTTGCGGAGTAAATCCTTTGGTAAACTAACCTTTGGCGTAGACTTGACCATCCATTGACCTTGCATGCCCTGTACGGGAGGATTGAGCCCATCGGACACGCAGAGACACTCATAGCCATGGGCGGCGCCTTCCTCGCTGCCGCCCTGCTCGCCCGCCTCGGCAGCCGTATCGAACTGCCCACCATCCCGCTGTTCATCCTGGCCGGGATCCTCCTCGGTCCGCACACCCCCGGCATCGTGCTGGTCTCCGACCCGCACGACCTCGAAATGCTCTCGGCCCTCGGCCTGGTGCTGCTGCTCTTCTACCTCGGTCTTGAGTTCCATATGGACGATCTCAAGACCGGCGGGCGCAAGATGGCGCTCGCCGGAGGCACCTATCTCGCGCTGAACGTCGGCGCGGGTCTCGGTTTCGGCTTCGCCCTCGGCTGGGGCGTGTCGGAGGCGCTGGTGCTCGCGGGAGTGCTCGGCATCTCGTCGTCCGCCATCGTGACCAAGGTGCTGGTCGACCTCGGCCGGATCGGCAATCCGGAGACCAAGCCGATCCTCGGCATCATCGTCGTCGAGGACATCTTCCTGGCGCTCTATCTCGCCGCGCTCCAGCCGATCCTGTCCGGCGCGACGAACTTGCAGGCCGCGCTCATGGACGGCGGGAAGGCGTTCGGCTTCCTGGTGCTGCTGGCGCTGGCGGCCCGGTTCGGTACGAAGGTCATCGGCCGGCTCATCAACACCAAGGACGACGAACTGCTCGTCATCTCCTTCCTGGGGGCCGCGGTGTTCGTCGCGGGGGTCTCCGAGTGGTTCGGGGTCGCCGACGCCATCGGCGCCTTCATGGTCGGTCTGATGCTCGGCAGTACGACGTCGGGCGAGCGGATCCGCAAGCTCGTGCACCCCCTGCGGGACGCGTTCGGCGCGATCTTCTTCTTCGGCTTCGGGCTCTCGATCAACCCGGGGGATCTGCCGAGCGTGCTCTGGCCGGTGCTGGCGGCGGTCGGGGTGACCCTGGCGATGAACGTGTTCGCGGGACTCGCCGCCGCGCGGGTCTACCGCTTCGGTCCCGGCCAAGCGGCGAACATCTCGACGACGCTGCTGGCGCGCGGCGAATTCGCCCTGATCCTCGCCACGATGGCAGCGGCGGCGGGCCTGGACCGCCGGCTGGCGCCGTTCATCGCGGGATACGTCCTGGTCCTGGCCGTCCTCGGTCCACCGGCCGCCGGCCGAGCGGACTGGCTGGCCCGGATCCTGCCGGGCTCCGCCGTCAGCCGCGCGGAGTTGGAGTGGGAGTCGGCGTCGGCCCCCACGCCGACCCCGCCGACCCGGGAGACCTCCCGGCAGTCGGGATGAGCGGGGCCGGCCCCGCTCAGGCCTCGCGGCAGATCAGCAAAAGGGCTCGGTCGTCGTTCACGTTCTTCGCGACCGCCTCGATCAGATGCCAGGCCGCGCCCTCGAAGCCCGCCGTCACATAGCGGTCGGCCTCGCCCGTGAGGCGGTCCACGCCTTCGGAGAGGTCGCGGCCGGGGATCTCCACCAGGCCGTCGGTGAACAGCATCAGTACGTCGCCGTGGGCCAACGAGCCCTTGACGGCGTCGAACTGGGCTCCGGCGTAGACGCCCAGCAGCGGGCCCTCGCCCGACTTCTCCTCCCAGCGGCCGCTTCCCGCGTGCAGTTGCAGGGCCGGCAGATGTCCCGCCGAGAGCAGTTCGTAGTCCCCCGAGTCGAGGTCGAGCACGAGATGGATGGAGGTGGCGAAGCCCTCGTCCCAGTCCTGCCGGAGCAGATAGCCGTTGGCAGCGGGCAGGAAGCCGTGCGGGGGGAGCGAGCCGAGCAGGCCGCCGAAGGCGCCCGACAGGAGCAGCGCGCGGGAGCCCGCGTCCATGCCCTTGCCCGAGACGTCGGTCAGGACGACTTCGAGCGTCCGGCCGCCGTTGGTGCGGGCGGCGACCACGAAGTCGCCGGAGAAGGACTGGCCGCCGGCCGGGCGCAGCGCCATCTCGCGGTGCCAGCCCTGCGGCAGCCGGGGCAGCGCGCTCTGTACGCGGATACGTTCCCGCAGGTCGAAGAGCATCGTTCCGCCGCGCCGCCACGGCACCCCGACCCTGGCCCTGAACTGGGCGATGAGGAGCCCGAAGAGACCGCAGGCGGCGACCACGAGGACCGTGCCGGGGGTGACGCGTGAGGGGCCTTCGTCGTACGGGCCGAGGACTATCGATTCGACGATGAGCGCCACGGCGGACGCCGCGTACAGCGCGAGCAGGCTCGCCGGGCGCAGCAGCAGCCCGCCGGCCACGATGGGCAGGACCAGCGCGGCGGGTGCGCACCAGACGGGCACGGCGAGGGTCGTGGTGGTGATGATCGGGATGAAGATCAGCAGTCCGATGAAGGCGATCCAGTCGGAGCCGTCACCGCGGAAGTAGTCGACGCCGGATTTGCGCACCACGTTGCGGACCCGGTGCAGTCGCCTGCGCATCCGGGCCGAAAACGAGTCCGCTCCCGCGACACCGGCCATTGTGGTGGACCCTATCGATCCGGTCGCCCGTCGTGCAGGGGGACCCCCATGACATTGTGTTCGAAATCGGGTCGCCTTGTCACCGTAACCCCTGGTACTGATGGCATATGACCAAAGAGCTGCGGGTGCTGGGCACCTCGGAATGGGACCGCTGGTACGAGGCGTTTCTGCTCGCGTTCGGTGGGGCCGGTGAGTCCGCCGAGGAGCAGGCGCTGTGGGCCGGTCTGGCCGAGCACGACCGCTTCATCGGCGTCTGGGACGGCGACGAATGCGTGGGTACGGCAGGGGCGTTCAGCTTCCGGTTGAGCGTGCCCGGCGGCGCGCTGGTGCCCACCGCCGGCGTGACGATGGTGAGCGTGGGGGCGACGCACCGCCGGCAGGGGGTGCTCAGGTCGATGATGCGCCGGCAGCTCGACGACGTACGGGAGTGGGGCGAACCGCTCGCGGTGCTGACCGCTTCGGAGCCGCCGATCTACGGGCGGTTCGGCTACGGGGCCGCGACGCAGAAGCTCTCGCTGGAGATCGACTCCTCGCGGGTGCGGATCGACGTACCGCAGGGGACCGACGGCGTACGGCTGCGCCGCGCGCGGCCCACCGACCCGGCGGTGCAGCGCGTCTGCGAGGAGTTGTACGCGGCGGATGTCGCGGTCCGGCCCGGTATGATTGCCCGCCCGGCCGGGTGGGAGCGGGTGCAGTTCTTCGACCCGGCGGACGACCGGCACGGCAAGTCGCCGTCGCAGTGCGTGCTGGCCGAACGGGACGGCGAGAGCGTCGGGTTCGTGCTGTTCCAGACCAAGCCGGAGTACGACGCCAGGGGGCCCAAGGGCACGGTCCACCTCCACCACCTGCACGCCCAGGACCCGGCGGCGTACGCGGCGCTGTGGCGCTTCCTCTGCGACATCGACCTGACGTCGACGGTCAGCGTGAACAACCGCCCGGTGGACGACGCGATCCAGCATCTGGTCTCCGACGTGCGGCGCAGCAGCATGCTCCTGCGGGACGGGCTGTATGTGCGGGTCGTCGAGGTGGGTGCGGCGCTCGAAGCCCGTACGTACCAGGCGCCGGTGGATGTGGTGATCGAGGTCGAGGACAGCTTCTGCCCCTGGAACGAGGGGCGTTGGCGGCTCTCCGGCGACGCGAAGGGCGCGTCCTGCGAGCGCACGGCCGATCCGGCGGAGCTGTCCCTTTCGGCGCGGGAGCTGGGCTCCGCCTATCTGGGCGGGATCACGCTGTCGTCGCTGGCGCGCGCGGGCCGGGTGCGGGAGCTGCGGGAGGGCGCGCTGGCCGCCGCGTCGCCCGCTTTCGCATCGGACATCGCGCCCTGGCTGCCGCACGGCTTCTGAGCGTGGTTCCGGGCATTCCGGGCGGCGGGCGGCGGGGGCCGCTCGGGTAGAGTGAGGGCGTCTTCGGACACGCACGACCTCAGACATATACGACCGAGGAGGTGGGACCCATTACCGCTGGCGCAGGGCGGGTGTCCCTCTCCCACGGCAGCGCGGTACGTCCGGCGTAGCCGGGCCGCGCACCGGGGCCGAGGGAGCGCTCGCAGGCTTCCCGAAAGGCTTCCATGTCGACCTCACCGTCATCTCTTCCGCTCTCCGCCGTCGTCACCCGGCTGCGTGCCGCAGGCTGCGTCTTCGCCGAGGACGAGGCGGAGTTGATCCTCTCCACCGCCGCTTCTCCCGCCGATGCCACCGCGATGGTGGAGCGGCGGGCCGCCGGACTCCCCCTCGAACATGTCCTCGGCTGGGCCGAGTTCTGCGGGTTGCGGATCGCCGTCGACCCCGGTGTCTTCGTACCGCGCCGACGTACCGAGTTCCTGGTCCAGCAGGCGGCCGAACTCGCAGGTCCCGGCTCCGTGATCGTCGATCTGTGCTGCGGTTCGGGGGCGCTCGGTGCCGCGCTCGCCGCGCGCCCCGAGCAGCGTGCGGCGGAGCTGTACGCCGCCGACATCGACCCCGTCGCCGTGCGGTGCGCGCGGCGCAATGTCGCGGCGGCCGGCGGGTCGGTCTACGAGGGCGATCTGTACGGGCCGCTGCCCGCGTCGCTCAGGGGCCGGGTCGACGTCCTGCTGGCCAACGTGCCGTACGTGCCCACCGAGGAGATCGAACTGCTGCCGCAGGAGGCCCGGGTGCATGAGGCGCGGGTGGCGCTCGACGGCGGCGCGGACGGGCTGGACGTACTGCGCCGGGTGACGGCCGACGCCGCGCGCTGGCTGGCGCCGGGCGGGCATCTGCTGTTCGAGACGAGCGAGCGGCAGACGGCGCGTGCGGTGGCCACGGTCGCGCGCGACGGCCTCAAGCCGCGGGTGGCGGGCTCCGAGGAGCTGTTCGCCACCGTCGTCATCGGTACCCGGCCCTGATTCCTCAGCTCTTCTGGCAGGTGGGACACCAGAAGAGGTTCCGGGCGGCGAGGGGCGCCGTCCGGATCTCGGTGCCGCACAGCAGGCAGGGCAGCAGCGCCCTGCGGTAGACGTAGACCTCGCCGCCGTGGTCGTCGACGCGGGGCGGGCGGCCCATCGCCTCGGGGGTGTGCTCGGGGCGGACGGTGTCGATGCGGTTGTGCCGTACGCCTTCGCGCATCAGGCCGATCAGATCGGCCCAGACGGCCCGCCACTCGTCGTGGCTGAGGTCCTTGCCCGCGCGGTACGGGTCGATGCCGTGCCGGAAGAGGACCTCGGCGCGGTAGACGTTGCCGACGCCCGCGATGACCTTCTGGTCCATCAGGAGCGCGGCGACGGTCACCCGGGAGCGGGAGATCCGCTCCCACGCCGTGGCGCCGTACGCCTCGGCCGCTTCGGGGTCGTCGGCGGCGGCGCGCAGCGGGTCGGGGCCGAGCCGGTCGTGTATCGCCTGCTTCTCGGGCTCGGTGATCAGGGCGCAGGTGGTGGGGCCGCGCAGGTCCATGTACGCCGTGTCGTCGGCGATGCGCAGCCGGACGGTGTCCGTGGGCGGCGGGAGCGGCGGGGCGCCGAAGCGCACCTTGCCGAAGAGGCCGAGATGGACATGGACCCAGCCGGCGCCGCCGAAGCCGAGGAAGAGATGTTTCCCGTGGGCGTCGGCGCTCTCCATGACCCGCCCGTCGAGCAGCGCCGCGCTGTCGGAGAACTTGCCCTGCGGGCTGCTGACCCGGACCGGCCGGCCGCCGAAGCGGTCGAGATGGTCCGCGGCGAGGCGGTGGATCGTATGCCCTTCCGGCACGAAGACTCCTGAGCGACGGCGAACTGACGGTGCCGCCGGGCGCACGGCCCGGCGGCACGGTGGGACTGGGTGGGGCGGGGGCGCGGACGCGACCTAGGGCCTGTCGTGTGGATCAGGCCGGATCAGGGAGCGCCCGCCGCGGCAGCGGCTGGTGTCGCGTTGGTGCCGTGGATCGCAAGGCGGAGGAGGAAGGCGACGCGGAGCGTCGCCGACCGACGACAACGCCGCGAGGCGCGGTGCCAGGGCACGCGAGCCCGGCAAGATCCACACGACAGGCCCTAGCCCTGCTGCGGGTGGTGGGCCGGGATCGGGGGGAGTTCGCCCGTCGACTCGTACCTCTCCAGCATCTCGATCCGGCGCGCGTGGCGTTCGGCGCCCGAGTACGGGGTCTTGAGAAAGACCTCGACGAACGCGGTCGCCTCGTCCAGGCTGTGCATCCGGCTGCCGACCGCCATCACGTTCGCGTTGTTGTGCTCGCGGCCCAGCTCGGCGGTCTCCTCGCTCCAGGCCAGCGCGGCCCGGACGCCCTTGACCTTGTTGGCGGCGATCTGCTCGCCGTTGCCCGAGCCGCCGATCACGATGCCGAGGCTGCCCGGGTCGGCGGCCGTGCGCTCCGCCGTGCGCAGGCAGAACGGCGGGTAGTCGTCCTGGGCGTCATAGATGTGGGGTCCGCAGTCGACGGGCTCATGGCCGTGGGCCGTGAGCCAGGCGACGAGGTGGGCCTTGAGTTCGAAGCCGGCATGGTCGGAGCCGAGGTACACGCGCATGAGGCGAGTGTGGCATGCGCGACGTTGGGTAGCGCTACGGGGTGCCCGGCGCCACTGCGGTGTCGGTATTGTCATGTACTGCTCTGGAATAAGGAAATCTCATATGGCTCCCCTGCCTACCCCCACGAAGGAAGGCGGAGACCCCACCCAACCTGGGAATCCGCAATCGCCCGACGGCCTGCGGGCCGGCCTCAAGAACCGCCATCTGTCGATGATCGCGATCGGCGGGGTGATCGGCGCGGGGCTGTTCGTCGGCTCGGGCTCCGGCATCGCCGCGGCCGGACCCGCCATCCTCCTGTCGTACGCGCTCGTCGGCACGATGGTCGTGCTCGTCATGCGGATGCTGGGCGAGATGGCCGCCGCGCAGCCCACGTCGGGGTCCTTCTCCGCCTACGCCGACCGCGCGCTCGGCCGCTGGGCCGGCTTCTCGATCGGCTGGCTCTACTGGTTCTTCTGGGTCGTGGTACTGGCCGTCGAGGCGACGGCCGGTGCCGTGATCCTGGAGGGCTGGGTGCCCGCCGTGCCGCAGTGGGCCTGGGCGCTGATCGTCATGGTCGTACTGACCGCGTCGAACCTCGCGTCGGTCGCCTCCTACGGCGAGTTCGAGTTCTGGTTCGCCGGCATCAAGGTCGTGGCGATCGGGGCGTTCGTCGTCATCGGGCTGCTGGCGGTCTTCGGTGTGCTGCCCGGCTCGCACAACGCGGGCGCCGGCTTCAGCCATCTCACCGACACCGGCGGGTTCCTGCCCAAGGGGCCCGGCGCGATCCTGACCGGGGTGCTGCTGGTCGTCTTCTCCTTCATGGGCAGCGAGATCGTCACGCTGGCGGCGGGTGAGTCGGCCGATCCCCGGGGCGCGGTGTCGAAGGCGACGAACAGCGTGATCTGGCGTATCGCGATCTTCTACCTCGGGTCGATCTTCGTCGTGCTGACGCTGGTCCCGTGGAACGACAAGTCCATCGAGAAGGACGGCTCGTACGTGGCCGCCCTCAACTCGATCGGGCTGCCGCACGCGGGCGACATCATGAACGTCATCGTGCTGACGGCCGTGCTGTCCTGTCTCAACTCCGGTCTCTACACGGCGTCCCGGATGGCGTTCTCGCTGGGACGGCGCAAGGACGCGCCCACGGCCTTCGCCCGGATCAACAAGCGCGGGGTGCCGCAGGTGGCGATCCTGTCGTCCGTGCTCTTCGGCTTCCTCGCCGTCTGGTTCAACTACCAGTGGCCCGACACGGTGTTCCAGTTCCTGCTGAACTCGTCGGGGGCCGTGGCGCTCTTCGTGTGGCTGGTCATCTGCTGCACCCAACTGCGGATGCGCGGCATCATCCTGCGCGAGAACCCGGACAAGCTCGTCGTGCGGATGTGGCTGTTCCCCTACCTGACCTGGGCGACGATCGCGATGATCGTGTTCGTCCTGGTCTACATGCTCACCGACGACGCCGGGCGCGACCAGGTGCTGCTGTCGCTGCTGGTCGCGGCGATCGTGGTGGCCGTGGCGCTGGTACGGGACCACCGCGGACGGCAGGCGGGCGCAGCGCCCGGCGCGGGCCCCGCCGGGTCAGCCCTTGCGGTGGACGAACGTCCAGGCGGCGGGGAAAGCGCCGGTCGCGAGAGCGGCCTTCAGCCCGTCGCCGAGCAGGAAGGGCACAAGTCCGGCTGATATCGCCGCGCTCGCCGACATGCCGGTGGACACCGCCAGATACGGCACGCCCACCGCGTAGATGATCGCCGAGCCCAGCACCATCGTGGCCGCCGTGCGCAGCACGGAGCGGTCGCCGCCGCGCTCGGCCAGCGCACCGACGGCGGCGGCCGCGAGCAGCATCCCGAAGACATAGCCGAGGGATGCGCCGCCGGGGCCCGAGCTGCCCGCCGAGAACCACGGCACGCCCGCGAGGCCGACGAGGGTGTAGACGGCGAGGGAGAGGAAGCCCCTGCGGGCGCCGAGCGCCGTGCCGACGAGGAGCGCGGCGAAGGTCTGCCCGGTGACCGGCACGGGCGATCCGGGCACGGTGACGGAGAGCTGCGCCGCCGCGCCGGTGAGCGCGGCGCCGCCGAGCACCAGCGCGAGGTCGCGGGTGCGGGTGGCCGGCAGGAGGTCGGCGAGGACCGCTCCGGTACGGGGGGTTGCGGCAGCGGTGCTCATCGGGACTCCGGGGCGGTGAGGGACGGTTACGGTCAGCCTGACGGTAACGTACCCGCTCGCGCCGCGGCACCGTCAGTTGTCCACAAAGCCGAGGTCAGAGCGTTGTCGGGGGCCCAACAACACCGGGGCTCAACCAAACACCGGGGCCCCGCAACGCGGGGCCCCACACCACCGGGCCCCCGCCGTGTGCGCGGGAGCCCGGTGCCGTTCGGTGCTGTCGTGTGCCGTCCGTGGGAAAGGTCAGTCGAAGACCGGGCCCTGCGTCCTCGTCCGCTTGAGCTCGTAGAAGCCGGGGATCGAGGCAACCAGCAGCGTGCCGTCCCAGAGCTTCAGCGCCTCCTCGCCCTTCGGGGCGGGCGTGACGACCGGGCCGAAGAAGGCGACCTGCTCGCCGTCGGCGCCGGGGACGGCGATGACGGGGGTGCCGACCTCCTGGCCGACCTTGTCGATGCCTTCCTGGTGGGAGGCGCGCAGCTCGGTGTCGTACGTGTCCGAGTCGGCGTACTCCAGCAGGTCGGCGGGGAGGTCGACGTCCTTCAGCGCGGCGGCGATGGCCTCGCGGGTCGGGCCCTCGCCGTTGACGTGGATGTGCGTGCCGAGCGCTGTGTAGAGCTTGCCGACGACCTCGTCGCCGTGCTTCTGCTGGGCGGCGATGACGACACGGACCGGCGCCCACGCCTTCGTCGCCATCATGTCGCGGTACTCCTCGGGCATCTCGTCGAGGCGCGGCTCGTTCAGCACGGCCAGGCTCATGACGTGCCAGCGGATGCCGAGGTTCCGGCCCTTCTCCACTTCGAGCACCCAGCGCGAGGTCATCCAGGCCCAGGGGCACAGCGGGTCGAACCAGAAGTCGACGGGGGTCTTCTCGGACATGTCTCTCCTCTTACGGACTGCGGATACACCTCAAGGCGGCAACGTACCGGGCGGCCCGGCGCATTCCCCTTCGCCCCCTGTCAGCACCGCGTGCGAGGATCGGTCCTGTTCGTACGAGTCCCGAAGGAGTGTCCGTGCCCGGTGAGAATCTGTCCCGTGACGAGGCCCGCGAGCGGGCAGCCCTGCTGTCCGTGGACGGGTACGAGATCGCCCTCGACCTGCGCTCGGCGCTCGACGGGGAGCCGGGAGCGCCGGACGCGCCCGCCGCGTCCGAGGCGCCCGCGGGTGCGGCAGGGCCCCGCACGTTCCGGTCGGTGACGACGATCCGCTTCCGCTGCGCCGAGCCCGGCGCCGCGAGCTTCGCCGACCTGATCGCCCCGTCGGTGACGGCCCTGTCGCTGAACGGGCGCGAGCTGGACCCGGCGGCCGTCTTCGACGGCTCCCGGATCGCGCTCGACGGCCTCCAGGCGGAGAACGTGCTGGTGGTGGACGCGCAGTGCGCGTACAGCCGTACGGGCGAGGGCATGCACCGCTTCGTCGACCCGGAGGACGGCGAGGTCTATCTGTACACGCAGTACGAACCGGCCGACGCGCGGCGGGTGTTCGCCAACTTCGAGCAGCCCGACCTCAAGGCGCCGTACCGGTTCGAGGTGACGGCCCCCGACGGCTGGCAGGTCTGGAGCAACGGCGCGGGCACCCTGGCGGACGGGGTGTGGCGGTTCGCCGAGACGAAGCCGATCTCGACGTACATCACGGCGGTCGTCGCCGGTCCGTACCACTACGTGAGCGACACCTACCGGCGCGCCCTGCCGGACGGCTCGACGCTGGAGATCCCGCTCGGCGCGATGTGCCGCAAGGGCCTGGCCCGGCATTTCGACGCGGACGACGTCTTCCTGCTGACCAAGCAGGGCCTGGACTTCTTCCACGACAACTTCGACTACCCGTACCCGTTCGGCAAGTACGACCAGGCCTTCGTGCCGGAGTACAACCTGGGCGCGATGGAGAACCCCGGGCTCGTCACCTTCCGCGAGGAGTACATCTACCGGGGCAAGGTCACGCAGGCGTCGTACGAGCGCCGGGCGAATGTGATCCTGCACGAGATGGCGCACATGTGGTTCGGCGACCTGGTCACCATGCGCTGGTGGGACGACCTGTGGCTGAAGGAGTCCTTCGCCGACTACATGGGCGTGTTCGCGATGGTGGAGGCCACCCGCTTCACCAACGGCTGGACGACCTTCGCCAACAACCGCAAGGCGTGGGCCTACCGCGCCGACCAGTTGCCGTCCACCCACCCGATCACGGCCGACATCCGCGACCTGGAGGACGCGAAGCTCAACTTCGACGGGATCACGTACGCGAAGGGCGCCTCGGTGCTCAAGCAACTGGTCGCGTATGTCGGCAGGGACGCCTTCCTGGAGGGCGCCAGGCGCTACTTCAAGCGGCACGCGTACGGCAACACGCGCCTGGAGGACCTGCTGGCCGTGCTGGCGGAGACCTCGGGGCGGGATCTGGCGGGCTGGTCGCGGTCCTGGCTGGAGACGGCGGGCGTCAACTCCCTGACCCCGCAGGTCGTGTACGACGGCGAGGACCGGATCACGGAACTGGCCATCGTCCAGGACGCGGCGGAGGCGTGGCCCGAGGTGCGGCCGCACCGGGTGGCGATCGGCCTCTACCGGCGCACCCCGGACGGCGGCCTCGACCGGTTCGCCCGTACGGAGACGGATGTCGTCGGCCCCCGTACGGTCGTGCCGGAACTGGCGGGCGCCGAGCGGCCCGAGCTGATCCTGGTCAACGACGACGACCTGACGTACTGCAAGATCCGCTTCGACGCCGGCTCGCTGGACACCCTGCGCGCCCGGCTCGGCGAGCTGACCGACCCGCTGGCGCGCGCCCTGTGCTGGTCGGCGCTGTGGAACCTGACCCGGGACGCCCTGATGCCGGCCCGCGACTTCATCGCGCTGGTGCTGGCCCACGCGGGCCGGGAGAGCGACATCGGGGTGCTCCAGATGCTGCACGCCTGGGCCAGGTCGGCGCTGACCCGGTACGCGGCGCCGCAGTGGCGCGCCGAGGGCGGGCTGTTGCTCGCCGAGGGCGCGCTGAGCGAGCTGCGGACGGCGGAGCCGGGCAGCCAGCACCAGCTCACCTGGGCGCGGTTCCTGGCATCCGTCGCGGCGTCGGACTCCGACTTCCAGCTCCTGCGCGGGCTGCTGGCGGGCTCGGCCAAGATCGACGGTCTCGATGTCGACCAGGAGCTGCGCTGGGCGTTCCTCGAACCGCTCGTGGCGCACGGCCTGGCCGACGAGTCGGACGTCGCGGCCGAACTGGCCCGTGACGACACGGCGTCGGGCAAGCGCCACCAGGTGCGGTGCCTGGCGGCCCGGCCGTCCGCCGCCGTCAAGGCGCAGGCGTGGGCGCAGGTCGTCGAGTCGGACGCCCTGTCGAACGCGCTGGTGGAGGCGACGATCGCGGGCTTCGCCCAGCCCGGCCAGCGGGAGCTGGTCGCGCCGTACGCGGAGCGGTACTTCGAAGCGATCGAGCGGGTGTGGTCGGAGCGTTCGATCCAGATCGGCATGGACGTGGTGAAGGGCCTGTACCCCGATCTCAAGGACGACCCGTCGACCCTGGAGGCGACGCGGGCCTGGCTCGCGGCGCACGAGGACGCGGCGCCCGCGCTGCGCAGGCTGGTGTCGGAGGCGGCCGACGACCTGGCGCGGTCGCTGCGCGGTCAGGAGTGCGACGCCGCCGCGTGATTGGCAGTACGGGGCAGGCAGCGTGAGCGGCAGAGCGTGATCGGCAGTCGAACGTCCGTACTTTAGGACGAGCTTGTCCGGTTATGTCGACGAACGCGTAACAGGGGTTAGCGGAGGGTGAGCGCGCGGGGAGACCCGGGACATGAACAACAACACCCCCGTCACCCCTTGCCCCTTGAGCCGGCTCACCGAAGGCGCGCGGCTGCGTGTGCTGTCGCTCGCCCAGCTCCGCGCGCACGGCGTGCCGGCCGCCAAGGCGCACGCGCAGTGCGGGCCCGACGGCCCCTGGCAGCAACTGCTGCCGGGGGTCTGCCTGTTGCACCAGGGACCGCCGACCGGCGAGGAGCGGCTGCACGCCGCGCTGCTGTACGCCGGCCGGCCGAGCCCGGCGAGCGCCGGCGGCGTACCCACCCAGCCGGCGGACGGGACCCGGCCGGCCGCCGATGCCCCGTACGCCGATTCCCCGTACGGCGCCGCGATGATCACCGGTCCCGCCGCGCTGGCGCTGTACGGCTTCGAGTCGGCGCCCTCGCTGCGCGACCTCGACACCGTCGACGTGCTCGTGGCGCGTACCCGGCGGCTGCGCTCCACGGGCTTCGCCCGGCTGATCCGCACCCACGCGCTGCCCAGGCCCGTCCCGCTCACCGGAGTTCCGGTCGCGCCGGTGGCGCGTGCGGTGGCCGACGCGGTCGCCGATCTGCCGGAGGCGGCGGCGGTCGGCCTGCTGCTGACCGAGGCCGTACGCGGCGGCTACTGCGAACCGTCCGCGCTGGTGCGTGAGTTGAACCAGGCGCGGCTGCTGGCCCGGCCGCACGTGGTCGAGGCGGTCGACGCGCTGCTCGCGGAAGGCCGGGCACGGGCGGAGGGCCGGCTGTACGAGATGGTGTTCCTGAACGGGCTGCCCGACCCGGTGTGGAACGTCGAACTGCGGCTGCCCGGCGGGCCCTCGCTGGGCTGTGTGGACGCCTACTGGCCGGAACAGGCCGTCGCCGTCGAGCTGGACACCCGGGCGTCCCGGCAGGGCGGTGCGGGCGAGGACGAGGCGCTGTGGTCGCGGTACGCGCGCAAGCGCGAGGACCTGGAGCGGCTGGGTGTCACGGTCGTCCATCTCACCCCGCGCAAGCTGCGCGAATCGCTCGACCAGCAGGCCGCGGTGGTCCGTACGGCACTGGGCGCGGCGGACGACCGCGACCCCGCCGCATACGTACTCGTCCTGCCGCGATGACCGGTTCGTCCCCCTTGGCGCGGGGATGACGGTGGCGGGTCTCCGCCATGTCCAGATCACGTAGCTATCAACCCTGCACAAATCCCTGTCGATTAGGTAAAGCTGAGCGGTCATCCGGTGCCGAAATCCGGACTGTTCCTTTACACAACACAGGGATGCTGATGACCTCCGAATCCGAGAGATCCATATCCGGGCCGAGACGCGTGTCCCGGGTCGCGGCTGCCGCCGGACTGGCGGCAGCGCTGATCGCCTCCGGTGCTGTGCCCGCGTTCTCCGCGACGGGCGCCGACGACCCGGCCGCCCGCGCGAGTGTCAAGCCGCCGGTGTCCCCCTCCGACAAGCTCGGGGCCGTCGACGCCGACGTACTCGCCAAGGCCGAGGCCACGGGCGAGAAGAACATCACGCTGATGGTCGCGACGACGCCCGGGGCGACCGAGCAGGTCTCCGGTCAACTCGACGCCGTGCAGGGCGCTTCGGTCGGCAAGACGTACGACAAGCTCGGATACGTACGCGCCACACTGCCGACCAGCAGGGCGAAGGCCGCGATCAAGGCCGCTTCGAAACTCTCCTCCGTCCAGGGCATCGATCTCAAGCAGGAGATCAAGCTGGACGACCCGTCGCCGGCCGGCACGGCAGCGGGCGGCGCGAAGGCGGCCAAGGGCAAGAACTCGGCCACCAAGACCTACCCGGGCCCGGACAAGCACACCCCGGCGAAGAACCCGTACAACCCCTCCTTCGAGACCGGCGCCGTCGACTTCGTCAAGCAGCATCCCAAGGCGGACGGCCGGGGCATCACCATCGGCATCCTCGACTCCGGCATCGACCTGGCTCACCCCGCACTGCAGAAGACCAGCACCGGCGCCCGCAAGATCGTCGACTGGATCACCGCCACCGACCCGGTCTCCGACGGCGACGCCACCTGGCGCCGGATGAACACCGCTGTCAGCGGACCGGTGTTCACGGCCGCGGGCCGCACCTGGAAGGCCCCCGCGGGCTCGTTCGACTACAGCACCTTCTCCGAGGCCGCCACCCTCGGCGGCGACGAGGCCGGCGACCTCAACAGGGACGGCGACACGACCGACACCTGGGGCGTGCTCTACGACCCGGCCAAGGGCACCGTGCGCGTCGACCTGAACAACAACGCCGACTTCACCGACGACACCGCGATGAAGCCGTACAAGGACAAGTTCCAGATCGGCTACTTCGGCAAGGACGACCCGAGGACCGCGGTCGTCGAGCGCGTGCCGTTCGTCGTCGAGATCCGCAAGGACGTCGTCATCGACGCGGCGGGCACCACGTCCGACTACGTCAACATCGGTGTCATCCAGTCCGAGCACGCCACGCACGTCGGCGGCATCACCGCGGCCAACGGCCTGTTCGGCGGCAAGATGAACGGCGCGGCGCCCGGCGCCCAGCTCGTCTCCTCCCGCGCCTGCTCCTGGGGCGGCGGCTGCACCAACATCGCGCTGACCGAGGGCATGTTCGACCTCGTCGCCAACCGCGGTGTGGACATCGTCAACATGTCGATCGGCGGGCTGCCCCCGCTGAACGACGCCAACAACGCGCGCGCCCTGCTCTACACCCGGCTGATCGACACCTACGGTGTCCAGCTCGTCATCTCGGCGGGCAACGACGGCCCCGGCACCAACACCATCAGCGACCCGGCCGTGGCCGACAAGGTCATCTCCGTCGGCGCGACGATCTCCAAGGACACCTGGGCGGCCGACTACGGCTCCGGCGTGACCAAGAAGAACGCCATGATGCCGTTCTCCGCACGCGGTCCCCGCGAGGACGGCGGCCTCACGCCGACCATCAGCGCACCGGGCGCCGCGATCAACAGCACCCAGACCTGGCTGCCGGGCTCCCCGGTCGCCGAGGCCGGGTACCAGCTCCCGCCCGGCTACTCGATGCTCCAGGGCACCTCGATGGCCTCCCCGCAGGCGGCGGGCGCCAGTGCGCTGCTGCTCTCCGCAGCGAAGCAGAAGCACATCGCCCTCACCCCGGCGCGCCTGCGCACCGCGCTGACCAGCAGCGCCAAGAAGATCGACGGCGTGCAGGCCCATGAGCAGGGTGCGGGCCTGATCGACGTCGTCGGCGCGTGGAAGTACGTGCAGCGCGGCGTCGACGCCCACGAGTACAAGGTCAAGGCACCGGTCGACAGCGCGCTCGACTTCGCGCTCGTGGACCCGGGCTTCGGCCCCGGCATCTACGACCGCGAGGGCGGTCTGCAGGCCGGCAAGGCCAAGACGTACGACGTCACCATCACCCGCACCACGGGCCCCAAGGGCGCGGTGGAGCACCAGCTCACCTGGAAGTACAACGACGGCACCTTCCGGCTGCTCAGCAGCGGCAAGGTGCGGCTGCCGCTGAACCAGCCGGTGACCGTGACCGTGCAGGCCAGGCCCGGCTCGGCCGGCGTGCACAGCGCCATCCTGCAGGCCGACGACAAGCGCACGGAGGGGATCGACAAGCAGATCCTCGCCACCGTCGTCGTCTCCAAGGCCCTGGCGAAGCCCAGCTTCGCGTTCTCGGCGTCCGGCTCGGTGCAGCGCAACTCCCCCAAGTCGTACTTCGTCACCGTCCCCGAGGGCGCGAAGTCCCTTGAGGTGGCGCTGGGCGGGCTCGCCGCGGGCAGCCAGACCCGGTTCATCGCGATCCACCCGTACGGCGTTCCGGTCGACGACACCACGACGACCATGTGCTACCCGAACTATGTGAACCCGGCCAACGTCTGCCGTCCGGATCTGCGCTCGTACACGGATCCGCTGCCGGGCGTCTGGGAGATCGAGGTCGAGGCGCGCCGTACGTCGCCGCTGCTCGACAACAAGTACAAGCTGGACGCGACCGTGCTCGGCGCCACCTTCGAGCCGGCCGTGACCACGCTTCCCGAGGCCAAGATCGGCACCCCGACCCCGGTGGAGTGGAAGGTCACCAACGGGTTCGCGCCGATCGACGGCAAGCTGTCCGGCGGCTCGCTCGGCTCCGCGAAGGTGGACCGCCCGACGATCGCGCAGGGCGAGCAGCAGGTGACGACCGTCACCATCGGCGCGGGTGTCGAGCGGCTCGACGTCGCGATCGGCAACCCCGCCGACACGGGCGCCGACCTGGACCTGACGGTCCTCAAGGACGGCGTGACGGTCGGCCAGTCGGCGGACGGCGACTCGGAGGAGGCCGTCAGTCTGGCCGAGCCCGCAGCCGGTACGTACACGATCCTGGTGGACGGCTACTCCGTACCCGCGGGGACGACCGCCTTCGACTACCGCGACGTGTACTACTCGGCGTCGCTCGGCTCGATCCAGGTGGACGAAGCGCAGTCGGTGAAGCTCGCCAGCGGTGCCTCGGCCCAGGTCTCGGCCGATGTCGTGGTGAACAGCGCGGCCCCCGAGGGCCGGCAGTTCTTCGGTGATGTCCGACTGCTGAACGCACGCGGCACGGTCGCGGGCACCGGCAGCGTCGTCATCGAGAGCGTCACTCCGTAACACCTGCGACACCTGTCAGCAGGGGGGCGGGCGTCCTACCGGGCGCCCGCCCTCCGGCATGTGGACAATGGAGTGGACAGGACGGGCCTGGTCAGACTCATCATGGAGCGGCAGCCAGGCCGCTGGTTCGCGCACGTGTCCCTATGGAGGAGTCCCCGTGAAGGTCGGAATCGTCGGAGCCACCGGTCAGGTCGGCACTGTCCTGCGCAGGATCCTGGCCGAACGGAGCTTCCCGGTCACCGAGCTGCGGCTCTTCGCCTCCGCCCGGTCGGCGGGCTCCGCCCTCGACTGGCAGGGCGCGCCCGTCACCGTCGAGGACGCGTCGACCGCCGACTACACCGGCCTCGACATCGTGATCTTCTCGGCCGGCGGCTCGACGTCGAAGGCGCTCGCGGAGAAGGTCGCCGGCCAGGGCGCCGTCGTGATCGACAACTCGTCCGCCTGGCGCCGCGACCCGCAGGTCCCGCTGGTGGTCTCCGAGGTCAACCCGCACGCGGTCAAGGAGCGCCCCAAGGGCATCATCGCCAACCCGAACTGCACGACGATGGCGGCGATGCCCGTGCTGCGCCCGCTGCACGACGAGGCCGGTCTGGTGGCCCTGGTCGCCACGACGTACCAGGCGGTCTCGGGGTCGGGTCTGGCCGGCGTCGCCGAGCTGCACGGCCAGGCGCAGAAGGTCGTCGCCGAGGCCGACAAGCTCACCCACGACGGCGGCGCCGTCGACTTCCCCGAGCCGGGCGTCTACCAGCGCCCCATCGCCTTCAACGTGCTGCCGCTCGCCGGATCGATCGTGGACGACGGGTCGTTCGAGACGGACGAGGAGCAGAAGCTCCGCAACGAGTCCCGCAAGATCCTGGAGATCCCGGAGCTGAAGGTCTCCGGGACCTGTGTGCGGGTGCCGGTGTTCACCGGGCACTCCCTCCAGATCAACGCCCGCTTCGAGCGGCCGGTCAGCGTGGCGCGCGCGTACGAGCTGCTGAAGGACGCCCCCGGCGTCGAGCTGTCCGACATCCCGACCCCGCTCCAGGCGGCGGGCAAGGACGCGTCGTTCGTGGGCCGGATCCGCGACGACGAGACGGTGGTCAACGGTCTCGCGCTGTTCGTCTCGAACGACAACCTCCGCAAGGGCGCCGCGCTGAACGCGGTGCAGATCGCGGAGCTGGTCGCGGCCGAGCTGCGCGGCTGAGCCGCCCGGCCCCGCTCCCCCGGGCCGGTCCCGGCCCGGTCAGTCCCTGCGCACCTCGTAGAGGAAGCAGCCGTACTCGACGGCCCGTACGTGGACGAGCGCCACGGCCGGGTCGGCGAAGGCCTCGGTGAACTTCTCGTCGAACGCCGGGTCGACGGACTCGGGGATCTCCAGCAGGCTGCCGCCGAGGATGTGCCCGTCGTACCCGTAGCGCCGTACGGTGCGCAGCGCGCCGCTCCTGCCGAGCGGATAGCCGCCGCCGTCCGCCGGGCCGGGGCACTCCTCGGCGTGGATGAAGACGGGCCCCTGCTCGTCGTACGCGCCCGGGGCGGCCGAGGTCTCGGCCGCCCAGCGGCGCAGCGGGGCGTAGCTGACGAGCGCGAGGCGTTCGCCCGCGCGGCTGCGCCGCAGGCAGCAGCGCAGCGGTGCGCCGCCCTCGTCGTCGGTGAACGGGGTCAGCGGGTCGCCCGCGTCGTCGCGGTCGCGGAGTTCCTTGAGGACGGCCGGTCCGACCGGCCGTGCGTGGTAAGTGGTCACGGTACGAGCCTGGCCCGGCGGTACGGCCGTGACCGGCGGTTTTCGGACCTCGCTGTGCTGTTCCGTGGCCGGCGCCGGCGCGTGGAAGGATGGGCGGAAACGTCACGAACCGAGGAGATGACCCGGGTGCCTGGCACAAATCTGACCCGCGAAGAGGCGCAGGAGCGTGCGCGCCTCCTCACCGTTGACTCGTACGAGATCGACCTCGATCTCAGCGGCGCGCAGGAGGGCGGCACCTACCGGTCCGCGACCACGGTGCGCTTCCGGAGTGCGGAGGCCGGGGCGGAGACCTTCATCGATCTGGTGGCCCCCTCGGTACGCGAGGTCGTCCTGAACGGCACGCCGCTGGACGCGGAAGGCGTCTTCAAGGACTCCCGGATCGCCCTGGCGGGACTGCGGGAAGGCGACAACGAGCTGACCGTCGTCGCGGACTGCGCCTACACCAACACCGGTGAGGGGCTGCACAGGTTCGTCGACCCGGTCGACGAGCAGGCCTATCTGTACACGCAGTTCGAGGTGCCGGACGCGCGGCGGGTGTTCGCCTCGTTCGAGCAGCCGGACCTCAAGGCCACCTTCCAGTTCACGGTGACGGCGCCGCAGGGCTGGACCGTGGTGTCCAACTCGCCCACGCCCGAGCCGGCGGAGAACGTCTGGCGCTTCGAGCCGACGCCGCGCGTCTCGTCGTACATCACCGCGCTGATCGTCGGCCCGTACCACGCGGTGCACAGCACGTACGAGCGCGACGGGCAGTCGGTGCCGCTCGGTGTCTACTGCCGTCCCTCGCTGGCCGAATACCTCGACGCCGACGCGATCTTCGAGGTCACCCGGCTGGGCTTCGACTGGTTCCAGGAGAAGTTCGACTACGCGTACCCCTTCGCCAAGTACGACCAGCTCTTCGTACCGGAGTTCAACGCGGGCGCGATGGAGAACGCGGGCGCGGTGACCATCCGCGACCAGTACGTCTTCCGCTCGAAGGTGACGGACGCGGCGTACGAGGCGCGCGCCGAGACGATCCTGCACGAGCTGGCGCACATGTGGTTCGGCGACCTCGTCACGATGGAGTGGTGGAACGACCTCTGGCTGAACGAGTCGTTCGCCACGTACACGTCGATCGCCTGCCTGTCGGACGCGCCGGGCTCGCGCTGGCCGAAGTCCTGGACGACATTCGCCAACACCATGAAGACCTGGGCCTACCGGCAGGACCAGTTGCCCTCGACGCACCCGATCATGGCGGAGATCCGCGACCTGGACGACGTGCTCGTCAACTTCGACGGGATCACGTACGCGAAGGGCGCGTCGGTACTGAAGCAGCTCGTCGCGTATGTGGGCAAGGACGAGTTCTTCCGCGGCGTGCAGGCGTACTTCAAGGCGCACGCGTTCGGGAACACGCGCCTGTCCGACCTGCTGGGCGCGCTGGAGGAGACGTCGGGGCGGGATCTGAAGACCTGGTCGAAGGCGTGGCTGGAGACGGCCGGCATCAACATCCTGCGCCCGGAGGTCGAGCTGGACGCGGCGGGGAACGTGACGTCGTTCGCCGTACGGCAGGAGGCGCCCGCGCTCCCGGCGGGCGCGCAGGGTTCGCCCGTGCTGCGGCCGCACCGGATCGCGATCGGCTGCTACGACCTCGACGGTTCGGGCGCGCTCGTGCGCACCAACAGGATCGAGCTGGACGTGGAGGGCGAGCGTACGGAGGTGCCGTACCCGCAGAACACGCCGCGCCCCGCGGTGATCCTGCTCAACGACGACGACCTGTCGTACGCGAAGGTCCGGCTGGACGAGGAGTCGCTGCGCGTCGTCACCGCGCACCTCGGCGACTTCGCCGAGTCGCTGCCGCGCGCGCTGTCATGGGCCTCGGCCTGGGACATGACGCGCGACGGCGAACTGGCCACGCGCGACTACCTGGCGCTGGTGCTGTCCGGCATCACGAAGGAGTCGGACATCGGTGTGGTGCAGTCCCTGCACCGCCAGGTGAAGCTGGCCCTGGACATGTACGCGGCGCCCACCTGGCGCGAGACGGGTCTGACGCAGTGGACGGAGGCCACGCTGGCGCATCTGCGCGGTGCGGAGCCGGCCAGTGACCACCAGCTCGCCTGGGCCCGCGCCTTCGCCGCGACGGCCCGCACCCCGCAGCAACTGGACGTGCTGCAGGGCCTGCTGGACGGTACGGAGACGATCGAGGGCCTTGCGGTCGACACGGAGCTGCGCTGGGCGTTCGTCGAGCGGCTCGCCGCGGTCGGGCTGCACGACGAGGAGGAGATCGCCGCCGAGTACGAGCGCGACAAGACGGCCGCGGGCGAGCGCCACGCGGCGGCGGCGCGCTCGGCGCGGCCGACGGCCGAGGCGAAGGCCGAGGCGTGGGCGGCGGCGGTGGAGAGCGACAAGCTGCCGAACGCGGTGCAGGAGGCCGTGATCGACGGCTTCGTCCAGGCCGACCAGCGCGAGCTGCTGGCGCCGTACACGGCGAAGTACTTCGCGGCGGTGGCCGACGTGTGGGGCTCCCGCTCGCACGAGATGGCGCAGCAGGTCGCGACCGGTCTCTACCCGGGGATCCAGGTCGAGGCGGCGACGCTGGAGGCGACGGACGCGTGGCTGGCTTCGGCGGGCCCGAACGCGGCGCTGCGCAGGCTGATGTCGGAGTCGCGCGCGGGAGTGGAGCGCGCGCTGCGGGCGCAGGCGGCGGACGCGCGGGCGTAAGCCGGTCGGCTGGGGGGCGGCCCTGCGGGGCCGCCCCCTGGCGCGTGCCGGTCCCTGGCGCGTGCCGGTCCCTGGCAGGCCGCGCCCCTCGCGCGTGCCGGTCCCTGGCGGGCCGCGCCCCTCACGCGTGGCGGTCCCTGGCGGGTCGCGCCCCCGGCGCGTGTGCCGGTTCCGTTGCGGGTGCCGGTCTCTAGCGGGTCGCCCCCTCGCGCGTGCTGGTCCTTGGCGGGCCGCGCCCTGGCGCGTGCTGGTCCCAGGCGCGTGGCGGTCCCTTGCGGGTCGCGCTCTGGCGCGTGCCGGTCCCTGGCGGGCCGCGCCCTCGCGCGTGCCGGTCCCTGGCAGGCCGCGCCCCTCGCGCGTGCCGCCCCCTGGCGGGTCACCCCCTGGCGTGGTGTGCAGGTCGCCGAAGTCGGGTTCGTACAGCGGATGTTGAGAACGCTCTCCGGTGGGGCAGGAACCGCGCATGACACTGAGCCGTCGCTCCCTCATACGCTCCGCAGCCGCCCTCACCACCACCGCCCTCGCGACCGGCGGCGGCATTGCGACCGCGCGCGCCGCGACCGCCCCGCGCATCGCCGCCGCCACTGGCAGCGCCGTGCCCGCCGACTGGATGGGCGGGCTGCCCGACGCGCTGTCGCTGCTGCGGATGACCATCCCCGGCACCCACGACTCGGCCTGTACGAACCCCGCCAACGGCACCGAGTGGTCGCACACCCAGAACTGGGGCATCGCCGAGCAACTCCAGCGCGGCGTGCGCTTCCTGGACATCCGGGCCAACGGCCTCCAGGACCATCTCGACGACTCGTTCGGGATCTACCACGCCTCGTACTACCAGGGCATCACCTTCGACGGGGTGCTCGCGCAGTGCCGCGACTTCCTGCAGCAGCATCCGGCCGAGACGATCGTGATGCGGCTGAAGAAGGAGAACGGCACCAACAACGACGTCGGCGCGCGCTTCAAGGACGTCCTGAACGTCTACCTGGACGCCAAGGGCTGGCGCCCCTGGTTCCTCATCACCGACCGGGTGCCGGCCCTGGGCGAGGCGCGCGGGCGGATCGTCCTGATCGCCCAGTTCGACAACGACCTGCCGGTGCTGGAGTGGCCGGGCGGTGACAACGATTTCCTGTCGAACGAGTGGTTCTCGCTCCAGGACATCTACCAGGGTCTTTCGTCGCCGTCCCAGAAGACGGGGAAGGTGACGCAGCAGTTCGACAACGCGGCCGGGGACCAGGATTCGGCGCGGATGTACATCAACTTCACCAGCTACGCGGGTGGGGGGTGGCCGAAGTCCAACGCGGACGCGATCATGCCGGGCGTGCAGAGCTATCTGGCGGGGCGGGTGTCGGAGCGTACGCATCTGGGGGTGGTGCCGATGGACTTCCCGGACTTCCACTCGTCCACGCTGACGACGCTGATCGACTGGAACTGGCACTAGGGGTTGGGGTGGCGGGGTTCACCCTGCGGGGCTCGTCCCCTACCCGCCCCTTCCCGAAACCGGGGGCAGGCCCCCGGGCCCCCGGCCGCGACGCGCCGGGACACGCGACGCAAGCTCGCGCGGTCAGGGGGCGGGGCGCCGCCCTCGGCGCGGACCGCATAGCGCCCGTTGCGCCTCGGGCGGGCGCGGCCGGGAACCCCGGCGGGGTGCGCCGGGCGCGCGCGGCGCAAGTTCGCGCGGTCACGGGCCGGGAAGCCCGCCCTCGGCGCGGACCATGTCGCGTCCGTTACTCCTCGGGCGGCGCGCATTCGATGCCTGCGATCGGTGCCGGTGCGCCCGGCGTGGGGGCGGTGCTTCCGCCAGGGCCGCGGGCCGTGTGGATCCGGAGCAGGCCCTCGATGCCGCGCTGCAAGGTCTCACCGGCCAGGACCGGGTCGCCCAGGTAGCCCGCGCTCATCGCGCCGTCGCGGAGCATGACGAAGTGCCGGCCGGCGTGGTCCGCCTGGTCGGTCGTGATCTCGGCGAACAGTCCGGTGATCGTCTGCAGGAACCACGCGCGGTGCGACACGATGGCGCGGTGGACCGGGTGGTCGGGGTCGGGGAATTCCGCCGCCGCGTTGAGGAACGCGCAGCCCCGGTAGCCGGGTGAGCGGATCTGCTCGACCAGGGAGGCGCCGATGCCGCGCAGGATGTCGTCGGTCGGCACGTCCGCGGCCGTCAGGGCGTCGAGCTGGGTGCGGATCGCCTGGTCGACGCTTCCGATGTACGCGACGGCCAGCTCTTCCTTGCTGCGGAAGTGCCGGTAGAAGGTCGCGTTGGTGACCTTCGCCTCGGCGACCAGCCGGTCGACACCCACCGTGTGGATGCCCTCCGCGTAGAAGAGCCGCGCGGCGGTCCCCAGCAGCCGCTCCCGCGCCTCGGAGACCTTCCTGCCTGTGCCGGATGCCGTCTGTGTCATACCGCCCAGCATAGCGGGGAGAACGGTCTTTCTACCTCGGTGCGCACAAAAGCGCCGCCCGGCACATCGCGTGCCGGGCGGCGCCCACCAGCTTCGAGCGTCAGCTCTGGCTCTGCTTCGGCTGCTTGCGGGACTTGTCGAGGACCGTCACCAGGCCGGCGATGATGCCGAACAGCACCAGCGGCGTGAAGACGTACAGGCCGAGCGTCTCGATCACGCTCAGGCCGGATCCCGGGTCGTCGCCGTCGTCCCGGGTCAGGGCCAGCGCCGGGGACGACATGAGCAGCATCATCAGCGTCGTACCGGCCGCGACGGCGCCGGCGCGCAGAGCGTTCTTCTTGTCCACGGTGCAAACGTAGCGAACGCCTACTGCCGCCGCGCGCGCGGGGGTGCCGTACGGGGGCTCAGGACGTCCATCAGGGCGCGCAGCCGGGGCGAGGCGACCAGCTCCTCCAGGGTGACCGGGCGGCCGTCCGCGTCGGCGACGGGCAGGCGCCAGTTGGGGTACTGGTCCCAGGTGCCCGGCAGGTTCTGCGGGCGGCGGTCGCCCACCGTGTCCGGCAGCCAGACGCCGACCATGCGGGCCGGGGTGCGCAGCAGGAAGCGGTAGACCGCGTGGATCTGCTCCTCCTCGTCGTCGCTGCCGTCGGTGAGCAGACCGAGTCCGGTGAGGTAGCCGAGCCATTCGGCCACCTCGGCGTGTTCCTCGGCCTGTTCCTGGGCGAGCGGCCTGGTGAGCAGGCCGAGGCGGTGGCGCAGTTCCACGTGCTCGCCGGTGAGCCGGGCGGCCGTGGACGGCAGGTCGTGGGTGGTCGCCGTGGCCACGCACCCGGCGCGCCAGGTCTCCGGGGCCAGCGGCTGTCCCATACCGGTCCAGTCCCGCTCGAACCAGAGCACGGACGTGCCGAGCACCCCGCGCTGCTCCAGCGCCTCGCGTACGCCGGGTTCGACCGTGCCGAGGTCTTCGCCGATGACGACGGCGCCCGCGCGGTGCGCCTCCAGGGCGAGGACGGCGAGCATCGCCTCCGCGTCGTACCGGACATACGTTCCCCGGGTGGGTTCCTGTCCCGCCGGGACCCACCAGAGCCGGAACAGGCCCATCACATGGTCGATCCGCAGCGCGCCCGCGTTGCGCAGGAGCCCTTGCAGCAGGCCCCGGTACGGGGCGTAGCCGGAGGCGGCGAGCACGTCGGGGCGCCAGGGCGGCAGCCCCCAGTCCTGGCCGAGCGCGTTGAAGGCGTCCGGCGGGGCGCCGACGGACATCCCGGCGGCGAAGGCGTCCTGCTGGGCCCAGGCGTCGGCGCCGTCGGGGTGCACGCCGACCGCCAGGTCGTGGACGATGCCGACGGGCATGCCGGCGTCCGCCGCCGCACGGCCCGCGGCGGCGAGCTGCTGGTCGGTCAGCCAGGCGAGCCGGGAGTGGAAGTCGACCCGGGGCAGCAGCTCGCGGCGGGCGGCCTCGGTCTCGGCGGAGCGGGGGTCGCGCAGCCCGGCGGGCCAGTCGTGCCACTGCGGGCCGTACGTCTCGGCGAGGGCGTACCAGGTGGCGTGGTCCTCCAGGGCCCGGCCCTGGGACGCCAGGAAGGCGTGGTAGTCGGCGGTGCGGCCGGGGCCGAGCGGGACGGCGGCCAGGATCTCCAGGGCCTCGCGCTTGAGCAGCCACACGGCGTCGCGGTCGATCAGCGCGCCCTTGTCCAGGACGGCGGAGCGCAGCTCGGCGGCCTTCACCAGCAGCGCGTCGAGCCGCTCGCGGTCGGCGCCTTCGACGTAGGCGTACTCGGGCACGGCCTCGATCCGCAGATGGACCGGGTCGGGGAAACGCCGGGAGGAGGGGCGGTACGGGGAGGGGTCGGTCCGCTCGCCGGGCACGGCCGCGTGCAGGGGGTTGATCTGGACGAATCCGGCGCCCAGCGCCCGCCCGGACCAGCCGGCCAGCTCCGCGAGGTCGCCGAGGTCGCCCATGCCCCAGGAGCGGCTGGACAGCAGGGAGTAGAGCTGCACCAGGAAGCCGTGGGTACGGCCGGGCGGCTGCGGCACGGTCTCCGGGGCGGCCACGAGCGCCGCGTCGGCGGTGCGGCCGTCGGGGGCGACGGCCGTCAGCCGGTGCACCCCGAGCGGGAGGGACGGCCAGGCGCCGCCCGCGGGCAGCTCCAGCGGGTCACCGGGCGCGACCGCCGGATCGTGCTCCAGGGTGAGCACCAGGGTCGTACCGGCGGGCAGCGCGCGCACGGCGGCGGGCGGCTCCGGGTGCGCACCGGCGGCGCCCCACAGCACCAGCGTCGGGGGCAGCAGCAGGCGCGCCGCCGCGCTCTCCGCGCGCGTCAGGGCTTCGTCGACGGCCGCGGGCGTGGACGCGTCGACGCCGAGGGCGGCGAGCACGGCGACGACCGCTTCGTCGGCCACCGGTACGTCGACGTCCGGGGACGGCGAGTAGGAGGTGGCGACGCCGTGCAGGTGGGCGAGCCGGGCCAGGCCCATTCAGACTCCTGGGGACTCCGTGCCGCCGGCCGTTCCCGGCGCGGTCGGCTCACTGGTGAGGGGGGCGGTGTCGGCGAGCGGCGGCTCGCTGGTGAGCGGCGCGGCGTCGGCGAGCGGGGGTTCGCTGGTCAGCGGGCCCGGGACGGCCTGCTGCGGACCCGCCACGACCTGGTCGCCCTCCGCGGAGAGGGGCTGTTTGGAACAGCCGGGCGGCACAAGTGCGGATGCGGCCATGACGGCGCCTCCCATGGTCGGCGTAAGGGACACAGCAGCCCTACCCAGCGGGCGGAGCGGCAGACGTGTACGGCGGGTGAACGTGTTCCGGCTCACGATCCGTTCCCCCGGGCGTCAACACGTGTCACCCGAACGAGGCGCGCCGACCGGTCACTTGGACCGTCCGGCCAAACGGACTGCCCGAACCGGGCAGTTGGCCCCAAGTGAACACCCTGGCCTGCACACCGGGCAATTACGACACAGCGGCCACGCACATTGACACCTTCACGCGGGGGTGGTGGGCTCAGGGCCGCTCGGGTCTGTCGAAACAGGATCTGGCAGAACGCAGGCGTGTGACCACGGAGCGGGACGACGGAGCGCGAGGGGATCAGACGTGCAGTTCGGGCGCAGGAAGCGGACGGCGACGGCCGTCGCTATCGCGGTGATCGGTGGTCTGCTCGGCGCGGCGCCCGAGGCGTCGGCGGCCCCGCACGACCCGGGTTCGCCGGCCGCCAGCACCCCCGACCGGGACGCCGCGCCGGGCGTGCCGGCGGTGTGGCCCAAGCCGCAGACGATCCGGGCGGCGGGCCAGGCAGTGCCGCTCGGTGACGAGGTCGCTGTCGTGGCGGCGGCGGACGCCGATCCGTACGCCGTCGAAGCGGTGAAGCACCTGCTGAACCAGGCGGGCGTGCGGATCGTACGGACCCTGCCTTCGGCGGACGCCGCCGCCTCCGTGCCGGGCGCTGTCGTCCTGATGGGCGGTTCGGAAGCACGGAGCGCGCTGCGCGCCCTGCGCGCGCCCGAGAGCGCCGATCTCCCGTCCGGCGGCTACCGGATCGCCGTCGGCGCTGTCGCGGGACGCGACACGATCGCGCTGGACGGGGTCGGTGACGACGGGCTGTTCCACGCGGCGCAGACACTGCGCCAGCTCGTGGCCGAGCGGCCCGGAGGCCCTGTCGTGCCGGGCGTCGCCGTACGCGACTGGCCGGGCACGGCGGTGCGCGGCACGGCGGAGGGGTTCTACGGGACGCCCTGGGACCAGCGGCAGCGGCTGGCGCAGCTCGACTTCATGGGCCGCACCAAGCAGAACCGCTATCTGTACGCGCCCGGCGACGACCCGTACCGGCAGACGCAGTGGCGCGACCCGTACCCGGCGGAGCAGCGCGCCGACTTCCGCGCGCTCGCCGAGCGGGCCCGCGCCAACCACGTGACGCTCGGCTGGGCCGTCGCCCCCGCGCAGTCGATGTGCCTGGCGTCGGACAAGGACGTCAAGGCGCTCAACCGGAAGATCGACTCGATGTGGGCGCTCGGGGTGCGCGCCTTCCAGTTGCAGTTCCAGGACGCCAGTTACAGCGAATGGCACTGCGACGACGACGCGGACACCTTCGGCTCGGGCCCGGCGGCGGCGGCCAGGGCGCACGCGCGCGTGGCCAACGCCGTGGCAGCCCATCTGGCGCAGCGCCATCCCGGCGCCGAACCGCTCGGGTTGATGCCGACCGAGTACTACCAGGACGGCGCGACCGCCTACCGCACGGCGCTCGCCAAGGCACTGGACGGCGGGGTGCAGGTCGCCTGGACGGGCGTAGGGGTGGTGCCCCGCACGATCACCGGGCGTGAACTGGCGGGTGCGCGTGCCGCGTTCGGGCATCCGGTGGTCACGATGGACAACTACCCGGTCAACGACTACGAGCAGGGGCGGCTCTTCCTCGGCCCGTACACCGGCAGGGAGCCGGCGGTCGCCGGCGGTTCGGCGGCGCTGCTCACCAACGCCATGCAGCAGCCCGCGATTTCCCGTATCCCGCTGTTCACCGCTGCCGACTACGCCTGGAACCCGCGGGACTACCAGGCCGACGCCTCGTGGCGCGCGGCGATAAACGACCTGGCGGGCAAGGATGTCGAGGCGCGTGAGGCACTGACGGCGCTCGCGGGCAACGACTCGTCGTCCATGCTGAGTTCGACGGAATCCGGCTATCTCAAGCCGCTGCTGGCCGACTTCTGGCGCACGCGCAGGTCGTCGGGGACCGACCCGAAGGTGCGGGACTCGGCTGCGGCGCGGCTGCGGGCCGCCTTCACGGTGATGCGGGAGGCTCCGCAGCGGCTCGCCGCGACCGCCGATGGACAGCTCGACGCCGAGACCCGGCCGTGGATAGCGCAACTGTCGCGCTACGGCAGGGCCGGCGAACTCGCCGTCGACATGCTCCAGGACGAGGTGCGCGGCGACGGCTCGTCCGCCTGGCAGGCGTCGCTGGCGCTCGATCCGCTGCGCAAGGCGGTCAAGGCGAGCCGGGTGAAGGTCGGCACGGGTGTGCTGGACCCGTTCCTCGACCGCGCGGTCAAGGAGTCGTCGGCCTGGACGGGCGCGGGCAGGCCCGACGGCAAGGACGTCAGCAGATCGGCGCAGGCGTACACGGTCGACATCGGCACGGTCCGCCCGCTCACCACGGTGAACACCATGACCGAGCCGGGGACGGGTGCGGGCGCGAGCGTCGAGGCGCATGTGCCGGGCGAGGGGTGGCGCAGGCTGGGCCCGCTCTCGGCGACCGGCTGGACGCAGACGGACGCCAAGGGCGTACGGGCCGACGCGGTGCGGATCTCCTGGCAGGGCGCGGGCCCCGGCAACGGCGTGTCGGGTCCCGGGCCCGCGGCCCCCGAGGTGCGCAGGGTGGTGCCCTGGTTCGGTGACGGGCCGAAGGCGAGTCTGGATCTGGCGCGCGGCGAGACGGACGCGGAGATCGGCGGCGGTCCGCAGAAGGTCGAGGCGCGGCTGGCCGCCGAGAGCCCGGGTGCGGTGCGGGGCGCGCTGACGGCGAAGGCGCCTTCCGGCATTCGGGTGAAAGTGCCCAAGGAGACGACGGTGCCGCGCGGCCTCGGCACGACCGTTCCGGTGGAGGTCGCGGTCGACCCCGGCACACCGGCCGGTACGTACGAGGTGCCGCTGACCTTCCACGGCGAGCAGCGGACGCTGACGGTCCGGGCCTCGCCGCGCACCGGCGGCCCCGACCTGACCCGCGCCCTGGGGGCGACGGCCCTGTCGTCCGGTGACGAGACCCCCGATTTCCCGGCGTGGCAGGCGATCGACGGCGACCCGGCCACCCGCTGGTCGTCGTCCGTCGAGGACGGCGCCTGGTGGCAGGTGGAGCTGGCGGCGCCCGCCCGGGTCGGCCAGGTCGTCCTGCACTGGCAGGACGCCTACGCGTCCCGCTACCGCATCCAGGTGTCGGCCGACGGGCGCACCTGGCGTACGGCGGCGACCGTCACCCAGGGCAAGGGCGGCCGGGAGGCGGTCGGCATGGACGCGAAGGACACCCGCTTCATCCGGGTGCAGGGCGACGCACGCGCCACGCAGTACGGCTACTCGCTGTTCTCGGTCGAGGCGTACGCGGTGGCGGAGTGACGTACGCCCGGACGGCGACACCCCCTCCTGCGCCCCGACCTCCTGCGCCCGGTGGTCGTGCGTAGCCGATCCGTGGTGCGGGCTGAAGGGGGCCGTGCAGGGGTGGTGTCCGGAGCGTAAAGCGTGATTTGCGGCGCATGTCCGGGTGCACCACGTGTCAGAGGCGCACGCGCCGTAAATCGTGCAGCGCAGGACGCGACCCCGGAACGGCCCCCGGCAACCACCGCAACCACAACCGCCAACCCCGACCGCGCCGGACGGCGACACCGCAGCGCAGGACGCCACCCCGGAACGGCCCACGGCGACCACCGCAACCCAGACCGGTCACCCCGAACCCCGCCGGACGGCGAAGGCGCGCGAAAGTCGTGCCCGGCACCCCCGCTGACGTGGGGTTTTGTGCCGAGCACGACAAAGGCCCGGATCCTCAGGCTGAAACGCCGTCGATCCGGGCCATCGCGTCCTGCGCGCCGTACGGTTGCAGGTACGGCATCCAGCGCGGGTCCCTGTGTCCGGTCCCGATGATCCGCCAGGCGAGCCCGGACGGCGGGGCCGGCTGTTGGTGGAGTCTCCACCCCAGCTCCCGCAGATGCCGGTCGGCCTTGACGTGGTTGCAGCGGCGGCAGGCTGCCACCACGTTGTCCCACACGTGCTGTCCGCCGCGACTGCGCGGAATGACGTGGTCGACGCTGGTTGCGACGCCACCGCAGTACATGCAGCGACCGCCGTCTCGGGCGAAGAGCGCACGGCGGGTGAGCGGCACGGGACCCCGGTAGGGGACCCGCACGAAGCGCTTGAGCCGTACGACGCTGGGTGCTGGCATGACACGGGAAGCGCTGTGCATGAAGGCGCCGGACTCTTCCAGGGAGACGGCCTTGTTCTCCAGGACGAGGACGAGCGCGCGGCGGAGCGGTACGACGCCGAGCGGCTCGTACGACGCGTTGAGGACCAGGACATGCGGCACGGATGCCTCCTATTACGCCGGCGGCGCGTGGCTCGCGCCGGGACGATCTGCTCTCAGTCTCTCCTCATGCCTGGTCGAAACGCCACCACGACCAGGTAACGGGCTCGGAGTGTTTTCGACCACAGCACGCCGCGCACACTCCCGCATCCGGTGCGCGGGGCCGCGTGAGCCCCGTCTCTCCACCCCTGTGAGCGGGGAGAGGGCCGCAGGGCGCCGTTAGTCTGGTTGGCCTGTCCGGCAAACCTGGAGGTTCTGCTCGTGTTCTGGTCCGCCCCGCCGGCCCCTGCCCCCTCGTCGCGCCCTGTCACGATCGGCGAGGCGACGGAACGGGCGACCGACGCGGCGAGCTGGGTGGGTGAGAACTGGTCCACCTGGCTGAGCATCCTCCTGCGGATCCTGCTGATCCTGGTGATAGCGCTGGTGCTGCGCCATCTGATCCGGCGGGCGCTGACCCGGCTGATAGCCCGGATGAACCGCAGTGTGCAGGCGGTGGAGGGCACGGCGCTCGGCGGGCTGCTGGTCAACGCCGAGCGGCGCAGACAGCGCTCGGAGGCCATCGGCTCGGTACTCCGTTCGGTGGCGTCCTTCCTGATCCTCGGCACGGCCGCGTTGATGGCGCTGGGCGCGCTGAACATCAACCTGGCCCCGCTGCTGGCCTCCGCGGGGGTCGCGGGCGTGGCGCTCGGCTTCGGGGCGCGCAATCTCGTCACGGACTTCCTGTCCGGTGTCTTCATGATCCTGGAGGACCAGTACGGCGTCGGGGACACCATCGACGCGGGCGTCGCCTCCGGCGAGGTGATCGAGGTCGGGCTGCGTGTGACGAAGCTGCGCGGCGACAGCGGCGAGATCTGGTACGTGCGCAACGGCGAGGTGAAGCGCATCGGCAACCTGAGCCAGGGCTGGGCCACGGCCGGCGTCGATGTCGTCGTGCGCCCGACGGAGGACCTGGAGCAGGTGCGTACGGTCGTCACGTCGGTCGCCGAGCAGATGGCCAAGGACGACCCGTGGAACGAGCGGCTGTGGGGCCCTGTGCAGGTGCTCGGCCTGGATTCCGTGCTGATGGAGTCGATGACGATCCGGCTCGCCGCGAAGACGATGCCGGGCCAGGCGCTCGGCGTCGAGCGCGAGCTGCGCTGGCGGGTGAAGCGCGCCCTGGACGCCGCGGAGATCCGGATGCTCGGCGCCGAGCCGGCGCCGCAGGAGGCGGAGGCACCGGACCGGGCGGCCGGCACCGCGCCGCCGTCCTCGCTCGCCAACCCGGCGTCCGCCCCGTAACGGCACCGTTTCGGCGGTCATCCCCCGCCGCGTACGAAACCGCCCCGGAGGTAACGCTTTGGTTGCCTCGGCGAAGACGCAGCTCGTCGGGTATTGACGCGTCGCTTACACGCGGCCTACTTTCCTCGGAACCGGAATAGGAAACTTTCCTAACAATGTGGTCGGGAGAGCCGGGAAGCCGAGGGGCAGGGGTACGCCGTGAGCGGGACAGCCACACCGTCGCCGGGTACGCCGAGCGTGCTGCGGGCCATGAACGACCGCACGGCGCTCGACCTGCTGATCGCGCACGGTCCGCTGACCCGGACCAGGATCGGTGAGCTGACCGGCCTCTCCAAACCGACCGCCTCCCAGTTGCTCACCCGTCTTGAGACGGCCGGCCTGGTCCGTACGACGGGCAGCCAGAGCGGCCGTCCCGGACCCAACGCGGTGCTCTACGAGATCCGTCCCGACGCCGCCCATGTCGCCGCACTGGCCGTCGGGCACACCGGCATCAGCGCCCGCGTCTCCGACATAACCGGCGCCGTCGTCGGCGAGAGCCGGGTCGAGGCCGAAGCGGTCGCCGACGACGTACGGGGCCGGACGGCCCAGCTCGTCGCCGAGGCCGTCGACGGCGCACTGGACCAGGCGGGCCTGGACCACGGCGATCTGCACTGCGTGGTCATAGGCACGCCCGGCGCGATAGACCCGCACACGGGCGAGCTGCGCTACGCACCGCATCTGCCGGGCTGGCAGTCGCGGACCCTGCTGAGCGACCTCGCCGATGTGCTCGGCACCCCGGTCGTCATCGAGAACGACGTCAATCTCGCGGCGATAGCCGAGCAGCACGAGGGCGCGGCGCAGGACTACGACGACTTCGTGCTCGCCTGGGTCGACCGGGGTGTCGGTGCGGCGATCGTGCTGGGCGGCACCCTGCTGCGCGGCGCGACCGGCGGCGCGGGCGAGATCGGCTACATGCCGCTGCCGGGCGCTCCGCTGGCCCGCGGCGGCGACGAGAAGTGGGCGGCGGACGACGCGGGCGGCGGCTTCCAGAGCCAGGTCGCCAGCGCGGCCGTACGGAATCTGGCCGGCGGCCTGCCGCTGGCCGAGGCGCTGGCCGACGAGTCCGTACGCGCGGAGGTCGCCCACCGGCTGGCCACCGGACTCGCCGCCGTGGTGGCCGTCGTCGACCCCGAACTGGTCGTCCTGTCCGGCGCGGTGGCCGAGGCGGGCGGCGAGGCGCTGCGCGAGCGGGTCGAGGCCGAGCTGACGGGTCTCGCCCTGCCCAGACCGCTGCTGCGGATCAGCGACATCACCGGTGATCCGATCCTGACCGGGGCGCTGCGCATCGCGCTCTCGCAGGCGCGCGACGCGGTGTTCGACACCACCTGAACCGGCCGTCCGGACCACCGACACAACCCGCACCCCCAACATCGGCCCTCTACACCCCACTTAAGCGTTTTGTCATCATTACTCCCCTTCCCCCGCCCTCCCCCTTCTTCCTCCGTCCTCCCTTCTTCTGCAAAGGAAGTCCGACATGGCGCGATGGCGTATACGCACTTGCGTGCCCGTGGCGCTCGGTGCGGCCGCGGCCCTGCTGCTCTCGGGATGTGCCAATCCGAGCACCGGCAGCAACACCGACGATCCGACCAAACCGGTCACGCTGAAGTTCTGGCACGGCTGGTCGGCGCCCAGCGAGGTCAAGGCGATCAACGAGAACATCGCCAACTTCGAGAAGCTGCATCCGAACATCAAGGTCGTCTCGACCGGCAACGTCAGCGACGAGACGATCAACCAGGCGCTGCGCGCGGGCGGCGGTGACGCCCCGGACGTGGTCACGTCGTTCACCACCAACAACGTGGGCCAGTACTGCTCGTCGGGCATGTGGGCGGATCTCGACCCGTTCCTGAAGAAGTCCGGGATCGACAAGACCAAGACCTTCCCGCAGACCCTGCTGGACTACACCCAGTACCAGGGTGTGCAGTGCGCCATGCCGCTGCTCGCCGACGCGTTCGGCATGTACTACAACAAGGACGCCTTCGACGCGGCGGGCATCACCCGGCCGCCGCACACCATGTCGGAGATGAAGGCCGACGCGGTCAAGCTGACCGAGAAGAACAAGGACGGATCGCTCAAGCGGGCCGGCTTCATGCCGAACTTCCAGCTCTACCAGAACAGCCCCGACCGGATGTTCGCGCAGTGGGGCCCGACGTACTTCGACAAGGACGGCAAGGCCCAGCTCGCCGACGAGCCGAAGACCAAGGCGTTCTTCGACACCATGAAGTCCCTCTCGGACGCGCAGGGCGGCTACGGCGCGATGGAGAAGCTGCGCGCCACCTTCGGTGAGGAGATGTCGTCCCAGAACGGCTTCCTGACCGGCAAGCTCGCCATGCACCTCGACGGCGAGTGGCGCGGGCTGATGCTCAAGGACGCCAAGGCGAAGTTCAAATGGGGCGTCGCACCGCTCCCGGTCCCCGACGACCAGGCCGACACCTACGGGCGCGGCTATCTGACGGGCACCGTCGCCGGTATCTCGCACAGCAGCAAGCATCAGAACGCCGCCTGGGAACTGATGAAGTACCTGACGATCGACACCGGTTCCGTGGTGCATTTCGCCAACGCGATCCACAACGTGCCGTCCACGTTCGCGGCGCTCAAGTCGCCGACGCTGGACCAGGACCCGACGTTCCAGGAATTCATCAAGATCGCGCAGAACCCGCACAGCGAGGCGATCCCGCCGTCCAACAACGGCGGCCAGTACATCAACTCGTTCGGTGACTTCTCGCAGTCCGTCGAGGCGGGCAGGACGAAGAATCTGCACTCGGCCCTGACGAAACTCGACGACCAGATCGACGCCGACAACGTCCAGTCGGAAAACTGAGGAGCCGGGTCATGGCAATGTCACTCTCCACCTCGGCGAAGGCAGCCGAGCCCACCGCGGCGAAGTCACCGGGCAACAGCCCGCTGCGGCGCAAGCAGAACCGCAGCCGGCTGCGCACCCTGGGCTTTCTCTCGCCCTGGCTGATCGGCTTCTCGGTCTTCTTCGGATATCCGCTGATCGCGACCGTCTACTTCTCGTTCATGCACTACAACCAGATCAAGTCGCCGACCTTCGTGGGCCTGCGGAACTGGAAGTACGTGCTCGACCAGATGCCGCTGTTCGGTCCCGCGCTGTGGAACACGATGTGGCTCGTCGTGGTGATGGTCGCGCTGCGCGTGGTCTTCGGCCTCGGCGTCGGCATGCTCGTCACGAAGATCAAGACGGGGGTGGGGCTGTTCCGTACGGCCTTCTACATCCCCTATCTGGCACCTCCGGTGGCCGCGACCGTCGCCTTCGTCTTCCTGCTCAACCCGTCGACGGGCCCGGTCAACAAGATCCTCGGCTGGGTGGGTCTGCACGGTCCGAACTGGTTCAACGACCCCAACTGGTCGAAGCCCTCGCTCGTCCTGCTGTCGCTGTGGGGCATCGGCGACCTGATGGTCATCTTCATGGCCTCGCTGCTCGACGTCCCCAAGGACCAGTACGAGGCCGCCGACCTGGACGGCGCCGGCTCGATCGCCAAGTTCCGCTACATCACCTGGCCGGCCATCACGCCGATCGTGCTGTTCGCCGTCGTCACCGGTGTCGTCCAGACGATGCAGTACTACACACAGGCCCTGGTCGCGGGGAAGCTCGCCTCCGGTGTCTCGATCGGGCCCGGCACGGTGATCCAGCCCGGCTACCCGGACCACTCCACGCTGACCGTCCCGCAGCTCATCTACTCGCTGGGCTTCCAGAACTTCAACACCGGCGCGGCCTGCGTGCTCTCGCTCGTGCTCTTCGCCATCGCCATGGCCGTCACCCTTCTGCTGATGCGCAAGAGCGTCGGCCTCATCCCGGCGGAGGACTGAGATGACCACCACGACCCTGAACCCGCCGGCGGCCGTCGCGCAGACCCGCCCCTCGGGCCCCGAAACCGCCCGCTTCCGCCGCAAGCGCGCCCTGAACTGGATCGCCGTGCACGCCCTGGCGATCGCGATGGCGCTGTTCTTCGTGCTGCCGTTCGTCTTCGTCTTCCTCACCTCGGTGATGAGCGACGGGCAGGCGCTGAGCGGCGATCTGTGGCCGACGTCCTGGCACTGGTCGAACTACTCGACGGTCTTCCACACCCCGGGCTTCCTGACCTGGTGGCGCAACTCGCTGATGTACGCGGTGCTCGGCACGGTCTTCACCGTCTGCTCGTCCGTGCCTGTCGCCTACGCGCTCGCCAAGTTCCGCTTCCGCGGCCGCCGGACGGCCATGGTGCTCGTCATCTCGACGATGATGCTGCCGCCCCAGGTCATCATCATCCCGATGTACCTGGTCTGGTCGCAGCAGTTCCACCTGTCGGGCTCGCTGTGGCCGCTGATCATCCCGATGGCGTTCGGCGACGCGTACTCCATCTTCCTGCTGCGGCAGTTCCTGCTGACCATCCCCAACGAGTACATCGAGTCGGCGAAGGTCGACGGCTGCGGCGAGTTCCGCACACTGCTGAAGATCGTCGTGCCGATGGCCAAGCCCGGCATCGCGGCCGTCGCCCTGTTCCAGTTCTTCTACTGCTGGAACGACTACTTCGGGCCGCAGATCTACGCGGCCCAGAACCCCGGCGCGTGGACCCTGAGCTACGGCCTGGAATCATTCAAAAGCGCGCACAGCGTGAACTGGAATCTGACGATGGCCGCGACCCTGCTGGTCATGGCCCCGGTCGTCATCGTCTTCTTCTTCGCGCAAAAGGCCTTCGTAGAAGGCGTCACCCTCACCGGAGTAAAGGGCTGAGAACCATGAAGCTCGCAGTGGTAGGCGGCGGATCGACCTACACACCTGAACTGATCGACGGATTCGCGAGGCTGCGCGACACCCTGCCCATCGAGGAACTCGTCCTGGTCGACCCGGCGGCCGACCGGCTCGACCTGGTCGGGGGGCTCGCCCGGCGGATCTTCGCCAAGCTCGGCCACCCCGGCCGGATCACCACCACGTCCGACCTCGACGCCGGTGTCGAGGGCGCCGACGCCGTGCTGCTCCAGCTCCGCGTCGGCGGCCAGGCCGCCCGCAACCAGGACGAGACCTGGCCGCTGGAGTGCGGCTGCGTCGGCCAGGAGACGACGGGCGCCGGCGGCCTCGCCAAGGCGCTGCGCACGGTCCCGGTCGTGCTGGACATCGCGGAGCGGGTCCGGCGCACCAACCCGGACGCCTGGATCATCGACTTCACCAACCCGGTGGGGATCGTGACGCGCGCGCTGCTCCAGGCCGGGCACAAGGCCGTCGGCCTGTGCAACGTCGCGATCGGCTTCCAGCGCAAGTTCGCCGACCGGCTCGGGGTCACCCCTTCCGAGGTGTATCTGGAGCATGTCGGCCTCAACCACCTGACGTGGGAGCGGGGCGTGCGGATCGGCGGGCCGGACGGCGAGGACATGCTGCCCAAGCTGCTCGCCGAATTCGGCGACGAGATCGCGGCCGACCTGCACATGCCCCGTCCGGTGCTCGACCGGCTCGGCGTCGTGCCCTCGTACTACCTGCGCTACTACTACGCGCACGACGAGGTCGTACGGGAGCTGCGGACCAAGCCCTCGCGCGCCTCCGAGGTGGCGGAGATGGAGAAGCAACTGCTGGCGATGTACGGGGACCCGGCGCTGGACGAGAAGCCCGCGCTGCTCGCCAAGCGCGGCGGCGCCTACTACTCGGAGGCGGCCGTCGACCTGGCGGCCTCGCTGCTGCGCGGCGGCGGCAGCCCGATCCAGGTCGTCAACACGCTGAACAACGGCACCCTGCCGTTCCTCGCGGACGACGCGGTGATCGAGGTGCAGGCACGGGTCGGTACGGACGGCGCGACGCCGCTCGCCGTGCCGAAGCTCGACCCGCTGTACGCGGGGCTCATCGCCAACGTGACGGCGTACGAGGACCTGGCGCTGCGCACGGCGCTGGACGGCAGCCGCGACGCGGTGTTCAAGACCCTGCTGGCGCATCCGCTGGTCGGCCAGTACGAGTACGCGGAGAAGCTCACCGACGAGCTGATCGCGCACAACCGGGAGCACCTCGCGTGGGCGTGAGCACTGCCGGCCAGGCGGCGGGACGCGCGAGCGTCCTGGCCGTCGACGCCGGGAACAGCAAGACCGATGTGGCCGTGATCGGCGCCGACGGCTCGGTGCTCGGCACCGGTCGCGGCGGCGGCTTCCAGCCGCCCATCGTCGGCATCGAGGAGGCCGTCGACGTGGTGGCCGCCGCGGTCGCCGAGGCCGCCGCGGCGGCGGGACTGCCGGCGAAGGACCTGGTCAGCCATGTGTCCGCGTGCCTGGCCAACGCGGATCTGCCCGTCGAGGAGCGGGAGTTGGCGCAGGCCGTGCAGGCGCGCGGCTGGGGTCTGACGACGGAGGTGCGCAACGACACCTTCGCGATACTGCGGGCCGGGCTGCCGAGCGGCGCCGAGCCGCTGGGGGTCGCCGTGGTCTGCGGCGCCGGCATCAACTGCGTGGGCATGCGGCCCGACGGCAGGACCGCCCGCTTCCCCGCCATCGGCCGCATCTCCGGTGACTGGGGCGGCGGTTCGGGGCTCGCCGAGGAGGCGCTGTGGTTCGCGGCGCGCGCCGAGGACGGCCGCGGCGAGCCGACGGAGCTGATGCGGACGTTGCCCGCCCACTTCGGCCTGACCACGATGTACGAGCTGATCGAGGCCCTGCATCTGAAGCACGTCCCGGCCCTGCGCAAGCACGAGCTGACACCGGTGCTGTTCGCGACGAGCGCGGCGGGCGACCCCGTGGCGAGAGCGGTGGTCGACCGGCTGGCCGAGGAGGTCGTCGTGATGGCGACCGTCGCGCTCGGCCGGCTCGATCTGCTGGACGAGGAGGCGCCGGTGCTGCTGGGCGGGGGTGTGCTGGCGGCCCGTCATCCGCAGTTGGACGACCGGATCGCGGAGCTGCTGGCCGCCAAGGCGCCCAAGGCGGTGATCGGCGTCGTGACGGCGCCGCCGGTGCTCGGCGCCGGGCTGCTCGGGCTCGACCACATCGGCGCGAGCGCCGCCGAACACGTGCGGCTGCACACGCATTACGCGTGATCATTCCGCCCGGAAGGGGAACCGATCAGCGGGCTGTGACGTATTCATGGTGGGGAGAGCGCGCCGCTGAGGTGGCGCGATACGTACAAGATCAGTCAAGCGTGGTGTGATTGTCGGTCCCTGCGGCCATACTGCTGGCCGGGAGCTGTCCCCCGACCCACCGGGGGCCGGCCGGCCGTCGTCTACTGACCGAGGGGGAGGTCACGTGACATACCCGCAGAATGTGCGCACAGCGCCACCGTCGGCGCGACCGCCCGCGCCGGCGCAGCCGCCGCCCAGGCCGCCGGCGCCGCCCGGCGTACCGCCCGCCCGGCGCAGCGCCTGGTCGGAGACCAGGGAGCGGCTGGGCTCGGCGGCGACGACGGAGCCCGGCAGGCTGCGCATCATCGGCGCCGCGCTGGCGCTGCTGGTGCTGGTGTTCGGCGCGGTGACGGCCTGGCAGGCCTCCGACCGGTACGCGTCGGCGGACGACGTGGTGAACCGCAGCCAGCCGGTGAAGGACGCGGCGAACATCTACCGCTCGCTGGCCGCCGCCGACACGGACGCGGCGACCGGTTTCCTGGCCGGCGCGACCGAACCCCCCGATGTGCAGGCGGCGTACCGGAAGGACATCGCCACCGCTTCCGAGCTGCTGGTGCGGGTCGCGAAGAGCACGGAGGCGAACAGCGGCGCCGCGCGGCTGATCGCGGACATCAACAGCCAACTGCCCGTCTACACGGGGCTGATCGAGCGGGCCAGGGCCGCCAACCGGCAGGACCAGCCGCTCGGCGGCGCCTATCTGCGGTACGCGAACGAGCAGATGACCAAGGACGGCGGCCTTCTGCCGAACGCCGAGGCGCTGTACAACGCGGAGACGAAGCGGCTGCAGGAGGACTCGGACCAGGCCAGGATCTGGCCCTTCGCCGCGCTCGCCCTCGGGGTGCTCACCCTGGCCGCGCTGGTCTGGGCGCAGCGCCGCAACTACCGCAGCACGAACCGGGTGTTCAACCAGGGACTGCTCGGTGCGACAGCGGCGGCCACGGCCGTGCTGCTGTGGCTGATCGCGGGGCAGGCGCTGAGCAGCTCGCATCTGGGTGACGCGAACACGCACGGGCAGAGTTCGCTCGCGGTGCTCAACGAGGCCCGGATCAACGCGCTGAAGGCGCGGGCCAACGAGAACCTGACGCTGGTCTCGCGCGGTTCGATCCTCGCCGCCGACGGTATCAACGACAAGTACGAGGTCGACTTCAACGCCCGCATGAAGGACCTGGAGTCCGAGCTGGGCCGGGCCAGGGGGCTCGCCGACGACGCGGAGGGGCGCGATCCGGTGACCGCAGCGCTCGGGTCGGTCTCGGTGTGGGAGAAGCGGAACGACGAGGCCAACGCCGCCAACAAGAGCGGTGACTTCGAGAGCGCGCTGAAGAAGATCAACGGCGCGGGCGACACGGCCGAGGCGTCCTTCAACCAGGTGGAGACCTCCCTGAACAAGGCGATCGGCCAGGAGCAGAGCGAGTTCGACGCGTCGGCCGACGCCGGGCGCGGTGCGCTCACCTGGCTGGCGGCAGGCGCCGGCGTGCTCGCCGTCCTCGGGGCGCTCGGCGCGCTGCTGGGCGTGGGCCGCAGGCTTTCGGAGTACCGGTGAGAGGGGGAGCGATGAGTCGTGTGTCCGACAGGCTCCGCGGCTGGGGCGGGGTCACCGCCATGGGCGTGGCCTGCGCTGTGACGGCCGCACTCACCCTGCTGCCGCTGGCGCACAGCGGAGCCGACAGCGCTGACGGAGGGCGGCTGGTGGCGCCGCACGGCACGACAGCCGTGCCCGCGAAGGCCGAGAAGTGCCAGGACGGGGAGGCGCCGGAGGCGAGTCTGCCCGCGTCGGGCGCCACCGGCCCGATCGTCGCCGACATGCAGCGGCGCGAGGACAAGCGGCTGATCGTCGGCGTCGACCAGAACAGCTACGACTGGGGCTATCTCGACCCGGAGTCGAACGAGTTCGAGGGCTTCGACATCGACATCGCCCGCGCCATCGCCAAGGACATCTACGGCAGTGACAAGGCGGTCAAGTTCCAGCCCGTCTCGACGGCGCAGCGCATCCCCGCACTGCAGAACGGCACGGTCGACATCATCGTCCGGACGATGACGATCTCCTGCGACCGGCGCGAGGACATCGACTTCTCCAGCGCGTACTTCAAAGCGGGCCAGCAGGTCCTCGCCCCCAAGTCGTCGGACATCACCGGCTACAACGCGACGCTGAAGGGCAAGCGGGTCTGCACGGCGACCGGTTCGTCGGCCGTGCAGGCGCTGGAGGGCGACAAGAAGAACGGCGCCTTCGGGGCGGTCTACTGGGACAGCGCCAACAACGAGGGCAACAAGCCGGCCGGGCAGAGCGCCGCCGACCTGAGCGTGCCGAACCAGCTCGACTGCCTGGTCAGGCTGCAACTCGGGCTGGTCGACGCGATCGTCACGGACAATTCACTCGCCGCCGGCCAGGCCGCGCAGGACCCGTCGGTCATGCTGAAGGGCCCGCCGTTCACGACCGAGTACTACGGTGTCGCGACCAAGCTGAGCACGACCGGCGACAACGACCTGGTGCGCCGGATCAACAAGGTCCTGGAGGAGTACCGGGCGGGCGGGGCCGCCAGCCCCTGGATGCGGTCGTACGACAAATGGCTCAAGACGGGGCTGCCGGGGATAGCCGGGCCGCCCGCGCCCACCTACAAGACCAACTGACCAACTGGACCAACTGGACCGACCGGACCAAGGCCAACGAGTCCCCCCGCAGGGCGAAGCGAAGAGGTGATCGATGGGCGCCACGGGCTCCTTTCCCGGATCGTCGGGGACGCCACCGGTACCGGTCATGGACCGGGACGAGGTGGACCGGGCCCTCGCGCGCCTCGAAGCCGAGCACGAGGCGATCGAGACGTCCCTGCTCGCCCTCCAGGACCACGCGGGCCGCAGACTCCTCGAAGGGGCGGCGCTCACCGGCGTCACCAAGGACCGCTGGACCTCCGTCGAGCCCACGATCACCCTGCTCTGGGCGTACTTCGACCGGTACAGCGACACCCTGACCGAGGCGCGTGAGCTGCGCGCCAAGCGGCGCTGGCCCAACCGCGAGGATCTTGAGGAGCTGACCGAGAAGCTGCGCGGCCAGGCGGTGACGGTCGCGGCGCCCGCCGCCGAGCACGGCATGCCGTCGAGCATCACCGGACCCGCCAAGCTCGCCGAGCGGTTCACGCTGGCCCAGTTGGTGACCCGGATGAACGACTTGTACGCGCGCTCGCTCGACATGGTCGTCGCCGCCGACGCCGTCTGGTCGGCGCTGCCCGCGCGGATCGACCTGCTCTCCACCGAACTGCGGCGCACGCTCTCGCTCGCCCACTCGGTGGGGGTACGGCCCGGTGAGCATCCGGCCGGCGACGACCTGGACGCGATCACCGACGAGCTGACCGCGCTGCGCGCCCAGGTGGTCTCCGACCCGCTCGCCTTCTGGCGTGCGGCGCCGGGCAGTTCGGCCCCGGGCGGCGGCCGTCCCGACACCGAGCGCTACGACAGGGCGGCCCGCGCCCTCGAAGAGGTACGGCGCGAGATCGAGGCCGTGCTCGCCGTCCGCAAGGACTCCGAGGAGCGGCTGCTGCGGCTGCGCGACGTACTGTCGCGCGCCGACCGCACACTGGACGAGGCCAGGTCGGCGCGCGGCGAGGTGCTCGCGAAGATCGCCGCGTCCGAGGTGCCCGCCGTCAGCGGGCCCTCGGCCGTGCTGCACGAGCGGCTCTCGACCGCCGCCGAATACCGCAGGCATGCCCAATGGCACCGGCTGTCGCCGCTCCTGGAGTCCCTTGAGCGCGACGCCGAGGACGAACTGCTGCGCGCCCGTGAGTCGTTGACCGCGGTCACGGCGCCGCTCGCGGTCCGCGCGGAGCTGCGCGGCCGGCTCGACGCGTACAAGGCGAAGGTCGCCAGGCACGGCATGGCCGAGGACCCGCTGCTGATCGAGCGGTACGACGCGGCCCGCCGGATGCTGTGGAGCGCTCCGTGCGACCTGCGCGTCGCCGAGCAGGCCGTGCTGCGCTACCAGCAGGCGACGGCCGAGGTCCTGGTGCCGAGGCAGCAGCGCCCGCAGCAGCCGACCGACCGCGGGACATCAGGAACAGAAGGCGAACGGGGGGACCGATGAGCGGGACGGACGCGTGCCAGCGCCCGGGGTGCGAGGGCTCGTACGAGGACATGGGCGGCGGTGAGCTGTACTGCGACACCTGCGGTCTCGCCCCGGTGGTCTCCCCCACCGGGCAGGTGTCCTCACCGCCGACCGGTATCGCGGGCGGCGGGAAGGGCGGCAGCTCCTCCCGGGCGTCGTCGCAGTCGTCCACGGCGGGCTCTGCGGGCTCGGCGCGGTCCGCGCGCTCGTCGCGCTCGTCGACGTCGCGGCGCTCCGTTTCGGGGCGGCTGTCGCGCGCGCTGTCGGGCTCCGCTTCCGGACCTTCGGTCTCGGTGCGCGCCTCGGGCGGTTCCGCCTCCTCGTCGGGGCGCAACCGGCTCGGCGCGGGCCTGGTCTCCGTACCGGACGTACCGCGCCCCGACCCCAGGTCGGCCGTGATGGAGCGCCCGGAGGTGCCGGAGCGCAAGCGGTTCTGCTCCCGCTCCGACTGCGGCGCCGCGGTCGGCCGCAGCAGGGGTGAACTGCCGGGGCGTACCGAAGGGTTCTGCACCAAGTGCGGCCACCCGTACTCGTTCGTGCCGAAGCTCGCCGGGGGCGACATCGTGCACGGCCAGTACGAGGTCGCCGGCTGCCTGGCGCACGGCGGCCTCGGCTGGGTCTATCTCGCCGTCGACCGCGCGGTCTCCGACCGCTGGGTCGTCCTCAAGGGCCTGCTCGACACCGGCGACGCCGACGCGATGGAGGCCGCGATCTCGGAGCGCCGCTTCCTGGCGGAGATCGAGCATTCGAACATCGTCCGCATCTACAACTTCGTGGAACATCTCGACCAGCGCACCGGCTCCCTGGACGGCTACATCGTCATGGAGTACGTCGGCGGCAAGTCGCTCAAGGAGATCGCCAACGACCGGCGCGGGCCGACCGGCAAGCGCGATCCGCTGCCCGTCGAGCAGGCCTGCGCGTACGGCATCGAGGCGCTGGAGGCCCTGGGCCATCTGCACAGCCGCAATCTGCTGTACTGCGACTTCAAGGTCGACAACGCGATCCAGACCGAGGACCAGCTCAAGCTGATCGACATGGGCGCGGTGCGCCGGATGGACGACGACGAGTCGGCGATCTACGGCACGGTCGGCTACCAGGCGCCCGAGGTGGGAGAGGTGGGCCCTTCCGTCGCCTCCGACCTGTACACGGTCGCCCGCACCCTGGCCGTGCTCACCTTCGACTTCCAGGGCTACACGAACGTCTTCGTGGACTCACTGCCCGACCCGGAGCACATCGAGGTCTTCCGGGCGTACGAGTCGTTCTACCGGCTGCTGGTGCGGGCCACGGACCCGGACCCGGCGCGGCGCTTCTCCTCGGCGCAGGAGATGGCCGAGCAGTTGACCGGTGTGCTGCGCGAGGTCGTCGCCGTGCAGACGGGCCGGCCGAGGCCCGCGCTGTCGACGCTCTTCGGACCGGAACTGCGCGTCACGGACACGGAACTGTTCGCCGAGCTGACCGATGACGTCTCCGCGCTCGGGGCGCGCGCCACGGCGCAGCGCGGGCGCGCCGCGCGCCGAAGCAGGGCCGCCGCCGCGCCCGGTGTGCTGCCAGGACTGCCGCCCTCCCCCGGAGCCGCGCCCGGCGGTCAGCTTCCGCCGGGAGTCGGCGCCGGGGTGCTGCCCGCGCCCGGCGCCCGGCCCGGCGTCCAGGGCGCCGGCGGTCTTGACCCGGCGGCCCCCGCTCCGGCGGCCCCGGCGGCCCTGGCTCCCGCTCCGGGCGGCGTGCTCGCCGGCGTACCCGCGCCGCGCGTCGGCGGTGCGCCCGCGTCACTGAACGGCGCGGCGGGGCCCCGGCTCGCGCGGCTCGACACCCGCGCCGTCGCGCTCGCGCTGCCGGTGCCCCGGGTCGATCCGAACGACGCGAACGCGGGCTTCCTCGCCGGCTTGATGGCGGCGGCGCCCGGCGAACTGATCGCCGCCCTGGAGGCCGCTCCCGCCGACTCGCCGGAGCGGCGGCTGCGCCAGGTGCGCGCCTGGCTGGAGAACGGCGACTCGTACACGGCCGTGGAGGCCCTGCACACCCTGGAATCGCGGCATCCGGACGACTGGCGGGTGGTCTGGTACCGGGGGCTCGCCTCGCTCGTCACCGGCGACCACGAGACGGCGGCACTCGCCTTCGACGCGATCTACGACGCGTTCCCCGGCGAGCCCGCGCCGAAGCTCGCTCTCGGCATCTGCGCCGAGGTCCTGGGCCAGCTCGACAACGCGGCCGAGTACTACCGGCTCATCTGGACGACCGACCCCAGCTATGTCAGCGCCGCCTTCGCGCTGGCGCGGGTGCAGCTCGCCGCGGGGGACCGCGGCGGCGCCGTACAGACCCTGGAGTCGGTGCCCGAGGCGTCCATCCACTACACGGCCGCCCGGGTGGCCGCCGTGCGGGCCCGGCTGCGCAAGCGCGCCGCCGCCGATCCGCTGCTGGACGATCTGCGGGCGGCGGGCGGCCAGGTGGAGGCCCTCCAGGGGCTCGGGCTCGACGCCGTACGGCGGGAGCAATTGTCCACGGAAGTACTCGGCACGGCCCTGGACTGGATACTCTCCGGGGGCCGGGGCGGACAGGTGGTGCAGTCCACCACCCTGCTCGGCACCGCGCTCGACGAACGTGGCCTGCGGCTCGGACTGGAACGTTCGTACCGGGTGCTGGCCCGGCTCGCTCAGCGCGGCGAGGAGAGGATCGAACTGGTGGAGCGGGCCAACCGTTTCCGCCCCCGGACGTGGGTGTGATTGATGGCGCAGAAGCCCCATTTGGCTGCTTGGTCGACATGCCCCGGCTGCACGGAGCCGGTGGAGTCCGGCGACCGGTTCTGCGGTGCGTGCGGATACGACCTGACGGCCGGACCGCAGGCCCAGGGCGACCACCCCACCGTCGCCCTGAACGGCGCGGCGCAGGCCGCCCTGGAGACTCCGGCCCCCGGCCGGGCCGCCCCCGGGCGTCCTGGTTCCGACAACGCTGTCGCCTGGCCCGCGGCTGCGGGTACGGACAGCGCGGCGGCCGACGCCCCCGTCCAGCACCCCGGTGAGCTGCCGGGCCTCGACTCGGCGGGCGTCCAGCTCTCCGGGCACTCGGGCGACTTCGTGCTGCCCGCCCCCGACGAGCCACCGGCCGAGGCGGGGCCGAACGCCGTACCGCCGGCGGCCATGCGCGACGACTCGCCGCGTACGGCACCCGGATCGGCACCCGACCCGGCGGCCGATCCTGCGGGCGGCCCCGCCTCGGCCGACCCGCGCGCCGGAGGTCCCGGTGCGGCGGGCCCCGGCGCGGCGGCCGGCGGCAAGCTCTGCGTGGCCTGCCGCAGCGGCCGTGTCGACCCCGACGGCTACTGCGAGAACTGCGGCCACGCCCAGCCGCGCGAACGCGACCATGTCGAGCAGGAGCTGGACGCCGTCGCGGCCGTCAGCGACCGGGGGCTGCGCCACCACCGCAACGAGGACGCGTTCGCCGTCTCGTCGGCCGCCCTGCCGGACGGCTCGCCCGCCGTCGTCGCGATCGTCTGCGACGGGGTGTCGTCGGCGACCCGGCCCGACGAGGCGTCAGCCGCGGCGGCGGCGGCGGCCAACGAGTCGCTGCTGGCCGCGCTGCCGCTCGGTACGCACCCGCAGCAGGCGATGCACGAGGCGATCGTCGCCGCCGCCGAGGCGGTCAACCGGCTCGCGCCCGAGCCCGGCGGCGCCACGGAGCACGACCAGCACCGCCATCAGAACGCCCCGGCCTGCACGATCGTCGGTTCGGTCGTCGCGGGCGGGCTGCTGGTCGTCGGCTGGATCGGGGACAGCAGGGCGTACTGGATCCCGGACGACCGCGGCGGCCCGACCGCCCGGCTCACCGAGGACGACTCCTGGGCGGCGCAGATGGTCTCGGCGGGTCTGATGAACGAGGCGGAGGCGTACGCGGACGAGCGGGCCCACGCCATCACCGGCTGGCTCGGCGCCGACGCGTACGAACTGGACCCGCACACCGCCTCGTTCAAGCCCGACAGGGCCGGTGTCGTCGTGGTCTGCACGGACGGTCTGTGGAACTACGCGGAAGGCGCCGACGAGTTGGCCAGGGTCGTGCCCGCCGACGCGGCGGCCCGGCCGCTGCACGCCGCCCAAGTACTGGTGGGGCACGCCCTCGACGGCGGCGGCCACGACAACGTAACAGTGGCCGTCGTGCCGTTCGCGGTGCCACGGCAAGGGGCAGGATCCGCCTACAACACGGCTTGAGCCCGCCTCTGCCCGCCAACGACCCCATAGATCATTCATTGCCCCCTATGCCGTATTCCGTTGTCCTGCCTTGTCTTTACGGTGCGCCGGGGCGCCAAGGAGCAGATACGAATGGCGAACTTCTCCAAGTCGAACGTGCCGCAGTTCAGCGTCGACGTGTACCAGAACGAGTACCTGCCCGAGGGCGGCCGCGAGGTGAACGGGATCGTCACGGTCACCTCGACCGGCGGCGGCACCACGGGCGGCATACGGCTGGCGGGCGCGTCCGCCTCGCCCACAACGCTGCCGGGGCACAGCCCGAACGCGGCCGTGGTGATCATGGTCGACTGCTCGGGTTCGATGGACTATCCGCCGACGAAGATGCGCAACGCGCGCGACGCCACGGCCGCCGCCGTCGACACGCTGCGCGACGGGGTCGCCTTCGCCGTCGTCGCCGGTACGCACGTGGCCAAGGAGGTCTTCCCCGGCAACGGCGCGCTGGCGGTCGCCGACGCGAACACCAGGGCCCAGGCCAAGGACGCCCTGCGCCGGCTGAGCGCGGGCGGCGGCACCGCCATCGGCACCTGGCTGCGGCTGGCCGACCGGCTGCTCTCCACGGCCGACGTGCCGATCCGGCACGGCATCCTGCTCACCGACGGCCGCAACGAGCACGAGGCGCCGGAGGACCTGCGGGCGGCGCTCGACGCCTGCGCCGGCCGCTTCACCTGTGACGCGCGCGGGGTGGGCACGGACTGGGAGGTCAAGGAGGTCACCGCCGTCTCCTCCGCGCTGCTCGGCACGGCCGACATCGTCGCCGACCCGGCGGGCCTGGCCGCCGACTTCACGCAGATGATGGAGAACGCGATGGGCAAGGAGGTCGCGGACGTGGCGCTGCGGCTCTGGACCCCGGTCGGCGTGGAGATCCGCTTCGTGAAGCAGGTGGCGCCCACGGTCGAGGACCTCACCGGCCGCCGTACGGAGGCGGGGCCGCGCGCCGGCGACTATCCGACCGGTTCCTGGGGCGACGAGTCCCGCGACTACCACGTGTGCGTGGTGGTCCCCGAGGCGGGCATCGGCCAGGAGATGCTGGCGGCCCGGGTCTCGCTGATCCTGCCCGCGGCGGAGGGCGGCGCCCCCGAGGTGCTGTCTCAAGGGCTGATACGAGCGGTGTGGACCGACGACATGGTCGCGTCCACCTCCATCAACCCCCAGGTCGCCCACTACACGGGGCAGGCGGAGCTGGCGCAGGTCATCCAGCAGGGCCTGGACGCCCGCAAGTCGGGCGACTTCGACGGCGCGACGTCGAAGCTGGGCCGCGCCGTGCAGCTCGCCGCCTCTTCGGGGAACGCCGATACGGCGAAACTGCTTTCGAAGGTGGTGGACGTGGTCGACGCGGCGACAGGTACTGTGCGACTGAAGGCGAAGGTAACGGATGCGGACGAGATGACCCTCGAAACGCGGTCCACCAAAACCGTTCGCGTCAAGAAGTGACGCGAAGAAGCAGCGCCAAGAAGTAGCGTCGAGTGACGGCCTGCGGGCCGGACGAAGGAAGGGGGAAGAGCCGACATGCCGACCTGCCCGAACGGACACCAGTCGGGTTCCGAAGACTGGTGCGAGGTCTGCGGCCACCGCATGGCCGGTCCTGGCCCCGGCACAGGCGCCGTCCCGCCGCCTCCTCCGCCGCCGCCCGCCGCCGGTGGCTACGGCTATCCGCAGGGCCCTGGGCCCGGCCCCGGCACCGTCCAGCAGGAGTTCTGCCCGCAGTGCCGCACCCCGCGTGAGCCGGGGGCGCCGTTCTGCGAGGAGTGCCGCTGGAACTTCCTCACCAACACGGCGACGTCGTACACGCCGGTGGCCCCGGCGGGGCTGAACCTGCCGCCGGGCTTCCAGGCGCAGCAGCCGCCGCGTCCGCAGGAGCCCGACCCGTACGAGTACCAGCGCTCGCGCCCCTCCCAGATCAACCGCCCGGCCGAGCCGCTGGCGTCCGAGCAGCCGCAGGGCATGCGGCCGCCCGTCCCGCCGTCGTTCCAGCAGCAGGGACCGCCCGCGCCGCCCGCGTACCAGCAGCAGGCGGGGCCGCCCGCCCCGCCGCAGCCGCAGGCGCCGCAGCGGACCCAGGGCGACGACGACTGGATGCTGCCGCCGCCCTCGCAGTCGCAGCCGTCGTACCAGCAGCAGCCCGCGCAGGGGCAGCAGCAGCACGGCCAACAGCAGCAGACCCCGCTGGGCCAGCAGCAACAGCAGCCCCCGCAGCCGCTGCGGCAGCAGCCGCCCCAGCAGATGCAGCAGCAGTACCAGCCGCCGTCGCTGGGCTGGACCGCCGTCATCGGTCCCGACCGCGAGTACTTCATGGCGATGATGCAGCGCAGCGGTCCCGAGGCGACCGGGCTCAATCTGCCCGCGTACTCACCCGAGCAGCATCTGCCGCTGGCCGGGCAGCAGATCACGATCGGCCGCCGCCGGCACTCGACCGGCGAGTCCCCTGACGTCGACCTGTCCGTGCCGCCGGAGGACCCGGGCGTCTCGCACCAGCACGCGGTCCTGGTCCACCAGCCGGACGGGAGCTGGGCGGTGGTCGACCAGAACTCGACCAACGGCACGACGATCAACGGCGGCGAGGACCCGATACAGCCCTATGTCCCCGTCCAGTTGGAGGACGGCGACCGGGTGCATGTCGGCGCCTGGACGACGATCACGATCCATCGCGGCTGAGCGGCCAGACGTACGGGCCTGACGGGTCGTCCAGCCAGGCCCACTGCCCGTCGCGGCCGACGGTGACGCCGAACCGCTCCCGCCCGGGGCGGTGCTCGCGCTGCCAGAGCGAGTACGCCTCGTGCGGGTCGAGCGTGCCCGAGGTCAGGGTGAGCATGAAGCGGAAGAGGTCGTTCTCCACCGCGCGGCGGGGCAGCCCGCCGAGCCTGCGCTGCGCGGCGGCCTCGCCGCTCGGGGTGCCCCGCAGCGGTACGAAGTAGGCGGCGGTGTGCAGGAAGCGGCCCTCCGCCTCGGCGCCGTCCTCGGCCACCCGCAGCGCGATCAGGCCCGTGGCGAGCGGCGCGAGGATCCGGGCGCCGGGCGCGCACTGCGCGAGCCAGCTCAGCGGTACGGACGGCAGGGCGCAGGTCGCGATGATCCGGTCGAACGGCGCCCGCTCGGGGCAGCCGCGCGCGCCGTCGCCCGTCACGACAGTCGGCCGGTAGCCGGCCGCAGCGAGATGCCGCCGGGCCGATTCGGTGATCTCCGGGTCCAGATCGATGGTGGTGACCCGTTCGTCGCCCAGCCGGTGGGCCAGCAGCGCCGCGTTGTAGCCGCTGCCCGCGCCGATCTCCAGCACCCGGTCGCCGTCGCGCACGTCCAGCTCGGCCAGCATCCGGGCCATCAGGGACGGCTGGCTGCTGGACGAGATCAGCTCCCCGTCGCGCACCCGGGTGGCGAGCGCGCCGTCCGCGTACGCCCCCTTCAGCCAGCGGGTGCGCCGCGCGGGGTCGGCGTCCTCGCTCCACAGCCGGTCGAAGCCGCCGGGCCTGCTGACGAAGTAGTACGGCACGAAGACATGGCGGGGTACCTCCTGGAAGGCGGCCCGCCAGGCCGGATCGTCCAGCGCGCCGTCGGCGGCGATCTCCCGCACCAGCGCGGCCCGCGCCTCGGCGGCGACGGTGTCGCCGGGTCCGTACGCCTCGTGCCGGTCTGCGCCCATACCCCCACTGTCCTGGCTGGGCCTGCCAGAAGCGAGTGGGCGTCTGCGACCATGGACGGGTGAACGATAATCCGCGCGGCACGCTTCAGGAGCAGACCTTCTACGAGCAGGTCGGCGGCGAGGAGACCTTCCGACGCCTGGTCCACCGCTTCTACCAGGGCATCGCCGAGGACCCGCTGCTGCGGCCGATGTACCCGGAGGAGGATCTGGGTCCGGCGGAGGAGCGCTTCACGCTGTTCCTGATGCAGTACTGGGGCGGCCCGCGCACCTACAGCGACCAGCGCGGCCACCCGAGGCTGCGGATGCGGCACGCCCCGTTCCCGGTGGACAGCGCGGCGCGCGACGCGTGGCTGGGCCATATGCGGGTCGCGGTGGACGAGCTGGCGCTCTCCCCCGAGCACGAGCGGCAGCTCTGGGACTACTTCGTCTACGCCGCCGCCTCCATGGTGAACACCGAGGGCTGAGCAGAACACCGGGGGCCGAGGTGAACACCGGGGGCTGAGCAGCGGCTTCCGGTCACGATCTCGTCAAGGCATGGCCGAAAACGTTTTCCCTCGGCACTCCTCTCTGACAGCATCCCGAATGGACGTTCGGGGGAAGGTCCGGGGGAAGTGACCAGGCACCTCACGGGGGAACGGCTTGACGGGGTTCGTGTTTCTGCGCGTGCGCGCGCACCGGCTGCTGCTGACGGCCGCCCTGCTCGCGGTCCTGCTGACCACGGCCGTCCTCGCGACGCTCGCGGCCTTCTCCGGTTCGATCGGCGACGCGGGCCTGCGGTACGCGCTGCGCGGCTCGGACGCCGAGGCCGCCTCGCTGGTCATCACGTCGCACAGCGCGGGCCCCGAGAAGGAGGCCGCCGACCGGGCGGCGCTGACCGGTGCCCGGCGGTCCTTCGACGGGCTGCCGGTGAGCCTGCGCTCGTTCGACCGCACAGGCCCCTACGCCCTGCCGCGCGCGGTGGAGACGGCCGCCGACCGCAAGAGCGGCGACCCGTATCTCACCCAGCTCGCCGCCGTCGACCGCTCACGGGTGCGGCTGGTCTCGGGAAGCTGGCCCGCGCCAGGCAGCGCCGGGGCCGGGGGCGTGGCCGACGTGGCCCTACCGGAAGTGGCGGCCGCGCAGTTGAAGCTGCGGCCCGGCGCACCGCCACTGACCCTCACCGACCGGTTCGGCGGCCCGCCGCTGCGGATCCGGGTCACCGGGACCTACCGGCCGGCCGATCCGGCCGATCCCTACTGGCAGTTGGACGAGCTGGGCGGGCGCGGGGTGCGCCGGGTCTCGTTCACCACGTACGGCCCGATGATCGCCGATCCCGCCGTGCTGGCGGGCGGCGAAGTCACCCAGGGCGACCGGTCCTGGCTCGCGACGGCCGACTGGTCCACGTTCACCTCCGGCCGGATCGGGTCGCTGCGTACGAGCGTCAAGAGTGCCCAGAAGTACCTCGGCGCCCAGCAGGTCTTCGGCGGTGACATCACCACCCGTACGGCACTGCCCGATCTGCTCGACCAGTCGGAGCGCGCGCTGCTGGTCGCCCGCTCGACGCTGCTGATCGTCTCGCTCCAACTGGTGCTGCTCGCCGCGTACTCGCTGCTGCTGGTGGCCCGGCTGCTGTCCAGCGAACGCGTCGGCGAGACCCAGCTCCTGATGGCGCGCGGCGCCTCGCGCCGCCGGGTCGTCGCGCTGGCCGCCCTGGAGGCGCTGCTGCTTGCGCTGCCCGCGGCCGTGGCGGCGCCGCTGCTCGCGGGGCCGCTGACCCGGCTGCTCGCCGGGCAGGGGCTGCTGGCCAGGATCGGGCTGCGGGTCGACACCGGGCTGACCGCTTCGGTGTGGCTGGTCGGCGGGGTGGCTGCGCTGGCCTGCGCCGCTGCCGTCGTCACTCCGGCACTGACGGCGAGCACGGCGAAGGCGGGCCGGGCCCGCGCGCTGCCCGCGCCGCTGCGGGCGGGGGCCGATGTCGGGCTGCTGGCCGTCGCGGGGGTCGCGTACTGGCAGCTCGACCGGCAGACCTCCGGCAGCGGCGCGCTGAGCGGTGACCGGGGCGGCTCGATCGGCATCGACCCGCTGCTGGTCGTCGCGCCCGCGCTGGCGCTGCTCGCCGGGACGGTCCTGACCCTGCGGCTGCTGCCGCCCGCAGCGAGGCTCGCCGAACGGCGGGCCGCCAAGGGCCGGGGGCTGCCCGCCGCACTCGCCGGATGGCAGCTCAGCCGCCGGCCGCTGCGCGGCGCAGGACCGGTGCTGCTGCTGGTCCTCGCCGTCGCCATGGGCATGCTGGCGATCGGCCAGGGCGCCTCCTGGGACCGCTCGCAGAGCGACCAGGCCGACTTCCAGGCGGGTGCGCCGGTCCGCGTCCTGGGCAGCCGTACCGCGCAGTTCGGCCAGGGCGGCGCGTACGCCGCGGTCCCCGGCGTACGGTCGGCGGCGCCCGCGGCGCGCAGCGCCATGACGCTGTCGGGCAACCGCCAGGCGACCGTGCTCGCCCTCGACACCCGGGAACTCGACACCCAGGACCGCAGCCGGGGAGCGGCCGGGGGCATCGGGTTGCGCGCCGACCAGTCGGACGGCGACGCCGCCGCCCAGGTCGCCGCGCTGCGGCCGAAGTCCGGGCGGGCCGTCGGTCTCGCGCTCCCCGCGGACACCGCGCGGGTCGTCCTGCCGATCACGGTGGGACCCGGCTCGAAGGACCCCGTGCGGATCGGCACGGCGCTGACCGTCTCGGCGACCGTCCAGGACCGCTACGGGATGCGCTACCCGCTCCAGCTCGGCTCGGTGCGGCCCGACGGGCGTACGTACGAGCGCACCGCCGATCTCGCGGCTGCCGCGAACGCCCCGGAAGGCGCGCCAGCCGGGCCACTGGCGCTGGTCGCGCTCGAGTTCGACAGCGTGCGCGCCCCTCTGGGGTCGGACCGGCTGCGGGTCACCGTCGGGCGCATCACCGCGTACGGCACGAAAGGCGCCCCCCGCACCCTCGGCACGCCCGACAGCGCCGACTGGCAGGCGGAGCCCTCGGCCAACGACGACCCGCTGGACCCGGAGGTGGTGGCGCCCAAGATCACCGAAGCGCTCGGGTCGTCCGCCGCCGCGCCGTTCCATGTCACATTCGCCACCGGCGAGAACACCGCCGAATACGCGAATCCGCGCATCGTCGCACTGCGGATCAGCGCGGGTACGCCGAAGGCGCCCGTGCCCGCCGCCCTCGCGACCGACCGGTTCCTGTCGTCCAGCGGCGCCGCGCAGGGCTCCGTGATCCAGGTGCCGACCGCCGGCGGGAAGATCGACGTGCGGATCACCGGCGTCCTGCGCGCGCTGCCCACGACCGGGCCCGGCGCCCGCACCCCGGGCCAGGCAGCAAACCCGGCGACCGACGGCGGCTCGCTGCTGGTCGATCTGCGGGCCGTCAACGACGTGCTCGCCGGCCGGGCCGCCGACACGCTCCAGCCCACCGAGTGGTGGCTGTACCCCGCGCCCGGCGCGGCGGCGAAGGTCGCCGCCACGCTGCGCGCACGCGGCGACATCGACCCCGAACAGGTCCTGGTACGCGCCGAGACCGCCGAGCAGCTCCACAACGATCCGCTGGGCGCGGGACCGCAGTCGGCGCTGCTCGCCGTGGCCGTCGTCGCCGCCCTGCTGGCCGCCGTCGGCTTCGGGGTGAGCACGGTCGGCGCGCTGCGCGAACGCTCGGCCGAGTTCGCCGTACTGCGCGCCCTCGGCGCACCGCGCCGCCAGCTCGCCCGGCTGCTCGCCGTCGAGCACTGCCTGCTCGTCGGCATCGCGCTCGCCGTGGGGCTGGCACTGGGCGCCGTGCTGACCCGGGCTGTCGTCCCGCTGATCGTGCTGACCGGGCAGGCCACCCAGCCCGTACCGAACGTGCTCGTAAAGCTGCCGGTCCACTCCGTGGTGCTGCTGCTGGCCGGGGTGGCGATCGGACCGCTGCTGATCGTCGCCGCGCTCGCGCTGCGCCGGGGCGACCCGGCGAGTTCCTTGCGCGTCCAGGGAGGTGAGTGACATGAGAGCCGTGGCCCCCTGGGTACGCACCCGGCTGCGCGCCGCGCCAGGACCCGCCGTCGCGCTGGCGCTGCTCGCGCTGATCACCGCGTTCCTCGCCGCCGCCTTCCCGCGCGCCGTCGACACGTACGAGGGCGCGGCGCTGCGCCACGAACTGGCCGCCGCTACGCCGGACCGCACCGTCGTCGAGGTGACCCGCCCGCTGGACCCGGCCGGTCTCGCGGGGAGGCCCGACCAGATCGAGCAGGAGCTGCGCCCCGGCTTCCTCGGCCCGCGCTTCGACCGGGTCGCCGACGCGCTGCCCGATCCGCTGCGCGCCGATCCCGGCCAGTCGTCGTACGGGGTGCACACGCTGGAAGGAATGAAGGCCGCCGACCCGTGGCTGCCCCGGCCCGAGGGGCTTGCCACCGTCCTCACCCTGAGCACCCAGTCGGACCTCGCGGACCACGCCCGGCTGCGCGCGGGACGGCTGCCGAGGGCGGCGCAGGGCTCGGTGACCGCGCGGACCACACAGGTCGAGGCGGCCGTCACCGCCGAGAACGCCGGGCCGCTCGGCATCAGGGTCGGCTCCGTGATCCATCTCCCGTCCACGGTCGGCCGGCAGACGCTGGCCGTACGGATCACCGGCATCGTCGAGCCGCTGCGGCCCACGCTGAGCTACTGGTCGGCCGAGTCGTCGCTGCGCAGGGCCGTCCTGACGGCGGCGCCCGGCAACGGCGGTCTGGTCAGGCACTACTGGGCGGGCGGGCTGCTGCTGCCGCCCGAGGCGGGGCCCGCGCTGCTCGGCGCCACCGACAAGGCCGAGTCGTACTGGCGCGTGGCGCCCGAGACCGCCGGGCTCAGGGGCGCCGACATCGGCCGGATCAGCGACGCCGTCGCCTCGCTCGAACACGGCCCGCGCCAGACGGAGCTGCGCACGTATGTCGCGCAGGACGCCGAGGCCGACTCCGGGCTCGACGACATCGTCACCGGACTCAGCTCGCTGCTCGGCGCCGTCCGCCCGGTGGTCGCCGTCGCGGCCTTCGGCGCCGGTACAGTCGCCGGGGTCGTCCTGCTCATGGCCGCCGGGCTCGCCGCCGGGCGGCGCGCGGCCGAACTGACCCTGCTGCGGGCGCGCGGCGCCTCGGTGCGCGGTATCGCCGGGCGGCTGCTCGCCGAGACCGCCGTGCCGGTGCTGCCCGCGACGGCGGCCGGCTGGGCGCTCGCCGTCCTGCTGACGCCCGAGGGCCAACTGCCCGCGTCGGTGCTGGCGGCCGTAGGAGTCGCCGTGCTGGGCTGCGCGGCGCTGCCGGTACGGGCCGCGATCTTGCACCGTCGGCCCCGGCTGCACGGCGAGCGCGACGATCTCGTACGGGCCAGGCCGTCGCTGCGGCGTACCGTCGCCGAGCTGACCCTGCTCGTGCTCACCGTCGGCGCCGTGGTCGCGCTGCGGCGGCGCGGTACGTCGGAGGGCGGCGTGGACGAGCTGGTCAGCGCGGCGCCGGTGCTGGTCGGGGTGATCGCCGCGCTGGTGCTCGGCCGGCTCTACCCGCTGCCGCTGCGGTTCGCCGCCCGGCCGATGGCCCGCAGGCGCGGCGCGACCGGGTTCCTGTCGCTGGCCAGGGCGGGCCGCTCCGCCACCACGGCGGCGCTGCCGCTGCTCGCGCTGCTGATCGCGCTGACCACGGCGGCGTTCGGCGGTTCGGTGCTGGCCGGGATCAGCGACGCGCGCGACCGGGCCTCGCTGCTGTCCGTGGGCGCCGACGCCTCCGTCGAGGCGGTGGGCCAACTGCCCGCCTCGCTGGCCGGCGCCGTACGGAAGACCTCCGGCGTCCGCGACGTGACGTCCCTCGAACGCGACGACAACCTGGACCTCGGCGATGTGCGGGGCGGCGCGGTCAGCGGCGTCGTCACGCTGCTCGCCGTCGAGCCCGACTCGTACGCGCGCCTCGCCCGTACCACCGGCCGCGGCGCCTTCCCCGCCGACGAGCTGAAGCGCCCCGGGGCAGCGGGGCCGCTGCGCGGCATCGCGTCGCCGGGGGTCGCCGCACGGCTGGGCGGCGGTACCGCGCGGGTCGGCAACTCGTTCCGGATGTTCAGCGTGCGGGTGGCCGCCGTACGGGACTCGACGCCCGCCATGGCCGACGGCGACTTCCTCGTCGTGAACGCGGCCGATCTGCCCGAGCACCGGGACACCACCCTGCTGGTGACCGGCCCTTCGGTACGCGGCCCGGCGCTGCGGGCCACCGCGCGCGCGGCGGGCGCCGGGCTCGATGTGCGGCTGCGGTCCGAGACGCGGGACGCGCTGACCGATTCGCCGGCCCAGAGCGGCGCGGAACGCATCTACACCGTGGCCGTCGCCGCCGGTGCGGGCTTCGCGGTCCTGGCGCTGCTGCTGGCGCTGCTCCAGGCCGCCCCCGAACGCACGGCGCTGCTGGCCAGGTTGCGCACGATGGGGCTGACCCGGCGCCAGGGCAGACGGCTGCTCGTCCTGGAGTCGATGCCGCAGGCCCTGCTGGCCGCCGCCGGCGGGGCGCTGGTCGGCTGGGCGGCGATCCGGCTGCTGGCCCCCGGGCTCGACCTGGCGCGACTGGCCCTGGCCGACGAGCAGTTCGCCGGCCTCACCTCCGTCCATCTGCGCGCCGACCCGCTGTCGCTGCTGCTGCCCGCCGTCGGCGTGGTGGTGCTCGCCGCCGGGGTGGCCGTCGGCCAGGCGTGGCTGGCGACCCGGCGCACGACAACGACCGAACTCAGGGCAGGAGACCCGCGATGACCGACATCTCGCTCGCCGAACTCGAACAGCGGGCGGCGGCCCGCAGGGACCGCCCCGAGTACGGGCACGACGCGCTGATCACCTGCGACCGGCTGGTGCGGATCTTCTCCACGGACGGGGTCGAGGTGCAGGCCCTTCAGGGCCTCGACCTGCTGGTCAGGGAGGGCGAGTTGATGGCCCTCGTCGGCGCGTCGGGCAGCGGCAAGTCGACGCTGATGAACATCCTCGCCGGTCTCGACGAGCCGACGGCGGGCGCGGCGCGGGTCGCGGGCCGCGACCTGCTGGCGATGGGCGCGCGCGAGCGGCTGCGCTACCGGCGCGAGGTCGTCGGGTTCGTCTGGCAGCAGACGGCGCGCAATCTGCTGCCGTATCTGACAGCGGCCCAGAACGTCGCGCTGCCCATGCAACTGCGCGGCCGGGGCGGGCGGGGCGGGACCGCGAAGAAGGCCGAGCGCGCCGAGACGCTGCTGTCGATCCTGGAGGTCGCCGACTGCCGCGACCGGCGCCCGCACCAGATGTCGGGCGGCCAGCAGCAGCGGGTCGCGATCGCCGTCGCCCTCGCCAACGAACCGTCGGTGCTGCTGGCCGACGAGCCGACGGGCGAGCTGGACTCGGCGACGGCGGAACAGATCTTCGCCGCCTTCCGCACGGCCAACGAGGAGTTGGGCACGACGATCGTGATCGTCACCCACGACCAGACGGTCGCGAACGAGGTCCGCCGCACGGTCGCGATCCGCGACGGCCGCACCTCGTCGGAGGTACTGCGCCGCACCGAGGTCGACGCGGCCACCGGCCAGGAGTCCCTGGTGGCAAGGGAATACGCGATGCTCGACCGCGCGGGCCGCCTCCAGTTGCCGGCCGAATACACGGCGGCGCTGCGCATGGAGCACCGGGTGATGCTGGAACTGGAACAGGACCACATAGGCGTCTGGCCGGACAACGACACCTCTCATTAGGGCTCGGTTCGCCTCCGGGGCGCCTTGAGCCCCTGCCCCTCCTTTTTCAGGGCTCGGTTCACCTCCGGGGCGCTTTAAGCCCCTGCCGACGGTCGACCGTGCTCGCCCCGCTCGTACCTCACGGACCTCCGCGCGCTCTCCCTTTCGACAGCGGCGCGCCCCTTCGGCTCACGCCCCTCCTTTTTTGGGGCTCGGTTCGCCTCCGGGGCGCTTTAAGCCACTGTCGACGGTCGACCGTGCTCGGCCCTTCGGCTCACTCGCCGGGGCGACCGGGGCGGGCCCGGGGCGGGACGGGCCCCCGGGCGGGGGCTACGCCGGGGTGACGGTGAGGCCCGGGAGGGAGCCTAGGCCGCCGGTGGTTGGTGTACGGACCGCCGTCGAGCCGAACGGGGTGCGCAGGCGCAGCCAGCTTCCCGCGCCGAACAGGGCGGTGGGGGTGTCGTCGGGGGTCGGGCGGAGGAAGCCCACCGACTGGGCCGCGTGCACGGCGCGCAGCGGCAGGTCCGTGGTGCCGAGGGTTCTGGACCAGATCTCGTTGCCGATCCGGTCCCGCTCGGCGCGGGTGCGGTGTGCTTCCGGCAGCGCCTCGTCGCGGCTGCGGAACTCCGCGACGGCCGCCGCGACGGCGGCGCGCATCTGGGCGGTACCCGGCAGTCCTTCGAGCTGGCGCCAGCCGCCGCGCGGCGGCAGTACGCCGGCCCATGGGGGGCCGGTCACCGGGGCCGGTACGGCGAACTGCCGCCCCTCCCCGATGCCTTCGAGCAGTTCGCCCGCCGACACCGTGACGTCCAGCCCGGCCGGCTCGCCGAGCCGCACCGTACGGATGGCGAGCACGTCGAAGGACGGCGGCCTGCCGAAGACGGCGACCGCGGCGCCGCTGCCCTGGAGGCGGACGGCGGCGGCGCGGTCGTAGTGGATCAGCCGGCCGAGGAAGGCGGCGAGGTCCGCCGCCTCTCCCGAGTCGGCGAACCGCAGGGTCTGCACCGGGGCCGTCATGCCGCGAGCGCGTCCTTCGGGTCCTTGCCGTTCGTGTCGTCGTCGTCCAGGTACTTCACGAGGAAGGACTTCTCCTCCTGCGTGATCCGCCGGGGCCGGCCCGCCGCGAGGTCGTACGGCACGACGACGGTCGCCGCCTGGACGTAGACCTCCGTGCTGCCGTCGTCCGCCGTGTCCTTGATCTCGTACGCGATCGTCAGCGAGGCGGCGTTCAGCTTCGTCACCCACGACTCGATGGTCACCGGTTCGTGCCGGTGGACCAGCGGGCGCTTGTAGTCGATCTCGTGGCGGGCCACCACGGACCCCCCGGAGAACGACGGCGAGCCGTCCCCCGGCGCCAGCCGGAACATGAAGTCGATGCGGGCCTCCTCCAGATAGCGGAGGAAGACCACATTGTTGACGTGCCCGAAGGCGTCCATGTCCGACCAGCGCATCGGGCAGCGGTAGATGTGGCGCGCCATCGTCAGTCCCGGGTCAGCTTCTTGTAGGTGGCGCGGTGCGGCCGGGCCGCGTCGGCGCCGAGCCGCTCGATCTTGTTCTTCTCGTACGACTCGAAGTTGCCCTCGAACCAGAACCACTTGGAGTCGCCCTCGTACGCCAGGATGTGCGTGGCGACGCGGTCGAGGAACCACCGGTCGTGGGAGACGACCACCGCGGCGCCCGGGAACTCCAGCAGCGCGTTCTCCAGCGACGAGAGCGTTTCCACGTCGAGGTCGTTGGTCGGTTCGTCGAGGAGCAGCAGGTTGCCGCCCTGCTTGAGCGTCAGCGCCAGGTTGAGGCGGTTGCGCTCACCGCCGGAGAGCACGCCGGCCGGCTTCTGCTGGTCGGGGCCCTTGAAGCCGAAGGCCGAGACATAGGCGCGGGAGGGCATTTCGACCTGGCCCACGTTGATGTAGTCGAGCTCGTCGGAGACGACCGCCCACAGCGACTTCTTCGGGTCGATGTTGGACCGGCCCTGGTCGACGTAGCTGATCTTGACCGTGTCGCCGACCTTGATGGAGCCGGAGTCCGGCTGCTCGAAGCCCTGGATCATCTTGAACAGCGTGGTCTTGCCGGCGCCGTTCGGGCCGATCACGCCGACGATGCCCATGCGCGGCAGCGTGAACGACAGGTCGTCGATCAGCATCTTGTCGCCGAAGCCCTTGGACAGGTTCTGCACCTCGACGACGATGTTGCCGAGCCGGGGGCCCGGCGGGATCTGGATCTCGTCGAAGTCCAGCTTGCGCATCTTGTCGGCCTCGGCCGCCATCTCCTCGTAACGCGCGAGCCTGGCCTTGGACTTGACCTGGCGTCCCTTCGCGTTGGAGCGGACCCACTCCAGCTCTTCCTTGAGCCGCTTGGCGCGCTTGACGTCCTTCTGGCCCTCGACCTTGAGCCGGGCCTGCTTGGACTCCAGGTACGTCGAGTAGTTGCCCTCGTAGCCGATGGCGCGGCCGCGGTCCAGCTCCAGGATCCAGCCGGCCACGTTGTCGAGGAAGTACCGGTCGTGGGTGACGGCGACGACGGTGCCGGGGTACTTCGCCAGATGCTGTTCGAGCCAGGCGACGGACTCGGCGTCCAGGTGGTTGGTGGGCTCGTCGAGGAGCAGCAGGTCGGGCGCTTCGAGCAGCAGCTTGCACAGCGCGACCCGGCGCCGCTCGCCGCCGGAGAGGTTGGTGACGGGCCAGTCGCCGGGCGGGCAGCCCAGCGCGTCCATGGCCTGTTCGAGCTGGGTGTCCAGGTCCCACGCGTTGGCGTGGTCGAGGTCTTCCTGGAGCTGTCCCATCTCCTCCATGAGGGCGTCCGAGTAGTCGGTCGCCATCAGCTCGGCCACTTCGTTGAAGCGCTTGAGCTTGCCCATCAGCTCGGCGGCGCCGTCCTGGACGTTCTCCAGGACGGTCTTCGACTCGTCGAGCGGCGGCTCCTGGAGGAGCATCCCCACCGAGTAGCCGGGCGACAGGAAGGCGTCGCCGTTGGACGGCTGCTCGATGCCGGCCATGATCTTCAGCACGGTGGACTTTCCGGCGCCGTTCGGACCCACCACACCGATCTTCGCGCCCGGCAGGAAGCTCAGCGTCACGTCATCGAGGATGACCTTGTCGCCGTGCGCCTTGCGCGTCTTGCGCATCGTGTAGATGTACTCAGCCAAGAGAAACCGTCCGGCAGATCGAGAAGGGCCAATGTGCGGCTCCGCCGCGTGAGGGCAGATACACCCATCTTGCAGCACCTCGGTACCCCAACGGAAACGGGTACCGATGGCTGCCGGGACCGCTGCCCGGCAGCCGGTGACCGAACCGGTCACTTTCCGCCGGTGGAGTTCTTCCTGCGGAGGAAGAAGACCGCGCCGCCGCCGACGAGGACGAGCACGATCGCGATACCGGCGATGACCGGTGTGGCGTTGGACGAGCCGGTCTCCGCCAGCCCCGCGCCGTCGGAGTAGGCGGTGACACCGCCGGTGGGCACGTCACCGGCCGAGGCGGGGCTGGGCCCGGATCCCGGCTGGTCGAGCGTGGTGACCGGGGCGCCGGAGACCGCGCAGTCCAGCAGCCCCTTGAAGGTCTCCTGCAGCCCGCCGGGGCCTTCGACGGTGAAGTCGTACGCCTGGTCCTCGTCGACCGGGACGGTGATGGTCCGGGAGGCGCCGGCGGCGACCGTGTGCCGCTGACCCGCCAGCTCGAAGGTGAAGGCGGCGTCGCCCTCGTTGACCGCCGTGACGTCCACCCCGCCCTTGGCGCAGTTCTTGGTCGCCGAAAGGGCCGGTATCGGACCCTGCGTCGCCCAGTTCGCCGTGGCCGCCGCGGAGACGGTCGAATCGCTGGATCCTGCCAGGATCTGGGTCTGGCTCTGGGTCACCCCGGCGAACGCCCGGCCGACCGGGAGTGAGGTCGTGGCCTGCACGCCGAGCTGCGCCGTACCGTCCGCGGCCTTGGCCGGCACGTCGAAGTAGAGCTGCGAGCCGTCCTTGGCCGAGGTCACGGCCTTGCCGTTCTTGTCGGTGACCCGGACGCCGCTGGCGGCGGCGTCGGCGGGCGGCACGACCGTGACGCTGTCGGTGTCGGTGGTGCGGACCGTGACCGGGCCGAGCAGGTCGCCGGCCTTGCCGGAGACCGCGGCGGGCTCCAGCGCCAGCGACGCCTTCGGCTCGGCGGCGTCTCGCGCCGAGCGCTGGAGGTAGTCGGCGAGCTTCTCGGCCTGCGGGTCGGTCGCGTCGACGTCGGCCCCGTCCGAGTACCGCCAGATCGCGACCTGGGTGCCGGCCGCCGCCGTCTTCTCCGTGAGCGGTCCGGTGCCCGCGGTCTTGGCGAGGTCGGAGAGGTCGTCCACCTGCGGGTAGGAGTGCTGGAGGATCCAGCGGATCCGGCCGGAGTTCTTGTTGGCGCCGAGGGACGTCTGGTCCCACGGCGTCTCCAGATACCTCGCCTCGCTCTGCGTCGGGTTGTGGATGTCCACGCAGTACGTCTTGAGTCTGCCGCCGCCGTCGACGGTCATCTCGAACAGTCCGGCGGAGAGCGGCTGGTCCTTGCCGTCCGTGTGGAGCACAGCACCGTCGTAGGTGGTCAGCCCGTCGAGGGTGGCGGCGGCGCCGCCCTGGTGCTGGGGTGTCTCGTCGTCGGCGGCCGCCGTACCGGCACCGGCAGCGGTGCCCATGGCCACGAGACCGGTGACGAGGAACGCCGTGGCGAGGCGGGTGGTGAACCGCCGTCGTACGGATGACGCAGATATCGCAGAAAACACAGATTCCCCTCCGGGCGAGGGCCAGTGCCCCGTGAATTACTCCAAGATCCTATGGAGGGGGTCGGACGAGATTCCCGGTCATGCGATCAGATAACCGTACCGACTCGGAATTGTTATCGACCGCCGGGCGCACATCCGGACCCCCAACTCCCGCTCAGGGCGGCCCGGTCGGCGGGGAAGCGGATGACGGCGCGGGTGGGGAAGCCGATGGCGGCGCGGGTGGGGAGGTCGGCGCAGGCGCGGGTGCGGAAGCCGTTGCAGGGGCCGGTGGTGGCGCCGTTGAAGGAGCCGGTGGTGGCGCCGCCTTGACGACCCGGCGGAACGCGGCTGTTCCCCGCGTCAGATCATGTCCGACCGCCAGCGCCTCGATCTCCACGGACGTCCGGCGCTGCCCCTCCCGCTCCTCCTCGCGCACCCGCAACCGCCCGTGCACCACGAGCGGTTCACCGACGGCGACCGAAGCGGCCAGATTCGCCGCCAGGCTCCGCCACGCCCACACGGTGTAGAAGCTCGTCGGCCCGTCCGTCCAGACTTCGTTGCGCCGGTCGTAGCGGCGCGCGCTCGCCGCGATCCGGAATCGCGCCGTCCCGCCCGTCGCCGACTCCCTGAACTCGACGCCCGTCGCCGCGTTCCCCACCACCGTCACCACCGTGTCGTACATGGCAGCCCCCTCTCGTCCAGCGGCGGTCCACCCCGTCCCGGTCCTTCCGGTCCGATCCGCCGTGCCTCCATGCTGGACCGGACCGCCGAAACCCGCTGGGGCCTGTGGACAAACCCGCGACGGGGGAAAACCGCGTCACCCTCCCGTGGCGCCGGACACCGTCACGTACTGCTCCCGCACCTCGCGGTAGCGCATCAGCTCCGCCGAGATCGGGTCGAGCACCTTCACCCGGCCGCACCCGGCAGCCGCCTCGCGCAGCCGCCGCTCGGTGTCCTGCCCGTACCGCCTGGCGGGCCCCTTGGCGGCGGCGGCGCACGCCCACTCCACCAGCGGCCCCCCGATGATCCCGGCGAGCATCACCAACACGGGCGGCAGCAGCCCCGGTTCCAGTACGCCGACGATCTGGCCGACCAGCCACAGCGCGCCGAAGATCTGCAACAGCGTCATGGACGCCTGGGTCAGCACGGCGGCAGGCCACCACGCCGGGCGCGGGGGCCGGCCGGTCGCCCCGGCGGCGCCCGAAGCACCGGACCCGCCCGAGCCACCTGACCCGCCTGACCCGCCCGAGCCGCCCGCCGCACCCGACGTGCCCGCCGCGCCCGGCGGCGCCGCCAGTACGTCCAGCGCCTCCGGCAGTCCCTCGGCGCCGCGTACGGCCGCCTCGCGCACCGCGAGCGCCCACGGCGCCGGCAGCCCGTCGGACGCCTCGTCAGCCACCGTACGTACCGCCTGCTCGACCCGCTGCCGCGCGGTGAGTTCCTCCTCCAGCACGACGGCCGCCGGTTGCGGTGTCTCACCGCCGGGCGTGCGCTTGCTCTCGTACCAGCGCCACAGCCGCAGCCACGGCGTGCCGCACGCCCGGCTCGCGTTCCTGCGCCACTCGCGCTCCGCCGCCTCCCCCGCCGCCACCGCGCCCACGGCCCAGGCGAGCCGGTCGGCGAACTGGTCGCGGGAGCGCTCGTCGAGCCCCGCCCGGCCCTCGGCGACGTAAGCGGAGCGCAGCCGTCCGGCAGCGGCCGTCACATCGGCGGAGAGCCGGCGCGCTGCGGCGTTGCGCTCCTGGACGAACCGGCCGAGCAGTTCGCGCAGTTCGCCGACGCCCTGGCCGCCGAGCGCGGAGACGGCGAGCACCGTCGCGCCCGGCTCGCCGTGCTCGCCGAGCGCCATGCCGTCCTCGTCCAGCAGCCGGCGCAGATCGTCCAGCACCTGGTCGGCGGCGTCGCCCGGCAGCCGGTCGACCTGGTTGAGCACCACGAACGTGACCTCGGCGTGCCCGGCGAGCGGCCGCAGATAGCGCTCGTGCAGCGCGGCGTCCGCGTACTTCTCCGGGTCCACGACCCAGATCACCGCGTCCACCAGCGCCAGCACCCGGTCCACCTGCTCGCGGTGGCGGGTGACGGCCGAGTCGTGGTCGGGCAGGTCCACCAGGACCAGGCCGTGCAGCTCCTCGTCGCCGTCGCCGCCCGCGAGCGGCCTGCGCCGCAGCCGGCCGGGGATGGCGAGCCGGTCGAGCAGCCCCGCCGCGCCGTCCGACCAGGTGCAGGCGATGGGGGCCGATGTGGTGGGCCTGCGCAGCCCCGTCTCCGAGATGGGCACCTCGGCGAGGGCGTTGAACAGCGTGGACTTGCCGCTGCCCGTGGCGCCCGCGATGGCGACGACCGTGTGCCGCGACGACAGCCGCTGGCGGGCCGACGCCTCGTCCAGTACGCGTCCTGCCTCGGCGAGCGTGGGCCCGTCCACCCGGGTCCTCGACAGGCCGATCAACTCGCCCAGGGCGTCGAGCCGTACCCGCAGCGGGCCTTCGTACGCCCCGCCGATGGGGGTGTGCGGCATGGCGGCACCGTCCTGCCCGCCGTCCAGGCCCTCCACACCGCTCAGCCCGTCAAGGCCGGTCAGCGCGTCGAGCCCGGCCGACCCGGTCAGCGCGTCGATGCCCTCCGCGCCTCCCTGGGCGCCCTTCTCCCCCGCCCGCCGGGCGATGAACCCGTCGTCCCAGCCGCCGGTCTGCTCACCGTTCTCGTCCGTCACAGCGGTCACGTCGGTCACTTCTCCTTCTGCAGTACGGACAGGGCGGCGATCAGTTCGGCCTGCGGTTCCGGGGTCACCCCGAGGGCGTCCAAGGGCGCGAGCCGCCGTTCGCGCTCCCCGCGCAGTACGCGGTCGACGTACGCCGTCACCAGCTCGCCGCCCCGGTCCCGCAGCCGCAGCGCGGCCTGCGCGCCGATGAGTTCGGCGAGCCGTTCGCCGGCGAGCCGGGCCCGGCGTCCGCCGAGCAGCGCCGCCGCCAGCAGTGCGGCGACCGTGTCGGACTCGGGCGCCGCATTGCGTTCCAGTTGGCGCACCTCCTCCTCGGCCAGCTCCTCCAGCTCCCTGCGCCAGCGGCGTACGGCCATCCCGATCCGTTCGGCGGTCTCGGCGTCGCGGTGGCCCGGCGCCGCGACCGCGGCGGCGGCCGGCTCGCGCCGCCACGCCTCCTCCACGCGCTCGTCGGCGGCGGCCACGGCGCACTGGAGCAGCGCGCCCAGGCTCTCCACGAGCGAGTCGAGCAGTTCGCGCGCCGAGCTGTCCCTCGGATAGCTGCGCCAGCGGGTCCGCGCGTCCCCCGACAGGACGGCGCCGCGCAGCGTCTGCCTGCGCACCCGGTCGCCCTCGATGGTGTACGCGTCCTCGACGGCGCCCATCAGCCGTACGGACGCCGCGTACTGCGCGGCGACAGCGCCGGCCAGCTCCGGCATCCGCGCGTTGAGCGAGTCGACCACGCCCGACGCCGTACGCACCACGGCCTGCTGACGGGCCGCCGGGTCCTGCACCCGGTGCGCGAGCCAGGCGAGCAGCGGCGCGACGGCGGTGGTCGGCAGCAGCCCGCTGCCGCCGCCCGCCGACTCGGGCAGCTCGGGGATGGTGAAGCGGGGTACGTCGCCGAGTCCGGCCCTCGTCATCAGCGCGCCGTACTGCCGTGACACCTCGTCAACGACCTGGTGAGGCACCCGATCGAGGACACTCACCAGCGACGCGTCGTACTCCTTCGCGGTACGGAGCAGATGCCAGGGGACGGCGTCCGCGTACCGGGAAGCGGTCGTCACCATCACCCACACGTCGGCGGCGCAGATCAGTTCGGCGGCCAGCAGCCGGTTCTCCACCACGAGCGAGTCGATGTCGGGGGCGTCGAGGAGCGCGAGGCCGCGGGGCAGCGAGGGCGCGGTGTCGATGCGCAGGGCGTTGGCCTCCAGGCTCTCCACCTCGCCGTCGCCCAGGTCGTCCGCGTCGTCGGCGCCGCCGTCCCCGCCGTTCTCGGCCGCCCGCTGGGGCAGCCATACGCGGGTGAGCTGCGGCAGCACCCGCATTCCGGCGAACCAGTGGTGGTCCTCCGGGTGGCACACCAGCACGGGGGTACGGGTGGTGGGCCGCAGCACTCCGGCCTCGCTGACCCGGCGCCCCACCAGCGAGTTGACGAGTGTCGACTTGCCGGCCCCGGTGGACCCGCCGACCACAGCGAGCAGCGGCGCGTCCGGATCCTTGAGCCGTGGCAGCAGGTAGTCGTCGAGCTGCGCGAGCAGCTCGGCCCGCGTCTGCCGGGCGCGCGGGGCCCCCGGCAGAGGCAGTGGAAGACGCACGGCAGCGACACGGTCGCGCAGTGCGGAGAGTGCGTCGATCAGCTCAGGCCGTACGTCCAAGGTCACCACATGTGAAGAATGCCCAACTTTGGCAGCTTTTTGAAGCGTATGGCAATCTCCTGCGCGGCGTCAGCACCAACGGGACAGACCGGACGAGTGGGGCGCAGGCATAACGAGTGCACAACACCCGGGCCGCATGGCCGAAAAAGCGGTGCGCGAATCGCACCTGCCTGCGATTATCGGTTCGCTTCACTGAACCTCCACATCGTGCCACGCACGTGAAGCAACCGGGTCTAGGTGATCGGAGCCCTATCCTTGTCCCGGCAAGGTCACGGACGACACAACCGGACTCCAGGCCGCCGAGGTCACGATCCGGCCCCCGTAGCTCAGTGGATAGAGCAGGTGCCTTCTAAGCACTTGGCCGCAGGTTCGAGTCCTGCCGGGGGCGCCACCGACGCACCGCCTTCAGCCCTCCCTCCGGGAGGGCTTTTTTGCTGGTCGGAGCACACGCTCCGGAGACGGGTCGAGGCGCGGAACACGCCCGAGCCGACGGAAGCTCAGCTCGGGCGCGCCCGGCTGTACAGCTCGAGGAGCGTCTCCCCACCTCGATCCAGCGCCGATGCCAGCCACAGAAGGAACCGATGCGCGGCACCGGGTCACACTGAGGCCATCAACCTTGCCCAGTCCCCACCCGTCAGCCGCCTCTCGCCCAGAGGTCAGCGACCTCGAAGCGGAGCCTCTGATCACCCGCAATGGCCTTGCTGACGCTCGCAGTTAGTGCTCTTGTGCTGTCTTGTCAGACCCTCGTGCAACGATTGCAGGCTCATCAGGCTACGCACGGCTGCAGGCGAGTTCTGAGCGTCCTGCCTCAGCCGGATTAGCTGAACCGATCGATCCTGCGGGGTGGGTATGAACGCTTGGCTCCTCACATGCAACCAGAACGTCTTCGACCTTGACGGATTTCGTCGAGACGGACACGAGCTGACATCTTGGAGCGTCGCGCGCTACCGGAACGAATTGGCGGAGGGCGACCCCGTCTTTATGTGGCTTACCGGACGCCAAGGGGGTCTCATCGGCAGAGGCAGCATCTCGGGTCCTCCTGAGCAGCAACGGAGCACGCCGGATGAGTACTGGCTGGAGGACCCGGGGGTCCGCTGGTACGCGCCGTTGATCATGGACCAGTGGCTGGACCGGCCCGTCCCTAGACAACACTTCATCGATGACGCGCGGTTCCTGGAGCAGTCTCCGCTGCATACGTTGTTCGCCGGCAATCCTCACAAGATCACCAGTCCTCAGCGGGAGGCATTTGTCGAGGCACTGGGATCCAGCTCTGTCGCGGAGGAACCTAGGTGGCTGTTGGAGCCGGGATCGACCGTGAGGCGTAAGGAGCTCCACGACCGTTACGGAGGTAGCCGCCAAGGCGGCATCAGTAAGTGTGCGAAGTCCAGAAACGTACTTATCTTCACGGATCCGCGAACGGGGCATCAGCACGGCTACTTTGACGAGTGGGCGGAAGACGGGACCTTCCATTACACCGGGGATGGGCAGAAGGGGCCGCAGACGTTCGACAGCACTGGCAACGCTGCTGTTCGGGACCACGCGAAGCTCGGCCTCGCGTTGCGGGTCTTCGAAGGCTCACGCGGGATCGTTCGCTACGTGGGCGAATTTGCCGTGGATCCGTCCGAACCGTACTCGTACGACGAAGCGCCGGAGAGCGGTGGGGGCCCTCTTCGCAAGGTCATCCGTTTCCACCTTGCGCAGGTCGGAGCAATGGCTCAGCCCTCAAGTGTCCCGGTTGGCTGCGGATACCGCCCCGCAGATGAATCTGTACAGCCGGCGATAGCGCAAAGCAGCCCTGCTGATCCTGACCTCACCGGACGCAACCTCAAGGCGCACCGCCGCCTACAAAATGCCCTTGCGAGGGCAGCTCGGCGCCGCGGGCTGGAGCCTCTCTCCCCTCGGGTCACTGACCCGGACTTCGACCTCGCATGGCGTCTCACATCTGACGACTTGACAGTGTGCGAAGTGAAGTCGATGACTCCAGCGAACGAATCGCGCCAACTTCGTCTCGGCGTTGGACAACTCCTCGACTACTACGACAGGCTGCGCGACCGCGCGGCAAGTGTTCACGCGGTTCTCTGGGTTGAGTACGAACCATCTGACCTGCGTTGGCTTGGTGTCTGCGAACGCGCCGGTATCACCCTGGCCTGGCCCGGGCACGAAGCGGACGTCCTCCACCGGCTCCCTGACCGGAGCGCATCCTGAACTCGCCTCTCCGAGCGTGGCCGAGGGCCCCAAGAGGGGCCCTCGGGGCTCAACCTCCGGATACCTCATCTACCTCGCGCAATCAGCATGATGAAGAGAAGTGATATCGATTCCATGGCGACTCCCCTATTCAGTTGCCCTTGAGGCGATGGATATCGGGAGCCGCGGGTTGGATGAACAACACGATTGCAGCGTAGATACCCGCCAAGCATGAGCCATTTGGCCTTCTTGAAGCTCTTTCTGTTAGCGAAGTGGATGAATCGCAGGCCTGTGACATCTGCAAACAGTCCACAGATCACCGAAAGTAGAGTCGCCATGCGGGCAGCAGTTTGCCGAATCTGTCCATTACAAATCGCCAGCACCGCAGGAGCACTTTCCGCTTGCCCCCTATCAGCGAATTGCAAATCTGGCCACCGTGGAAGATGCACCTGTGAGCCGTGCTGGTAGGACTGTCAACCGCAGATCAGGACAGGCATGAAAAGTGCCCGGGCAAGTACCGGCGAGATATCCGTATCAATTCGCGGAACCGATGGCGAGGCCGATCAAGTCGACTCGTTGCTGCCGGAGCGAACCCCTCGCGCCTTCTCGGCACTTGGCCGCAGGTTCGAGTCCTGCCGGGGCCGGGTCGTCGGCGGCGAAGCGGGCGACCGGGTCAGTCGGCTCGGTTGCGGAGTTCGGTGAGGTAGCCGGCTACCGCGTCGCGGTTTCGGGTCAGGACGTCTATGCGGCCGGTCAGTCGGTCGCGTTCCTGTTCCAGCGTCGTCATCGTCTCGGGTGTGACGCCCTCGAAGACGATCGGATCGCGCGGCGACTCCAGGCAGGGCAGGATCCCGCGGATCACGTGCGTCGACAGGCCCGCTTCGAGCAGGTCGCGGATCTGCTGGACGCGGCCCAGGGCCGTCTCGTCGTAGTCGCGGTAGTTGTTGGGCCCGCGGGTCGACGTGATCAGGCCCTTGGCCTCGTAGAACCGTACTTGCCGGGCGGAGGCCCCCGCCCGTGCGGCCAGCTCGCCGATGCGCATGCCGCCAGCGTACGGCTTGACCTTGACACAGGCGTCAAGGTTTGACGCTGTCCGCATGAGCGAACTGAACGGAACCGTCAGTCCCCGATTCGAACCCGTCCGCGACGCCGTGGCGGACCATCTGCGCAGCGGCGCCGAGGTCGGCCTGTCGCTGGTCGTCGACATCGACGGCCGGCAGGTGGTGGATCTGTGGGGCGGCCACAGCGACGCGGCCCGTACGCGGCCTTGGCGGCGCGACACGGTCACCAATGTGTGGTCGATCACGAAGAGCGTGACCAGCCTCGCCGCCCTGCTGCTCGTCGACGCCGGTGAACTGGACCTCTACGCGCCCGTCGCCCGCTACTGGCCCGAGTTCGCGGCGAACGGGAAACAGCACGTCGAGGTGCGGCATCTGCTGTCCCACACCTCGGGGGTGTCCGGCCTGGCCGGGCCCGCGCGGCTCGACGACCTGTACGACGTACGCGCCGCCGCCGCCCGGATGGCCGCGCAGCCGCCCTGGTGGCGGCCCGGCTCGGCCTCCGGTTACCACGTCCTGAGCTACGGCCATCTGGTCGGCGAACTGGTGCACCGGCTGACCGGGCTGTCGCTGCGCGACTTCGTCCACCAGCGTCTCGTCCGGCCGAGCGGCGCCGACTTCGGGATCGGGCTGCGCGGCGACGCTCTCGCACGGGTCGCCGACGTGATCCCGCCGACGACCGACTTCGACCCCTCGGTGCTGGGCCGCGACACCGTCGCGTACAAGACCTTCACGGGTCCCTCGTTCGGGGCGGATGCGGCCAACACCCCGGGCTGGCGCGCCGCCGAGCTGGGTGCGGCCAACGGGCACGGGAACGCCCGGTCGGTGGCCCAGATCCTCGGCCCCGTCGCCCGCGAGGGAGCCGCCGCCCACGGCCGGCTCCTCAAGCCCGGCACGATCGACCGCATCTTCGACGAGCAGTCCAGGGGCACGGACCTCGTCAACGGACTGCACGTGAGGTGGGGCATCGGATACGCGCTGCCCGACCGGCGCACCCTGCCCTGGATCCCCGACGGGCGTATCGCGTTCTGGGGCGGCTGGGGCGGTTCGATGGCCGTCCTGGACCTCGACCGGCACCTGACCATCAGCTACGTCATGAACCGGATGGGGGCCGACATCCTGGGTTCAGAGCGAGCCGCCGCCTACACCACCGCCGTCTACCGGGCCCTCGGGGTCAAGGCTGAGGGGCCAGTTGCGTAGGGCCGCGTCCGTCATCTCCTGGAGTTCGGCGCGCTCGACGCCGCTCGCGGCCTGTACGGCGATGCCGAAGGCCAGCGTCGTGACGTAGCGGGCCAGGAGGCCGGGGTCGGTCCGCGCAGGCAGGTCGCCCTCGTCCACCGCCCGCTGGAAGCGCTCGTGGACGCAGGAGTAGCTGTTGTTGCGCCAGGCGACGAGCAGGTCGCGGACCTCACGGCCCGAGTCGCTGACCGTCAGGGCGCCCTGGACGCCCATGCAGCCGTGGGGATGGGCCGGGCGGGTGGTGGTCCGGATGGTGCCGGCCAGGATCGCGGTGGCGACGCCGTGGGCTGTCGGCTCCTCCAGGGCGCGGGCCAGATAGCCGCTCGGGCCTTCGGTGTAGCGCTCCAGGGCCTTGCGGAACAGCCCCTCCTTGTTGCCGAAGGCCGCGTACATGCTGGTGGTGGAGATGCCCATCGCGCCCGTCAGATTGGCCAGGCTCGCCCCCTCATAGCCGTGCTCCCAGAACACGAGCATGGCGCGCTCCAGGGCCTCGTCGGTGTCGAACCCTCGCGGTCGGCCGATCGGGCCGCTCTGCTTCGTCTCCACGCCTTTTGTCACGCCTTTCGTCTCCACGCCCCCAGGCTACCTCTTCCGCATCGATCGCTGCGGAAGTGCTACGTTCGAGTTCTGCATCGAGCGATGCGGAACTCGAAGGGGATCGAAGGAGGCAGTTCACGTGGGACTACTCGCGGGCAGGACCGCGCTCGTCACCGGCGGCAGCGCCGGCATCGGCCTGGCCAGCGCCGTACGGCTGGCGGCCGAGGGCGCACACGTGTTCATCACCGGCCGGCGCAAGGCGGAACTCGACGCGGCCGTCGAACTGATCGGTCCTGCGGCCACGGGTGTGACCGGCGACATCGCGGACCTGGCCGATCTGGACCGGCTCTACGAGACGATCCGCAGCCGGGGACAGGGCCTGGACGTGCTGTTCGCGAACGCCGCCGTCGCCTCGCTCGCGACGCTCGACCAGATCACCGAGGAGCACTTCGACGCCCTCTTCGCCGTCAACGTCCGGGGCACGCTGTTCACCGTCCAGAAGGCGCTGCCCCTGCTCAACGACGGCGCCTCGGTGATCCTGAACGGCTCAACCAACGGGGACGTCGGGGACGCGGGGCTCGGCGTGTACGCGGCGACCAAGGCCGCCGTCCGGTCGTTCTCCCGGACCTGGGCCAACGAGCTCAAGGGACGCGGCATCCGGATCAACACCGTCACACCGGGCCCCACCGACACCCCCGCCCTGGCGGCGCTCACCCCCGACGCCGAACAGTTCAAGCGCGAACTGACCGCGCGCGTACCGCTGGGCCGGCTCGGCCGCCCGGAGGAGACCGCCGCGGCCGTGGCGTTCCTCGCCTCCGGGCAGAGCAGCTTCATCACCGGCTCCAGCCTGTACGTCGACGGCGGCCTGAACCAGATCTGAGAGGACGGCCATCCGATGTCCGACAACCGACCGATGTCAGAGGACGACCTGCGCGCGTTCTATCTGCGCTACATCAAGGCCCTCAACGCCCATGAGTTCGACCACATGGACGAGTTGATCAACGACCGGACCACGCTCAACGGTGAGCCGGCCACCCGGGGCGACCTCCTCGCTGTCCAGCGGCAGGACGTGGCCGCGGTGCCGGATCTGCACTGGGAGCTGAGAGAACTGCTCTTCGACGGCGACCGGTTGGCGGCCCGGCTGGTCAACACCGGTACTCCGGTGCGGGAGTGGCTCGGCGTGGCACCCACCGGAGCCTCGTTCGAGATCGTCGAGTACGCCATTTACCAGGTACGTGACGGGCGGTTCGTCCATATGACGGCCCTGCACGACGCCGGCGAGATGCGCCGGCAACTCACGAGCTGATCCGCCTGTTTCGCGTTCGCATTCGCGTTCGCGTTCGGATTCGAGAGGGACACCCATGACCGTCACACTGATCACCGGGGCCAACAAGGGCATCGGCTTCGAGACAGCACGACAGCTCCTGGAGCTGGGCCACGACGTCTACATAGGCGCGCGTGACCCCGAGCGCGGCGAGAAGGCAGCGGCGACGCTCGGCGCGCGCTTCGTCCAACTGGACGTGACCGACGACGCGTCGGTGAACAGCGCACTGGCGACGATCGGTTCGGCCGAGGGCCGGCTCGACGTGCTGGTGCACAACGCGGGCATCCTGGGGGCCGGGGTCACCGACGGCCCCACGGCGCTGCGGGCCTTCGACACCAACGCGGTGGGCATCGTGCGCGTCACGGAAGCGGCGCTCCCCCTGCTGCGCGAGTCCGCCAACCCGACCGTGGTGACCGTTTCGAGCAGCGCCGGGTCGTTCTGGGCAGTGACCAATCCGGAACGGCCGGAGTTCAACCTGCCGTTGGTGCTGTACTCCGCCTCCAAGTCGGCGGCCACCATGCTCACGGTCCAGTACGCCAAGTCGCAGCCGGGCATCAAGTTCAACGCGGTCGAGCCCGGCACCACGGCGACCGACCTGACCGCGGCGTTCGGCGTCGGCAGGGCGCCCGAGGAGAGCGCCAGGGTCGTCGTACGGCTGGCCACGCTCGGCGCGGACGGTCCGAGCGGGACGTTCCAGGACGAGAACGGGGAAGTTCCCTGGTAGGCGGCGGAGTTGGCGTCAGGGCCCTCTGACGGAGTTGGTCTCAGGACGGCCCGGCGGCGTCCGGCGTCAGGCGCCCGGCGTCCGGGGTCCGGCGTCCGGCGTCCGGCGTCAGCGTTCGATGTCTTCGAGGGTCTTCCAGGACGGGAGCCAGACCGGCCCGGCGAGCGGCGCCAGGCTCGCGAAGTGCTTGATGACGGGCCGGAGTCCGGGGTGGGGGCGCAGGCGCGGGACCATCAGCGAGAGCGGGTAGGCGATCGTCGGATTCACCACCGGGATGCGCCGCAGGTCGTAGTTGGCCGGCCAGATGTACCGGTCGCGCGAGCCCACGAGCGTGGCCACGTCGGCGGAGTCCGCGAGGAGGTCCAGCAGTACCTCGTTGCCGAAGTTGGGACCGGTCGCGTCGACGCGCAGATCGAAGTGGTTGGTCAACTCGTCGTAGAACTCCCCCCATTCGGTGTGCGGCGCGATGCCGGGCACCCAGATCCGGTGGCCGCGGAGCCGGTCCGGTGTGAGGGTACGCGCGGCGGCCAGCGGGTGCCGGGGGCCGACGAGGAGTTCCATCGGGGAGTCGAACGCGTGGATCATCCGTACGTCGTCCGGCAGCGCGGCCGGGTCGGTGACCGAGCGGAACGAGGCGTCGACATCGCCCGCCTGGACGGCCGCGACGGCCACGCGCGGGTCGTTGATCCGGAGCGTCACCACGTCGAGGTCGGTCCCGGGGTTCGCCCGCCAGTAGTCGTGCAGGATGACGGCCTGAGCGGACCGCAGGCCGAGTACGTCGATGCGAAGGGCGCGCGAGCCCGGTCTGATCGCGGAGACGGCGCGATCGACACCCGTGACGATGTTCCGGGCGTGCGGCAGGAATGCCTGGCCGTCGAGTGTCAGCTCCACGCCCCGGGCCGTACGGGTGAACAGGCTGACGCCGAGCCCGCGCTCCAGGGTCGCGATCCGCTTCGACACGGCCTGCTGGGTCACCCCCAGCTCGTCGGCCGCCTGCTGCAACTGCCCCAGCTCGGCCGCGCGGACGAACGAGCGCACCGCCTCGGTATCCATGGCTCGATCGTATGCGGGCCCAACCGATGGTTGTGGCGGGCCGATGTCAGTTTACGAACTCACTTGGACTCCAGCCGTCCCAGCGGGTGCGGACCGGCGGCCAGGGTCTGCCGCGCCGCCGCCCAGTCGCCGCTGTCGACGCCGAGCGCGTGGCGCAGATAGGCCACGGTGACCTGCTGGAGCAGGGCGACGCGCTCGGGGCTCTCGTCGGTGGTCTCTGCGGACCGGTAACCGGAGATGCCGCCGAGGAAGTGCTCGGCACCGAACAGGGTGAGCAGGCTCTTGTCGCCGGGGGCCAGGGCGTACGGATCGGTTGTCCAGTCCGCTCCCCTGACGGTCAGCGGCAGGACGTCCTTGTCCCCCCAGACCACGAGCGCCGGGGCGGTCATGTGCCCGAAGTCCGGGTGCCGCAGCCAGGGGAGGTTCTCGGCGGCGAAGGGCGTCAGGTCGTCGCCGCCCTTGCCCGCCGTGGCCAGGAGCACGCCCGCCGTGACGCGCGGGTCGGACAGGTCGTCCGCCTGCCCGGTCTGCGGGTCGCGGACCCGCAGCCCCAGCAGGATGCCCGCCGTCTGGCCGCCGAAGGAGTGTCCGGCAGCGGCGATACGGGTCCGGTCCGGGCGGCCCGCCAGGCCGGGGACGGCTGCCTCCAGCACGTCGAGGTTGTCGAGGACGTTCGTCATGTCCTCGACGCGGAACCGCCAGAACTGCGGCCGGCGCGGATCGCCCTCGGGCACGGCCAGTGTCTTCGAGTCGAGATGGGTGGGCTGGATCACCACGAAGCCGTGGGCGGCCCAGTGGTCGGCCAGCGGGCTGTAGCCGTCCAGCGACGAGCCGAAACCGTGGGCGAACAGGATGATCGGCAGGTCATGTCCGGTCACCGGGGCGGACACCCGGACGCGCAAGTCAGCGCCGCGCGCGGGCGACGCGGGGAGCACGATCGGCTTGACGGTGACGATGACCTCGGAGGCAGTGACGTCGGGGGTGGCAATGGGAGTGGCAGTGGGGGTGGTGGCCATGGCAGAGCACTACTTTCCTTCGGCGAGCTTTCAGGCGTTACGCTAAAACCTGCCGCTGACGTCAGAGGCAAGCCGCTGTGACCTGGATCACCAAGGGGGTGCACGATGCGTATCGGTGAACTCGCCGGCAGGACCGGGGTCAGCGTCCGGGCCCTGCGCTACTACGAGGAACAGGCCCTGCTCACCTCGGAGCGCAGCCCCTCCGGCCAGCGGCACTACCCGGAGAGCGCCGTCGACCGGATCGAGCTGATCCAGCAGCTCTACGCGGCCGGTCTGACGAGCAAGGGGATCGTGGAGCTGATGCCGTGCGTCGTGGACGGCAACGCCACCCCGGAACTGCTGGCCCGGCTGTCGGCGGAACGGGACCGTATCGACGGCCATATCGCCGAACTGGTCGGCGCCCGGAACCGGCTCGACTCCGTCATCGAGGGCGCCGGAACCCATCTGCGTACGGGCCGCTCCTGCCGGAACCCGAACAGGACCAGGACAGCGCAGGGCGCCGCGGGAGAGTGAGCCGCGGCACGGCAGGTGACCGACCGCGGGTCAGCTCGTCTTGCGGGCGACCGCTCCGTACATCGCGATGTCGCGGTCGTCCACGACCTCCTGGCCGGGGATCGGCCGCCAGTGGTGGACCTGGGTGAGCCCGGGTTCGACCAGGGCCAGGCCGTCGAAGAAGGCCAGGGCCTCCTCGTAGGTGCGCAGTTGCATGGGCATGCCCTGGCGCTTGTACTCGGCCGCGACGCGGCTCACTTCCTCGGGCGCGAAGTCGGCGGTGCCGATCGTCATCGCGAGATAGCTTCCGGTGGGCAGCGGGTCCAGGAGGCGCCGGACCAGGCCGTGCGCGTCGTCGGTGTCGAGGATGAAGTGCAGCATGCCGATGACCAGCAGCCCGATGGGCTCCTGCAGATCGAGCAGCCCCTGGAACTGGGCGTTGGTGAGGATCCTCGCCGGATCGCGCATGTCGGCGTCGACGTACGCGGTACGGCCCTGCGAGGTGCTGGTCAGCAGGTTGCGGGCGTGCGCCAGGACGATCGGGTCGTTGTCGACGTAGACGATCCGCGAAGTCGGCGCCACCTCCTGCACCACCTGGTGGACGTTGGGCGCGGTGGGCAGCCCGCTGCCGATGTCGAGGAACTGCCGGATCCCCGCCTCCGCCGCCAGATAGCGCGAAGCGCGCTCCATGAAACGGCGGTTGGCCCGCATGTGGACCGGCAGCGCCGCCCACTCCCGGCACATCACGTCCCCGGCCTCCCGGTCCGCCGGATAGTTCGTCCGGCCGCCCAGGATGTAGTCGTACACACGGGCCGAGTGAGCCACCCCTGTATCGAACGGATCCCGCCCAACCTTCCCCGGGGTCAAGGCCGCTCACTCCTCTCCACAGAACACGCGACACCGCCGCGTCACCTGGCACGAAACCCAAGACATAACCCGTCCGGCCCCCAGCACGACGCAACACACCCGTACGAGGGCGCGCCCCGCACCCAGGTGCCGCCCCTGGTGCGAAAAGGGGTGCCGGCGACACCCCGGGGTGGGGCTCAGCTCGGGGAGTTCAGTCATGGCAGAGCACAGCGGTTCGGCCCCCGCCCCCGGCCGGGCGGCGGCCGGGCGGCGGCCGTCCGGGCGGATCTCCATCCGTCAGGTCTTCGTCCGTCAGGTCTTCGTCCGTCAGATCGCGATCCGGGCGTCCGCCGTCCGCAGGCCGTTCTCCTCCGCGTACCTGGCCAACGTCTCGTCCAGTGCGGCCAGTTCGCGCAGCGCCGTGTGCAGGCGGTCGGCGCGCGGGCCGGCGGGGGCGTGGAGTGTGCACCGCAGGTGCTGTACGAGCGGGCTCACCCGGGTCCAGGTGCCTGCGGGCTCCCCCCGTCGCGAAGCGGCGGTCCAGGGCCTGGAGGGAGGTCGCGAACGTCCCGGTGATCCGCTCCACGGCCGCCGCGACCTGCGGCGGCAGGTCGATGTCGATGTCCGCGGCGGCAGCGAGCGAGCGGGCGTGGCCGGTGGCGGTGGTGAGGAGCGCGAGGCGGTTCTCGGGGCGGCGTGCGTGGGCGCCGGTGCTGAGCGGCATCCGGATCAGCGGCCTGGCCGCGCCGGTCACCTGGAACAGGGCCGCGTCCACCGCGCGGGCCGCGCCCCGCAGCCGTACCGGAGCCTCCGGCTCCGTCCAGCGCAGCACGAGCTGGGACAGCAGATGCTCGATCGCCGCGGTGTAGCCGCGTTCGGCCTCGCGCCTGATCTTCCTGCTGGACACGGGGAAGATCAGCGCCGCGCAGCCGGTGGCGACGAGGATGCCGAGGCCGTTGTCGAGCAGCCGCTCGGCCAGCAGGTGGTCCATGCCGCTGTACGGCGTGGTCATCCCGTAGAGCTGGATCAGGGCGACGACGAGTCCGACGACCCAGTACGCGTACTGGCGCCCGATGCCCCACGCGCCGATCGCGAGCCCGGCCACGATGACCAGCAGCGTCAGATAGGCATGACCGGGGCCGATCAGCCGCAGCAGGGCGATACCGATCACCGCGCCGACGGCGGTGCCCGCCATCCGGTGGGCGAACTTGCGCAGCCGCTCGTGCGTGGTGCTCGTACCGAACAGTGTGATCATCACGCCGACCAGGCCCCAGTAGAAGCGGCGCGGGTCGATGGCGTCGGTGATCGGGCAGACGATCGCTGCGGCGACCACCGCGTGCAGCGGGAGGCGCAGATAGGGGACGGCGCGCCGCCAGCCGTGGACGTTCTGCGCCGCCGACACCCGCCGGGCGACGGCGCCCGTGCCGGCCGGCCGGTTCTGCTCCAGCAGGACGCTGGGCTGGAACGGCACCTTCGCGGGGGCGGTGGGTGAGTTCCAGCCGAGGCTGAGCCAGCGGCCGAGCGAGTCGGCGAGCGAGTCCAGCAGGCGGCCGATCCGGTCGGCGAGCGCGACTGCCTCGGCCTGGTCGGCGCCGACAGCCGCGTCGGCACCCTCGGTCTCGGCGGCACCCTCGGTAGCGGCGGCACCCTCGGTCTCGTACGTCATGACCGCCGCCCCGTACGGGACAGCCGCCGACCCGTACCGGTCAGCCGCCGACCCGTACCGGACAGCCGCCGACCCGCTCCGGGCAGCCGCCGCCTCGTCCCTGATCCGCCGCGCCGCCGTCCTGAGTGTGTCGGCGCCGCCGAGCGGGGTGTCCCTGGCGACGCAGAGCCCGGCCACAACCGTCTGCCGCAGTGACGGCGGCATCGGGAGCTGGGTGAGCCGCGCCGTCGCCCGGCCGATGCCCTGGAGGGCGAGTTCGGCGTCGAAGAGGTAGCGGTGCAGCAGCTCGGCGGAGTCCGGGTTGGCCGCGACCTCGGGCTGGGCGAGCCGGCCGTCGATGGTGAGCGTCGTCGCGTTCAGCCGCCGCAGGCCGCGCCGCATCGTCCGCACGGCGGCGGCCCGGTCCTCGGTCCTGCCACCGGCCCGGCCACCGACCGGGGCCAGCGCATCGGCGGCGGCCTCCGCCACCCGGCGCGCCTCGATGACGAACGCCCGCTGGGTACGGAGCAGATCCTCGCGCGGCATCGGGTAGCACAGCAGCAGCCGGGCGGCGAGGACCGCAGCCGCCGACACCACGGCGACGACGAACAGCTCGCCGCAGAGATTCAGCGGGACGGCCGCCATCATGCCGACCATCAGGGAGTTGAACAGCATCATGCCGGTGAGCAGCGCCAGCGCCCCGAACCTGGCGAGGAAGAACGTGACGCCGAGCCCCACCACCATCAGGGAGAGTTCCAGGCCCCTGTCCTGGCTCAGCCACGCCGTGAGCGGCAGGACGGCGGAGAACGGGAAAGGCATCCACATGATGGAGCGCGCCAGTCGGGGCACCGTGTTCTCCGCGACGGCGAAGGCGCTCATCAGGCCCATCATCCCGCCGACCATCATGCCGAGCATGGCCGGTACGCCGAGGACCGCCGCCAGCCCGTAACCGACAGCGAGCGCGGTGACCATCGAGACCAGCGAACGCCATCCGGCCTGGAGCTGGCCGAGGCCGGGATCGGCGGCGAGCACCCAGTCCCACCAGCGTCTCGGCCCCTCGACGCGGCGCGGCGCCAGGGCGTCTTCGCGGGCGGTTGCGGGCAGGGTCGACGAGGCGGCGGTCAACTGGTCTCCGGGTCGCAGGGGGCAGCCGGTTCGTCCCGAACCGACGATAGATGCATCATGCAACTATATAGGACCGGAGCGGCGCCACCCCTCGCCCGAGCTGTGATCTCCGTCGCCGCAGCTCGGGGCGAGGGACCGCACGGGATAGCGAACGATCCTTTCTCGGCGGCGCACCCCCAAGACCGCATGCCGATAGCATGCAATACATGTTTCAACCTGGGGCAGCCTCCGCAGTAGAAGCTGACTGCGAAGAGCGGCAGGTCCGAAAGGGGAACGCACCTCTCGCACACCGCCACCACGAGCTGTGCAACGATGCGTGTATACGATAAAAATCGCCGGACCGGCTCGACCGGCCGTTCCCCCCTCTAGCTAAGGACCACCACCGTGACTGTTCGCTCGACCGGACCCGACGGTGGGCACAACCCCGTGCTCGCGCGTCTGGCTCTCGCCGGCGACGGCCAGGCGCCGGCCCGGGGCAGCATGCCCGAAACGGTCGCCGCCGCCTTGCGGGAGGCCATTTTGGAGGGCGGTCTCGCGCCCGGGTCCTGGCTGCGCGAGGCCGAGGTGGCGCGTGAACTGAAGGTGAGCAGGACGCCGGTGCGCGACGCGTTCCGGATCCTCGCCTCGGAGGGCCTGGTCAGCATCAACGCCAACCAGGGCGCCCTCGTCACACCGATGACCAGCGACGACGTTCTGGAGTTGTATGTGATGCGCGAGGCGCTCGAAGCCCTCGCCGCCCGGCTCGCCGCGCGGCGGGCCCCGCAGCGCTGCTTCGACGAGTTCTCCACGCTGATCCCCAAGATGAAGGAGGTCGGCGAGAGCGGCGAGTTCCGCGAACTGTCCAAGCTGAACTTCCAGTTCCACGCGATCATCAGGGACGCGGCAGGCAACCGGTATCTGGAGCGCGCCCTGACCCAGGTGCAGAACGCGGCCCGCCGCTTCCCCGACCCGACCCTCGGACTGCCGGGCCGGGTGGCCGAGTCGATCGGCGAGCATGTCGCGCTCGCCGACGCGATCAGCCAGGGCGACGCGGCCAAGGCCGAGAAGCTGGCCGGCGAGCACATGCACCACCTGTCCGAACTGCGCATCCGGATGCTGCTGCACAACTGATCGCGGGGACCGGATCCGAAAGTGCGGTGCCTCGCCGCGGCCCGCGCCCACCGATCGGGCCGTCCGTGATTGCATGTGGCTGCGATTGCATATGACTTGTACACACATGCGCGCCATGCTGCGCACGTCCAGTGTCCGTTGTCCGATCTCTGCCCCGGGAGAGTGCCACCGTGATCACCGTCGCGATCCTCGACGACTACCAGAGCGTCGCCCTCACCAGCGCCGACTGGTCCGCGCTCGACGGCGCCGCCGAGATCACCGCCTTTGCCGACCATCTCGCCGACCAGGACGCGCTCGTACAGCGGCTGGTGAATTTCGACGTCGTGGTCGCGATGCGCGAACGCACGCCGTTCCCCGCCGAGTTGCTGCGCCAGCTGCCCCGGCTGCGGCTCCTCGTCACCACCGGCGCGCGCAACGCGTCGATCGACCTGGCGGCGGCAGCGGCCCAGGGGGTGACGGTGTGCGGCACGGGCGGGTCCGGCGCCCCCACGCCCGAACTGACCTGGGGACTGCTCCTCGCACTCGCCCGTGCCGTCCCGGCCGAGGACGCCGGCGTACGCGCGGGCGGCTGGCAGTCGACCGTCGGCCGCACGCTCGCGGGGTCGACGATCGGCATTCTCGGTCTGGGCAGGATCGGCCGGCAGATCGCCGGCTACGCCGAAGCCTTCGGTATGGAACGCATCGCCTGGAGCCAGAATCTGACGGCCGAGCGGGCCGCGGAGTCCGGGGTCCGGCTGGTGACCAAGGACGAGCTGTTCCGCGAGGCGGACGTCGTCTCGATCCATCTGCAACTGTCGGAGCGCACCCGCCGTCTGGTGGGCGCACCCGAACTCGATCTGCTCGGCCCGGACGGGTTGCTGGTCAATACTTCGCGCGGGCCGATCGTCGAGGAGAAGGCGCTGGTCGAGGCGTTGAGTGCGGGCCGGATCGGCGGGGCCGCCCTCGATGTGTTCGACATCGAGCCGCTGCCCGCCGACCATCCCCTGCGTACGTTGCCGAACACCGTGATCACGCCGCACATCGGCTACGTCACGCGGGAGTCGTACGCGGTGTTCTACCGCGAGGCCGCCGAGGACATCGCCGCCTGGCTGGCCGGTGCGCCGGTCCGCCTGCTGACCTGATCAACAGGACGTGCCGACCGGGTGCGCCGAACCGGGCTGCCGACCGGGTGCGCCGAACCGGGCCGAACCGGTTCACCACGCGCACGTACGTAAGGCCCGGAGTCGAAAACTCCGGGCCTTACGGGCTTCACGGATAGCTGCGCGCGCGTCGGCGACGTCGGCCGCTCAGGGTTTGCGGGCCACGCCCGCGTAGATCGAGACCGCCGCCTCGGTCGCGCCCGCGACCGACGAGCCGTCCGGCCGCCAGTCCTGCGGGACGACGAGGCCGGGCTCCACGAACTCCAGCCCTTCGAAGAAGCGCAGCACATCGGCGCGCGGCCGCACCTGCGCGGGAATACCGCCGCTGCGGTAGACCTCGATGACCCGCTTCCACATCTCGGGCGCGAAGTCCGGCGTGCAGTGGGACAGGACGAGATAGCTGCCCGAAGGCAGCGCGTCGAGCAGCAGCCCCACCGTCTCGTACGGCTTGTCCTCGTCCGGTACGAAATGCAGCAGCGCGTTGAGCGACAGCGCGACCGGGCGCTTAAGGTCGATCGTCTCGTGCAGCCGGCCGGCGGTGAGGATGCTCTCCGGCTCCCGGACGTCCGCCTGGATGTAGGCGGTACGCCCCTCGGGCGTGCTGCGCATCAGCGCCTCGGCGTGCCGCAGCACCACCGGGTCGTAGTCGACGTAGACGACACGGGCGTCCGGGGCCGTCTCCTGGGCTATCTGGTGGAGGTTGGGGCGGGTCGGGATGCCCGTACCGATGTCCAGGAACTGGCGGATGCCCGCCTGCTCGGCGAGCCAGCGGGTCGCCCGGTGCATGAACCGGCGGTTCACCCGCGCGCAGATCTTGATCGTCGGGAACACCGACTCGACACTGGCCGCCGCCGCTTCGTCGACCTCGTAGTAATCCTTGCCCTGTAAGTAGAAGTCGTACATCCGCGCGGGGTGCGGCTTTGTCGTGTCGATCTCGTCGAGCGACGGGTGATCGAGATCCGTCATGCTGGTCCGTCCGTTTCTCGGGTCGCGAAACTACAGCAGGAAATCGGCGAGGCCATTCTTCGCGCCTTCGACGAAACTGGCCATGGCGTCGGCCGAGCAAATCAGCGCGGGACCCGTCGGATCGGTGGACTGGCGGACCGCCACGTGTTCGCCGCCGAGCTTCTTGGCCTCGACACAACTGCCGCCGTTGGGACCGCTCCAGGGCTTCTCCCAGCCCTCGGTGCCCAAGTCGTCGGCCGGCATGCCGTTGTAGATGTCCCGCATTAGAGCTCCTTGCGTATGTTCTGAAGAAAATCGCGCGATTCGGAGACCGAGGCCGCCCGCGCCGAAAGGTTGTCCAGCACCTGGAGATAGGCGGCGCTGTCCGGGCGCCTGTCGAGATAGACGGCGCCGGTGAGATTCTCGGTGTAGACGATGTCGGGGAGTTCGGTGATGTCGAAGCGGAAGAGATGGAACGGGCCGAACGCACCCAGATGCGGCCCGACGGCGAACGGCATGATCTGCAGCGTCACATTGGGCAGTTCCGTCGCTTCGATCAGCCGGCCGATCTGCGCCCGCATCACCGCGGGCTCGCCGACCGGCCTGCGCAGCACGGCCTCTTCCATCAGGATCCACAGCGCCGGCGCCTCGGGCTTGGTCAGCAACTGCTGCCGCTTGACCCGCAGCGCGACCCGGCGCTCCAACTCATCGACGCCGCTGTGCGCTCCCGCCCCCAGCACCCCGCGGGCGTACTCCTCCGTCTGGAGCAGACCCGGCACATAGTGCGGCTCGTACGACCTGATCAGGCACGCCTCGTCCTCAAGGCTGACGTAGGCACTGAACCAGCCGGGCACGGCGTCGCGGTAACGATGCCACCAGCCGGGGCGGTTGGCGTCCCGCACCAGCTCCATGAATTCGTCGGCCTCGGCCTGCGCCACCCCGTACTTCTCCAACAGGGCCCGTACATAAGGAGGCTTCAGACCGACCTCGGAATTCTCCATCCGCCGGATCGTCAACGGCGTCACGTCGAGGACCGCGGCCGCCGCTTCCCGCGACACCCGCGCCCGCTCGCGCAACGCCCCGAGCCGTTTGCCCAGCACCATACGGCGAACCGTCGGGGCACTCGCCGCGCCTCCGGCGCTTCCCCCGCTTCCGCTCCCCGCACTTCCCGGCCGGACGTCAGCCACGGCTCACACCACCTCCTGACGGCATCTCACCGTCCGAAGTCTGTCAGGTAGTTACTGCCCCATCCAGAGCGATGACAGGCATTCTGAAATTATCAGATAGATCGGTTGCGAGCTGAGAGTGACAACGCGCATAGTGAACAGGTGGCTCACATCACGGCACACCATGCACACAGGCAACCCACATTCGGCGCCGGGGAGTTACGGAGCGGAGCCCGTACGCTGCCGCGCAGGCCCGACGCCGCGGCCAGGGCCAGGAGCTGGGTGCGCGACGAGCTGCGCCACCACGACCTGCCGCAGGGCGTACGGGACGACGCGGTGCTGGTGATCTCCGAACTGGTGACCCATGCCGTTCTGCACACCACCGGCGCCACCGTGAGCTGCGAGGCACGGGTACTGGCCGGCTGCGTCCATCTCGAAGTGCGTGACGAGGGCCAGCTCTCCACCGGGGGCGGGCACGGGCTCCTCCTGGTGGACCGGATCGCGGAGGCGTGCGGCACCAGGCCGGCGCCGGCCAAGGACGGCGGCGGGCGCGCGGTATGGGCGACTCTCACTTTCCGGCCTGCCGAATCCCGTACGCCGCAGGCTCCCCGGAGCAGGGGTACGCAGCCGCGATGCGCGAGATGACCGGGAGCGGCGCCGGATCCGGCTCGGGCGAAAAGCTCGAAAGACAGGCGCTCGCCGACGAGTTGCTGCGGCGGGTCGCCGAGGACAACAGCGCCACGGCCGAGGCACAGCGGCTGCCCGCGGCCCATCTCCGGCTCGCGCTCGCCCGGTGCAGGGCAGAGAACGCGGAGGCGCTGCGCTCGGTCGTCGCGGCGCACGGCTGGCCGACGGCGGCGCTGGTGGGGGTCGACGCCTCGACGGCGGCCCTGATGATCCTGCTGCACTCCGACGATCTCGCGTTCCAGCTCACCTGCCGCGATCTGATCGCCGAAGCCGTGGAGGCGGGGCTCTGCTCACCGATCCACAGCGCCTATGCCGCCGACCACTGCGCGGTCGCGCTGGGCAGGCCCCAGGTGTACGGGACCCGTTACACCCCGCTGGGCAGGCCGTATCCGCTGCTCGACCCGGAGGGCGTCGACGCCAGGCGGCTGGCGGTCGGGCTGCGGACGATGGCGGCCGAGCAGCAGGCTCTGACCGAGATCCGGCTGCGCCAGGCGAACCGCGCGTCGGCCTGAGGCCATTGACGCCGGGTCAGACGGCGGCGGCGACCAGCAGGGCGAAGGCCGCGACGGCCAGCAGCGTACGGACGAGATGGAAGCGGTTCCAGCGCGTCTCGAACGCGGCGCGCGTCTCGCCGTCGGATCGGCCGGGAGGTGACCCCGCCGCCAGCGCGTTGTTGAGCGGTACGTTGCCGGCGACCGTGACCAGGTGGTTGAGGACGGCGCACACCAGCCCGGCGAGTACCAGCCACCGCTGGGTGTCCGTGCGCCCGTCGACCGGTACGAACAGGGCGGCGGCCGGGAAGGCCACTTCGGCGAGGAACACGACGAGGAAGACCGGGCGCGGCACGTACTCGTTGATCCTGCGCGCGGTCACGACGAACTGTTCGTCGGTCAGCCGGGCGAGCGCGGGCATGACGCCGGTCAGGAAGATCAGCATCATGCCCGCGTACAGTCCGGTGGATATCGCGGCGAGCGCGATCAGCAGGGTGGCCATGGCGCACATCATCGCCGATGGCCGGGCGGGACCGCCGGGAAATATCGCGCCTCCGGTTCGCACGGGTTTGGCAAGGAGTCGCCAGTCGCCGACCTGGGGCTTGTCACGGAACGCGATCGTGTGAGTACATGGAGTGGCGCGGCTTCGAGGGGACGACGGGGGTGGTCAGCCGTGGCGGATGTTGCAGGCTCGGTGCTCAACAGGTCGATGCCGGTGGGGCGAATGACGCTGGAACCGATATGGGAACCGGTGGTGGGGGTCCGTCAGGTGGCGGCGGCGTTGACCGCGCTGGTCCGGTCCGCCCGGCAGGAGCTTCTGAGTTTCGACGATCCGGAAGGCGATTCGCTCGCGGACGCGGCGGGCCGGTGGGCGGAGCCGGCGGCCACCGTGGCGATACGCAGGATCGTGCCGCGCACCGGCCCGGCCGGGCTGGTGGTTCCGGCGCAGGGCGGGGCGCCCGGTGGGCTGGGAGCGGCGTCCGATGGACTCGGGTCGGGTGAGGCGCGGGAGTCCGATGCCGTGCCGTTCCGGATGGTGGTGGTGGACCGCTCCGTGGCCGCCGTGCCGCTCGATCTGCGGTATCCGCAGGACGGGCTGCTGTTGATCCGCGATCCGGTGATCGTGCGGGCCCTGGTCCGTATCCACCAGACCTGGTGGGAAGCGGCGCGGACACCGGTGCAGGCCGTGCCGCGCGGGCTGCGTCCGGTGCTGGAGGCGCTGCTCGCCGGGCTCACGGACGAGGCGGCGGCGTCGCGGCTCGGTATGTCGAGCCGCACCTACAGCCGCCGGGTGTGCGAGTTGCTGGCCGCGCTCGGTACGGCGAGCCGCTTCCGGGCGGGGGCGGAAGCGGCCCGCCGGGGCTGGATCTGACCGACCGGCGGCGCCTTGGCAGGGGCGCCTGCTACGAGACGATGTCCTTGCGGGCGAAGCCCCGGAAGGCCAGTGCGAACAGCACCAGCGCATAGGCGACGGAGACAGCCGCGCCCTTCGCCATGCCGGTCCATTCCAGTTGCGGCTGGAGCGCGTCCACCCAGGCGAACTGCCAGTGCGCGGGCAGGAAGTCGCGCCAGGAGCCGAGGGCGGTCACGGCATCCAGCACATTGCCGATGATCGTGAGTCCGACCGCGCCGCCGACCGCGCCGAGGGGGGCGTCGGTCTTGGTGGACAGCCAGAACGCCAGTCCGGCGGTGACCAGTTGGGAGACGAAGATGAAGGCGACGACGAGGGCCAGCCGTGGCACGGTGTCGCCGGCGGCCAGGGAGCCACCGGTCGGCAGCTCCAGCGGACCCCAGCCGTAGGCGGCGGTGCCGGCCGCCAGGGCGACCAGCGGCAGCAGCACCATCGCCGCCGCGCTCATCAGGAGCGCGACCGCGAGCTTGCTCGACAGCAGCCGGGCACGCGGCACGGGCGCGGCGAGGAGGTAGCGCAGCGAGGACCAGCTCGCCTCGGAGGCCACGGTGTCCCCGCAGAACAGCGCGACCGGCACCACCAGCAGAAAACCGGCCGATACGAAGAGGGAGGTGGCGGCGAAGTTCGCACCGGAAGCGGTCGCCGTGTCCATCAGCGTCACACGCCCGTTCGCCCCGCCGGGGGTGCCGCCGACGGCGAAGGCGACGATCAGCACGAAGGGCAGGACGGCGAGCACGATCCCCATGGCCAGGGTCCGTCTGCGCTTCAACTGCCGCTTCAGCTCCACCCGGAGCGGCAGGGTGTGCCGGGCGCGGTAGCCGGGGGCCGATTCGGTCAGCACGCTCATGCGGAGCCTCCGGAGATCAGGGTGAGGAAAGCGTCCTCCAGGCGGCGGTGGGGTCCGACCCCGGTGATGGCGACATCCAGCCGGACCAGCTCGGTGACGAGCGTGTTGGTGGAGGCGCCTTCGAGCCGTACGAGCACCCCGTCGTCCGTGCGGACGGCGGAGCCGATCCCGGGCAGCGCGCCGATCTTCTCCACGACCGGCTCGGGCACCTGCCCTTCGGTGGTGACGAGCAGGGTGTCGCCGGAGCCGACGATCTCGGCGACGGGTCCTGTCTGGACGAGTTGGCCCCGGTGCATGACCACCAGATGTGTACAGGTCTGTTCGACCTCGGAGAGGAGGTGGCTGGAGACGATGACGGTGCGTCCTGCGGCCGCGTAGCGGATCATCACGTCCCGCATCTCGCGGATCTGCGGCGGGTCGAGGCCGTTGGTCGGCTCGTCGAGGATCAGCAGATCCGGCATACCGAGCATGGCCTGGGCGATGGCGAGCCGCTGCCGCATGCCCTGCGAGTAGGTGCGGACGGCGCGGGCCAGCGCGTCGCCGAGACCGGCGATCTCCAGCGCCTCGTCGAGCTGGGAGTCCTCGGCGGGGCGGCCGGTGGCGGCCCAGTACAGCTCCAGATTGGCCCGCCCCGACAGATGCGGCAGGAAGCCCGCGCCTTCGACGAACGAACCGACCCGCGACAGTACGGGGGCACCCGGCCGGATCGCGTGGCCGAAGACCCGGATCTCCCCCTCGTCCGGGGTGATCAGTCCCATCAGCATGCGCAGTGTGGTGGTCTTGCCGGCGCCGTTCGGCCCGAGCAGTCCCAGCACCTGCCCCTGTTCCACCCGGAAGGAGAGATCACGTACGGCGTACCGGTCGGCGGACTTGGCGTACCGCTTGGCGAGATCGGTGATCTGCAGCGGTACGCCGGCGAGCGCCGGATCGGGCGGCGGGGTGCTGCCTCTGCGCCGGGCGGTCAGCAGCAGTGCGGCGCCGATCAGCAGCCCGGCCGCCGGGAGTCCCCAGACCCACCAGGGCACCGTGGCCGCCGCGGTGGTCAGGGCGGGGACGGTCGGCACGGCCAGCGGGCCGTCCACGGAGACGCGGTAGGTGGCGGGGGCGGTCGGTGAGGCGTAGGCGAGGTCGGTGGCGGCGAAGACGACCCGCAGCCGGTGGCCTGCCTGCACCTGGCGGTCGATGGCGGGCATCGTCACCGTGACGGTCCTGCCCTGCCGGGCGTCCTCGATCCGCAGGGGGGTGACGAGTTGGGAGGGGAGCACCTGCTGGGTGCCGTCGGGGCCGACGTCGTAGACCTTGGCGAAGAGGACCGCGTCACCGTTCGCGGTGACCGTGGCCCGGACGGTGGGTGAGCCAGTGATCCGCAACGAGTGTGCGAAAGGAGATGAGTCGAAGTGGGCGAACTGCCCGGGGAAGTCCAGCGACAGACCGAGTCCCGCGCTCGACAGTTGGGACAGGCCACCGCCGAGCCCGCCGAGGCCCGGCACGGAGGAGATGGCGGGCGGGCTGCCGCCCGCCGGGTTCTGGAAGGACTGCGCGCCGCCGCTGAGCGGCACGGAGACCGTTCCGCCGCCGAGCCCCGGGTAGTGGTCGGCGCTCGCGCCGCGCAGCAGGGTCCGGCCGTCGGTGGAGTCGACACCGCCGGAGCGGCTGACCCGGAAGGCGGGTCCGGTGTCGGCGCCGGCTTCGTCCTTGAGATAGCGGTCGAACCAGGAGGAGATCCGGCCCTCGATCCGGTTCGCCTCCAGATCCCCGCCGTCGTGGCCGCCCGCGATCCAGTCGACGTCGACGGGGGCGCCGTTGGCGCTGATCGCCTTCGCCATGGTGTCGGCCTGGCCGAGCGGGAAGAGCGAGTCGGTCTGGCCCTGGACGATCAGCGCGGGCACATCGATCCGGTCGCCGATCGCGGAGGGGCTGCGCTCGGCGAGCAGTTGGCGCGCCGCGGCGTCCGGCTTACCGGAGACGGCGACCCGCTTGTACATGGCGCAGAGCTGCTTCTCGAAGGTGGCGCAGCCACCGCCGGTGGAGAAGAAGATCCCGGCCCAGAGCTTCTTGAACACCCCGTCGGGCATCAGCGCGTCGGCGAGATTCCAGTAGGTGATCTCGGGGGCGATGGCGTCGACCCGCTTGTCGTAGCCGGCGGCGAGCAGCGAGACGGCCCCGCCGTACGAACCGCCGGTCACCCCGACGCGCGGGTCGCCCGCCTTGTCGAGCCGTACCTCGGGGCGCTTCGCCAGCCAGTCGATCAGCCGGGAGACGTCCTTGACCTCGTAGGCGGGGTCGTTGAGCCCGATCTTCCCGGTGGACCTGCCGAAGCCGCGGGCCGACCAGGTCAGCACGGCATAGCCGTCGCGGGCCAGCTTCTCGGCCTGGCCGCGTACGTCGTCCTTGCTGCCGCCGAAGCCGTGCCCGATCAGCACGGCCGGCCTGCGCCCGCTGCCGCCCGCCGTGAAGTACGACGTGCCGATCTGCGCCCCGGGCATCCGCATCACCCGGTCCTGGCGGTGCACGGTGGGCGCGCCGTCCGAGGCGACGGCGGTCCAGGTGCCCGCGCCGACGAGCACGGCGGCCGCGGCGAGCGCCGCGAGCCAGCGCGTGCGCAGCCGGGGCCGACGGGGGGTGGGGGTGTCCATACCTGAACCCTAAGCGGACCGGTGGGCCGTCCCTACCCGCGCCGGTCTGAACCCGTCGGCCTCCTCAGGCAGTACGGCCGCGCCCCGCCGTACACCAACTGCGGTACGGCGGTGGAGGCTGAGCGGCGGAGACTGAGCGGCGGCTCAGTGGTTGCGGGGGAAGCCGAGGTCGACGCCGGCGGGGGCTTCGGACGGGTCGGGCCAGCGGGTCGTGACGACCTTGCCCCGGGTGTAGAAGTGCACGCCGTCGTTGCCGTAGATGTGGTGGTCGCCGAAGAGGGAGTCCTTCCAGCCACCGAAGGAGTGGTAGCCGACGGGGACCGGGATCGGCACGTTCACGCCGACCATGCCCGCCTCGACCTCCAGTTGGAAGCGGCGGGCCGCGCCGCCGTCGCGGGTGAAGATCGCGGTGCCGTTGCCGTAGGGCGAGGCGTTGATCAGGGCGATGCCCTCTTCGTACGTCGCCGCGCGCAGCACGACCAGGACCGGGCCGAAGATCTCGTCGCGGTAGGCGTCCGAGTCGGTGGAGACCTTGTCGAGCAGCGAAAGGCCGATCCAGTGGCCGTCCTCGAACCCCTCGACGGTGTGGCCCGTGCCGTCCAGGACGACCTCGGCGCCCTGGGCTGCGGCGCCGGTCACGTACGAGGCGACCTTGTCGCGGTGGGCCTTGGTGATGAGCGGGCCCATCTCGGAGGCCGGGTCGGTGCCGGGGCCGATGGTGATCTTCTCGGCGCGCTCGCGGATCTTGGCGACGAGTTCGTCGCCGATCGCGCCGACGGCGACGACGGCGGAGATCGCCATGCAGCGCTCCCCGGCGGAGCCGTAGGCGGCGGAGACGGCGGCGTCGGCGGCGGCGTCGATGTCGGCGTCCGGCAGGACCAGCATGTGGTTCTTGGCGCCGCCGAGTGCCTGGACGCGCTTGCCGTTGGCGGAGGCGGTGGCGTGGATGTGCCGGGCGATCGGTGTGGAGCCGACGAAGGAGACGGCGGCCACGTCCGGGTGGGCGAGCAGCGCGTCGACGGCGACCTTGTCGCCGTGCAGCACGTTGAGCACGCCGTCCGGCAGTCCGGCCTCGGAGGCCAGCTCCGCGAGCAGGTTGGCGGCCGAGGGGTCCTTCTCGCTCGGCTTGAGCACGAAGGTGTTCCCGCAGGCGACGGCCAGCGGGAACATCCACATCGGCACCATGGCCGGGAAGTTGAAGGGGGTGATACCGGCGACGACGCCCAGCGACTGGCGGATGGACGCCACGTCGACCCGGCTGGAGACCTGGGTGGACAGCTCGCCCTTGAGCTGGGTGGTGATCCCGCAGGCCAGTTCGACGATCTCCAGGCCGCGGGCGACCTCGCCGAGCGCGTCCGAGTGCACCTTGCCGTGCTCGGCCGTGATCAGTGCCGCGATCTCGTCGCGGTGCTCGTCGAGCAGCGCGCGGTAGCGGAACAGCACGCTGGTGCGCGCGGAGAGGGACGAGGTGCCCCAGGTCGCGTACGCGGCCTTCGCCGCCGCCACGGCCGCGTCCACCTCCTCGGTGGACGCCAGCGCCACCTGGGTGGTGACGGCGCCGGTCGCCGGGTCGGTGACGGGTCCCCAGTTGCCCGAAGCACCCTCGACGGTCTTGCCACCGATCCAGTGGTTGACGCTCTTCATGCGTTGCTCCTTCACAGATGACGGCGCCGGGCTGCGACATGCCTGTCGTACACCTCGCGGGCCTCGACCGCCGCCGGGCGCGTCGCGGTCTCGGCCACGGGGACATCCCACCACGCCTGGGCCGGCGGCACCCCGGACACAGTGTCTGCGGTTTCGGTCTCCACATAGACACATGTGGGGCCGTCGGCGGCCCGCGCTTCGGCGAGGGCTTCCCGCAGGTCGCGAATGGTCTTGGCGCGGATCACCCGCATCCCGAGGGACGCGGCGTTGGCCGCGAGATCCACCGGCAGCGGGGCCCCGGTGTAGGTGCCGTCGTCGGCCCGGAAGCGGTAGGCGGTGCCGAAGGACTCGGCGCCGACCGAGGCGGAGAGACCGCCGATGGAGGCGTACCCGTGGTTCTGGATGATCACGACCTTCAGCGGCAGCCGCTCCTGGACGGCGGTCACGATCTCGGTCGGGTTCATCAGATACGTGCCGTCGCCGACCAGCGCCCAGACGGGCCTGCCGGGCGCGGCGAGCTGGACGCCGATGGCCGCCGGAATCTCGTACCCCATGCAGGAGTAGCCGTACTCGACGTGGTACTGGTCGCGGGAGCGGGTCCGCCACAGCTTGTGCAGATCGCCGGGGAGCGAGCCGGCCGCGTTGATGAGGATGTCCTCGTCGGTGACGAGTTCGTCGAGCACGCCGAGGATCTGCGACTGGGTGGGGCGCAGCAGGTCCTCGTCGGCGGCCAGCGCCGCGTCGACCCGCTCCTCCCACCACTCCTTGTCCTCGCTGTACTCGGCGACGTAGGAGGCATCGACGGCGTACGAGGTCTCGCCACCGAGCCCGGCGGTGAGCTGCTCCAGCGCGGTGCGCGCGTCGGCGACGAGCGGGTGGGCGGCGAGCTTGTGCGCGTCGAAACTCGTCACGTTGACGTTGAGGAACCGGACGGCCGGGTTGGCGAAGAGGGTGGCCGAAGCGGTGGAGAAGTCCGACCAGCGGGTGCCGACGCCGATCACCAGGTCGGCGGTGCGGGCCAGTTCGTCGGCGGTGGCGGTGCCGGTGTGGCCGATGCCGCCGATGTCGGCGGGGTGGTCGTGGCGCAGCGCGCCCTTGCCCGCCTGGGTGGCGGCGACGGGGATGCCCGTCGCGTCCGCGAACGCGGCGAGCGCGTCCTCGGCGGCGCTGTGGTGGACACCGCCGCCGGCGACGAGCAGCGGGCGCCGGGACTGCCGTACGAGCGCGAGGGCCGCGTCCAGTTCGGCCGGGTCGGGCGCCTGGCGGCGGACCCGCCAGATCCGCTCGGCGAAGAACGCCTCCGGCCAGTCGTACGCCTCCGCCTGCACGTCCTGCGGCAGCGCGAGCGTGACGGCGCCGGTCTCGGCCGGGTCGCTGAGCACCCGCATCGCGGCGAGCGCCGCCGGGATCAGCGCCTCGGGCCGGGAGACCCGGTCGAAGTAGCGGGAGACGGGCCGCAGCGCGTCGTTGACGGAGACGTCGCCCTGGGACGGGTCTTCGAGCTGCTGGAGCACCGGCTCGGCGGGGCGGGTGGCGAAGGTGTCGCCGGGCAGCAGCAGCACGGGCAGCCGGTTGATGGTGGCGAGGGCGGCGCCGGTGACGAGGTTGGTGGCGCCGGGGCCGATGGAGGTGGTCACGGCATGGGCGGAGAGGCGGTTGCTCTGCCGGGCGTAACCGACGGCGGCATGGACCATGGCTTGTTCGTTGCGTCCCTGCAAGTACCGCATATCGGCACCTGACTCGACAAGCGCCTGTCCGATGCCCGCCACATTGCCGTGGCCGAAGATGCCCCAGGTGGCGTTGATCAGCCGCTGCCTGCGGCCGTCCCGCTCCGTGTACTGGCGGGAGAGGAAGGTGATCAGCGCCTGCGCGACGGTCAGCCGGCGGGTGCCGGTGCCCGGTGCGCCGCCGTCGGCGCCCGGTGCGGCGCCGGTGCGCGGGCCGTTGGCGGGGCGCGGGCCGTTGGCGGTGGTCATGACGTTGCCTCCGCTGGGTTGCGCCGCGGCGCCGTGTACAGCGGCAGCCGCGGGTCGACGTCCTGGCCGGGCCAGGTGTCCCGGATCCAGCCGTGGTCGGGGTGGTCGCTGATCAGCCACTCCCTGGTCGCGCCGGGACCCGCCATCACGTTCAGGTAGTACATGTCGTGTCCCGGCGCGGCGACGGACGGGCCGTGCCAGCCGTCCGGGATGAGCACCGTGTCACCGCCGCGCACCTCGGCCAGTACGTCGCTGCCGCCGGGCCGCGAGGGGGAGACGCGGTGGTAGCCGAGCGCGGACCCGGCGCCGTGCGCGCCCGGGTCGATCTCGAAGTAGTAGATCTCCTCCAGCACCGACTCGGCGCCGGGGAGCGGTTCGTCGTGCTTGTGCGGCGGGTACGACGACCAGTTGCCGCCGGGGGTCAGCACCTCGACGGCGATGAGCCGGTCGCAGTCGAAGACCCCGGCCGCCGCGAAGTTGTTGACCTGGCGCGAGCAGCCGCCCGCGCCGCGCAGCTCGACCGGAACCTCCGATGCGGGGCCGTAGCGAGCGGGGAGTCGTCGCTCGCACTTCGCTCCTGCCAGGGCGAAGCGGCCTCCCGCATCGGAGGAGATCTGGGCATCGGCGTCGCGCGGTACGTAGGCGAAGTCCGTGACGCCGCTGAACACGCTTTCTCTGCCCAGCAGTTCCATGACCTCACCCTCGGTACGCACCGTACAACCGCCGTTCAGCGGAATGACGATCCATTCGCTGTCTCCGGTGGCGAAGGCATGGCCGGCGCCGGGCGCCAGCTCCACGACGCGCAGCGCGCTGTGGGTCCAGCCGGCCCGCTCGGGGCCGACGTCGAGCACGTACGGCCCCTTCGCGGCGCTGCCGGCCGGTACGTACAGCCCCGCCGTGTTCTGCTCGCTCGTCATGTCCGTCTCCCTACCCTCCATACCCTCCATGACCGTCAGAGCAGTCCTACGGCCGTGTCGACGGCCGCCGCCACGTCCCCGTCGGCCGGGTAGAGCAGCGAGCGCCCCACCACCAGACCCTGCACCGTGGGCAGCCGCAGGGCCTTGCGCCATTTCTCGTACGCGCCCTCCTGGTCGCCGCCGATCTCACCGCCCAGCAGGACGGCCGGCAGCGTCGAGGTCTCCATGACCCGGGCCATATCGTCGGGGTCCTCGGTAACGGGAACCTTCAGCCAGGTGTACGCGGAGCTGCCGGCGAGACCCGATGCGATGGCGATCGAGCGGGTCACCGCGTCGGCGCTCAGATCGGTGCGGAGCCGGCCGTCCACCCGGCGGCAGACGAACGGCTCGACAAAGACGGGCAGCCGGCGCTCGGCCATGGCGTCGATGGCGCGCGCGGCCGAGTGGATCGTGTCGAGGGAGCCCGGGTCGTCGTAGTCGATGCGCAGCAGCATCTTGCCCGCGTCGAAGCCGTGCCCCGCGATGTCCTCGGGGCGGTGTCCGGTGAAGCGGTCGTCCAGTTCGAAGGCGGCGCCGGCCAGTCCGCCGCGGTTCATCGAGCCGATGACCACACGGTCGTCCAGCGCGCCTATCAGGAGCAGGTCGTCCAGGATGTCGGCGCTGCCGAGCACCCCGTCCACACCGGGACGTGAGAGGGCGAGGCAGAGCCGCTCCAGCAGGTCGGCGCGGTTGGCCATGGCGAGCCGCCGGTCGCCGACGCCGAGCGCGCCACGCGCGGGGTGGTCGGCCGCGATGATCATCAGCCGGCCCGGCGGGCGCAGCAGCGGCCGGCGCGCGCGCCGGGCGGCCGCCTCGGCGACGGCTTCCGGGCGGTGCGCGCGCAGGCGGACGATCTCGGACACATCGACGCGGGTCACGAAGCGGCTCCGGGGGTGGGCAGGGGGCCCTGGTCGGGGACCGGGCCGCCGGCGAGTACGTGGGCGACCTCGCTGTCGTACGGCATCGCCGACGAGCAGGCGAGTCGGGCGGCGACGATGGCGCCCGCGGCGTTCGCGTAGCTGATGGTGCGCGCCAGGTCCCAGCCGGACAGCAGGCCGTGGCAGAGCGCGCCGCCGAACGCGTCACCGGCGCCGAGTCCGTTGACGACATCGACGGGGACGGGCGGGAGTTCGGCCACGGCTCCGTCGCGGTGGACGGCGAGCACGCCCTTGGGTCCTTGTTTGACGACGGCGAGTTCGACACCGGCGGCGAGCAGCGCCCGTGCGGCGGCGTGGGGTTCGCGCTCGCCCACGGCGATCTCGCACTCGTCGAGATTGCCGACGGCGACGGTGGCATGGCGCAGGGCGGCCCCGTACACCTCGCGGGCGTCGGCGCCCTCGGGCCAGAACATGGGCCGCCAGTCGAGGTCGAAGACCGTCGTCCCGGACTTGTCGCGCGCCTCAAGGGCGGCGAGCGTCGCCGAGCGGCTGGGTTCGGCGCAGAGTCCGGTGCCGGTCATCCAGAAGATCCTGCTCGCCCTGATGGCGTCGAGATCCAGCTCGTCCGGGTGGATCTCCAGATCGGGGGCCTTCGGCTGCCGGTAGAAGTACAGCGGGAAGTTGTCCGGCGGGAAGATCTCGCAGAAGGTCACCGGGGTCGGGTACTTGTCGACCGCCGTCACCCAGCGGTCGTCGACCCCGAACCCGCGCAGCTCCTGGTGGAGGTAGTCGCCGAAGGGGTCCTGCCCGGTCCGGGTGACGACGGCGACGCGGCGGCCCAGCCGGGCGGCGGCGACCGCGACATTGGTCGCCGAGCCGCCGAGGAACTTCCCGAACCTGTCCACCTGGGCCAGCGGGACCCCGGTCCGCAACGGGTAGAGGTCCACCCCGATCCGGCCCATCGTGATCACGTCGTACGGTGCGGACATGGGCGTCCCTTCAGCTCGACGGCGCGACCGATGCCCCCGATCTAATGCCCCGGCCACCAGTGCTGTCAACAGTTTGTCCTGACATTCGGACGAACCCTTGACACCTTTTCCTCACGGCCGGAAAGCTGACCGGTATGACCTCTTCCTCACCCGCACTGAACCGCATCCGCGTCGGGTCGGCACCCGACTCGTGGGGGGTGTGGTTTCCCGACGACCCCCAGCAGGTCCCCTGGCAGCGCTTCCTGGACGAGGTCGCCGAAGCCGGTTACGAGTGGATCGAGCTCGGCCCGTACGGCTACCTGCCCAGCGACCCCGACCGGCTGCGCGAGGAGACCGGCAAGCGCGGGCTGAAGGTGTCGGCGGGCACGGTCTTCACCGGGCTGCACCACGGCCCCGCCGTCTGGGAGAAGACCTGGGCCCATGTCGCCGACATCGCCGAGCTGACCCGCGCGACGGGCGCCGAGCACCTGGTGGTGATCCCGTCCTTCTGGCGCGACGACAAGACAGGGCAGGTGCTGGAGGAGCGCACGCTCACGGCCGCGCAGTGGCGCGATCTGACCGAGGGGACCGAGCGGCTCGGCCGCGAGGTGCGGGAGCGCTACGGACTGCGGATCGTCGTCCATCCGCACGCGGACACCCATGTCGACACCGAGGAGAACGTCGCGCGGTTCCTCGACGCGACCGATCCGGAGCTGGTGTCGCTGTGCCTGGACACCGGGCACTACGCGTACTGCGGCGGCGACAGCGTCCGGCTGATCGAGACGTACGGGGAGCGGATCGGCTATCTGCACCTCAAGCAGGTGGATCCGCGGATTCTCGCGGAAGTCGTCGCGAACGAGGTGCCGTTCGGCCCCGCCGTGGCCCGCGGGGTGATGTGCGAGCCGCCGGCCGGGATCCCCGCGCTCGGGCCCGTCCTGACCGCGGCCGAGGGGCTCGGCGTCGACCTGTTCGCCATCGTCGAGCAGGACATGTACCCGTGCCCGCCGGACAGGCCGTTCCCGATCGCCGAGCGCACCCGCCGCTTCCTGCGGAGCTGCGGCGCCTGACGGCACACCGCCCCACCGCCCCATGTGCCGTGCGTGTCACCATTGTTGATGTTCTGTCACACATGTCTCCGTTACGCGGGTATCGCGTTGCGACCGGGCGACAAGAGCCCTCACGCCATTACTCTGCGTGCCTGATTGGGCACAGGCTGGGTTGATCATCAGCGAGAGGTGCCATTCATGACGGACAAGCGGCTCTGGTCGTACAAGGACATCGCGGCGCACATCTCCGTACAGCCGGACACCGTCCGCTCGTACCGCAAGCACGGGCTGCTCCCACCCCCCGACCATGTGGAGAACGGCAAGCCCTACTGGTACGCGGACACCGTCCGCACCTGGGTCGCCAACCGTCCGGGCAACCGGGGCAGGCGCTGACGCGAGCCCATACCCCCTAGGGGTAACATTTCCCCCGACTCTGTCAGCAAGGCCCCGAAGAGGAGATTGTCATGACTGCCGAGGCACCTGCCGGAACCACCCCGGCCACCGGCACCATCACCACCGTCTACCAGGTCACCGGCATGAGCTGCGGGCACTGCGAGGGGGCCGTCAGCGGGGAGATCTCGGCGCTCGCCGACGTGGTCTCGGTCCAGGCGGAGGCCGCGACGGGCCGGGTCACCGTCGTCACGAAGGCGGCACCCGACGAGGCAGCCGTACGGGCCGCCGTGGACGAGGCGGGGTATGAGCTGGCCGGGCTCGCCTGACCAACTCTTTGCCGCCGTGCCGCCTTCACAGGGGGCACAAGTCCTTCACAAAGAGATCTAGATCACATAGATTTATGGGTAACCATTCAGGGACCTGGCGTGTCTAAGAGGACGATGCCAGAGAGAACGTCTTGGGGGACGTTCATGGGATGTCTTGGGGGACGTCCCAGGCAAGCGATTGGCCGGGGCACGTGCACCGGGGAGCTTGAGCGGCCCTCCCGTGCGTACGTACCCCGGTCCGACCGCACCCGGGTGACCGCAGGTGGTCATCCGCACAGCGCCCGGCCCGGATCCCGTGGGGGGAATCCGCTCCGGGGATATGGAAAGCGCCCCGTTCGTCAACCCGTGGGGGGATTGGCGGCGGGGCGCTTTTCGCTTAGGCGGCGGGGTTGTACGGGGTCGTCAGCGGCCTTCGACCGGCACGAAGTCGCGCAGGACCTCGCCGGTGTAGATCTGCCGCGGACGGCCGATACGTGAGCCCGGCTCCTTGATCATCTCGTGCCACTGGGCGATCCAGCCGGGCAGCCGGCCGATCGCGAAGAGCACGGTGAACATCTCGGTCGGGAAGCCCATCGCGCGGTAGATGAGGCCCGTGTAGAAGTCCACGTTCGGGTACAGCTTGCGCTCGACGAAGTAGTCGTCGGCCAGAGCGTGCTCTTCGAGCTTGAGCGCGATGTCGAGCAGCTCGTCGGTCTTGCCGAGCGCCGACAGCACGTCGTGCGCCGCCGCCTTGATGATCTTCGCCCGGGGGTCGAAGTTCTTGTAGACGCGGTGCCCGAAGCCCATGAGCTTCACGCCGTCTTCCTTGTTCTTCACCTTGCGGATGAAGGAGTCGACGTCGCCGCCGGCGGCCTGGATGCCTTCGAGCATCTCCAGCACCGACGCGTTGGCGCCACCGTGCAGCGGGCCCCACAGGGCGCTGATGCCGGCCGAGATCGAGGCGAACATGTTCGCCTGCGAGGAGCCGACGAGCCGCACGGTGGAGGTCGAACAGTTCTGCTCGTGGTCCGCGTGCAGGATGAACAGCTTGTCCAGCGCGGAGACGACGACCGGGTCCGGCTCGTACTCCTGCGCGGGGACCGAGAAGGTCATCCGCAGGAAGTTCTCGACGTACCCGAGGTCGTTGCGCGGGTAGACGAAGGGGTGACCGATCGACTTCTTGTACGCGTACGCCGCGATCGTCGGCAGCTTGGCGAGCAGCCGGATCGTGGAGAGGTTGCGCTGCCGCTCGTCGAACGGGTTGTGGCTGTCCTGGTAGAACGTGGACAGCGCGCTGACCACGGACGACAGCATCGCCATCGGATGCGCGTCACGCGGGAAGCCGTCGTAGAACCGCTTGACGTCCTCGTGCAGCAGCGTGTGCTGGGTGATCTCGTTCTTGAACGACGCGAGCTGGTCCACGGTGGGCAGCTCGCCGTTGATCAGCAGATACGCCACCTCGACGAAGCTCGACCCCTCGGCGAGCTGCTCGATCGGGTAGCCGCGGTATCGCAGGATGCCCTGCTCGCCGTCGAGGTAGGTGATGCCGGACTTGTAGGCGGCGGTATTGCCGTACCCGCTGTCCAGCGTCACAAGACCGGTCTGCGATCGGAGCTTCCCGATGTCGAAGCCCATGTCGCCGACGGTGCTGTTGATCACCGGATAGGTGTACTCGCCGTCGCCGTACCGCAGTACTACCGCGTCGTTGTCGCGTTTCTCGCTCACGTCATCCCTCACCGACGTAGTGCCTCTTCTTCGAGGTGCCCTGACTGTCTCTACCATCCCCCATTTGGCGCAGGAGAGTGCACTCGGGGTCGACCATTAGGCCTATTGGCGGCACTGAGTGCCGCCAACCTGTTCATCCTGCCCCCTTCGCCCTGGTTCCGGTAGTCCCCGATGATGTTTCGCACGCTCATCCGGCGCCGGCCAGCCGGTGATCCACCGCGGTGAACCGCCTGCCTGCCGAGACCGTGCGCACCGCCTGCCCCAGGGCCTTGCGCGAGCCCACCAGCACGACCAGCTTCTTGGCCCGGGTCACCGCCGTGTAGAGCAGATTGCGCTGGAGCATCATCCAGGCGCTGTTGGTGACCGGGATGACCACGGCCGGATACTCGCTGCCCTGCGAGCGGTGGATCGTGACCGCGTACGCGTGCGTCAGCTCGTCCAGCTCGTCGAAGTCGTACGGCACCTCCTCGTCCTCGTCCGTCAGCACCGTCAGCCGCTGGTCGTCCAGGCTGAGCGAGGTGACCACGCCGACCGTGCCGTTGAAGATCCCGTTCTCCCCTTTCTCATAATTGTTCCTGATCTGGGTCACTTTGTCCCCCACGCGGAAGACCCGGCCGCCCAGCCGCTTCTCCGGCAGCTCGGGTCTGGCGGGCGTGATGGCCTGCTGGAGCAGCCCGTTGAGCGCGCCTGCCCCTGCCGGGCCCCGGTGCATGGGCGCCAGCACCTGCACGTCCCTGCGCGGATCGAGACCGAACTTGGCCGGAATGCGGCGGGCCGCCACATCGACCGTGACCCGGCCGGCGTCCTCCGTCTCGTCCTCGACGAACAGGAAGAAGTCCGCGAGGCCCTGGGTGATCGGCGGCACGCCCGAGTTGATGCGGTGCGCGTTGGTGACCACCCCCGACTGCTGGGCCTGCCGGAAGATCCGGGTGAGCCGCACCCGGGGCACCGGGCCGCCCTCGGCGAGCAGATCCCGCAGCACCTCGCCCGCGCCCACCGAGGGGAGCTGGTCGACATCGCCGACCAGCAGCAGATGGGCACCCGGTGCCACCGCCTTGACCAGCTTGTTGGCGAGCAGCAGATCCAGCATCGACGCCTCGTCGACCACCACCAGATCGGCGTCCAGCGGCCGGTCCCTGTCGTACGCCGCGTCCCCGCCCGGTTTCAGTTCGAGCAGCCGGTGCACCGTGGACGCCTCGGCGCCGGTCAGCTCCGCCAGCCGCTTGGCCGCCCGCCCGGTCGGCGCCGCCAGCACGACCTTGGCCTTCTTGGCCCGCGCCAGCTCCACGATCGAGCGGACGGTGAAGGATTTGCCGCAGCCGGGGCCGCCGGTCAGCACCGCCACCTTCTCCGTGAGCGCGAGCCGCACCGCCTGCTCCTGCTCGGGCGCCAGCTTCGCGCCCGTACGCCCGGCGAGCCAGCTCAGCGCCTTGTCCCAGGCCACGTCGCGGAAGGCCGGCATCCGGTCGTCCCCGGTCCGCAGCAGCCTGCGCAACTGGGCGGAGAGGGACAGCTCGGCGCGGTGGAAGGGGATCAGATAAACGGCGGTGACCGGCTCGCCGCCGTCGGGCCCCGGCACCGTCTCCCTGACGACGCCTTCCTCCTCCCCCGCCAACTCGGCGAGGCACTCGATGACCAGGCCCGTGTCCACCTGGAGGAGCTTCACCGCGTCCGTGATCAACTGCTCCTCGGGCAGGAAGCAGTGCCCCTGGTCGCTGGACTGGGACAGCGCGTACTGCAAGCCGGCCTTCACCCGCTCCGGGCTGTCGTGCGGGATGCCGACGGCCTGTGCGATCCGGTCGGCGGTGAGGAACCCGATGCCCCAGACGTCCGCCGCGAGGCGGTACGGCTCGCTCTTGACGACGGAGATCGACGCGTCGCCGTACTTCTTGTAGATCCGCACGGCGATCGAGGTGGAGACGCCGACGCCCTGGAGGAAGATCATGACTTCCTTGATGACCTTCTGCTCCTCCCAGGCGACGGCGATCATCTTCGTCCGCTTGGGGCCGAGGCCCGGCACCTCGACGAGCCGCTTGGGCTCCTCCTCGATGATCCGCAGGGTGTCCACCCCGAAATGGCCCACGATCCGGTCGGCCATGACCGGCCCGATGCCCTTGATCAGGCCGGAGCCCAGATAGCGGCGGATGCCCTGGATCGTCGCCGGAAGGATCGTTGTGTAGTTCTCGACGGTGAACTGCTTGCCGAACTGGGGGTGCGAGCCCCAACGGCCCTCCATCCGCAGCGACTCACCGGGCTGGGCACCGAGCAGCGCGCCGACGACCGTGAGCAGATCGCCGCCCCGGCCGGTGTCGACCCGCGCGACCGTGTAGCCGTTCTCCTCGTTGGCATAGGTGATCCGCTCAAGAACGGCTTCGAGAACGGCGAGCGACACGGGTGCGTTGGGCATGATTCAGACGCTACCGCCGCCGTCCGACAACGCGACGGGCCTGTGGATACCTTTGGACACCTGTGGATAAACGAACAAGGGGCCCGGTCCTTGCGGACCAGGCCCCACGTGTTCCCCCCACCCATCAGGACTTCCCGAATCCCCCCAGATCCCTCCCCGGAAGCCCTGATGCCATGTACGACACGCGTCCCTGCCGAAGGGTTGCACGACTTCGTCGGTTATTTTCCCGCGACTACTTTCCGCGCTACTCTCCCGGCCGCAGCGCGTGCGCCACGAACCGTGCCGCGACCTCGGTGAGCAGTTCGACGCCGTCACGCGCCCACAGCTCGTCGTTGAACAGCTCGACCTCGATCAGCCCCCGGTAGCCTGTCGCGTCCACCCGCTCGCACCACGCCCGCAGGTCGACCGCCCCCTCGCCGAGCTGGCCGCGGCCGTTCAGCACCCCGGCGGGCAGCGGCGTGACCCAGTCGGCGAGCTGGAAGGAGTGGATCCGCCCGGCGGCCCCGGCCCGCGCCACGGCGGCGGGCGCCCGGTCGTCCCACCAGAGGTGGTACGTGTCCACGACCACGCCGACCTGGTCGGCCGGGAAGCGCTCCGCCAGCTCCAGCGCCTGGTCCAGGGTGGAGACCACACAGCGGTCGGAGGCGAACATCGGGTGCAGCGGTTCGATCGCGAGCCGTACGCCGCGTTCGCCCGCGTGCGGGGCGAGTTCGGCCAGCGCCTCGGCCACCCGCTCCCGCGCCGCGGGCAGATCCCGGCTGCCGGGCGGCAGCCCGCCCGACACCAGGACGAGCGTGTCGGTGCCCAGCGCGGCGGCCTCGTCCACGGCCGCGCGGTTGTCGGCCAGCGCCGCCGACCGCTGCCCGGGGTCGGTCGCGGTGAGGAAGCCGCCCCGGCACAGCGAGGTGACCACGAGCCCGGCGTCGCGCACGAGTTGGGCCGCGGCCTCGACGCCGTACGCCTGGACGGGCTCGCGCCACAGGCCGACGGCCGGCACACCGAGCCGTACGCAGGCCTCGGTCAGCTCGGGCAGCGAAAGCTGCTTGACCGTCATCTGGTTGATGCTGAACCGGGCCAGGCCCTCGGCGGACAGCTCGCTCACCGTGCCGCTCACCGGTCCACCCCGTACACCCCGAGCAGGGCCGCCATCCGGGTCTCGGCCAGGGCCGGGTCGGGGAACAGCCCTAGCCCGTCGGCCAGTTCGTACGCACGTGCCAGATGGGGCAGCGAGCGCGCCGACTGGAGCCCGCCGACCATCGTGAAGTGGTCCTGGTGCCCGGCCAGCCAGGCGAGCAGGACGACCCCGGTCTTGTAGTAGCGGGTCGGCTGCTGGAAGAGATGCCGGGACAACTCGACCGTGGGGTCGAGCAGTTCGCGGAAGCCCTTGCTGTCGCCCGTGTCCAGGACGCGTACGGCTTCGGCGGCCAGCGGTCCGAGCGGGTCGAAGATGCCCAGCAGCGCGTGGCTGAAGCCGCGTTCGTCCCCCGCGATCAGCTCGGGGTAGTTGAAGTCGTCGCCGGTGTAGCAGCGGACCCCGTCCGGCAGCCGGCGGCGCAGCTCGACCTCGCGCCGCGCGTCGAGCAGCGAGACCTTGATCCCGTCGACCTTGTCGGGGTGTTCGGCGATGACCCGCAGGAACGTCTCGGTCGCGGCGTCCAGGTCGGTGCTGCCCCAGTAGCCGGCGAGCGCGGGGTCGAACATCGGTCCCAGCCAGTGCAGGACGACGGGTTCGGCCGCCTGGCGCAGCAACTGCCCGTAGATGGCGAGGTAGTCGTCGGGGCTCTTCGCCGCGGCGGCGAGGGCCCGCGAGGCCATCAGGATGGCCTGCGATCCTGTCTCCTCGACGAGCGCGAGCTGTTCCTCGTACGCGGCGCGCACCCGCGCCAAGGTGTGCTCCCCCGGCGGGAGTTGGTCGGTGCCGACCCCGCAGGCGACGCGGCCGCCGGTGGCCTTCGCCTCGGCGGCCGAGCGGCGGATCAGCTCGGCTGCGCCCGCCCAGTCCAGGCCCATACCGCGCTGGGCGGTGTCCATCGCCTCGGCGACGCCCAGGCCGTGCGACCAGAGATGGCGCCGGAAGGCGAGCGTCGCGTCCCAGTCGACGGCCGCCGCCCCGTCGGGGCTGGTGTCGGCGTACGGGTCGGCCACGACATGCGCGGCGGAGAAGACCGTACGGGACGTCAGGGGCGGCCCGCCCGCGGTGAAGTGGGCCGGTTCGGCGCGGGGTTGGTAGCTGCGGACAGCGCCGCCGGGTGCGGGCAGCCGGAGCGTCACAGCGTCAGCTCCGGCACCTCGAAGCGGCGGCCCTCCGCCGACGAGCGCAGGCCCAGCTCGGCGAGCTGCACCCCGCGCGCGCCTGCCAGCAGGTCCCAGGGGAACGGCTCGTCGAGCGCGACATGGCGCAGGAACAGCTCCCACTGCGTCTTGAACCCGTTGTCGAACTCGGCGTTGTCCGGGACCTCCTGCCACTGGTCCCTGAACGGCTCGGTCGCGGGCAGGTCCGGGTTCCACACCGGCTTGGGGGTGGCGCTGCGGTGCTGTACGCGGCAGCGGCGCAGCCCGGCGACGGCCGAGCCGTGCGTCCCGTCGACCTGGAACTCGACGAGTTCGTCGCGGTTGACCCGCACCGCCCAGGAGGAGTTGATCTGGGCGACGGCTCCCCCGGCGAGCTGGAAGATCCCGTAGGCGGCGTCGTCGGCCGTGGCCGCGTACGGCTTGCCCCGCTCGTCCCAGCGCTGCGGGATGTGGGTCGTGATGTGCGCCTGGACGGTGGTGACCCGGCCGAACAGCTCGTGCAGCACGTACTCCCAGTGCGGGAACATGTCGACGGTGATGCCGCCGCCGTCCTGCGTGCGGTAGTTCCAGGACGGGCGCTGCGACTCCTGCCAGTCGCCCTCGAAGACCCAGTAGCCGAACTCGCCGCGTACGGAGAGGATCTGGCCGAAGAACCCGCCGTCGATGAGCCGCTTGAGCTTGAGCAGGCCCGGCAGGAAGATCTTGTCCTGGACGACGCCGTGCTTGACGCCGGCGCTCCGCGCGAGGCGTGCCAGGTCGAGCGCGCCTTCGAGGTCCGTCGCCGTCGGCTTCTCGGCGTAGATGTGCTTGCCCGCCGCGATCGCTTTCTTGACGGCTTCGACGCGGGCCGATGTGACCTGCGCGTCGAAGTAGATCTCGACGGTCCCGTCGGCGAGGACGGCGTCCAGATCGGTGGACCACTCGGTCAGACCGTGCCGCGCGGCGATCTCCTTGAGTGCGTGCTCCCTGCGGCCGACGAGGACCGGCTCGGGCCACAGGACGTCGCCGTCCCCGAGGTCCAGTCCGCCCTGGTCGCGGATCGCGAGGACGGACCGCAGCAGATGCTGCCGGTATCCCATCCGCCCCGTGACGCCGTTCATGGCGATCCGCACTGTCCTGCGTGTCACGAAGTTCCCTCCATACGACCCTAGCAAGCGCTTTCTATAGGGTATGAAGCTAGCCTGCGATCACGGTCGGGGACAAGAGCCCCACCGCGATCCGCCGTGTCACCCATGGACCGAGCCCCGACGGAGGAACAGCGATGACAGTCACCCTGGCGGATGTGGCGGCCCGCGCCCGGGTGTCGCCCGCCACCGTCTCGCGCGTGCTGAACGGCAACTACCCCGTCGCCGCCGCCACCAGGGACCGGGTGCTGCGGGCGGTGGACGACCTCGACTACGTACTGAACGGCCCGGCGAGCTCGCTCGCCGCCGCCACCTCCGACCTGGTGGGCATCCTCGTCAACGACATCGCCGACCCGTTCTTCGGGATCATGGCGGGGGCGGCGCAGGCGGAGATCGGCGGTCTGGAGAGCGGGGGCAGGGCGGGCGGCGAGAAGCTCGCCGTCGTCTGCAACACGGGCGGCTCGCCCGAGCGCGAACTGACCTATCTCACCCTGCTCCAGCGCCAGCGCGCGGCGGCCGTCATCCTCACCGGCGGCGCGCTGGAGGACCCGGCGCACATCGCGGCGATGGCGGCGAAGCTGGCGAGGCTCGCCGACGCGGGCACGGCGGTCGTGCTGTGCGGCAGGCCGCCGCTGCCGGACAGCGAGGCGATCGTGGCCTCGCTCGCCTTCGACAACCGGGGCGGCGGACGGCGGCTGACGGAGCATCTGCTCGCGCTCGGCCACCGCAGGATCGGCTATGTGGCGGGCCCGCAGGAGCGCACCACGACCCGGCACCGCCTTGAGGGCCACCGCGAGGCGCTGCGAGCCGCGGACGTGCCCGAGGACCTGACGGCCGACCAGGACCTGCTGACCTTCCACGGCCCCTACACCCGGCGCTCCGGGTACGAGGCGACGGTGGAACTGCTGCGCCGCGCCCCCGATCTGACCGCCGTGGTCGCCGCCAACGACACGGTCGCGCTGGGCGCCTGCGCCGCCATACGCGACAAGGGGCTGCGCATCCCGCAGGACGTCTCCGTCGCCGGCTTCGACGATCTGCCGTTCTCGGTGGACGCGGTCCCGGCGCTCACGACCGTACGGCTGCCGCTGTACGAGGCGGGCGCGCGGGCGGGCCGGCTGGCGATGGGCCGGGAGACACCCCCGCCGGGCGGCATCGCGACGATCTCGGCGGAGCTGATGGCGCGCGCTTCGACGGCGCCGCCCCGGGGGGCGTGAGGCGTCCGCGCCCGTTGAGTGGGCAGAGGTGAGACCGGAGCCGACGTGTAAGCGGCCCCTCGCCGTTCGGAAAGGAACGTCAAGTGAAGTTCGCGTTCTCCACCCTGGGAGTGCCGGGGCTGCCTGTCGCGGACGTGCTGGAACTGGCCACCACCGCCGGCTACCAGGGCGTCGAGCTGCGCGGCCACCCCGAGGAGCCCGTCCATCCCGGCATCGGGCAGGCGGAGCGGGCCGCCGTGGCCGACGCGTTCAAACGCGCGGGGGTGGAGATCCTGGGGATCGCCGGATACGCGCGGGTCGCCGACCCGGCCGCCGACGACGAGGCGCTGCGCGCCGAGCTGGACGGCCTGCTGCACCTCGCGGCGGACCTGGGCGCGCCCTTCGTCCGCGTCTTCCCCGGCGGCGGCGACGCGGAGCCCGCCGAGGCGGACGCCGCCGCGGCCCGCCGCCTGGGCGCTGCGGCCGAGCTGGCGACCGACCTGGACGTGCGGATCCTGCTGGAGACCCACGACTCGCACCGCACGGGCGCGGCGGCCGCCCGGGTGGCGGGCCAGGTGGGCCACCCGCAGGTCGGGGTCCTCTGGGACCTGATGCACACGTGGCTGGGCGGCGAGTCCCCCACCGTCACCCACGCCGCCCTCGGCCCGTACCTCGGCTACGTCCAGGTGAAGGACATCGCGTCGGCCGAGGACACCACCCCGCTGCCCCTGGGCGCGGGCGTGCTGCCGCTGGCGGAGTGCCTGGCGGTGCTGGACGACGACGCCTGGGTCTGCTGGGAGTACGAGAAGCGCTGGTACCCCCAGGCGGCGGAGCTGCCGCCGCTGCTGCGCGCGGGCCGCGAGTACGGGGCGGGGTTGCGCCCCTGACGGCCGCGTGCGGCGCGCGGCGCCCGCCCGGCCGAGCACTGGACGCACACCACCCGACGGCGCCGCGCAAAGCACCGCCCGGCGCCGTCGTGGCGAGCCCCGCGCTTCCTCCTTTCAGCCGCGCACCCCTTGACTGGTAGTTACTTTCTGGATAACGGTGAACCCCTGAAAGTTTCCTTCACCCCTCACAGCGCACGGCCGGAAGGAGCACCTGTGCACGACCGGAACATCTCCAGACGCACCCTCCTCAGCTCAACCGCCGTAGCGGCGGCAGCCGTTGCCTCCACAGGCGTCGTCAGTACGTCCGCGGTGGCGGACCCCGGCGGGCGGGACAGGGGGCGCGCTCGCGCCCGTCTCCGCCGTGTCGTCGACCGGATGAGCCTGGAGGAGAAGGTCGGGCAGCTCTTCGTCATGCGGGTGTACGGGCACTCCGCGACCGCTCCCGACCAGGCCGACATCGACGCCAACCTCACCGAGATCGGCGTGCGCACGGCGGCCGAGCTGGTCGAGAAGTACCACGTCGGCGGGATCATCTACTTCGCCTGGGCGCACAACACCCGCGACCCGCACCAGATCGCCGCGCTCTCCAACGGCATCCAGAAGGCCGGGCTCGCCAAGAAGACCCCCGTGCCGCTGCTGGTGGCCACCGACCAGGAGCACGGGATCGTCTGCCGCATCGGCAAGCCCGCCACGCTGCTGCCGGGCGCGATGGCGTACGGGGCGGGGCGCTCGCACGACGACGCCCGTACGGCGGGCCGGATCGCCGGGGCCGAGCTGCGGGCGATGGGCGTCCGGCAGGACTACGCGCCGGACGCCGACGTGAACGTCAACCCGGCCAACCCCGTCATCGGCGTACGCTCCTTCGGCGCCGACCCGCAGGCCGTCGCCGGCCTGGTCGCCGCGCAGGTGAGCGGGTACCAGAGCGCCGGGATCGCCTCCACGGTCAAGCACTTCCCGGGGCACGGCGACACGAAGGACGACAGCCACTTCGCCATCCCCACCATCAACCACACCGTCGAGCAGTGGACGGAGATCGACGCCCCGCCGTTCAAGGCGGCGATCGACGCCGGCATCACGGCGATCATGACGGCGCACATCATCGTCCCCGCCCTCGACCCGAGCGGCGACCCGGCGACGCTCTCCCACCCCATCGTGACCGGTGTGCTGCGCGAGCAGCTCGGCTACGACGGTGTGGTGATCACCGACGCGCTCGACATGGCGGGCGTACGGGAGAAGTACGGCGACGACCGGGTGCCGGTGCTCGCCGTCAAGGCGGGCATCGACCAGTTGCTGAACCCGCCGGACTTCCCGCTCGCCTACAACTCCGTGCTGGCGGCGGTCAAGAGCGGCGAGATCAGCGAGGAGCGCGTCGAGGAGTCCGTTCTGCGGATCTTCGAACTCAAGGACCGGCTCGGCCTGTTCGACGATCCGTACGTCCCGGAGCGGGAGGTGGACCGGGTCGTCGGCACCCGCGCCCATCTGGCGGCGGCCGACCGGATCGCCGAGCGGACCACCACGCTGCTCGTCAACAAGGACGGGCTGCTGCCGCTGAGCCGCCGCAAACAGCGCGACGTGCTGGTCGTCGGCGCCGACCCGGCCTCGCCCTCGCTCTCGGACGGACCGCCGACCAAGGTCATCGCCGCCGCCCTGACCGAGCTGGGCTTCGACGCCACAGCCCTGTCCACAGGGACGGCCCCGACGGCGGCGCAGATCGACGCGGCGGTCACCGCTGCCGAAGGCAAGGACGCGGTCGTCGTCGCCACGTACAACGTCTCGGCGACCAGCTCGCAGCGCACGCTGGTCAGTTCGCTGATCGCGACCGGCGTGCCGGTGGTCACGCTCTCCATCCGCAATCCGTACGACATCGCCCAACTGCCGGACGTACGGGCCTCGGTCGCCGCCTACGCCTGGACGGACGTCGAACTGCGCGCCGCCGCACGGGTGATCGCGGGCAAGGCGCGCCCGCGCGGCCGGCTGCCCGTCCCCGTACAGCGCGCCGACGACCCGGCGCGGGAGCTGTATCCCATCGGGTACGGGCTCGGCTACTAGCCCTGTCCGACCAGGGCCCGGACATGGCTGAGGGCGGGAGAGCACTCCTCTCCCGCCCTCAGCACCGGTGAGTTACGGCCTCAGCGCCGGCTCCCGCTCGATCTTCCGCGCGTCGAGCTTCGCGTCGAAGCGCGCCAGCGGCTTCGCCTTCGCCTCGTCCTGCCGCACGGCCGCCGGTGCGACGCCCGCCCAGTCGAGGATCCTGGCCGTGGCCTTCGCCTTCTGGTCGGCGACCAGACCCGCCACGTTCGCGCCGTGGTTGGCGCCGGGCGCCGTGAACACGTAGCTGTCACGCGCCCCGTGGCCGACCCGGAAGCGCTCGGAGCCCCACGGGTCGTTCTGCCCGTACACGAACAGCATGTGGTCCGCGTGGTGCTGGACCCAGTTGTCGACGTCCGGCATCACCCGCGGGTCGAACTTCATCGGGATGTCGCGCGGCACGAAGTTGCGCGGCGGCTGGTAGCCGTAGCGGCTCAGGTTGCCCAGGTACGGCTGCTTGATGTCGGGCGAGCCGAGCTGGGTGCCCGCCTGGTAGTAGTACGGCGTGTACTGCTCCAGACCCTGGTCCGTGTAGGCGGAGAAGCCGGAGATCTGGTCGACGATGTCGTAGATCTCCTGGTCGGACGCGGTGGCGGCGGGGATCTCCGCGCAGTCCGACACCAGGCTGTACTGCCAGAACGCCCAGACGAAGTCGAGGACGACCGCCTCGTACGCCTTGTCGAGCGTGCCGACGGTGGTGAACGTGGCGCCGTTGGCCTCCGCCCAGTCCTTGTACAGCTTCTCCAGCGGCCCCCGCCGGATCAGCGCCTCGCGCTGCACGGCGTCGAGCTTGTCGCGGCACTCCTTGGTGCCGACCTGGGTGAAGAACCGGTCGTACGCCGAATCCTCCTTGTTCACCACGTCGTTGGGCGCGACGTAGGCGACGACACCGTCCATGTCGCGCGGGTAGTAGCGCTCGTAGTACGTGGCGGTCATGCCGCCCTTCGAGCCGCCCGTGGCGAGCCAGTTCGCCCGGTAGATCTTCTTCAGCGCGCCGAAGATCCGGTGCTGGTCGCTGGCGGCCTGCCAGATGTCCAGCTTGGACCAGTCGGCGGGCTGCGGCCTGGACGGGGTGAAGTAGCGGTACTCCAGCGAGACTTGATTGCCGTCCACGATCTGCGTCGGCTCGCTGCGGCTCGCGTTGGTGGAGACGTTGTAGCCGCCGGTGAAGAAGACCGTCGGCCGGCTGGTGTCCTTGTGCAGCAGCGTCAGCCGCTGCTGGAAGGTGCCCTTGGACGGGTGGCGGTGGTCGATCGGCTGGGTGTAGTTGAGGACGAAGAAGCGGTAACCGGCGTACGGCTTCTCCTGGATCAGGCTCATCCCCGGGATGGCGAGGATGCGGTCCTTGATGTCCTGGGAGGCCGTGGCGGCCCCGGCGGTCTGGTGGTCCGCACTGTCACGTTCGGCGGCGGTGGCCGCACCGGCTGTGCTCGCCGCGCCTATGAGCAGCACGAGGGACAACAGCCATCTCAGCGCCTTGCGCATTCACACTCCCTGTGTTCATGTCAGACGCCGCGAACCTAACCCGTCCCGAACCCGGACCGCCAGACCCTCAGCCGCACCGCCGGACCCTCACACCACGGCGGGCTCGTCCTCACCCACGAATCCCTCGCCGATGAAACTCGCCCACAGCCGCGCGTAACGCCCGTCCAGCGCCAGCAGTTCGCTGTGGGTGCCGTCCTCCACGACGCGGCCGTGGTCCATCACGACCACCCGGTCGGCGCGGGCCGCCGTGGTCAGCCGGTGGGCGACCACCAGCGTCGTACGGCGCCCGCTGAGCCGGTCGGTCGCCTGGTTGACCAGGGCCTCGCTCGCGAGGTCCAGCGCCGCCGTCGCCTCGTCGAGCAGCAGGATGTCCGGGTCGACGAGTTCGGCGCGGGCCAGCGCCATCAACTGCCGCTGCCCCGCCGACAGGTTGCGGCCGCGCTCGGCGACCTCGTGCAGATAGCCGCCGTCCAGCGTCGCGATCATCTCGTGCGCGCCGACGGCGCGGGCCGCCGCCTCCACCTCGGCGTCACTCGCCTCGGGCCGCCCGTACGCGATGGCGTCACGGACCGTACCGGCGAAGAGATACGCCTCCTGCGGCACGACGCCGAGCCGGTGGCGGTAGGCCGCCAGATCCAGGTCGCGCAGATCGACGCCGTCGGCCGTGACCCGGCCGCCCGTCGGGTCGTAGAACCGGGCGACCATCTTGACCAGCGTCGACTTGCCGGCGCCCGTCTCCCCGACGAAGGCGACGGTCTGGCCCGCCGGGATCCGCAGATCGACCCCGCGCAGCGCCGCCTCCTCCTTGCCCGCGCTCTCGCTCGTGTACGTGAAGTCGACGTCCTCGAAGGCGATTTCGCCGCGCAGCGACGTGACCACCACCGGCTTCCCCGGCGCGACCGTGGACGTCGGCTCTTGGAGCAGTTCCTGGATGCGGCCCAGCGAGACCGTCGCCTGCTGGTAGCCGTCGAAAACCTGCGAGAGCTGCTGCACCGGCGCGAAGAACAGGTCGATGTAGAGCAGGTAGGCGACCAGCGCGCCGGTGGTCAGCGTGCCCGCCTCGACCCGCCCGGCACCGACGATCATCACGGAGGCGGCGGCCACCGACGACAGCAACTGGACGAAGGGGAAGTAGACCGAGATCAGGAACTGGCCCCGGACCCGGGCCTCGCGGTAGTGCTCGCTGCGCGCCGTGAACCGCGCGTCGCCGTCCCGCTCCCGCCGGAACGCCTGCACGACCCGCAGCCCGGACACCATCTCCTGGAGGTCGGCGTTGACGACGCTGATGCGCTCGCGCGCCAGTTGGTACGCCTTGACGCTCTTGCGGCGGAAGAAGAACGTGCCGGCGAACATCACGGGCAGGGTCGCGAAGACCACCAGCGCGAGCTGGATGTCGATGACCATCAGCACCGCGAGGATGCCGAAGAAGGTGACCACCGAGACGAAGGCGGTGACCAGACCGGTCTGCAGGAACGTGGACAGCGCGTCCACGTCCGTGGTGATCCGGGTCATGATGCGGCCGGTCAGCTCGCGCTCGTAGTAGTCGAGGCCGAGCCGCTGGAGCTGCGCGAAGATCTTCAACCGCAGTGCGTACAGCACGCGTTCGCCGGTGCGGCCGGTCTTGCGGGTCTCGCCGATCTGCGCGGCCCACTGGACGGCGACCACGAGCAGACCGAGCGCGGAGGCCGCCCACACCGCGCCGAGCGCCAGCTTGTTGACGCCCTCGTCGATGCCGTGCCGGATCAGGATCGGCAGCAGCAGGCTCATGCCCGCGTCGACGGCGACGAGCGACAGGCTCACCAGCAGCGGCAGCCCGAAGCCGCGCAGCAGCCTGCGCAGTCCGTACGACTCCTCGGCGGCGACCGCACGTGCCTCGTCCACCTCGGGGGTGTCCGTGGCCGGCGGCAACGCCTCGACCTGGGCGAGCAGTTCGGCGGTCGCGCCGGGCGCGGCCGAGTCCGGGCGCGGGGTCTCGTCGCGCTGCCACAGCGCCGACGTGATGCCGCGCTCGGCGTCGAACTCGGCGTCCAGCTCCTCCCGTACGGTGTGCTCGTCCGCCAGCGCGGCCTCGGCCAGCGCCTCCGCGTCGGGCAGCGGCACATGGCCCGGCGAGACCTCGCCCAGCTCCTCGGGGTCGGTCAGCAGCCGCCGGTAGAGGGCGGAGTCGCGCTGCAGCTCCTCGTGCGTGCCGATGGCGGCGAGCTTGCCCGCCTCCAGGACGGCGATCCGGTCGGCGAGGTTGAGCGTGGAGCGGCGGTGGGCGATGAGCAGGGTCGTACGCCCGGCCATCACCCCGCGCAGCGCCTCGTGGATCTCGTGCTCCACCCGGGCGTCGACCGCCGACGTGGCGTCGTCGAGGAGCAGCAGCCGCGGGTCGGAGATGATCGCGCGGGCCAGCGCGATGCGCTGGCGCTGGCCGCCGGAGAGGGTCAGCCCCTGTTCGCCGACCTTCGTGTCGTAGCCGTCGGGCAGCGCGGTGATGAAGCCGTGGGCCTGGGCGGCGCGGGTGGCGGCGTGGATCTCCTCGTCCGTGGCGTCCGGCTTGCCCTGGGCGATGTTGGAGCGGACGGTGTCGGAGAACAGGAAGCTGTCCTCGGGCACGAGCCCGATGGCGCCGCGCAGCGAGTCGTACGTCAGCTCGCGCACGTCATGGCCGCCGACGAGGACGGCGCCGTGCGTCACGTCGTAGAAGCGCGGTACGAGCAGCGAGACGGTGGACTTGCCGCTGCCCGACGAGCCGACGACGGCCACGGTCTCGCCGGCCCGCATCTCCAGGGAGAAGCCGTCGAGTACCGGTCGGCCTTCCTCGTACGCGAAGGACACGTCGTCGAACTCGACGGACGTCTCGGCGTCCGCGGGCAGTTCCTTCGTGCCCTCGGTCATGGTGGGTGCGGTGTCGATGAGTTCGAGGACCCGCTCGACGCCCGCCCTGGCCTGCTGGCCGATGGTCAGCACGACGGCGAGGCTCCTGACCGGGCCGACGAGCTGGGAGAGATACGTGGAGAAGGCGACGAAGGTGCCGAGGCTGATGTGGCCGCGGGTGGCGAGCCAGCCGCCGAGGGCCAGCATCGCGACCTGGCCGAGGGCCGGTACGGCCTGGAGCGCGGGCGTGTAGCGGGCGTTGAGCCGGATGGCGCGCAGCCGCCCGGCGAACAGCCGCCCGCCGACCGCGCGGAGCTTGCCGGTCTCCTGGTCCTCCTGGCCGAAGCCCTTGACGACCCGCACCCCGGTGACCGCGCCTTCGACGACCCCGGCGACGGCGGCGGCCTGCGACTGGGCGTACCAGGTGGCGGGGTGCAGCTTGGTGCGGCTGCGGCGGGCGATGTAGTAGATGGCGGGGGCGACGGCGAGCGCGATCAGCGTCAGCGGCAGCGAGAGCCACGCCATGATCACCAGCGAGACCACGAAGAGCAGGACGTTGCCGATCGTCATCGGCAGCATGAAGAGCAGGCCCTGGATGAGCTGGAGGTCGCTCGTGGCGCGCCCGATGACCTGGCCGGTGGAGAGCTTGTCCTGGCGGCGCCCGTCGAGCCGGGTGATGGTGCGGTAGATCTCGGTCCGCAGATCGTGCTGGACGTCGAGGGCGACCCGGCCGCCGTGGTAGCGGCGGAGGTACGTCATGGCGTAGACGACCACCGCCGAGGCGATCAGCAGGGAGGTCCAGACGGCGAGGGAGCGGGTGCCCGAGCCGATCACGTCATCGATGACGATCTTGGTGATCAGCGGGATGAAGGCGGTGACGGCCATGGCGACGAGCGAGGCGCCGAGGGAGATCAGCACCTTGGTGCGGTAGCGCCAGGCGTATCCGGCGAGCCGCCGCGCCCAGGTCTGCCTGGTCGCGGGCGCGGGCGCCGAGGCCGTACGGTCGCCCGCCCCGCCCTCCGCCGGGCCTCCCGTCCGGCCCTCCCCCGCCGAGCCGTTCCCCGCCGCCGGTTCCTCCGCCGCTGTCCGGTCCTCCGCCTGTCCTGCCGCCACCGATGCCGCCTCCCGCTGTGCTGTTCTGCCGGAAGGCTCCAACGTAGGCGACCTCGCGTTTCATCCCGCTGTAATAAATACGGGCCGTTGGTCCTAGGACCCCCGCGCGGAGACCCTAGGACCCCTCGGGGAGGTGCGAGGGCGCGAACATCTTCAGCAGGGCCGGGAGCACGACCACCGAGGGACCCGGTGTCGCGAGGGCCTTCGCCAGGTCGTCGCGGAGCGCGTCGATGCTGGTACGGGTCGCCGGGACGCCGAAGGACTCGGCCAGCGCGACGAAGTCGGGGCGGGCCAGTTCGGTGCCCGTCGTCTCGCCGTACGCGTCCGTCATGTACTCGCGCAGGATGCCGTAGCCGCCGTCGTCCACAATCAGCCACGTGACGGACAGGTCGTACTGGCGTGCGGTGGCCAGTTCGGCGAGGGAGTACATCGCGCCGCCGTCCCCCGACACCGCGAGGACCGGCTTCGTACGGTCGGCGACAGCGGCGCCGAGCGCCGCGGGGAAGCCGTAGCCGAGACCGCCCGCGCCCTGGCCCGAGTGCATCGGGCCCGGCCAGGCCGACCAGGCCCAGTACGCGAGGATCGTCATGTCCCAGAAGCTCGGCGAGGTCATCGGCAGCGCGTCGCGCACGGAGGCGAGGATCCGCTGCTCGACGGTCAGGTCCTGCGCGGCGAGCCGCGCCCGTACCCGCTCCAGGACCGTACGGACCGACGCCGTCGCCGCCGCCGAGGCGGCCTGGAGGTCCGTGCGCTCCGGCACCGACTCCAGCAGGGCGGCGAGGGCGGTCCTGGCGTCCGCGTGGATGCCGAGCGCCGGGTGGTTGGCCTCCAGCTTCCCCAGGTCGGCCTCGATGTGGATCACCCGGCCGCGCGGCCGGAACGTGTGGTAGTTCGAGGTCAGTTCGCCGAGCCCGGAGCCGACGACGAGCAGCACGTCGGCGTCTTCGAGGAAGTCGGTGGTGTGCCGGTCCTCCAGCCAGGACTGGAGCGAGAGCGGGTGCTCCCAGGGGAAGGCGCCCTTGCCGCCGCAGGTCGTGACGACCGGCGCGGCCAGCTTCTCGGCGAGCGCGCGGAGCTTGCCCGCCGCGTCGGCCCGTACGACACCGCCGCCCGCGATGATCGCCGGGCGGGCCGCGTGCGACAGCAGATGCGCGGCGACGGCGGTCAGCTCGGGGCGCGGGTCGAGGTCGCGCGGGGTGGCGTCCATCGCCGAGACCACCGGGAGCGTCGTCCCGGCGAGGAGCACGTCCTGCGGGATCTCCACCCAGACCGGGCCGTGCGGGGCGGTCAGCGCCGACTCCCAGGCGGCGGCGATCGCCGAGGGAATCTGCGAGGCGGTGCGCACGGTGTGCACGGACTTCACGATGTCCCGGAACGACGCCTGCTGGTCGCGCAGCTCGTGCAGATAGCCGTGCCGGCCGCCGCCGAGCCCCGCCGACGGCACCTGGCTGGAGATGGCCAGGACGGGCGCGGACGCCGCTGCCGCCTCCTGGAGCGCGGCGAGCGACGTCAGCGCGCCGGGCCCGGTGGACAGCATCAGCGGGGCGACCTCGCCGGTGACCCGGCCGTACGCGTCGGCGGCGAAGCCCGCGTTGTTCTCGACGCGCAGCCCGATGTACGTCAGGTCGGAGCGGCGCAGCGCGTCGAACATGCCGAGCGCGTGCTGGCCGGGCAGCCCGAAGACGGTGGTGGCGCCGAGGCCGTACAGCGACTCGACGACGAGGTCGCCGCCGGTGCGCCCGGCGGGCGGCGCGAGGGCCGCCGCCGTCTGCTCGGGGGTCAGCCGGACCGGTTCGTCGTGGTGGTCGTGTGTCACTGCGCAGCAGCCTCCAAAGCCTTCGCGTCCGCAATCTGCCGGGACATGATCGTCGTCAGCTCGTACGCGGTGTGCGATGCGGCCACGGACGTGATCTCCGCATGATCGTACGCGGGGGCCACCTCGACCACGTCGGCCGAGACCAGCCGGCAGGCGGCGAGACCGCGGATGATCTCCAGCAGTTCGCGCGAGGTGAGCCCGCCGGCCTCGGGGGTTCCGGTGCCCGGCGCGTGGGCCGGGTCCAGTACGTCGATGTCGACGGAGATGTACAGCGGCCGGTCCCCGATGCGCTGACGCAACTGGTCGGTGACGTCGGCCACACCGCGCCGCATGACGTCGGCCGATGTGACGATGCCGAAGCCCATTTTGGCGTCGTCGTCCAGATCGCTCTTGCCGTAGAGCGGTCCGCGCGTACCGACGTGGGACAGCGCCTCGGTGTCGAGGATGCCCTCCTCGACGGCCCGCCGGAACGGGGTGCCGTGGGTGTAGGCCGCGCCGAAGTAGGTGTCCCAGGTGTCCAGATGGGCGTCGAAGTGGAGCAGCGCGACCGGGCCGTGCTTCTTCGCGACGGAGCGCAGCAGCGGCAGTGCGACGGTGTGGTCGCCGCCGAGGGTCATCAGCCGGGCGCCGGTGGCGAGCAGCGCGTCGGCTGCGCCCTCGATGGTCTCGACGGCCTCGCCGATGTCGAAGGGGTTCGCCGCGATGTCCCCCGCGTCGGCGACCTGCGCGAGTGCGAACGGCGAAGCGTCCTGCGCCGGGTTGTAGGGGCGCAGCAGCCGGGACGCCTCGCGGATCGCGTTGCCGCCGAAGCGGGCGCCCGGCCGGTACGAGACGCCCGCGTCGAAAGGGACGCCGACGACGGCGACATCGGCGCTGCCGACCTCGTCCAGCCGGGGCAGCCGGGCGAAGGTGGCGGGGCCGGCGTAGCGGGGGACGCGGGAGGAGTCGACGGGGCCTCGCGGCTGCGCGGTGGCGCTCATGCGTTCTGCCTGCTTTCTGCGGTTGCGGGGTGTTCCTGCGCCGGGTGGGGACGACCGGCGAGGCGTTCGCGCCAGGCGGCCAGTACGGCGGGGTCGGTGGGCTTCGTCGCCAGGCTGACGGCGACGTAGGAGACGAGCGAGGACAGCAGCCCGTAGTAGATCGGCTCGTTGGCGAGGACGCCGTAGCCCGCCATCAGCGCGATGACGACCACGCCGCCGACGCTCACTCCGGCCAGCGCGCCGTTGACGTTGCCGCGCCGCCAGAGCAGCCCGCCGAGGATGGGTACGAGCAGCCCGCCGACGAGGAGGTTGTACGCGACGGTCAGCGCCTGGACGACGTCGTTGAGCGCGATGGCGACGGCGATCACGCCGACGCCCATGAGCAGGATGAAGGCGCGGTTGCCCCTGACCTCGTCGCGGTCCGCCCCTTCGCCGTCGCCGCGCTTGCCCCGCAGCCGGGACCAGATGTCGTTGTTGGCGACGGTGGCACAGGCGATCAGCGCGCCCGACGACGTGGACATGACGGCGGCGAGCGCGGCGGCCAGCACCAGACCCCGTACGCCCACCGGCAGTTCGTCCTTGACGATGGTCGCGAACGCGTCGTCCGCGCTGCCCAGGTTCGGGTACAGCACCTTGGCGGCGGTCCCGATGACCGCGCCGGCCAGCGCGTACACCAGGCAGTACGTCCCGGCGACGGTGCCGCCCCAGCGGGCGACCTTGTCGCCGCGCGCGGTGAAGACCCGCTGCCAGATGTCCTGTCCGATGAGCATGCCGAAGGTGTAGATCAGCACATAGGTGAAGATCGTCTCGCCGCCGATCCCGAACGGCGAGAAGTACGTGTGCGGCAGCCGGTCCTTCATCTCGGCGAAGCCGCCCGCCTTGACCACGGCGATGGGCAGCAGGAGCAGCAGCACCCCGAGCGTCTTGACGACGAACTGCACCATGTCGGTGAGGGTGATCGACCACATGCCGCCGAGCGTCGAGTACGCGACGACGATCGCGCCGCCGAGGATGATCGCGACGGTCCTGTTCATGTCGAACAGCACGTCGAAGATCGTGGCGTACGCGATGGTCGACGTGACGGCGAGCATCAGCGTGTACGCCCACATCACGACACCGGAGATGAGCCCGGCCCGGCCGCCGTAGCGCAGGTCGAGCATCTCGGAGACGGTGTAGACCCGCAGCCGGGCGATGCGCGCGGAGAAGAAGATCGACAGCGCCAGGATGCCGAGGCCGATGGTGAAGACCATCCAGGCGCCCGACAGGCCGTGCGTGTAGCCGAGGCCGACACCGCCGATGGTGGAGGCGCCGCCGAGGACGATGGCGGACATCGTGCCGGAGTACATCCACGGGCCGAGCCTGCGGCCCGCCACCAGGAACTCGCTCTTGGACTTGGCGCGGCGCATGCCCCACCAGCCCATGGCGAGCATGCCGAGGAGATAGACCACGATCACCGCGTAGTCGACACCCATGGTTGGTCCTCCGTCTCGTCGGCCGGCGTGCGAGATGCCGTGCGGGACGACGCTAGGTGGCCGGGGGCGAACGAAGAAGTGTACGTTTCATCCACTCCGCCCGCTGTCGATGGATGGAACATCCATGCCGGACCCCCAAGCGTCCCCGCCCACCCCGCCGATCCCACTGAGCGCGATGCTGGCGGACCGGAAACTGGACCTGCGGCTGGTGGCGGGCCCGCCCGTCTCGACCGATGTGCACTGGGTGCACACGTCGGAGATGGCCGACCCGTACCCGTACCTCCTCGGCGGTGAACTGCTGCTGACCGCGGGCGTGCAGCTCACCGCGGCGAACGCCGACCGCTATGTGGCGCGGGTCGTCGAGGCGGGCGCAGCCGCGCTCGGCTTCGGGGTGACACCGGTGTACGACACGGTGCCGCCCTTCCTCGTCGAGGCGTGCGAGCGGCACGCGCTGCCGCTGCTGGAAGTACCGCCGCACACGCCGTTCACCTCGGTAGCGCGCGGGGTGTGGCGGCTGATGGCGGAGGCGCGCCACCGTGAGCTGCGCCGGGTGACGGAGGCCCAGCAGGGCCTGGCAGCAGCCGCCGCCCGCCCCGACCCGGTGCCGGCCGTCCTGCGCCAGCTCGCGGTACGGCTCGACGGCGGCGCCGTCCTGTTCGCGCCGGACGGCACGGAGCTGCACGCGACGGGCAGGCCCCAGCCACCGGCGGCGCGCGAGGCGCTGCGCCGCCTGGCGGAGGTGGTGACCCCGCAGCCCGCCACCCCCTCCGCCCCCACCTCGGCGACGGACACGTCCGAGGGCGCCCACCTCACGGCGTACGCGCTGGGCGGCAGCGAGGCCCCCGTCCTGGGGATCGCGGCGGCGCGGCGCGACCCGGGGGACCACACCGTCGCCGGGGTCGCCGTCGTCCTGCTGTCGCTGCTGACCGCCCCGCACCAGGGCGCGGCCGAAGCGGGCCGCTCGGCGGCGCTCGTCCGCCTGCTGCTGGGCGCCCCACCCGCCGAGGCGGCACCACTGCTGGGCCCCGGCCCCTGGACGGTGGTCCACGCACACGGCGACGCCACCCCCTTTGCGGCGGCCGCGCTGGCCGCCGCCCTGGGCAGCGCCCTGTACGAGGCGTCCGGCACCACCGTCCGCGTCATCACCGACCGCGCGGTCACCCCCCAGCCCGGCTGGACCCTGGGCGCGAGCGACCCGGTCCCCGCGCCCGACCTGCCGACAGCCGCCCTACGCGCCGAACGCGCCCTGCACCGCGCGGAGGCCACCCGCACCGCCCTGGTACGCCACCACGAAACGGGCCTGACGGGCCTGGTATCCCCGGAAGAAGCCAAATCCCACGCCCACACCCACCTGGCCCCCCTGACCCACTCGCCCGCCCTGCTCGAAACCCTCCGCACCTGGCTGTCCCTGCACGGCAGTTGGGACCGCACAGCGGTAGCCCTGACCATCCACCGCAACACAGTCCGCCAACGCGTGGCCCGCTGCGCCGCACTGCTGGACGCGGACCTGGACGACGCGGACGTACGGATGGAGCTGTGGTTCGACCTGCGCTGGCTCTGAGCGGAATCGGGACCGGCTCAGGTGGGCAGGCCCAGTTCTCGGGCGATCAGCATGCGCTGGACCTCGCTCGTGCCCTCGCCGATTTCCAGGATCTTGGAGTCGCGCCACATCCTGGCCACCGGGTACTCGTTCATGAAGCCGTAGCCGCCGTGGATCTGGGTGGCCTCGCGGGCGTTGTCGACCGCGATCGTCGAGGAGTAGAGCTTCGCCAGGGCCGCTTCTTTTTTGAAGGGTTCGCCGTGGACCAGGCGGGATGCCGCGTCGCGCCAGCCGATGCGGGCCATGTGGGTGCGCATCTCCATGTCGGCCAGTTTGAAGGCGATGGCCTGGTTGGCGCCGATCGGGCGGCCGAAGGCGTGGCGTTCCTTGGCGTAGGTGACCGACTCGTCCACGCAGCCCTGGGCGAGGCCCGTCGCCAGGGCGGAGATGGCGATGCGGCCCTCGTCGAGGATGCGCAGGAACTGGGCGTAGCCGCGGCCCTCCTCGCCGAGGAGGTTGGCCAGTGGAACCCGTACGTCGGCGAACGACAGCTCGCGGGTGTCGGAGGCGTTCCAGCCGACCTTCGAGTACGGGGGTGCGACGGTGAAGCCGGGGGTGCCGGAGGGGACGATGATCGAGGAGATCTCCGGGCGGCCGTCCGGTTTGCGGCCGGTGACCGCCGTGACCGTGACCAGGCCCGTGATGTCCGTGCCCGAGTTGGTGATGAAGCACTTCGTGCCGTTGATCACCCACTCGTCGCCGTCGCGCACGGCCGTCGTGCGGGTGCCGCCCGCGTCCGAGCCGCAGTCCGGCTCGGTCAGGCCGAAGGCGCCGAGCAGTTCGCCGGCGCAGAGCCGGGGAAGCCACTCCTGCTTCTGCTCCTCCGTGCCGAAGCGGAAGACGGGCATCGCGCCGAGCGAGACGCCGGCCTCCAGGGTGATCGCCACCGAGGAGTCGACGCGGGCCAGCTCCTCCAGGGCGATGCCGAGGGCGAGGTAGTCGCCGCCCATGCCGCCGTACTCCTCGGGGAACGGCAGCCCGAACAGGCCCATCCGGCCCATCTCGCGGACGATCTCGTACGGGAACTCATGGCGCTCGTACAGGTCGCCGATCTTCGGTGCGACGACCTCGTGGGCGAACTCCTCGACCGTACGGCGGAGTTCTTCGTGTTCGGTCGAGAGGCGGTGGTCCAGGGACATCGAAGGTCACTCCTTGGGCGCGAGGGCGCGGACGGTGCGGGACGGGCTCGGGCGGCCCAACTGGTCGGCCATCCAGAGGCTGGTGGCGGTGAGCTTGCCGAGATCGACACCCGATTCGACGCCCAGTCCTTCGAGCATCCACACGAGGTCCTCGGTGGCGAGATTGCCGGTGGCGCTCTTCGCGAACGGGCAGCCGCCGAGGCCGCCCGCCGAAGCGTCCACGGTGGTCACTCCGTGCTGGAGCGCGGCGAAGGTGTTGGCCAGGGCCTGGCCGTACGTGTCGTGGAAGTGCACGCCGATCACATTCGTCGGCACGCCCTCCTCGTTGAGCTGGGCGAGCAGGGCCTGGACGTGGCCGGGCGTGGCGACGCCGATCGTGTCGCCGAGGCTCAGCTCCTCGCACCCCATGTCCAGCAGGGCCTTGGCGACCCTGACCACTTGGTGGACCGGGACCGGGCCCTCCCAGGGGTCGCCGAAGCACATCGACAGATAGCCGCGGACATGGACCTTCGCCTCCCGCGCCTGGGCGACGACCGGCGCGAACATGGCCAGCGACTCGTCCACGGTGCGGTTGAGATTGGCCTTGGCGAACGATTCGGTGACGCTGCCGAACACGGCGATCCGGCGGGCGCCGAGGGCGACCGCGCGGTCGAGCCCGCGCGCGTTCGGCACGAGGACCGGCAGCCGGACCTCCCCGAGATCGGCCAGCAGCGGGAACAGCTCCTCCGCGTCGGCCAGTTGGGGCACCCACTTGGGGTGGACGAAGCTGGTCGCCTCGACCGTGGTGAGACCGGCGTCGGCGAGCCGGTGGATGAACTCCGCCTTCACGGCGGTCGGTACGACCGTGCTCTCGTTCTGCAGGCCGTCACGCGCGCCCACTTCATGGATCCGAACGCTCGGCGGCAGACCCTGCGCCGCCACGGGCATCGGCAGTCCAGCGGTCATGACTCCTCCTGCGGTGTGACGACGGCCAGTACCTGATCCATGGCGACGGTCGAGCCCGGCGTCACGTCGAGTGCGGTGACGGTGCCGGCGTGCGGGGCGGCGATGACGTGCTCCATCTTCATCGCCTCGACGACGAGCAGACTCTGGCCCGCCTCCACGTCGTCGCCGACGGCCACCTTCACGACCGTGACCGTGCCGGGCATGGGCGCCGTCAGCGAGTCCGTGGCGCCCGCCCCCGCCGCCTCGCGCAGCGCGGCCTCGACCGGGTCGTGGTCCTGGACGTGCCAACTGTCGCCGTCCCTGCCGAGCCAGTCGCCCGCCCGGTCGAAGGTGTGCGTCATGCCGTCCACGGTCACCGTGACCCGGCCGGGTTCCACCTGGCTCCGATCGGCGGGCGGTGCCTGCTGAGTGACGGGTTCGAGTCCCGCGATACGCAGCGGGTGCGTCACCGGCAGGGGTGTGCCGCCCATCCGCCAGCCGTTCGGTACGGAGAAGGGGTCCACCCAGCGGCCCGCATCCGCGCCCGGCGCCAGTTCCGCCTGCCGGACGGCGGCGGCTGCCGCGTACACCTCGGGCGGCACCTCCGTCTCCACCAGGCCGTCGACCTCGCGCTCCACCAGGCCCGTGTCCAGATCGCCGGCGACCACCGAGGGGTGGGCCAGCAGCCTGCGCAGGAAGCCCGCGTTCGTCGCGACGCCCAGCGTCACCGTCCCGGCCAGGGCGGCGCGCAGCTTGCGCAGCGCCGTCGCCCGGTCGGGTCCGTAGGCGATGACCTTCGAGAGCATCGGGTCGTAGGCGCTGCCCACCTCCGCGCCCTCGACCAGCCCTGAGTCGGTCCGCACCCCGTCGCCGTGCGCCTCGCGCAGGGCCAGCACCCGGCCGCCGGTGGGCAGGAAGCCGCGGGCCGGGTCCTCGGCGGAGAGCCGGGCCTCGACGGCATGTCCGGTCAGCGTGATGTCCGGCTGCGCGAAGGGCAGTTTCTCGCCCGCCGCCACCCGCAGTTGCCACTCCACCAGATCGAGGCCCGTGACGAACTCGGTCACCGGATGCTCGACCTGGAGCCGGGTGTTCATCTCCATGAAGAAGTACGCGGACGGGTCGCTGCCGGGGACGATGAACTCGACCGTCCCCGCGCCGGTGTAGCCGCAGGAGCGGGCGGCCGAGACCGCAGCCTCGCCCATCGCCGCGCGGGTCGCCTCGTCCAGCAGGACGGAGGGCGCCTCTTCGATGATCTTCTGATGGCGGCGCTGGAGGGAGCATTCGCGCTCGCCCAGATGCACCACGTTCCCGTGGCCGTCCGCGAGGACCTGGATCTCGATATGGCGCGGGCGGTCGATCCAGCGCTCCACCAGCAGGGTGTCGTCACCGAAGGAGGCGCGCGCCTCCCTGCGGGCCGCCGCGATCTCCTCGGCCAGCGACGACTGCTCGCGCACCAGCCGCATGCCCTTGCCGCCGCCGCCCGCCGACGGCTTCAGCAGCACCGGCATGCCGATGTCCGTGGCCGCCGCGACCAGTTCGGCGTCGGTCAGTCCGCTGCCCGACGAGCCGGGGACCACCGGCACCCCGGCCGCCGACACCGTCTCCTTGGCGCGGATCTTGTCGCCCATCAGCTCGATGGCCGGCGCCGGGGGGCCGATGAAGACGAGCCCCGCCTGGGCGCAGGCGCGCGCGAACGCCCCGTTCTCCGCGAGGAAGCCGTAGCCGGGGTGCACCGCCTGCGCGCCCGTACGGGCCGCCGCGTCCAGCAGCCGCTCGACGGACAGATAGCTCTCCGCTGCCGCCGCGGGGCCGAGCCGTACCGCCGTGTCGGCCTCCCGTACATGCCGGGCGTCCGCGTCCGCGTCGCTGAAGACGGCGACCGAGCGCACCCCCAGCGCGCGCAGGGTGCGGATGACGCGCACCGCGATCTCGCCGCGGTTGGCGACCAGGACCGTGTCGAACATGCCCACCCTCATTCCGCCCTCACCATTGCCGCCGTCACGCCCGCCGTCAGCTCCGCCATGCCCGCGCCCAGCTCCGCCGCGCCCGCCCACAGTTCCGTCACGCCCGTCACGCCCAGCACGCCCGTCATGCCCGTCACATCCGGAAGACGCCGAAGCCGGGCTCACCCAGCGGCGCGTTGGCACAGGCGGTCAGCGCCAGGCCCACCACCTGGCGGGTCTCCAGCGGGTCGATCACGCCGTCGTCCCACAGCCGCGCCGTGGCGTAGTACGCGTTGCCCTGGGTCTCGTACTGGGCCCGGATCGGGTCCTTGAACGCGGCCTCCTCCTCGGCGGCCCACTCCTCGCCGCGCCCCTCGATCTGGTCGCGCTTGACCGTCGCGAGCACCGAGGCCGCCTGCTCGCCGCCCATCACCGAGATCTTGGCGTTGGGCCACATCCACAGGAAGCGGGGCGAGTACGCCCGGCCGCACATCGAGTAGTTCCCCGCGCCGTACGAGCCGCCGATGACGACCGTCAGCTTCGGAACGCGGGTGCACGCGACGGCCGTGACCATCTTCGCGCCGTGCTTGGCGATGCCGCCCGCCTCGTACGACCGGCCGACCATGAACCCCGAGATGTTCTGCAGGAAGAACAGCGGGATGCCGCGCTGGTCGCACAGCTCGATGAAATGCGCGCCCTTCTGGGCCGACTCGGAGAACAGGATGCCGTTGTTGGCGACGATGCCGACCTGATGGCCATGGATGCGCGCGAAGCCGGTCACCAGCGTCGTACCGAACTCGGACTTGAACTCCGCGAACCGCGAACCGTCCACGAGCCGGGCGATGACCTCCCGCACGTCGTAGGGCGTGCGCGAGTCGACCGGCACCGCCCCGTAGAGCCCGGCGGGATCCGCCTTCGGGTCCTCGGCCGGCTCGACGGACCAGGGCAGCTCCCCGCGCCCGGGGAGCGTCGAGACGATGGTCCGGACGATGCGCAGCGCGTGCGCGTCGTCCTCGGCGAGATGGTCCGTGACGCCCGACGTACGGGAGTGGACCTCGCCGCCGCCCAGCTCCTCCGCCGTGACGACCTCGCCCGTCGCCGCCTTCACCAGCGGCGGGCCGCCCAGGAAGATCGTGCCCTGACCGCGCACGATCACGGCCTCGTCGCTCATCGCCGGGACATACGCGCCGCCCGCCGTGCACGAGCCGAGGACGGCCGCGATCTGCGGGATACCGGCGCCCGACATCCGGGCCTGGTTGTAGAAGATCCGGCCGAAGTGGTCGCGGTCGGGGAAGACCTCGTCCTGCATCGGCAGGAAGGCGCCGCCCGAGTCGACCAGATACACGCACGGGAGGCGGTTCTCCAGGGCGACCTCCTGGGCGCGGAGGTGCTTCTTCACCGTCATCGGGTAATACGTACCGCCCTTGACCGTGGCGTCGTTGGCGATCACCACCACCTCGCGGCCGCTGACCCGGCCCACCCCGGCGATCACACCCGCGGCGGGCGCCGCGCCGCCGTACAGCCCCTCGGCCGCCAGCGGTGCCAGTTCGAGGAAGGGCGAGCCGGGGTCGAGGAGGGTGTCCACCCGCTCGCGCGGGAGCAGCTTGCCGCGCGCCGTGTGCCGGGCGCGGGCCTTCTCACCGCCGCCGAGCCGGGCGGCGGCCAGCCGCGCGCGCAGATCGCCGACCAGCTCGGCATGCGCTTTCTCGTTGGCCCGCCACGTCTCCGACGCCGGATCGGCGGCGCTCGCCAGCACCGGTGCCTGCTGCATTCCTCGCGCCCCCACACTGATCGACTCGACACTGATCGACGGCCGGTCGACAGGACCGAGCCGTGTTAATGACCGTTAACGTACGCCTTCAGGTTAACGACCGCTAACACCTCTGTCTAGAATGAATTCCCATGAGCACCAGGACCGCGTCCCCCACCCGCCGCGAGCAGATCCTCAGCGAGGCGGCGCGCCTCTTCGCCGAGCGCGGTTTCCACGGCGTCGGCGTGGACGAGATAGGGGCGGCCGTGGGCATCAGCGGCCCCGGCCTGTACCGGCATTTCGCGGGCAAGGACGCCATGCTCGCCGAACTGCTCGTCGGCATCAGCCACCGGCTGCTCGACGGCGGCCGGCGGCGCGTCGGACCCGCGGCGGTGGCGGGCACACCTGCGGCGGGCGCACCGGCCGACCCCGCGGCGGCGGGCACGCCCGCAGACCCCGCCGCCGTCCTCGCCTCGCTGATCGACGGCCATATCGACTTCGCCCTCGACGACCGCCCGCTGATCACGCTGCACGACCGCGAGCTGGACCGGCTCAGGGAGAGCGACCGCAAGCTGGTCCGCCAGCTCCAGCGGCAGTACGTGGAGCTGTGGGTCGGTGTCGTACGGGAGGTCTACCCGGGCGTGCCGGAGGCGCAGGCGCGCGGCGCCGTGCACGCCGTCTTCGGGCTGCTGAACTCGACGCCGCACTTCTCCTCGTACCGAGGCGGTCTGCCGAGCCGCGCGGGCACCCAGGCCCTGCTGCGCACGCTGGCGCACGGCGCGTTCGCCGCCCTCGGCGCCGGGGGCAGCGTCAGCCCGTCCTGAATTCCACGCGGCCGGGTCAGCTCGCCTTGAGCGCGGCCAGCTCCGCCGCCAGCTTGTCGACCGGCTGGAACGTCGCTCCCAGCAGGGCCACGTGCTTCCAGGCCAGCGTGCCGTCCGGCGCGATCAGGAAGACCGACCTGCGCAGACCGATCCCGGGCGCCCCGATACCGAACGCCTTGACCACCGTCCGGTCGGTGTCGGCGAGCAGCGGGAACCGCAGGTCGTTGTTGCGCGCGAAGGACTCATGGCTGTCGACGTCCTGCGGGCTGATGCCCCAGACCTCGGCCCCCAGCTCCGTGAACCGCTCAAGGCCGGTCGAGTACGAGCAGAGCTGCTTGGTGCAGACGCTCGTGGCGTCGCCGGGGTAGAAGGCGAGGACCAGCGGATGGCCGCGCCGCTCGTCGAGGCGGTAGTCGCGCCGGACGAAGCTGTCGCCGTCGAGCACACCGCCGGGAAGGGTGAAGTTCGCCACCGCGCTGCCGACACCGGGACCTGCTGCCATGGGACGCTCCTCGCCGCTCCGTACCGGCGGTACCCACCGGTAGGGGTACGGTACAGCGACCCGTCCAGGGATCGGGACCAGAGGCGGGCCGGGGGCCGCTGACGGCACAATGGACGCATGCCGATACCCAGCCGCGTCGCGCTCGCCGACCATCTCGTCCGTACCCGTATCGCCGGAGACGTCGCGACACCCCGTGACAACAACCTCTCCCATTACCGCAAGCTCGCCAACGGCGACCGCCACTACTGGCTGGGGCTGGAACTGGGCGACCGCTGGACCGACGAGCAGGACGTGCTCGCCGTGATGGCCGAGCGGTGCGGTGTCAGCGACGACCCGCAGCACCGGCACGGCCAGGACACCATCGATCCCGAGCTGACCATCGACGCCCTGGAGCGGATGGCGGCGCGGCTGCGCAAGGCCGTGGCGGGCCGCGAGCGGGTGCTCTTCGCCACCGGGCACCCGGGCGGCCTGCTCGACGTGCACCGGCAGACGGCCGACGCGCTGCGCGCGGCGGGCTGCGAGATCGTGCGGATCCCCGGCGGGCTCACGGCGGACGAGGGCATGGTCTTCCAGTTCGCCGACGTCGCGATGCTGGAGCGGGGCGCGACCCTGTGGCACACGCACTCGCCCGAGCCGATGCGCGCCATCCTGGACGGTCTCGAACGGGACGGCAGGCCGCAGCCCGACCTGGTCGTCGCCGACCACGGCTGGGCGGGCTGCGCCGGCCAGCGCGGGCTGGACTCGATGGGGTACGCGGACTGCAACGACCCGGCGCTGTTCATCGGCGAGGCCGAGGGCACGCTGGAGGTCACGATCCCGCTGGACGACCATGTCACCGACCCGCGTTTCTACGACCCGATGACGGCGTACCTGCTGAACGAGGCCGGTCTCGTCTGACGGGCGGACCACCCCCGGTCTCGTCTGACGGGCCGGCGGGCGGACCTGCCCGGCGGACGGGCGGACGGACCGACCTCCACCGGCCGCGCCGCCCCCGCCCGGCCGCGCCGCCCCGGTCGGCCGCGCCGCCCCCGCCCGGCCGCGCCGTCGGTCGTACCGCCCCGGTCGCGCCCCCCGGCCCCCATCAGGCGCCTCAGCCCCCATCAGGCGCCTCAGCCGCGCGGGACGCGCATCACGCCTTCCTGGATCACCGAGATCGCCAGCCGTCCGTCCTGCGTGAAGATCCGCGCCTGCCCGAGCCCGCGGCCGCCGGACGACGAAGGGGACTCCTGGTCGTACAGCAGCCACTCGTCGGCGCGGAACGGCCGGTGGAACCACATCGCGTGGTCCAGGCTCGCGCCGACGATGTCACCGACCGCCCAGCCGCCCCTGCCGTGCGCCAGCAGCACCGAGTCGAGCAGCGTCATGTCGGAGACGTACGTCGCGAGGCACACGTGCAGCAGCGGGTCGTCGGCCAGCTTGCCGTCCGTACGGAACCACACCTGCGAGCGCGGCTCGCGCGGCTCACCGACGCTCGCGTACGGCGGCCCGTCCACGTACCGCAGATCGACCGCGGCGCGCGTCTCCAGCAGCCGGTCGACGACGGCCGGGTCGACGAACCGGTCCGCGTAGCGCGGCAGCAGCTCGGCGGCGGCCGGCAGGGTCTCCGGGTCCGGCGCCTGCGGCATCTCCGCCTGGTGGTCAAGACCCTCCTCGTACGTCTGGAAGGACGACGAGAGATGGAAGATCGGCTGGCCGTGCTGGACGGCCACCACCCGGCGCGTGGTGAACGAGCGGCCGTCCCTGATCCGGTCGACGGTGTAGACGATCGGCGCGCCGGGATCCCCCGGGCGCAGGAAGTACGCGTGCAGCGAGTGCGCCGTGCGGTCGTCGGGGACCGTACGGCCAGCGGCGACGAGCGCCTGCGCCGCGACCTGGCCGCCGAAGACGCGCGGCACGACCGACGGGTGGCTCTGGCCGCGGAAGATGTCCTGCTCGATCCGCTCCAGGTCGAGCAGAGCGAGCAGGGAATCCAGTGCTTGATTCATGGGTACGAGTCTGTCTCAGCCGGCTTCCGTACGAGTGACCGGGCGCGTTACAGGCCCATGGACTTCGCGATGATCATCTTCATGACCTCGCTGGTCCCGCCGTAGATGCGGTTGACGCGGTTGTCCGCGTACAGCCGGGCGATCGGGTACTCGTTCATGTACCCGTAGCCGCCGTGGAGCTGGAGGCACTTGTCGATGACGCGGTGCGCGACCTCGGTGGTGAAGAGCTTCGCCGAGGCGGCCTCGGCCGCCGTCAGCTCACCCAGGTCGTGCGCTTCGAGCGCGCGGTCCACGACGGCCTCGGCCGCGTCCACCTCGGCCTTGCAGGCGGCCAGCTCGAACTTGGTGTTCTGGAAGGACGCCACGGTCTTGCCGAAGACGGTCCGCTCCTGGACGTAGTTCTGCGCGAACCTGACGGCAGCCGCTGCCTGCGCGTAGGCGCCGACGGCGATGCCGAGGCGCTCCTGCGGCAGGTTCTGGCCGAGGTACGAGAAGCCCTTGTTCTCCTCGCCCAGCAGATCCTCGACCGGGACCTTGACGTCGGTGAAGGACAGTTCGGCGGTGTCGGAGGTCTTCAGGCCGAGCTTGTCGAGCTTGCGGCCGACCGCGTACCCCGCGGATTTCGTGTCCACGACCAGCAGCGAGATGCCGAACCGCCGGTCCTCGGGGGTGGCGGGGGAGGTACGGGCGCAGACGATGACGCGGTCGGCGTGCACACCGCCGGTGATGAACGTCTTCGCGCCGTTGAGCACGTAGTGCGTGCCGTCGGCGGAGAGCTTGGCCGTGGTCTTCATACCGGCCAGGTCGGAGCCGGTGCCCGGCTCGGTCATCGCGATGGCGAACATCGTCCGGCCGCTGACGAAGTCGGGGAGCCAGCGCTTCTTCTGCTCGTCGGTGGCGTACGCCTTCAAGTACGGCAGGCAGAGCGCCACATGCACGCCGGAGCCGCCGAAGGAGACACCGGCGCGGGCGGTCTCCTCGGAGATGATCGCCTGGAACTTGAACGACTCCTCGCCGGCGCCGTCGTACTCCTCGGGCACCTCTATGCCGAAGACGCCCAGCTCGCCGAGTTTGTAGTAGAAGTCACGCGGCGCGGCGCCCGCCGCGTACCACTCGTCGTAGACAGGGACGACCTCGGCCTCGATGAAGGCGCGGATGGTCCCGCGGAACGCCTCGTGGTCCTCGTTGTAGACGGTACGCCGCACGGTACGGGCCTCCTCTGCGGCTGACCGCCGCCACGGGTGCTTGTCCAAGCGCGTGGTTGTCTAAGCGCTTGCTCAGTACAAGTTACCGGGCGGTTCGTTCGGGTGTCCAGAGTGAGCCTGCGCACGCCGGCTGTCCGGCGTGCGCAGGCCCTCGGTCGTCAGCGGACGACGGCGCTCACTTCGCGGCCGTCGCCTTGGCCACCGCGTAGTGGTTGGCCACCCGCGTGGCGCCGAGCGCGGACGGGTACACGGCTGTCTCGTCGAGCTGCCCGTTGAAGAAGTTGCTGGTGGGCGCCGACGGCCAGCCGGTCAGCGTGTCGGCGCCGACCCGCCAGTAGCCGGTGGCCACCGCCGAGGTGGTGACGGTGTTGTTGCCGACGATCTTGCCGTCGACGTAGAACCGCATGCCGCCCGTGCCCTGCGCCGCCACGACCTGGTGCCACGCGCCGTTGTTGTACGCCGCCGGGGTGACCAGGGTCTTGACGCCGCCGCTGTTCACGCCGAAGACGAGCTTGCCGTTGTTGGCCATGTACACGTTCTCGTCATGGCGCTTGCTCGCCGCCGTCGTGTTGTCGCCGAACCCGATCAGCATGCCGCCGGTCTTGGTGGTCGTCTTGAACCACGTCTCCAGGGCGTACGTGCTCGGCTGCGTGACCCGGCGGTCGGCGTAGAGCCACTGGGTCGTGCCGTTGAAGCCGATCGCGGTGGACGGACCCGTCGTGGCACCCGGAGTCTGGCGCAGCGCCGGGGAGTTGACGTGCACGCCCGAGTTGTTCCCGCCGGACAGATCGGCGACGAACGGGGTCGCGGGGTCGTCGTAGCGCCAGTAGAGCTGGGCGCCGTCGGCGATGACGGTGGCGGGGTAGTTCTGCGTCGCGGCCGCCGCCGTCACGGACGCGGTCGCCGACAGGGCGCTGGTGTTGCCCGCGGCGTCGGAGGCGGTGACCCGGTAGGTGTAGCTCGTACCGGCCGTGACCGCGGTGTCCTTGACGGTGACCTGCGGCCGCGCCCACATCAGCGAATCGCCCTGCACGGTCGCCAGCGGCGTGGTGGAGCCGTTGCGGTAGACCTTGTACGTCAGCCGCGAGTCGTCCGGGTCGTAACTGGAACGCCAACGCACCTGCACCTCGCCCGGCTTGACGCTGGTCGCCGAGACGATCGGTACGGTCGGCGCGCCCTTGTCACCGGTCGAGGCGAACCGGGTGAGCCCCTGCGCGGGTGCGCCGTTGACGGTGGTGAACTCCCCGCCCGACCAGAGGTACTGGGTGCTCCCCGACGTCGCGACGGTCAGCGCCCGCGGACCGACCTGCTCACCGGTGCCGTCGTTGGTGTCAGGGAACCAGCCCAGCTTGCCGACGGAGGTCGTGGGCTGCGCCAGGAAGTGGTGCCGCGCGCCGTCGGGGAACTCCCCCACGCTGGAGCAGTCGTGGGCGTGCGAGGCGCTGTAGAGGACCTGCTGGTACACCCGCAGCGCCTGCGTGGCCCCCAGGCAGGTGTCGCGCCAACGCTGTTCGAGCGTGCCGGCGTTCAGGGCTATTCGCCCGTCGAAGACACCGCCGCCGGTGCCCTCGTTGCCGGTGTAAATGCCCGAGGCGTCGGTCTCGATCGCCTTGACCACGGAGGTGGGCGGGATGAATCCCGGGTACGCCTTCGCGACCGCACCCGACGTGGCGTTCACGACGGCCAGGGCGTGCGAGTCGGTCCCGTTGACGGTGTTGAAGTCCCCGCCGAGCACCACGTCGGCACCGTCGGGGGTCAACGCGATGGCGCGGCCCGGCTCGTCGGCGTCGGCGGTGAAGGGCAGGACGGCCCCGTCGGCGAGCCCGACGGCCGCGTAGCGCTGCCGCGTCACACCGCTGACCGTAGTGAAGTCGCCCCCGGCGTACAGGGTGTCGCCGGTGACCGCCAGCGCCCGCACGGTGGCGGAGAAGACGGGGCGGAACGACGTCTTGGGTGTGCAGGTGGCGATGTCGATGGCGGCGAGGCTGCTGACCGGTGTGCCGTTGACGGCCCCGAAGTAACCGCCCGCGTAGAGCGTCTTCTTGTCCGGCGACACGGCGAGCGCCCGCACCGTCGCCGTACCGCTGCTGAGCGTGAAGGACAGCTTGCACCCGGTGGGCGCGCCGGTAGCGGCGTTGAACGCGGCGAAGTTCACGGCGGGTTGGGCGGCGCCGGCCGCGCCGTCGGGCGGTCGCAGCTCGGAGAACGTACCTCCGGCGAAGACGACACCGCCGGTCTGGGCGAGCGCCCAGACGATCCCGTTGGTCTGCCACGTCGGCAGGTCGTCGGCGGTGAACCCCACCGGCGGCGTCACCGCACCCGCCTCGGGCGCCGCGACCACCCCCAGGCCGACGGTGGCGAACGACAGGACGAGAGCCGCGGACAGGGCTCTTGATCTACGCATGGTCCCCCCAGTGCTGTATAGCGCGAAGAATAGGAGCGATTCGGCCGCGTCAACCACCCCGCACGGCATTGCACTTGGCAAAAACGTGCGAATGGTATGATCACGATCAGTACGTCAGCCTTCCCGGCGCGGATCCGCATCCGCCGGGGAGGCTTTTTCGCGTGCTCCGGACCGTGCTCCCGACTCCCGTGCTCCCGACTCCCGCGCTCCCGACTCCCGCGCTCCTGACTCCCGCGCTCCTGACTCCCTCGCTCCCGACTCCTCCGCTCCTGACTCCCGCGCTCCCGACTTCCACGCAAGGACGTGCCTCTCCCATGACCGCAGAGACGAACGCGGCGGCAGCCGCGGGCACTTGGACCCTCGGTGATCTCACGGTCAACCGCATCGGCTTCGGCGCGATGCGGCTGGCCGGCGGTGTCGCCTTCAGCGACGGGCCCTCGGCCGACCGGGAGCGGTCGATCGGTGTGCTGCGGCGCGCCGTCGAGCTGGGCGTGAACCATATCGACACGGCGGCGTTCTACTTCTCGCCGCTGCGGTCCGCCAACGAGCTGATCAACAGCGCGCTGGCGCCTTACCCGGACGATCTGGTCATCGCCACCAAGGTCTGGCCGGGCCGCGACGCTTCGGGTGAGTGGTGGTGGGCCTCCCCCGCCCAACTGCGCGGGCAGGTCGAGGAGAATCTGCGCCAACTGGGCCGTGACCACCTGGATCTGGTGAACCTGCGCATCCCGCGGGGCCGGCCGACAGGGCCGGTGGCCGAGCATTTCGGCGCGCTGGCCGCCCTGCGTGACGCTGGGCTCATCCGGCATCTGGGCATCTCCAACGCCACACCGGGGCAGCTTGCCGAGGCGCAGTCCGTCGCGCCGGTGGTCTGCGTACAGAACCCGTACGGGGTGGGGGCGCCGGCCGAGGAGACGGCGTTCGTGCGGGCCTGCGGCGCACAGGGCATCGCGTACGTGCCGTTCTTCGCGATCGCCGGAAGCGGACGGGAGGACGGCAACGTCACGGCCGAACCCGAAGCGGTACACGCCGTCGCACGCGCACACGGCGCGACGCCCGCCCAGGTCCGGCTGGCGTGGACGCTGCGGCAGGGCCCGCACGTCCTGGCCATCCCGGGGACCGGGAACCCCGACCACCTGGCCGAGAACATCGCGGCGGGCGCGCTGCGCCTCTCGGACGAGGAAGCGGCACGGCTGGGTTCCTGAGAGGCCGGCGGCGCCACGAGCCCTTCAGCCGGAACCTGTACGGCACGCGGCTGCTCGTCACGAGCGGCGCCGTCTGCTCACGATCCTCGTTGTACTGGTCGTGGCGGTGGTGCTGTACCGGCATCAGCCGCACCGGACCGCCGCCCTGTGAGAACGGAGACCCCCATGACCTCCCAGCCGCCCCTGCTCGCCGTCCCCGACGCCGAGTTGGCCGATCTGCGCTCCCGGCTGCGCAACACCCGCTGGCCGGCCCCCTGGCCCACGACCGCCGCCACCGGCGGGGAGGCCCCCACCGGCTGGCAGACCGGCACCGACTCCGGCGAGCTGCGCCGGCTCGTCACCCGCTGGGCGTCCGACTACGACTGGCGCGCGCACGAAGCCGCCGTCAACGCGCTGCCGTCCCGTTTCGCCGACATCGACGGAACCCCCGTCCACTACCTGCGCTTCGACGGCGAACACCCCGGCGCCCTGCCGATCGTCCTCACCAACGGATGGCCCAGCTCGTTCCTCGAACTGACCGCGCTCGCCCGCCGGCTGGCGACGCCGTCGCGGTACGGGGGCGACGCGGCCGACGCGTTCACCGTCATCGTCCCCTCGCTGCCCGGATTCGCCTTCTCACCGCAGCGGCCCTCGCTCACGGACCCGGCCCAGCAGACGCAGGAGATCTGGCACCGGCTCATGCGCGACGAACTCGGCTTCGAGCGCTACGCGGCGCACGGCGGCGATCTGGGCGCCGGCATCACCTCCCGGCTCGGCGAGGCCCATCCCGAGGCCGTGGTGGGTATCCATCTGATGGCGGTCGCTGGGCCGGTCTCGTACGATCCCGCAGGCGTCACCCCCGAGGAGCGGGCGTATCTCGACTCCGTCGCCGCGTGGTCCGCCGAAGAGGGCGGCTACCAGCACGAGCAGAGCACCCGCCCGCTGACGCTGAGCTACGGTCTGGCCGACTCGCCGACCGGGCTGCTCGGCTGGATCGTCGAGAAGTACCGGGCGTGGAGCGACTGCGGTGGCGACCTGTCGTCGCGGTTCAGCGACGACTTCCTGCTCACGCAGGCGTCGCTCTACTGGTTCACCGGCACGGTCTCGACCTCGTTCCGGCCGTACTACGAGTACGCGCAGGGGCTGACGCGGCGGGTCGAGCGGGTCGACGTGCCCACGGCCGTCGCGCTGTTCCCCGCCGATCTCACGCAGCCGCCGCGCAGTTGGGCCGAGCGGACGTACCACGTGACGCGGTACACCCGCATGCCGCGGGGCGGACACTTCGCCGCTCACGAGGAACCCGAACTCCTGGCGCGGGATCTCACGGAGTTCTTCCGCGGCCTGCGGTGACGGCGGCCCCTTCCGATACCGAAGAGTAAGCAAGGGTAGGCTAACCTTCCTCGAACTACCCGAGCTTGCCCATTCGTACGGAAGCGAACCACCATGCCCACCACCCGCACCATCCCCCTCACCCGCCGTGGCCTGCTCGCCGCCGGAGGCGCCGTCGGGCTCGGCGCCGCGCTGGCCGCCTGCGGGGGCGGGGCAGCGGACGGGGACGGGGACGGGGACGGTGGCGGCGCGAAGGGCGGGGACGGCGGCACGGCGGGCCCGTGGGCGTTCACCGACGACCGGGGGCAGCGGGTGCAGGCCGACAGCACGCCCAAGCGCGTCGTCGCCTTCACCGGGACCGCCGCCGCCCTGCTCGACTTCGGCATCGAGGCCGTCGGCGTCTTCGGCCCCACGACGACGAAGGGCGGCAAACCCGACCCGCAGGCCGGCGATCTCGACGTCGGCAAGGTGACGGTCCTCGGCAACGTCTTCGGCGAGTTCAACGTCGAGAAGTACGCGGCACTCAGCCCCGATCTGCTCGTCACCGAGATGTGGGTCAAGGACGCGCTCTGGTACGTGCCGGACCAGTCCAAGGACAAGATCGCCAAGCTCGCCCCGACCGTCGCCCTGTGGGCCGCGCAGACCACGATCCCGCAGGCGATCCAGCGCCACGCCGACATCGCCGGATCCCTCGGCGCCGACCTCAAGGCGGCCAAGGTCGTCGACGCCAAGGCCCGGTTCGAGCAGGCCGCCGGCCGGCTGCGGGAAGCCGCAAAGTCGAACCCGGGGATCAAGGTGCTGATCGGCTCGGCCAGCCAGGATCTCTTCTACGTCTCGCTGGCGAAAATGGCGGCGGACACCCTCTACTTCCAGCAGCTCGGCGTGGAGTTCGTCACGCCCAAGGTCGACTCGCAGGGCTTCTTCGAGGATCTGAGCTGGGAGAACGCGGGCAAGTACGCGGCCGACATCATCATGATGGACAACCGCTCGTCGGCGTTGCAGCCGGCGTCGCTGACCTCCAGGCCGACCTGGCTCCACCTGCCCGCCGTAAAGGCCGGCCAGGTCATCCCGCGCGTCGCTGAGCCGATCTTCTCGTACGACAAGTGCGCGCCGATTCTGGACGATCTGGCGAAGGCGATCCGGACGGCCAAAAAGGTCTCATAGCAAGCCCGTCCCCAAGTTCGCTCCCTAGGCCCCCGGGAATCCGGTGGAAGAATTACCGCATGGCGGAAATCATCCAGAAGGACGGCACATGGGCCTTCGACGGGGACACGGTCCGCATCGTGCCCGGTCATGACAAGGGTGTGGGTCTGCTCCGCAGGACGCTCGGTGAAGTCGCCGTGCCGCTGGAGGCGTTGGCCGGGATCGCCTTCGAGTCCGGCCGCCGCTCGGGGCGGTTGCGGCTGCGGTTGCGGGACGGCGCCGATCCGCTGCTCCAGGTGACGGGCGGCAAGCTGGACGACGCGTCCGACCCGTACCGGCTGACGGTGGAGAACGACCGCTTCGGCGTCGCCGAGTACATCGTGGACGAGGTGCGCACCGCCCTGCTGCTCGACGGGGTCGAGCCGGGCCCGGTCGACCGCTACCTGCTGCCGGGACCCGCCCTGCCGCTGACTGTGGGCGCCGGCGACGCGACGGTCACCTTCGACGGCGAGCGGGTCCGGCTCGAATGGAACTGGAAGACCGAGGACTCCAAGTCGTCGGGCGGTCCGCGGACCATGGAGATCGCCGATCTCGACGGCGTCGAATGGCTGCCGAGCGCCGGTCTTGAGAACGGCTATCTGCGCTTCAGGATCGCCGGGGCCGCGCCGTCCGCCACTCCGCCGAAGCACGACCCGTACGCGGCGGAGCTGTGGGGGTTCAAGAAGGACCCGCTGATGGCGCTCGTCGGAGCGGCGGTGACGGCCAGACTCCCCCACCCGCGCGCACCGCGCGCCGCCCGCCCGCCGACCGCCGCCGCTGCTGCCGTCGAAAGCGGCGGCAGCAGCGGGAGCGGTGGCGAGAAGCCGGCTGACACGGTGAAGCAGGCGTCCGCCGGCGACCACGACGCGTTGCTGCGGCGATTGCGGGAGCTGGGCGAGCTGCACCAGGCCGGGATACTCACGGCCGACGAGTTCACCACCGCCAAACAGGCCCTCCTCAGACATCTGTAGGAGCGAGGGAGCGTAGATTCACTCCCCCTCCTGCCCGAAATCGGGCAGGATTCTTGCAAACGGCCCGGCCGACCCGCAATATCAACGGGTGCTCGAACGTCGCCCGTCGCATGACGACCTCATCGACCATCTGGTCGGCAGCACCGCGCTGCGGCGCGGCGAAGCCGCCCGGGTGGTCCTCGACGTGCTGGCGTACTTCGACGAGACGGCCGAGGAGTTCGTACGGCGCAGACACCGGGAGCTGCAGTCCGGCGGCGCCACCAACGCGGACATCTTCGAGCGGATAGCCGCCGAGCTGCCGCATCGCGCCGTGGCACCGCCGGAGCTCTCGCTCCGGCAGCTCCGCCGCATCGTCTACGGCTGAGCCGGAACCGAAGCCGGTGGTCCGGTGATCCGGTGATCCGGTCAGGGCGGATCACCACCGGATCACCACCGGAAGCTCGCACCGGAAGCACGCACCGGAAGCACGCACCGTAAATCAGGAGGGGCAAGAACCGTATGTGCGGAATCGTGGGATACATCGGCAGGCGGGACGTGGCTCCGCTGCTGCTCGAAGGGCTGCAGCGGCTGGAGTACCGGGGGTACGACTCCGCCGGCATCGTCATCACGGGCAAGCCGGCCGCGGGCAAGGCGGCGGCCCTCAAGATGGTCAAGGCCAAGGGCCGGGTCCGCGAGCTGGAGGCCCGCGTCCCCAAGCGGTTCGCCGGGACCACCGGTATCGCGCACACCCGCTGGGCCACCCACGGCACCCCGAGCGACGCGAACGCGCATCCGCATCTGGACGCGGATTCGAAGGTCGCCGTCGTGCACAACGGCATCATCGACAACGCCACCGAGCTGCGGGTGAAGCTTGAGGCCGACGGCGTGGTCTTCCTCTCCGAGACCGACACCGAGGTGCTCGTCCATCTCGTCGCCCGCTCGCAGGCGCCGACCCTGGAGGAGAAGGTCCGCCAGGCGCTCCAGCTCATCGAGGGCACGTACGGGATCGCCGTCCTGCACGCCGACTTCCCCGACCGGATCGTGGTCGCCCGCAACGGCTCCCCCGTGGTGCTCGGCATCGGCGAGAAGGAGATGTTCGTCGCTTCGGACGTCGCCGCGCTCGTCTCCCACACCCGCCAGGTCGTCACCCTCGACGACGGCGAGATGGCCACCCTCAAGGCCGACGACTTCCGTACGTACACGACGGAGGGCTCGACCACGTCGGCGACGCCGACCACCGTGGAGTGGGAGGCCGAGTCGTACGACATGGGCGGCCATGACACGTACATGCACAAGGAGATCTCGGAGCAGGCCGAGGCCGTCGACCGGGTGCTGCGCGGCCGGATCGACGACCGCTTCTCCACCGTGCACCTGGGCGGTCTCAACCTGGACGCCCGCGCCGCGCGCGGGGTGCGCCGGATCAAGATCCTCGGCTGCGGGACCTCGTACCACGCGGGCATGATCGGCGCCCAGTTGATCGAGGAGGTGGCGCGCATCCCCGCCGACGCCGAGCCGGCGTCCGAGTTCCGCTACCGCAACCCCGTGGTGGACCCCGACACGCTGTACGTGGCCGTTTCGCAGTCCGGTGAGACGTACGACGTGCTGGCGGCCGTGCAGGAGCTGAAGCGCAAGGGCGCGCGGGTGCTGGGCGTGGTCAACGTGGTCGGTTCGGCCATCGCCAGGGAGACGGACGGCGGTGTGTACGTGCACGCGGGGCCCGAGGTCTGCGTGGTGTCCACGAAGTGCTTCACCAACACCGTGGTCGCCTTCGCGCTGCTCGCGCTGCATCTGGGCCGGATCAGGGACCTGTCGGTCGCCGACGGCAAGCGGATCATCGACGGGCTGCGCCGGCTGCCCGCGCAGATCGCCGAGATCATGGAGACCGAGGACGACATCAAGGCACTCGCGGGTGAGTACGCGCATGCCAAGTCGATGATGTTCATCGGCCGGGTGCGCGGCTATCCGGTGGCCCGCGAGGCGTCGCTGAAGCTCAAGGAGGTCTCCTACATCCACGCGGAGGCGTATCCGGCCTCGGAGTTGAAGCACGGTCCGCTGGCGCTGATCGAGCCGGCCATGCCGACGGTGGCGATCGTGCCGGACGACGATCTGCTGGAGAAGAACCGCGCGGCGATGGAGGAGATCAAGGCCCGCAGCGGACGGATCCTGGCGGTGGCGCACCAGCCGCAGCCGAAGGCGGACCACACGATCCTGGTGCCGAAGAACGAGACGGAGCTGGACCCGATCCTGCTGGGCATTCCGCTCCAACTGCTGGCGTACCACACGGCGCTGGCGCTGGGCCGGGACATCGACAAGCCCCGCAACCTGGCGAAGTCCGTGACGGTCGAGTAGCGGCCCTTCGCCGAACGGGCGGTACGGGCGAGAGCGCCCCCGGTACGGCGGATGCCGCACCGGGGGCGCTCTCTCGGACGGGGCCGGCGCTTGCCCGAACACCGGCCCGCGGCTGCCTGGCCGTACGGGGTTCACGGGTCACCCCGGAACGGCCCAGTGCCTCTCCCGGCGCGTTACGCCGGTCGCGGCACTAGCCGGTGGCCGTCACTCCCCGGCCGGCAGCACGGTGGCGCGGCAGGGCGGTCGGCCAGTGCGCGAGCGCCGCCGTCGCCACGTACCAGGAGGCGACGCCCGCGACGACGGCGACCCAGCCGCCCACCTTGGTGAGACCGCCGCTGTCCGCGAACTGGGCGATGCCGAGCAGCAGCAGCGCCACGAAGAGCAGGCCGTACGTGCCCTGGAGGAGCGGTCCGTAGCCGGAGGCGCCGATGGTGAGGCTGAGGGCGAGGAGCGCCCACAGGATCAGGAAGAGTCCGGCCGTCTCCGAGGTGACGGCGTCGCCCGCTCCGGTCCCCCAGGTGAACCAGAAGGCGCCGAGGCCGGCGAAGGCCGTGCCGGTGAACGCGTTGCCGGCGCGGAATTCGAGGAGTCCTGCGACGAAGAGGGCGACTCCGCCCACGTACAGGGCGAGCGAGACGGCGCTCGCCGCCGTGACGCCGTCGATGACGCCCGTGGTGCCCACGCCGAAGGCGAGCAGGGTGAGTCCGAGCGCGAGATGGCCGAGAACCGAAGTGGATGTGTTGCTTCCCGCAGAGACGTCGTTGTCCACGGCGGGCTCCCTTCTGAGGTGCTGTTCTGCTGTGTCCCAGCGACTCCTTATCTACCCTTCACAAGGACACAATCCACCTCTACGCGTGAGTAGATTCACGCTGGGCGCAAGGAAGTTGACGCTGAGTCGGCACTGATGTGACGCATGGTCAGAGAGTGCTCAGGAGTGGCGATCAGGCGTTACGGGACGACGACGACCGGGCGCTGCGCGCGGCGCGCGAGCCGGCCGGCCACCGAGCCGAAGATCCGTCCGACGATGCCGTGCGTGGAGCCGACGACGATCGCGTCGGCGGAGTACTCCTGGCCGACCTCTTCGAGTTCGTGGCAGATGTCGCCGCCGCGCTCGACAAGGATCCAGGGGACGTCGCTCAGATAGTCCGCACAGGCCAGTTCGAGGCCGAGCACTTCCGTGCGGTGGTCCGGGACGTCGACGAAGACGGGGGGTTCGCAGCCGGCCCATACGGTGGTCGGCAGCCGGTTCGCCACATGGACGATGATCAGGCCCGAGGCGAGTCTGGTGGCCATGCCGATGGCGTAGGACAGGGCCCTCTCGCTGGAGGTGGAGCCGTCGAAACCGACCACCACTCCGTGCCGGAAGGCCGGGTCGCAGGATGCGCGCGTCTGTTCCGCCGCTCGCAGGTCCGACAGTGGGTCGGCTACCTGCTTGCGGTCAGCGGGTTCGGGGATTTCGTGACCGGCCATTGGTGTCTCGGCGAAAGAGGTCCTCTTGAGAAGGAGCAACAATTGGCGTGGCAGCGTAACGGTCTGAGCCGTGTCCGGGAATCATCTTCCCAAGCCCATACCCCCAAGGGTACGGCCGCACTCCTTTCCTGCCCAGTGCTCGCCGCCCCACACGCGGCGTTCCAGGGAGCATGCACGAGCCCGCCCAGGATCGCAATGCCCGGTGGCGCCTACAGCCGTTGGCGCCGGGGGACGGTGCGGGGGACGGTGCGGGGAGCGGCGCGCGGGGGCGGTGCGCGGGTCCGTCCCGGTACGGTGCGCGGGCCCGTCCCGGTACGGTGCGCGAGCGGGTTCCCGGACCCTTCCGGTACGGTGCGGCGGCCAGCCGGAGCAATGCGCAGTGACCGTACGGCGCCACCTGTCGTTGCCCATCGGCCACGTCGCCGCCTGCAAGGAGCTCCCGTGCCCGCGCCCTCGACAGCCCCGTACCCCGCCCAGACCGGCACGCCCCCTCTCACGCCCCGTCCGCGCCGTACACACCCGCCGGTTCAGGACAGCGGTCCCGAGCCCGCGCGGCGTACGGCGGGTAACGCGGCTGTTCCGGCCGTTCCGGTCGATTCGGCCGAGTCGGCGGGAGAGGTGATCCGCTGGGCCGTGTTCAGCTCTCTGCTGGTGCCCGTGGTGCTCGTGGTGTACGGCACGTCGGTCGGCGGCGCGGCCGTCGCCGCGCTCGGTCTCGCCGCTGTGACGACCGGCTGCCGGCTGTTGCTGCGCCAGTCCGAGCGGGCCGCCGCCCAGGTGCGCGCGGCCGAGGCCGAGTCGGCGGCCGGTGCGGCTGCGACGGCCGTCGGGGACGAGGATGAGGACGGGCGAACGGAAGCACGGGGGGCGCACTGGGGCTCACGCGCGCAGGAGGAAAGTGCGCCGGGTCATTGAAGCCGCCGTTCGCCCACACCCGGCTCTTTTCGGCCAACTTCACCTGTGTGTCGAACCCTTGGCGAAATGGCCTGTCAACCCCCTTGTCACCAGGGAAGAAAGGACCGCTACGGTCTCCCGCACCCTACGGGGATGGGCCATGCACGTGAGGCGTACTTCCCTGCACGGCTTGTGAGTGGAACGCTTCGTGATCGAATGCTTCGCGCCAAGTTGCCTTGTCGACATAACGCCGGATGAAGAACTCTGTCACGCCGGCACCACGGAACACAGTAGATTCGATCATGAGCATCGAAGGCTGGGGACCCGTGCAAAACCGAGGGGAATCGTGCAGGAGCGAGAGGCCCGACAAGAACGGGGAGACGCGAACACCGAGGGGGGCTTAGCGCCATGAGCCAGGACTCCACTGCCGCACCGGAGTCAGTACGGAAGCTTTCCGGGCGTCGCCGCCGGGAGGTCGTCGCCGTGCTGCTCTTCAGCGGTGGCCCCATCTTCGAGAGCTCGATCCCGCTCTCCGTCTTCGGCATCGACCGCCAGGACGCCGGGGTTCCCCGCTACCGCCTGCTCGTCTGCGCCGGCGAGGAGGGACCGCTGCGGACCACCGGCGGTCTCGAACTCACCGCGCCGTACGGACTGGAGGCGATCAGCAGGGCCGGCACGGTGGTGGTGCCCGCCTGGCGGTCGATCACCTCGCCGCCGCCGCTGGAGGCGCTGGATGCGCTGCGCCGAGCGCATGAGGAGGGGGCCAGGATCGTCGGTCTGTGCACCGGCGCCTTCGTGCTCGCCGCCGCGGGGCTGCTGGACGGCCGCCCGGCGACCACGCACTGGATGTACGCGCCGACGCTCGCCAAACGCTATCCGTCCGTCCATGTGGACCCGCGGGAGCTGTTCGTCGACGACGGGGACGTACTCACCTCGGCCGGCACAGCGGCCGGAATCGACCTGTGCCTGCACATAGTCCGGACGGACCACGGCGCCGAGGCGGCGGGCGCGCTCGCCCGCAGGCTGGTGGTCCCGCCCCGGCGCAGCGGCGGTCAGGAGCGCTATCTCGACAGGTCTTTACCAGAGGAGATCGGCTCCGACCCGCTCGCCGAGGTCGTCGCCTGGGCGCTGGAGCATCTGCACGAGCAGTTCGACGTGGAGACGCTGGCAGCCCGCGCGTACATGAGCCGCAGGACGTTCGACCGCCGGTTCCGCTCGCTCACCGGCAGCGCGCCGCTGCAGTGGCTGATCACCCAGCGGGTGCTCCAGGCGCAGCGGCTGCTGGAGACCTCCGACTACTCGGTCGACGAGGTCGCGGGCCGCTGCGGCTTCCGCTCGCCGGTGGCGCTGCGCGGGCACTTCCGGCGCCAGCTCGGCTCTTCGCCTGCCGCGTACCGCTCGGCCTACCGGGCGCGCCGCCCGCAGGGCGACGCGGCGGCCCCGGGCGTCATGGAGCCGGTCGTACCGGCGCAGGCGTCGACGCAGTCCCGGCGGACGGCGGCGGCGGCCGGCGCCTCGGGCCCCGTGGCGGCCACCTCGGCCGTCGCTGAGTCCGACAAACCCGGTTCCGACACGTACGCGACAGGTCTGGGCCGACCGAGTCTGCCAGGTCAGCGCAGCGCACCGTAGGGTAAGGCGCATGAACGATCGAATGGTGTGGATCGACTGCGAGATGACCGGGCTCTCGCTGGCGCAGGACGCACTCATCGAGGTGGCGGCCCTGGTCACCGACTCGGAGCTGAACGTGCTCGGGGACGGGGTGGACATCGTGATCCGCCCGCCGGACGCCGCGCTGGAGACGATGCCCGAGGTGGTGCGCAAGATGCACACCACCTCGGGCCTCCTCGACGAGCTGGCGGCGGGTACGACGCTGGCGGCGGCCGAGGAGGAGGTCCTGGCGTACGTGCGCGAGCACGTGAAGGAGCCGGGCAAGGCGCCGCTGTGCGGCAACTCGGTCTCCACGGACCGCGGCTTCCTCGCCCGCGACATGCAGGCGCTGGAGGGCTACCTCCACTACCGCATCGTGGACGTCTCGTCGGTCAAGGAACTGGCCCGCCGCTGGTACCCCCGGGCGTACTTCAACAGCCCGGACAAGAACGGCAACCACCGCGCCCTGGCCGACATCCGCGAGTCCATCGCGGAGCTGCGCTACTACCGCGAGGCGGTCTTCGTACCCCAGCCGGGCCCGGACTCGGACACGGCGAAGCAGATCGCGGCGAAGTACGTCCTGCCGGCGGAGTAGCCCTCCGGGGCTGCCGGCGGAGTAGCCCCCGGGGCGCACGGAGTACCCCTCCCGGGCCGCCCACGGACCCCGGCGGAGTAACCCTCCCGGGCCGCCAAGGACCCCGGCGGAGTAGCTCCCGGGCCTGCCCCAGGCCCGCCCACGGCCCCCCGCCGACCGGTCCGCCGAGCCCCACGCCTGGCCCGTGTCCGACCCGCATCAATCCGGGCGCGAGCACCCTCGGGGAGCCTGTACACTTTTCCTCGGCCGGTAGGGCAGCACGAAGCCGGTCGTGGTGGGTATAGCTCAGATGGTAGAGCACCTGGTTGTGGTCCAGGATGTCGCGGGTTCGAGTCCCGTTACTCACCCTGAACGATCAAGGCCGGACCTGTGAGAACGGGTCCGGCCTTCGTCGTACCGTGTGCAGGCTCGGCACCGCGCTTCGTCGCCCTGCTGCATGCCGCCCCCTCCCGGCCGTACCCTGGCCGGTACGCCATCGGCAGACGAAGGGGCACACATGGACCTCCCCGACGACCTCAGCACCGGCGAACGGATCCGCCGCCTACGCGAGTCGCGGGGTATGTCGCGCCCGGTGCTGGCCGGTATGTGCAGCCGTGGCCCGGACTGGCTCAAGAAGATCGAGAGCGGCGAGCGCGAGTTGAGGTCGCACAGTCTCCTCATGGCACTCGCAGCGGCCCTCCAAGTGTCCGACCTGTCCGTCATCACCGGTGGCGTACCCGAGGTCGCGCAGTCCGTGCCCCTCGGCCGGCTGTCCCATCCCGGGATGCCGGGGATCTGGGCCGCGGTTATGAATCGGACGATGTCCCCGGCTCCGGGGGTTCCCGTCGACGTGGCCGCGCTTCAGGCCCGCGTCGACCAGACGTGGCGCCTCTGGCATACCTCCGGACACCAACGCACCGAGGTCGGGGCGCTCCTGCCCGAGCTGATCCGGGACGCCGAGACGGCAACCCGCACCCACGACGAGGCTGCCCGGCGGGCCGCGCACATCGCGCTGTCCGACGTCTACCGGCTCACCGGTCAAGCCACGGCCTATGTCGCACCGGCCGAGCTGGCATGGGTGGTCGCCGACCGCGCTCTGACGGCGGCTCAGCAGGCGGACAGCCCGTCGGCCATCGCTGCCGCGGCCTGGAACATGGGCAACATCTTGCGGGAAACCTCGTACCCCGAAGAGGCGTTGCGGGTGGTTGCCGAGGCCGCCGAGCTGATCCGCCCGCATCTGGACGGGGCGCCGGACGACTGGCGCGGCGTGTACGGGGCGCTGCAACTCCACGCCGCAGTGACCTACGCGCGCGAAGGCCGCGACGGCGAGGCGTGGGCCGCGTGGGACCGGGGCGACCAGGTCGCCAAGTCGCTGCCCGCCGCGTACGTACACCCGTCGACCGTGTTCGGAAGGGCCAACGTCGACTTTCATGCGGTCAGCGTGGCAACCGACTTGCAGCGCTCCCAGCGGGCGCTCTCGCTCGCCGACGACATCAACCCGGACATCATGCCGTCGGCGGAACGCCGTGCCCGCCTGTGGGTGGAGGTGGCGCGCGGACACCTGCAACGCGGTGACCGGACGGCGGCGTTGCACGTGATGCAGCTCGCCGCGAAGATCAGCATCGAGACGCTGGCCTTCACCCCGGCGGCCCGCTCGGCTGCCGCCGACCTGTGGCGGCACGCGCCACGCGCGATGCGCGCCGAGGCCGCGCGGCTCGGGGAAGCGGTAGGCGTGGCAGCAGGCTAGGGGACAGCCTGGGACAGGGGGACAGTCTGTCCCAGATGCCCGCCGATCAGCCCCTTACGGTGACCTCTCACTCACCAACCGTAGGGGGCTTCCCATGTCTGCTGCCAACTGGCACGCATCGCCTGAGCGACTGGCATTACCGACCACCGATCGCGTCACGGGCGAGGTGCGCATACCGATTTCGCTGTTCAGCGTGGACCGGTTGCAGGCGCGGGTGCCGCTCGTCCTGTCGCGCCGCGAGGGCGAGCGGCTCCTCGGCCAGCTCACCGAACTCCTCGGTACCATGGCGCGCCTGACGGGGGTACGACCGTGACGGCGAACCCCAGCCGCACCAAGACCTTCGTCGGGGACACGGAGGGCCGCGTCAGCCGCATGCTCTTCGAAACCGAGGACGTAGCCCGCCGACGGTGGCTCGACCACCTCAACGCCTGCGACTTCTGCGGCGAGAGTCGTGACGGCAGTTCCTGCGTCGAGGGATTCAACCTCTGGAGGACAGCGCAGAGCGGCCCTCTCCTGACCGAAACCACCACTGCCCAGGCACCCCTCGTGGTGAAACGCTGGCCGAGCGGTCCCGGCTCGGTACCCAAGGCACGCCACCTGCTGCGCCGGCACCTGCACGCGTGGCACTTGCCCCACCTCGCCGACTCCGCCGAGCTGGTGCTCTCGGAGCTGGTGACCAACAGCGTGCAACACGCGCGTATCCCGGGCCGCCTGATCGAGACGCGCTACGAGCGTCTGCCCGACGGCGTACGGATCGAAGTGCACGACGCCGGAGACACCAAACCGGAACGCCGCGCCCCGTCCACCGACGACGACTCCGGACGCGGCCTGACACTCGTGGACGCACTCACCGGCGGACGCTGGGGAGTGAGCGCCCGCGCGGGAGTCGGCAAGCTCGTCTGGGCGGTCTGCACGGACGACCTCGGTGCAGGCTCCGACCATGAGACGGTGATCGAGGTTCCGCAGCGCATGACGCCCTTCTCCCCCGAGGTGACCCGTGCCGATCCCGACACTCACTGACCGCCTGCGCGCATGTCACCGCTCCGCGCTTCACCTCGAAATGCGGGACAACTACATGCGGTCCGACCCGCGCTTCATCGCCTGGCAGAGCGGTGTACGGGCCGACCCGGCGCACGAGGATCCGCGGGCGCGGCCGTGGCTGCACGTGGTCCGGGAGACGGTGGGTCGCGGGGTGGACGTGCGTCGCGCACGGATCGTGTCCGAGCCGGTCTCCGACTACATCCGGTTCGAGCATGACCTCACCGCGGGCAACGTCATGGCGGGTGAACAGGTGCGCTGGCTGCCGCGCAGACGCGCATCGGACCTCGCGCTCCCAGGGAACGATTTCTGGCTGTTCGACGGCCAACTGGTGGTGTTCCTGCACTTCGACGGCGATGGCGAACTACCACCGGACGACGAGGAAGTGAGCGTCGATCCGGCCGCGGTCACACTGTGCGCTTCGGCATTCGAGGCGGTCTGGGACCGTGCCGTACCCCACGCCGACTACCGCCTCGCCTGACAGGTCTGCCGCCGTCGGACGACGCCATTGGGGTATTCGCACGGGGCGGCGGCTTTCTGCGGTCTGATGCCATTGCGCGCAACAACGTGCTGACCACGCCCTCGCGGCAATCCCGCGCAACTGCCCACCGTCACCGCTGTGGTGACGGCATGCTGATATTCCGCCCGCGAGAACGGAGCCCATCGTGACGCTCAGGTTCATCGGCACCACCAGCGATGACGGCGACTGCCCGACCCTGTACGAAGTCGTCGAGACAGGCGACATCCTCGTGCAGGGCGAGCGGGAGACAGACCCCGAACACCTTGCGCAACTGCGGAATGTGAAGCCCTCTGAGACGTTCGTGCGTGTCCCTCGCGAGCTGCTCACGCGCTTCTCGCCGAAGGAGTGACGTGCCGGCATTGACGCCCTTCTCCGAAGCGGCCCATCTCTTCCGCGAATTCGAGCACACCGCGTGGCGTCTGGAGACGCGCCGCGGTTACGCCTCCGACCGTGAGAGCCCGAAGTGGCGGCGCTTCGTCGCAGGAGAGGACATCACTCACGATCCGCCCAACGCGTGGCGGGAGAACGTCGCCGATCAGATCGCACGCGGTAAGCGGTTCGAGCGGGTACGAGTCGTCGACGACCCGCCGACCGAGGGGCAGTTGTTCCTCCTCGCGAGCGGAGTGGGGAATGTGGCCGCAGGCGAGGACATCCGCAACATCTTCCGGGCAGATGCCCGACACCTTGGACTGCCGGAGCACGACTTCTGGCTCTTCGACTCCCGGCTTCTGATGAAGTTCGTCTTCGACAACGACGACAGGACACTCGGCGTCGAGCTGATCGACGCCCAATCCGAAGTGCTGGCCGCGTGCCAGACCAGGGATGCGGCCTGGCACCACGCTGTACGCACCGAAGAGTTCACCAGGCGGGTACGTTCCACTGCGTGAGCACGGACTTCCAGACCGGCAGGGTCGCCCTCGGTGCGCGGCTGCGAGAGCTGCGCACCGAGGCGGGCCTGAACGGCAAGGACTTGGCCGAACGGCTGGGCTGGCAACGGTCCAAGGTGTCGCGCCTGGAGAACGGGAAGCAGACCCCGTCTGTCGCTGATCTCACGGCGTGGTCCGAGGCGGTACACAGACTTGATGTCGCCGCTGAACTGGTCGCACGCCTCAAGGCGTTGGAGACGCAGTACCGGTCATGGCGCCGACAGCTCTCCCACGGCCATCGCACGCGCCAGGAACTCGCAATCGCGGAGACGGCAGGCACGCGGACCATCCGTGGTCTGGAGGTGGCCCGCATCCCTGGTCTGTTCCAGACAGCCGAGTACGCCCGGCATCTCTTCACGATCAACTCGGAGTTCCGGCAGACACCCCGAGACGCCGACGACGCGGTCCGCGGCCGGATCCAGCGGCAAGAGGCGCTCTACGAGCCCGGCCGGCGCTTCCGGTTCCTCGTCTGGGAAGGCGCGTTGCACATGCTCGTCTGCCCGCCCACGGTCATGGCCTCTCAGTTGGACCGCCTGCTGAGCATCATCGGTCTGGACACCGTCGAGCTCGGGATCGTACCTTTCGGCGCCCAGTTGCGACGCACCCCGGCACACGGCTTCTGGATCTACGACCAGCGTCTTGTCATCGTCGAGACGATCGGCACGGAAATGTGGTTGGAGGATCAGGACAGCGTAGAGCTGTACGCCCGTGCCTGGGACTGGCTCTCGGAGGCTGCGGTGTACGGCTCGAACGCTCACAAGCTGATCGGGCGAGCGCGATCCTCGCTTGCCACGTAAGCAAACAGCGCCAATCCACCGGAGCCCAGACGCAACCCGGCGCAATCGGCCGGACGACGCGCAATCGGACTCCTAGCGTCCCGTTGTATGGAAGCAACCGAGCACTCCGCATTGGTCGCCGACGCCGATTCCACTCAGCGGGCGGATCCCCGTGAACAATCCGGATCCGCGCGGCTGTTGCGGGTCCCTGCCACGTTGACGGTGCTGGCAGACACGATCCGCCCCACCACCGAGGCCACGGCGGCTGAGGCAGCCCGCGCCCCGCCCGCCGAGCGAATCCGCGCCGACAAGCCCCCCCCCCCCGCCCGCCACACGATGCGGAGAACCCATCTCCGTACACCGCAGGACCCGGCCCCGGAGGACCGCTCCATGATCGATCTCTACTCCCTGCCGCTCCCCGAGGACATCGCCTTCACCAACCACTGCGGAGGCAACCTCGGCGGCTCCAACGAGACCTGTGTCGACTCCGCCGCCATCCCCGGTCCGGTGGAGGCATTCGTCCTGCGTGACAGCAAGCCCGAAGGTGCTGACAGAGAGCTGCGGTTCACCACGGCCGAGCTTGACGACTTCGTCCTCGGCTACGCCAAGCAGCGCGGGCTGACGCTCTGACGGGTTCCCCGCCCCACCCAAGAGGAAACCAATGAGCTGGTCAGGCCACTGGCACGGGTACGGTCCCTGGACCGGCAGCAGAAACGCCTACGGCCAGGAGCCGTTGCGCCGTCCGGGGCTGGAAACAAACAGCGAGCAGACCAAAGTGTTCCTGGCGTCTGTGCTTCCACCGTTGATGACGGGCCACTGGCTGATGCGCCGAGATCAGACCGCGACCGACCGGACCTGGACGACAGACACTGAAGCGGTGGGCTGGTTGCAGACCACCTACGAAATGAACCCGCCATTCGAACGCGATGACGGCGGACTGGCGTACGTCCCTCTCGAAGACAAGATCGCCTACGCGATGGACAGCCTCACCTGCGGTGTCGACGTCTGTTGGGTGCACTACACCAAGTCGTCGAGCCTCGTGTCCTTCTCGATCGTGGCATGCCCGAATCACCACCACCCTCACATCTCGTGCCCGCTGCCGCCCACCTGACCGGCCCGAGCACGGAGAGGACCACACATGTCGCTCAGACTTCTCCTTCCCGAGGACGGAGTAACCGACCTCCTGACCACCTGGCCCGACGAACCCCGCGTGTACAGGCGTGGCACCACGCGACTCGACCACGCGATCACCCCCGGCCTGCTGGACAGCTACATCGATACGGGCTGTGTGCCTGCATCCGAGGTCGCCGTGATGAAGGCGGCCCCCGCGTTGCATCCGGGTTGCTTCACGACAGGCGGGCGTACTGATTCGGTCAAGCTCCGCAAGCTGCATGAGGACGGGTACACCGTCCGTCTCGGCAACCTCCAGCGCGTCATCCCCTTCATGGCCGGCCTCAGTCAAGAGATCCAGCGAGAGACGGGCTACTCCAACTACGCCCACGCCTTTCTCACTCCGCCCGGCGGGCAGGGGCTTCTTCACCATTGGGACCAGCAGATGGCGGTGATCGTCCAGATCTCCGGGGTCAAGCGATGGCAGCTCTGGCGGCCGGAATACCGCTCCCCTATGCGTGAGTACCAGGAATCCTTTCGTGTGTGGCAGAACGACTACATGGACAAGTGGCAGTCCGCAGGCCCCGACATGGAGGTCGACCTGAAGCCGGGTCAATCGCTGTTGTTGCCGCGCGGCTGGGTCCACAACCCGCACGCCCTGGAGTCTGATGAGCGGAGCATCCATCTGACGTTCGCCATTCGGGAGCGAACACCTCTGTGGCTGGCGGAGCGGTTGGTCGCGTCCGCGATTGAAACGCCGAAGTTCCGCCAGGTCATCCTGCCTGGCGACATCACCGGCGCACCCCTCCCCGAACGGCTGGACGAGACCCGACAGGCCCTGATCCACCTCCTTGAGGAGATCAACATGAACGCGTTCGCCAAGAGCGTGCGGCAGAGGGCGCTGACAGAACTGGATTACACGACCTGACATTCCGGTATTCGCCTTCGCTCACCATGAATGGCGAAGGGCTGTTCCACGGCAGCGGATCGGCCCTTCGTCGCAGGCTGGTCTTTCGTGGGGACCGCCGCTCTCATCGAGGAGCCGGGTGCTGTGCGGCGGATGCAGTGGTGGGCGGGCGGCGGGGGTGGCCGCGCTACGCGTCGTGTCGTACTCGGCGTACCGTCCGGGCCGTATCCGGAGCGGGTCGGGGCGGCGGCGGCGATCGGCGGCTGGAGCAGCGCGGGGACGACGGCGCCGGCCGTGGCCGGTCCGGCGTCGGCGGGCAACTGGTGGGCTGGGCGCGGCCGGTGGAGTCGCCCTGCGGGCCGCGCTGGCGACCGCGTCGGTCGCCGTGCGGCGGTGGCGCGGTGGTGGCCGGGGGCGGTACTTCCTTCGACTTGTGAACGAAGGGTGGGAGAGCGTCGGGAGAGCGCTATCCCGACGCGGGCTCCGAAGCTGGGCCGCGTGATGTTCAGGACACGTTCGGGAAACATAACCGCCTTCGACTCTTGACACCCGCCCCTCCGAGGAAGCAACCTTCCGGCAGCGCGATTTGGGAGCGCTCCCACAGCCGTAACGTACGCCGGTTTTCCTCATCGGCCCGGCGTGGTGCGCACCGGCCCCGCCCGGAACGTCCGTCCCACCTGGAACAAGGAGCAAGCGAATGCGCATGCGCATCACCCGTACCACCGGCGGACACGGCCGCAGAGCGGCGGCCGTCGCCACCACGGTGCTGACGGCATCGGCCCTGCTGCTGACCGGCTGCAGCAGCGACTCGGACAGCTCCGACTCGGCCAAGGGGTCGGACGCGAGCGGGCCGATCACGCTGACCGTCGCCGACTTCGGTCAGTTCGGCTACAAGGAGGCGGGGCTGTTCGCCAAGTACCACCAGCTCCACCCGGACATCACCGTCAAGGAAGACGTCACGGCCGACGAGAAGGTCTACTACCCCAAGCTGCTGCAGGAGTTGAATTCCGGCAGCGGTCTCGCCGATGTCCAGGGCATCGAGGTCGGCCGGATCAAGGAGGTCGTGGACACCAAGGGCGACCAGTTCGCCGACCTCAGCAAGGTCATCAACGTCGGCGACTGGGTCTCCTGGAAGGAGAAGCAGGCGACGACGTCCGACGGCGCCGTGATCGGCGCCGGTACCGACATCGGTCCGATGTCGCTCTGCTACCGCCCCGACCTGTTCAAGAAGGCGGGCCTGCCGACCGACCGCGAAGCGGTGGCGCAGAAGATCGCCGGCGGCTGGGAGGACTACCTCAAGCTCGGTGAGCAGTACAAGGCGAAGGCCCCGGCCGGCACGTACTTCATGGACTCGGCGAGCGCCATGTACAACGCCGTGGTCAGCTCGAACACCGAGCAGTACTACGACAAGGACGGCAAGCCGATCTACAAGGACAGCCCCAGCGTCAAGCAGGGCTGGAGCCTGGCCGGCGAGGCCGCGGCGAAGAAGCTGACCCAGGGACTCGCGCAGTTCAGCGACCCGTGGGTGGCGGCGCTGCGCAAGGGCTCGGTCGCGACCGTGGCCTGCCCGGCGTGGATGGCGGGCCAGATCTCCACCAACTCGGGCAACGCGTACAAGGGCAAGTGGGACATCACCCGCGCCCCGGGTTCGACCGCTGCCAACTGGGGCGGTTCGTTCCTGGCCGTGCCCAAGAGCGGCAAGCACGTGAAGGAGGCCGGCGAGCTGGTCAAGTGGCTGACGGCGCCCGAGCAGCAGGCCGCCGTGTTCAAGGCCATCGGGGTGTTCCCGTCCAACAAGGGCGCGTACGACCTGCCCGAGGTGCAGAACGCCAAGCTTCCGTACTTCAACGACGCGCCGATCGGCAAGATCTACGCCGACGAGGCGAAGGCCATCCCCGAGGCCGTGCTCGGCCAGAAGGACGGCGTGATCAAGGACACCATCTCCACCCAGATCAACAACATGGAGCAGCGCGGCACCAGCCCGGACGACGCCTGGGACGCGGCCACGAAGACGATCGACAAGGCCATCGGCTGACCCTCGGTCCGCGCGTCGGCTGACCCTCGGTCCGCGCGCGTCGGCTGACCCTCGGCCTCGGCATCGGCTGACTGTCGGCCCCGCACGGTTGACCGTCGGCCCGTGCATCGGCTGACCGTCCGCCCCCGCACCGGCCGACCCCCGGCCCGCGCAGCCACAGACCGTCGGCCCCCGCACCCGCCGGCCCTCGGCCACCGCACCCGCCGACCGTCAGCCCCCGCACCGGCCCGCCGGTTCGACCGTACGACCCTCGCCGGTGCGGGCGGCCACCCGCCGCCCGCACCGGTCCCGCCGTACCGACCCACCCCCCGCCCCAGGGAAGGACTCCCACCCGTGGCAACCACGATCCCGGCCCGGGACGCCGCCACCCCGCCGCCCCGCCCGCCGACGCCGGACACCGTGTCCAACGACCGCCAGGCGTGGCGCAGCCGGCTGTGGCGGTTCGACGACAAGGCGTCGCCGTACGCGTACATCGCCCCGTTCTTCCTCGTCTTCGCCGCCTTCGGGCTCTTCCCGCTGATCTACACCGGCTGGATCGCCCTGCACCGGGTGGAGATGACCGGTCTCGACCAGATGGAGTGGGTCGGCTGGGAGAACTTCGGCAAGATCCTGCACGACTCCGAGTTCTGGACGGCCGTCTCCAACACCTTCCTGATCGGGGTCATGTCGACGGTCCCGCAGCTCCTCGTCGCGCTCGGTCTGGCACATCTGCTCAACTACAAGCTGCGGGCCAGCACGTTCTTCCGGACGCTGATCCTCACCCCGTACGCCACCTCGGTGGCCTCCGCGGCGCTCGTCTTCGCCCTGGTCTTCCGGGCCGACGGCGGCCTGTTGAACTGGGTGCTGCATTTCATCGGCCTCGGTCACACCAACTGGACCAACGGGCACTGGACTTCGAAGATCGCCATCTCGGTCATCGTGATCTGGCGCTGGACGGGCTACAACACACTGATCTATCTCGCGGCGATGCAGGCCGTGCCGACCGATCTGTACGAGGCGGCCTCCCTCGACGGCGCCTCGCGCTGGCAGCAGTTCCGCAAGGTGACGATCCCCTCGCTGCGGCCGACGATCCTCTTCACGATCGTCATCTCCACCATCGGCTCGATGCAGTTGTTCGGTGAGCCCCTGCTGCTCGAAGGCGGCACGCTCGGCCAGACCGGCGGCAACGAGAACCAGTACGAGACGCTGAGCATTTACCTCTACAACTACGGCTGGAATCTGGGACATCTCGGTCCGGCCGCAGCGGTGGCCTGGGCGATGCTCGCCCTGCTGCTGATCATCGCGGCGATCAACTGGCTCTTCAGCCGCTTCGTGCGCAAGTCCGCGGCCTGACCCGCCCGACCGGGAGCGATACCCCATGACCCTGACCAGCCCCACCACCGCACGGCAACTCGCCCCGCCGGCCCGGCCCGACACCGCGGCCGCGCGCCGTCCGAGCCGGTTCAAGCCCGGCGCGGGACAGCAGTTGCACGGCGGCCCGTTCGCCTACGCGGCGCTGATCGTCGTCGGCATCGGCTCGATCCTTCCGCTGTACTGGACGCTGGTGGCCGCGTCCCACACGCAGGACGAAGTCCTCGCCACCACACCGCCGTTCCTGCCCGGCTCCCACCTCTTCCACAATCTGAACGCCGCCTGGACCCAGGCGCATCTCGGCAAGGCCATCGTCAACAGCATCATCGTTTCGGGCTGCATCACGGCCGCGACGCTGTTCTTCTGCACCCTCGCCGGCTACGCGTTCGCCAAGATGCGCTTCCGGGGCCGCGGTTGGCTGATGACGTCCGTCATCGCGACACTGACGATCCCGCCGCAGCTCAGTGTCGTCCCGCTCTTCATGCTGATGTCCGACATCGGCTGGGGCGGTGATCTGGAGTCGGTGATCTTCCCTACCCTGGTGAGCGCCTTCGGCGTGTTCTTCATGCGGCAGTACCTGATCGAGGCGCTGCCGTACGAGCTGATCGAAGCGGCGAAGGTGGACGGCGCGAACAACTTCCGGATCGTACGCAGCATCGTGCTGCCGGTGGCCCGGCCCGCGATGATGGTGCTCGGAATGCTTACGTTCGTGCAGGCGTGGAATGATTTCTTCTGGCCCTACCTCGCACTCAACCAGCAGAATCCGACGCTCCAGGTCGCCCTCGGCCAGCTCAGCGCCTCGTACACCCCCGACCAGTCCATCGTCATGGCGGGCGCCCTGATCAGCACTCTTCCGCTGCTCCTGGTGTTCGTGCTCTTCGGCAAGCAGATCGTCGGAGGCATCATGTCGGGCGCGGTCAAGGGATGACGTCCTGTCGTCCCTGACCGTCCGAGGGGCCCGGGAACCCGGGCCCCTTACGCTTACGACCTGCCCGTCCACGCTTGTCCCCTGCCCCTGTACGCCCACCTTGGGAGCGCTCTCAAAATGACCGCCGTACGAACCGAGACCACCCTGCAAGCAGCGGCCGCCGCGACAGACTTCCCGACGGGCTTCGTCTGGGGAGCGGCCACCGCCGCCTATCAGGTCGAGGGCGCCGCAGCCGAGGACGGCCGCACGCCTTCTATCTGGGACACCTTCAGCCGTACGCCCGGCAAGGTACGCAACGGCGACACCGGCGACATCGCGGCCGACCACTACCACCGGTTCCGCGACGACGTACGGCTGATGAAGGAGCTGGGCCTGAAGGCCTACCGCTTCTCCATCTCCTGGTCGCGGGTGCAGCCGACCGGCCGCGGCCCCGCCGTCGAACGCGGTCTGGACTTCTACCGCAGCCTCGTCGACGAGCTGCTCGAAGCCGGCATCGCGCCCGTCGCCACCCTCTACCACTGGGACCTGCCGCAGGAGTTGGAGAGCGCGGGCGGCTGGCCCGCCCGGCAGACCGCCGAGCGGTTCGCCGAGTACGCGTCGATCATGGCGGGCGCCCTCGGCGACCGCGTCGGCATGTGGACCACCCTCAACGAGCCCTGGTGCTCGGCGTTCCTGGGGTACGGCTCCGGCGTGCACGCGCCGGGCCGCACGGAACCGGCGGCGGCGCTGCGCGCTGCCCACCACCTCAACCTCGCGCACGGCAGGGCGATGGAGGCGCTGCGCGCCCAACTCCCCTCCACGGCACAGACGTCCATCACCCTCAATCTGCACCAGGTCAGGCCGCTGACCGACAGCGAGGCCGACGCGGACGCCGTCCGCCGGATCGACGCCGTCGGCAACCGCGTCTTCACCGGGCCCATCCTCGGCGGCGCCTACCCGGAGGACCTGATCGCGGACACCTCGCGGTACGTCGACTGGTCGGAGCTGGTGCACGACGGCGACCTGGCCGCCATCTCCCGCCCGATCGACGTGCTGGGCGTCAACTACTACACGCCGACCGTGGTCTCCAACCCCGGTACGGGCGTGGGGAATTCGCGCGACGACGGGCACGGCAACAGCGCGCACTCGCCGTGGCCGGGCTCCGAGCAGGTCGCCTTCCACCTCATCGAGGGCAAGCGGACGGCGATGAACTGGGCGATCGACCCCAGCGGTCTGCACGACCTGCTGCTGCGCCTCACCCGCGACCACCCCGGGCTGCCGCTGATGGTCACCGAGAACGGCGCGGCGTTCGACGACTACGTCTCGCCCGAGGGCCGCGTCGAGGACCCCGAGCGGATCTCCTATCTGCACGGCCATCTCGCCGCCGTACAGCGGGCGGTGGCGGCGGGCGCCGATGTCCGCGGCTACTTCCTGTGGTCGCTGATGGACAACTTCGAGTGGGGTTACGGCTATTCGAAGCGCTTCGGCGCCGTGTACGTCGACTACGCGTCGCAGCGCCGTATCCCCAAGGCGAGCGCGCACTGGTACGCGGACGTGATCCGCGGCAACGCGCTGCCGCAGGCGCCGCAGGCGTCGCAGGAATGACGAGGCGCGTCCCGGCCGGGTGGGGGGTAGGGATCCGGCCGGGACGCGCGTGGGGGGTCGGCTGACCGTGGCCAGCCTGGGGTGATGGCTACGTGGGGCGATCGGCTACTTGTAGGCGCCGAACGCCTTGGTGAAGGCCAGCGGCTGCTGGTCGATCGAGCTGCACGAGGCGTCGGCGCTGTTCTTCGGGCCGCCAGGGCAGGCCTTGTCGCGGGTGCCCGACCACATCGCCAGCCAGCCGATGCCCTTGGACTTCGCGAAGTCGACCAACTGGGTCGCGTCGTCGACCTTGAAGACCTCGGTGCTGACGTCGTTGACGCCGATCATCGGCGTGACGGCGACGGCCTGCCAGGCGGCGGCGTCCGAGAGGCCGAGCACGCCCTTGATCTGGGCCTGGGTCGCGGTGGCCGCCTGGATGGCGTAGCCGCCCATGTCGCCGCTGTACGAGGCTCCGTAGTCCATCGCCATGATGTTGACCTGGCCGACCTTGACGCCGTTCTCCTTGGCGTTGGCGATCAGGTCGACACCGGGCTGGGTCAGCCCCTCGGGCATCACGGGCAGGGTGAAGGAGACGTCCAGGCCGGGGTGGGCCTTCTGGAGCTGCGCGATGGCCTGGGCGCGGCGGGTGTTGGCTGCCGCGTCGGGCAGGGCGGCGCCCTCGATGTCGAAGTCGACCTTGGTGAGTTGGTAGGCGTCAACGGCCTTGCCGTAGGCGGCGGCCAGGTCGGCGGCTGAGGAGCAGGCGCCGGCCAGTTCGGTGCCTGAGGCACCGCCGAAGGAGACCCGTACGTCACCGCCGTCGGCGCGCAGGCCGCCGATCTGCGCGGCGACCGCGTCGCTCGCCAGGTCGCTGACGCCGCCCCACTTCGGGACGCAGCCGCCGCCCGACGTGATGAAGGCGAGGGTGAACTGCTTGACGCCGGTCTTGGCCGCCGTGTCCGCGAGGTTGTAGGCGGGGTAGAGCGAGGTGTCGACGTACGGCGCGAAGCCGGCGCTCGCCGCCGAGCCGCTGCCGGACGAGGGCGGCTGCGAAGTCGCGGGATCCGAGGGGACGTCGGTGGGGTCGGCGTCCTTCGTCGGCTCGGTGGTCGGTTCACCGGTCGGCGCGGTGGTCGGTTCCGTGCCGGGCTGCTCCTCCGTGGGGCGGCCGCTGGGCTGGGGGGTCGCGCCGTCGTCCACGGAGCACTTGACGCCGTCGATGAGGCACGAGACCGGGTCGGCCGCCGTGGTCGCGTTGCCGGCCGCCTGGGTGACGAAGCCGACGGTGGCGGAGGCGCCGGGCGCCAAGTCCTTGTTCCAGTCGGCCGGTTTGACGGTGACGTGCCGGCCGTCGATGCTCTGCACGCCGTTCCAGAGCGAGCTGATGGTGGTACCGGCCGGCAGGTCGAATTCGAGGACCCAGCCGGACTTCGCCTTGTCCGTGTCGTTCGTGATGACGTACTGCCCGGTGTAACCGCCGGTCCAGGAGCTGGTCTTCGTGTAGGCGGCGCCCACCGCCGACGCCTGCGCCGTGCCGGTCAGGGCGAAGGCGGCTCCGCCGCCGACGACGGCCGCGACCACCGCTCCGATCGCCTTGGTCCTGCGGGTCGCCAAGCGGCGGTGCGTCCTGCTGCCCATCGCGTTCCTGCCTCAGTGTTGCGGTGTGTACGGGGGGTGGTGGGCAGCACGCTAGCCCCAGCAGATCCGACAAAGTGCCCGTAAGGGAAGGTCGTTGATGTTCTTAGGGTGCGCTTAAGGAACGCATGGGGGCTGATTAAAGGTTCAGACCTCTGCCGGAGCGCGCCCTGACGCACCGCGTCCCCGCCTGCGCAACCGGTGACCCCGGGTGCGGTCCGGGGAGCGCCTGCCGTCCAGACCGATCCAGATCCGCACCTCGGTGCCGCCCAGCACGGACCGTCCGATCCGCACATCACCGCCCGTCGACTCGGCCACCCGGCGCACGATGTCCAGGCCGAGCCCGGTCGAGCCCTCGCCGCCGCCGCTGTTGCCGCGTACCAGCGCGGCGCCCGGGTCGGCGATGCCGGGCCCGGCGTCCGAGATCAGCAGGATCACCGCGTCGTCGCCGTTGTGCACGTCCACGGAGAAGCCGGTGCCCTCCGGGGTGTGCCGGAAGACGTTGCCCAGCAGCGCGTCGAGTGCGGCGACCAACTCCGGGCGGCCCACCGGGATACGTACGGGTCTGTCGACGCCCGCGAGCCGCACCTTGCGGCCCTCGTCCTCCGCGAGCGCCGACCAGAAGTCCATCCGGTCGCGTACCACTTCGGAGACGTCGCAGCCGACGCCGAGTCCGGCCGCCGCCGTCTGCGGCTTGGCGTCCCTGGCCGTACGGATGATGGTGTCGACCTCGCGCTCCAACTGCGCGACGGCCGCCCTGGTCTGGTCGGCGGCGGGACCGTCCCCGAGCGAGGCGGCGTTGAGGCGCAGCACGGTGAGCGGGGTGCGCAGCCGGTGCGACAGGTCGGCTGCCAGCTCCCGCTCGTTGGCGAGGAGTTGGACGACCTGGTCGGCCATGGAGTTGAACGCGACGGCGGCGGAGCGCAGTTCGGGCGGCCCCTCCTCGGGTACGCGCGCCCCGAGTTTCCCCTCCCCCAGCGCGTGCGCGGCGCCCGCGAGGCGCTGGGCGGGCTCGACCATCCGTACGCCGAGCCGGTCGGCCACGGCGACGGACCCGACGACGAGGGCGGCGCCGACCCCGGCGAGGACCAGCCAGGCGGTGGTGACCCCGTTGGAGACGTCCTTCTCGGGGACGTACACCTCGACGACGGCGATGACGCCGCTGCCGAGCCCGGTCGGCTGGAGCAGCACGGACCCGCCGGGTACGTCGGTGATGGAGGCGCGGCCGAGCCGCTGGACCGTCCGTACGTCCTTCTCGGCCGCCCGGCGCGTACCCAGCTCCAGCGGCCGGCTGCCGGCCGCCCGGGACGCGGGGATGTGCACGGCCATCTTTCGGTCGGAACCGGCGGAGGTGGAGTAGACGGCCCGCTCCAACTGCTCGCGGTCGTCGGTGATGGTCAGGGTCGGGGCGATGGTGGCGGCCTGCCGCTCGGCGTTGCTGAACGCCCGGTCCCTGGCGAGTTCCTTGACGACGAGTCCGAGCGGAACGGCGAAGGCGACGACGACCATGACGGTCACCGCCAGGGAGACCTTGACCAGGGCCCATCTCATTGCGGTGGCTCCAGTTTCACGCCGACACCGCGCAGGGTGTGCAGATAGCGCGGCCGCGCGGCGGTCTCGCCCAACTTCCGGCGCAGCCAGGACAGATGGACGTCGATGGTCTGGTCGTCGCCGTACGCCTGCTGCCACACCTCGGCGAGCAGTTCCTTGCGGGCCACGACCACGCCCGGCCGCCCGGCCAGGAAGGTCAGCAGGTCGAACTCCCGCCGGGTCAGGTCGAGTCGGGTCCCGTCCAACTCCGCCTGGCGGCGCAGCGGGTCGATGGACAGACCGCCGACCTGGATGACGCGCGAGGGGGCGACCTCGTCCGGCGTGGACCGCGAGCGGCGCAGCACGGCGGCCATCCGCGCCGACAGGTGCTCGACGGAGAACGGCTTGGTGAGGTAGTCGTCGGCGCCGTCGTTGAGCAGCCGGACGATCTCCGTCTCGTCGTCACGCGCCGTGGCGATGATCACCGGCACGTCCGTGATGCCCCGCAGCATCTTCAGCGCCTCCGACCCGTCGAGATCGGGCAGGCCGAGATCGAGGATGACCACGTCGAAGCGGAAATGGGCCACTTCGCGCAGCGCTTCCAGAGCCGTACCGACACTCCGTACGGTGTGCGCGGCCTCGGTCAAGTGCCTGATGAGGGCGGAGCGCACGAACTGGTCGTCCTCGACGACGAGCACACTTGCCATGGGCCGCACCGTACGCCATTCGAGTGAGCCGATAGGGCACTATGGCCCGGATGCGTAGCAGAGGACTCGTCCACGCGGTCGCGTGGCTGTTCGCCACAGGGGCGGCGGTCACGCTCTCCTGGTGGGGCGTGCACACGGTCATGGCGGGCACGGCCTACGATCCGCCGCGCGCCCTGCCGATCACGGCTGCCACGTCGGCGACGAAGCCGCCGCCACTGCCCGCTTCCACGCAGCGTCCTGCGCCGCCCTCACCGTCGGCATCGCGTTCGGCGCCCTCGAAGTCCGCGCGGCCGCCGGCCACGTCCCCTTCGCCGGCGCGCAGTACGCCGGGCGGCGGGTCGCCGGGCAAACCGTCGAAGAGCGCGCCCGCGCCGGACGCGGGCAATGTGCAGAGCTACCAGGTCGACGGCGGCCGGGTGGTCTTCGACATCGGCACGGTCTCGGCCGAGCTGGTCTCGGCGACCCCTGAAGCGGGCTGGCAGATGCAGGTCTGGACGGAACCCACCTGGATCCGGGCGACGTTCACCCGCAACGGCCGCGAGGTGTCGGTGTTCTGCACCTGGAACGACCATCCGCCGGTGGTCCAGTTCGACGACCGATAAGGCGACCGATAAGACGACCGATGACACGCACGGCGGTTCAGTCGAAGGTCCCCGGCGGCGGCGCGGGGGACGCCTTCGCCTTCGCGTCCGTCACGGGGGCGGCGCCGCCGGTGAAGTCGGCCAGCCCGCGGCCGTGTTCGATCCGCCCCGGGTGCGGATCGGTCGCGACCCGCCGGGTCAGCTCGGTGACCGGCAGTTCGCGGGCCGAGCCGAGCAGTACGGCGTTGCCGAAGCGGCGCCCGCGCAGCACGGCCGGATCGGCGGCCAGCGCGAGGTGCGGGAACACGGTGGCCGCGGTGGCGATCTGGCCGCGCAGATGGGCGAGCGGCGGCCCGTCGGCGAGGTTGGCCACGTAACAGCCGTCGGGCCGCAGCACGCGCCGTACGTCGGCCAGGAATTCGGCGCTGGTGAGATGCGCCGGAGTACGGGCGCCGTCGAACACGTCGGCGATCAGCAGGTCGGCCCAGCCGTCCGGCAGCTTGGCGAGCCCGGCGCGCGCGTCGGCCGACCTGACGCGTATCCGCGCGTTCGGGTCCAACGGCAGCTCGCGCCGTACGAGTTGGACCAGGGCGGCATCGGACTCGACGATCTGCTGGGTGGCGCGGGGCCGGGTGGCCGCGATGTAGCGGGCGAGGGTGAAGGCGCCGCCCCCGAGATGCACGACCTGCGGGGGCCGGTCCTGCGGCAGGACGAGATCGGCCGCATGACCGACTCTGCGCTGGTAGGCGAACGAGAGATAGCCGGGTTCCGCCAGGTCCACGTACGACTGCGGAGCGCCGTCGATCAGCAGCGTCCAGGCGCGCGGCCGCTCCCGGTCGGGCCGCAGCTCGGCGAGCCCGCCGTCGACCGTCTCGGCCACGGACTCGGCCGTGTCGCGGGTACGCCGCGTCTTCTTCGCCACGGAACCATTATCGGGCCACGGGTCAGCCCTGCTACCGGCAGCGGTCGGCAGCGGCCCGCTACCGGCAGCGGTCGGCTGCCTCGATCATGCGGGCCGCCTCGCCGAGCGCCTTCCGCAGCACGGCCGGGTCGGTGACGGGCCCTGCCGTGTCCGGCGGCAGCAGCCAGCCGGAGCCGACGACCGGCGGTTCTTCGGCGGGGATCCGCAGCCCGCGCCCGGCGGTCCTCGTACACGCGCTGCCGGGGACGTCCCAGGCCTCGGCGGTGCCGGGCGGGACCAGAAAGCCGAGGGTGTCGCAGGATCCGTCGTGCAGGACGGGTCCCACCTCCGGTGTGGTGCCGCGGCGCAGGATGTCCACCGCCTCAAGTCCCTGCCGCGCCGGAACCGTTACCAGGTCACAGGGTTCCGTCGCATCCCCGGGAGGTGCGCCGTACTCCTGGTTGGGCGTGTGCTGAGCAGTCGTTCCTGAGCCAGGGCTGGCTTCCATGCCGACCTCCACATCCAACAAGGGAAACAACCTCCTCGTCGCTGAAGAACACGTTCTGCGCCTCCAGATGGTTCACCTGTTTCAACGCGAAACAACGTCAACAGCTACGGCGGCGCACCGCCGCAAAGGATGGCACTTCATGGCAGATCATGGGTGAGATATCCGGTTTGTAGGCAAACCGTGGGTAAGTGGCCCGTCACAGCAGGTACGTTCTTGCCCCGCCGGACCAAGAGAGGGCTCCGCCATGGCGTCGTCACGGGCAGTTCCCAACCTCGTCTTCCGTCGGCTGCGGGGAAACCGCTCGCCGGGCGAGTTCGCGGCCGCCGTGCGCAGGGCGGCGCGGGAGATCGGTGAACACGTCGCGTGCGACGCCCGTTATATCGGTCGGGTGGAGGCAGGCGAGATCCGCTGTCCCAACTACGCGTACGAGCGCGTATTTCTCCATATGTTCCCCGGGCTCGCCCTGGCGGACCTGGGCTTCTCGGCACGCGAAACCGTACGCGGCCGGGCGGCGCGGCCCGTCGTGGCCGGGCCGGACCACAGCCATACCAGCGAGGAGAGCGACGTGCTGCGTCGCGCATTCATGACGAGCGGCACCGCCACGGTGGCGGCTGCCGCCTTCGGCCGCGGCACCGCGCCCGCCGTCGCCGTGCCCGCCGTCGCCCTGCCCGCGCCCCGGCTGCCCGCGCCCCGGCGGGTCGGCGAGGCCGAGGTACGCGCGGTGGAGGAGGAGGTACGGCGGATCCGGCTGCTCGACGACCGGCACGGCGCCGACGGGCTCTACCGCAGGGCCGCGCTGCCGCTGCGCAACGCGTACGCGCTGCTCGACGCGGGCGCCGCCGCCAGCAGATCCACCACCGAGCGGCTGCATTCGGGCGCCGGCGAACTCGCCATCTCGGTCGGCTGGCTGGCGCACGACTCGGGCCGCTTCGACGAGGCCCGCTCGCACTACGCGGAGGCGCTGGCGACCGCGCGGGTCGCCGACGACCCGGCCCTTGAGGCGCACGCGTTCTGCAACACGGCGTTCCTCGCCAAGGACGCGGGCCGGCACCGCGAGGCGGTACGCGCCGCCCAGGCCGGCCGGCGGGCCGCGCGGCATCTGTCGTCGGCCCGGCTGCTCTCGCTGCTGGCGCTGCGCGAGGCGAGCGGCTGGGCCGGGCTCGGCGACCGTACGAGCTGCGAGCAGGCGCTGCGCCAGGCGCACGACCTGTTCGCCGCGGGCCCTTCGGACGCCGACCCCGAGTGGATGTCCTTCTTCGGCGAACCGGAGCTGGAGTGGCTGGAGGCGCAGTGCCACGCGACGCTCGGCGACTGGGCCGCCGCGGCGGGGCACGCGTACCGGGCGACGGTGCTCCAGGACCCGCGCTTCACCCGCAACCTCGCGCTCTACCGCGCCGAGTTGGCCACTGACCTGGCACGGGCGGGAGCGCCGGACGAGGCGGCCGCCGCCGGGCAGCAGGTGCTCGACCTGCTGGACGAGGTCCAGTCGGCGCGCATCCAGCGGATGCTCGCGACGACGGCGCGGGTGCTGCGGCCGCAGCGGCGACTGCCCGAGGTGAGCGCGTTCCTGGACCGCCACGCGGTGACGGACCCGCGCGCGATCTGAGGCGGCGCGCGACCCCTGTACTACCCGCGCGTACTACCCGCGCGCGATCTGAGGCCGCGCGCCTCCCCCGTACCCGCGCGCTGTCCCCGCACCTCCGGGCGCCCCCGCACCTCCGGCGCCCCGGCCCCCCGGCCCCGTACAGCGTCCGTCCGGTCAGACCTGTGCCGCCGCCGGTCAGACCTCCAGGTGCGACGAGTCGTTCCAGACCTCGACCGCCGGCGCGTCGTACGCCCAGCCCAGCACCGAGAGCGACGCCGGGTCGAGTCTGATCCGCGCCGCGAACGACACGTCCTCGCCCAGCCAGCGCGCCCCGATCGCGCGCAGGATGTGGCCGTGCGCGAAGACCAGTACGTCCCGGTCTGCCGACCTGGCCCACGCCACGACCTCGTCGGCGCGGGCCGAGACGTCCGCCAGGGTCTCCCCGTCCGGGACGCCGTCGCGCCAGATGAACCAGTCGGGGCGGTCCGACTTGATCTGCGCCGGGGTCAGCCCCTCGTAGCCGCCGTAGTCGAACTCCAGCAGCGCGTCCCACGGCTCGGCGCTGTCCCCGAACCCGGCCAGCTCGCAGGTGTCGGCCGCCCGTACCAGCGGGCTGGTGCGCACCTCGGCGCCCGGGAGCCCCGACCACGGTGCGCGCTGCAAGCGTTCGCCGAGCAGCTTGGCGCCCCTGCGGCCCTCGTCGAGCAGCGGGATGTCCGTCCTGCCGGTATGCCGGCCGGACAGCGACCAGGCCGTCTGACCGTGCCGGACGAGCAGGATGCGCGGTGCCATGGAGGCTCTCCCTGGAGGTTTCACAGACAAGTGCCGGTCCATCATCGCGCACCTGAACCGAGGGCAACCTCTGGGCGGATCTTCGCGTCCCTCACCATTGGGGTGATGATGTTTCGTACGTTGATCCGAAGGACACCCGCCGGAGAGGCCAGGCGTACGGCACCGTACGGTTGAACGTCGGCCGAAAGCTGCATTACAACATGATGGAGATCGTCCGGATGTCGTACAGCACCAGCGAGCCGCCGAGGCGGCCGCGCCCCCGGCCTCGCTGGTGGGCGGAGCTGCTGGTGATCGTGGTGGTCTACGCCGCCTATTCGGGCGGCAGACTGCTGGCGCGCGGTGACGTCTCGACGGCGGTCGACCACGGACTGGCGATCCTGCGCATCGAGCAGACGCTCTTCCTCAACGCCGAGCACCCGCTGAACCGGCTGTTCACCAGCACCCCGGCCCTTGGGATACCCGCCGACTTCGCCTACGCGTCGCTGCACTACCTCGTCACGCCCCTGGTGCTGATCTGGGTCTTCCGGCGCGGCCCCGCCGTGTACCGGGCGGCACGCACCTGGCTGATGCTCTCCACCCTGCTCGGGCTGATCGGCTTCACCCTGCTGCCCACCTGCCCGCCCCGGCTGCTCAGCGCCGGGCACGGTTTCGTCGACACGATGGCGCAGTACAGCTCGTACGGCTGGTGGGGAGCGCAGGCGAGCGCGCCGCGCGGCCTGGGCGGGATGACCAACCAGTACGCGGCGATGCCGAGCCTGCACGTCGGCTGGGCGCTGTGGTGCGGGGTGCTGCTGTGGCGGCACGCGCGCACCCCGCTGATGAAGTGGCTCGGCGTCGCCTACCCGCTGCTGATCGCCGTGGTCGTGATGGGCACGGCCAACCACTACCTGCTCGACGCCGTGGCCGGCGCCGCCGTGATGGCGGTCGGCGCGCTGCTCACCAAGCCCGCGCTGGCGCTGGCCGACCGGCTGCGCGACCGGATGGACGAGACGGCGTCGACCACCGGCTCCCGCCTCACGCATGCCGTGCTGACTCTCCTGTCACACCCCGCCGCCGCCCCCCGCAGGACCTCGATTGTCAGCGGTGGGTGCGAGACTTCGGCGGGTGAGCGATTCCCCGGGCAGCGGGCCCGCACCAGTACCTCCGGCGCAGCCGCCGTCGATCCCGACGCCGAAGGTCCCGAAGGCGACGTCGCAGGCGTCCCGGACGACACTCAGGCAGCGGCTCGCTGAGCTGCGCGGCCCCGATGTCGCACCGCACCCGCTGGACGCACGCGCGCTGGCCGCGCTCGCGGCGAACCCCGGCTGCCGCAGACGCGCCCTGCTGGACGGCGCGGGGGTGGACAAGGCGGCGCTCGCCACCGCGCTCGGCTCCCCCGCCCCCTTCGGCCAGTCGCAGTTCGCCTTCATGCGCGGGAACGCGTTCGAGGCGAAGGTGAAGGGCGACGGCGGTACGGAGCTGCTGCGGCTGGTGCATGAGCGGCTCGGCACCCGCGCCCCGGTGCCGTCACCGGCCCCCGTCCCCGGCGAGTCGCTCGTACCCGACCTGTCGGCAGCCGGTCCTGAGGGCCGCACGGCCCGTACGGCGCTGGCGCTGCGCGAGGCGACCGCCGCAAAGGCGTGGACTCTGCTGGACCATCCGCTGCTCGCGCTCGAAGTGGCGGGTTCACCGGCGTATCTGGAGCCGGACGCCGTGGTGGTGCATCCCGACGGCCGCTGGACGGTCGTGGAGATCAAGTCGTTCCCGATGATCGACGGTTCGGCCGACGCGGCGAAGGTGGGCGCCGCCGCGCGTCAGTCGGCCGTGTACGTGCTGGCGCTGGAGCAGGTCGCAGCCCGCGCCTCCGGCGCCGCGGTGGACCACCGGGTCCTGCTGGTCTGCCCCAAGGACTTCTCCAACCTGCCGACGGCCTCGGTCGTGGACGTACGCAAGCAACTGGCGGTGACCCGCCGCCAGCTCGCCCGGCTGACCCGGATCGAGGACATCGCCGACACGCTCCCCGAAGGGACGACGTTCGACGTCGAGCTGCGCTCGGGCGAGGAGCTGACCAGCGCGGTCGAGTCGGTGCCGGCCGCGTACGCGCCCGAGTGCCTGGCCGCCTGCGAGCTGGCGTTCCACTGCCGGGACCGGGCCCGTACGGCGGGCGCGGTCGAGTCGCTGGGCCGTGGGGTACGGGGCGAGCTGGGCGGGCTGACCACGGTCGGCGCCGTGCTGGCGGCGGCGCACGGCGAGTCGGGTGATCCGGCGGATCCGACGGTGGCGGCGCTGCGGAGGGCGGCGGCGCTGCGGGCGGAGGCGCTGGCGCAGGCGCAGGCGGAGGCGCCGAGGCAGGCCCAGGTTCTGGAGCGGGCGCAGACCCTGGAACAGGATCTGGAACAGGACCTGGAACAGGCGCAGGTTCTCGAGCGGGCGCAGGCGGGCCGCTGATGTCGCTGATCAGTACGCTCGCCCGGCTGGAGGCGGTGGAGAGCGGCCGGGCCAGGCCGCTGGCGACCGTCCGGCACCGCAGGATCTCCCCGGCGCCGCTGGTCCTCGTACCGCTCACGACAGCGGGCGAGGCGGGCGCGCCGCTCGGCGCGCTCGTCGGCACGGACCGTACGGCGCCGCGGCTGCTGACGGTGGCCCAGCCGCGCGACCGCGACCTGCGGTTCGCCTTCCTCGCCGAGCTGGCCGACGCCGTACTGCCGTATCTGGAGTCGTACGCGGACGACGTGGAGCCGGCCGAGCGCAGCGAGAGCGATCCGGAGACGGGGAAGCGGGTCAAGGTCGAGGTGGAGCTGTGCGCCGACGCGCCGCAGCTCGTCGTGCCGAACCGGCCGGGGGTCGACTTCGTCCGGCTGCTGGGCCGTTCGATGCGGTTCCGGCGCACGGTGGAGGACGACCCGGACACCCCGTACCCGGCGCCCGCGCGGGTGCCGCTGCTCGGCCGCTGGCTGACGCACTACGGCGAGCGCGCCCGGGTGCCGGGGTCCTCGCTGCTGCCCGCCATGACGGATCTGCTGAACCGGCACTGGGCGACGGGCCAGTCGAATCTGGAGGACCAGCATCTCGGCGCGCTGCTCGCGTGGATCGATCCGCCGGAGGGGCTCACGGGCGCGGAGGCGGCGCTCCGGGCCGAGCTGCGGCGGGACGCGACGGGGCAGTTGCTCTGCCCGCCGGCCGGACCCGCCACGGACCCGGCGTTCGACAACCGCCTGCTGGCCCCGGCGATCGACCGGTACGACCGGGCGCGCCAGGCGCTGGCGTCGGCCGAGGAGGGCGCGTACGCCGACGAGCAGTTGGGCCGGCTGACGGCGGCGGAGCGCGACATCCGCGAGCTGCTGGCCGGGGTCATGCGGCCGACGTGGGACGCGGTGTGGCGCGGTCTCGACCTGCTGCGCGAGCTGCCGGAGGGCGCCCGGGTCACCGACCGCTGGACCCGCGACCGCTGGTCGTTCACCGGCCACCGCGACCGGGTGCGGGCCGGCGAGCCGCCGCAGCCCCGGCGGGACGACGCGGTGACGGCGGCGCGAAAGCTGGCGGCGCGCGAGAGCGCCCAGGCCCAACTGGAGGCGCAGGAGGCGCTGGACGACCCGCTGGTGCTGGCGGGCCGCCGGCTGGCGGGCGAGGCGTTCGTCGGGGAGGTGACGGAGGTGGTGATGGCGTACAGCGAGAGCAAGCGCCCGGCGCCGCGTCCGCTCGTGACGGTACGGACCGACGACGCGCCGCGGCTCGGTGGGCGGACGAAGGTGTACCGCTCGCTGGACGGCAAGCCGCAGTCGGCGGAGTTCGTGGAGTCCCTGGATCCGCACGATGTCCTGGACGCACGGGTGGTGCTGCGGCTGACCGACCGGATGGGTCGCAGCAAGGAGCCCGCGCCGGGATCCGTGCCGGAGCAGGGCGATCTGATCGCCTGGACGCTGTTCGAGCACGACCAGCGCGGCGGCGCGAAGCTGCCCGACCCCGAGGACACGCCGTGGACCCACGGCGGCCCCCCGGAAACCGACCGGACGCCGACCCTGCCGGAGCCTGATCCGGTGACGGAGGAGGATCTGCTGTGACGGCCCCGCCCTTGACCTTCGCCCCTGACGCCGAGCCCGGCGCCGACACCGACACCGATACCGGCGCCGGTGCCGCCGCCGGTGCCGCCGCCGACCCGGGCGCGGAGGCCACCCGCGCCACCGACGCGATCCTGTACGACACGCTGCACAGCGCGCATCGCGGGATCGTCGTGGACTCCCCGCCGGGCGCGGGCAAGTCGACGCTCGTCGTGCGCGCCGCGCTGGAGCTGGCAGCGGCGGGCCGGCCGCTGATGATCGTCGCGCAGACGAACGCGCAGGTGGACGATCTGGTGGCGCGGCTCGCCGAGAAGGACCCCGAGCTGCCGGTCGGCCGGCTGCACAGCAACGACCCCGATCCGTACGACAAGGCGCTGGACGACCTGCCGGGCGTCCGCAAGTCGGCCAAGGCCGCCGATCTCGCCGGGCTCGACGTGGTCGTCTCCACGGCGGCGAAGTGGGCGCATGTGCAGGGCGTCGAGCCGTGGCGGCACGCGATCGTGGACGAGGCGTACCAGATGCGCTCCGACGCGCTGCTGGCCGTCGCCGGGCTGTTCGAGCGGGCGCTGTTCGTCGGCGATCCGGGTCAGCTCGACCCGTTCAGCGTGGTGGGCGCCGAGCAGTGGGCGGGCCTGTCGTACGACCCGTCGGCGAGCGCGGTCTCGACGCTCCTCGCGCACAACCCCGAGCTGCCGCAGCACCGGCTGCCGGTCTCCTGGCGGCTGCCCGCCTCGGCGGCGCCGCTGGTGTCGGCCGCGTTCTACCCGTACACCCCGTTCCGCAGCGGCACCGGCGCCGGCGACCGGCTGCTGAGCTTCGCCGTCCCGTCCGACGGCTCGGGCCCCGACCGGGTGCTGGACGAGGCGGCGGACTCCGGCTGGGGCCTGCTGGAGCTGCCCGCCCGCCGCACGCCGCGCACGGACCCCGAGGCGGTACGGGCGGTGGCGACGGTCGTCCGCCGTCTGCTCGACCGGGGCGGCGCCGCGACCAGCGAACGCTCCGCCGATCCGGTCGCGCTGACGGCGGACCGTATCGCGGTCGGCACGGCCCACCGCGACCAGGCAGCGGCGGTCCGCGCGGCCCTGGCCGAGCTGGGCGTGACCGGCGTGGCCGTGGACACGGCGAACCGCCTCCAGGGCCGCGAGTTCGATGTCACGGTCGTCCTCCACCCCCTGTCGGGCCGCCCGGACGCCACAGCCTTCCATCTGGAAACAGGCCGCCTCTGCGTCCTCACCTCCCGGCACCGCCACGCCTGCATCGTGGTCTGCCGCGCGGGCGTCCCCGAACTGCTCGACGAACACCCCTCGACGGAACCGGTCCAGCTCGGCGTGACGGTCAAGTTCCCCGACGGCTGGGAAGCGAACCACGCGGTACTGGCCCACCTCTCCGCACACCGCGTGAACTGGACCCCATGAGGCGTACTTGCGCCGGGTTGGACAATGGACGGTGGCCGAGCAGCACCTGACCGACATCGGCAGGCACGAGCAGGAGGAAAACACATGCGGGATCCCGAGCGGAGCGAGCGGCGGCGGCTGCGGCCCGCGCCTCTCCTCTTCGAGCCCTCCGAGGCGGTGGCCGACGCGGAGCACTTCTTCGACCTGGAGTCCATCGACGACCCCGCCGCGCTGCTCAGCCGGGCCACGGAGCTGACGCTCGCGTTCCGCGCGGCCACCGACCGGGCCGTCGAGTTCCAGGCGGTCGCTGCCGCCCAGCTCGCGGATCCGCGCCGGTTCGACCGGCTGACGGCGGCCGACATCGCCGAGCGGGCGGAGTGGACGGAGGACTACGCGAAGCGGATGGTCGAGTTCGGCCGTGACCTGCTGCGCGGCGAGGGGCTCGCGGAGAAGTGAGCGGTGCGGCAATCGCCCCGTGAGCGGCACGGCGACTGGCCCTGGCCGACCTTCGCGACCGCCCGCGCCCGCCCACGACCGACCGCGCCCGCCCCTGGCCGGCGCCCGGCGAGCCTCTGCGAGCGCCCGCAGCCGCTCCTGACCGGGCCTCCGCGACCGCTCGCAGCCAGCTCCGTAACCACCCGTATGGCATATGCCGGGGCACAGGTTACCCCCGGACACCCCTGCCTGTCCCGGCTTCCGGAAACTCTCAGACACAGAACCGTTACTGCGGGTAGATCTTGTTGCCATGAGCGCATGGCTACGAGATGAATCCCCGTTGAGCCCCGGCACGAGTGACGACGAGCGCCGGACCGACATCTTCGGCCTCCTCCGCGACGAGGGCTCCCACCAGACCGGTCAGGTCACCCCTGCCGGTGCGGACTGGCTCGCCTCGGCCGGTCCCTGTCCACGGTCCACCCTCTCCCTCTGGGCGGCCCGGCCGACCGCGCCCGGTGTGCTGCCGTGCGGTTCCGCCTTCGACGTGGTGAACACCCCCGCGATGTTCGGCCGCCGGATGCTGGACCGGCTGTGGAGCGAGGGCCCCGGGTCGGGGCCCGTCGCCGTGCACCGGGGCAGGACGCTGCTCTTCGCCGCCCCGGGCACCGCCCAGCGGTTACCCGCCCTGCTGTCCTGGGAGGAGTGGGGCTGCGCGGCCGACGACGAGGGCCAGGAGGCCGGCGTGCCGCCGCTGCTGTGTCACGGCACCGGCGACGCCGTGACCGTACCGCCGCTCGCCCCCGGCGCGGCCGGAGCCGCCGCGGGACCCCGCTGGGTGGTGGCACCCGACACCCGGCACCCCTGGCTGCCGGGGCCCGAGGTCCTGCTGTGGGCCTGTGTGCGGGCGGTCCGCTCGGCGGCCCGTGCGACCCTCGCCACAACGGCGGGGCGGCTGCCGCGCTCCTGCTCGTGACCGCCCCGCCGGACCCGCCCTGACCATGGCATACGGCCTCGGAAGCGGCCTCCGTAACCGATTTTTCTTCCGGCCGATCCGGGTGCTAAGGTCTACGACGTCAGCAAGCGCCGCTAGCTCAGTTGGTTAGAGCAGCTGACTCTTAATCAGCGGGTCCGGGGTTCGAGTCCCTGGCGGCGCACCGACAGGGAGAAGGCCCCTCGCTCCGGCGAGGGGCCTTCTCTCGTCATGACATCACTTACTCCGGCGGGCTCGTCGTGATCTTCACCGTGTACGCGCCGGTCGACGTACGGTCCGCCACCTCCACCGTGATGCGCTCGCCGTTCCCCGGCACGGTGAAGGTCTCGCCCACCCCCAGCGGCGCGTCGGCCAGCGGCGGATACACCGACCGGTCCCAGCACGCCTCGCTGTGCGGATGCGTGTCCACCACCTCGATGGGGCCGCCGCCCGATGCCGTACCGCCGCGCACCTTGTAGATCAGCACGCCCTCGGTGCAGGTGTGCTCGTCGTTGCCGGTCGCCGCCCGCGCCTCGATCGCGACCGCGCTCTCCGCGCCGGTCCTGACCACCGCGAGCCGGGTCCCCGCGCGCCCGCCGACGGCCGGCGCCGCCGCGATCGGCTCCAGCGTCAGCAGGGTGGTGCCGGTCGGCCGGACGCAGCGCACCTGCCGCGGGTCCAGCCAGCCCAGCTTCCACTTGTGCCAGCCGAAGAAGTCGGGCGCGAGGCCGAACTGGCTGCCCATCACGTCCCAGTCGCCGACGTACGTGTCCCAGTCGCCCTTGCCGTCGGTCGGCCGGTGGTACAGGTCGGCCAGGTCGAAGACATGCCCGGTCTCGTGGGCCAGTACGTTGCGGTCCGGCGGATGCCGTTCGAAGACGGTGACGGCGCGCTTGATGTCCGTACCGTCCGCCCGCATCGGCGTGTCGAAGTTGACGACCTTCGTGGCGTCCGAGTCGACGCCCGGGGCGTCCGGGTCGGCGACCAGGTAGACCAGGTCGTACCGGGAGAAGTCCACGCCGGGGTCGGCCACGCGCAGCGCGTCGCGCAGATACGCGGCGCGGTCCACCGGGTCCCAGTCGCGTGTTATCCGGTACGAGGTCGACGGGTGCGGCATCGTCAGCCAGCGCTTCCCCGGGTGGACGCGCAGCGCGAACTTCCCGTACGAGGCCCGCTCGTAGAACTCGCTGGTGGCGGGGAAGTGGTCGGCGACCAGGTCGCGCGGCTCGGTCAGCGGCCGGGAGTCGGGGAAGGACAGGAAGATCATCACGGCGTCGAGCGCGTGGTCGGGGCGGGGGTAGGCGTTGTTCCAGGTGTCGAGCCCCGCCGAGTGGTGCACGTTGGTCCTGGGCAGCGCGCAGGCACCCATCGACGTGGGCGTCGCGGCCACGGTCGGCCCCGCGACCAGCGAGGTGGCGGCGAGCGCCATGAGGGAGGTCAGGGCGGCGGCGACGCTGCGCAGCCGCGGCCGGTCCACTCCCCCGGGTGTCTGCTGACGCTCCACATGGACCTCCGGCTGCGGACTGGGGGACACCCCACCCACTTTGTGCCGGTTTCGCATGCAGTGCCCTGTTCCGCTGCCCCAATCGAGTGGGGAGCCCGACACCCCGGGGTTACACGGAAAGTCACAACCGATCACGAGGCGGCTGCCCTGGGCCACAGCCGCGCAGAAACGATCGTCCGATGACAGATCGTCGGCGCTCCGTTATCCCGTTCATCACGACGGAGCTGGAACGGGCCCGCCCAAAACCTCTATGATCGGCACACTTTCCCGGTCCCGAAAGGCCCGACCACCCCTGTACGACACGACTGCACCGCGGGAGCGAGCCGTGAGCGCAACCTCCGAAGGGCCGCGATCAGCGGCAGTCGCAGCGCCCGGTGACACCCAGCCGTCCGTCGGTGACACCCCATCGGCCGTCACGGAGCGTCACCCGGTAGGGAGAACAGCCGCGGCCAGAACGACGGCAGGCGGATCGGCGGCCCGGACGCAAGCCCGGACGGCTGCGGCACGCACCCCGTCCGAGCTGCGCGACTACCGCGCCGCCTTCCAGGCGGCCCAGCTCGCGATGGCCGTCCTGGACCACGAGGGCGCCGTCGTCAGCGCCAACGAAGCGCTCGGCGAACTGCTCGGCACCGAGCCCGCAGCGCTGCGCGAGCAGCCGGCCGCCGACCTGGTCGACCTGGCGTCGGACGCCCGTACGTGGCACGCGTACCACGAGGTGCTGGGCGGCCGGCGGGCCCGCTTCCGCTGCACCCGGCGGCTCAAGCACCCGGAGGGGCGCGCGCTGTGGGCCGAGGTCACCGTCGCGCCCGTACCGGAGAGCGAGAGCGTGCTGCTGTCGATCGCCGACATCAGCGACCGGCGCGAACTCCAGGCGCGGCTGCGCCACTTGCAGATGCACGACCCGGTCACCCGGCTGCCCAACCGGGCGCTGTTCTTCGAGCGGCTGTCCTCTGCGCTGGGCGCTTCGCCGTACGAGAACGACGAAGTCGCCGGTGAGTTCGGCGATTTCGGCGAGGGCGGCGCCGATGGCAGAACAGGGCGGATCGGTCTCTGCTACCTCGATCTGGACGGCTTCAAGGCCGTCAACGACACCCTCGGACACCGCGTCGGCGACCGGCTGCTGGCCGCGGTGGCGGGCCGGCTCACCGAGTGCGCCGACCACGACAGCCGCACCCGCAGCGGGAACCACCTGGTGGCGCGGCTCGGCGGGGACGAATTCGGCATCCTGGTCGAGGACTCGACCGGTACGGAACAGCTCACCGCCCTCGCCCGCTCCGTACTGGCCGCGCTCCAGCTCCCGTTCGACCTGGCGGGCCAGCGGCTCTCCGTCTCCGCGTCGATCGGCGTCGTCGAACGCACCGCGGCCGGCACGACACCCACCGCCCTGATGCAGGCCGCCGACACCACGCTGTACTGGGCGAAGGCGGACGGCAAGGCCCGCTGGACCCTCTTCGACCCGGAGCGCAACGCCCACCGGATGACGCGTCAGGCACTCTCCTCCACCCTGCGACCCGCCGTCGAGCGCGAGGAGTTCGTGCTGGAGTACCAGCCGCTGGTGGGCATGGCCGACGGGACCGTACGGGGCGTGGAGGCCCTGGTCCGCTGGAACCACCCGCAGTTCGGCGTCCTCGCGCCGAACCGCTTCATCGGCATCGCCGAGGAGGACGGCTCGATCGTGCAACTCGGCGGCTGGGTGCTGCGTACGGCCTGCCGCCAGGCCAGGCAGTGGCAGCAGGACCACCCGGACGACGAGCCCCTGTTCGTGAGCGTCAACGTCGCCGTACGGCAGGTGTGGGACTCCGACCTGGTCTCCGACGTGGCGGAGGTCCTGGCCGAGACGGGCCTCCCGCCGGGGCTGCTCCAACTGGAGCTGACGGAGTCGGCGGTGATGGGCTCGGCGGGCCGCCCGCTCCAAGCACTGCAAGCGCTCAGCGAGATGGGCGTACGGATCGCCATCGACGACTTCGGCACGGGCTACTCGAACCTGGCCTACCTCAGCCGACTCCCGGTCTCCGTACTGAAACTGGACGGCTCCTTCGTACGCGGCTTCCGCTACGACGAGGGCGCCCACCCGAGCCCGGCGGACGAAATGATCGTCGAGGCCCTGGTCCAACTCGCCCACCGCCTGGGCCTGACGGTCACCGCGGAATGCGTCGAAACGGCGGGCCAGGCGGAACGCCTGCGCGGCATCGGCTGCGACACGGGCCAGGGCTGGCTGTACTCCCGCGCGGTGTCCCCGGACCGCATCACCTGCCTCCTGAAGGACCGCACAAGGGCCGCCGAACGCCCGGCGATCATCACCCCGCAACGCGTCTGACCACCGCCTTCACCGGGCGGATATGGGTGGCCGGACCACAAGCCCACTCGTTAGCCTCGGCTGCCATGAACCAACGGCGGCGAAAGAAACTCACCCGACGTCTCTTCGCAGCCGTCCTGGGCGGGGACACCACCGCCATGAAGGCGCTCCTGCGCGCCGGGATCGACCCGAACCGAGCGGACAACGAGGGCACCACACCGCTCTACGAGGCGTCCGTGAACGGACAGGCCGAGATCGCCCGCCTGCTCCTGCGAGCCGGCGCCGCCCCGAACGCCGAAAGCAACGGCCTCGGCGCGGAAGGCACCCCCTTGTGCGCCGCTGCCTCGTGGGGCCACACGGAAACGGTCCGCACCCTGCTGACCCACGGCGCCGACCCGAACCTCCCCGAGGACCACGGCACCGGCCGAACCCCCCTGACCTGGGCAACCCTCGGCCCGCACCCCGAAACGGCGGATCTCCTCATGGCATCGGGGGCCACGCCCGCAACAGACCCTGCCGCATGAGTGGCTGACGGGCTGGGCCGCACGTAACGGCGCGCCGAGCGGCTCGTGGGAATTCGCTTGCCCAATGGTCAAGGATCGTTGACCATTACTCGCATGGCTACCGACGACCTTCCCGAGACGTTCCACGTCACCACCGACGAGCAGTTGCGCGCCGTCTCCAATCTGACGCGCCACCGGATCATGGCCGTGCTCCGTTTCGAGCCGGCGACGATTACGCAGATCGCCGGGCGGGTCGGTCTTGCGAAGGGGAGTTCCAGCTATCACGTGCGGCTGCTGGAGCGGGCCGGGCTGGTGAAGGTGGTGCGGACGCGGAAGGTGCGGGGGGTCACCGAGCGGTATTACGCCATGGCCGCCCGGTCGATCGAGCTGCCGGATCCGGGCGAGGGAGGGCCGGATGTGCTGATGCGGCATGCAGTGGCGGACCTGGAGGCGGCGCCGGCAGACGGCGAGCGGCATGTGCGGATGGCGCATCTGCGGCTCACCGACGAGCAGTTCGCAGAGCTGGGAGCGCGGCTGGAGGCCCTGGCGGACGAGTACCGGGAGCTGTCCGATCCGTCGCTGCCGGACGCGTCACTCGTCTTCGCACTGTTCCACCCGGCGCAGCCGGAGCAGGCCGAGGGGGGTGCCAAGTGACCTCAGGCGCGCGGAAGTTGCCGGCCGGGTTCGGGCGGCTGTGGACTGCGCAGACGGTTTCCTCGCTCGGCGACGGGGTGACCCAGGCCGCGCTGCCGCTGATCGCGTTGACGTTGACGCGGGATCCGATGGCGCTCGCCGTCGTCACGGCAGCGGGGACGCTGCCGTGGCTGCTCTTCGGGGTGCTGGGCGGTGCGCTGGTGGACCGCTGGGACCGTCGGCGCACGATGTGGGTCGCTGACGCGGCGCGCGCGGTGCTGCTCGCGATACCGGCGGTGGCAGCCATGCTCGATGCGCTGAGCATTCCGCTGCTCGCGGCCGTCGCCTTCCTGCTCGGCCTCGGCGGACTCTTCTTCGACACGGCCGCCACGGCCTTCCTGCCGGAGCTGCTCCACCGTGACCCCGCGCTCCTGGAGCGCGCCAACTCCCGCCTGCGCGGCGCCCAGACCGCCATGTCCGGTTTCGCGGGACCGCCCGCGGGCAGTGCGCTGCTCGCGCTCGGGCGGGCGGTTCCGCTGCTGGCCGACGCGGTGTCGTTCCTGCTCTCCGCGCTGCTCGTCCGTACGCTGCCCGCCCTGCCCCGCCCCGTGCCGGAGGTACGCGAGTCGCTGCTCAGGCAGGCGCGGGCCGGGGCCTCGTACGTCTTCCGGGACCGGGTGCTGCTCGGGCTCGCGCTCCGCCCGGCGGTCGGGAACATCGCCTTCCTCGCCGTGGAGACCGTCCTCGCCCTCTTCGCGCACGACCGCCTCGGCATCGACACCTACGGCTTCGGCCTGCTCCTCACGGCGGAGGCCACCGGCGGTCTGCTCGGTGCGGGCATCGCCTCCTCCCTCGGCCGGCGACTCGGCACCGGCACCGCGCTGACCTGCACGGCCGCCGTCGAAGGGCTTGCCATCCTGGGCCTGGCCGCCGCCCCGAACCCGTACGTGGCGGGTGTGGCGCTCGCATTCTGCGGGGCCGGTATGGGCGCCACGATGGTCCTCGGGCCCTCCCTCCGGCAGGCGATCGTCCCGGCCCACCTGATGGGCCGGGTCGCCTCCACCTCCCGCATGCTGGCCATGTGCGCCGCCCCCGTCGGGGCGTTCCTCGGCGGCTGGCTGGCCACCGCGTACGACATCCGCACCCCGCTCTACGCCGCCGCCGGCCTCCTCCTGACGATGACGGCCGTCACCGCGTCCATGACCAGCAACCGCCGGGTCGAAGCGGCATTGCGAGCCGCCGCCCCGACCGGCGGCGGTCCGGATCACCCGGCACCCCAGGATCCCGCCCAGCAGAGCGCGGACGTCTCGCCTTGAGATGGGGAGGACATGAGCGGTGGTGAATTCGGTTGACGGCATCGCTTCCGTCAAGTTAGCCGTCAAGAATCCAGATAAGCCGGATTCCATTGGCGGACCATAAACGAATGACTGGCTGTCTACGACGGATCTTTCAAGAATCCAATCCTGAAGCTCACGGATCCTATACCGATCCCGACCGCTTCGAAGTCGATGATCTGAACGAGAGCCCAACGCCCCTTGTCGGTCTGAACACAAATACTCTCATCTTCCTCGACGTCCGAAAGATTCATGTATGAGTCATTCACTTGGGCTCGACTGGCGCACTTGGGAACACTGTCGTTGGAGATTATGCCCATCGACTGAGCGTTGAGATAAAAGAAGCGCCCATCGTCCAAATTGACATCGAACCCTGGATGACTGTCTTGCGCACCCCGCACTGTTTTAGTGTCGACATCAAGGTCGTTCCTGTCTCCTACCGTGACGTCTTCAACATCTGTCATGAAGTGATCGAGCTCGTGATAAGGATCGTCGAGCGACTCGGCGCTGCCGCTTGAGTTCGGAGATACCGTCGGATCGTTCCCACCGGGAGGGGTTTCCGAAGCGGATGGAGTACTCGTATCCGCGAGCGTGGCAGTCGGCGATGCGCTCGACGGCCCGGCACCTGGCGCGGGCGCGGCGGTTCCGTTCTTGCTCTCACCGTCCGAATTGAGCGTGAAACCAACGCTTAACAGCACGACGCATATGAAGATAAGTACGGCCCCGATAAGTCGAAACTTCTTCTTTTCGTCGGTTGACAAGGTAGATCCGGCAGGCAGGGCTCCGAGTGGTCCGAAGGAAATCCGTCCATCAAACTCCGGGTACAGGAGAGACGCAAGACCGATCAGTCCGAACACGGCAAAAATGGGCGCGAATACAGTCGTGAAGAGGTTCACTCACGGTCCTCCCGATCGTTCAGTGCCGGTGGGTCAGCTTCTCACTCATGTGGCGATACGGCAGGATATTGCGGAGATCCGTCACCGACCTGCGCCCGGAGCGGCTATGAGAAGGCCGGACGATCAACGAGGCCGGCCGCGGTGGAGCACGTCGAAGCGCTGGACCGGCAGGCACGGCGCGCGGTGAGTGCCGGACCGTGCACCACCGTCCGCAGCCGCCAGAAACACGGTCGGTTGTTCCGATTCGTTTGTTCACCATCCCTCCCAGGACACCGAACAACGTTTTCGCGCTACACCTGCTGTGACGGTCGGCGCGAGTGCGCCGCGGTAATGACACGCAGCGCATGGGGGGGGCACAAGGCTGTGTTACGTCTTCACTTCACCGCCGAGGATCTGGCACGCGTCCAGGTCGCCACGGAACTCGACCCGTTGTGGGAGACCGTGCTCGGGCTGCAGCAACTGCACTGCCCCGGCCGGGGCGCGCCCGTCTTCCGCACCTGGCGCCGACGCGCCGTCGACGTGGTCGCACAACGACTGACTCGTTCGGTGCGGCTGTTGGCGGCGCTGACGCCGAACAAGGGCTACACGCCGGATTTCCTCACCCCCGCCGCGGCCGCCGCCGGAATCGACCACGGTATCGACGCGATACGGGCCACTTCGGCGGGACGGCTGCGGCACGAACTGCGTCAACTGGGCAGCGGCTGCGGTGGGTCGGGGCGCCGCGCCGCCCCCCGGCCCTGGCTGCGGGATCTCGCGGGCGGCGACCGCGACCGGATGGCTGACCTGGCCGCCGCCGTCCGTACCGTCCACCACGCGGTGATCGCCCCGGACTGGACGGATGCCCACACCCTGGCCGAGGCCGATCGCGCCCTGCGCGCGCGGGCCCTGCGGGACGGCGGCGTGCACGGGCTGCTCAACTCCTTCGGCCCCGGCATCCGCTGGGAGCCGCCGGTGCTGTACGCGGACTATCCGCTCGACCGCGACCTGCGGCTCGCCGGGCGCGGGCTGCGGCTCGTGCCTTCGTACTTCTGCTGGCGTACGCCCGTGTCCCTGGCCGACCCGGAGTTACCACCGGTCCTGGTCTATCCCGTCGGGCATGACGCCGCCGACGGCGGAACCGGGACCACCCCGCAGGCCCTGCACGCCGTCCTCGGCCGTACCCGCGCCCGTACGCTCGCCGCCCTGCACGACACGGCCACCACCGGCGAACTCGCCCGCAGACTCCGCGTCTCGCCCGCCTCCGCCAGTCAGCATGTGCACGCGCTGGCCGCCGCCAACCTGGTCCACAGCCGGCGCATCGGCAATCACGTCCTGCACTCCCTCACCCCGCTGGGCGCCGCCCTGCTGCGTGGCCGCCTCCCCGCCGACAGGGCTCTGACCTGAGCTTTTCGGGCCTCGCTGAAACGCCTCGTGCTCCGCTCGGCCGGACCGCACTCTGGTGGTCAGACGCCGTACGGCACCGACCCAACCAGGGAAACGTCAAGGGGGAACGGTCATGGCACTGCTGCGAAGTCCGGCCGGGGGACGCCGACTTGCCGCTGTCAGCGCCGTCGTGGCCTGCGCGGCCCTGGCGGTGCCTGCGGTCGTCCACGCGGTCTCCGACCCACCGTCCCACTCCTCCGATTCCTCCGCCGGCTCCGGCCGGCAACAGGCGCGCGAACCGACCCGGCAGGAGAAGGGCCTGCTGTTCACGGCGGACCAGATCCTGCTCCGCGACTGCATGAAGAGGCACGGATTCGTCTACCTGCCGGTGAAAGAGAACCCGGTCCCGGACGCCCGGGAATTCCCCTACGTCATCGACGACGTGGCGTGGGCCCGCGAGCACGGATACGGAACGGACATCCAACGCGCCCTCGCCGAGGTGCGGGAGACCGATCCCAACCAGCGCTACTTCCGCGGTCTGCCGCCCGACCGCAGGGCCGCGGCGCTGAAGGCGGCCAACGGCGGACGGATAGGGGACGTGACCGCGAAAGCCCCGGACGGCGTGGTCGCCCAGCGCAGCTCAGGGGGTTGCCAGTCGGAGGCCGACCGGACCCTCTACGGAGACCTCCAGGCGTGGTTCCAGGCGAAGTTCACCGAGGACAGCCTGACCGGGATCCGGCAGTCCGACGTCACCGGCGACCCCCGGTTCGCCGAGGTCGTGAAGCCCTGGGCCGCCTGTATGCGCAAGGCCGGCCACCCCTACCCGAGCCCGGCCCGGCTGAGGGCGCAACTGCCCCCGCCGGAACGCCCGCTGCCCCGGGCGCAGGAGGTACGGCTCGCCGTCGCCGAAGCCCGGTGCGCGACCAGTTCGGGTCTGGCCAGGACGGCGGTCGAGTTGGACCGCCAGTACGCCGACAAGCTCCGGCGGCAGCACCGTTCCGCCGTCGAAACCAGGCTCCGCCTCCAGCACGCCGCACTGCCCCGGGCCCGCGCCGTCACCACGGCCGCCGGCCCGGCTTCGTAACCAGAGGAAACCGCGCGACTACCGCGCGACAACCGCAACGAGGAGAAGACCATGCGCAAGATCCGCACCCTCCTGATCGGCACGGCGATCGCGGCCCTGGCCGTAGGCGTCGCGCCCCTCACCGCACAGGCCGCCGGATCGGCCCCTCCGGCCCCCGCCTCCGCCTCCGCTCCCCCGGCCCCGGCCGCCACCGGCTTGCTCCATGTCTACTACGACATCGGCTACACCAACTGGTGCGACGACTGGTCGGGCGAGGCCCCCGACTGGGGCTCGTGCCGCAACCAGGTCAGCTCGCTGCACAACGACGGCTACCCCGGCGCCCTGGACGACATTTGGGTGTACTGGGGGCTGAACTACACGGGCGCGCGCAGGGGCGTCGCAAACGGGGTCGGTCTGCGGGATCTGCGCCTCTGGACGTTCGACGCGAACACCGGCTCCGGCTCGGGCCAGGCGCTCGACAACAACATCTCATCTCACAGGTGGGCCAACATCTTCTGAGGAAGCTCTGCCCTACTGGTCATGGGCAGATTGGCCATGGTCAGATTGGCCATGGGCAGCGGCCCGGAGCAGCGCCTGTTCGCGCTCCGGGCTGATGCCCTTCGCCTCGTGGCCCGTACGGGACGGGCCGAACGCCTCGTCCATGCCGCCCGGTCCGAACAGCCAACTCGCCGTGTCCCGTACGGATTCGGCGACCGGGCGGCAGCGCAGACCCGCAGCGACCGCCTTCGCCGAGCTGGGCCGCCAGACTCCGGTGAAGTCGTCGTTGGCCGGTGCCCACAGCGGGAGTTCGGTCCATACCGTGATCTCGTGCTCGGTCAGGATCTCGTCGGGCACCCACACCAGTTCGGCCTTGCGGCCGGTCTCGGCGAGGCAGAGGCCGAGGAACTCGCCCCATGTCGTGTTCGCCGGCGTACCGCTGACCAGGTACGTTCCCGAGTCCTCGGCCTCGATCCGGTCGAGGCCGAAGATCGCGATGTCACGGGCGTCGATCAACTGCATCTCGTTCTCCGGTGCGCCGGGCGCGACCATCGGGCCGCCCCGCGCGGCGCGCGACAGCCACCAGGTGAGCCGCTGCGCGCGGTCGTGCGGGCCCATGATCAGGCCGGGCTCAAGGATCAACGTGCGGCCGGGGAAGCCCTGTTCGACAGCCAGTTGGCAGCCGACCTTCAGCTTGCCGTAGCCGCCGTCGTCAGGACCTGCCTGCGGATCGCCCTCGTGCTGTGGCGCGTTCTCGTCCACCGGTTCCGAAGGCCAGCCGGGGCGGGCGTTGATGGAGGAGATGAACAGGTAGCCGGCGGCCGACGAGGCGAGCGCGGCGACCGAGGCTCCGACGACCCGGGGGACATAGCCGCAGACATCCACGACCGCGTCCCAGGGACCGGCCTCGGCCAGTCGCGCCAGGTCCTCTTCGCTCTCCCGGTCGCCGCGTACGCTCCGTGCGCCCGCCGGGTCGGGCTGCGTCTTCCCCCGGTTGAAAGTGGTCACGTCCCAACCACGCCGCAGTCCTTCCTCGACGAACGCCCGTCCGAGGAACACCGATCCGCCGATCACCAGAAGTCTCATGCGTCCGAGTGTGGGCGATCGGCTGCCGCGAGCGGAACAGCGGTCTGCCGAGGGCAGAGGGGTCCCGCCGGCGTACCGGCCCCCCGTCAGGCCGTCGGCAGCCCGTACTCGTCAGCGATCAGCTCGTAGCTCCGCAGCCGCGCCTCGACCCCGTGCGCGTTGGCCGTGATCATCATCTCGTCCGCGCCCGTACGCTTCTGCAGCCCGTCAAGACCAGCCCTGACCTCGTCGGCCGTGCCGTGGATGAGGTTGCCGAGCCAACTGTTGACGAACTCCTCCTCCATCGGGCTCCACGGGTGCGCCTCCGCCTCTTCGGGCGTCGGTACGAGCCCGGGGCGGCCGGTGCGCAGCCGCACCATCGACAGGGCGCCGGTCATCACCTGGCGGCGCGCTTCCTTCTCCGTCTCGGAGGCGAAGGCGCCGACGCCGATCATCGCGTAGGGCGCGTCGAGGAAGACGGACGGGCGGAAGGACTCACGGTAGAGGTCCAGCGCCGGGATGGTGTTCTGCGCCGAGAAGTGGTGCGCGAAGGCGAAGGGCAGTCCGAGCATCCCGGAGAGCTGGGCGCTGAAGCCTGACGAGCCGAGCAGCCAGATCGGCGGCCGTCCCGTCGGGCCCTGCACCGGTCCCGGTACCGCGTGGATACGGGAGTACGGGTGGCCGTCGGGGAAGCTGTCGTCCAGGAACCGGGTCAGCTCGGCGACCTGCTGCGGGAAGTCGTCGGCCCCGGCGTCGGGCCGGTCGGTGCGGCGCAGCGCGGCGGCCGTGGCGCCGTCGGTGCCGGGGGCGCGGCCGAGGCCGAGGTCGATACGGCCCGGCGCGAGCGCTTCGAGTGTGCCGAACTGCTCGGCGATCACCAGCGGCGCGTGGTTGGGCAGCATCACGCCGCCCGAGCCGAGCCGGATGCGCTCGGTGTGGGCGGCGAGATGGGCGAGGATCACCGCGGGGGACGACGAGGCGATGCCGGGCATCGAGTGGTGTTCGGCGAGCCAGTGCCGGTGGTAGCCCCTGCGCTCGGCGAGCTGCGCGAGCGCGACGCTGTTGCGCAGGGCCTCGGTCGCTGTGGTGCCGCTGCCCACCGTGGCCAGGTCCAGTACGGACAGCGGTACGGGTGCGGTCCCCTGTGCCGTGCCGCGGATGTCCGTGCCACTGATCGCGTCGTCCACGGGTGAAGCCCTCCTGCGCGGGAAATACGGATAACACCCCCCTAACAGGAGGGGTGCTCCGGTTATTCCCCAGGCGCGACGAGCCGAGCGCGACGAACCCCCGGCCCAAGGAGCGCCGCTACACCACGCGCTTCGCGAACAGCGTGCCCAGCTTCGGTGCCCACGCCTGCCGCTCCGCGAGCCGCAGGCCCTCCCAGACGGTGACCTGGTTCGCGGTGAGGACCGGCTTGCCCAGGACCTCCTCCAGCTCCGGCAGATACGCCGCCGTGTGCAGCGCGGTGTCCGGCAGGAGCACGACCTCGGCGTCCGGGTGGTCGCCCGCCCTGGCCAGCTCCAGCACCTCGTCGCGGCCCCAGGTGCCGACCTCGGCCGCGGTGATGATGCCGCTGGCCCGGTCGGAGACGACCTCGGCGCCCGACGCCTTCAGGAAGTCGGTGAAGTAGCCGGTGACGTCCTCGGGGTACGTGGCGGCGACGGCGACCCGTTCGGCGCCGAGCGCGGTGATCGCGTGGGCGAAGGCGAAGGACGTGCTGGACGCGGGGAGTCCGGCCGCCAGGGCGAGCGTCCGCACCTGCTCGTGCGCGCCGTCCCAGCCGTACACGAAGCTGCCGCTCGTGCAGGCCCAGACAACCGAGTCGGCGCCTGCCAGCCGCAGCTCCTCGACGCCCTCGGCGAGCCGCTCGTCCGCGCCCATCCGGATCAGGGCGTCGACGCGGTGGGCGTCCTCGCCGATCTCCGTGTGGAACAGCGGCAGTCTGATGTCGCTGTCGAAGAGCATCTCGATGCGCGGATAGTCGTCCTCCGCGGAGTGCCCGGGGTAGAGGAGTCCGACGGTCGTCATGTCCAGCCTTCCTGTTCGTCCGGCGGCTGCTCCGGCGGCTGGATCTGCTTGGGCAGCACCGGTTCCTGTACCTGGAGCACGGGCTCCGACAGCACCGGCCGCGCCGGAGGCGGGTCGAGCAGCAGTCGCTGGTACGGACCGACGGCGTGTGCGCCGAGCTTGCGCAGTGCGGACCACATGGTGACCTGGTTGGCCGACAGCACGGGTATGCGCAGTTCGGCCTCAAGCTGCGGTATCACGTCGTACGTCGCAAGATTGGTGCAGCTAATGAAGAGCGCGTCGGCCGCCCCGACGACGGCCTGCCGCGCCATGTCCATGACTGAGCGGTACGGGACCTTCCAGATGTCCCGGGTCAGCCCCAGAAAAGCGCGACCAGTGACGGATACCCCCACCTCGGCCAGGTACTCCTCCAGCGACCGGGTGACCGACTCCGTATAGGGCGTGACCAGCGCGATCCTGCTCGCGCCCAGCTCGGCGAGCGCCTCGACGAGGGCGCCGGACGTGGTGACCGAGGGGACGTCGCCCGCCCGCGTCATCGCCTCGCACATGGCGCGCTCGCCGGCCGGGCCGCCGACGAAGCTGCCCGACGCGCAGGCGTAGGCGATGACCTCGGGTTCGGAGGCGCCGAGCGCGCGGACCGCCTCACCGAGGGTTTCGTGCTCGCTGACCAGCCGGGCGAGGTCCAGGGACACCTCGACGGGTACGTACGGGGTTCTGGTCAGGCGCAGCGAGATGTCGTCGGGCACCCACCGCCACAGTTCGCGGTCGAGGGCGAAGTCGAAAGGAGCGACCACACCTACACCACGCTGTGGCTGCGGCCCGCCCAGAAAGGAGACATTCAACACTGGCCCCCTTACGGACCGGCCGCTGAGCAGCCGGTCATCGTGTCTTGTTGACGAAGGTAGGAGCACGGTGCGAGCGTGGTCAATCCGTACAAGTCAGACGTTGCATCGAATTTTCTTGAGCGAAATCTGCGCACCGGCGTCACACAGGCCCCAGCACCCACCGCGGCGCCGGCCCCGGCTCCCCCCACACCGCATCCGAAGGGTTCGACCCGATGGCTGATCCGACCCTCCTCGTCCTGGAGACCGACCCGCCGCCGCGGCTCGGCCGGCTCACCGGGCGGGCCACTGTCCGGTACGCGTCCGAGTCCAGTCTCGCCGAGCAACTCCCGTACGCGGACGCCCTGTTGGTCTGGGATTTCAGTTCCGAAGCGGTACGTGCCGCTTGGCCGGGCGACGGGCCGAGGCCGCGTTGGGTGCACACCGCCAGTGCCGGTGTGGACAAGCTGATGTGTCCTGAGCTGATCGCGTCCGACACGGTCGTCACCAACGCGCGCGGCATCTTCGAGGAGCCCATCGCCGAGTACGTCGCCGGTCTCGTCCTCGCCATGGCGAAGGATCTGCCCGGGACCCTGGAGCTCCAGCGCCGCCGCAGGTGGCAGCACCGCGAGGGGATACGGGTCGCCGGCAGCCGCGCGACCGTCGTCGGCTCGGGACCCATCGGGCTCGCCGTCGCCGCGACGCTGAAGGCGCTCGGGGTGACCACGGCCGTCACCGGACGGACGGCGCGGCGCGGCATCCACGGCCCGGAGCAGGTGCCCCGGCTGCTCGCCGGGGCGGACTGGGTGGTCTGCGCGGCGCCGCTCACCGACGACACCCGCGGCCTGTTCGACGCGCGCCTCTTCGGGCTGATGCAGCCGTCGGCGCGCTTCATCAACGTGGGCCGGGGCCAGCTCGTGGTCGAGGAAGACCTGGTGGCGGCCCTGACCAACCGATGGATCGCGGGCGCGGCGCTCGACGTGTTCGAGCACGAGCCGCTCGACGCGGCGAGTGCGCTGTGGGACGTGCCGGGGCTGATCGTCTCCCCGCACATGAGCGGCGACACCGTCGGCTGGCGCGACCGGCTGGGAGAGCAGTTCATCGAATTGTACGAACTTTGGTCCGCCGGAAAGCCCCTCACGAACGTGGTCGACAAGAAACGTGGGTACGTCCCCAGCCATGACTGATCCGACCTTCCTGACCGATCTCACGGCCCGGCAGCTCCTCGCCGGCTACGAGAAGGGCGACTTCTCGCCCGTCGACGCGACGCGCGCCGTGCTGGACCGTATCGAGACGGTGCAGCCGCTGGTCAACGCCTTCGTCAGGGTCGACGCCGAAGCGGCGCTCGCGCAGGCGGAGGCGGCCACGGCGCGGTGGCTCAGAAAGGAGCCGCAGGGGCTGCTGGACGGGGTGCCGGTCTCGGTGAAGGACCTGATCCTCCAGCGCGGTGGCCCCACCCTGCGCGGGTCGAGGACCGTACCGGCGGCCGGTGCCTGGGACGAGGACGCGCCGTCCGTGGCGCGGCTGCGTGAGCACGGCGCGGTGTTCGTCGGCAAGACGACGACGCCGGAGTTCGGCTGGAAGGGCGTCACGGACTCGCCGCTCACCGGTGTCACACGCAATCCGTACGACCTGCTGCGCACCTCGGGCGGCTCCAGCGGCGGCAGCGCCGCCGCCGTGGCGCTGGGCGCCGCTCCGCTGTCGATCGGTACGGACGGCGGCGGGTCGGTGCGGATCCCGGCCTCGTTCTGCGGGATCTTCGGGCTGAAGCCGACGTACGGGCGGGTGCCGCTGTACCCGTCGAGCCCGTTCGGCACGCTCGCGCACGCGGGTCCGATGACCAGGGACGCGGCCGACGCGGCGCTGGTGCTCGACGTGATCAGCGGGGCCGACTGGCGCGACTGGTCGCAGCTCGCCCCGGCGCCGGGTGTCAGCGGCGCCCTGGACAGCGGGGTGCGCGGGCTGCGGATCGCGTACTCGCCCACGTTCGGCGGGCAGGTCGCCGTACGCCCCGCCGTGGCGCACGCGGTACGGCAGGCCGTGGGCCGGCTCGCCGAGCTGGGCGCGTACGTCGAAGAGGCCGATCCGGACAGCTCGGACCAGGTGGCGGCGTTCCACACGCTGTGGTTCAGCGGGGCGGCCAGGGTGGCGCAGCCGCTCGGCGCCGACCAGCGCGAGCTGCTGGATCCGGGGCTGCGCGAGATCGTCGCCGAGGGGGAGCGGGCGAGCGCGCTGGACTATCTGACGGCGGTGGACGCGCGGATGGACCTCGGCAGGCGGCTCGGCCGGTTCCACGAGACGTACGACCTGCTGGTCACCCCGACGCTGCCGATCACCGCCTTCGAGGCGGGCGTCGAGACACCCGGGAGCAGGGGCGGGCGGTGGACGTCCTGGACGCCGTTCACGTACCCGTTCAACCTGACCCAGCAGCCGGCCGCGACCGTGCCCTGCGGGGTGGACGAGGACGGGCTGCCGATCGGCGTCCAGTTGGTCGCCGCGCGGCACGCGGACGCGCTGGTGCTGCGCGCCGCGCACGCGCTGTACGAGTCGGGCGCCGCCCGGATCCCCGCCCCCGCCGGGGCGCCTACGCCCGCCGGAAGCTGAGCGTCTCGTCCACGGCGCCCGCCCGCCAGAGGTCCTGGCAGGCGGCGGCCATCGCGTCGAGCCCTTCGACGACCGAGCCCCAGACGATGCCGGGGACCCAGCCCACGTCGCCGTTGATCAGGAGGTTGTTGCGCTCGTAGAACAGCGCGAGGTCGACGACCGTACGGCGCCCCCGCACGGCCTGCTCGTCGTATCCGTACGAAGCGGCGCCCAGCTCCGCCTCCGAGAAGGTGAAGTAGCACAGATCGCCCGGGATGGGGGTGATGGTGGGGTTCTCCAGCGGTGGTTCCTCGGCGGCGAAGGCCGGGAACAGGGCGTAGATCTCGTTGCGCGCGTACTTCGCGTGGTAGACGTCCGAACCGAGCGGCAGCGCCTCCCACACGGCGGCGCATGTGACCGGCGCCCGGTCGTCGAGGAGCTTCGCGGTGCACTGGACCCCGCGCTTGTCGAGTGATACCTGCACATAGCGCTCTGACATCCTCGCAGCTTGCCCGGCTCCGGCTGATCGCACACGCCACCACGCTGAGCTATCGAATCAGGCCACAGAAAGGTCTCCTTCCGGGCACTGTTCGGTTACACCCCCGAGGGGCGACGCTTAGAAATCCCGAGTCGGGCAGGTGCCCCCCATTGTCCGCAGCGTTTGACCACGTTGTCCCGATCCGAGGAGATTTCGATCCATGGCTGACTTCCCGAACCTGTCCCGCCGGGGCTTCCTCAGCCGCTCCGCGGCCGTCGGTGGACTGCTCGTCGTACCTGGCGCCCTGGCGGCGTGCAGCAAGACCGACAGCGGCGCGAGCACCGGTTCAGGAGCGCTCGACAAGCTACGCAAACAGGGGTTCGTCCGGGTGGCGTACGCCAACGAGGCACCGTACGGCTATACCGACGGGGGCAAGCTCAAGGGCGAGGCCCCCGCGCTGCACCAGCAGATATTCAAGGCCCTCGGCGTCGACACGCTCAAACCCACGCTCTCCGACTTCGACGGTCTGATCCCGGGTTTGCAGGCGGGCAAGTACGACGTCGTCAGCGCCGGTATGGCGATCACGCCCGAGCGCTGCGCCAACGCCCTGTTCTCGGAGCCCGAGTTCATCTCCCCCACGGCGATGATGGTGAAGAAGGGCAACCCGAAGAACGTCACCGACCTGCCGTCGGCCAAGCAGGCCGGCATCACGATCGGTGTGATGGCGGGCGCCGTCGAGTCCTCGTACGCGGAGGGCGCCGGCATCGACTCGGGCAAGATCAAGACCCTGCAGAAGCCGCAGGACGGCGCCGACGCCGTCAAGAGCGGCCGGATCGACGCGTTCCTGCTCACCGGCATCTCGCTGCGCTGGCTCGCCAAGACCAACCCGGAGACCGAGGTCACCAAGGCCTTCGTGCCGGAGCTGAAGGGCAAGCCCCAGTACAGCCCCGGCGGCGCGGTGTTCCAGAAGGGCAACGAGGCGCTGCGGGACGCCTTCAACAAGGAACTGAAGAAGATCGTCACGGACAAGGCCCGCTACGTGGAGCTGCTGACGCCGTACGGCTTCGGCGCCACCGAAATCCCACCGGCGACCCTGAAGACCGCCGACCTCTGCAAGGGATGACGGGACCGAGCCGGTATGGGCGACTTCTTCACCACATTCTCCAACGACCTGCCCCAGGTGCGCTCAGGGCTCTGGGTGACGGTCCAGGCCACGCTGCTCGGCGCGGCCCTCGCTTTCGTTCTCTCGCTGCTCCTCGGCCTGATGGCGGGCAGCCGTCTCGCGGTCGTACGGGTGGTCTCGCGCGTCGTCGTCGAGTTCTTCCGCGGCACGTCGCTGTATGTCCAGCTCTTCTGGCTCTACTACGCGATGCCGCAACTGACGGGGTATCAACTCACCTCGATGATCTGCGGTGTGGTGGCCTTCGGGCTGAACTTCGGCGCCTACGGCTCCGAGGTGGTACGCGGCGGCGTCAACGCCGTACCGCGCGCGCAGTGGGAGGCGGCGGTCGCGCTCAACATGAGCCCGTACAAACGGATGACGCGGGTGATCATGCCGCAGGCGTGGGCCCAGATGATCCCGTCCTTCACCAACCTGCTGATCCAACTGCTCAAGGCCACGCCGCTGCTGTGGCTGATCTCGGCGGCCGACCTGATGACCGTGATCCAGCAGATCAGGGACCGCACGGGTGAGTCCCTCACCGCCTACGCGACCCTGCTGGTCCTCTACTTCGTCCTCGCCTACATCCTGACGATGCTGATGAACCTGCTCGAACGGGCGGCCAGGGCCAGGCTCGGCCAACGCCCTGAGAAGCGCAGCCTGCTGCGCAGCCGCAGCGCGAGCGACCCGGCGCTCACCGGAGGTGCGGCCCGATGAGCACCTTCGACTGGAACGCGGCGTGGGACGCACTGCCCCTGCTGCTCAACGGGTTCAAGATCACGCTGCTGGCGACGGTGCTCGGCACCCTGGTCGCCGCCGTGCTCGGCCTCGCCATCGCGGTGGCGGGCCGCGCCCCTTCCCGGTGGGTGACGGTGCCGGTCCGCGCGGTGATGGAGTTCATCCGCTCCACCCCGCTGCTGGTGCAACTGGTCGGCGCGGCAGCGGTGTTCGCGTCCACGGAGCCCCTGGTCGTCGGGGTGATCGTGCTCGGCATCCACTACGCGACGTACACCTCCGAGGTGTACCGGGCCGGGATCGACGGAGTGCCGAAGGGCCAGTGGGAGGCCTGCCGCGCGCTGTCGATGTCACCCCGGCGGACCTGGCAGGCCGTGATCCTGCCGCAGGCGGTGCGCAACGTACTGCCCGCACTCGGCAACTACGCGATCTCCATGTTCAAGGAGACCCCTTTCCTGGCGGTCATCACGGTCCAGGAGATGGTCTTCGAGGCGCGGAAGTACGCGGGTGACCACTTCCAGTACACGGAGGCGTTCACCCTCGCCGGACTGATCTTCCTGATCGCGAGCTACCCGACCTCGCTGCTGATGAGAAAGCTGGAGAAGAGCCTTGGCCACTGACCCTCTGCCGCCGCAGAAAACCTCGTCCCCCGAGGACACCGCCGCGTCCGGGGCGTCCAAGGCGTCCGCGCGGGACGCGGCTCCCGGGGGGCCGCTCGTCCACTTCGACCAGGTCGTCAAGCGCTACGGCGACCATGTGGTCCTCGACCAGCTCGACTTCGCCGTACGGCGCGGCGAGCACGTCACGCTCATCGGCCCCAGCGGCTCGGGCAAGACCACGATCCTGCGGCTGCTGATGACGCTGGAGAAGGTCAGCGACGGGGTGATCTGGGTGGACGGCGAACCGCTGTCCCACATGCGCACCCCCGGCGGCGGCCTGAAGCCGGCCGGCGAGAAGCAGCTCCGCGAGTCCCGCAAGAAGATCGGCATGGTCTTCCAGCAGTTCAACCTCTTCCCGAACATGAAGGTGCTGCAGAACATCACCGAGGCGCCCGTGGGCGTCCTCGGCGTCAGCAAGGAGGAGGCCGAGACCCGGGCGCGCGAACTGCTCGACATGGTCGGTCTCGCCGACAAGGTCGACGCGCACCCCTCGCAGCTCTCCGGCGGACAGCAGCAGCGGGTGGCCATCGCCCGCGCGCTGGCGATGCGCCCGGAGATCCTGCTGCTGGACGAGGTGACGTCGGCGCTCGACCCGGAACTGGTGGCGGGCGTGCTGGATCTGCTGCGGGAGATCGCCCGGACGACGAATATCACCATGCTCTGCGTGACGCACGAAATGAATTTCGCCCGCGACGTGTCGGACCAGGTGCTGATGTTCGACTCGGGGCGGATCGTCGAGTCGGGAACCCCGGAGAAAATATTCTCCGACCCGGAGAACGAACGCACCAGAGAATTCCTCAGCGCCGTGCTGTGAGCGTCAACGGCGAATTGCCATGCGGCATATGCCACGACGACCCGGCCCCGCACACCGTGCGGGGCCGGGTCATTCTTTCCCCAACAGCCGCCCCACCGTGCGGGATTGGCCGTTATCGTGAGAGACGGGCAACCGAGAGCAACGGACCAGCAGAGCCCCGAGGGAGAGCCGTGGCGCTGAAACCGGAGCCGGCCGCTTCATTCCACTCGGTCCGCTACATCCTGCGCGTCCTCGAAACGGTCTCCCAGCACGGCGGCGGTGTCACGGAAGCCACCATCGCCCGCGAATCGGGGCTGCCACCGCTCCATCTCGCCCCCATATTGCGGATGCTGCGCCGCGAGGGCTATGTCGAGCTGCTGCCGGACGGCGCGTACGCCGCCGGTGCGTCACTGGCGCTGCTCGGCTCGGGCGCCGGCCGCGGCCAGGCGCTGGAGACCAAGCTCCAGGAGACCCTGTCGGCGCTGCGCGACAGCGTGGGGGCCGCCGTCTACGTCAGCCGGTACATCGACGGCGAGGTCAGGGTCACCCAGTTCGCCGCCGGGCCGCGGACACCGGCCGTCCGGGAGTGGGTGGACTTCCGCTCAGCGGCCCATGCCAGCGCCGCGGGCAAGTGCCTGCTCAACCAGCTCGACCACAACGGCCGCAGGGACCATCTGGCCCGGCACAAGATCGCCCGGCTCACCTCGCGGACCATCACCAACGAACGCCAGCTCTTCTCCCGGCTCGACGCCCAGCCCGCCACGGTCCCGGTGCTCGACCTCCAGGAGTACGCGGTCGGCACCGTCTGCGCCGCGGTCCCGCTGTCGGCGGGCGCGGCGGTCGGCTGCCTCGCCCTCTCGCTCCCGGTGGAACACGCCCACCGGCTGCGCGCCGCCGCCGAGACCCTCAACCGCAGGGCGGCGCCCGTGGCGTTGTCACTCACTTTCTGAGGGTATTATTTCCGGGTCGGCAGGCGCCGCTAGCTCAGTTGGTTAGAGCAGCTGACTCTTAATCAGCGGGTCCGGGGTTCGAGTCCCTGGCGGCGCACGCGACGAAAGGGCCCCGCACCGGTGACGGTGCGGGGCCCTTTCCTCAGGGACACGGGTGGGGCCGTGTCAGACCACCGAGCGGCTGCCGTCCACCGCGGGAGTCGAACCGAAGATGTCCACCGCGTGGTAGTACGTCCAGGCGGTCGCGTCGCACGTCGCCTTCGTCGCACCGCTGTACGCCGTGCAGACCTGCTTCAGGTCCGCGTAGAGCATGTTGTCGAGCCGCGCCTTGTTGGCGGGGAACTGGCCTGCCGCCTTGTAGTTGCGGTACCCGAAGTCGTGCCGCGCGCACGAGGTCGCGAACGGGAAGCCGAACGGGTTGTCGGGCGAGGTCGAGCAGTAGTCCGTCGACCAGTCGAAGGCGTACGCGGACCAGGCGCCCTTGTTGTTGTTCGCGGCGACCCAGGCGTTGCGGCTCGCGGCGGTCGGCTGGGTCAGATTGCTGAGCACCTGCGGCTTGTCCGCCGGCGCCGCCGAGGCCGGGCTCGATGCCAACAGGGCGGCGGGAAGGGCGAGTACGGCTGCGGCGAGCGGAAGCGCGAGACGTCTGTGCATTCGATTCCTCCGGTGGGGGACGGGGCGGCGCTCCGCGCTGTGACACGGGGCGCCCTCAGCCTTGCCGAACCGTTCGCCGTACGGGTCTACGCGCGGTGACCGGCTCGGGAATCGTCCCCCATTTCGCGCCGTGGGCAAACCCCCGCGACCCCAACTCGTACGGGAACGGAGCCGTTTTCCCTACGAGTTACCAGGAGCTTCGTACGGCGTGCACGGAATCTCCACACCCGGCCGGACCGGCCGGCGCCGCGGGGTGAACGGCGCTCGGGGAGCGCGGCAGCGTCGCCGCACTCCCCGAGGCCGTTCGGTCACGCGTCAGAAGCCGTCAGACACCCGGCCCGTACGTCAGAACTGCACGTCCGAGCAGGCGTAGAAGGCGTTCGCCGTGTCGGCGATCGTCCAGACGGCCAGGATGATGTGCCGGCCCGTACGCTGCGGCAGGACACCCGAGTGCGAGAGCGTCGCGGGCGGCTGCTGGTTGTTGTACGGCACCGTCAGGAACGGCTGGGTGTCGAGGGCCGCCCGGGTGAGCGGCTGGGACGGGTTCCACCCGTTCTTGGTGATGTAGTACTTGAAGTCCGTCGTGGCATGCCGTGCGGTGAACTGCCAGCGGAAGTTGTAGCTCTGGCCGGCCGTGACCTTGGTGGTGGGCCAACCGGTGCCGCCGCGCGGGTCGTTGAGCTCGGCGAACTGGCTGAGCCCGCCCGCGCAGATCTTGCCGTCCGCGGGACCCGCTGCCGGGAAGCCCTTGGGCCCCTCGACGCTCTGCGGCTCCCACTGGATGTTGCCGCAGTTCTGCACGGTGCCGTTGGCACAGAGCTTCTGCCGGCTGATGGGTGAGTCGGTGTAGCCGTGACTGCTGGCGCTGCCGGTGGCGAGCAGGGTGACACCGGTGACCGCGAGGCCCACGAGGGCCGCGCCTATCTTGCTTCTTCGCATGCTTCGCTCCAGAGAACGTGGGGAGTTCGGTGAGCCGTCTTGCACGCGTGCAGTGGGACCTTGAGCGATGGAACGTTGAACGGTGTAGCTGTCGAACGGAGTTGCGGTGGAGCAGTCGGACCGCAGACCCGATTCTGCGGTCTAGACCAACCCTCAGGGTATTAACGAACCTTGACCATGTCCATAACAACAGCGGTCCGTTGTCAGAAACGGTCGACGCCCGCGTGCCGGCCGGTGTAGAAGGCCACCGTCAGATCCTTCACGAGCGCCTTGCGTTCGTAGTCGTCCAGCTCGACCAGGCCGCGCGAGGTCAGCCGGTGCACCGTGTCGTCCACCGCGTCGACCACCGCCGTCAGCACGCTGTCCCGGTGCCGGGCGTCCAGCGCCGCGATCCGGCTGCGCTGCATCGCCTCGGCGATCTCCGGCGCGTACTCGATCCGCGTCGGCTGCGCCGAGAAGACATCGACCCCGACCGGCCGGCATTCCGCCGACAGCATCCGGGTCAGCGCGGTGCCGACGGCCTCGGCGTCGCGCAGGGTCGGCACCGTCTCGTGGAACGCGTCGGCGGGCAACTGCGAGAGCACCCGCGCCATGGCCGCCTCGACCTGCTCGCGCAGATACTCCTCGTGGTCCCTGACGCCGAGCGTCGCCTGCGCGGTGTCCATGACCCGCCACACCACCAGGACGACGGCCCGCAGCGCTGTGCCGTTCGCGTCGACGGCCGGCATCGGCTCGCTGCGCCAGTGCCGCAGCCGTACGTCCACCCGGCGGCGCAGCAGCAGCGGGCTGACCCAGAGCAGTCCCGTACGGCGCACGCTCCCCCGGTACTCACCGAACAGCGTCAGCACCCAGGCGTGCCCCACCCGGCCGCGCCCCAGCCCGCCGAAGGTGAACAGCACGACGAGCACGCCCAGCGTGAGCAGCACCCACTGCCCGATCCCGATGCCGTGGTACGGATGCGACGACAGCCGCGCCATCCTGACCAGCTCGGCGGGGACCGCGCCGGCCCACCAGAGCACGGCAGCGCAGCCGACGAGCGCGCACAGACCGACGAACGCGGCGGCCCAGCCCGGCAGTACGGGACCGGCCCGCTCGACGAGCCGGGTGTCGACAGGCGTCGCGGGGCGGGCGGGCACGGCGCCCACGCCCGCGGGCGCGGGCGCGGGCGCGGGCACCCGGCGGACCCTCGGTTGCTCGCCGGTGCCCTGCCGCTGTGCGGCGACGGCCCGCGCCTCGTCCCTGAACAGCAGATGCACCGGGATCTCGTGGGTGCTCTCGCCCACGATGAGCGGGCTCCATCGGGTGGTGCGCCCGTCGGCGCCGCGGGTGTCGTTGACCCGGCTCTCGCTGACCGGCACGACGTGCACCGGGGCGTCGCCGAGCGGGAGTTCACCCATCGGCAGTTCACCCACCGGCAGTTCACCCACCCGAAGTTCACTCACCGGTGTGTCGTCGACGACGGCCTCGATCACCGCGGTGTCGCCCAGCCTCGGCTCACCCGGCGCCTGGTCGTTCACCGGCAGCTCGTCCACCACCGGCTCGTTCACGACCGGCTCGTTCACCACCGGCTCGCTCACCGGCGGGCGCTCCTCGGCGGGCGCCTCGGCCGCCGCGGGCTCCCGCGCCGGCGCCGGCGTCTCACTCTGCTGGTCCGGTACGAACGGTTCGGCGGCGGCCGGGGCAGCGGGCGCATCCGCTTCGGCCGCCGGCTCACCGGCCGCCGGGGCCGCGTCCGCCACGTCCGCCACGTCCGTCGCATCCGTCGCGTCCGGCCCGGTGCCGAGCGGCGTCGCGCCGAGCGGCTCGCTCCCGTCACCGCTCGGGCGCGAGGTCATCGTTGTCATCCTTGCCTCCGTCATGCGAAGAGTCGTCGCCAGGTCTCGGCTCCGGGGTAGCCGTCCGCCGCGCTGCCGCCCCAGCCCTGGGCGCGTTGGAACGCCTGGACATTGCGCCGGTCCGCCTCACCCCAGCGCTGGGTCGGTCCGGAGACGTAGTACGTGCCGAAGCCCTTCTTCACGAGCTGCTTGCCGAGCTGCTCGACGTACTTGTTGGACTGTCCGGGCCGGAAGTAGCGCGCGCCGGGAAACGCCGGCGCCTTCGTACCGGCCGCAGCCGCCGAACCGCCGGTAGCGCCCTTGCCACCTGCGGCACCCTTGCCGCCCGCGCCCGTACCCGTACCCGTACCCGTACCGCCGGCCGCGCTCTTGCCGGGGCTGCCGCCGGCGCCCGCGGGCGTGATGTCCTTGCCCAGGTGGTCGACCAGATACCGCCAGGTGTCGATGCCCGGCAGCCCGTCCGCCTCGGCGCCGCGCCAGCCCTGGGCGAGCTGGAACGCCTTCGTCGCGTTCCTGTCCGCCGTGCCCCAGCGCGGCCCGGGGCCCGTCTTGTAGTAGCGCTTGCCGCCGCGCTCGATGAGCATCCTGCCGAGCTGGGTGACGTACTTGTTGTCGGCGCCTGGCCCGAAGGACCTCGCGCCGGGGAACGGCGTCCCCTTCGTGCTGCTCGCCGCGCCCGCGGTCCCCTCGGTGAGCCCCTTGTACCGGTAGGGCACGTAGCGGTCGGAGTTGCTCCAGTACGCCATCGGCGTGGGCTGCACCCGGGTGTACGGCGTGGTCTGCTCGTACGCCATGTACGTGGAGTGCGTGTAGTCGGTCCAGCCGCCGAAGATCGTGACGTGCGAGCCCTTGCTCGGGTCGGCCGGGTTGTGGAAGAGCAGCATGTCGCCGGGCTCCAGGTCGGCCCGCGCGATCTTCACCCCGAACTTGGCGAGGCTGCCGGTCCATTCGTTGCCCGTCAGGTTCCAGGCCATCGAGACGAAGCCCGAGCAGTCCTGCCGGTATCCGTCGGACCAGAACCTGTTCATGCTGTACGGCACCTTCGCGCCCACCCACCGCTTGGCGCGGTTGATGATCTCGGCGCGGGTGCTCTTGCGCAGCGTGCCCGGCTGGCTCGTGCCGGGGCCCGAGGTGGGCGGGCCGCCCAGCGGTCCGCTGTCGCCCTGCGGGGTCGAGGGATCGGGCTCGGCGACCGGCATACCGGCCGGCGTCGTACCGTCGGCCGTCGTGTCGTCGGCTCTGCCGAGTGCGGGGACATGGCCCGGTCCTGCCGCCTGCGCGGCGCCCGCTCCCGTACCGCCCAGCACGATACCGGCGGCGGTGACCAGCACCAGCGCCTGCCGGGCACTGTGCGCGGCGAGACCTCCGGTACGCGCGGACAGGCCCCGGGCCGGATCGCGCCGCTGTTCGGCGCATCCGGCGCAGGGGCAGTCGAGAGCGGGCTCGTACTCTTCGAAGACCGGGACGGTCATGCGATCCCCTCCACTCATCAAGATCCTTTGCCAGAGCTGCTGCACGGGGTAGTCATCTCGATTGTCCTGACAAGGTGCATTTTGACGGATCAAAGGTAATAAAAGACCATCCAACAGGCATCATCAAGCATTTAACGGCTGGATCACCCCTGCCGATCGGGTAGAGTTGTCCAGGTCAGCAGGCGCCGCTAGCTCAGTTGGTTAGAGCAGCTGACTCTTAATCAGCGGGTCCGGGGTTCGAGTCCCTGGCGGCGCACGCGTAGTCGAGGCCCCCTCACGGGATGTGAGGGGGCCTCGTCCGTGCGCGGGGACTGCCCATGGCCTCGGCCCCCGGCGCTACTTGGTGTTGCGGACCAGCTCCAGCGCGTACCGCGGATACCATGCGCCGGCCTTCGGACCGCCCTTGCAGGTGCCGTCCGACTCCCCCGGGCGCTTGATCCACAGATACGCCTTGACCAGCGGGTCGCCGGTCTTCGTCGTGGGCGGCTCACCGAGCGCGCGGCCGGGCGGGTTGCACCAGTTCTCGTTCGGATCGCCGCCGGAGTAGGGGCCGTTGCCGTTGCGGCTGGTGTCGATGACGAACGGTTTGTTGTGCACCTTCGCCGACAGGCTCCTGCCGAAGTCCCTGCTCGCCCGCGTCGGGTAGAAGTTCGACACATTGACGGCGAAGCCGTCCGCCTCCGCGATACCGGCCCGCCGGAGCGGCTGGTAGAGGGCGTCGGGACTCTGCCAGCCCGCGTTGCCCGCGTCCAGGTAGACCGTCGTGGCCGGCTGCTTCTTGAGCCGCTCGACGGCTCCCTTGAGCAGGTCGTAGCGCTCCTCGCCGAACTGGTCGGGGGTGCAGCCGTCCACGAGGTGCAGCACGGCGTCCGGTTCGAGGACGACGGTCGCCCGCCGGTCGCCGATGCCGGTCGCGACCTCGTCGATCCACTTCCGGTAGGCGTCGCCGTCGGACGCGCCGCCCTGGGAGAACTGGCCGCAGTCGCGGTGCGGAATGTTGTAGAGGACCAGCAGCGCTTCGCGGTCGGCCTCGGCCGCCGCTTCGGTGAACGCCGTGGCCCGGCCCCGGGCGTTGTCGGGGCCGATCCACTCGGCGACCGGCTGGTCCGCGATCTTGCTGAGCAGATCCGCGTTCCTGGCGCTCTCGCCGGTGCCCTGCTCGCGGTACGCGGCGACCTGTCGGGCCGCGCTGCCGTCCGGGTCGACCCAGTACGGATCGTCGGCCTTGGGCCGCTGACCGACGCGCGGCTGCGCTCCGCTCTCACCGCCGCCGTCCCCGCCCGACGAGCACCCGGAGACCAGCACCACCGAGGCGGCGGCGAGGGCCGCCCCCACCCGGGCGGCAGCCCGCCCGCTCCGGCGACCGGGATTCCCGCGGTACATCCACTCCCACGGCGAAAACCGCCCGCGCGGTAGATCGGATTCCCCGCGCGGGCGGTCGCTCACCTGGAAAGGAGCAGGGGTCATGTCTTCGCGGCGGTCAGGTAGGCGGACACCACGACGTTCGCCGTGTACGCGTTCGCCTTGCGGTCGAAGGTGCCGCCGCAGGTGATCAGCCGCAGTTCGGCCCGCGACTTGTCGTGCGAGCCGTAGACCTTCTGCGCGTCGAAGTGCTTGCGGCTGAAGACCTTGACGTTGTCGATGGTGAACTCGGCGACAGAACCGTCCGTCCTGGTCACCCGGATCTTCTCACCGGCCTTGGCCGCGCTCAGACCGTAGAAGACGGCAGGACGGGTCTCGGTGTCGACGTGGCCGACGAACAGCGCGGCGCCCTTGGCACCGGGCTGCACACCCCGGCCGTACCAGCCGACCGTACCCGGCGCCGAGAACGGCGGCGGGTCGACAGCCCCCGCCGCGTCGAGCCCGCGGGAGACGACAGGCGCGGTGATCCCGATGGACGGGACGTCCACGCGCTCCGGCTTCGCGGGGTCGAGCGGCGCCCTGGCCGGCGGCAGCGGCACCCCGAGCGGCCGGCCGACAGCGGCCACGTCGCCCGTGGTGGGCGCCGAGCTGCCGAAGCCCGAACCGTCGGCGACACCGCGTCCCCACAGCCACAGGCCGAGCAGCAGCACGGCCCAGGCCACACCGGTGAGCAGCCTGCCGGATCCCGCCACACCCTTCCCGGCGGACACGTCAGTCCGTGTTCCGGCCGGCGGCACGCTCGCGACGCGCACTCCTGAAGGCCACGGCGACAGCGGCCACACCCGCGAGCACCAGACCGATCAGCGCGTGCTGGGTTCCGGCGCTGCCCGCCTGGGCCGCACTCTGCCCGTCGGTCCGCGCTTCGGACTGATCGCCGGACGCCAGGGTCGCCGTACCGCCACCGCCCGCTCCGACCGGAGCGACGGGCTGCGGGTACGAGTGGTCCCCGGAGTGGTCGTTGTGATGGTCCGACTGATGGACGACCTGGACGTCGCCGACGCCGGAATGGTCGTGGCCGTCGCAGTTGACGTTGATCTCGTAGCTGCCCTTGGTGGCGGAAGACCGGATCGTGGCGGCTCCGTAGAGCGGCAGCCGCGATTCGTGGCTCTTCTCGTGGTTCCTGCCACCGGACAGATCCACATCGGCGGCGAACGCGTCGGACGAGACGTTCGCCCAGTTCTTCTTGCAGCCGTCGACCTTGAGCTGGACCTCGCCGCCGGGGGCGATGGTCGAGGGGGTGACCGTGACACTCACACCGTCGTGAGCCTGGGCGGCCGTGACGCCTAGCGCGGGGGCCGCCACGAGTATGGCGATCATCCCTGCGGCACGGAGAGCGAGCAATCTTGAACGCATGGTGAACCTCCTGATAGAGGAAGATTCACCCGCGCCGCCCGTTTCCGCATCCGCAGGGACCGGCCCAGGATCGTAAAAGCGCCTCTGACGTGCTCAGATGCGATCGACCAGATCGGCGATCGAGTCAACGACCGTCGAAGGCCGGAACGGATACCGGTCGATGTCGGCCGGGGTCGTGACCCCGGTCAGCACGAGGAACGTCTCCATACCGGCCTCAAGACCCGCCAGGACGTCCGTGTCCATCCGGTCGCCGATCATGGCGCTGGTCTCCGAGTGGGCACCGATGGCGTTGAGCCCCGTGCGCATCATCAGCGGGTTCGGCTTGCCGGCGAAGTACGGCTCCTTGCCGGTCGCCTTCGTGATCAGCGCGGCCACGGCGCCGGTCGCGGGGAGCGGTCCCTCGGCCGAGGGGCCCGTCTCGTCGGGGTTGGTGCAGATGAACCGCGCCCCGCCGTTGATCAGCCGGATCGCCCTGGTCAGCGCCTCGAAGCTGTACGTACGTGTCTCACCGAGCACGACGTAGTCGGGCTCGTGGTCGGTGAGGATGTACCCGATGTCGTGCAGCGCCGTGGTCATCCCCGCCTCGCCGATGACATACGCGGTGCCGCCGGGACGCTGGTCGTCGAGGAACTTCGCCGTCGCGAGCGCCGACGTCCAGATGTTCTCGACGGGCACACTCAGCCCCATCCGCGACAGCCTCGCCTGGAGGTCGCGCGGGGTGTAGATGGAGTTGTTGGTGAGCACGAGGAAGGGCTTGCCCGACTCGCGCAGTCGCTTGATGAACTCGGCTGCGCCCGGGATCGGAACCCCTTCGTGGATGAGGACACCGTCCATGTCGGTGAGCCAGGATTCGACCGGCTTGCGCTCTGCCACTGAAGTGTTCTCCGCTCTGCGACGACCATGTGCGACACGCCCAGCCTAACCAGCGCGGAAGGGCAGGGCTCAGCTACCGGTGGCGGACTTCCAGGCGTCGACGTACGTGTCGAGGTTCTTGTCGATGTCGGTCCAGTCGGGCTGGAAGATGTCGACGCCGTCGAGGAGCTTGCCCAGCGCGGTGGCGTTGGCGTCGGTGGGCCTGATGTCGGAGCGCGCGGGGAAGCCGCCGCCGATCGCGGTGACCTGGCGCTGCTCCTGCTCGCTGAGCATGAAGTCGAGGAGCTTCTTGCCGTTGGCGTTGTGCGGGGCCTCGCTGACCAGACCGGCCGCGTAGGGCAGCGCGAAGGTGGACGGCTGCGCGGCGCCCTGCTTCTTCGGGAACCAGATGGCGAGGTTCGGCATGGACGTGGCCTGGGCGAAGTTCATCTGCACGTCACCGTTGGCGACCAGGATCTCGCCCTTGTCGACCTTGGGCGCCAGCTTGGACGTCGAGGACGACGGGCCGACGTTGTTGGCCTGGAGCTTCTTGAGGTAGTCCATGGCCGGCTCCTTGCCGCCGAAGTCGTGCATGGTCTGGATGACGACGGCCGTGCCGTCACCCGCGACACCGGGGGTGGAGTACTGGAGCTTGTTCTTGAACTTCGCGTCGAGCAGCTCCTCCCAGGTGGTGGGCGGCGACGTCAGCTCCTTCTTGTTGAGCACGAAGCCGAAGTAGTTGTTGACGACCGAAGTCCACTTGCCGTCCGCTGGCTTGTCGCCCGCGCCGACCTTGTCGACACCGGCCGGCTCGTACGACTGGAGCAGCCCCTTGCTGTCGGCCTGCTGGATGAACGGCGGGAGGGTGACCAGGACATCGGCCTGGGTGTTGGTCTTCTCGCGCACGGCGCGCTGCACGACCTCGCCCGAACCGCCCTCCACGTACTTGACCTTGATGCCGGTCTTCTTCTCGAAGTCCTTGAAGAGCTGGTCGTACCAGCCGTCGCCGTTCTCGCCCTTGAGGCCGTCGGCGCTGTAGACGGTGACGATCTTCGCGTCGGACGCGGCCGACGAGCCGCCGCAGGCGGTGAGCGAGGCGGCGATGACGAGTCCGCCGCTGACGGCGGCGAGCGGCTTGGTAAAAGTGCGCATGACGTTGTGTTCTCCCATGAGTGTGAGCGGCGGAAGGCGCCGCTTCGGCGGGGCGTGGTTTCGGCGGAACGCGGTTTCGGCGGGGCGCGGGTTCAGCGGAACGCGGCTCTGGTTCTGATCCGGGACAGGCCGAGGAGGACGAGCAGCGTCGTGGCCATCAGCACCACGGCGACGGCCGATCCCGTGAAGAGGGAGCCGCGGTCGGTCGCGGTGAAGATCAGCACCGGCAGGGGCATCCAGTCGGGCGGGTAGAGCATCATCGTGGCGCTCAACTCGCCCATGGACAGGGCGAAGCAGAGCCCGGCCGCCGCGTTGAGAGCCGGCAGCAGCAGCGGCAGCCTGACCCGCCGCAGCACGTACGAGGGCCGGGCGCCGAGCGAGGCGGCGGCTTGTTCGTACATCGGGTCGAGGCGGGCGACCGCCGCCGACACCGACTGGTGGGCGAAGGCCGTGACGAGCACGGTGTGCGCGAGGATCACGATCCACCGGGTGCCGTTGAGCAGGATCGGCGGCTTGCTGAACGCGACGAGTACGGCGAGTCCGACGACCACCGACGGCACGGCGACCGGCAGCATGAACAGCGCGTCGAGCGCCCGCCGTCCGCGCTCCTTGAACGCGGCTCCCGCGAGCGCCGCCCAGCTCCCGAAGGTGAGCGCGAGCACGCTGGCAGCGACGGCGGTGACCAGGCTGGTGGTGAGCGCCTGGAGCGAGTCGCCGCGCACGGCTGAGCCGTAGTTGGCGGTGGTCGGCCCCGAGGGAAACGCGCCGGACCAGTGGGTGGCGAACGAGGCCGCGAGTACGACGAGCAGCGGCAGCGCGAACAGGGGCAGGAAGAGGACGAAGAACACGGCCCAGGCGGTCCACCGCCCGCCGCGGCTATGCACCAGCACGGCGGCTCACCATTCGGTAGAGGGAGTAGAGACCGACCGAGATCGCGACGTTGACGACGGCGACCACACAGGCGGCCGGGTAGTCGGATTCGAGGATGGCCTTGCTGTAGACGAGCATCGGCAGGGTCGTGACCCCCTTGGCGCCGGTGAACAGGACGATGCCGAACTCGTTCAGGCACAGCACCAGCACCAGGCTCCCGCCGGCCGCGAGCGCGGGCAGCGCCTCGGGGAGGACCACCCGGCGCACGATCCGGGCGGGCCGCGCGCCGAGCGAGGAGGCCACTTCGAGCTGTGCGGTGTCGAGTTGGGAGAAGGCGGCGAGCAGCGGCCGCATCACGAACGGGGTGAAGTAGGTGATCTCGGCGAGCAGCACGCCCCAGGGGGTGGTGAGGAACTGGACGGGTCCTGAGGCGGCGCCGGTGACATCGGTCCAGACGCCGTTGACCATGCCGACGGTGCCGTAGACGAACAGCAGCGCGAGCGTGATCAGGAAGGAGGGGAAGGAGAGGAAGACGTCGATGAAGCGCGCGACGGCCCGGCTGCCGGGGAACGGTACGAAGGCGATGACGAGCGCGAGGACGAAGCCGAGGACGAGACATCCGGCGGTGGACCCGACGGCCAGCCACACGGTGGTGGTGAGCGCCTCGCGGAAGGCCGTCGAGGCGAAGACGTCGGCGTACGGCTGGAGGGAGTGGCCGCCTTCGTCGGGCGTGACGGACTGCTGGACGACGAGGGCGAGCGGATAGAGGAAGAACAGGCCGAGGACGAGGACGGGCGGCAGCACCCAGAGCAGCCGCCCGGCTTTTTCGGTGGCGCGGACCGGTGGTGGACCGGCTTCCGTCAGCGGGGGCGGTACGACGGCGGACGTGACGTCAGACATCGCGCCCGCCTCCCGCGCTCGCGCCGGCCTTTGCCTCCGCGCCTTCGACCGCCGGGCCTTCGGTAACTCCGACCGCCGCGCCTTCTGCTGCCTCGCCCATCGGGAGCAGCACCGCGTCCTCGGCCGCGAAGTGCACCGTGACGTCGTCCCCCAGCTCCGGTGTGACCCGCAGCTCCCGTACGTCCGCCTTCACTTGGTGCCCGGCGACGTCCACGTACAGCCGGTGCGTCGAGCCGCGCCACCGCACTTCGGTGAGCGTGCCGCGCAACGCGTTGGGACCCTCCCCGAGCCCGACCAGATGCGGCCGTACGCACAGGGTCGCCGCCGCGCCCGCCGCCGCCGCGCCCGTCGGCAGCTCGATCCGGCTGCCGGCGAAGGTGACGGCGGAGCCGCCCGCCGCGACCCGTACGGGCAGCAGGTTCGCGTTGCCGACGAAGGAGGCCGTGAACTCCGTGCGCGGATTGCGGTACAGCTCCCGCGGTGTGCCGCAGTCCCGCAGCCGGGCCTGGTCCATGACGGCGATGCGGTCGGCGAGGGTCAGCGCCTCGACCTGGTCGTGGGTGACGTACAGGATCGAGACGTCCGGCAACTCCCGGTGCAGCCGGGCCAGTTCGCCGAGCATGCCGGAGCGGAGCCGGGCGTCGAGCGCCGACAGCGGCTCGTCGAGCAGCAGCACCCGCGGCCGGATCGCCAGCGCACGCGCGATGGCGACGCGCTGCTGCTGGCCGCCCGACAGCTCGCGCGGGTAGCGCTGCGCGTACGCCGCCATGCCGGTCAGCTCCAGTGCCTCGGCGACCCGGGCGGGTATCTCGGACCTCGGCACCTTCGGGTCGCGCTGCGCCTTCAGGCCGAAGGCGACGTTGGCCTCGACCTTCATGTGCGGGAACAGCGCGTACTGCTGGACGACCATGCCGATGCCCCTGCGGTACGGCGGCAGCGCCGTGACGTCCCGGCCGCCGATGAACACCCGCCCGGAGACCGGCCGGACGAACCCGGCGACGGCCCGCAGCGCGGTGGTCTTGCCCGAACCCGAGGGGCCGAGCAGCGCCATCACCTCGCCAGGCTCCACGGCCAGGTCGAAACCGTCGAGCACGGTCTGCCCGCCGTAGGCGACGCTCACCCGCTCGAAGCGGATGCCGCTGTCGGCGGTCATCGCGTGCCGTCCCGGCCGGCGAGCAGTGCGGGCAGGTCGGCCACCGACGCCAGGACGTCCGTCGCGCCCGCCGCGCGCAGCGCGTCCTCGCCGTGCGCCCCGCTCAGTACGCCTGCGACGACCCCGGCGCCCGCGCGGACACCGCTGAGCATGTCGTACGAGGTGTCGCCGACGACGGCGACCTGACGTACCCCGTCGGCGGCCCCCGTCCGGAGGAACGCGGCGAGCACCATGTCCGGGTACGGGCGGCCGCGGCCGCCCGCGTCGGCCGGGCACAGGGTCAGCGCCGCCAGGTCCTGCCAGCCGAGCGCCTTGAGGATCGCGTCCTGTGTGACGCGGGCGAAGCCGGTGGTCAGCACGACCGTACGGCCGGCTTCCCGCAGGCGCGCCACGGCGTCCGCCGCGCCCGGTACCGGCTCGATCAGGCCGTCGTCGACGAGGGAGCCGTACGCCTCCTCGAAGGCCGCGTTGGCCTGCTGGGCCAGTGTCTCCGTACCGAACAGATGGCGGAAGACGGAGATCTTCGATTCGCCCATCGTGGCGCGTACGTAAGCCAGTTGGTCATCGTGGTCGGGCGAGCCGGGCTCGACGCCGAGCTGCTGCGCTGCGGTGGAGAAGGCGCGCTCCACCAGTCCGCCGTCGGCGACGGTCGTACCCGCCATGTCGAGCACGACCAACGAGATTGTGTCCGTCAACTTCCTCACCAGCCCAGTTCGTTCGCGGTTGTCTCGGCGACGGCGGGCGCGCAGGTCATGCCGCGCCCGCCGGGCCCCGTCACCAGCCACACCCCGTCGCGCACCTGCTCGCGGTGGACGACCCGGCTGGTGTCGACGCACTGCGCGTACACCCCGGCCCAGCGCCGCCGGATCCTCGGCAGCGGCCGTCCGAGGAACGACTCGACGACGGTCGTGAGGTGTTCGTACGGATCGGCCAGCAGGTCGAAGTCGAAGGGGTGGTCGTAGGCGTGCGTGTCGCCGATGGTCAGCCCGCCGTCGAGGCGCTGCACCATGAGCAGTTGCATCCGGTGTTCGTCGGCGACGGGGGCCTGCGGCTGACCGGAGTTGAGCGCGTCGAGCGCCTCTCCGGCGTACGCGGGGTAGTAGCGGAAGCTGTCGGCGTCGGCCACCGACGTGGTCAGCTCCTCGCCGAGCGGGTCGGTCTGCATCATCTGCAACCGGACGCGCCGCACGGGCAGTTCGGGGGCGAGTTCGCGGACGAGCCCGCCGAGCCAGGCGCCCGTGCACAGCACGACGGCGTCGCCGCTGTGCACATCGCCGTGGTCGTCCCGTACGGCAGGACCGCTGCTCGCGCCGGGCCCCGACCGGCCGGGCTCGATGACGTCCCGGACCTCGCGCCCACCGAGGTAGCTGTACCGCCCCGACGCCAGCAGCGCTTCCTTCAGGGCGAGTTGGGCGGTGCGCGGCTCGACGGCCGCGTCCCGCTCGCACCACAGGGCGGCGGTGAAGTCGCCGCGCAGCGCGGGGTTGAGGGCGCGCGCCTCGTCGGCGCCGAGCAATTTGCGGCCGCGCGGCCCGGCGTCGGCCTGTGCGGTCACCTCCTCGGCGACCGCCAGCTCCAGCTCGGTGCGTACGGGGGTGAGCGAGCCGTTGGCCCGGAAGCCGACGCCGGGCACCCGCCCGCCGATCTGCTCCCACAGCTCGCGGGCGCGCAGGGCGGTCTCCAGCTCCTCGCCGCCCGCGCGGCCACTGACCCAGATCTGCCCGAAATTACGCAGCGAGGCCCCGCGCGCCTCGCTCTCGCGCTCGATCTGTACGACCTCGTGACCACGGCTGATTGCGTGCCAGGCGTGCATGGTGCCCAGCACGCCGGCTCCTACGACGATGACTCTCACGGCGGCAACGCTCCTCGTGACGGGTGACTCACTGCGGTCCGGTCAGCGACGGGACGGTGAACGACGCCCCAAGCTTGGACCAGACCCGTTACGTTCCCGTTATACGCGGTGGCCTCTGAGGAACCGTCGTGGGGCCCCGGCGCCAGGGCCGGCATCAGGGGCGTCAGGGCCGGCGTCAAGCCGCGCGTCAGGGTCGGCGGGGCGTGCCCAGGTGGGCGGAGAAGCTGAACCGGTCGCCGCGGAAGAGGGTGCGTACCCGTTCCAGGGGGAGCCCGTCGGTGTCCCGCGAGACGCGGTGGATCAGCAGCATCGGGAGAGCAGGCGGCGTACCGATGAGCAGGGCTTCACGCGGGGTGGCGAGGACCGTTTCGATGCGTTCGTCGGCGTCCCCGAAGGCGACGCCGAGCCGGTCGCTCAGATAGCCGTAGAAGGACGAGTCCGGGTCGAAGTCCGTGTCCAGGGACGGCACCCGGGCCACCGTGACGTACGTGCTCTCCAGGCCGACCCGCTCCTCGTCTGCGAGCAGCACCCGCTCCATGTGCCAGACGGGCTCACCGAGGGCGGCGCCGGTCTCGGCGGCCAGCGCGGGGGTGCAGGGGAAGCGGTCGAGGGAGATCAGCGCGCGGCCCGGGGTGCGGCCCTGGCGGCGGACCCCCTCGGTGTAGCTGGCGAGCGACAGCGGCTGCTCCAGCTTCGGCCCCGCCACGACCGTGCCCCTGCCCTGGCGCCGGAGCCTGCCCTCCAGGAGCAGTTCGCGCAGCGCCTGCCGCACGGTCTCGCGGGAGACCTCGTACCGGACGGCGAGGTCGCGCTCGGTGGGCAGCAGGCCCCCTTCGCCCAACTCGTCGATCAGCAGCGCGACATGCGCCTTGACCGCGTAGTACTTGGGGATCCGGCCGTGTTCCGGGATCCCGGAGCGTACGGGTGCGCCAGGTGCCTGGTCGTAGGGGTAGTCCACGGGGGGATGTTCGCACGTGGGACGGCTGCGGCGGGTGCCGGGGCGGGCCGGGGGCGGGCCAGGTCAGCGGCGTACGGTACGCCGGCGGCGGATGCCCACGAACAGCGCGACGCCCGCGACGAGCAGCACGGCGCCCGCCGCCGTACGGCCGAGCAGGCCGCCGAGGCCGGTGCTGGCGAGTTCGGGGAGGCCGGGGGCGTGCGAGGAGGCACCGGCCGAGGGATGGTCGCCCGAGGGGCGGTCGGACGGCTCGTGCGCGCCTGGTTCCTGGGTGCTTGGCTCCCGCGTGCCGGGGCGGGTCTGGGGGGAGGGGCTGTCGCTTGTGGGGCCGGCGGTCTCGTCCGTACCTCGGGGCGTCCCGGTGCCGGTACCGGTTCCGGCATCGGTGCCTGCCCCGGTATCGGTGCCTGTTCCGGTGTCGGTGCCTGTTCCGGTGTCGGTGTCGCCTGATGCGGTGTCGGTGTCGGTGTCGCCTGATGCGGTGCTGTCCTCGGGCTCGTCGCTCTCCTCCACCACCGCGAAGTGGTAGGCGTTGGACTCGCCGACCCAGTCACCGTCGTCACCCCGCCGCTGCACGGTCGCCGCGCTGACGGCGATCTTGTTCGGCCGTGCGGCGCCGGTGAAGACGAACCGGGCGCGGACCGTGAGTGTCTTGCCCGCCGGTACGACGAATCCGGCGGTGCGGGCGTCGAGTACCCCGATCGTCTCGTCCTCGTCGGACTTCTCCAGCGACAGCGGACGCCAGTGCCCCTTGGGGTCGGTGAGTTCCAGCCGTACCTGCGCCGTGGTCAGGGAGCGCTCCCGGTCGGTGAGTACGACGACGGGGTGGATGTCGCGGCACAGCGCGTGCGTGGTGTTGGTGAGGTCGAGGTACCAGGTGCCGGGGCCGCCGCCGGCCTGGTAGCTGTCCGGGCCGCCGTGGATCCGGGTCTTGATCGGGAACGCGCGGTCCGACTCCTTGCCGCAGCCCGGCGCGGGGGCGTGGGCCCGTGCCTGCGCGTGGGCCTGTGCCTGGGCGTGGGCCTGTGCCTGGGCGGCCAGGAAGGGCGGAGCGAGGACGGCGGCGGTGATTCCGATGGTCAGAGCGGCGTGACGCAGTCGCATGGGGAGTCGCCTTTGCTGATCGCGGGCGGTCGGCAGCGGGCCCTGGACGGGTGTCAGCCCCCGACGCTGCCACGCCCGTACGGACCGTCCCCGCAGCCACGACCGGTGAGGGATCAGACAGTCATACGAATACGTCCTAACGGCCCAGTCGCGTCCCGTTGCGCCGCCCGAACACCGGCGCCAGGACGAGCTGCGCCGCCCCCTCGGCCACCTGGTGCGGGCCGCCGCCCGCCGCCGCGACGGGCACCGGTCCGCCGTCGCGGGCGCGAGCGGCGAGGACGGCCGCCACGCCCCGTACGAAGTCCTCCCGGTGCGCGTCGACCGTCCTGCCGCCGAGCAGCACCCGGTGGATGCCGAGCAGTTCGACGAGGTTCGCGGCACCGTGCCCGAGCACCCGCGCGGCCTCCGCAGGTTCGCCGCGCGCCACCGCGGCCAGGCACAGCGCCTCGATGCAGCCGTGGTTCCCGCAGTGGCACAGCGGCCCGTCGAGCTGGAGGACCTGATGGCCGAACTCGCCGGCGCCGGTGTGGTCGCCCCTGTGCAGTACGCCGTCGAGGACGAGCCCCGCGCCGAGACCCGTACCGAGGTGGAGGTAGGCGAAGGAGTCGCCGGGGCCGCGCGGGGCGAGACCGAGGGCCGCCGCGTTGGTGTCCTTGTCGAGCACGACCGGCAGGCCGAGCCGGTCGGCGAGGGTGTCGCGCAGCGGGAAGCCCGCCCACTGCGGGAAGCCGGTGATCCGGCGGGTGACGCCGGTGGTGTGGTCGAGCGGGCCCGGCATGGCCACCCCGACACCGAGCGGCTCCCCCACGCCGCTGGACGCCGCTTGCCCGGCAGGCGCCGCGTCGGCCCGTCCCGTCGCTGCCCCCGCCGCGCCGGCCCGTCCCGTCACTACCCCCGCCGCGTCGGCCCGTACGGCCTCGGCTCGTACCGCCGCCACCTGGGCGGCGGCCTCCGCCACCACCTGCTCGGCGCCCGCGCCGAGGTCGAGCGGGGTCGTCCTGGCCGCGACCGGGGTGCCCGCCAGGTCGACCAGGACGGCGGTCAGCTCGTCGCGGTCCAGGTGCAGTCCCACGGCATGCGCGGCCGAAGGGACGAGGCGCAGTACCGTACGGGGCTTGCCTCCGGTGGAGGCGCGGCGGCCGGCCTCGGCGGCCAGTCCTTCGGCGCGCAGTCGCGCGGTGATCTTGCTGACCGCCTGCGGGGTGAGCCCGGTACGCTCGGCCAGCTCCAGCCTGCTGATACCGGCGGCCCCCGCCGTACGGAGCAGGTCGAGCACCAGCGCCGCGTTGTGGCCGCGCAGCACCGGGAGGTTGGCCCCTGGCGCGGCCCACTCGCCGGCTGCCGCACCGCCTGGCTCCCCGGCTGCCGCGTGCCCGCCCGTTCCGGCCACCTCGTCGCTTCGCTCCGCTCTCTCCACCCGGCCATTGTCCACCGCTCTTGCACTTTGGCAACAGCGTTGCTTAAGTGGAGGCATGACTGAGACAGGGACTGACACCCGCGCCCCGCTGCGCGTCGGACTCGTGGGCTACGGCCTCGCGGGGTCCGTCTTCCACGCCCCGCTGATCACCGCGACGGACGGACTCGTCCTCGACACGATCGTCACGTCGAGCGAGGAGCGCAGGGCGCAGGCACGCGCCGAGTTCGCCGACGTCCGCTTCGCCGGATCGCCCGACGAACTGTGGTCGCGCGCGGACGAGTTGGACCTGATCGTCATCGCCTCTCCCAACAAGACCCATGTGCCGATCGCGACCGCCGCGCTCAAGGCGGGGCTGCCGGTCGTCGTGGACAAGCCGATCGCCGGAACGGCCGCCGAGGCACGGGAGTTGGCCGGCATCGCCGAGGAGCGCGGGCTGCTGCTCTCGGTCTTCCAGAACCGCCGCTGGGACAACGACTTCCGTACGGTCGCCCGGCTGATCGAGACCGGTCAGCTCGGTGACGTGCAGCGCTTCGAGTCCCGTTTCGAGCGGTGGCGGCCGCAACTGAAGGGCGGCTGGCGCGAGTCGGGCGCGCCGGAGGAGATCGGCGGCCTGCTGTACGACCTCGGCAGCCACATCGTCGACCAGGCGCTGACCCTGTTCGGTCCGGCGGTACGGGTCTACGCGGAGTCGGACGTACGGCGGCCGGGGGCCGAGGCCGACGACGACACGTTTATCGCGATCACGCACGCGGGCGGCGTGCGCTCGCATCTGTACGCGAGCGCCACGACCGCCCAACTCGGTCCGCGCTTCCGGGTGCTGGGCTCGGCGGCCGGTTATGTGAAGTACGGCCTCGACCCGCAGGAGGCGGAGCTGCGCGAAGGCAAGCGCCCGGTGGCCGGGGAGGGTTGGGGCGAGGAGCCCGAGTCGGCCTGGGGCCGGCTCGGCGCGGGCGAGTCGCCGCTCACGGGCGGCGGCAGCCCCGTAGAGACCGAGGCCGGGGACTACCCGGCGTACTACGCGGCGGTCGCCGCCGCCCTGCGCGACGGCACCGCACCGCCGGTGACCGCGTACGAGGCCGCGGCGACGCTCGATGTCCTGGAGGCGGCCCGCCGCTCGGCGCGCGAGGGCGTCACCGTCACCCTGGAGGCCCGCTCATGAGCACCGCACCCACTTTCTCGGTCGAAGAACTCGAAGCGCAGGAGCGGGAGTTGGTGCTACCGCACTTCACGTACGACGATGCCTGGCGGCTCGGCGGCCTGCTGGCCGACGCGGCGCGCGCGGCCGAAGCCCCCGTCGCGATCGACATCCGGCGCGGCCCGCAGCAGCTCTTCCACTGCGCCCTGCCCGGTTCCAGCGCGGACAACGACGCGTGGATCGACCGCAAGCGCCGGGTGGTCGAGCGCTACGGCGAGAGTTCGCTGCTGGTCGGCAGCCGCTTTCGCGCGAAGGGCCAGACGTTCGAGGAGTCGTCCAGGCTCGACCCGAACGAGTACGCGGCGCACGGCGGTTCGTTCCCGATCGCGGTCCGGGGCGCCGGTGTCATCGGCACCGTCACGGTCTCCGGGCTGCCGCAGACGGCGGACCACGCGATGGTCGTCGCGGCTCTGACCCACCTGCTGAACGACTGACGCCCCTCCCCCGCTCCGAGGTCAGGCAGCGGCCCCGCTCCGGGGTCAGGCTGCGGCGAGCAGGTCGAGGGACACCTGCCACAGCCGCGCCGCCGCCTCCGGGTCGCGGGCGTGGTCGGCCACGCCCTTGCGCGGGCCGCCCGGTACGTAACGGGCGGCCTCGTTGCAGTCTTCGAAGTACCGGCCGCCCACGCCTTCGAGCCGGGGCGCGGTCGCGAGCAGGACGGACGTGGCCGCGCCCTGCTCGGGCGTCTTGAACTCGTAGCCCGAGGCGACGGCGGCGTCCAGCTCCTCCCCGCTCATGTGGCGCGTCAGGTTCGTCAGGACGGCGCCGGGGTGCGCGGCGTTGACCGTGATCCCCTGGCCGGTTCCGTCGCCGGTCCCCTCGCCCGACCAGCGCCGGTTCGCCTCGACGGCGAACAGGGCGGTGGCCGTCTTGGACTGGCCGTAGGCGACCGCGGGATCGTACGGGCGCTGCCGGAAGTTGATGTCGTCGAAGTCGACCGGCGTCTCCACATGCCCGACGGAGCTGAGCGACACGACGCGGGCCCGCCCCGCGGCGGCGAGCGCCGGGTGCAGTCCGGTGGCCAGGGCGAAGTGGCCGAGGTGGTTCGTGGCGAACTGCAGCTCCCAGCCCTCCCGGGTCCGCAGCTCGGGCGTGTACATCACCCCCGCGTTGTTGATGAGGATGTGCAGCGGCCCCTCCCAGCCGGCGACGAACGCGGCGACCGACGCCTGGTCGGAGAGGTCCAGCGGTGCGACGTAGAGCTGCTTGCTCCCGGTGGTCGCCGTCACGTCGTCGGCGGTGCGCCGCCCCGCCTCGACGTCGCGCACCGCGAGCGTCACCTCGGCGCCGGCGCCCGCGAGCGCCCGTACCGTCTCGACACCGATGCCGGACGCACCGCCGGTCACGACGGCGCGGCGGCCGGTGAGGTCGACGCCCGCCACGACGTCGGCCGCCGTGGACTTCGCGTTGAACGACGTGGTGATGAGATGGAACTCAGTCATGGGATGTCCTGTGTCAGGGGATGTCCTGGCAGGTGTCATGGGATGTCCTGTCCGGCACGTCCGAATGGCTCGGCCCGTGCTTCCAGGCAACCACGCGACGGCGCCCCCAGCCACGGCGGAGAGAGACCTGCCCGTGCCCCGGGTCCGGCGTACGGGGGGTCCGGCAGAACCCCTGTCGTGCGGCGCGCGGGCGGTGGGCCGCGCCTACGCTGGGACCATGGGCGACAACGAGACGAGCGGCGCGCCGGGCAGCGGCGCCTCGAACTCCGAGCTGCGGGAGTTCCTGCGCTCGCGCCGCGCCCGGATCACCCCCGAGGAGGCGGGCCTGCCCCCGCAGCCCGGCAGCCGGCGGGTGCCGGGGCTGCGCCGCGAGGAGGTCGCCCAGCTCGCGGGCGTGAGCATGGACTACTACGTACGGCTTGAGCGCGGCCGCAATCTGCATGTCTCCGAGAGCGTGCTGGACGCCGTCGCCCGCGCGCTGCGGCTGAACGAGACCGAGCGCGGCCATCTCTTCACCCTCGCCAGGCCCACCCGTACCCGCCGCAGGCCGCTGCCGCCGCAGCGGGTGCGCCCCGGTCTCCGCCGGGTCCTGGAGACGATCACCGAGACCCCCGCGCTGGTCCTCGGCCGGCGGCTCGACGTACTCGCCGCCAACCGGATGGCCCGCGCGCTGTACACCGACTTCGACGCGCTGCCGCACCGCGAGCGCAACATGGCGCGCTTCGCGTTCCTCGACGAGGGCGCCCGCGCCAGGTACAACGACTGGGACCAGGCGGGCCGCAGCATGGTCGCTTCGCTGCACCTGTACGCGGGCCGGCACCCCGACGATCCGCAGCTCGCCGAGCTGATCGGCGAACTGTCGCTGCACAGCGAGGACTTCCGGCACTGGTGGGCCGACCACGACGTACTGCGCCACTCGCACGGGGTGAAGGTGTACCACCACCCGGTGGTGGGTGATCTCACGCTGAGCTACGAGGCGTTCACGCCGACCGACGACCCGGAGCAGACGCTCGGCATCCACACGGCGGAGGCGGGCTCACCGTCGGAGCAGGCGCTGCGGCTGCTGGCGGCGTGGAGCAGCGAGAGCCTGGGGACGGCCGCAGAGGCGGGCGGGACGGGCGGGACGGGCGGGACGGGCGGGACGGGCGGGACGGGCGGGACGGGCGAGGAAGCCGGGGGGGGGGGGGCGGCCCCGCCCCCCCCCCCCCCCCCCCCCCCCCCCGCCCCCCCCCCCCCCCCCCCCGCCCCCCCCCCCCCCCCCCCCCCCCCCCCCCCCCCT